>NZ_JACJRV010000004.1 GCF_014697475.1 Nostoc sp. FACHB-152
TCTTTAATACTCGCGTACAAGTCATTACTACTCGCGCGAGAGTCTTTGATACTCGCGTACAAGTCATTGCTACTCACGCGAGAGTCTTTGATACTGGCGCACGAGTCTTTGATATTCGTTTACCAGTATTAATACCATTAACGATAATAGTTTCTCCCCTGCTCCCCTGCCATCAAATTTTCACCTGTTCTCTATATACTTTTGGCGTTATGCCCATGAATTTACGAAAAACATTGGTAAAATGACTCTGGCTTTGAAAACCAACTTGTTCAGATATTTGCTCGATAGTTTTGTTGCTTTCAGCCAATAGCTTTTTTGCCTTAGCAATACGGCAATTCATTACATACTGATGCGGCGCAAAACCTGTAGATTGTTTAAATAAGCGGGAAAAATGATACATACTCATCTCTACAACCGCAGAAATTTCAGCCAGAGTTAAATCTTTTTCTAAGTTGTCTTGAATATATGAGATAGCTTGACGTAACTTTCTGGGAGAAAGACCTTTATTGTTAGAGAAGTGCGTAACTTTATCGCTGGCTATTGAGTGATGTTTCAGCAGGTGAATGCAGAGTGTAGTTTTCAGAGACTCAATATAAATTTTGCTACCTACACCGTCTGATTCTAATTCTGATTTAAGTGCTAAACCAATTTGCTGAATGAACGGTTCGGGTGCGGCAAAGTGGGGTGTTAACTCAACACCTTGTAAATCTATTGACTCTAATATTATCTGATTGAAAAACGCAGGTTCCAAACTGAGGAGCAAAAAGTCGGTTTCTGATGCCCAACGGGAAATGTGATGGGCGTTAGCGGGTATAATTGCCACATGACCATTGAATATGTTTTCCTCTTGAAACCGTCCATCTAATACTCGCTCTGCTTTAGTTAAATGATGCGCCAAGTTAACAGATATGACGTGTTGTTGTGGCGAATGTTCGGGAGTTTCGTAAGCAGGCTGTTGATGAATATCTAGACGTATACCATCCCACCCTGCATGGTAACTAGAAATTAAGGGCGATCGCGGCAGAACTTCTGCACAAGCATCTTCTTGAGTAAAATCAATATTTAAGATTTTCTCTTCTAGCATCATTCTCACCGCAGAGATAATAGAATTAGGTGTAACGCTATACTTAAACCGTAATCCGGAAAGAGGCGTTATTTCAATGAATTACTATGTAATATACGACGGAAATTGCAATCTCTGCGTTACTTTCGTGCAATTTTTAGAAAGATTAGACCAAGGGAAGATGTTTCGTTACGCTTCTATGCAAGACGAACAAACACTTACTCGGTGGGGAATTACATCCCAAGATTGCCAAAAAGGAGTGATATTAATTGATGCTAATGCTCCTGAGCGACGCTGGCAAGGTAGCGATGCGGCTGAAGAAATTGGCAAGTTACACCCAATGGGAAGTTTGATTGTCGATGCTTATCGCGCTATACCGGGAATGAAGTGGACAGGCGATCGCTTTTACGAACAAATCCGCGATAATCGTTACACTCTATTTGGCAAACGTGCTTCGACCTATCAATCAGCATACTGTGTGGATGGTGGCTGCAAAATTGGTAATGATTAGTATATGAGCAATTTTTGATAGTCTAATTTAGGGGGTTGGTATGACAGTAAGTAAGCCAGATTTAGAAACATCCCAGACGACTGATATTGTGGATGATATTGTGGACTGGGAACCCCCAATGCCACCCACAGATTTAATATTTGATGATGGAGAACCATTGGAATCAAATCGCCACCGTATTGCCATGAATGTCTTAATTCGGTCATTGCAACAAGCTTGGGCTGACCGAACTGACTTTTACACAGGTGGCAATATGTTCATCTACTACAGCAGTACCCAAGCGCGTAACAATGATTTTCGCGGCCCCGATTTTTTTGCAGTGCTGAATGTTGATGGTACTATCCCTAGACAAGGCTGGGTAGTTTGGGAAGAAAATGGCCGTTACCCTGATGTCATCGTCGAATTGATGTCACCATCTACAGCGCGGGTTGACAAAGTTACAAAAAAAGATATTTATCAACAAACCTTCCGCACACCAGATTATTTTGTCTATGACCCGTTTGACCCCAACTCGTTGCAAGGCTGGCATTTAGATGCAAATCAGACTTACCAACTTTTAACCCCGAATGAACGTGGTTGGCTGTGGTGTCAGCGTTTAGGTTTTTGGTTAGGAACTTGGGAAGGCACAGTAGATAGAGAATCAGCAATTTGGCTACGGTTTTACGATTCTGAGGGTAATCTTGTGCCTTTACCAGAAGAAGCAGCCCAAGCCCAAGCCGATGCGGCACAAGCCCAAGCCCAAGCAGCCCAAGCCCAAGCCGAAATCGCCCAAGCACGGGCTGAACGTTTAGCCGCCCGTTTAAGAGAGTTAGGTGAAGACCCTGATATTTAATGATGAGTGTGTGGGGTTAATGGTATGAAGGCGAAAGAATGAAATTTCAGACTTCAGACTTTTCATTAAACAGTTCTAAAATCTGCCGACAAAATTGTTTTAGCTTGTCACCTACTTGTGCAGAAGGTGCCGACTCGCCAACAATGTTCCAGTTCTCTACTGTCGAAAGTCGCCACGCCTCACCGCGATGGTCAAATCCAGCAACTTCTATACCAATTGCCCGACGTAAGTTTGTTATCGGATCTTGATGAAAGCGGATTTGAATCAAGACACTACGACTACGCCAGGATTTGCTGATACCAGGAAAGTGAAACCCAATGTCTATAGAATCTGGATCAACTAATTCTCTGGTTTCTGGGTCATTCTTCCAAGGTTTCAAATCCGATTTCGCATCAGGAAACTGGAATTTGAACAAATTAACTACCGTAGCAATCTTGCTGGCGAGTTCAAGGTTAGTTGCCTGTTCAGCTGCGTTCACGAAAAAACACTCCTAAATAGTTAGTCAGCTAAGGGGAATGTGACGACAGAAAACCGCCAGAAGGCTTATTTTATTTGTGTTTCAGCTTATCAAGACGTTTTAAATTTCGCAACTTTAAAATTATCTTTTCTTAACAATTTATGAAGTATGAAATTTTATTATTAGACCCTTATAATTAAATACTTTAAGTAATTGTACCTAAAAAATTAGGAAAACTGACTGAATCCGTATCAGTCTGGAGAAAATTTCAGAATTTTCCGCAAAATCGTCTACTGGCTAGAACGATAAATTACCTTGACGATCTAAAATTACACTGTTAGCTGGCAAACGTTAAAAAAAATTAAGTTCAGTTTATGGCGCGTCAACGCTCGATTTTCTCATTAATTCTAGTATTATTGGCTACGTTCCTCATTAGTTGTGGCGGGCCTGGAGTAGCAGTTGCACCTCCAACATATACAACAGAACAAATTGCACAAATTCAGGAATATGTGCCTGAAATTCAGACTGTGCGCGATCGCGCAGACGAACTAAAAAACCTCATCCAAAAAAATGAGTGGATTAAGGTGGGTAACTTTATTCATGGCCCGATGGCAGAAGCTAGACTGGCGATGACTTACATAGCACCCCACCTTCTCCCCAAAGACCAAACCGCAGCCCGTCAAATTACCAAAGATTTACTGAATCACTTGGTTAAAGTTGATCAAGCAGCTAGTAATGGTAATAGTCTACTTGCCTTGAGTAACTATCAAGCCGCCTTTACAGATGTTGATAAATTCCTGCAACTGTTACCTGAAGGTAACAAGGAAGCTGAATCCTAAGCAGTGATTCCTTAGTGGTAAGTTATGAGTTAGAAGTTAGGAAGTAGCTAGTCTTAACTCCTAGCTTATAACTTCTCAATATCCCAGCAATGAGTCATGTAATTATTATCGGTTGTGGTGTAATTGGAGCCGCGATCGCCTATGAACTGAGTCAAGTAACAGGGTTGCAAATTACCGTTATTGACCAACAACCACCCGCACAAGCTTCTACAGGTGCAGCCCTTGGCGTTTTGATGGGTGTCATCAGTCAAAAAATCAAGGGCAAAGCTTGGCGGCTACGGCAAACCAGCATTGAACGTTACGAAACTTTAATTCCTGAACTAGAAGCCTTAACAGGACGTAAAATCCCTTTTAACCGTCAGGGAATCCTACATCTGTGTTGGGAAGAAGAAAATTTTGATAATTGGGCAAACTTAGTCGAAATTCGCGCCTCTCAAGGTTGGCAATTAGAAATTTGGGACACAGCGAAACTCAAGAATATTTGCCCTCAAGTTAATAATGACAAAATCACTGGCGCGGTCTATTCACCTCAAGACCGTCAACTTGACCCCACCGCCTTAACCTTAGCCTTAGTTGAAGCCGCCCAACACAAAGGCGTAACCTTCAAATTTGGTGTGAACGTTGTAAATATCTCAGCCACATCAATCGAAACTACAGCAGGAGAAATTGCTGCTGATTGGATTGTAGTTGCAGCTGGGCTTGGTTCTACACTACTGACATCAGGGTTAAACCAAAAGATTAATATTCGCCCTGTTTTAGGACAAGCATTACAAATACATTTAGAAAATCCTATCGGCAACCCTGCATTTCAGGCGATGATTACTTGTAATGATGTGCATATCGTCCCAGTAGGCTGCGGAGATTATTGGATAGGCGCGACGGTAGAGTTTCCTAGCAATGGCGATGAAATCCCACCGAATCATGAACTATTAGAGTCTGTGAGACAACAAGCGATCGCCTTTTGTCCAGAATTAGCCTCAGCGACTATTACCCGTACATGGTTAGGGTTACGCCCCCGCCCCGAAGGTCGCCCAGCACCAATAATTGAAAAACTGCCAGGATTTAACAACATCCTCCTCGCCACCGGACATTATCGTAACGGTGTGTTACTAGCACCTGCAACGGCCTATGCGATTCGTGAGATGATTGTTTGAGAATTCAGAAGTCAGGAGCCAGAATTCAGAATTAATCGTCCTTCTGATTTCTATATTCTGAATTCTTAGTTTCTATTAGGAAAGTAGCGTGGCTGTAACAGAAAATAAAGTAAAAGTTGATTCATTAGAGTGGTTTTATCGGGAAGCCGAACCGATTGGACAAAGTGATTTATTACCTGTAATCTTGCTGCACGGAATAGTATCCCAAAGTTATAGCTGGCGTAATATTATGCCAGCTTTAGCCAGTCAAGGAACACGCGCGATCGCACCTGATTGGATTGGGTATGGCTTTTCTGCTATGCCAGAAAAACGCGATTTTGCTTATACTCCTGACGCATTTATTCAAGCTTTGGAAGGATTTATCCAAGCACTAAAAATTGAAAAATTTTCTTTAGTTGTTCAAGGCTTCTTAGGTTCTGTTGGTTTACAATATGCATTGCGTCATCCTGAAAAAATTGCCAACATTGCTATTTTAAATGCACCCATTTCTACCAACACTAAATTACCTTGGAAACTCAAACAAATGGGTTTACCTTTAGCAGGTGAAATGATAACTCAAGACCCTTTATTAGTTGACCGCACCCTCGAAGGGGGTAGCCGTTACCGCATCGAAGATAAAGATTTAGATGTGTACCGCAGACCTTTTTTGAAAACTTCTGCGGCTGGTAGAGGTCTATTATCAACTATTCGCAATTTACAACTCCCTCAAGCAATGTCAGAAATTGAATCTGGCTTTCAAAAATGGCAACAGCCTATTCTGCTTCAATGGGGCATGATTGACCCTTGGTTATCAGTAGACATAGCACAAAAATTTAGTGATTCTGTATCCAGCGCAGAATTAATAAAACTTAATAACGTTGGACATTATCCACAAGAACATTATCACAACGCAATTTTAGAAGATTTACTGCCCTTTGTCAGACGTGTAAATAAATAATCAGAAATAAATTTTGCAAAAATCGATATTATAAAAAATGAAACCATAGATAAACACAGATAATTTATCTGTGTTTAACAAATAGCTAATTAGATGATTTGGCATAGTATTTAATGCGCTCGTAAGTAGAAAATTGTTGAGTAACTTATGATGTATTAAAGCCACCTTAATGGAGAAGAGAATTCATGGCTTATTCTTGGTTTAAAGCATTTCATATTATTGGGATTGTAGTTTGGTTTGCTGGGTTATTTTACTTGGTGCGTCTTTTCATTTACCATGTAGAAGCTGAACAAGAACCAGAACCAGCACGCACGATACTGAAAAATCAGTATCAAATTATGGAACTACGGCTTTATCGTATTATCACTACTCCGGGAATGTTAGTGACAGTAGCAATGGCGATAGGTTTGTTGAGTACTGAACCAGAAGTTTTAAAACAGACTTGGCTACACTTCAAACTGCTATTTGTTGCCTTATTACTGGGTTATCATCATTACTGCGGTCGTTTGATGAAGAAGTTAGCGAAGGATGAATGTCGTTGGACAGGTCAACAGTTACGTGCTTTAAATGAAGCCCCTACAGTTATGTTGGTGGTGATTGTACTATTGGCAGTGTTTAAAAACAATCTCCCTACAGATATTACCGCTTGGGTAATTTTTGGTCTAATTGTATTTATGGCTGTGACTATTCAGCTATATGCAAAGAAACGCAAGCGTGATAAAGAACAAATGATGGCACAGATAGGCCAACCTCAAGAGCAAAGTTAGACGAAAACGCCTGAGATATCTTAGTATTAAGAAATGTTAAAAAATATATTTGATATCTCAGGCGTAAATCAATGTCAGCAAAAGATTTAGGGAAACCGCGTCCCTTATGGCGTGTAATCTTCTTGTCTGTAATTACAGGTATGCTGTATTACGGCTGGTATAAATGGATTATTCAAGAAGAATTACGTCGTTATAAAGGTTTCGGTTGGTCAGGAACGCTGTGTTTAGCACCGTTTGTTTTCGGAGTAGCAATTCCCCAAGCTTTACGAATATTTGATCCTGATGTACCTGGATGGTTTGGTTGGTTTTCGCTGTTGGGTATTATTTGGATTTATATTGTTCAGTTTAAGCTATATAAGACTGTGAATGAATTGTACCGCCAAGCAGGTTTAAAAGAACCATTAGTAGTTTGGTGGCTATTTATCCCCGGATTAAATTTAATTGTTGGTTTACGACAAATCCATTTTTTAAGCCAGTTTTGGGCAAAACAACAAGGAGTTAGCGTTTCAGATTATATAGCTGAAAATATTCCTTTACTCTCGGCTAATGCTTAATAAGTTTAGGAATTGAAAAACTTAATTTTGTCAGGTGCGTTCAACTTTGTTAGCGCACCTCTGCTTTATTTAAAGTAGCAAAGGAGATAATCGCCGAATGCAAATTCAGCAGTTATTTAGCGATCGCGTGGGCGTAATTGCGACAATGCATCAAAAAGAAAAGGTAATTGCGCCATTATTAGAGAATGAATTAAATATTAAAACTATAGTACCAGCTAATTTTAATACTGATGCTTTTGGTACATTTACAAGAGAAGTAAAACGTCCTGGTAATCAAATGGAAGCTGCTAAACTAAAAGCAGAAGCAGCCTTAAAAATAACTGGTGAAACTTTAGCGATCGCTAGTGAAGGTAGTTTTGTACCTCATCCTCTTGTACCATATATTTACTCTAATCGAGAAATCGTTATTTTCTTAGATAAAGAAAATAAAATAGAAATTATTGGCGAAGAATTTTCAATAGAAACAAACTTTAATCATCAGATAGTTGAAAATATTCAAGAAGCCTACGATTTTGCTAAAAAAGTTGGTTTCCCTGAACACGGTCTAGTAATTTACTGGGAAGATGCCGCTAAAAATAGCCTTGAGATAATTAAAGGAATTACGACAGAAGCAAAACTGCAAGAAACTATTAACACAGCATTTAAAAATGCTGTAGACGGTAAAGTTAACTTAGAAACAGATATGCGGGCGCATCATAACCCAACCCGCATGAAGAATATTGAAAAAGCCACATTAGATTTAATCAAAAAAATTAAAAGCTTATGCCCACAATGTTCTGCACCTGGTTTTGCTATAACTGAGAGAACAGCAGGATTGCCCTGTGAAATGTGTGCTATGCCAACTAATTTGACACTTGCAGTCATTTATCAGTGTCAAAAATGTGGTTTCAAGCAAGAAAAGTTATTTCCCAATGGCAGAGAATTTGCTGATCCAGCACAATGTATGTACTGTAATCCTTAAGTGAAGAAGAGGCTAGAGGTTAGGCAATACGGTTCGGATAACCATTTTGAACTAAGAATTGGTTTGGGGAAAAGGTTAAAGGGTAAGGGTTAAAGGTTTTTTATTCGCCTTTTCCCCTTCGCCTTTCCCCTTTAACCGAACCGTATTGAGAGGTTAAGGACTAGACTAGTGTTGTGTCTTCCCTTAATCTAGAAGAAAAAAGCCCCAGTACTTCTCAAAAGCAAAAGGGCTGACGGTATGGTGTAAGGAGCAAACTATTTGTTTACTTAACTATAGGTTAGCTAGGGAATGTGACAGTGCTATCACATTAGTATGAAAATTATGCGATCGCTAAAAATTATTAGCTACGAGTAAAAAATACCGCAGCCAGCACGATTAACCCTAAAAGTGCCAAGGGAACCCAAAGATTAGGTACATCCGACAAACTCATCACTTAGTATTTTCGACATTCTGATCAGGGATAATTCAATTTATACAGCAAGCAGCCTGCATGGGAAACCCACAATGGCATCACCAGAAACAGTCATTTGGCTACAAGAACGTACAACTTTAGGAATTCTCTCAGATGCGGCGTTAAATGCGATCGCCCAAGCCCTGGAAGAACGAGTTGTACCACAAGGTCGTAACTTAGTCAGCGCAGGTACTCCCCCAGAAGCCGTTTACATCCTCAAAGACGGGCAAATTGAAAGCGAAACCAGCAATAAAAATAACTTTACCCCCGCCTGTGGTTTTCTTCCAGGGGCAGTAATTAACCTCAAAGAACTGTTATTAGATGAATTAACACTATCTACAATCATTGCCCTTTCGGAATGTCATGTATGGGCTATTCCGGCTGCGGAATTTCGCACCATAGCAACCCAATACCCAGAAATTACTCAAGCATTATCTCGCTCTTTAGCCCAAGAATTAGCGCAAGTCACATCAGCCTTAACCTACGAACAAGAACGTTCTGTCGCCTTGCGTCCCTATTTAGTGACCAAAGCCCAACGAGGTATTGTTGGTAGCAGCCGCTATGCAGTACGTTTACGCGAACAAATACGCGAAGCCGCAGCTGACAGCAAATCAGTAGAAATCTTTGGTGAACCAGGCTTGGAAAAGGACAATATTGCAGCTTTGATTCACTATGGTTCACCCAAACGGCGAGAACCCATTATTAAAATCAATTGTGGCATTCTGCAAACTAGCGGTATAGACCTATTTGGTCGTGCAGGCGGCAAACCTGGTCTTTTGGAATGGTTGGGAGAAGGCACTTTAGTACTCAACAACATTCAAGAATTGCCTCCAGAATTATTACCAGCAATGGTACAGTTAATCAAAACAGGTACTTACAGCCCGGTAACTCGTGCTGGAGAAGCCACAGCCGCACCCCGCCCCAGCCAAGCCAGGATTTTGATTATTTCCGAAAAAACTGAGTCCAAAATTGAACGCTGTGTAGGCCGTTTGATTAAAGTACCACCAGTGCGCGTGCGGAAGACTGATATCAAAGCACAGGTAGAATATTACACCAGTCTTTATGTGCGATCGCGAGGTTTGCCGAAACCTCATGTTACCCCAGAAGCCTTACGCCGCTTGCAGTCCTATGACTTTCCTGGCAATCTCAAGGAATTAAAAAATTTAGTGGAACGGGCAATTGTTCAAGCAGGAGAAAGGCAAGAACTAACAGAAGAAATCTTTTGGTCAGCCCAACCCAAGAAAAAAGAATTTCGCGTTAATTTGTTAAATGTCTATCCTGGGTTGCGGAAGTTCTTACGGAGTGACTGGTGGCCAGACCGCATTAACTATGGCTTTACTGTGGTAGTTTTTCCGATCATCATTGCTGTGTTATTTGTGGGGCCGCAAACACGCGATCGCAATTTCGCTTTAAATTTATTTTGGGCTTGGTGGTGGCCGTTCTTCCTATTTCTGTTTCCGTTTTTAGGTCGTGTGTGGTGTGCCGTTTGTCCGTTCATGATTTACGGCGAAATTACCCAAAAATTATCTTTATGGCTAATTCCGCGCCAACTCAAACGCTGGCCTAGAGAGAAAGCCGAAAAATGGGGTGGATGGTTTGTGTTTGGCTTATTTACTCTAATTTTTCTTTGGGAAGAACTCTGGCACTTAGAAAATACAGCTTACCTGTCTGCCTGTTTGCTGTTATTAATTACCGCCGGCGCAATGATTTTCTCCGCCATATTTGAACGGCGGTTTTGGTGTCGCTATCTCTGTCCTATTGGCGGGATGAATGGTTTATTTGCCAAACTCTCCATGACAGAACTACGCGCACAACAAGGGATTTGTTCGGCTACCTGTACTACTTATCAGTGTTACAAAGGCGGGCCGCAAAAAGGCGAAGGCATGGAAACCAATGGCTGTCCGTTATATTCTCATCCCGCCCAGCTAGAAGATAACAGAGATTGCGTCTTGTGCATGACTTGTTTAAAAGCCTGTCCCCATCGTTCCGTTGAGTTTAACTTGCGTCCCCCTGGCATTGAACTATGGACGACTCATCTACCTCGCCAGTATGAAGTAGCATTATTATTTTTACTTTTAGGTGGTATATATCTGCATCGTTTGCCAGAATTGCAATCATCGTTGGGTTTGCATCTAGATTTAACCCAGTTTTGGCAACATTTAGGCTTATCATTAGCAGTCTTAATTTTCCCAGTTGCTGTAACTTGGGCAGCATATGGCTTGATACAGCTATTTAATCAACGCAAGCCTAAACCATTCATAGAACTTGCTTATGGTTACTTACCACTGGTGTTAGGAGGTAACTTAGCCCACTACCTACGTTTAGGTTTAGGAGAAGGCGGGCGAATTTTACCTGTGACTGTGGCAACTTTTGGGTTGAATAATGAAAATTTACCAATTCTGGTAGCACATCCAGCAGTTATTGCTTTTTTGCAAGGTTCTATTTTAATTTTTTCAGTATTTTTAACAATAGTATTAACGCAAAAAATAGCAAGACAACTACTGCGATCGCTCATTTGGCAACACTTAGCAACTATTGCCCTGGCAGCTAGTATGTGGAGACTGATAGTGTCTTAGTTAAATAACTGCCTTCATGCATTTGATATGCAAATTTTAAAATCTTCTGTTTAGTTCAAAGATTGGGTAAACTTTGAACTATAGTTTCATTAATACTGACTTTTTTGTTTATATTAGCACTCAGTACAGATGCTATTTAATTTACCCTAACCACTAAACTCTTTATGATGTCAATACCTACTGTGAATTCTGAGGCAGGAGGTTATGTTGTCCATGACTTAGCTCATACAACTCATTGGAACATAGCTAACTCTTTACAACAGCCTTTGCACTGCTCAACCTCAAGTATCACAAAAAGATTAATTGACATCATAGGAGCTATTGTTGGTTTAGTTATTACAGCTATATTGCTAATTCCTATAGCCATAGCCACCAAAATTCATAGCCCAGGCCCAGTATTCTATTCCCAAATTCGCTGCGGTACAAACGGACAAACTTTCCGCATCTGGAAGTTCCGTTCGATGGTAGTTGATGCGGAAAAACTCAAGCATTTAGTAAAAAATCAAGCCAATGGTCACATTTTTAAATCTAATGATGACCCTCGCATTACACCTATTGGTAAATTTTTGCGTCGCACCAGCTTAGATGAGTTTCCCCAGTTTTGGAATGTGCTAATGGGGGACATGAGCTTAGTTGGTACTCGTCCACCCACCCCTGATGAAGTCATGAACTATGCACCCCATCATTGGGAGAGATTAAGAGTCAAGCCAGGTATGACTGGAGAATGGCAAGTTAATGGTCGTTCCAGTATCAAAGATTTTGAAACCATCGTCAAAATGGATATTGACTATCAACGTAAATGGTCTGTAGTTTATGACCTAAAGCTCATATTTAAAACAATCTGGGTGGTCTTTAACAAAAGTGGTGCTTGTTAGTCGAAATTAACCTTTAACACCACTACCAGTGTCAGTTGGGACAATATAGCGTTGTACAAATAGAAATAATATTAGGACTGGAGCGATAGAAATAATCGAACCCGCAGCCACCAACCGCCAGTCTAGAGAAAACGTACCTGCTAATTTTGCAACTCCCAAAGGTAAGGTATAAAGTTTTTCGTCTTGGATGACAATCAAAGGCCAAAGAAAATCACTCCAAGAACCAATAAATACAAAAATTGCCAGCGTAACTAATGCAGGACGGATAGCTGGTAACATAATCAACCACCACAAGCCTATTTCTGAACTACCATCCATCCGGGCGGCTTCTTCGATTTCTTTTGGCACACCCATAAAAGCTTGCCGCAGCAAAAAAATGCCAAAAGCAGAAGCTAAACTAGGAAACATCATTCCCCAATAAGTGTTTACTAAGCCTAGCTGCACTGTCAAAATGTATAGAGGAATCATGACAATCTGAAAGGGAATCATGATTGTCGAGACGATCGCAACAAAAATCCAGTCTCTTCCCGGAAATGAAAGTCTAGCTAACGGGTAAGCAGCTAAAGCACAAAATAGTAGATTCAAGCCAACAGTCAGCACAGAAACCAAGGTGCTGTTATATAAATACTGGGCAAAAGGCAGAGATTGCCAAACACTAGAAAAATTATTAAGTGTAGGTTGGCTGGGTAGTAGCTGCGGTGGCGACTGCAAAATATTTTCAGTTGGTGATTTCAACGCTGTACTAATTAACCACAGCAGAGGAAACAGCGTTAATAATGCGATCGCTCCTAGTAAACCATAGGTTATTAAAATTTGCCAGCGTGAGTTTTTTATCTTTAGTTTCATAAAATTTACCTTATCTCTTGTATTGATAGGCTTTTGAATTATCTAACTCGGTAAAGCCCATCTCTACCTACAACAAAGTTTATTCTAAGGATAAATAACGAATTTAGTTTCTGTAACAATTGCTTGTAAAGGTTTATCCCAATTTTCTACTGGTAATTGAGGTAAGTAAGCAAAATCAAAAACTATACCTACTGTTGGTTTATTTGCCCATTCTGGAGAACCCAGTAAGCGGTCATAATATCCACCTCCGTAACCTAGGCGATAACCTTGGCGATCGCAAGCGACACTAGGCACAAGAATTAAATCTACTTCACTAGGATTTATGATTGGGGCATTGGGATACGGTTCGCTAATCCCATACTTGTTAATCTGCACAGAATCTTCAGGTGTCCAAATATGCCAAGATAGGGAATTACCAATGCAGCGCGGAAATCCCCATTTATATTTAATATCTGCAAATAAAGGACTTAAATCTGGTTCTTGACGAAAGCTAAAATAAGTGAGTATTGTCTTTGCTTCAGTATAGAGAATAAAACTTTGTAGTGTTGTGCAAATGCGATCGCTTTTTTCTCTCCACTCTTCAACGGACATCAATTGCCGTTTTTTTAGTAATGTGCGGCGTAATTTTATTTTATCTAGTTGAATATCAACTGTATTCATGCAGAAAATTTACCCATAAAAATTGTAGAGACGTTTCATTGAAACGTCTCTACAGAACGGTAAAGTCTACTCTACAGTAATTAAGCGGCGTTTTGACGATACCAATCAATGGTATTCTTTAGCCCTTCTTTAAAGCCAACTTGAGCCGTGAAATCAAATGCTTGTTTGGCGCGTTCAGTATCCAAACATCTCCGAGGTTGACCATTGGGTTTGTCTGTTTCCCAAACTATTTCACCGTCAAATTCCATCAGTTCGGCAATTAAATTTACCAAATCACGAATAGAAATTTCATAGCCAGTGCCTAAGTTAACTGGTTCAGATTCATTGTAAAATTGAGTACCCATAACAATTCCCCGCGCTGCATCTTCAGAATAGAGAAACTCGCGGGTAGGACTACCATCACCCCAAACTGGTAGTTGTTTTTCTTTCTTAACTTGGGCTTCGTGGACTTTGCGAATTAATGCCGGAATTACATGGGAACTGCTGGGGTCGAAGTTATCTTCTGGCCCGTATAAATTTACTGGCAGTAGATAAATACCATTAAAACCGTATTGTTGGCGGTAAGATTGCAACTGAACTAACAGTGCTTTCTTTGCCACACCATAGGGTGCGTTGGTTTCTTCTGGGTAGCCATTCCAAAGGTCATCTTCTTTAAATGGCACGGGAGTAAATTTAGGATAGGCACAGATTGTACCCACACAGACAAATTTTTCTACTCCAGCTTGATGGGCAGCATGAATTAGCTGGGTTCCCATAATTAAGTTGTCGTAGAATAACTCTGCTGGCTTTTCGCGGTTGAGACCAATCCCACCGACGTGAGCCGCTAGATGAATAATTATGTCTTGTTGGTCAACTGCACGTTGACAGTTTTCCCAAACACGGATGTCGCATTCACGCGATCGCGGTACTGTAATTTTTGCACTATCAGCCCCAGCTTTACACAGCTGATCTATTACCTGACGACCTAGGAATCCTGCCCCACCTGTGACGAGAATCCTTTTGTTTTTCAGTTCTAAGGCGGTCATATTATTGTTATCCTCAGCGTGTGAATCAGAAATGGAGAGCGCCCAGTTCTTGCCGAATGGTAGCAATATCTACAGCCATTGATGTACCGTTGCCATTGGGTGAAGTGTGTCCCAAAGCTTGTAAATCTGCTTCCACCATGAGAGCGACTAATCCTTCAAAAGTAACTGAAGGTTCCCAGCCCAGTTTCTGTTTTGCCTTAGTAGGATCACCAATTAATAAGTCTACTTCTGCCGGACGCAGGTAGCGATCGTCAAACTCTACGTAATCTTGCCAGTTGAGATTGACATAACCAAATGCCAATTCTAAAAATTCTCTTACTGAATGGGTTTCACCAGTTGCAATTACGTAATCATCTGGCTGGTTTTGTTGTAACATCAGCCACATTGCTCGGACGTAATCTTTAGCATAGCCCCAATCTCGTTTAGCATCGAGATTACCCATATATAAATTTTTCTGCTTGCCAGCAACAATTCTCGCTACTGCTCTAGTAATTTTACGCGTAACAAAAGTTTCACCGCGTCGTGGTGACTCATGGTTAAACAAAATACCGTTACAAGCAAACAAATTATAAGATTCACGGTAATTTATTGTTTGCCAGTGAGCGTAAACTTTGGCACAAGCATAAGGGCTGCGAGGATAAAAGGGTGTGGTTTCACTTTGAGGTACTGCTTGTACTAAACCATACATTTCAGAAGAACCAGCTTGATAGAAACGTACTTCAGTACCTGTGCGATGTTGGTAGTCACGAATCGCTTCCAACAAACGCAGTGTACCCATCCCAACTGCATCGACTGTATACTCTGGTGAATCAAAGCTCACCCTGACATGGGATTGTGCGCCTAGGTTGTAAATCTCCGTTGGTTGAACTTCTTCTAAAATTCGTCGCAGCGTTGTACCATCGGTCAAGTCACCGTAATGAAGGAACAACCGCACTCCCTCTTTGTGGGGGTCTTCATATATGTGATCAATACGGTCTGTATTGAAGGTGGAAGTCCGACGAATAATTCCATGAACTTCATAACCTTGTTCTAGTAAAAACTCACTCAAATATGAACCGTCTTGACCTGTAATACCAGTAATCAACGCTCGCTTGATTTGCACCATGCTCAATTATCCCTATGTGATTTTTGAATCTATACTTTCAGACCAACTGATACAACCTAGCAGCTAATGACTAAATTGCCTAATGGGAAACTTACGGGTCTTAATTAATCGCAAAGGTTGGCCGTAAATAAATATACTTAATAGGAGGTTTTTTCAAAAGTCAATAATTTAATAGCCTAACGCAATTAAACGGTAGATTTTTTTGATATTTTTTGAATCTTTGCTAAAAATTCATATATTTTAGTTTTTATTAATTCCAAATTTAATTGGAGTTTTAGTAGTTTTTAAATTTAAAATGTTTATTAGTTAGTTCAGTTTTTTTGCTTCTAACAAAGAGTTTAATGATATTTTCAAAAATTCTTCACTAGAAAAAACTTTTTGCAATTGAGTAGTGAATTCTAATTATTAAAAATATTTTTGTGCAATTAATTGAATATAATATTTTAACAAATAAAAATCCAGAATTAGCTTAATACTTATGCTTTATCTGCTGTATAACTATATAAAGATTAATTAGTTGATCAACCAATCTAATGATTTTGCTTAATTTCTCTTGGCAGACCCTCATTTTTCAGTAATTACCTAAAAAATACACTGCTATATTAAGTGTAAATTTTAAAAGTGTTTCTAGGGGTATTTACTACCCCTATCATTAAAATTGATGTTTTCTCAGTAAGCTCCGTTATTTTTAGGAATAATAACTACATCAATCGTTTTCAGTATTATCCACAAGTCAAGCCAGAGATTCCTAAATTTGACATAGTGCAAGTCTATTTGAACTCTTCTAGGGTAAGGAATATCATTCCGCCCTGAAACTTGCCATAGTCCAGTAATTCCTGGTCTGATTGTTAATATCTGATCAATATGACTACCGTATTTTGGTAATTCTTCAGCTACTAGAGGTCGAGGGCCAACAACACTCATATCCCCTTTGAGAACATTCCAAAACTGGGGAAATTCGTCCAAGCTAGTAATTCGTAGAAATCTACCAATTTTGGTAATTCGCGGGTCATGTTTGAGCTTAAAACTGCTTTCAAATTCTTGCCGCATCTGAGGTGAGGTTTCCATCATTTGCATGAGGATCTCATCTGCATTGCTGACCATTGTGCGGAATTTAATACAATTGAAGCGTTTGTAATTTTTTCCTACCCGTTCTTGGACATAAAAAATCGGGCCTTCTGAGCTTGAAGCAATCAGTATGGCCAAAATTAAGTAAAGCGGAAAGAACAGGATCAATACTGATAGCGAAAATCCGATGTCGAATAGTCGCTTGGCAAACTCTCCGTTTAAAGCCTGAAAAGACCAGCCTTTAGGTTTGACTTTAGGTGTCTTTGTTTTTTTACTACGTTTTAACAAACGCGTAGACGAGCTAGCGTCTTGCCGTAGGCTTCGCTTACCGGAGAGGAGTGAGCTCTGGGCAGTCATCATACTCCTTAATAATCCACACCACACATAGTCCCAATCTTAAAGCCAAAATGAGGTGCTTCTGGAGGGAAGTTCCAAAAGCATACACAATTTCAGTACACAAATATTTACCATCATTCTAAGTATGGTCTGGTTTTTTGGCACTGAGTCAGAAAGTTTAGATAGTTCTGAGCAAAAACTTGCGGTGAAAACTGGGCAGCGTGCGATCGCAAATACTCAGGATTAAAAGCATTTTGATAAGTTTCAAATTTTTCTACCGCTTCTGTCAAGGCTGCTACGGTTTGCTCTTTAAAGAATATACCTGTTCCCTGCTCATTGTGCGATCGCACATCCAGAACTGTTTCTAAAGCCCCCCCTGCACCATAAGCAATCACCGGAGTACCACAAGCTTGTGCCTCTACTAAAGCAATGCCAAAGTCCTCACAAGCTGCGTAGACAAATGCCTTAGCTTTTGCCATATACTTTTTGACTACATCATCAGGCTGCCAACCTAAGATTTTAATGTTAGAGTTGGCAATTTTGCGAATTTTTTCCATTTCTGAACCCGTACCAATTATTACCAGTGGTAGCTGCAATTTATTAAAAGCCTGAACAATTAAAGATACCTGCTTATAACTAACTAACCGAGAAACAGTCAAGTAAAAATCCTCTTTCTGGTGAAAAAGAGGAAATGCATCGATATTTACTGGTGGATAAATAACTGCGGCTTCGCGTCGATAGCAACGCCAAATTCGTTTAGCCGTGTGCTGCGAATTAGCGATAAAGTAATCAACACGATTAGCACTTAATACATCCCACTGGCGCAACCTATGCAATAGATACCTTGTGAACCAACCAGGTAAACCTGTGCCTAATTTGCTGTGGCGGAGATAATCAAAAGTCAAATCCCAAGCATAACGCATCGGGCTATGACAGTAGCAAATATGCAACTGGTCTGGGGTAGTTAGGATTCCTTTAGCCACAGCATGAGACGAAGATAAAATTACGTCATATTGGCGCAAATCTAATTGTTCAATCGCCAAGGGCAGCAATGGTAAATATTTTTGCACCCCATTACGGGCAGAAGGAAAATTTTGCAAAAAGGTTGTACCAATTTGACGTTTGTACAAGTAACTTTCAGGATTGCTGGATTCAAAGTCAATCAGAGCATATAAATCAGCATCAACGTGATTCAGAATCTCTTGTACAACTAGTTCTGAACCGCCTGTGGCTTTAGGTGTCAGCCACTCATGAACCAGAGCATATTTCAAGGGCACAGTTAACTTGAATAAGTGGAAAAGACATCAGGTAAATTGTGAGGAAGCGCCCCAGATTCAACCCTATGACGCAATTCTACTGCCAGAGGTTCCACAGGGATCAGCAACCTGATAACCTCAAGTTGGGGAGTGGGGAGTGGGGAATAGGGAGTAGGGATTAGTATCGAAGACAAACAGATAATTTGAGATATCTAACCTCTAGCCTCTAACCTCTAATCCCTAGCCCCTCCATTAGATATAAAAGGGGAATTTATGCGAATTTTGATTATGGGTGGCACTAGGTTCATTGGTGTTTACCTAACTCAAATATTGTTAGAACAAGGACATGAGGTGGTACTGTTCAATCGTGGTAATCGTCCTGTACCGCCAGGAGTAGGACAAATTATAGGCGATCGCACGGATGCAACACAGCTGAAGGAAAAATTATCACAAGAAAATTTTGACATCATTTTTGACAATAATGGTCGAGAATTAAGTGATACTCAGCCTTTAGCAGAAATTTTCTACGGTCGAGTGCAACATTTTGTTTACATGAGTTCGGCGGGAGTTTATCTCAAATCTGACCAATTACCCCATGTGGAAGGGGATGCGATAGACCCGAAGAGTCGCCACAAAGGTAAACATGAAACAGAAGCTTACTTGGCTGAAAAGGGCTTACCTTTTACCTCAATTCGCCCGACTTATATTTACGGGCCGCAAAATTACAACGATTTAGAAAGCTGGTTTTTTGATAGAATTGTGCGCGATCGCCCAATTGCGATTCCGGGTAATGGGTTACATATTACCCAGTTCGGTCATGTCAAAGATTTGGCAACAGCGATGTCTTTAGTTGTGGGTAATCAAAAAGCGATTGGACAGATTTATAATGTTTCAGGTGATCGCTTTGTTACTTTTGATGGTTTAGCCCGTGCTTGTGCTGTAGCTGCTGGTAAATCACCTGATGCACTCAAAATAGTTCACTACGACCCGAAAAAATTTGATTTTGGTAAACGCAAAGCATTCCCAATGCGAGTACAACATTTCTTCGCATCAGTACATAAAGCACAAACCGAATTAAATTGGCAGCCTGAATATAATTTAATTTCAGGGCTAACAGATGCCTTCAAAAATGATTATCTCGTCAATGGCCGAGACAACAAAGAAATTGATTTTTCTGTAGATGATGAAATTCTCCAAGCTATGTAGAGTTTTAGATCTGATTTGGGTCGATACCTAATTCCCGTAACTTTGCAGCTAATCTATCAACTTGTTGGTTTTCCTGCTCTACGGGAGTAGGAACCAAATTTCCAAAGTATTAAATAGCTTGTGTTAATTATGCTGAATACAATTAAGCAACTCTAATTTTTTTATATTTTTGCGGAGAGGCTTTGAACAAATTATTAATTAGAACACCTATAGACCACATATATGCGGAAGAAGCTACTCTTCCTTGTACACCATCTTCGATGAGTTTTTCTATCTGATAACTCTTCTTAATACCTGTTTTACAGAAAAAAGCAAAGTGTTCACAATTGTTTTCAAAAAGATGGTATTCTCCTTTTCCTATAAAATTTTCAGCCCTTTGTATAACTAAATCAGGTAGATCATAAGGAATCCCAAGAACATCATAATTTAGTGCATATACTTCTTTTTGACTTTTTACGTTTCCTGCTGCAAATGAAACTAAAGAAGTCTTTGTAATAACAAAAGTATTTTTTTTATTCTTATTCCCTGCAAAGTGTATGACTGTACCGTTACCGCAATCAATACCATGATGAGTATGGGTAGGAATAATAGAATTACCACACCAAACAAAAATGTGATCACCTTTAGCCATAGGAAAACTAACAAATAGCTAGATTTATTACTATTTGTAGTATTCCCAAAAAATAATCACAGATAACCTATCTTAAGTTTAAAAATAAAATAGGTATTTATTAGGTAATTTACTCAACAGTCTTAACCTTTGGTGGCAAAAGATAAATTAATCCAGAGATTAAAGTTAAAGCAACAGAAATCCAAAAAGCAATTAACGATGCAGTTTCCCATTGGGATGATAAAGGTGCAATCAAAAGCGCGATCGCTACTATTTGACTAACAGTTTTGAGTTTACCCCAAATATTCGCCCCGGAAATCGTCGCTTGATTAACCCGCCAACCAGCGATCGCTAATTCCCGCGCTAAAATCAAAAACACTCCCCAAGCTGGAACCTTCCCTAATTCAATCAACACCATCAACGGCGCAAGCACTAAGAACTTATCCACCAAAGGATCTAAAAACTTACCCAAATCACTAATTTGGTTGAGTTTCCGCGCTAAATATCCATCTAACCAGTCAGTTGATGCAGCAATCAAGAAAATTGTCAAACATATCCACCTAGCTTGCGGCGCAGGGTTATACAAACCGTACAGCAGAAACGGAACACCGAGAAGGCGAGAAAAAGTAATCCAGTTGGGTAAAGTCATGATTTGGTTTAGGAATTATTTATAATTTTAACCAATCAAATAATTGCCCTAATGTCAAATGTAAATCACTGACTAATTCGGGAACTGGCAATATATCTTGTTCGTTTTCTAAAAATATTATTTGCTCGTGAGGCGGATAAATTAAAACACAATATTCCTCTGGATCAATTAACCACCCTAAGCTAGTACCATGATTTAAACAATGTAAAATATTTTTGGTAAATTTGGTTGTACTTTGTTCAGGTGATAGGATTTCAATTGTCCAATCTGGGTATGTATTAAACACATTAGCGATATTGCCTGTTTCATCAACAGGAATTCGCTCCCAAGCAAATACCGCAATATCTGGAACAGTGGAACATCCGCCAAAGGTACAGCGTAACTCTAGAAAAGCTAAGGCTATTTTTTGAGGTTCTAATACACCATTAATTGTAGTTGCTAATTCACCTTGAAGCCTACTATGTTTACCTTGAGGCATAGGTTTTTGAAATATTTCACCATCGATATATTCACTGGCTGGTTTAGTTTCTGGTAATTGTAAAAATTCCTCTAAAGATATACGGCGAGGTGGTGTTTTAATCATAATATTTACCTGCTCGTATTTAAACTAATTTGGGGCGGGAAGATTAGACATAGTAAAAGAGGCGTTAGCGTCATTTACATGGCATGATCTGTATTTTGAGATCATCCAAACAATACTATGTCTGACAATATAAATTTTCGCATTGAACGCGATTCAATGGGCGATCGCCAAATTCCTAGTAGTGCTTATTACGGTATTCAAACTCTACGCGCTACCGAAAATTTCCCCATTAGCGGACTCAAACCTTTAAATACTTACGTAGATGCTTGCCTAGTCATCAAAAAAGCTACAGCAATTGTTAACGGTGAATTAGGTTGTATTTCCCAAGATATTAGTGAAGCAATTGTCAAAGCCACCGATGAAATTCTGGCGGGCGCGTTGCGCGACCAGTTTGTAGTTGATGTCTATCAAGCAGGTGCTGGAACTTCGCACCACATGAATGTTAACGAAGTTTTGGCAAACCGGGCGTTAGAAATTCTCGGTGACGAAAAGGGTAATTACAAACGGGTTAATCCTAATGACCATGTTAACTACGGGCAGTCTACTAATGATGTGATTCCCACAGCAATTAGAATTGGCGGTCTATTAGCACTTTCGCATACATTACACCCAGCTTTAGATAAAGCGATCGCCGCTTTAGAAAGCAAAGCGGTAGAATTTCAAAATGTCGTCAAATCTGGCAGAACCCATATGCAGGATGCTGTACCTGTGCGGTTGGGTGATACTTTTGGTGCTTGGGCGCACATCCTAACAGAACATCAAAACCGCATTTATACCGCTTCGGGAGACTTGATGGTGCTGGGTTTAGGCGGTAGCGCAGCTGGTACAGGCTTGAATACTCATCCTTTATATCGCGCCCGTGTGGTTGCGGTACTTTCAGAATTACTGAATATGCCTTTAGAACCTGCGCCTCACTTAATGGCAGCTATGCAGAGTATGTCCCCATTTGTCAGCGTTTCTGGGGCTTTACGCAACTTAGCACAGGATTTAGTCAAAATATCTCATGACTTGCGGTTGATGGACTCTGGGCCAAAAACTGGCTTGAAAGAAATTCAACTTCCGCCAGTCCAACCCGGTTCCTCGATTATGCCAGGGAAGTATAACCCAGTCATGGCAGAGATGACATCAATGGTGTGTTTTCAGGTAATGGGTTATGACAGTGCGATCGCATTTGCTGCCCAAGCAGGACAATTAGAATTAAACGTGATGATGCCGTTGATTGCCTATAACCTGATTCAGAGTATCGAAATTCTCGGCAATACTATCAGTGTGCTGACAGAACGCTGTATTCAGGGAATTACGGCTAACGAAGAGCGTTGTTTAGCCTACGCTGAAGGTAGTTTAGCCTTAGTAACCGCACTCAATACCCACATTGGATATTTAGCAGCTGCTGATGTCGCCAAAGAATCGTTGAAAACAGGTAAATCCTTACGGCAGATTGTTTTGGAAAAAGGGCTGATGACAGAAGCTGAACTCGCCAAAGTCTTAGATTTAGAACAAATGAGCAGTATTTTACCCCTCGCAACAGAATGAAAAAGAGGTTAGGGACTAGGATGAACTTTCTACTCTAGCCCTTAGTCCCTATTCTCTAGCCTCTATTGTCAAGCTAGTTTATAAATCAAATAGGATTGCTATATCTTTTATCTACCCATGCAAACACAAAAATCCTCTGTCAGCTTAATCAGGGCTACTTCTTACGAGAGAGAAGCTTTACGGGAATCTTTAATTACTTTGCTAGAACCCCTTGGCGGAATGGCAGCTTTTGTCAAACCAGGACAAAAAGTATTATTAAAGCCTAATCTCTTGACTAGCGCACGTCCGACAAAAGAATGTACTACCCGCGCTGAACTAGTTTATGAAGTTGCCAAGATGGTAATTGAAGCAGGTGGTAAACCATTTTTGGGAGATAGCCCAGCTTTTGGCAGTGCTAGAGGTGTAGCAATTGCTAATGGTTATCTACCATTAATCGAAGAACTCAATCTTTCAATCAGCGAATTTCACGGGAAGCGTTACCAAACAGTCAGCGAAAATTTCAATCATCTGCTACTTTGCAAAGAAGCAATGGAGGCGGATGTGATTATTAATTTGCCCAAAGTCAAATCACATATGCAGCTAACTTTAACATTGGGCGTGAAAAATTTGTTTGGTTGCGTTCCCGGTAAAATGAAAGCTTGGTGGCACATGGAAGCAGGGAAAGATGCTAACCGCTTTGGCGAAATGTTAGTAGAAACGGCTAAGGCAATTAACCCAGATTTAACTATTTTAGATGGCATTATTGGACATGAAGGTAATGGCCCTAGTGGTGGGGAACCGCGTGATTTAGGAGTTTTAGCCGCAGCAGCAGATGTATTTGCCTTAGATAGGGCAATGTTAGAAGTGTTGAATGTGCCACTGCATCAAGTCCCGACTGTTGCAGCTTCTCAAAGGTTAGGGGTTTGTGCTGAATTAGATGAAATCCAGTTTCCTAACTTGCATCCTGACTTATTAAAAATTCAAGATTGGCGTTTACCAGATAAGTTAATGCCAATTGATTTTGCTATGCCGCGCGTTATTAAGTCTACCTTTAGACACCTTTATATTCGATTTATCAAAGAACCAATGAGTGCCTATGGTAAAAGTTAGTTTATTTGACAATTTTGGTGAATAATTAAGTGCAAATGCTACAACAACTGCAAAATATGCACAGTAATCTATAAATACCCTCCGATTGCTTAACCAGGCCGTCCCTATATTAGGGACGGTTTTTTATTGGCTATGATTGATTTTTTTGATATTAAGTATAGTGCTTTACAGATTTAGTTAAAGTAATTAGTCATTAGGCATAGAGGTAGAATGTTGAGCGATCGCTAACGATAGCTACCAGCTATTTTTATTCTACCTAGATATAGATTGACAAAGCCCAAGTAATATTACATAACACTATTATGATAAATTAAAAACTCAATTTTTCAGCCAATTCAGTATGACTAATATCAAAGCTAGTAGATACCAGTGTATTTATTCGGAATGATTTTATGACCAAAAAATTACTGATTACTTATTTTTAGTAGCTCTTAATCAATTAGTTGGTAATATTAGTGAGATGAATTCAAGCCTGCATTGATTCAGTACTATTTCAGTATCCAGAGCCTTTGAGCAAAAGCATCTGAATGTCTAAAGCCAGTATTTACAGAATATTTACAGATGTTACAATAATAGCAAATTGCTCTCAATCAAGTTAACAATTAATCTAGGTGGGTAAGAAAAAATGTATTTTTCGATGCACTTTATTAACCATTGCTTAACCCAAAGATGACATATCTTAGCAAGGAAGCGTAACATAATTAACCACTTAATCAGTTCCGAAATGTTCACCAGGAACTTTGTATCAATATTGTCGGAGATAAGATTACTGTTATGACAGTAGTCCAAGTGGTTCAGATTTTTGCTTGCTACACAGTAGCCAGTAAAAAATCGCTAAAATAGTACTAACGCTCTCCTCCAGAGAAAAAAACTAATCAAGTGAGTTGAAGAATTTCAAATTTGTATGAATTCAAATAGCCAGTCTGCCAACCCAACCGATACATATTCCCATCGCTTGGCAGACATTGTGGGAACCGCGATCGCTCTGTTAACGTTAACCTTACCTGTGTTTGTTATTGCCCATTATTCTTCTAATCAAGTGCCAAGCAATCAGCAACCCCTGACATACGAACTGCACAGAAGCGCAGAGTAAAGAAGTAATGAGTAGCTAGTTGATGATCGTGAGTCAGCACTTTTATTAAGATTAACCTAGCTAGACGGCGGTGTGAGCAAAGCGGTAGTGGTGTTAAGAGCATCACTACCGCTTCGCTATTAAAGGCTGTTTCCATAAAACGGTATTAGTTTTAGTAACATAATTACATTAAAAGTTTATATGTCTTTACTTTCAATCACATAAATCAGGATAAAGCTTATTAATATGTCAAAAACTAATGACATATTCTTATCTAAATCACTGTAAAATTTAACCTTGAAATAAAACTCATAAAATAAAAATCAAAAGTCGGCAGTTACCATCACAAAATTTTAAAATAAAAATATTGGAGTGAGCATAATTCCAACCTAAACATACAAAGAACGATAGGACTGATATTTGAAAAAATCAGTAAACATTTCCTGTCCTTTTTTCTTTTCCCTGTTTGCCGTTCTCGCCCTATCGAGCTTCGCGTACCAAATAAGTATGTTCAGTAATCAAATCAAAATCCTATAGGTACAAACTATAAAAATTATCTGAAAATTCTGTCAATAGTCATTTTTATTTTCACAATAATTTTATTAGCCTATTTGCAAATTTAGCTCACTCAATTGACAAAGTAAACATGAGTATCATAAATGCCGATTACAACCTCATCAAAGTTATTTTTGATGGCATAAATACCTGCATTTACCATGCTTTCAATAAACCCGACCAAGCCTTAGTAATTATCAAAGCATTAAAAGCTGAGTATCCCACAATAGAACACATTGCACGTATCAGGCACGAGTATCAAATACTCCAATCTTTGCAAATAGCCGGAGTCATTCAACCTCTAGCTTTAGAAAACACCCAAAATGGTGTAGCACTGATTTTGCAGCATTTTGATGGCGAACTACTGCAACATATTATTAGCGCACACAATCTCCAATTAAACAATTTTCTGGACGTTGCGATTCAATTAGCCGCAACATTACATGAGTTACATCAAAATAATATTATTCATAAAGATATTCAACCTCAGAATATACTTATCAATCCCAACACCAATCAAATAAAAATTATCGACTTTAGTATTGCATCACGCCTATCTAGAGAAAATCACATTGTTAATAATCTCAATTTGCTTGAAGGTAGCCTAGCTTATATGTCACCTGAGCAAACTGGGAGAATGAACCGTTCAATAGACTATCGCACTGATTTTTACTCTTTAGGGGTCACGCTTTATGAAATGCTAACTAAAAAGCTGCCCTTTGTTGCAGATGACCCTTTAGAATTAATTCATGCTCACATTGCTAAAATCCCAATTTCACCTCACGCATTAAATCCCAAAATACCGTCAGCAATTTCTGATATTGTCATGAAGTTGTTAGCTAAAACTGCTGAAGAAAGGTATCAAAATGCTTTGGGATTAAAAGCTGATTTAGAAGTATGTTTACGACAATTACAAGCAACTGGCAAAGTTCAAAACTTTGTGATTGGACAACTTGATTTATCGAGCCAATTTCTTATCCCTCAAAAACTTTACGGTCGAGAACAAGAAGTTGCCAAATTGATGAATGCCTTTGAGAGAGTTAGCTCTGGTGCAACCCAGTTAATGCTAGTTAGTGGGTATTCTGGAATTGGCAAATCTTCATTAGTTCAGGAAGTTCATAAACCTATTATCCGCCAGCGTGGTTATTTTATTTCTGGAAAATTTGACCAGTATAAACGCAATATACCTTATGCATCAATAATTCAAGCTTTCCAAGAATTAATCCGGCAGCTATTAACAGAAAACACTGAAAAAATTACAACCTGGAAAACAAAAATATTAGCAGCGATCGGCGATAAAGGTCAAGTTATTATTGACGTTATTCCTGACGTTGAAAAAATCATTGGATCTCAGCCTGAAATACCACAACTAGGAATTAATGAAGCTCAAAACCGCTTTAATCGAATATTTCAACAATTTATTCATGTATTTTCTCAAGCCGAACATCCACTGGTAATTTTTTTGGATGACTTACAGTGGGCAGATGCAGCTTCTCTCAAATTAATTCAACTGCTGATTAGCGACCCTGGAAGTCAACATCTATTAATAATAGGAGCATATCGAGATAATGAGGTAAGTGCCAATCATCCATTAATATTAACTCTGGAAGAATTACAAAAATCTGAGGCAAATGTTGACAATATTGTTCTGCAAGCTTTAGATATTTGGCATATTAAACAATTAATTAATGATACACTTTATAGTCGCCCAGAACAGTCACAAGAATTAGCTGAATTATTCTTAAGAAAAACGCGAGGTAATCCATTTTTTGTAACTCAAATTCTTAAATCTTTACACCAGGAAAACTTACTGTCTTTTAATTTCGATACAGGGTGTTGGCAGTGGGATATTGAATTAATTAAAGATATTGGAATTACTGATAATGTTGTTGAGTTAATGGTTAATCAAATTCAAAAGCTACTACCAACAACACAAAAGGTATTAAAGCTAGCTGCTTGTATCGGTGATAAATTTAATTTAGACATTCTCAGTATTGTTAACCAAAAAACTTGCTCGGAAACAGCAAAAGAATTATGGGAAGCTTTACAAGTAGGTTTAATTTTACCGATAGACTCATCTTATAAAATACCTCTGGTATTTAATGAGCAGGTAGAAGAACAACAAGTAATTACATATAAGTTTCTACACGACCGTGTACAGCAAGCATCTTATCTTCTAATTCCAGCTATTGAAAAAAAAGAAACTCATCTTAAAATCGGACAATTGCTGCTCCAAAAAGCTTCAATAGAGGAGCAAAAAGAAAATGTATTTTATTTAGCAAATCACTTAAATTATGGCATCGATTTACTAACTTCAGAGCCAGAGAAATATGAACTAGCCCAACTCAACCTCATAGCCGGACAGAAGGCGAAAACAGCCGCAGCCTATGATTCCGCCATGCGTTATTTAAAAGAATGTTTGAGATTATTAACACCAAATAGCTGGCAAAATCATTACGAATTAACATTAGCAATTTATGAGTCAGCCGTAGAAGTAGCCTACCTCAACGGTGATTTTGAACAAATGGAGACATGGGCGGTGCTTGTACTACAGCAAGCAAAAATTCCACTCCACAAAATGAAAGTCTATGAGGTCAAAATTCAAGCTTGTATGGCGCAACTTAGACCCGTTGAAGCAGTCAAAATTGGTTTACAGGCATTAGAATTGCTAGGTATTAGGTTCCCAGAGTTGCCTAGCTCATCTGACATTCAGCAAGCTCTTAATCAAACTGCCACTAATTTAGCTACAAAAGAAATAGAAGACCTGATTAATTTACCGTTAATGGTAGATATAGACAAGCTAGCAGCCGTCAGGATGCTAACTAGTATGGGTTCCCCGACTTATCAAGCGGCTCCTGCATTGTTTCCACTAGTAGTTTGTGAATTGGTGAATTTATCTATCCATTATGGAAATGCACCTTTTTCAGCTTATGGTTATGTTTGTTATGCAGTAATTTTAAACAGCATCATTGAAGACACAGATTCAGCTTATAAATTTGGCAAATTAGCATTAAATTTAGTAGAAAAATTAAATATTTTAGAACTGAAGACAAGTATATTTTTTGTGGCTGCATCTTGTACGATGCATGGAAAAGTTCATGCTAGAGAAACTTTATTGCTTCTAGGTAATGCTTACTCTAGTGGGATGGAAAATGGACAATTTGAATATGGTTGCTATGCTGCTGCACACAAATGTCAGTATTTATATTTCATTGGTAAAGAATTACCAAAGTTAGAAAAAGAATTGGCGAATATCAGCGAGGTTATCGCTCAACTTAAACAGGAAAATGCCTTAAGTTGGAATAATATTTTTCATCAGTCAGTTATTAATTTAATCCAACCTGACGTAAATCCATTTTGTTTAGTAGGAAAAGCCTACGATGAAAATCAATCATTGCCGTTACTGCAAACCGCGAATGATAGAACTGCACTTCATTATTTTTACTTAAACAAACTTATTCTTTGTTATTTATTTGGCAAATACCAACAAGCAGCACAAAATGCAGTGCAAGCCCAACAGTATTTAGATGGAGTCAAAGCATTTTTAGATGTGCCAGTATTTCATTTCTACGATTCTTTAGCACAACTAGCAATTTATAAATCTACTTCAAATGAACAACAAAAGCATCTCTTGGAGAAAGTAACTAATAACCAAAAAAAAATGCAAATGTGGGCAAATAATGCTCCCATGAATTTTCTGCATAAATATGAGCTTGTAGAGGCAGAAAAAGCGCGAGTCTTAGGACATTATTGGCAAGCAATGGAACATTATGATCGAGCCATTGCTGGTGCTAAGGAACAAAATTATATCCAAGAAGAGGCTCTCGCTAATGAATTAGCAGCAAAGTTTTATTTTGATTGTGGAAGAGACAAAATAGCTCAGACTTATTTTATTGATGCTTACTATGGATATAGTAACTGGGGAGCAACGGCAAAGCTGAGAAACTTAGAAGTAAAATATCCGCAAATTTTTGCCCGGTTGTCAGTACAAAAAACGGAGAGCTTAGAAAGAAATCAACTTATCTCCTGTTTGAATTCCAGTATTAGTGGAGATTTTGATTTGACAACATTTATCAAAGCTTCTCAAGCACTATCTGGTGAAATTGTTTTTGATAAATTATTAGCTAAATTGATGCAAATTGTGCTGGAGAATGCTGGTGCAGAAACTGGGTTTTTGATTTTAGAGAGAGCAGGTAATTTATTTATAGAAGCTTCAGGAAGGTTTGGTAAGTATGACATCAAAATGCAGCAATCAATACCTGTAGAACTGAGTCAGCAATTACCTATATATATAATTAATTATGTACATCGGATGGGGGAAAATATTGTACTTAATGATGCTACCTGTGAGGGAGGATTTACAACTGATAGTTATATTGTTCAGCATCAACCCAAATCTGTTTTATGTAGCCCAATTATTCATCAAGGTAAGCTGATTGGCATTCTTTATTTAGAAAATAGATTGATTGCTGGAGCTTTTACACCAGAAAGATTAGAGATTTTACAACTTTTATCTTCACAAGCTGCAATTTCGTTAGAAAATGCTCGTCTTTATAATGATTTAGAAGAATATAATCGGACGTTAGAAATTAAAGTTAAAGAGCGCACTCTGCAATTAGAAGACAAGAATTTACAATTACAGCAAGAAATTGGCGATCGCCAAAAAGCTGAAGAAATAGCTGCATCTGCCAACCGTGCCAAGAGCGAATTTCTTGCTAATATGAGTCATGAACTCCGAACCCCTCTCAATGGGATTTTAGGTTATACTCAAATTTTCCAGACAGATGCATCTTTAACTGCTCAACAAAAGAATGGGATAAATATTATCCATCAGTGTGGTGAACATTTATTAACACTGATTAACGATATTTTAGATATCTCTAAAATAGAAGCTCGAAAAATGGAACTCTATCTACAAGAGTTTAATTTTCCAGCTTTTTTAGAAGGAGTAGTTGAGATTTGTCGAATTCGATCTGAACATAAAGGAATCAACTTAATTTATCAACCTTCATATCCACTACCTCAGCTAATTTATGCTGATGATAAACGCTTACGTCAAGTTTTAATTAATTTACTTAGCAATGCAGTTAAGTTTACAAAAAAAGGTAGTATTACTTTTAAAGTAGGCTACGTAAATCAAAATACAGACTGGATAATCAATGCCGGTAAAGCTGTAGATCAACTATCAAGCTCCAAAATTAGATTTCAAGTAGAAGATACAGGAATTGGGATTGATTCAGAGCAATTGGAGGAAATATTTTTACCTTTCAAGCAAGTAGGTGAACATAGCCTCAAGACAGAAGGAACTGGATTAGGATTGGCTATTAGCCGTCAATTGGTTCAAATGATGGGGAGTGAATTATATGTCAAAAGTGAATTAGGTAAAGGCAGTGTTTTTTGGTTAGATTTAGAATTACCTGAAGTTTTTCAAAACACAAATATTAATGTTAATGAACTTAACATTATTGGCTTTTTAGGCTCTAAACGTAAGATTATGGTGGTAGATGACAGATGGGAAAACCGCTCTGTATTAGTTAATATCTTAGAGCCTTTAGGGTTTGAACTTTTGGAAGCAACTGATGGTTTAGATTGTCTGCACAAAATTCCTAAATTTCAACCAGATTTGATTTTTATGGATTTGGTAATGACAGGAATGGATGGATTTGAAGCCACCCGTCGCCTGAGAGTGCTACAAAAGTTTAAGAAAGTGATAGTGGTTGCTGTCTCAGCTAGTGTATTTGAGTTTGATAAACAAGAAAGTCGCAAAGTAGGGTGCGATGATTTTTTACCAAAACCAATCCAAAAAGCAGAACTTTTAGAAAAGTTACAGGTTCACTTGGGATTGGAATGGGTGTACGAAGATAAAGGTAAGGTAAGAAAAATTAAGGACGAAAACAAAAGTCTCACAACTACTTTACACTTGACATCTCAGACTCCGATTGTGCCTCCTTCAGCAAGCGAACTGGCAATGTTGCTAGATTTGGCTATGCGAGGTGATTTAAAAAGCATTGCTGAACGAGCTGTAAAACTAGAAGAAATGGATGAGGATTTGCAACCTTTTGCTAGTCATTTATATCAACTGGCTAAAGGTTTTAAAGGGAAACAAATATTGGAGTTTCTCCAAAAATATTCTGAGGTTTTATGAAAAATGATTTTAATAAATCGAGTGTCATTTTAATTGTGGATGACACTCCCATCAATTTAGAAATGCTGTTTGATTTTTTAGGTAAAGCTGGATTTACAGTTTTAATTGCTGAAGACGGTGAAAGCGCGATCGCTAGAGCCGAATATGCCCCACCTGACTTAATATTATTAGATATCCTTATGCCGGGAATCGACGGTTTTGAAACCTGCCGTCAACTGAAAAATAGCGAATTAACTAAAGATATTCCAGTCATTTTCATGACTGCACTTTCGGAAATTGTAGATAAAGTCAAAGGTTTTGAACTGGGTGCAGTTGATTACCTGACTAAACCGCTTCAACACCAAGAAGTCTTAGCCAGAGTTCAACTCCATCTCAAGCTACGAACTCTCACCAAAACGCTGCAAGAGCAAAATTTACGCTTAGAAAGCGAAATTGCTGAACGTTTACGCGTTGAAGAGAAAATCCGCGAACAAGCTGCTTTGTTAGATATTACCAGTGATGCAATTATCGTTAAAGATTTTGACAATCAAATCTGTTTTTGGAACCAAGGGGCTGAGAATTTGTATGGCTGGAAAGCTACAGAAGTAACTGGTCAAGATATCAATCAGATCTTATATCCACCAGAAACCTTAACTCAAATTCAAAATATTTATGCAAGTATAGCTGAGTCTGGTTATTGGCATGGTGAACTGCATCAGCTGAATAAACAAGGGCAAGATATTATTGTGGCTAGCCGTTGGACTTTAATGCGCGATCGCAACAGTCAACCGCAATCAATATTAACAGTCAATACAGATATTACAGAAAAAAAATACTTAGAAAATCAAATTTTGCGGGCGCAACGTCTAGAAAGTATTGGTACTCTAGCTAGTGGCATCGCTCATGACCTCAACAATATACTGACTCCCATTTTGACAGCCGCACAACTGTTGCAACTCAAAATGCCTGATACTAATGAGCGCAATCAACAGATGTTGAAAACGATAGAAAATAATTCTAAACGTGGGGCGGCTTTGGTCAAGCAAGTCTTGCAGTTTGCGCGCGGAGTTGAGGGTCAGCGTAGCATTGTGCAAGTCAACCATCTGTTCTCAGAAATTCAGCAAATTGTCCGCGAAACCTTTCCGAAATCGATTGAATTAACAACGCATATTCCGCCAGGACTTTGGGCTGTCATCGGTGATGCAACGCACCTACATCAGTTAATGATGAACTTGGTAGTTAATGCGCGTGACGCTATGCCCGCAGGTGGTTATATCAAAATTTCTGCGGAAAATATCTTAATTGATGAACAGTATGCACGCATGAATCTGGAGGCGCGTGTGGGTGCTTATATTGTGATTTCTGTTGCCGATACAGGCGTGGGAATGTCCTCAGAGATTATCGATAGAATCTTCGAGCCATTTTTTACTACTAAAGAAATTGGCAAAGGTACAGGATTAGGACTGTCTACTGTTAGAGGTATCATCCAAAGTCATGGTGGATTTGTAACTGTGACTAGTCAAGTTAGCAGAGGTACAGAATTTAAAGTCTTCTTACCAGCAGTAGAGGTTGCAAAAACACCCCTAGGAGAAGAGATGGATTTACTCAAAGGTAATGGAGAGTTAATTTTAGTAGTCGATGATGAAAGCGGAATTTTAGAAACAACTCAAATTTCCCTAGAAGCTTACAACTACAGGGTAATGACAGCGAGCAATGGCATTGAAGCGATCGCGCTTTATGCTCAACACGAAGAAGAAATTAGCCTAGTATTAATGGATATGATGATGCCATCAATGGATGGTGCAACTGCCATTAAGACGCTGCAAAAAATGAATTCCCAGGTCAAAGTTGTGGCTGTGAGTGGTCTGAACGCTAGCGATAAACTGACTAAAATACCTGGAGTCAAAAAGTTTGTTCCTAAGCCATACACAACTAAAGAATTATTGCAGACTTTACACAGCATTCTGGTGCAAAAATCTAAAAATCCAAAGGGTGCTGTTAAGTAGAGACGTTGCATTGCAAAGTCTCTACAAGCTAGATGCAGTAAACTAAACAGGCTGGGGTTTGAGTAAATCTGTCTTCGTGACAAACTCATTAAACGGTGTAGGTAACTGCTGCGGTATAGCGATTTGAGAAGTTTGCAGTGGTAAGCGGGGGAAAAGTAACTCAGCGACGCGATAGGCTTCTTCTAAATGGGGATAGCCGGAGAATACGAAAGTATCAATCCCCAAATCGGCATATTCCAGCATTCTTGCTGCCACTGCGTCTGGATCTCCGACTAAGGCTGTACCAGCACCACCCCGTACTAAGCCCACACCAGACCATAAATTCGGGCTAATTTCTAAATTTTGACGGCTACCGTTGTGTAGCTGCGCCATCCGCCGTTGTCCTTCTGATTCCGACTGGGCGAAGCGTTTTTGAGCAGCTGCAATGGTTTCGTCATCTACATATTTAATCAGTTCGTTAGCTGCATCCCAAGCTTTTTGAGTAGTTTCCCGAACGATAACGTGCATCCGAATGCCGAAACGCACTGTTCTGCCTTGTTGGGCGGCTAATCGACGGACTTTACTAATTTTTTCAGCGACTTGTGCTGGTGGTTCACCCCAAGTTAAATACACATCAATATGTTTGGCTGCAACTTGCAAAGCCGCATCAGAAGAACCGCCAAAATATAAGGTAGGGTAAGGCTTTTGTACAGGAGGAAATTGCAGTTTTGCGCCCTCAACTTGCAGGTGACGACCATTAAAAGTTACCTCGTCACCTTGCATGAGCGATCGCCAAATTGTTAAAAATTCATCAGTCAGTTCATAACGCTCGTCATGGTCTAAGAAAATTCCATCTTTGGCTAATTCTTTAGAGTCGCCACCAGTCACCACATTCAGAATAATCCTACCGTTAGAAAGTTGGTCAAAGGTAGCAGCCATCCTCACAGCTAATGAAGGTGACATAATCGCTGGACGAAACGCAACTAAAAACCGCAAGCGTTGTGTAACTGGAATCAAAGAAGCAGCAACAATCCAAGTATCCTGCTTTTGCCCAGTCCCAATCAACATCCCGCCGTAGCCCAATTTATCTACAGCTTGGGCAATTTGCTGCATATAGGCATAATTGGCTTGTCGTCTGCCAATTTTTGTGCCTAAATATCTTTCATCTCCTTGAGTTGGCAAATACCAAAATATTTCCATAATTTTATCTCTGGCTAATCGTTTTCGGAGTTATCGCTGCATATTGTTCAGTAGTTAACATTGCTTCTTTTACATCAATGCGTTTAGGAATTACTTTTTCTTGAGCAAATAAATCGGCTATTTTTTGTTGACCTTCCATGATTTCTGGCGTGATTGGTCTTAAACCATAAGTTCGCCTTTTAATCATAGTGGACAAAATATCTTGATCCAATTTGAGGTGAGGAGCAGTCAATTTCACAACTTCGTCTGTGTTTTGTTCAGCCCATTTCCCGACATTATTTATTTCTTCTAGAATTACTCGCACTAGCTCTGGATTTTCTGTAGCAAATTTACGCGATGCCATGTAATATCCACCTTGAGTAGCAATGCCGCTAGCATCTCTTAAAACTCTGGCATTCGCTACTTTTTGGGCTGATGCTAAATAAGGATCCCAAGTTACCCAAGCTTCTATTTTGCCTTGAATAAATGCGGCACGAGCCTCTGTAGGTGGCAAGCTAATCGCTTGAATGTCACTATATTTCAACCCACCTTCTTCTAAAGCTTTAATTAACAGATAATGTGAGGCAGAACCCTTTTGAAATACTACTTTTTTACCTTTGAGGTCAGCTAAAGTTTTAATTGGAGAATTATTTTGGACTACAATGCCACTGCCTTGACCAGTGCTGGGTTTGTTGCTTGCAATATATACTAACTCTGTGCCAGCAGCTTGAGCAAATATTGGTGGAGTTTCCCCAACAGAACCAATATCAACTCTACCCACATTCATCGCTTCCATCAATTGTGGCCCAGCAGCAAACTGCGCCCAATCTACAGTAACCCCTAAAGGTTGTAATCGCTTTTCTAATACTCCTCTCAGCCTGACTAAATCACCAGAGCTTTGATAGCCCATATGCACAACTTTGGCTGTAAAACCTGTAGTTTTATTCTCTGCTTTTGGCGTATCAACTGAGCAACTAACTAAGGTAGTAGAAAGAGTAAATAATCCCGGAACTATGAACAGGGAAAAACGACGAAAAATATTAATTTTTGTTTGGTTGATAAATGCAGTCATTTGATTAAGGCTAGACAGGACAAATTTAAGCCAGTGGCAACTGACTTAAGAGGTTTATACAAAAATGAATTTTGGGATAATTAATGTTGCTAATTTTGTTTAAGTAAAGCTTGGTAATTAGTAGTTAATTAATAATTACTAATTACCAAAACAATGATGCAGAGGTTGTTGAGTTAGGGAGGAGTTAGCAAAACAAAATTGTGATTTAAACTGGCTGTAATTGCAGATTTTTTTGGAATAGTTCTAAAACATGGTTCCACGCATCAGCCGCCGCTTCGGGATTATAGCTAGCGCGATGGTTACAGAAAAAGCCATGTTCTGCGCCAGAATAACGGAAGATTGTATGGGGAATTCGATGTTTCTTTAATTCGGCTTCTATTTGTTCGGTTTGTTCTAAAGAAATACCTTTATCTTCCGTACCAAAGAACGCGTAGATGGGGCCTTTGATATCTGGAGTGCGGGTAATTGTAGGTTCTCCACCGCCAGGAGTTGAGGTAGGAATCCCACCACCGTAGAATGATGCTGTCGCTTTAATATCTGGTAAGGTGGCAGCTAGATAAACAACATGACCACCAAAACAGAAGCCGATAGAACCGAACGCATCCCCTTGAACATTTGGTAAAGTTCGCAAATAAGCGATCGCTGCTTGAATATCGCTTAATATCTCTTCAGCTTTGGTCTGATCTTTGGCAGCGCGACCGCGTTGAATATCGTCGGGAGTATAGCCAGCCTCAAAACCAGGGGCGGTACGTTGAAATAATGCTGGTGCGATCGCAACATATCCCTCTTTGGCTAGTCTTTCCGTAACTTCCCGAATGTGGATGTTGACCCCAAAGATTTCTTGAATCACAATTACCGCCGGAAATTTCCCTTGTTTTGCAGGTTCGGCTAGGTAAGCGTCAATCTGCAAATCTCCATTTGGGACTTTAACTTGATTAGTACGAATTCCTGTGTTTGTCATCTTAAGGATTAGTCCGCAATTCCTTTGAGGACAGGATTTTTTTATGGTGTGCTTTGCTAAATACAACTAAATCTTTACCGATTTACCGTATTTTAAAAGTAGTATTTCACAAACATCATGCAATAGCAAGACCCTTGTAAGCTATTAAACATTTAATTTGCAGTTTAGACCGCAGGGGGAGCAGAGGAGCATGATTTGTATCTTTAAATTAGGAGAAATAGTATTAAATCTCACAGGTATGGGTTTTCTACAAATAGTTACTGAAACAAGAGTCCTCTATACTCATCTACCTTCCCTTGCCCTCCTGCTCCTCTGCTCCCCTGCCTTCTTCATCCCCACCCCTCCCTGACGTTCACATTTAAAACCTTGACGCTGCCAAGCTTCCATATCCACATCAGTCAGCTTGGTGATATGTGAGCATTGCGGTTGGCTAACTTGACTTAAAACTGCCCAAATCAAACTGCGTGCAATATCAAATCCAGTCTTCCATCCAAATTCACGATTACCAGGCCGGCCTTTTTCTTGCACAACCTCTGGTTCTATCCAAATGCCATGCGCGCCGAAAAGAATCTGCGCCATCCATTTCGCTCGCGGAAAGTGAGATGGAGAACTAATCAGCTTGACCTTATGTACTCCCCAACGCCGCAGAATCGGAATTCCATAGTAAAAGTTATCAAAGGTTGAATCCGCGCAATTTTCTAACCAAACATTTTGTAATGCGGCTGCTTCTCGTTGAAAAATTAACCATATACAGGGGTCGGGCGAACCGCTAGAAATTAAGATTGGGATTTGTGGATTTTGTTTTGTTTGTTGGGCAACGTAGATTTCACGGCGAATACTGCCACCCAGTACAAATAAAGCATCGACGGGTCTAGACGATGCAGAAACTAAGGTTATAGTGGTGAAAATAAGCCAGCAGCCAAACAGCAAGCATAAAATTCGGGAAACTTTTTGTAACAATTGCCACCATTTGAGCAATCGACGTTCAGAGAAAATTGACGAAATATGAGTAAATTTATGTGTCATGAGATAGCTAAAAAAAGCTGAATTAAATAACGGCAAAAATACCTGCAACCAAGCCAGCAAAATGCTATCTTATAAAATTAATATAGGGTGTAAATAGGACACAGTTAAAAGTGTCACAATAACTATACAGTATTAGATTTTGCTGCTAAACAACTTAACAAGTGTATAAATGCCTTGTTAGTGTAGCAAGGCAAAATTCTGAGGAGAATTTACAGGAGTAAATAATGAAGAAAGATTAAATGAAAATAGAGTATAAAAACTTAAAAATCTCTGAAAAGTCTGATTGCTAAACTGTCAACAACACAAATTATTTCAGCTGATATACATGAACCACTCTGCGAAACGTTACTCGCCGCTCCAGCTAGCTATGATTGGTGGAGCGATCGCCACAACAGCTACTATCTCAGTATTCGGACCTGCTTGGACTCGCTGCGTTCGAGCAGCCCTACAAGATAGCCCTAAAGCCTTAGTTGACCAAGTATGGCAACTGGTAAATCGTGAGTATGTTGATGGCAGTTTTAATCAACAAAATTGGCAAGCAACTAGGCAGAGCCTATTAAGTAAAGATTATGCTTCTAAAGAAGAAGCTTATGTAGCTATTCGAGAAGCTTTGCAAAAACTGGGTGATCCATACACAAGATTTATGGATCCCAAACAGTATGAGGCTCTGACTAATCAAACATCAGGTGAAGTCTCAGGTATTGGAATTCGGATGGAACTCAACGAAAAAACCAAGCGGCTCACTGTTGTCGAAGCCATAGACAATTCCCCAGCATTGAAAGCTGGAATTAAAGCTGGCGATGAGATATTAGCAATTGACGGTAAAGCTACCTTAAAAATGAAGGTAGATGATGCTTCTAAGTTAATTCGTGGTAAAGCTGGTACTCCCATAACTCTACGTTTGGGAAGAACAGGCCAGAGTGCATTTGACTTGAAACTGACACGCGCAACTATTGAAGTCCCAACAGTCAGTTACGGTCTGAAGCAAGAAGGTAATCGTCGTGTTGGCTACATCCGCTTAAGAGAATTTAGCGGTCACGCCGCAGACCAAATGCGCCGTGCTATTCGTGATTTGAACGGTAAGAAAGTTGATGCTTTCGTATTAGATCTGCGGGGAAATCCTGGCGGTTTGTTACAAGCCAGTATTGAAATTGCCCGGATGTGGATGGATAATGGTGCGATCGTCCGCACCGTTGACCGTCAAGGTAGCAGTGAACAAAGTAAAGCTAATCGTACTGCCTTGACAAAACTCCCCTTGGCAGTGCTGGTAGATGGTAATTCAGCCAGTGCTAGCGAAATTCTTACAGGCGCGCTTAAAGATAACAAACGGGCAGTAGTCATTGGCGGCCAAACCTTTGGCAAAGCCTTAGTCCAATCAGTTCATGAACTTTCTGATGGTTCAGGATTGGCAGTGACCATTGCTCATTACTACACCCCACTAGGAACAGATATTAACCATAAGGGCATTACACCAGATATCAAAATAGAATTAACAGAAGCGCAAGAGCGTCAGTTGGCAACAAATCCCAACTTACTAGCTACTCCCAGCGATCCACAATATGCCCGTGCGATCGCAGCTTTATCTAGTAACAGTTTTGCCCAGTCTCCCGTTACTCAAAACACCCGGACTATCAGCACCGGTGCTAGCAACTTGCAATTCTAAAAACACAAGGTTCATGTATTCAGTATTTCTCAATCCAGATTGCTGGAGTCATAAAAACTGTCTGATCAAACCTTCATAAGATTTTGGATTGGGAATACTAATTAGTAATTCCATCACCCAAACCCCAAATTTTATGAATCATCAGTCAGTTGATGCAACCACCGTCCACAGCTTTTTGCCAATGGTGTCGGTGGTTGTTCCTATTTATAACGGTGAGGTAGATTTACCAGCGTTAGTTAATTGTTTATCGTCGCAAACCTACCCCAAAGACCGAGTAGAATACTTGCTCGTAGACAATAATAGTAGCGATCGCACCCTGACTTTACTTCAAGAAGCGGCTGCAAATTCTCCAATTACAATTCGGCCTTTAAGCGAAAATAGAATACAAAGTTCCTACGCAGCTCGTAACACCGGAATTCGTGCTGCCACAGGTGAAATTATTGCCTTTACCGATGCAGATTGTCAGCCACAACCACAATGGCTAGAGTTGCTTGTGCAGCCGTTTGTCAATCCTGATGTCGTCCTCGTAGCTGGTGAAATTACAGCCTTACCCGGCAACAGTTTGCTAGAACAATACGCAGAACTTCAAGAAACCCTATCACAAAAACACACGCTTGCTCATCGCTTTTGTGCTTATGGTCAAACTGCCAATTTAGCGATTCGTCACCTAGCGTTAGAAAAAGCCGGCTTATTCCGTCCTTATTTGACTACTGGTGGTGATGCAGACATTTGCTGGCGGATTTTGCAACAAAACATTGGGCGTATAGAATTTGCACCACAGGCAATTGTGCAGCACCATCACCGCGCCACCCTTCAAGAATTACACAGTCAATGGCGACGCTATGGACGTTCAAATCGCTATCTGCATGAACTGCATGGTATAGACTTAATGCGAGACATTACACTGAAAGAATGCGGCTATCGCTTGGGGCGTTGGATATTAAAAGAATTACCAAACAATAGTGTTAAGGCGATCGCCGGGAAAGCCACTCTGATAGATTTGTTAAATAGTCCTATCAGTATATTTACTGCCAGGGCAAGAGCGATCGGGCAAAGAGATGCTAAATTACCAGAAAACGCCAAAATCATTGATTGGCTGTAAAAAGACTCAATATTATTTAGAGAATCTCACTCAAATCCAAGATAAAACCTGGCAGTACATCCTCCCCAAATAGTTGGACAGGAGAAAACAAAACTTCTTTATCTTTACCTGGTCTGTATATTTCTACCCGTTTACCTTGAGGATCTATTAGCCAGCCTAAGCGCGTCCCATTGTTCAAGTACTCTTGCATTTTTTCTTGCAGGGACTTAAGCGTATCGCTTTCAGAACGCAGTTCTACCACAAAGTCCGGACAAATTGGGGGAAAAGTCCTTCGTTCTTCAGGAGACAGTGCTTGCCAACGTTCTAAAGAAATCCAAGCGGCATCAGGCGAACGAAAAGCACCATTAGGCAATTGAAACATAGTTGAAGAGTCAAACGCTTCGCCAGTCCCATTTTCATCTGTCCAAATTCCCAAGCGTTGCGTCAGCCTACGGTTACGGCTGCCACTTTCTCCACCAGTCGGTGCCATGACAACTAATTCTCCTGATGCAGTACGTTCTAATTTAGTATCAGGGTTAACTTGGCATAGCTGATAAAACTGCTCAGGGTTGAGATGAATTACAGGTTCTAGGGTCAAGGTAATAGCAGTCATCGGCTTTTGATTAGATCGCTAGATCCTATTGTGATTTATAAACTAATCGTGTAGGCAGAAAACAAATGACTAAGGACAAATGACCATTAACCATCGACAAATGACTATTGTTTGCCAACTTTCGCTAAATTGGAAAAAGGTAGACTTAAGGGAATGATAAATGTCAGCACAATTGTTACTGGTAGATGATGAACCAGGATTGCGAGAAGCCGTCAAAGATTATTTGCAAGAAAGCGGTTTTAGTGTTCAAGTTGCCAGTAATGCCCGTGAAGGCTGGGACTTAATGGAGCAGAACACACCTGACTTAGTGATTTCTGATATCATGATGCCCCAAGTAGACGGTTATCAGTTTCTTAAGCAAGTACGGGAAGACCCCCGCTTTCAAGCACTACCAGTCATCTTCTTAACTGCCAAAGGCATGACAGGCGATCGCATTCAAGGTTATCAAGCAGGTGTGGATGCTTATTTACCCAAACCTTTCGATCCAGATGAGTTAGTCGCAATAGTCGAAAATTTACTTTCTCGTCGTCCGACTAAGGCTAACGTTACAGGTGAAGATGGTGAAACTCCAGATATTGCCGAATTAGCAAATCAAATTGCCCAAATCAAAGCCTTATTAACCCAACGAAGTGCGATCGCTCAATCTCCAGCCCCTTTCAAAATAGACTTAACACCCAGAGAACAGAGTGTTTTAACCTTAGTAGCTGAAGGGCTGATGAACAAAGAAATTGCTCGTCGCTTAGAGACTAGTGTTCGGAATGTAGAAAAATATGTCAGCCGCTTGTTTAGTAAAACTGGTACAAATAGCCGTACAGAGTTAGTGCGTTTTGCACTAGAACACGGTCTTGCTAAATAAAAGCTGCACTCCCACTCTAGAAATCATGCGCGGCACAGTCCTTAATGCCGATAAACCTGTCCACCGCAGTGGCTCAACTCCTGCCTCCTACCGTTTCACCTTAAGACTGATACAGATGGCAAGCAGGCGAGGCAGGAGGAGCCAAAAAAGTGATTTGGATCAAAAATTTTGTAAAATCTCTCAAGACCTGCTGCTTTGGGCTTCATACAAAAGAAAACTGTTGTATTTAGAAAAGATTTAGTTTAGGTATTTAAACGGCAATGGTTACTCGCTAATTTTTTTTCTCAAAGCAAAACCCTGGTTAGAAAAATTATGCTGAAAGATTAATTTTCGTAAACTTTAACCAGCCCTGAAAGCAAGGTATGAACTCTCGGTTATACCAATTTAAAAAATTATTACGACATTTAGACTTAGGCAAACCAGCCCCAGAAGGCGATTCCTAATCTATAGCAAGGGACAGGTGATAGATGACAGGGTTAAAAGTCTTTGAGAGTCTAAGTTTTCTCATCTACTGATGCCCTAACACTACTGGCGATCGCTATAAAATCTGTCTTAAAAAGTTTGCTCAAGTCGGTAAAGCCGTTTACGTACTGGCTTAAGCTTTCGCAAAATCCAAAATCGTATTAGTTTTATTAGCTTCCAAGTATCTTCGTAGTGCAAAGGGTGATGGCTACTGTAGATGCTTGATTTAGCTTTTTCGAGAGCAAGGTAAACAGGGGTCTGTGTCTTGAAGGTTAGCTTATACAGGCTACCTGATCGCAAGCTAAGACAGGCAAAGGAGCTAAGTTTATCCAATTGACAACTTCAGTTTCAACTATTGACTATTGTCAACCGCATTACGTAAGCGCATCAGTTGGCGGCGCATTTGGGGCGAGGCTTTGAATTCGGAGACCTCCTGAGCCTTAACAGAGGCTTGCAGTGTCTCTAAAAAGTCATCAGAACCTTCAGTCAAAGCATCTAGCAGCACTTGTAATAGTTGTTCGCGATCGCCTAATAAACTCTTTTCTTCAATCAATCGAAATTTCAGATGTATTTCGCACTCATAAACACCTACTTCGATATTATTTATCTGGCGTGGTAATGCTTTCGAGTTCATAGTTTTGAGTATTCCATTAATTTGTGGTTATCAGAGTAAGGAACTACCATCCTCAACAAAAAATCCTTTATATTTTTTTTAATCCATACTCCTACAATTAAGAATTTATTTCAACCTATAACATATGGATTATATTTCTCTCTCCTGTGCTTTTTCAGATGCCCTTTCGCTGACTTAGTTGTCTCTTCCTCTGCTAGAAGCGGTTTAGGTAAACCATAACTATTATTCAGTTTTTAAGACTCTATACAATAAAGTTTCTGTAAGAAGTTGTTCTACCTTTTTAAAAGTTTTTACATCAACTTTATCTGAACGTCAATAACAGTTTGAGTTGTTACTTAGATTTTTGGTGTTTATACGTAAGTAAATTTGCTGATTTCTTCATATTTATTAATCCTAGAGTCATGTGTAGCAGCATTACGTAAAAACACGGGATGTTAGTTTTTTTCATCAACAATTTCAGGAGATTTTGATAAATAAATTGCTCAAGAGTAAAATCTAATTTTCAACTAGCAATATATATTCCGCCTCTAGCAACAGGAGATAAGACTTGCAAATCAAAATATTCCCTAGTTATGAATTCAGAGGGATGGTGGAGCAGGCAATACGGTTCGGTTATCTCTTCGTTAAAACAGCAGAAGGGAATAGACAGTAGACTTCTTGCAGAAGTCGGGGAAAGGGTAAAGGGATAAGAAAAAACCCTTTCCCTTTTACCTTTACCCTTCCCCCCTCTTGCAAAACTCATTTTGCAAGAGGTCTAGTAACCTTTCCTCTGCCCCCTCACACTCCTGCTTGCCTTCTTCTAAAGGAGACGCTACGCGAACACGAGTAAATTTCTTATCCGAACCTTATTGGGGGAGCAGGGAAGAAGGAAAGTCCTGTTGAGTCCAGTTGGTTACCCACCAGAAATGTTCCACTTCCAATTTTGAGGCAACTGCGACAACGTAGTGGCTGTCCAAGTAGCTTGTCGGTTTCTCTTGAGTTTAGTCTATTGCCTAATTAATTAAAGCTGATAAGTAAAGCAGATTAAAGGCTGGGCAAGCGTCTACAATGATTTCAGTGTAATCAACCCAAACCTTACAGCCTTCTATGGACAATCCAATGCTGCTCAAGTCCACAACCCGACATATCCGCATTTTTGCGGCAGAAATTGACCGGGATGGCGAACTAGTTCCCAGTAATCAGGTTTTAACTTTGGATGTTGACCCAGACAACGAATTCAACTGGAATGAAGATGCTCTACAAAAGATTTATCGTAAGTTTGATGAATTAGTAGAAGCATCTAGCGGTGTAGATCTCACCGACTACAACTTACGCCGCATTGGTTCAGACTTAGAGCATTATCTGCGATCGCTCCTCCAAAAAGGCGAAATCAGCTACAATCTCTCTGCTCGTGTCACCAACTACAGCATGGGGCTACCCCAACTTGCTGTAGACCAAAAATAGTAAACTCCACAAAATGCCGAAAAGAACAGATCTAGAATGCTGATGCTTTCCATAACTCAGTAATTATGGAGAATTTCTACAATTAGTATTTACTTCTGTTTAGTTGTTACAGGTCAAAAGTCACAAGTTACAAGTAGTTTGTCTTGTCACTATTAATACCTTAGGGGCAATATTATGCCCCTAAGGTATTAAGAACATAATTTGCCTCTATAGGACTCATATTTGATTTGTGAAAAAAATCCGTACCCCAAAAATTACTCTTTTCTACTCCCTACTCACCACTCCCTACTCCCAGCCTGTACCGATAATTTCAAAATTCAAACCGGATTCCTATAGATTCATAATATAAATCAAAATCTGCTGAATCTAATTTATGTAGTCAAAGCCTTTTGTGTTTAGCAGCATACTTATAAATCCAATAAAATTTTAATTTCATATTATCAGTAGCTATACGTAAATACGCTAATAATTGAACATAGCGTACTGACAATTCAACAAAGTTATTAATAACCTTAAAACGCTTTTCCTTGGAAAGTATGAATCATACGTCCATTAATAAAAAATTATATTTTTCTCTGTTCTGATACCAGCCAAATTATACCGTTTGATAGATAATAATAACTTTTGATAAATTGATTTAACTTAATTGACTAACATCAAGTTATAAATTTCAATTTATATAAATTTAATCTTTATTCTCTAAAATTTAAGCTATTAATTAGCTACTTTATAAAATTTCTTAGTTCTTAATTAAAATTAACTGAGTACAAGAAATTTATCGCTCAGGACACTTTAGTAAAGTATAACTGCGTTATTAAGATTGACGGATTAAATTGTAGCCTCGTGTGTAAAGTTTGCAGTTTTTAGCTTTAATTGAACCATTTTGGCTGATAAATTCCAGATAAAGATAGTATTATATGCCCATTTTTGATAGTGTAATTTACTAAAAGTAAACAGTGTCAGATAAATTGAGGTTAAGCTTTGTTGACAGGGTGGGAGTTAGTTTCTCAGGCGACGGAAAATCACATGGCAATAGAAGCTATGATTGAGGCTGTAGAATTGGCTAAGGAGTATGGTGTTTAGAGAAAATAACTAGTTCAAGTATTAGTATTTGCTGGTACTTACCAGCTAACTAGAATCATGATCCCGGTAGGATGCGTCTATATTGTAGAAACAAAAGCGGTCTAGATTACCGCTCCCATGCTTGTAAAGAAATTGCCAATCGCTGATCAGTGCGAACACTATGGAAAATGATGCGGCAACCCTCAACTGCCCAAATGAACTTTGTCAGGCTGCCAACCCCCTGACTCATAAGTTTTGCCAACGATGTTCTACGCCTATACCCAAAAGATATCTTTGGGCTATAGGTGATGGTCTAAATGTGGGTAGTCCTGGAGAAATATTAGCCGATCGCTATTTAGTCATAAGTAAATCTGTGGTTTTAGATACTAAACCTGGGTTACTTCCCCAAGGGCTAGAAATAGAAAATTTACAGACCATTAAAGCTTATTTAAGACTAATTCCCTATCGCTTACATATACCCCAGGTATATGGAGTGTTACCACTTAAAGATGGACGTTCGCGTAGAGAAATTTTACTTTTAGAAAAACCACCTTTACAGGTAGATGCGACAGGCTCACAAGTAAGATTATATCCCCAGTTGATCAATGCTTGGCGCGGTGCTACATCTATGCGTCAACTAAATTGGCTGTGGCAGTTAGCCCATCTCTGGCAACCACTGGTCACGGAAGGTGTTGCTTCTAGTTTAATTGACCCCCATTTGTTAAGAGTAGAAGGGCCTTTAGTACGCTTATTAGAATTACGATGTGATACATCAGCAGAAATCAATTTATCGACACTAGGCAAGTTTTGGCAACAATTAGTGCCAGATGCTCAACCAGTCATAGCTGAATTTATTAACCAAGTTAGCAACTTTCTGAATCAGAAAGAAATCACCTCACCGGAAATGCTAATTGCGGTTTTAGATCAAGGATTAGCCGAATTAGGCAAATCTCAATCTCCAAAAATTCAAATTATTACCAAAACTGACACTGGCCCCAGACGACAACGTAACGAAGATGCCTGTTATCCACCTAGTGGAACGTTACTGCGTAAACCTCCCCAAACTACAGCCTTGGCTATTGTCTGTGATGGAATTGGTGGACACGAAGGCGGCAATGTGGCATCCAATTTAGCCATTGAAATAATTCAACAACAAGTACAGCAACTTACCAAGGTTCCTTATGATCATATAGACCCCGCAATGCTGTTGACTGATTTAGAGCAAGCTGCGGCAACTGCCAATGATAAAATCAGCCAGCGCAACGACAGTGAACATCGTCAAGGCAGAAAACGCATGGGTACAACCTTGGTGATGGCATTGCCTGTGGCTCACGAAATGTATATTACTCACGTTGGTGATAGTCGAGCTTATTGGATTACGCGGGATGGTTGTTATCAAGTCACACTCGACGATGATGTGGCTTCTCGTGAAGTCCGCCTGGGCTATGCTATTTATCGAGAAGCATTACAGCAGAGTGGCTCTGGCTCCCTGGTTCAGGCATTAGGAATGAGTGCCAGCCCAACGTTACATCCCACAGCACAGAGGTTTATTCTGGACGAAGATACTGTTTTTCTATTGACATCAGACGGTTTGAGTGACTTTGACCGGGTGGAAGAATACTGGGAAACAGAGATTTTACCAATTTTGACAGAAGAAATAGACTTAGCAACAGTTTCTGACAAATTGCTCGAAATTGCTAACACTAAAAATGGACATGATAATGTCACGATCGCCTTAGTCCATTATCAAGTTAAATATGTTGAACCAGAAGTTCCACTCAAAGTTGTGATTCCTGAGCGTCCGAGGATCAAAACAGCGAATATTGTCCCTAAACCGCCACAGCCAACTTTACTAGAAGATATTTCTGAGCAGAAAACCTTAGTTCCTGAAATTCAAAAGCCTGCCTCAAATCCTCAACTGCCACTACACTTAATCGTCCCCTTGATTTTGGTCATCGTCGCAGGTTCTCTAGGATATTTAGCGATGCAGTTGCGAGCGAATTCCAAAATTCCCTTCTTTTCTAATCCACCTACTACTATAAAACCAACTGCTATCCAAACGCCGGAGCGTTCTCTAGCTAACTTGGCTTCTGGGTGGGTCATTACTAACGGCAAAGAAATTACTTTAGGTAATCAAAATTTTCCGTCTGGTAGTTTTTTGCAAGTGATTGAGATAAAATCCAGCAATTCACAGGTTCCTCAAGAGTCTGTGGTGGAATTACAGCTTTGTGCCTCAGACACCACGCCTACTGCCCAAAGCGAAAAAAGATTCACCGTAAAATTATCTCAACTGCAAAGCTTTAGCGTTTTACCATCAGACGAAGAAAATCCCTGTAAAGCAGGCTTACAGCCAGCAAACAGGCGAAATCCCGTGTCTAATGACCTAAGTGGGAACGATGAAAATAACTGAAATACTCGATAAACTTAAAGAAACCTGGAATAATACATCTAATGACTAGATAAAAAACTCACAATTAAAAGTTTTCCGCAGGGAAAATCGTGATTGCCAATATTTGAATTTTGCTTTTTAGTTTGAAGAAACCATGCCATCCCTGAACCTGGCACTCGCCCGTTTAACGAACACTGGCACAGATAATTTTGCTATTTGGGTGGTCAATGCTCCCTATCCTAGTGGCTATGTTCTGCGTGACTGCGTATGGCCTTCGGAACTGACTGAAATTTGGCGAGAGTGGCAGCAAATGTTTGCTGGCCATAGCGGCTTGAATATAACAGCCAGTACAACACCTCAAACAGCCAATCCTTTATCTGTCAACTTGGGTTCAACGACTTTCGACCAGATGCCTAGTTACGGTGGCCGCCTGATGCAATACCTAGGGATATATCTGTGGCGCTGGGTATTTGACGGGCCAATTCTCGGTAGCCTGGAGCGTAGTCTTGGTATTGCTATGGGGCAGCATCAACGTTTGCGCTTGCAGTTAGAAATTCGCGATCCAGATTTGATTGCCCTGCCTTGGGAAATTATGCAGCGCGAGCCTGGTCAATCAGCAATTTCTTTATCACAAAATGTGCTATTCAGCCGCACTACAAGTGAAGTTGAACCTCTGCCGTATTTACGTACAGATCAGGCACTAAACATTTTGCTGGTTTTAGGTAAGGATGAAAAGCTGGAACTGAAACAAGAAGCTACTATCCTCGAAGAAATTCTAGGCAATCGTCCCCAGGGAAGTCGCAACTCTTCAGGATATGCACCTAGTATGGTGAAAACACTCATCCAACCTACACCGGAGGAGTTGATTCAAGAATTAGAAACCAAAGCCTATAATGTATTTTTTTACGCGGGTCATGGCTTGCCAGGCCCAGACGGAGGTCTGTTATTTTTGAGTCATGGTATGACTCTCAATGGCATCGAATTAGCACAAGTATTAACTCGCAGTGGTTTAAAATTAGCTGTTTTTAATGCCTGCTGGGGCGCACAACCAGCAGCTATGAATCGTCAAGCGATCGCAGCCAGCAGTTTAGCAGAAGTTTTGATTCGTCATGGTGTACCAGCTGTATTGGGGATGCGAGATGAAATTGCTGACCACGAAAGCCGGAGTTTTATCAAAGCTTTTACGGAAGCATTGCGATCGCGTAAACCAATTGATGAAGCTGTAGCAGAAGCTCGACAAGAACTGTTAACCCTGTATCAGTTCAACAAACCTGCTTGGACTTTACCAGTTCTCTATCTACATCCTGATTTTAATGGCGATCTGATTAAAAGCTTTGATGAAGGCATTACCGAACTGCCAGATAGTGTAATTACCAATCTAAATTCTCAAGTTTCTACTGCTTGTTTGCGATCGCTTGCGCCAGGTGGTAAAACTTGGTTTTTGCGTTCTGGTGTCACTCGCATTGGTCGCACTAGAGACAATGATATTGTCATCCCTGAACCATCGGTTTCTAGGCGACACGCCGAAATATTATGCCGAAATAATTATAGTGGGCCGAATCCAGTACAAAATTATTACTTACAGGATCGGTCTACTTTCGGCACAACTTGGTGCTTCACCTCTAATGAATGGCAACAAATCTCCCGTGAGGAAGTACCGTTAACATCGGGAATGCAACTAAAGTTTGGTAGTTATCGCGGTGAAATTTGGGAGTTTGTGATTGAAGACTAAAAGCTAGGGAACGAAGACTGTAAAAAAGCGTAGCCTTTGCTAATTTTTAATACGTATTAGCTTATAGATCATACTTAATCGTCAACATTAACAAAATCAGATTAATTTTGCGGAAATTCTATTTTAGAACTTGTAGCAATCAATATTGATAAAGAATTAATCAGGAGCCAAAAAATGATTAACCAACCTCACATATCCGAAAACTTCGCTCATCCTACATCACAAGTGGAATTAGAGTTACTAGAAGTACTTCTAGAATCTGAAGATGCTGCCTATCCTTGGAATCCCGCTGATGAAGAAGCCGAAGCGTATTTTACAGAAGTAGAACGGCAGTTTTGTCTGCAAGATTTGCTGGAAGAAGAACTACATACCAGAGCGCAGTCTTTTTATGGCAAGTTAGATACTTTGTGGTCGGAAGTTACCAATTTAAACTACGAACATAATACAAAAAATAATTCAATTTTAAATAGCCTGCAAGCAAGTTTACACAATTCTTTTGCATCTAAGATACCTTATGGTTGGCTAGATGCGATCGCTCAAAAAGCTGCCGAAATATTTAAGTCGCAACAATCAGTGGGTGAGCAACTGGTAGAGTGTGTTCAAGCTGTGTTACCTAGCTGGGGTGCAGATGATTTATCTGTTTTTGCTCGTCCCTATGCTTATGCTATGCGTAGCAGTGAATCAAAAAACCTGGACGCGATTATTAGTAACGTTGAAAGTAAAGATTGGACAAGTTTATCAGAAATTGAGCAAGCAAAACTCAGTGTAGCGATCGCTTACTACGCGCTTAAACAACTTGAATTGCAAACAGAAGCCTAATACCATTATTTAACTCTAGATTTGGGATGGAGAATTGGTTTCTGCATCTAGGTTGTCAGAATCCAGATGTCGCCATTATTATTTGATATCAATATTGGTACAACTGCTATGCAGATCCTGTCATATTTCTGGGCTTGGTTGGAATTGTAGTGCTTACTGGTTTTACTTTATGTAGTATTTGTATTAAAATTTCAAATATTTTAAATTACCTTTTTTAGGTAAAAGCACCCTAAAATAATTCCACCTTAAGTTAATTTTCAAATCAGTGCAATCTATCTTAAGATAGACAAAAACTTAATAATTCACCCAACCCAGTTTAAGAAGGTGGCAGGAGAAGCCCGGCAGATTAAGTGATATAGCAGTGGACAGGTAACAGGTGACAGGTGACAGATTTAAAAGTCTTTTGCTGTCCAGATTGTATCCATGTACCAGTGTCCTAACAAAAGTGGCTATTGCTACAGCTTATTTATTTAAAGACTGCTCATTAAGACCGCAGGCGTGTAGAGGAGCAGGGAATTGGTTCTGCCGTTGCGGCATAGACACACCCAATAGTAACAATAGTAACTGCTCAACCAAACATCGGATTAAACCAGGTTTATTTGGGGCCGAGAAAGCGAGTCGCAAAATTTTGTGATCGGTTTGGTGATAATGCCCGTGCCTTCAAAATTGCCGCCATCAACACAGCGTAAGATAAAACTCCCACGATTACTAAGAGCAACGCATTGATAGAACCTGTAGCGTTCCATAAAGCGTGGAGTGCGGACGCACTAAGATAACCAATAGAGAGAATTTGCCAACTCTTGCTAGGTTTGAGGACAGCTAAACCAATAAAATATCCTAAATAACCACTGTAAGCCATGTGGCCCGCTACCGAGCCTAAAATCCGTGGAATTAACAGTTGTAGACCAGCTAGTTGACCAGCCGCACCAATACCAACTTGTTGACTAACATTTTGAGTAATATCAGGTACATACTGCCCCAGGGTTTCCAAAAGTGTGAAGCCCAAAGCGGAAGCTGTTCCTAGGAGGATACCATCAAGAGGTTCCCAGACACCGATGCGATCGCGCCAAGGCGAAGGTAAATTAATCCCAACAAAATAGGCTCCTAATACGGGTAATGCCTTAAGTAATTCTTCCATCAACCCAGCACCAAAAAACATACGTATAAGCAGTTCTGTGAAGGTCGTAGAATCTTGAGGTGAAGGTAAATTACCTGGCAAGACAACACGAAAAACGAAGATAAATAAATCTAAAATCGGACTGAGCAAAATTAATGCTGTAGTCAGTGCTGTACAAATTAATACCCACCAAGGCTTTTGCTTACCACAAAGTTGGTAAACAAAGTAGTAAACCACAAAGGCGATATAAGTAGCAACAATGACTTGGTTAGCTTGTGGGCGACCAACAGTAGCAAACATTAACACTACAAAAACTACTGTTAATACTCCTGGTACAAGATAAGCCTTACTGGTTAAATCTTTACCAGTAGAAATAATGGGAAAAAGTTGTGTAAAACTAACCGAATCTGGCTGCTTAATTTGGGTGTGATTTTGGTAGTTAGCGGCTGAAGGTAATGGTGTGACTTGTTTGGTCATCATTGTTGGTTGAGATATCAAGTCATACTCAAAAATGAATTGTGGCCCATCACTACCTAAAGAAATGCGATCGCCTGGTTGTAATTCTTGACACCCATAAAAACGTTGACCATTAAGATAAGTACCATTAGCACTATTTAAATCACAAATTACCCAAGTAAATTGGTTATCAGGCGACGCAGAAAGGGGACGAACCGCAGCATGACGACGAGATACCATCCGATAAATCATGGCATCCAAGACAACTTGACAGCTGGGGTCACGTCCAATTACCACCTCTTTATTAGCGTGTAGCGCGTAACGAGATTCTGAACCAAAAGCTGCTGCATTACCAGACACCAGCCGCAGAAATGCATTATGTCTTGCGTTTTTGCCTGTCATCGAGTTAGAGTTTCTTCCCAAACTAATTCATCAGCAATTCTGGCAGTAGGGCTTAACCTGAGCCACACCCACAGCAGAATTGCTAAATCCACTATAGCTTTAGTCTCTACTAACGAATTCAAAATTTGCTGATGCAAAATTTAAAATTATTTATTTCAATATTGACAAGCATTTTAGCTACTTGGTGTATCTGATGTGCCTATTTGCTTGAGCATTTTCATCATAATACATAGCTGTTGTATATGCTTTAACAGAGATAGTATTATTTGCCACTTTTGATAGCATTCAAAAAATATAAAATAGCAAGCTAAATTAAACTCTCCTAGAAGGCGGTTTTTCAAACTAGCCTTACCCTTTAGGGTAAAGCTACAAAACTAAGTCCTCCTGCAATATCTCGGTCACACTGTGGCAACTTCAGGATGTTCAACCTTTGTACCCAGGACTTTGAGAAATTCCGCTAACCAACGGGAATGTGCTGGCCAAGCTGGTGCTGTTACTAAGTTGCCATCAACAATAGCCTCATCTACTGGAACCTGTACATATACACCACCAGCCGCCCGCACCTCCGGGCTACAGGCGGGATAACCGGTGCAGCTTTTACCTTGGAGGACATCAGCTGCGGCTAATAGCTGCAACCCATGACAGATTGCAGCAATAGGTTTATTTGTTTGAGCAAAGTGACGGGTAATTTCTAGTACCCTTTGATTCAGGCGGATATATTCTGGCGCGCGTCCTCCGGGTATTACTAACGCATTGTAGCTGTTGACATCTATATCGGCAAAAGTGGCATTTAAAGTGAAATTGTGTCCGGGTTTTTCACTATAAGTTTGGTCGCCTTCAAAATCATGAACTGCGGTTCTTATTTTGTCGCCAGCTTTTTTATCTGGACAAACTGCATGAATTGTATGCCCTATCATTTGCAAAGCCTGGAAGGGAACCATCACCTCATAGTCTTCTACATAGTCGCCCACAAGCATCAAAATTTTTTTAGCAGCCATGTATTACAATCCTCTATTTTAGCTATATGTCAATGGTCAAGAATTAAGTGTAAATGCACTATTGACTATTGACTATTGACTCTTGACTAAAATTAAAGCAGATGAAATTCTGCCATAGCTCTGGGAAAATTTTTATTTTCATGGCTAAGACGGCTGAGTTTAATTAAGGCAAATCGCTGTAAAGGCGTTAAAGCCGTCCACACTTCTAAAGTTAAATTGACATCTATCTCTTTGGCTTTTTCTTGTAGGTTAGCTGGTACAACACGAGAATCCATCCAGGCTGGATATGGTTCTATAGGTAATGATGATGCAGGTGTACCTGTCCGTTCTAAAACTAGCTGTTGGAGATATTCTTGATAAGCTTCAATTTCTGTTTGTGTAGTGCAAGGCAATTCTACTAAAGCTTGACGTTCAGCTTGAGTCATTTCGTGCCAATCGGATAGCTTCAGCTTTACACCACAAGTGTCTAACTTATAGCGTACCTGCATCGGGATACAACGCAGAGAATCCACAAAATCTGCTTCAAATTCAAAGAAGGTCATAATAGCAAATAAATATCCTTTGTATAGATATGGAAATCTTTAAATTATTTAATATACATAAATTAAATCTTGATTATTAAGTTTAATTTTTTACATTTAGTGCGAATTTTTAGAATTACTGGAACGAATTATTAAATAACTAATTGACAAAGCTAAAATGGCAATACCTAACCCAATTATATCAATACCAGAAACCTTTTCTAAGTCAAGAATAATAATTTTACGAGCTACGGCTATTAAAGAAGTGACAATAACTAATTCCACCTGAAAAACGTGTTTTCGCAAATAAGCTGTGATGTTTTCTAAAATTTCTAAGGCAATTAAGATATTCAAAAACAAGCCAAATATTTTAAATAATGTTGTATTGAATTTTCCATAAGGAGTATCGAATAGTTCTCTAACTAAAAAAACGCCTAAATCTCCGATCGCAGCCAAAATTACTAGCACCATTAAAACAGATAAAACCTTAGAAACTATTACCTCGATGTTTTCGATGAAATGCATAAAGGCTTCATCGCTGGTCATGCCTAAGATACTTTTGAATAACCTTTTCATCTGCTGCATCCTGGTTTTAGTTAAACAATAAATTGGTAATGAAGTAGAGATAATAATTACACATCAAGCCTGAAGACATAAAAAATTATGTCTCATTTTTAATCAATAGTAGATGATGAAGATTCTAAATCATCACCATTGACTATGGTCTATTGATTGAATTACTAAATACTAATTCTTAATTACCAATTTCTTGTTTAAGGATATACCAAGCAGATCACCATTGCGAGGACTGGAGTTGATAATTTTTGCTTGTAACTTCTAGAGAGATTGGTGCTAGTTGTACTGCACAAGCTTTTAATTCTGGTTGCAGAGAATCTGGACAAGATTCAGGATGAGTGAGGGCATTAGCTTCGGCATTATTCGCCCAAAGTGCGCCCCAGTGCATAGGGACAAATACAGTTCCAGGTGCGATCGCTTTTGTTACTTTTGCGGGAAAATGAGCTTGACCACGACGCGATCGCACTTCTATCACCTGATTATCAGTAATTCCTAACTTAGCCGCATCACGGGGATGAATTTCTATAAATGGTTCGGGGTGCATCGAGCGAATTTTTTCGATGCGGCCTGTACGGGTTTGCGTGTGCCAATGTCCATAAAGCCGACCAGTAGTTAACACAAAAGGATAATTGGGATCAGGTGGTTCAGCTAAACCTTTAGAGTAATACGCCCCGAACCGCGCCCGACCGTCGGGGGTGTGGAAGCGTAAATCTGTGTAGAGTCTTTTTGAGTTAGAGGGTGTAGGGGAAGAAGATGTTTTATCCCCATTTCCCATTCCCGACTCCCCATTCCCTTGTGCTGTGTGTGGCCATTGCGTTGGCCCTTGTTGCTGTAATTTTTCATGACCCAGACCCGACATATCGCAAGGGCGATTTTTAGTTAGTTGAACAAACTCGGCATAAACTTCGGCAGAATTAGCAAAGTTAAACTTATCGGCAAAACCTAACCGTCGTCCGACTTCCGCGAAAATTTCCCAGTCGGCTTTGGCTTCTCTTGGTGGTTGACGGAATGCTTGACACAGAGTGACTCGGCGTTCAGAATTGGTCATTATGCCAGTTTTTTCGCCCCACTGGGCAGCAGGTAACAACACATGAGCGTAAGCGGCGGTTTCTGTGGGGTAATATGCGTCTTGGTAAATAGTGAAAGGCGATCGCAATAATGCTTTTTTAGTCCGTTCCAAATCTGGCATACTTACAGCTGGGTTAGTAGCTGCAATCCACAGTACACCCACATCACTAGTCTCCAAGCCTGTAATCATGTCCCAAGCAGTCAAACCAGGGGTAGGAGAAATTTGACCCTGCTTTACTCCCCAAAAATCTTCTACTTCGGCGCGATGCTGGTCATTTTTCACCAAGCGATAACCAGGTAATAAATGCGATAAACCTCCGGCTTCTCTACCCCCCATCGCATTCGGTTGACCTGTTAATGAAAACGGCCCCGCCCCTGGCTTACCGATTTGTCCAGTCATCAAGTGCAGGTTAATAATAGTTCTAACCTTGGCTGTACCTTCACTTGATTGGTTGACACCCATCGACCACAAAGACAGCACCCGTTGTGACTGACCCCAATAACGGGCGGCTGTTTCTAAATCTTCAATACTGATTCCGCATTGACGCGCTGCTACTTCCGGTGGATAGTGGCGAATGACTTCCGCATAGGCTGAAAAATTGCTGGTACAGTCGTCGATAAATCCAACATCGATGTAGTTCCAACGCATTAATAAATGGGCGATCCCATTTAACAAGTCGATGTCTGTACCGGGACGAATTGCTAAATGTAGATCTGCGGCTTCGGCGGTAGGTGTGCGACGAGGATCAACTACCACCATTTTGACTTTGCGGTTTTTTCTGTGGTATTTTTCCAGTCGATTAAAAACAATGGGATGACATTCTGCTGTATTAGTCCCGATTAAAAATGCACAATCAGTTAACTCTAAATCTTCGTAGCAGCAAGGCGGGCCATCAGCACCAAAACTTTGAATATATCCAGATACCGCACTGGACATACATAAGCGTGAGTTCGCATCAAAGTTGTTAGTTCCTAGACAACCTTTTAAAAGTTTTTGGGCAATGTAATAGTCTTCAGTTTGAAACTGACCGGAACCATACATACATATAGCTTCTGGCCCTTGAGTGAAGCGTACAGTTTGAATTTGGTTAGTGATGAGTTCAAAAGCTTCATCCCAGCTAACTCGCCGGAACTCTTGGTCTAAAGAGTCCCGCACCATTGGGTAATGTAATCTATTTTTATCTAAAGATTCAGCGATCGTTGCGCCTTTTACACAAACCATACCCTGGCTAGAAGGGTGAGATTTGTCGCCTCTTACCCGCCAAGTCGGATTTCCCTGACTATCTCGATTAGTTGCTTTATTATGTTGTGCTGGCGGCGAAACTTCTAAACCGCAGCCAACACCGCAATAAGGACAAAGAGTTTTAGTAAATTCGCTCATGTAGCTACACCACTATTTATTTTGGAGGTTAGACACAGATAATTCATCTGTGTGCATCTGTGGTTTTTTATGAAAACAATTTAGGTAATTAGTAATAGAAAATAATTATTAAACGCTGATGTAAACAGACTTAGACGTGGAAGCAGTTTGCCGCAGGCTAAGTAGATAAGAGAATAAGGATGAAATTATTTAGCTAATTTCATCCTTAATTTGTCGAGTTTATTCTTCAGCTAAAATTACAGAGTTTTGAGTTGAAGATTCTGGTGATTCTTCAGCCGCACCCGCAAAGGAACCTTGAGGTTCTTTGAGGAAGAAAGCACACATAAAAGCACAAATCATTGCGGCTATACCCATTGTGGAAAATAGCGTTGGTGCATCGGTTAAGCTAAAAATTGTCAGGTAAACTACACCGCCAAAATTACCGTAAGCTCCAACGTTGCCAGCAATTTGTCCGGTGGCTTCTTTTTTGATCAGGGGGACAATACCGTAAGTTGCACCGCAGCCAGCTTGGGCAAAGTAGGCACAAAACATAGTTACTGCGATCGCCAGCCCAATCGGCCAGCTACTATTAATAAAATGTGCCATTAAATAGCCAACACCAATGCCAGCAGAAATAATGGTCATTGTCCATTTGCGAGAACCAAATTTATCAGAAATTACGCCACCGCTAGGACGAGAAAACAAGTTTAGAAATGGATAGGTTGCCGCAATCATACCTGCAACTACGTGTTCTAAACCAAAGGTTTTTTCAAAGAAGGCTGGCAGCATAGAAACAGCTGCTAATTCTGAACCGAAGTTAGTTACGTAAGTCAATTCAAGTATTGCAACTTGGCTGAAGTTATATCGCTGGGCTGGAGTGTAAGTTTTCTTGCCAATTAATAGTTCTTTGTTAACTTCGTAAGCTCTGTAAGTTTGGTAAGCAAACAACCCTGCTAATACTGACCAAACTAAATACATTTGCGTCAGATTCAAAAAGTGAATATTCTTTTGTTCTAACCGCCAAGCTAATAAACCGAGGGCAAATATCAAACCAAAATTGGAAACAATCATCGCCCAAAAACTTTTGACGCTGGTAACTTCTAACGCACCATTTTTCTTAGGACGCTTGTAGACTTTGCCCGCAGGCGTATCTTGAACCGTGTTGAAATAAATTACGCCATAGATAGCGGCAATGATACCAGTAAGAGCGATCGCCAACCGCCAGTTAGAAGCACCACCAGCCATAAAGCTAGTAGCCACAGCAAGCATCGGTAAGGCAAATTCTGCACCAAAAGCCCCAAAGTTACCCCAACCGCCGTAAATACCCTGTGCGCTTCCCATTTCCTTCGGCGGGAACCATTCAGCTACCATACGGATACCGACGACAAACCCAGAACCGACAATTCCCATTAACAAGCGGCTGATGACTAGTTGGTTAAAGTCCTGTGATAGGGCGGTAGCTAGACAAGGAACAGCCGCAAACATCAACAATATCGAATAGGTAATCCTGGGGCCGAAACGGTCTAATAGCATCCCAATAATTAGGCGTGCTGGAATCGTTAAAGCTAAGTTGCAGATTCCTAAAGTTTTAATTTGCTCAGGTGCTAAATGTAGCTGTTTACCAATCGTAGTAGCAAACGGAGCAAAATTAAACCAACAGACAAAGGTGAGAAAAAAGGCAAACCAAGTCTGATGTAAGATGCGATAACGATCCCTAAATGAAAATAAATTTTTGAGCATTCTAGTTGCAGGGGTATAGGGGTTTGAGGGTGTAAGGGTGTAGGGGTGAGAGTTACAAATGACAAAAAGAAAAACGAACCGCATAGACGCGTCAGCGGCTTCCCGCAGGGTAGGACACAAAGAAATCGGAGTTTGAGAGGATTTATACGTAAGTCATAGACTCTTGACTATTGACTACTCTTCATCATGAGCAAACCGACGATAGAGGAAATCTAAAGCGTAGTTCCGCAGGTTGTAATATTCGGGGTCTTCCATAATGCGGCGACGGTTGCGGGGACGCGCGAAGGGAATCTCTAAAACTTCACCGATTTGAGCGGCTGGGCCATTGGTCATCATCACCACTCTGTCGGCTAGGAAAAGTGCCTCATCAATGTCGTGGGTAATCATCAGGACGGTAACTTGATGGTCACTCCAGATTTGCAGTAGTTCTTCTTGTAATTCTTCTTTGGTGATTGCGTCTAACGCACCGAAGGGTTCATCCAGAATCAAGACTTTGGGACGAATGGAAAGGGCGCGTGCGATCGCAACTCGCTGTTTCATCCCCCCAGAAATTTGACTTGGTTTTTTATCTGCGGCTTCTGTCAGTCCCACCATTGCTAAGTGTTCTCTAACAATGGCGCGTTTTTCTGCTTGAGGCTTTTTGGGAAATACGGAATCGACAGCTAAATAAACGTTCTCAAAAACACTTAGCCAAGGGAGTAAGCAGTAGTTTTGAAATACCATCATCCGGTCTGGGCCTGGTTCGGTGATGGGTTGGTCTTGCAGCATGACAACGCCATCGGTGGGTGTGTTGAACCCGGAAATCATGTTGAGGAGAGTTGATTTACCGCAGCCAGAGTGACCAATTAAGCAGACAAATTCGCCTTCACGAACTTTGAGGTCGATGCCATCGAGGACGGTGTAAGGGCCTTCGGGGGTGGGGTAAATTTTGCTTACGCCTTCGATGACGAGGAAGTTATCTGCTTTGGTTTGTGGTTGTTGGAGAGTTTTATTTACTAATTGCATGATATGTTTCCGAATTTATTATTTTTTCACGCAGAGGCGCAGAGGTGCGGAGAGTTACAAAGGACGAATGACAAATGACTAATGACTAAATAAATACTTCTTCTATACGGATATATCTCTTGATTTCTAAGCTTTTGAGGTATTCTAGGGGTTCTGAGGGGTTAAAAACTTTACCGTCGAATAGGTGAATTGGGTCGTCATAGCCAGTATCGAGTAAGCCGAGGTCACGGGCGGCTGCACCAAATATGTCTGCACGACAAACTCTTTCGATAACTTCTACCCAGTTTTTCGGGAAGGGTGTTAAGCCCCAACGTGATAGTTGAGTTACCATCCATAAGATTTCGGTGCGGTTGGGATAGTTGGTTTTGTTGAGGTAAAACTGGTTGTAGGCTGTGAGTGATTGGGGTTCTGTACCATCGCCGCGATCATAGGGATCGGTGAAACCGGGGCGGACGTATGCAGGATTGATATTGAGGTATTCAGGGCGGCAAATTAAGTCGAGGATTTCTTCGCGGTTGCGGAGGTCATCACAGTATTTGCAAGCTTCTAACAGGGCTTTGACGAGAGCTAGATAGGTTTCTGGATACTGTTGCGCCCAGTCTTCGCGCACGCCTAAGACTTTTTTGGGCTGTCCTGACCAAATTTCTAGGGCGGTGGCTGCGATGAATCCTACGTCATCATGAACGGCCATGTGGCTCCAAGGTTCGCCTGCACAGTAACCGTCAATGGTTCCGGCTTTGAGTTGAGCGACCATTTCTGTGGGTGCGATCGCAGTTAAACTTACATCTCTATCAGGGTCGATACCGCCAGCTGCTAACCAATAACGCAGAATTAAGTTCTGCATGGATGTAGGATGAACAACTCCCAATGTCAAAATCTGGTCGGGAGCGGCGTTAATCGAGGCTTTCAGGTCGCTTAGGTTTCTGACACCTTCGCTATACAGTCTTTTGCTTAAGGTGATAGCATTAGCATTCCGGGAAAGATTCAGCGCGTTAACAACTGGAATTGGTGTTTTACCACCAGCACCTAAAGTTAGTGCTAAAGGCATCCCTGCAACCATCTGGGCTGCGTCTAATCTACCTGTAGCTACGCCTTTGGCGATTTCATTCCAATTGGCTGCACGGCTAAGAGTGACTTCTAAACCATATTCAGCAAAGAAGCCTTTTTCTTGAGCCACGATTAAAGGTGCAGAATCAGTTAAAGGTAGAAAGCCCATTTCGAGGTTGACTTTTTCTAAACCTCTTGGAGATACAGCCACAGGTGCGACTGTTTGCTGCGCTTTGCGTTTCTTGGCTTGCTTTTGCTGGTTGAGGAAGTAGATCATCTCATTCCGCAGATTGTAGTAACTGGGATGATTAACGACTTCCAAACGTTGACGGGGGCGAGGAATTGGTACTTCGAGAATTTGACCAATGTGCGCTTCTGGTCCATTGGTGAGCATGACGATGCGATCGCTCAACAATAATGCTTCATCTACATCATGAGTTACCATCACACAGGTAACGTTATGCTCATTGCAGATTTTCATCAATTGTTCTTGTAAACTACCCCGTGTGAGCGCGTCTAAAGCTCCAAAAGGTTCATCTAACAATAACAACTTCGGACGAATAGCCAAAGCACGAGCGATCGCCACTCGTTGTTTCATCCCCCCAGATAACTCACTGGGACGTTTCTTCGCTGCTAGACGCAAGCCTACCATATCGATATGCTCTTCGATGATAGACAGGCGATCGCTTTTCGACTTATTTTGATAAACTTCATCCACAGCCAAAGCGATATTTTCCCGCACAGTTAACCAGGGAAGCAACGAGTAATTTTGAAACACCACCATCCGGTCTGGACTAGGTTCTCTAATTTCCTTACCTTCCAGAGTCACACCGCCAATACTGGCTCTATCTAAACCCGCAATGATGTTAAGTAAAGTAGATTTACCGCAGCCAGAATGTCCAATTAACGAAACAAATTCACCTTGGCGGATTTTTAACTCAATATTCTTTAGAGCAATATATTTACCACCATTAGGTAAGTCAAATATTCTATCAACGTGGTCAACTTCAACGAAAGTAGTCATTGGTCATTTGTCCTTTGTCATTTGTTTCTAATACTCGTTCTCTATAAACTTCTCTCTCTTCGCGCTCTTCGCGCCCTACCCTGCGGGAAGCCGTTGACGCGTCTATGCGGTTCGTTTAATAGAGCATACTAACTCTTGACTACTTCTGTTCTGCTACCACCTGACTAGCAATAAAACCGACCAACCTATCCAACAGTAATCCAACCAACCCAACATAAATGAGTGCCAAAATAATCTCACTCAAATTAGTTTCCGTAGTCGTGTTGTAAGCATCCCAAATAAACGAACCAATACCCACACCACCAACTAACATCTCCGCCGCCACAATTGCCAACCAAGACAACCCAATTCCAATACGTAACCCTGTAAAAATATAAGGTACAGTCGCCGGAAAAACTATCTTAAAGAAATACTTTGGCCCTTTCAGTTTTAAAACTCTAGCCACATTCACATAGTCTTGCGGAATTTGCTGCACACCCACGGTTGTATTAATAATAATCGGCCAAATTGACGTGATAAAAATCACGAAAATCGCTGAAGGATTAGCTTGTTGAAATGCTGCTAAAGAAATTGGTAGCCATGCTAGGGGCGGTACAGTTCGCAATACTTGAAATATCGGATCTACCGCGTTGTAAATAAATTGATTTGCACCAATTAAAATCCCTAATGTAATGCCGACAATTGTTGCTAATGAAAAACCTAAACCAACCCTTCCTAAACTGCTGAGTATTTGCCAACCCAAACCCTTATCACTTTCGCCATTATCAAAAAATGGGTGAATAATAAAAGGGTCAAATGTTTCAGAAAATGTTTCTATTGGCCCAGGTAACTTAAAACCAGGGTTCAAACAAAGTAATTGCCAAATAATTAGAAAAATAGCTAGTGCAACCAAAGGTGGCACAACTTTTTGAGTAATAAATTTATTAATAGCCTTTTGTGGCTTTTTTCTGAATGTACGATTTCCTAGAACAGCTGCCATTGTTTTATTATTCCGTGGTAATAAAGTGGTACTAAATTTGGTTATGATAGTTGGGAAAGGCGGACAAAATTAGACTTTCTTAATTTTCAAAGATTGCAAATATTCTTCTGGCTTTTCTGGATCGAATTTGACACCATCAAAGAAAGTTTCCACGCCACGAGAACTGCTGGTAGGTATTTGAGCATCAGGTACACCAATAGCCTTAGCAGCTTTCTTCCATAGGTCTTCTTTATTCACTTGGTCAACAATTTCTTTAACTTTGGTATCTTTTGGCAGATAGCCCCAGCGAATATCTTCAGTTAAGAACCAAATGTCATGGCTCTTGTAGGGATAAGAAGCATTATCAGCCCAGAATTTCATCCTATATGGGTATTCTTTTTCAGTACGGCCATCGCCATAGTCAATATTGCCTTTCGCCCTCTCAATAATATCTGCGGCGGCAACGTTAAAATATTTGCGGTCAGCACAGATTTTGCACATTTCTTCTTTGTTTTCTGCCTTGTCGCACCATTGTTGCGCTTCTAGAATTGCCATCAATATTGCTTGTGCAGCGTTGGGATTTTTATCAACCCAATCTTGTCGCATCGCAAAGGCTTTTTCAGGATGGTCTTTCCATAACTCACCTGTAACTAGGGCTGAATAACCGATTTTTTGGCTGACCAATTGAGCATTCCAAGGTTCACCCACACAGAAAGCATCGATTGTATTCACTTTCATGTTGGCAACCATTTGTGGTGGTGGTACAGGTTCCAAAACCATATCTTGATCTGGGTTGATACCGCCAGCCGCTAACCAATAGCGCATCCATAAATCGTGAGTACCGCCTGGAAAGGTGATCCCGGCTTTCAAGGATTTTTTATCAGCTTTGGCTTGATTTGCAGCATCTTTAAGTGCTTTGCTTTGCAAATTGACTTTGAGTTCTTTGAACTTATTCGCAACAGAGATAGCCTGACCATTGGTATTTAATCGCGCCAAGAGATACATCGGCACTTTATCTTTGATGGTCATCAGATAAGGCATAGGGCTGAGGATGTGTGCGCCATCAATACCACCGCCAGCAGAACCAATTTTCAAGTTATCGCGGGTGACAGGCCAAGATTTTTGCTTGATAACTTCGACATCGGTCATGCCGTATTTGGCAAAGAAACCTTTTTCTTTAGCAATAATTAAAGGAGCAGAATCGGTGAGTGCAATAAATCCTAGCTTGGCTTTGGTTGTCTCTACTTTGGGAGCATTAGCAGAGGTGACATTGGCTACTGGTGCTGCGGATGGTGCATTCCCGCCATTGGAAGTTGTATTGCTGGAACAACCATGAGCAACAATAGAAGCTGCTGCTGCTGCACCAGTGGTGAAAATGAATTTTCTACGGGAAAGATTGGTCATTAATTTGTCCTTTGTTATTTGTTGTTATGCACTGGTGAGGGGCTAGAGGCTAGGGGTTAGAGGCTAGAAGTATAAAATTTCAGACTTCAACCAAAGCTTCTTGTTTGGGCTTTGCGCCGAAGTGCTTGATGAGTAACTCTTGCAATACTGGCTGCAAGTCTTCGCAGGGTATGCCTTTAATTGCACAGGTTCCTAAATGAGCGTCCTTGCCGACTTTGCCACCCATATAGATGTCTACGCCTTCTACGGCTTTGCCATTTTTACGAGCTTTAGTACCCATTAAGCCGATGTCTGCAACTTGTGGCTGTCCGCACGAGTTGGGGCATCCAGTCCAATGAATGCGGACTGGCTGAGTGAAGGCTAAGTCTGCTTCTAAGGCTTTAATAGTGGCTAGAGCGCGGTTTTTAGTTTCGATGAGGGCGAAGTTGCAAAATTGTGCGCCTGTGCAGGAAACTAGCGATCGCTCTAACACCCCTGGATTGATGGAAAATCTTTCTAGGAGAGGTTCTGCCAACAATGTTCCGAGGCTGGAATCAGAAATATTGGGAATGATGATATTTTGTTCAACTGTCAGTCTGATTTCACCACTGCCGTAAACTTCTGCTAATCGCGCAATTTCAAACATATCTTCGGCATACAACCGCCCAACCGGAATGTTAAAGCCTACATAGTTAAATCCTGGTTGTTTTTGCTTATATACACCGATATGGTCGCGTTTTTCCCAATCAATTTCATCTTTGGGCGCAGCAGGTAACAATGACTTACCTAAACGCTGTTCAACTTCGGCGCGCAACTTATCTATACCCCATTCATCAATTAGCCACATCAAACGGGATTTCAGGCGGTTGGCGCGTGAGCCATTGTCTCGAAATACTTCTAAAACGGCTCTACATACAGCTACTATATCTTCTGGGGCTACCCAAGCATTTAAGGGAATTGCAGCATCACAACGTTTAGCAGAGAAGAAGCCACCAACCAGGATGTTAAAGCCGAATGTTGCCTCTTTGAATGCTGGAACGAATGCCAAATCGTTGATTTCTGCGTGAACTGAATTATCCCGTCCACCTGTGATGGCGATATTAAACTTGCGAGGTAGGTTGCTAAACTCTGGGTTGCCTTCGCCTTTGTTGGTGAGCATATCTTGAATTTGCTGCACCAAATCTCGCGTGTTGAACAGTTCATCTGCATCCAGTCCAGCTACGGGATCGCCTGTGATGTTGCGGACGTTATCCATCCCTGACTGCACACTAGTTAACCCAACGTTTTGGAATTTATTGAAGATATCGGGTAAATCTTCAATTCTGATGCCCCGCAATTGAATATTCTGTCTGGTAGTAATGTCAGCACTGCCATCATCGCCATAACGCTGCAATACTTCTGCTAATACACGCATTTGGTCGCTGGTGAGAATACCGTTGGGCATCCGCAACCGCATCATGAACTTGCCAGGGGTAACTGGACGGAAAAATACTCCCAACCACTTGAGTCGATGATCCCGGTCGGTTTCGTCCATTGCTTCCCAACCAAGGGCGGCAAATTTCTCAATCTCTGCTTTAACGGCGAGTCCGTCTTTTTCAGCTTTGAATTTTTCAAACTTATTGACGCTGGTTTTGGTAGTGGTTCCTGTATCTGTCATGAGCTAACTCTCATTATTGCTAATCCAGTGAGAACTTCAGGCGGTAGTTACCCAATATCAATCAACCCGTAGTCTGGATTTTAGTTCTACGAGTTTTGGAGACTTTAAATTGAATATTTATCTATGGCTGATTTCTAAGTTTTAAGTGCATTCTCAGATGGTATGTCTACTTGTTAATTGACAGGCAGGAGTCTGTCTTTAACCGAACGCAACTTCGTAAAGTCTGGGAAGTAGTTTGTGATGTTTTACATTATGAAAACTCACCAAGTAAACACCGCTATTGTTTATGTAACAATTTCGATACTTTCAAGGTTAGTCTCAGATCTCTGCTAAAATCGTATAAATAGCTACAAATTCCTAGTAAAATTGCGAATTACGGATGACAATAATGCGTTTTCTGCATCACACTGAGTAAATGAGTGATGCAAAACCATAGATTCATAAATAGGTATGAACAAAAAATTATAGATTTTCTATTGATAGTGAAGCCTCTGCAAGCTACTAACCGTAGAGTAAGCTAATCGCTGTTAATCTAGAATAAATAATTTCCACAACTATGAAACGTCGTGATTTTATCAATTGGGTTGGTTTAGGTTTTATAGTTAGTAGCCTACCAGTTGCTATTGCTGCTTGTTCTTCCCAAACAAGTGAAATCAGTCCTGCCTCCTCTGGGGATTGGCAAAAAGTAGGTTCTGCCAAAGAATTAGATCAGACTGGTCAACTTTTAGTCAAAAACTCCCCTGTCGGAACTGTTTTGGTAGTGGGTACATCTCAAACCGCAAATTTAATTGCAGTTGATCCTACTTGTACTCATAAAGGCTGCACTGTCGCTTGGAAAGCAAACACAAAACAATTTGCCTGCCCCTGTCACAAATCAGAATTTGGAGTTGACGGTCAGGCACAAAAAGGCCCCGCTAAAAAACCACTTAAGACTTACACCGCTAAAATTGAGGGCGATTCTGTTGTAGTCAAGAGTTAATAGTCAATGGTCATTTGTTAAAAGACAAGAGGCAAAAGACTAAAGGATGACATTTCAAAGTCAAACTTTTCTCCCCTACTCCCTACTCCTGATTCCTTACTCTCTAGTTTTTTATGCAAGGCAATATCAACCCGCTTTTGGTGCAGGCACAGACAGCGCATGATGCAGCTGACTGGTCATCGTTGATTCAATATCTGCAACAGTTGATTTTGGTAGAGGATAATCAATATTCAAAAAATATACTAGAATTAGCACTCTCAGTTTTAGAAATGGGAGATTTTCAGCAACGTTGGGAGATTACGAAAGTATTAGTTCGCTTAGGAAATATTGCCATTACGCCATTGATTGAAATTTTAGCAGACGAAGATGCAGAGGAAGAATTACATTGGTATGCGGCACGGACTTTAGGCGAGTTGCAGCATCCAGATGCGATCGCACCTTTGGTAGAGTTACTTAGAAAGAGTGAAGATGAAGAATTAAAAGCGATCGCCGCTACAGCTTTAGGACAAATGGGTAGTCTGGCAATTACTGAACTCTCCCAACTTTTAAAACAAGATGATACAAGACTTTTGGCGGTGCGATCGCTTGCTTATATTCGCACTCCAGAAACTATCACGCCATTATTGAGTGTGGTACAAGATGCCGAAGTTGCAGTCCGCGCTACAGCCATAGAAGCCCTCAGTAGTTTTCACGATCAACGTGTGCCACCTGTGCTATTAAAAGCTTTAAATGATGTGGTGCCTACAGTTAGGCGCGTTGCGGTCTTAGGTTTAAGTTCCCGCCCTGATTTATGTGCAGAGTTAAATTTATTAGCACGGCTGCAACCTATGCTGTATGACTTCAATATTGAAGTTTGTAGTGCTGCGGCAGTTGCCCTTTCCCGTTTGGGTGGTGATAATACTACCCATCATTTATTTACGGTGCTAATGTCACCCCACACACCCATCACCTTACAATTAGAAATTATTCGCGCTTTGGTTTGGGTGGGGACACTATCGGGTTTGGAATATTTGCAGCAGGCTTTTGCCCAAAATAAATCAGAAATATTGTGTCAGGAAATTGTCACAGTATTGGGACGAGTAGAAAAACTAGAATTAGTTACAAAAGCTACAGAAATTTTGTTGGAATTGCTGCAAACACAACATCCAGCTACAGAAATTGTGACTATCAAAAGTGCGATCGCTTTATCTTTGGGACAGTTAGGTAATCAACAAGCTATCACTCCATTAACTATTCTGACGCAAGACCCCCATGAACAGGTACGATTGCACGCGATCGCAGCCCTCAAAAAATTAAGTCCAGAGGTTGTGCATCAACAGTAAACAGTTATCAGTAAACACAATATATTTATCTAAAGGTCAACGGTAAGTGGTACTTAAGATTTCCTCACCATACGCATTGATAACGGATATAGCAGTTGTTCAAACATTAACTCCTTATAAAACCCAGATTAGATAAAACTTTCAAGCCCCTTTACTGATGACTGATGACTGATGACTGTTTACTGAAGTTGTAACAAACTCTACCAAATTTTTTAGGAAAAACCGTTAACTTAATGAGAGCCACAAATGTAATTCAGGCTACATTATCATGCGACTAGAGCAGTTGCAAGCTTTTTTGGCGATCGCAGACACTGGCAGCTTCCAACAAGCAGCCAGACAATGTGGTGTCACTCAATCAACTATCAGCCGGCAGATTCAAGCTTTGGAAGCGGACTTAGGCTTAGAACTATTTCACAGAACTAGCCATGCCAAATTGACCTTAGGCGGTGAACGGTTACTGCCGCGTGTCCGCAAGATTTGCCAAGAGTGGCAGGTTGCAACCCAAGAGATAGCAGATTTAATGGCAGGCAAACAGCCAGAACTGTGTATTGCGGCGATTCATTCGATGTGTGGTTCTTACCTGCCACCAGTATTACAAAAGTTTTGTCATGATTACCCCCAAGTACAACTGCGAGTCACATCATTAGGAAGCGATCGCGCCTTGAAGGTTCTCAAAGATGGATTAGTTGATTTAGCGATCGTTATGAATAATCGCTTTTTAACTACCGCTAGAGAAATGGTAGTCGAAGTTTTATATGAGGAACCAATAGAAGTCCTCACCGCAGTTAATCATCCTCTAGCCCAATATGACCGCATCCCTTGGTCAGAATTAGTGCGTTATCCTCAAGTAGTTTTTAAAGATGGTTATGGGATGCAAAGGTTAGTACAAGATAAATTTGAGCGATTAGAAGCCACTCTGCAAGCAGCATTAGAAGTCAACACCCTAGATGCCTTTCGTGGCGTTGTGCGTCAAGGTGAATTAATCGCTTTGTTGCCCACCTCCGCATTAGTAGAAGCACGTCAAGACCCCACCTTAACAATACGCCCCCTAGCTAATAGCATTGGTATGTCAGACAATGCTAACTTTACGCGTCGAGTAGTTATGGTCACAACTCAAGACCGCCTCCAGATTCCACCAATCAAGCATTTTTGGGAATTGGTGTTAAAAAATATTCCTCCCCAATCGGAAGAACAGCGATCGGCTTCGTAAAGTTATGATTAGTCAAATGTCAATGGTCAATAGTCCAAAGTCTATAGTCTTAACTTTAAAAAGTAATGACAAATGACCAATGACAAATGACCAATGACCAATGACCAATGACTAACTATGAGTAATATCTTCAGGGAACTACTAAAAAAAGTAGGCAGTGGCAACCACACAGGAGAAAATTTGACCCGTGCTGAAGCTGCAACTGCTACCAAAATGATGTTGTTGGGGGAAGCAACACCAGCCCAAATTGGCGCATTTTTAATTGCCCACCGCATCAAACGCCCGACTGGTGAAGAGTTAGCAGGGATGTTAGATGCCTATGATGAACTAGGGCCAAAACTCCAACCAATTACCAGCGCACCTCTACCAATAGTATTTGGCATACCTTATGATGGCAGAACGCGCACTGCACCCATTAGCCCAGTCACAGCTTTACTCCTGGCCACGGCTGGACAACCTGTGGTGATGCATGGTGGCGATCGCTTGCCGACAAAATACGGTTTACCTTTAATAGAAATTTGGCAGGGTTTGGGCGTTGATTGGACTGCTTTATCTTTGCCTAAAACCCAGCAAGTATTTGAACAAACCGGAATTGGTTTTATTTATACACCGAAGCATTTTCCTTTAAGCACCAGTATTTGGGAATACCGCGACCAACTTGGTAAACGTCCGCCCTTTGCCACAATGGAATTAATATGGTGTCCTTATGCTGGGGATGCCCATATAATTGCCGGATTTGTGCATCCACCGACAGAAGCGATGTTCCACGGAGCTTTGGAATTAAGGGGAGCGAAAAAATATACATTAGTCAAGGGTTTAGAAGGCAGTAACGATTTACCACGCGATCGCACTGCTATCATTGCCTTATCAGCATCCCCAGATTTAGAAAGACTGCTGCTATCTCCGCATGATTATGGGATTACTAGCAAGAATGTACCGTTGGGAACTACCGAAGAACTAATTACTCAAATTCAAGATATCCTAGCTGGGAAACCTGGGGAATTAATGCAAACAGCCCTATGGAATGGTGGATTTTATCTCTGGCGCAGTGGTATTTGTTCAGATATGCGATCGGGTATGGCTAAGGCAGAAGAACTATTAACTAATGGTGCAGTCGCAGCCAAACTCCAAGAACTGACTGAGGTAGTTAATTCAGCTTTTGAAAATGCCTTGCAGCACATTTGAAATAGTAAATGCGATCGCTAACTAGCGTATAACTCAGGCTATTTCCACCGTAAAATAACAACCTAGCCCAGATATCCAAAAAGCTATGTCTAGTTTACAGGAAGCGATCGCTTGCCCTGTTTGTCAAAAAACTCTCACCACTGCCCCACAAGAGTGCAATCAGTGTCACAATTACTTCCGCAACGAAGTAGCAAAAATCCCCTCTTGTTTGATAGACCTAACTCCTGAAATAGTCAAGGGTGAGGCTGCTGTAAATTCACCACCTCTACGCACTGAATTATTTCGCTTACCAATAATTTCTTTTTTATACGAGCGTATCCTACCGCCAATTTGGGCAATGGGGTTACGTAATGTTGGCGGTATAGATATTGAATTTCAGCAGTGTCTCGAATTTTTTGGCAATAATTCAGGTGTTGTAGCTGATATTAGTTGTGGAACAGGCATTATTGCCCGACAATTGGCATTATTGCAACGATGTGAGCAGATTATCGCACTGGATTACTCAGAGGCGATGCTAGGGCAACTACAACAACAAATGCAACTAAATGGCATACCGCCATCCCAGATAACCATCATCCGTGGCGATGTGGGAGCGTTACCGTTGGCAGCAAATTCTCTAAATGCCGTTTATAGTGGTGCTGCTATGCACTGCTGGCCTGATGCTGAACAGGGTATGCGTAATATTTACCGCGTCTTACGTAGTGGTGGTAAGCTATTTGCAACTACATTCCTGCAACCGTTGCCCAGCATTGTGTTTCGGTTCTTCACTCAAGATGAGTTGCGGCAGCTGGCGATCGCCGCAGGTTTTCATCCAGACTATGTGCAGGTGGAAACTCGCGGAATATATGGCACGCTCAAATGTGTTAAATAAATCATTTGTTAATCGCTAAAACTAAACCTTCACAGGCTAGTAAGGCTTGCGGAAAGACAGCTTGCACATCGGCTTGTACTTGATCGAGAAAATTATCATCATCATCTGGATGATGATGAGAAATAACTAATGTTTGTACTCCCCCACTTTGGGCCAATTCTACAGCTGCTTGCCAGTGTAAATCAGATGATTCGTGGTTGTTGGCTGTAGGCGGAATGTATGTGGCGTTGGCTATCAGCAGGTTAACACCTTTGACAAGCTGTAAAATCTGCTCTTTATCAGCTGGCTCGGCATTCTTGGTTAAATCTGTGACATAAGCCATGCTATATTCTTGCCAAGAAACACGGTAGCCAATAGAACGCTGAGTTTGATTGATTAATGCTGTGGTAATAGTGATTTCATCTAGCTGTACCTCATTGCCTGGAATCAGATGATAGAACTGCAAATCTGACTGCATTACCTGGAGAGGATAGGGAAAGTGCGGCTGAAGCATTTGATCGCACAGACATTGTTTAATAGAAGCACTATTAGAAGCAGCCGAACCGTAAATATGGAAACGGTTTTCTGGAACAAATGCTGGGGCAAAAAAAGGAAACCCTTGGATGCGGTTTGATTGAGAGTTCGTAAAAAATAAATGTGCTTCTAAAGGTTGTTGCAGTTGGCGTAAGTTTTTACCAAGGGTACGTAAACCAGTACCCCCGTCAAAAATCAAGCGTTTGCCTGCCACTTTGACTTCGACACAAGCAGTGTTACCGCCATAGCGATGAGCAGCGCTACCTGGAGTTGCGATTAAACCTCTGACACCCCAAAATTGTACAAGAAATTTAGTCACTGAACTACTTTGAGTGTTATTTATGGTTTGAGTTACCGAGCTTTGGGAATCCGACGGCGCAAAATTTGACATTTTCCTGATTATTAGACCTTACTGAGCAGATCATCGTAGTGCCGCACTTCTAAGGGTCGGTTTTTTTCATCCACAATGACTACTGTAGGAGAGTAATTTTTTAACTCTTCCAAAGAGAACTGCCCGTAAGCCATTATAATCAAGCGATCGCCTACAATGCCTAGACGGGCGGCAGCCCCATTTAACTCAATGATTCCTGAATTGGCTGGAGCCGTAATTGCATAAGTAATGAAGCGTTCACCATTGGCAATGTTCACTACTTGCACTTGCTCGTAGGGCAAAATACCAGCTTTTTCTAGCAATATTTCATCAATGCTAATACTGCCTACGTAGTTAATATTCGCCCCCGTGAGGGTGCAGTTGTGGATTTTTGCCAAAAGAACAGTGCGCTGCATGTGGTTTTTAGAATTTTGTGGGCAGGTTTGCAATCTGCAATTAACAAACTTTTGAACAGTTTACTCCAGGGTAGCTAAAAATGAGGAGTGAGGAGTGAAGAATCAACATTCAGCACTCCTCACTCAGCTATATTTATTTAGCAGCTTTGATGCATTGTTCTACTAAGGCTGAGACTTTACCAACATCTTGCCAACCAAGAATTTCTGTCACCTTTTTTTCCAAATTTTTATAAGTCCGGAAAAATTCAGCAATTTCTTCTAAGCGGTGTGGTGCTACGTCGTTGAGAGATTTTACGTGAGTATAACGTGGATCTTTGTCGGGTACACAAAGAATTTTTTCATCGCGATCGCCACCATCGATCATCTCTAACATACCTATTGGTCGCGCAGCAATGATACAGCCAGGAAAGGTTGGTTCATCGATAATGACCATACCATCTAAGGGGTCGCCATCATCAGCCAAAGTGTTGGGTACAAAGCCGTAGTCGTATGGATACCTGACCGAAGAAAAAAGTACTCGGTCTAAGGCAAATGCTTCCAATTCTTTGTCATACTCGTATTTATTCTTACTCCCGCCTGGGATTTCAATTAGAACGTTGATCAGACCCGGTTTCGGTTGGGCAGGAATACGGGATAAGTCCACAACAAAACTCCTCGGCTAACTGTTAATTGGGGATGCACTCTGTTTGGTTCCCCGTGTAGAATTTTATGGCCAAGAGGGACTTATCCCCAAGGTATTTCACAGCCTGATTGTCATCTTCTTTCAAAAACACTGGTGTAAGAGTGTAGCTGATTTGTTGTACTAGGCGCGAAGAATGCTAGGGTGATTCATCAATATAAGTAAAAACTTCAGGCTGGCGACGCGATATTAATGTTCTGGTTGTAATTTATCTTGCTGCTTGTGTATTTAGCTTAATTGATCATAAGCCCTCAAAAGGAAAAATAAATTTATGCAAGAGAAAACTGCTTTTGAAATTGGGTTAGTTTTGTCTGGTGCTGTTTCTGCTGGCGCATATAGTTCTGGTGTGATTGATTTTTTAATTGAGGCCCTTGATAACTGGTATCAACAAAAACAAATTCAACAGCAACTACACGGTGACGATTACTCTCAATGGGAAATTCCTTGTCATGATGTTATTATCAAGGCTATTTCTGGAACTTCTGCCGGTGCCGTTACAGCTGCGATCGCTACTGCTGCTTTATATGATGAAATCATCCCTGTAACTCAAGATCCAAAAGAGCAGCCTGTAAAAAATAATAAGTTCTATGAGTCATGGGTACAAAAAATTGATATTTCTCAATTGTTGAAGAGTCAAGATTTAGCTAATCCTCAAGCTCCATTATTATCAGTTTTAGACTCTAGTATTCTTGATACTATCGGTAAAAATGTGATTAATAATGTTATTAATAACAAAAAACCATTAAAACAAAGACCTTATCTCGCTGACCCACTGCAAGTTTATATGTGTGTCACTAATCTGCGTGGTGTTCCTTATTTAGTATCAACGCAAGGAGCCGACCCTAATATTAAAGGACACAGGATGATTCACCATGCAGATTATATGCAATTTGCTTTGGGGACAAATACTGAATCTGAAAGTAATGCGATTCTTCTGAATCCAAATGGTAGTAATGTCAATGCATGGCAATTGATGGTTGACGCAGCTTTAGCTAGTAGTGCGTATCCAGTAGGTTTAGCTCCTCGTAATTTAGTCAGAACTAGTATCAAGGAATATGAGAAGCACCAATGGAAAGTACCCACTTTGATTTCCACAGGTCAATGTTATACATATCGCTCTATTGCCCCAGATATATCATTAGTCGGTACAGGCCCTTACGAATTTGTTGCAGTTGATGGGGGTACTGTTAACAACGAACCAATAGAACTTGTTCGAGGACTTTTGCGAGATGGTGAACAGCAGAACCCGCGAGAACCACAACAAGCAAAACGGGCTACTGTTTTAATCGATCCTTTTCCTAATGATGTAGCAGTAGAAAATCCTAAATATGATTTACTCAATATCGTGATGCGGTTATTTTACTCGCTGATGGCTAATGCCAGGTTCAAACCAGAAGAATTAATTTTAGCCCAAGATGAAGATATCTACAGCCGCTTTTTAATTAGCCCCGTCAGAGATGGTAATCGCTTAAGTCCTTTAGCTTGCGGTAGCGTTAGGGCTTTTGGTGGCTTCTTACACCAGAGTTTCCGCCACCACGACTATATACTTGGTCGTCGTAATTGCCAAAAGTTTCTCAAAGACTATTTTGTTTTATCGCCCTCTAACTCGCTATTTAATTGCTGGCCGGAAACACTAAAGAATCATCCAAAATGGCAAGTTCGCAAACAAGATCAAGATAACCCCTACTTTTTGCCAATTATTCCTTTAGTTGGTTCAGCAGCAAAAGAAGTTCCCCTCGCGGAGTGGCCCCAATATCCGCAAGAACAACTAGATTCCCTAGAAAATCAAATCAAAGCTCGTTTTCAAGATGCTTTTCCTCGTTTAATAAAGCAGTTACCTCTAAATGGTGTGTTTCGGAATCTTTTAAATGTACTCTGGCTTTTTCAGCGTGGACAATTAATCAAAGGAATCAGAAATTATATCGAAGAAGATTTAAGAAAGCACGGTCAACTATAATTCTCTGACTTATACTTACCCACATACTTAGGTAGACCGACTTAACTAATGTGGATAAAAATATATTTCAGTATTCCAACTGATTTCATGAGTAGATGGCAAAGGTACAACTTGTAGAGTACTAAAGTGTGACAAGTGGGGAGAACAACTACCCACTTTTTTTATTCTCAGCAGGCGATCGCTCTTGGTAAGGATGCGGTTGTAAAATAACAGTTTACCCCCCTCATACCTTGTCGAGAAGAGGGCTGGGGGTTTAGGTTTTTAATTACTGATACCAATTCACGAAAATCCAGCTACAGATAGATTTTTCGTAGAGTTTTAACATTTTCAGAGTGTAGATGAATCGTTATTGATGCTGAATGTTGAAGGCGATAATGCCAATCAACACAGCAAAACCTAACGCTCTGCGAAAATAATTAACGCCTTGAAATAATTCCAGCCAAGCCCAGGTAAACAAGGAACCATTTGCTACTACATTCAACACTGTATTGATTGTCCCAGTCATCAAGATTAGCGAAAGTATAGTCGTTACAAACCAAACAATCAGTGGGAGGTTGGGCATTTGTGCGATCACAACATTGCCATTACTGTCACGAAAGGTTTTATCAACTAATGTATTTTCCATTGTTTTGAATTGCACTAACTAAATTTAACTGAATTAAAACATTGAGATAGCTTTAGACTCTAGCATCTAATTGCTGATATTTAAGTAATGAATTTCTTCACATCTAACTATACTAAAAGACGTAGTTTTAACTATCAGCATATCTGGCTTGATTATTTGTAAATTATTTAAATATATAATTAACATAAAATCTATCATTAGTATGATGTCAAGCGGGTGTGTAAAATTTAAAAGTATGGATGATTACAAGAGGTTAAAATATTTCCAATTAACCAAAACTAGAGTGTAAGGTGCGGATAAGCGCGGGTGTGGGGAAGAGAGAGAAAATTTTATTTTTTACATCCTGCCCCGCAATCAATTGGAAGCCCCTAATGATTTCACTACACCCCACACCCTTCTTTTTGACTATCTAATTAACCATGAAGCGGAGGTAAAAGCAGATTCATCGGCAAAATCAATTTATTTAAAATCTCAAAATTCAAATCGGATGATTTTGCTGGCTGAAATTAGTAAACAACTTTGACTATTGAGGAGAATCACCATGATGAGTAGAATAAACTTGATACAGCTAAATAAAAGCTTGAATGAGGTTGATTATCCAATTAGCAAGAAAGATTTGATTAAAAATGCCGAAGAAAAAGGTGCTGATGAGAAAGTGCTTCGGGTTTTAAAGAAAATACCTTACAAAGATTATGACACAGCCAAAGATGTGAGCGAAGCTATCGAAAAGCTCAATTAGCAAAAACAAAGCTTGTCTGCGTTTTTGCTAAAATTAAGTTCATAATATGGCTAAAAATAGCATCAGAGGCAGAAAATTTACTGATTACTGCCCCTGATGCGATCGCTCTTCAGGTAAAGTATTTACTAAACTATATCTGCCAGAAGCAGGAATAAAATCAAGCTATTATCTTGATTGCAAAAGCTAGAGTATAAACAGCTAGTTGATGATTAGAGGTGGTAACAGACAAAGTATTTGAACGTTACAAATCATCAAACTTTAATAGGGATCATATTTAAGGTTCTCCAGCCACAATAGCTCTAGTTTTTGGGTTCCTATCTAACCTTTGCCAGCCAGGACAAGATCCACCATAGCATGGTGTTCCTGTATATTGCCAAACCGCACCATCGTTATGTAGCTGATACAATTGAGTTTCAGCCGCAGCAATAGCTGTAGTTTTTGGGTTCTGATCTAATCTTTGCCAGCCAGGGCAATAGTCACCATAGCATGGTGTTCCTGTATATTGCCAAATTCCACCATCGTTATGTAGCTGATACAATTGCTTACCAACCGCAGCAATAGCTGTAGCTTTAGGGTTTTTATCTAACCTTTGCCAGCCAGGGCAATAGTTACCATTACATGGGGTTCCTGTATACTGCCAAATTCCACCATCGTTATGTAGTTGATACAACTGGTTGCCAGCCGCAACAATAGTTCTAGTTTTTGGATTCCTATCTAATCTTTGCCAGCCAGGGCAATAGTCACCATAGCATGGTGTTCCTGTATATTGCCAAATTCCACCATCATTATGTAGCTGGTACAATTGGTTTTTATCCGCAGCAATAGCTATAGCTTTTGGGTTTTTATCTAATCTTTGCCAACCAGGGCAATAGTTACCATTGCATGAGGCTCCTGTATACTGCCAAATTCCGCCATCGTTATGTAGCTGGTACAATTGGTTGCCAGCTGCAACAATAGCTGTTGTTTTTGGATTCCTATCTAATCTTTGCCAGCCAGAGCAATAGTCACCATAGCATGGTGTTCCTGTATACTGCCAAACTGCACCATCGTTATGTAGCTGGTACAATTGGTTGTCAGCCGCAGTAATGGCTTTAGCTTTTGGGTTATTATCTAACCTTTGCCAGCCAGGGCAATAGTCACCATCACATGGTATTCCTGTATACTGCCAAATGGCACCATCATTGTGTAGTTGATACAAATTTGGAAATGTACTTTGTCCCTTTGCTGACGATAAAAATTTTGTTTGTGATACAACTAATACAGAAGTTAGAGACAATAGTCTAAATAAGTTTTTGGTTGTATTAGGCATAGATTGAATACAACCTTGAAATGCTTTGATTATTTTTAGTTGCATTTTGCACCTCATGATATAAACTGCAACAGTACTAATATGAGAACGCAACTAGAACAAATGGTATTTACTGACTCAAGTTATAGCAGGAGGCAGAGGGCAGGAGGTAAAAGTATTACTATTCCTAGCATTCATCCTTTTAAGATGTCCTACATCTATGTGTCTACAGCTATATTATGATTACTTCATCAAATACTGGGGAACTACGCTACTTGAGCCATATGCATACTAATGTGCATAGCTGCTAGTTTTATGTATCTTATTTGTCCGAAATTACAAAGTTACAGAACCAACAACATCAGAACAGCATATATAGGGAATATTAGCAGTATCAGTAAATTTACGATCGCCGTTAAGCCTAAGAAAATCTAAAAATTTCGCCTAAATATTGTCGTTTCCTGACCGGGTATTGATTTTGTATAAAATACATATTTAATTTTAAAAAAAAATCCGTACATTGCTAGTGGTCTTCTTTGCTGTTGCCTCTTGCCTTCTTGCACAAGTATGTTCAGTAATTAAACTGGATTCCTATAGCTATCAGCACTGATTACTAGGAGATGATATCAAAAAGTAAAAAGCAACCGCACGGCGATCGCTTTAAATACCAAGTAAAAAAATGATTAAAACACAGTTACTAAAGTAACACATTTCTTTATAAAACTTAAAGAATTTTTCTAGATCAATGGTTGCAATGCTCATTCACTCTCTCCAAAGTTGATGCTTATAGTCGCCTTGTGGAAAATAATAGATTAAGTCGAGTATCACAAGACTCACTTAATTTCCTCATTTTCTCTAGGAAAATATGACTCATCCTTTCCTTGAACGCTTGCGTAGTCCAGATAGCCCGGTTATTGTCTTTGACGGGGCGATGGGTACTAACTTGCAAACTCAAAACTTGACTGCTGAAGATTTCGGCGGCGCACAATATGAAGGCTGTAACGAATACTTAGTCCACACAAAACCTGAAGCTGTCGCTAAAGTTCACCGTGACTTTCTCGCGGCTGGTGCAGATGTGATTGAAACAGATACTTTTGGTAGTGCCTCAATTGTACTGGCAGAATATGACTTGGCAGACCAAGCTTACTACCTTAGCAAAACAGCCGCAGAACTAGCCAAGCGTGTCGCCGCAGAATTCTCAACTCCCGAAAAACCCCGGTTTGTTGCAGGTTCCATCGGCCCGACAACCAAACTACCCACCTTGGGACATATTGACTTTGATACGATGAAGGCCGCTTTTGCTGAACAAGCGGAAGCACTCATTGATGGTGGTGTGGATTTATTAATTGTCGAGACTTGCCAAGATGTGCTGCAAATCAAAGCCGCACTCAACGGTATTGAAGAAGTCTTTGCCAAAAAAGGCGATCGCCTACCGTTGATGGTATCGGTGACAATGGAAAGCATGGGGACAATGCTGGTAGGTACAGAAATTAGTGCCGTACTGACCATTTTGGAACCATATCAAATAGATATTCTCGGTTTGAACTGTGCCACAGGCCCAGACTTGATGAAACCACACATCAAGTATTTGGCAGAACATTCGCCGTTTGTGGTTTCTTGTATTCCTAACGCGGGTTTACCAGAGAATGTTGGCGGTCAAGCACACTACCGCTTGACACCGCTAGAATTACGGATGTCTTTGATGCACTTTGTTGAAGATTTGGGTGTCCAAGTGATTGGGGGTTGCTGTGGGACACGTCCAGAACACATTCAACAATTGGCAGAAATTGCCAAAGACTTGAAACCCAAAGTCAGACAGCCAAGCCTAGAACCGGCAGCTGCATCAATATATACTACTCAGCCTTACACCCAAGACAATTCGTTTTTAATTGTCGGTGAACGCCTTAACGCTAGTGGTTCTAAAAAATGCCGCGATTTACTCAACGCCGAAGATTGGGACGGACTAGTATCAATGGCGAGGGCGCAAGTTAAAGAAGGCGCACATATTTTAGACGTTAACGTCGATTATGTAGGGCGTGACGGTGTGCGAGATATGCACGAATTAGTTTCACGCATTGTGAATAATGTTACCCTGCCCTTAATGCTCGACTCCACCGAATGGGAAAAGATGGAGGCGGGGTTAAAAGTTGCTGGTGGTAAATGTTTGCTGAACTCCACTAACTACGAAGACGGCGAACCGCGCTTTTTAAAAGTGCTGGAGTTGGCGAAAAAGTACGGTGCAGGTATAGTCATTGGTACTATCGATGAAGAAGGCATGGCGCGAACAGCCGAAAGAAAATTTGCGATCGCTCAACGTGCCTACCGTCAAGCTGTAGAATATGGTATCCCAGCTACAGAAATATTCTTTGATACCTTAGCCCTACCAATTTCTACCGGGATTGAAGAAGACCGAGAAAACGGCAAAGCCACCATTGAAGTCATTCGCCGTATTCGCCAAGAATTACCGGGATGTCATGTAATTTTGGGTGTGTCTAATATATCCTTTGGACTCTCCCCCGCAGCGCGTATCGTCCTCAATTCGGTGTTTCTACATGAAGCAATGGCGGCGGGAATGGATGCAGCAATTGTTAGTGCCAGTAAAATTTTACCGCTATCTAAGATAGAAGCCCAGCATCAAGAAGTTTGTCGCCATTTGATTTATGATGAGCGAAAATTTGACGGTGATGTCTGCGTTTACGACCCCTTAGGAGAACTGACGACATTATTTGCTGGGGTAAGCGCGAAACGCGAAAAAGGTGTTGATGAAACTCTTCCCATTGAGGAAATTCTCAAACGCCACATCATTGACGGTGAACGCATTGGTTTAGAAAAACACCTGACAAAAGCTTTAGAATTTTACAAACCACTGGAGATTATTAACACTTTCTTGCTGGATGGCATGAAAGTAGTCGGTGAATTGTTCGGTTCAGGACAAATGCAGCTACCCTTTGTCTTGCAGTCTGCGGAAACCATGAAAACGGCGGTGGCTTACTTAGAACCGTTCATGGAGAAATCCGAAGCGGGTAATAATGCTAAAGGAACCGTAATTATTGCCACAGTCAAGGGTGATGTTCACGACATTGGTAAAAACCTAGTAGACATCATCTTATCTAACAACGGCTACAAGGTAATTAACCTGGGAATTAAGCAGCCAGTAGAAAATATCATTGAGGCTTACAATCAACACAAAGCTGATTGTATTGCCATGAGTGGTTTGCTGGTGAAGTCAACCGCCTTCATGAAAGAAAACTTGGAGGTATTTAACGAAAAGGGAATTACTGTCCCGGTAATTTTAGGCGGTGCAGCGTTAACACCTAAGTTTGTTCATGATGATTGCCAAAAAGCCTACAAAGGTAAAGTGATTTATGGCAAAGATGCTTTCTCTGACTTGCATTTCATGGATAAATTAATGCCAGCCAAAGCTGGTGGTAATTGGGATGATTTGCAAGGATTTTTAGATGAAATCAGTGAACAAGCAAAAACTACTAACCAAGCCAATACTGAAGACACCCTACACCCTACACCCCACACCCCACACCCCATAGACACACGCCGTTCTGAAGCCGTAGCGGTAGATATTGAACGTCCCACACCGCCATTCTGGGGAAGCAAGTTATTACAGCCAGAAGATATTCCTTTAGAAGAATTGTTCTGGTATATGGACTTGCAAGCTTTAATTGCTGGACAATGGCAATTCCGCAAACCAAAGGAACAATCAAAAGAAGAGTATCAGGCTTTCTTGAATGAGAAAGTTTACCCAGTTTTAGAAACTTGGAAGCAGCGAATTATTGAGGAGAATTTGTTACATCCTCAAGTAATCTATGGGTATTTCCCTTGTCAGGCTGAGGGGAATACGTTGTATGTATATGAAACAAACAACCCAGAGGCACAAATAAAAGCAAGTTTTGAGTTTCCCAGACAGAAGTCTTTAAGAAGGTTGTGCATTGCAGATTTCTTTGCACCGAAGGAGTCGGGGATAATTGATGTCTTCCCGATGCAGGCTGTAACTGTGGGGGAAATTGCTACAGAATTTGCCCAAAAGCTGTTTGCAAATAATCAATATACTGATTATTTGTATTTCCACGGTTTGGCGGTGCAAGTAGCAGAAGCGTTGGCTGAGTGGACACACGCCAGAATTCGTCGTGAGTTAGGTTTTACTGCGTCGGAACCTGATAACATTCGGGATATTTTAGCCCAGCAATATCGTGGTTCAAGGTATAGTTTTGGCTATCCCGCTTGTCCTAATATTCAGGATCAGTACAAGCAACTGGAGTTGTTAGAGACTGGCAGAATTAACCTGTATATGGATGACAGTGAACAGCTTTATCCAGAACAGTCTACAACGGCAATTATTACCTACCACCCAGTAGCTAAATACTTCAGCGCCTAATTTCACTTCTTCACCCCCTCATCCCTACGGGTGGGGGAATTAAATACCTATTTAAAAAATTATTAACAATAAGCAGCACTTCTATTTTTTGCCTGAAACTATTAAATAATACCTCTGATAAATCAAGCTAAATTAGCACTCTAGGCTTTTGAGTGCTAATTTATAGAAATAATTAATTCTCATGACATAGGCAAAAATTAAACTTTTTTCAGATATGATTTAGACAGTTTTAAAACACAATTTAAATAGCAGTTCAATCTTTTCAATTGCGGTGAAGTTTCAGGAGTACTGGAATGAAATACACTTTTGAGATTATCGGCGTGTCTCCAGTTTTGCAGTTTTTTAGTCACCAACAGCAAACTATGCAAAAGCCACAGGCTCTAGGCATAGAATATTTAGGAACGCATAAATGCACTCTTGATGCGTTTTTAGAATCTATAGAACCAGTGCCAGCAAAATGGAAATGGAATATGGATCAAGTAGTAGATACGGTGATTGATTTTTGGATGAATAATTCAGAAAGTATTCTATATTGGAAGGCGCGTTTAATAGATGCAGGTAGGGATAACTTATTAGTAGCAAGAGTGGCAGATGTGACTGCTTTGCAAGCGGAGTTTGAATCTTTATTAGGTAAAAATTGGTGAATATAGGAGGAGACAGGTGACAGGTAACAGGTGACAGGTAACAGGTGACAGAGTGATAATTAACGTAGGTTGGGTTGAGCGTATAGTAATCCAACAATTACGTTAGGTTTCACTTCGTTACACCTAAGTTGCAAGAATTTTGTTAGGTAAAAATTGGGAACTTTAAATTAATATTTAGCTCGTGCAGCGATTTTTGGGAAGTGCAACAATAATTAAATATTAATTAAAACAGGGAAGTGCGATCGCACTTCCCTGTTCAGCACAGACAGCACCAAATTATGGAAAATACACAAACTTGGTATATTATCAAGCAAAATACTGGTAATTGCAAAATCGTCCCCAGCGAGCAAGTTGGAGACGATGACACAGAAATTATAGAGAAATGGGGGCCTTTTGCTTCGCCAGAAGAAGCGATCGCACGACGGATTGGGTTAATCAGGGCTGGTAAGTGCCAACCCGTATGAGATAATAGCTAATTTTTTTCTGCACTAGTGACACCTTTAGCAGCCAGTTGTTTGCCTAGCACTTCCACTGCTTTAGCAAATTGCGGATCTGCTAGTGTCGCCAGTTTGTCACGCTCATGTAACCACAAATCCTGTCTTTGAGCATCAGTCAAATCCACCTTCACATCAGGCGCAATTCCTTGATGATTAATATCTCTACCACTGGGGGTATGATATTTAGCTATTGTTACTGCCAACCCTGAGCCATCCTCCAAAGGACGCACTGATTGCACCAAACCTTTACCAAAGGTCTGAGTACCCACTAAAACAGCCCGCTTATTATCCTGTAAAGCTCCAGATAAGATTTCGCTAGCACTAGCTGAACCTTTATCTACCAAAATTACCAATGGTTTATTCGTCAGCGCCCGACCGTTGGCAACTTCTCTTTCTTGTTCACCTTGGCGGTCAATAGTGGAAACAATTGTGCCTTTATCTATCCACATCCGGGCAATTTCTACACTAGAGAATAACAAGCCACCTGGATTTCCTCGTAAATCTAGAATATATCCAGCAACTTGCTTGCCTTCTAAATTTTTGATTGCATTTTGCATTTCCTTACCAGCATTGGCACTGAATTGGTTCAGGCGAATGTAGCCAACATTACCTGCTGGTGTTTGCTTTTGAGAAAAACGAACTGGATGAATTTCAATCCGCGCCCGTTTAATGTCAAATTCTTTGACAGCACCGCTACGTTGAATTGTTAGCGTTACTTTGGTGTTAGCTTCACCTCGAATTAAAGATACAGCTTGGTTAGTATCCATCCCCTTAGTACTTTTACCATCGATTTTCAGGATGATGTCCTTAGCCAAAATCCCTGCCTTAAATGCTGGCGTATCTTCAATTGGCGCAATTACAACCAGTTGCTTGGTTTTTTCATCCTGACTGATGGTGATCCCAATACCTGTGAGTTCTCCAGAGGTATCCACCTGCATATTTTGGAATTCCTTTGGATCCATAAACCGGGTATAAGGATCGCCCAGCTTTTTCAGCATTTCTCGGATAGATTTATACGCTTCTTGCTGATTACTGTAGGACTTGTTCAGGTACTGCTTACGCACAGCCTGCCAATCTACCTGGTTAAAAGTACCATCTACGTATTGGCGGTTAACAATCTGCCAAACTTCGTCTACCGTTTCTTTGGGACTTGCTTTAAATAAAGCCTGACCACGCGAGTGAATGCCCAGGCTAGTAACAGCAATTGTGGAGAGTGTTACTGCTGTAGCACCCAAAACAAGCCTATTTTTTGTAATCACCATAATGACATCTGTGTCAGGAGGAAAAAATAATAGTCAGTATGCCCAATCTAACACAGCTATTCCGCAAAGACAGGGCAAGTATTCCTAACTTCATCAAAATACTTGACAATCCGGCGAACTTGGGAGTCTGAAGTATGAAATATGTTCGCCTTTGGAGTTCCCGTTCGCGTAGTGTCTCCCTTTGGGAGAAGGATAGGATCAAGTGTGAAATAGTTAGTTATTTGGAATGGGTAGGCGGGTGTAAGGGTGTAGGGTGAAGATTTCCCTTTATACCCCGACACCCAACACCCCCATACCTCTATACCCCTTACTCATTAAGGATCTACCCAACGTCCATCGGCTTTAATCAGGTTGATTAACTCTTCTACACCTTGGTCTTCTAAGACTTTTTTAATTTCTTCTCGACCACGGTATAAAGAAATATAGCCAGGGGTTTTGCCTACATAACCATAATCAGCATCGGCCATTTCGCCAGGGCCGTTGACAATACAACCCATCACGGCGATATCTAACCCAGTTAAGTGCTTAGTAGCTTCCCGAACTTTATGCAGCACTTCTTCTAAATTAAATAAAGTACGTCCGCAGGAAGGACAAGCTACATATTCCACCATTGTTTTCCGCAAACCCAAAGCTTGCAAAATGCTGTAGCAAACAGGAATTTCTTTTTCTGGTGGTTCGGTTAGTGATACGCGGATAGTGTCGCCAATGCCATCTGCTAGTAAGGTGGCAATACCAGCTGTAGATTTGATTCTGCCGTATTCGCCATCTCCGGCTTCCGTTACGCCCAAATGTAAAGGATAGTCCATCCCTAATTCATCCATGCGCTTGGCGAGTAGACGATAGGCAGCTACCATCACGGGTACGCGTGAGGCTTTCATAGACACAACTAAGTTGCGGAAATCCAAAGATTCACAAATGCGGATAAATTCTAAGGCTGATTCCACCATCCCTTCAGGAGTGTCGCCGTAGGTGAACAGCATTCTTTCCGCCAGTGAACCATGATTTACGCCAATTCGCATGGCTTTACCTTGGTCACGCAGGGAAACTACCAGTGGTTCTAGAGTTTCGCGGATTTTTTCGCCAATTTCGTCAAATTCGGCTTGGGTATATTCTGTGCGGGTGCTGTTTGGTTTTTCAAACACATACAATCCTGGATTAATCCGTACTTTCTCGATGTGCTTGGCGACTTCTAAGGCGATTTTCATGCCATTGTGATGCACGTCAGCCACAATTGGCACATCTTGGTATGTTTGTTGTAATTTTTGTTTAATTTCCGCCAAAGCTACAGCGTGAGCTATGCTAGGCACTGTGACACGAACGATTTCACAGCCAACTTCGTGCAAACGACGAATAGCCGCCACAGATCCCTCAATATCAAGAGTGTCTTCGTTAATCATCGACTGCACCACAACGGGGTAGCCACCCCCAATGGTAATATTGCCAACCTTTACAGGACGGGTTTTGCGCCGCTTGATAGTGGTGTCAAAGGTGGGTTGACTAGGTGTGGTGGTGGAAGTGCTAGGCGTAGGCAGCGTTTGCATAACTCATTCAGTAAGTTTTTTGTAGCTAAAATTTCAGATTAAACAATCCCTGCTTCTCAGATTGCCATAGGACGTGCTTGTTTGAACGGTAGACAAGATAAAAAGAAGCCGGGTAACTTAAATATTCTTAATTATGGGAGCGATCGCTTAATCACTATGTTATCAATACCATCAGTAAAGCCGATGGTTTTATGAATACTCAAACAGCAAAACTCCCAATTCCACCGCACTTTAACGCCGATAAAGTAAGCGAAGTCTGGCGCGTACCTTATCAAGACACCGCCACCGCCGCCGAAACTTGGGCAAAACAGCAAGATATTCCACCTGCATCTGCTGACAAAACCCGTGTTTGCCTACTTTTAATTGATGTCCAAAATACTTTTTGCATTCCTGGATTTGAATTATTTGTTGGTGGTCAATCTGGTACTGCGGCAGTAGATGATAATCGTAGATTGTGTGAGTTTATTTATCGCAACTTAGGGACAATTACTACAATTATTCCTACATTAGATACTCACACAGCCATGCAAATTTTTCACCCGATTTTTTGGGTGAATGCCAATGGAGAACACCCCACACCAGCCGCGACAAATATCACTCCAGCAGATATCGAAAAAGGTATCTGGAAAGTTAACCCCGACGTTGCTAATAGTGTTACCAATGGGGATTATGAATTATTAGAAAAACAAGCTTATCACTACCTGAAACAGCTAAGTCAAGATGGGAAATATCCCCTGATTATTTGGCCTTATCATTCTATGCTGGGTGGTATTGGTCATGCTTTAGTTTCATCTGTGGAAGAAGCAATCTTTTTTCACTGTATCGCGCGTCAAAGTCAGACACAATTTGAACTTAAAGGCGAGAATGCGTTAACAGAAAATTATTCTATCTTGCGTCCAGAAGTTCTGTTTGGCTTTGATAAAAGTCCACTAGCCCATAAAAATACAAAATTAATCAAGCAACTTTTAGAATTTGATGTTGTAATTATCGGAGGTCAAGCAAAAAGCCATTGTGTTGCTTGGACAATTGAAGATTTACTCACAGAAATTAAACAGGTAGATGCTAACCTGACTCGAAAAGTTTACCTATTAGAAGATTGCACTTCTCCTGTTGTAGTGCCTGGGGTTGTAGACTATACAGAACAAGCAGATGCTTCCTTTGCGAGATTTGCTGAGGCTGGGATGCACATTATTAAATCAACTCAAGCAACTCTTCTCCGCGATACTCCGCGTTAACCCCTGCGCCCCTCTGCGTTTTTTAAACACCCTCATCTTTTCAAATAACCCTTAGGATCTTGCGCCACCCAACCTTGGGAGGAACTAGAACGCACTTCAAAATGGAGGTGTGGTTCTTTAGCCGTAGGCTGTCCAGTAGTCCCGACAGTTCCTAACACATCGCCGGCATTAACTTGCTGACCAACTTTAACTTTGATGCTGCCAAGATGAGCATAACGGCTTTGCATACCGCCAGCGTGGTTAATAATGACTAAATTCCCATAACTACCCTGATCTTGAGCCAATACTACATTACCAGGTGCGATCGCCTGTACCGGACTACCCACTGGTGATAACAAATCTACACCACTGTGGAAAAAAACCTTGCCATCCTGAGGATTGATTTGCCAGCCATAGCCTAACCCCACAGTTGCAGCTTCCTGTAAAGGATAACCACTAATATTGACACGGCTTTGGGTGTTGGAATTTTTCGGTATAACAGATGTAGTTTGAGGACGATTTGGCAACCAATTCAACCCAGGAACAAACACAATTTTGGGTTTTGTTTGACAACCATTAATTTCAAACATGGCATCAGGACGAACTTTATATTGTGCTGCGACTTGTCGCCAACTTTGGCCGCTTGGCACTTCCACAACAATGCCGTTGTAGGGGGGAATTTGCAGTTCGCTACCGACTTTAACACGGCCATTGTTCACATTCGGATTCATCACAATTAATGTCTCCGGAGCGAGATTGTATTGCTGTGCTATGCTCTCTAAAGTTTCGCCACGCATAACTTTATGACGCTGAAACCGAGATAAGGCTGGCGCAGGGCAACTAGCAGCCTGTGCGTGGGCAGGTACGGTGTTTGGCAGTGTGGCTGCTAGTCCGACTGTGGTGATGAGGCTAGAAAGCAAAAACAGACGATAGAAAAATGTCATGAGTCTAGGTTAAGAGAATCCCTAACTCTAAATTTTAATTGGGGAATTTAGAAGTGTTTAGTGTTTGGTAAGGGTGTAGGGTGTAGGGAAAAGAAATAATGAATGAAAAGAATCCTCTTTTTAATAAGTTGTTGTGAAGCGAATTTAAAAAGTCGGTAATTACTCAAGACATCACGATTTGCTGATTGTAATATAAGGATATATACGGAAAGCCTTATACGGAACCACAATTAATATCTTGTGTCCTTTTTAGAAAATGAAGGACATCATATGCCCCAACTATATACATTAGTTGGGGTGATTTTTTTGTGGTAGTTACAGACTTAACGTTCATTTAGTATTAATGTAGACTCAGCCGAACGCCCAAATTCTTCTGGTGCGTATTGTAAATGTGCTTCCGCACCAGGCCATGTGTATGTACCGGGAGTCACAGAACGAACTAAGTAATGTAGGCTATAAACTCCTGGTTCGAGGTGGTCGGCGTAGGCGATAATGCGATCGCGGTAAATATTGCGATAACCAAGTTGCCAACTATCAGCTTTAGCTTGCAATGCGGCTGTCGCTGTTTGAAAACTCTGATCTACGGCTTCAAATCCTGCTGGTAATGGGTCTTTAATTACTACATGATCTACAGGATGATCTGCAATTATTTCTAAACCAATATCAAATACTTGTCCACTATCTACAGTCAATGGTTTATCAAAAGCATACATCCCTGTTTTTTGTAGAACTTTTTCTTCACCGACTTTGCTAATTTCTCGTGTGACTCGTAACCCGTTAAATCTCCCTGGTTGATTCCCCTGCAAGCGATAATTATAGGCAACTAAATAATGCAATTTGCCATTACCTGATTTTTGTAAGGTTAAATCGTGACGACCACGCGGTAATTTATCCATTGCTACATTTAGCTGTAAATTAGGATTTTTATAACCATCAAAGCGATTTTCTCCTAACTTTTTACCAGCTAATCTGACTGTAGTGACAAATTTAGGTGGTGTTGGTTGCAGTTGACTATATTCTACTAAAGCTGTTAAAGCTTGAGCATTATCATAGTTAGTTTGCCATGTGCCATTTCGTCGCAAACCTAAAAGACTTTGGCATAGTTTATCAAGAACTTCTGGTTTACTTTGTTTAGCAATGAATAATCTTAAAGCCTGTGCTTGTGCTGTAGTGGATGAATTTAACCATCCCCAACTGTTAGGTAAACTAATAACTGCTGTTCGTCCAGTTTCATAGATATTTTGTTGCAACTGATTCAACATTTGTTGTGATTCATCTTGCCATTCTGGGAATTGAGATAAGTAACGCGCTAGTTTTATTTGTGTGACTATATCAAAGTTTTTGCGTTGTTGATAAATATCTCCAAGAAAACTATTGCGTTTATCACCCAATTCTGCTAAGGCAATTAAGGAATTTAATTGTAGTTGATTTTTACAGAGTTGCTGTTTACAAAAATCATACTGTCCTGGGTTGGCTAAAACTTTTTGCAGATAAGTTTTCAGCCGCAAAATTATTGCAGTATCGACAGAATTAGGAAATGCTTGATTAGCTTTAACTAGTGACTCAGCAGCGTAAGCAGAAACCCAAGGGTCAGATTTTTCTTGTCCTGGGTAAGCTGCAAAACCACCATCGGCTACTTGTAATTTTTGCAATTGGGTAATTGCTTGATTTGCTTTTTGGCTAGGATTAAATTCAGCAAATGATTGACTATATTTCTGTCCTAAAGTTTGCAGGTTAGCAGCAATAATTAATTGACTAGCGGCTGGTTCTGCAAAAGGTAAATCATCATCTGCTAAAACTTGTTTAGCGGGTGCTTTAATTTCTGGTATTAATGTACTCGCTAGTTGAATATCTAAACCGCCAGCTTCCGGGGCGATGTTTTTATCAACATTCACTGGAATTTTAACTTGTTTTTCAGTTACGCCAGTTTCAACAACTTGTTCTGTAATTTCTAGCGGCTTCACTTCTAAAGGCAGTTCAAAAGCATCGGCGGCTGTATTATTTAGCTGGGTAGTAAACTTGACTTTACTTTCACCAACGCTACCTGCAATCATGGGAAAGCGATAAGCTTTGGTGGCTGCTTCTGCGTTGGTTTGCAATGAATTAGTTGTCGGGTTCTTTTCGGCAAACTTAACTGTACCGCTAAGTTCGCCGTTAATTGAGAGGTTTCCATTATTTCCGGTGGTGTTGGTGACGGATAAACCAGCCAAGATGCGATCGCCTGGACGGGCAAACTGTGGCAAGATGGCATTGGTTAGCAGTGGCTTGGTGGTGATAAACGTCGCATCAGCGTTACCAAAGCGCAAGTTTCCATCGGTAGCAACAGCCATCACCCGCCATGTAGTTAAATCATCCGGTAACTTAAAGGTTATCTGCGCCTTACCACTCGCATCAGCTAAAACCGAACCGTTGTAGTAAGCTAACGCCTGAAAATCTGTGCGGACGCGTGTATTTGCTGCGCCTACAGAAAAACCACCGCCAAAACCCCAACCTTTGGGCTTCGCTATATCTTGCGGTTGTATCACCACATCAGGACGATTATCGCTGAAACGGGTAGATATTTGCTGTTCTGCATAGACTGTATCTACCAAGTTTGGCGGGCGATAGCCAGATAGTTGTAACACTGCTTCATTCACCGCCATGACAGTGAATTGTCCTGGAGTGGGGTTATTTTGGTTGTCTTTCAGTTCTAGTTGTATTGTTTGTTCTACACCAGGTTCTAAAGATGCTTGCAATGGTGTGACTTGCACTTTTAAATATTTATCTTGCAAGTTGACTTTAAAAGGTACAAAACCAATTTTTACAAGTTTATCTATTCCTGGTTCTACTTGGTTGAGAGGTACGCCTTGTCTCACTAATACAGCTTCAACTGCTGCATTAGGTAACATTTCTGGCGTGACTTGAAACTGGATTTGGGGTGCGCCTCCCTTAACTTTTGTTACTTGTTGATACAGAGGTTTATCTTTAATTACAGCAAAATATAATTCTGCTTCTGGGTAAGGAGATTGAATTAAAGCTGTGGCAGTTTCCCCAGGTTTATACTCTTTTTTATCTAGTTTAACCTCTAGGCGATCGCCATCTTCCGAACTCCAATAAACTGGGTTTTCTCCTGTTGCCCAAATTTGCAGATCTGTCGCAGTTAATTCCTCTTTTGTATCACCAAAATTAGCTCGAATACGATAAGAACCTGATTCGGTTGGTGTTAGCGTTAATATCTGGTGACTATCAGCAGATGTAATATCTGCTTGTTCCACTGTTTTATATTCAACTTGATTTTTAGCAGTGCGACTACCTTCGACTAACTGCGTCACATTACTATATTTCATTTGTTGTAATTCTAAATGCACCCGTTGACCTGTTATTACTTTTCCGCTAGGTTCAGTAACAATAACTTCAATAGGTAAAGCCTTACCAGCATCAGCAATAAAATTACTTTTCAACCCAATCAAACGGTTACTTGGTAAAGCTGTAAACTTTTGAGAAGCAGCCACAGATAAATTAGAAACATCTGCAACTTGTACATCTATTTGATAAGTCATGGGATAAGGTAAATCTTTAGCCACTGTGACTGTTTGGCTAGTTTTACCACTTGCATCTAACTTAGAATTAGTTTGCAACACATCACTTGGTAAAGATGGACTTTCTTCCGGCCAAAACCATTGTCTACCAAAACTAAACTCATCCCATCCTTTGGGTATAAAATTAGTCTGCTGACGAGTGACAAAATATTTTGCTTCCCCGGCTTCTACAGGCGCGCCAAACAGATAATTACTAACCGCTTTTGCTTCAACTTTGTCGTTAATTAGTGCAAACTCTTTATCTAAATTGAGTTCAACTTTAAAATTAGGTGGTTTAAACTCAGCCACCCGAAACTCGCCGGAAATTTCTTGTCCGTTTTTACCTTTACCCTGAATAGTATAGTAGCCTAATTTTTGATTCTTCTGAATAGGTAACTCTAGAGAGAATGTACCATACTCGTTTGTAGTTTTACTCCCTAAATTAGTCTTTTGTCCGTCAGGATTTACCAAAGTTAACTCGTAATCAGCGTTTTTATCTTGCTGGATAGTGCCATTTTGTAAATAGTCAGCAAAACCAGTTAACCAAGCTTTTTCTCCTGGCTGGTATAACTGTCTATCAGAAAAAATTACGCCGCGTGATTCTGGTTTAGCTTCTTGCCAACCTGCATCAATACCGTAACCAAAAACTCCACTGTATTCTTCTGTTCTCGCAAACGCCCAATCTTGATTTTCACGGGCAATTACTAATAGTTGTGGCGATTTGGTAAATCTTTGACTACCTGCAAAACACTGTTTTAAATTTTCTTGCTGAAGTCTTAAATTACCATTCTCATCAGTTTTACCTGTGGCACAAGGTACAGCATTACCTGAAAATTTTTCCTCTAACTTTGATGGATAAATTTCAATAGCCGCCGCCTTCACAGGTGAACCATCACTCAAATGATGTACCCGAATTAAACCAGAGTCAGGAAACCATTGATTAAATACACCCAAATTAGTCAATTGTACTAAACCATAAGTTACAGGTTCTCGCCAAAGTTCCTTGCCATTATCTTGATATTTATTCGTGCGTGCTTGTACTCCATAGGCTAACATTCCTGTAGAACTACCCAGCTTTTCTCTTAAAGGAACATTGTCCTCAACAAGTTGATTTTTTTTAGCATTTACTTTAAAGTTTGACCATGCACTTGTCTGTGGTAATAAATCATTTTCATTACCTTTGGGATAAGCACCATTAAAATAAACTAAATCGGTAGGTTGAACTACACGATAAGCAGCTTTATATTGAGATTCTGGTAAGTTAACTGTACTAATATTTAATTGTAAGTTCTGACCTGATGGAAAAATATGCAAATCTGAGGGAACCCAAATATCACCCGCCAAATCTCCAGTATTGTAGTTAAGAGTAACAGGTTTATTTAATGTCTGTTCAAATTTATCTTTGAGATTTGCACCAATAGTAATTTTATAATTAGTAGCTGGTGATAAAGAGTAGGGATTGATAGTTACAATACTAGATTCATCATCTACCTGTAGCATTCGGGATATATCTTTTGGTGCTGGCTCAATTTTGATATTATTTTTAACTGAATCTGCTACTAAGATATTATTAAATTCTAACTGCGGACTACCTTTGAGAAATCGTCCGTAAGTTCCATTAACATCTGGTTGTCCGTAAAAGTTAATTTTCTGAAACGCTAACGGTAAATAAGTGGCTAACTTGGTAACAGACTCTTTATCTGTAGCTAAATTACCATAATTTGGTAATATGCCTGGAGAAAATACAAGACGGTAGTTAGTCGCTTTTTCTAAACTTTGCTGCGGTATAAGATTATAAACCCAATTACGCGCAGAAGGGTCAAATTTTTCTAAAGGGTCTTCACCTTCTGTTGGTTTTTCTTCTTTCGCTAAGTCTACATTAAATCTGATATCTTTATTTTTACCTTCGGGTATAAGTTTGATATGCTCTTGTAAAGAAGATAAGTTTAATTCTACATTAGATGTAAATTGTAGCTTTTGCTTTAAGTCTATAGGTTGCGTGTCGGCTTTTTCAACAGGGTTAACACCCGGTAAATTAGTTAGCTTGATAGACTCAGTATTAAATGTCCAAGCTAAATCTTGATTTAAACGATGATTTTTTAAATCTGCTAAACCTGCTTTCAGGGTAACTTGAAATCTTGTTGCTTGTGGCAGTGCTTTATCTGCTTGAAAGCCTACCATCCGCGGTGTTAAAAAGCGAAATTGACCCGGCAAAGGTGGTAATAAAGCAAATTTTTGTAATAAATTTTGTTGTTCTGGGCTGTCAAGACTTTCGACAGGAATTAAAGCTTCTTTAAAGCGAATCCGAATTTGGTTTAAAGGTGTAGTATCGCCAATGGGACTAATTTGTTCAATCCAATCTGGTAACTTTGGTGGCGTGAGTGGGGAGATAGTAGGTAATGGTTCTTTGTTTGAGGTTATACCTAATAAATTACACCCGGTAATCCCTAAGAGAAATGTCAAAACAATAAATAACTTGAAAAAAATTTTAATAATCATGTTAAATAAATAAAAAATAGAGCTATCTTTCCATCTCTTCTTTGCGCCTTTGCGCCTTTGTGTGAGATTCTTTTTCTATATGAATACCAACCGCCTATAGCTATTTACAAAAATAACTACAATTCTTAATTTATATTGATAGAGATTGTTAAGTCTTTGAAATAAATACTGATATATAAATAGTCATCGCGTCAAAATTAAAGTAAGTTTTACTATACAGGGGATTCCCTGATGAGACTAAGTAGGCGGCTCATCCAAAAATCAAAATTTATCTTAGCGATCGCATTAATATGTTTAGTAGTGCGGTTACTGCCGTATTTTGCTCCTATTCATGCCGCAGACATAGCTCAAAATAGGTTAGCGTTGGAATTTAGCGATCGCAATGGTTTACCATTAGGTACAATCCTCACCCGTGACCAAGAACATACCGCCGTTGTTCCCTTAAATCAAGTTTCTCCCCAATTTATCAATGCAATTTTAGCCGCCGAAGATAGCAGTTTCTATCATCATGGCGCGTTGGATATGAAAGCCATTATCCGCGCCATCAACCAAGCTATTCATACCAAAAGAATTGTCTCCGGTGCTTCTACAATTACAATGCAGCTGGCACGGATGTTAGAACCATCTCCCCGCAACTTGTCAGGTAAATTGCAGGAAATTTGGCTATCTTGGCGGTTAGCTGCGGGAATGAATAAAGATGAGATTCTCGCTGCATATATCAACCGTCTACCGATGGGCGGGAATATATATGGAGTAGAAGCGGCATCGCGGACTTATTTTTCTATTCCCGCCAGTGACTTAAATCTTGCCCAAGCCAGTCTTTTAGCTGCTATTCCTAATAATCCTACTTACTTCGACCCGCTACAACATTGGAATAGGTTAAAACAGCGTCAGAAATACGTACTCAATCGTATGCTACAGGATGGCTATATCACTCAACAAATAGCCGACAAAACCCAAACTGAAAAGGTAGTTTTTCAATCTCGTCAACGCGGAATTATCGCCGCGCCTCATTTCTTGTTTTGGTTAGCCAGCCAAATACAGATCCCCCCAACCTCTGGCGATATTCCCCCCTTTTTAAGTGGGGTTAGGGGGGATCATCTCATTCAAACCACTATAGACAGACCATTACAGCAATTTGTCGAAGCACAAGCACAGCAAGTAATCTCCACCCTCGCTGCTAATAACGTTCATGATGCAGCAGCTTTAATAATTGATAACCACACTGGCGAAGTTTTGGCTTACGTTGGTTCACCTGATTATTTCAACGAAGCCAAACTCGGACGCAACGATGGAGTACAAGCACTGCGTCAACCAGGTTCTACCCTCAAGCCGTTTGTCTATGAGTTGGCGTTAGAAAAAAAACTGATTCGCCCAAATACGATTTTGGCTGATGTACCCGCCCACTATGCCATTCCTGGTGCAAAACTGTATAGCCCTACAGATTATACTCAACGCTTTCTCGGCCCGGTACGTGTACGGATAGCGTTAGCAAATTCTTTAAATGTGCCTGCGGTGCGAGTATTGGAAAAAGTCACTGTACCGAATTTCTTAGCACGTCTGCGAGAATTAGGATTTACCCACCTCAATCAAACCCCTGAGTATTATGGTTTGGGTTTAACTCTCGGTAGTGGTGAAGTCACTTTATGGGAACTTGCCCAAGCTTACGTCACAATGGCAAGACAAGGACAAACCATCCCACTTATATCTATAATTTCCAATTCCCAACTCCCAACTCCCAACTCCCCCAACCAAACAACATGGCAACTTATCACTGATATACTCAGCGATCACCACGCTCGTGCCACCGCTTTTGGTGTAGACTCGGTGTTAAACTTGCCCTTCCCCGCAGCTGTGAAAACCGGTACTTCATCCAACTTTCGGGATACTTGGACTGTTGGCTTCACCACAGACTACACTGTTGCTACTTGGGTGGGAAATTTCAACGGCGAACCAATGCGTCAGGTATCGGGAGTTATGGGTGCAGCACCTTTGTGGAATCGCATTATGTTACATCTGCACGAACATCAAGAACCCGCAGACTTTACAGTTCTCCAAGGATTAATTAAACTACCCATATGTGCAATTTCTGGGTTACGCCCAACACCAGATTGCAACTCTGTGGTGCAAGAGTATTTTTATCCAGAAGACAAAATCGCTTACGAAACTCAAAACAACTTTAATTTACCGTCAGAATATGACGAGTGGTTAGCAAAGCAACAATCAAATTTTGTTTCTAGCAATTTCAGAATTATCTCTCCTCACAATGGCGATTTGTTCTTGCTATATCCTGGTGCAGAAGAACAGCAAAAATTAGAATTTAAGCTAGCTGGCAATAAATCTGCATCTGTCGAATGGTGGATAAATGGCGAAAAAATTGAGGCACAATCAACTAATTTATTTTGGCATTTGCGCCCTGGTAACTGGATTTTGGAAGCCCGAAGTGGAGAGACAAACGATAAAGTTACTTTTAAAGTTGAGTTAGCCAAGATTAAACCAACACGCCGAGGTTTTTCTTTTGTGAAGTCTCAGAGATGATTTATAAAGTCTCAGAGATGATTTATAAAGTAACCCTTAAAATGTCGCGTCACTACTTAATATTTACTTTATAAATAAGCTTTCAAAGAATGTTTGTAAATTCAATGTAGCAGTTAAGCGTAAAATAACAAATTCCTAAACCAATAGCCACAAAATGCAAGTTTAGATTTCGTAATAATTTGGGAATACTAAAGTTACATAGTACACCCCAAACCTCGCAAACCGAACGTAGCATGAAGCTGGCATCTCTCGCCTATTCCTTAAATTCAAACGGTTTTATTCCTCACGGACATTGTTATCTCTGGAAAACCGGATTAGTTTGGCTCCATATTATTTCTGATGCTACGATTGCCCTTGCTTATTATTCTATCCCTCTGTTACTGATTTACTTTATTTCCAAACGCAAAGATGTTCCTTTTAACGGAGTCTTTCTATTATTTAGTGCTTTTATCCTTGCCTGCGGTACGGGACACTTGATGGATATTTGGACGCTCTGGCATCCTGATTATTGGATTTCAGGAAGTTTAAAAGCTTTTACTGCAATTATCTCTATATATACGGCATTCGCGTTAATTACTCTCCTGCCTCAAGCTCTCTCACTACCCAGCCCTGCCCAGTTAAAAGCTATTAATAAAGTGCTTACAAATGAAATTGTTGAGCGCAAACGTATCGAGCAAGAATTACGCCTTGCTGAAGAAGTAGCGAAGGATTCTAGCCAAGCCAAGAGTGAATTTCTGGCTAATATGAGCCATGAATTACGCACACCGCTTAACGGCATTCTCGGCTATGCACAAATACTTCAGCGCACAGAACCTTTAACTGAAAAAGGTAGCAAAGGAATCGGCATTATTTATCAATGTGGTTCTCATTTATTAACTCTGATTAACGATATTTTAGATCTGTCTAAAATAGAAGCCCGGAAGCTGGAATTAAACTCGGTTGATTTTTACTTACCTGCGTTTCTAGACAGTGTAAGTGAAATTTGTCGCATCCGCGCCGAACAAAAAGTGATCGGGTTTAATCTCCAACTTGACCCCGATTTACCAACAGGAATTCGTGCTGATGAAAAACGCTTGCGGCAAGTATTAATCAACTTGCTAGGTAATGCCATTAAATTTACTCAAGAAGGTAGTGTCACCTTTAAAGTTAAAGTCATTAACCAAGCAGCAAATAACAAGGGACAAATTATATATAAAATTCGCTTTGAAGTCGTAGATACAGGTACAGGTATTAGCCGTGAGCAAGTTGAGAAAATCTTTTTACCTTTTGAACAAGCAGGAAGTCAAAAACGACAAACCGAAGGTACAGGTTTAGGATTAGCAATCAGCCAAAAAATTATTTCGTTGATGAATAGTCAAATTCAGGTAGAAAGTGAGTTTGGCAAGGGAAGCACTTTTTGGTTTGAAGTGGAAGTACCAGAATCTAAAGATTGGGCAAAGGTTTCTAGAGTAGTTGAGCAGGGAATTGTTATTGGTTATCAAGGACAAAAACGCACTATTTTGATTGTGGATGACAAATGGGAAAACCGCTCGGTAATTGTCAATTTACTCCAACCAGTGGGATTTACTGTCATAGAAGCTAGTCATGGTCAAGAAGGAATTGATCAGGTCAAAGCCTACAAACCAGACTTAATTATCACAGACTTGGTAATGCCTGTGATGGATGGATTTGAATTTATAAAAAGTTTGCGTCAGTCTGATCAATGTCAAGAAATCCCTGTCATCGCTTCCTCAGCCAGCGTGTTTGCAATTGACGAATACAAGAGTATTGATCTCGGTGCCAATGCATTTCTCCCCAAGCCAATAGAAGTAGAAACGCTTTTGGAACTACTGCGGCAATTTATGCATCTAGAATGGTTGTATGAAAATCAGAAAAACCCAATCAACAAACTTCATGCAGATAGTTTAGATGCTTTAGTTGATTTAGTTCTTCCTGCCAAAGAGATTTTACAGCAATTCTTGGAACTAGCAAAAGATGGAGACGTTCAACAAATTTTAGAAATAGCTGAACAACTCTCTGCATCCGATAAGCGATTAAGCAATTTTACAGGGCAAATCATCCAGTTGAGCAGGAATTTCCAACTTAAACGTTTGGAAAGTTTTATTCAACAACAATTAGTTAATTTAGCTGAAGTTTAATTTTTAAATTCATCATGAATAAGGTTGTAACTAACGGATTTATTCTGATTGTGGATGATAATCCCACCAATTTGTCTGTCTTGTCGGAAGCACTTGCTAGTGAGGGTTGGCGTTTTCGTGTTGCAGTCGATGGAGAAAGTGCGATCGCTCAAGCCCAACGCAATCAGCCAGAATTGATGTTACTAGACGTACAAATGCCCGGTATTGATGGATTTGAAACTTGTCGTCGCCTGAAAGCTAATCTTGCTACGCAAAACATTCCCATTATTTTCACTACAGCCTTAGCAGATACAGAAAGCAAAATTCAGGGATTTTCTTTGGGTGCTGTAGATTATATCCCCAAACCATTTGCTCAAGAAGAAGTGATTGCCAGAGTGCGTGTGCATTTACAACTCAAGCAATTGACTCAATCTTTAGAACAACAAGTGCGCGATCGCACCGATGCTTTGCAACAAGCTCAAGTGCAACTGGTGCAGCAAGAAAAACTCTCAACATTAGGAGAGTTAATCGCTGGTATTGCCCATGAAATGAACAATCCCATCAGCTTTATTGCTAACAATATCCCGCCTTTAAAGGAATACATTGACTCAATTACCGAGCTTCTCCAACTGTATGAACAAGAGTATCCAAACCCAACAGCTAAAATCACAACTTTGATTAAAAATATAGACCTAAACTTTGTTCTCGAAGATTTAGCAAAAATTTTGAGTTCGCTCCAGGTAGGATCTGAAAGAATTCAGCATCTTTCTAGTTCACTTCGCAGTTTCTCGCGCTCGGATAGTGATATAAAATTACCTGCTGATTTGCATTTAGGGCTGGATAGTACGCTGATGATTTTACAGCATCGCCTGAAAGCTAATGGCGATCGCCCTGCGATTGAAGTCATTAGGTGTTATGGCAAATTACCACCTATAAACTGCTATGTCGGGGAAATGAATCAAGTATTTATGAACATCCTAGCCAACGCAATTGACGCTCTTGATGAAGCTATTCTCCAAGGCAAGATTAGTAATCCAATTCCTCAAATTAAAATTGCCACAGAAACAAATGATCAACAAATGGTGGTAATTCGGATTGCTGACAATGGAATTGGCATTCCTGAGCGGCTCAAACAACGCCTGTTTGAGCCATTGTTCACGACAAAACCTGTTGGCAAAGGTACTGGACTTGGCTTGTCAATAGCCCATCAAATTGTGGTCAAAAAACACAATGGCACAATGGAAGTAAATTCCCAGCCCGGTATAGGAACTGAGTTTACAATCGTAATTCCTATTTAATTCTAAGTGAGTACGATGAATGCAAAAGCCTCTCTAAAGTTCCAGGGAGGCTTTTTTAATCTTTTTAAGATTCCTCTAGCTTCCTTTTTTTAAAGGGATATAAATAATTGTCTTTTATCACCTGTTTAAAGCAGGGCTATAAACAGGTGGATATTAGCTGCATTTATTAGCCTACTTAGTGCTTTACTGAGATGGTTTAATCCATAGGTATACCAAAATGGTTGTAGAAATAAACAATTTTTATACCGTGCGATCGCGTACACAAATTAAATAATACTTCTTCAGGAATTTGCCATTTTAAAATTGTTGATTTACAGTAGTGCTGAGTTTTGAGGAAATAATCATCAATGACTACTTTAACTACAGAAAAGAAAACATCTATAAAGCCGAAAAAATCATCTATTCCGCGTATGGATATTGGTTCTCCCAAAGTTCCATTCCGCAAAACCAAAAAGATGAAGCAAGAACAAGAGTTACTCAGTGATTGGGAACACGCTAGTTAATCAATTGCTACTTGAAATTCCACTGACACAATTGAGATACTGGTGTCATCCGAGGGTGATTGTATTGGTAAAATCCCTCAATATTTAGTGAAGCCTTGCGGTACAAAATCCACTTAGCATTATCCTCGTCAGCATTGACGGTATTGAAGATATTTCCCTTACTAAGTGTTAAATGTCCTTCTGAATCCCATTTGAATTCAGCAGACTCAGGTGTATTTTTTAGCGGAAAATTATCCCACGCTATACCTAAACCTTCACCAGTGATGCGTTCCCCGCAGGCATCTGCATCTACTATCCCACGAATACAAATAAACTGCTCGGAATGGGGATATCCATAATAGCCATTCACGCGATTTCCAGTTTTACTGAAATTGAAACAAACTCCTGCACCATCGCGCCAGTCTTTAGGGTCTGGTTGACTACAAAGCTGGTAGTTACCATTTACTAAACTTGCAATTTTTCCTGGTTGAGTTGCAAGCCGAAAGTTTTGGGCAAAAAGATATTGAGCAGAAACTAGCGAACCTGCTAAGAAGGTTGCCAAGATACCACCCAGAAGGAAGAGATTGCTTATATTTAGCATAATCTCACCGAGAACTCTCTGGGAGACTGGCATTTATCAAAGATTGAAAATCGGCATCTACTAACTTCTAAACTGCTGGAGCCGCAGCAATTATCATACAAATAAGTAGAGCTAACATTAATACGATGAGTTTGACAACGAGGTAAGTTGTAGGGTCAGAAAGTGGATAATCGCTAAACATGGGACACCTCCATTGACCAATCTTGCAAAGTTACTTGAGGCGTGAATTATATTTAGAAGCGGAGGTGACTGTTTATCTAGCCTCCTATATCTTCCATTTATATTGTCTATCAAAAAATTATTTCTGGAGCATTTATGTAATTATAGGTTACATTTCCTGGCGATGCTTTCCACATAGATTAATATGTTTACCTAAGTCAAGTTAATATTTCGCGTGTTGGTCAATTAGTTAAGGTTGTTGCAACTTTCTGAGTTGCGCTTGCACATCAACAGCAATCTGCAATGATTGATTGAGTAGTTGGGCATATTCACTAGCTTGAGTGCTAACTTGCAAGGCTTGTATGTTCGTTAAATTATTCACAAATAATTCTTGATTATTTATCAGTAATTTTTTATTGTCACGCAAAATTCGTTCAGTTTTTAAAGCGCGCACTAAATCTTCTCGAATTAGTTGCAAAGCAGCAATGACTAGTTCTCTATCTTCAATTGAGTTACCATCTGTGGCTAATTGGTCGTGAATATCTATAGCTTTGACTACTTGATGATATTGATCAACTTCATCTAAAAGTATGCTAACTGCTTTGGGACAAGTAAACCGTCGCCATAGCGATCGCCCGATTAACACTGCCAGTGGCACTACAATTAGTAAAATGATGCCTAATTTAATTGAAGAACCAATAATTGGCAAAATAATAAATGCATAAATAAACCCAACAATAATTGGCGTGAGTGCTAACGCTGTTAATAGTTCATTGAGCAAAAATCCAATTAGCTTCTCGCGGTCTTTCATTATTGAAGGTCGAAATACATCTTCCGGGTCGAACCCTGTTAAGCGTCTCAGTTCTCCCTTGCTAATTTCTAAGCCTACTAAGTCCGGCTGCACTGCTGCATACTCCTTGTAGAAAGTGCGATCGCGTCTTTATTTTAATCAAGTTTGGGCAAGGTAGTACATTTGCCTTGGCAGTCAGTCAAAATTTCAAAGAATTTGATGTCCACTTTATAATACCCTTGTCAAAGGATTTTCAAAGTTTTAGCTGACTTCGATCCACAAGATCTTTCAAGCAATTTTGACTTGCACCTCTGCGTGCTTAAAAGGAAGGCAATTTGTTGTTAATTAATATTTTCTTATTTAAATACGCTGATTTTGTTAATTTAGTATTTTATGTGGGCATAATTATTAAGAATATTCACTAACATATCAAATTTATATGTTTACTAATATTTTACGTAGTTTTGCGGATAACCTTGATACTTTACGGGAATTTGTAGATCTTGTAAATCCAATCTTAGATAAAGCAAGAGAAGAAGAAATACTAGCTAATCATGACACATTAATACCTTTAGTACTTGGCTTTAATGCAATTGCACCAGAACAGTTTCCTCTTGATACGTCTTTGGTCGAGAATCTACAGTCTAAATTTGATGGAACATTAGATATTCATATGGAAGATGAAGGAGGCAAGAAATCAGCAAAATTGAGTTTTAACAATTCTGGTGGACAGGCTTTTCATAGTACTATGTCAAAACTTTCTAAAAGATTTAATCAAAAAGGCTTACTATACCAAAATGCCTTAATTTCTTTAGTTAGTGCTGTTGAATGGTTTTTATCTCAACTTCTTCATGAATACTTTAAGTTATATCCAGAGGCTTCTGATATTCGTGAGCGTAGTTTGACACTTAGCGAATTACAGTCTATGGGAACTATTGATGATGCTAAAAATTACTTAATTGATTTACGAATAGAAGAAATTTTAAGAGGCAGTTTTAGTGATTGGATTACTTTTCTAAAAAGTAAGTTAAAACTATCAATGGGATATCTAACAGATGAGGAAAATTATCTTACTGAAATTTGTCAACGGAGGAATCTTTTTGTCCATAATGGTGGAGTGATCAATAAAATTTATTTAAATAAAGTGGCACAGCCTTTACGCCAAAACTTAGAAATTGGACAGAAGATAACTGTTTCACAGGAATATTTGGATGAAGCAATAACTAGATTTGAAAAATTTTTCTTTTTACTTTCTCTAGAGTTATGGAAAAAACTTTCTCCAGATGATAAAACAAGATCTGATATAGTTAGCGATATCACCTATAAAAATCTCTATAATGAGCGATGGAAAATTGTTGAAAGCTTAAGTTTTTTTCTTTTAAATGATAAGCAACTTCCAGAAATGGCTCGTCTAGTCGCTCAAATTAACTATTGGCAATCGCTTAAATGGCAGGAAAGATTTGAGGAAGTACGCAAAGAAGTAGAGAAAATAGACTTTTCTGCTAAAGATGAGAGATTCTCGCTTGCTAAGGCTGCTTTATTGGATGATGAGAAGCTATTCTTTAATTTACTACCTATGCTATTAAAAACAGAAAAAATTACTAAAAAAGATTTAGATGAATGGCCTTGATTTCGGAAAATCAGAAAAACAGACATTTTTCAAAACTTGTATAAAATAGATGTAATAAGCGAATAAAAAACTATTAATGCTTATCAAAGTAACACTTAATAAAGTAAAATTTTGGAAGCTTAGTATGTAAAAACAGTTGTGGCTTTTTATTAGGTAAGTGCTACAACAGCTTTGTGATCGCTAACTTGACGATACCCCCTTTAAAAAAACAGTATCGCAGGTAAAAATAAAGAAGAATCTTCATCACAACCATAAGTACGGGAGAATTAGATATATGTTAGGTTTTGACCGCATTACATTTGACCCACGCATTATGGGTGGACAAGCGTGTATTCGCGGAATGCGAGTTCCGGTGTCATTAATTTTGAATTTAGTCGCCAATGGCAAAACTGTAGACGAAATCAGAGAAGATTATCCATATTTAGAACCAGAAGATATTCAGCAGTCATTAATGTATGCGGCTTGGTTAACACGCGAACAGGTTTATCCCATAGTTGGTAATCAAGCTGGATGAAATTTTTAGCAGATATGGGTATCTCACCACGTACTGTAAATTGGCTAAAATCTGCTGGTTATGATGCAGTACATTTAGTTGATGAAGGTCTTGAAAGATTACCTGATGATGAAATTCTCCTAAAAGCTCGGTTTGAAGGCCGAATTTTATTAACCGTAGATTTAGATTTTGGTTATTTGTTGGCAGTAAGTAGAGCTACATTACCCAGTGTAGTTTTATTTAGATTAGGGAATGAAAGCTACGAAATCATTAATGAACGTTTGGCAGAAGTGTTGAATCAGTTTGATTCAGATTTAATATCAGGTGCAATTATATCTGTAAGCGATCGCGATTTCCGAGTTAGACAATTGCCGATATAAGTCTCACTACTCATACTAGACAACCTACCTTTACAATTAAGTAAGAACACTCAAGAGTTGAATACATTCAAAGCTTGTGAACTTTTTTATTGGTTGTGCAGTTTGGTCATATAAAGGTTGGGTGGGTGAACTTTATCCCCCAGGAAGTCGCGCTACAGAGTTTCTCAGGCTTTACAGTCGCCGCTTGACTACGGTGGAAGGTAACACCACCTTTTATGCTGTACCTAACCAAGAAACTGTTAGCCGTTGGGCGGCTGAAACACCTTCAGGTTTTGAATTTTGCTTAAAATTACCGCGAGACATCACCCATCAAGGCTTACTTCAACCTCATATCCCCGCCGCTTTAAAATTTTTGAAGGGAATGCAACCTTTAGGAAAACGTCTGGGGCCGATGTTTGTTCAGTTACCGCCGAGTTATTCCCCGGCATTAATTGATGATTTAACTACTTTTCTGACAGCTTGGCCACGTGATACTGCGCCATTAGCTGTAGAAGTGCGCCATCCAGACTGGTTTCAAGAACCTGATGCTAGTAAATTAACAGCGTTGCTAGAAAAGCTAGGCGTGGGACGAGTACTTTTAGATTCCCGCCCTATCTATAATGGAGAAGATGACCCGCAGTTACAATCAGAACGACGCAAACCCAAATTACCTGTACATTTTAGCGTCACTGCACCTTTTAGCTTGATTCGGTTTATTTCGCATCCCACATTGTCAGAGAATCAGCCGTTTATGGAAGAATGGGTAACGCAGATTCAACAATGGTTACAGATGGGTACGCGAGTTTATTTCTTTGTTCATTGTCCTCTAGAAGAGCGATCGCCTAACAATGCTCGTCACTTTCAAAAGCTATTAGAACAAAGTGGTGTTGCAGTTCCACCTCTACCTTGGAATAATTTAGAACAACCCCCAAATCAGCTAAGTTTATGGTGAACATAGGCCATAATTAGCAGTACAATTATTTTCCTGAAATTGCATTCACATTTAGAAATCACAAGGTATAAAAATTACAGCCCTTTTACCTTTAAAACCTATCTTAGGATAGAAAATATATATTTTTTTGCATTTAGCGAATTTTTCAATTCATACTTCTTTCAAAAAGAGGGATAATAGTTTTTACCATACATTTCTAATCAAGTTGCAGCTATCTCTGTTCAGAAAAATAGTTAGCTAACCTTTTGGCAAGTCGGCTAATAGGAAATCCTCAATATCAAGAAATATAGCAATAACTTGAAATCTGTCACCTGTTACCTGTCCCCTACTATAGCTTCTAGAAATGTATCGATTTTTCATGTGGATTGTGGGGCGATATTTGTGTAAGCAATTAAATTAAAGGAGGTTCAGATGAGTCGTCTTCTTTATGAAAACACAGTTTCATATAAAGGATATCTCATCATTCCATTTGTTTTTGGCACAGCAGATGCTTATGAAATTTATTCCTATAAACTGTTGTCAGAAATTGGAAATAAAAGCAAATTTCACAAAGCGGATAATCCAGCAGGTATTTATGGCAATATCAATAATATTATTGATATTGCCAAAGAACACATTGATCAACATTTAGAATTTGTTAGTCAACAAGATTGCTTTAAATCTCGCTGTATTTTCCGCAACAACTTGATTATTATCTTTCAAGAAAAGGGCAAATATTTCTACGACCATTACCCACCAGAATTATTGAATAATATTGCAGCACCCAAATTATTCAATTCTGAATTTGAATGCTTAAGTTGGATTCAAGCAGGCCTAAATGGGCAATATGTCCGACAGCAAGCCAGCTAACAGTTTGGTGATATAACTTAATGATGGCTTGGTTAGTGAGGGCATTCCCTTTACTAACCAAGCCATCACTGTATTTATAGGATGGTATAGGTAACAGGTAACAGGTTACAGAGTTCTGGTGATTCTTGTAGGTTGGGTGGAGCGTAGCGTAACCCAACATTTTGGGTAATTATCAGCTAACGCCAAATACTAAGGTTTTAAGGTTAATTTTTCCGAAATGAGATAATGTAGTGATGTAGATTATTTTTGTACTACATTAGCGAGGAAGAAAGATGACTGTATTGCTAGCCGTCCGGGTTCTCTTCAACAACACCAACACAAGGCGCAGAGATTTGCGTTCAGTCCTTCATTTACAGGAATGATACTCGAATTTATAGACACTAGAGACATCAATCTATAGCTGTCGTCACATAGGCTAGGACATTTAAAAAATATGAAAGCTAGGAATAGTAATAATTTTACCTCCTGCCTTCTGCCTCGCGCCTTCTGCCTTCCGCTATAAAAAGTGTCAGCCTCTGTGCGCCTTGTGCATAGCAAGCAGCACACATCGAGGAAATATCAATGAATTTGGATTTTTTAGGCTGGAGTAACTTTTTTACTCACAGTTTCGCACCCTATCGCCAACAAGGATTTAGTGTTGCTAGGGTTGCAATTGAATACAGAAATACTTACATCGTCTATGGCGAACAGGGCGAACTCACAGCAGAAGTTACAGGTAAACTGCGACATCAAGCAAATCAAGCGCAAGACTTTCCCGCCGTTGGGGACTGGGTTATAATTCAGGCGCGAGAGTCAGAAAGACGCGCTACCATTCACGGAATATTGCCTAGAAAAAGCAAGTTTTCACGGAAAACTGTTGGTAGTAAAACCGAAGAACAAATTGCTGCGGCTAATATTGACACTGTGTTTTTGGTTTGTGGACTTGATGGCGACTTTAACCCTAGAAGAATTGAACGCTATCTAATTCTTGCTTGGGAAAGTGGCGCAAATCCAGTTATCGTTTTAAATAAAGCCGACCTGTGCAACTTTTTAGATGAGTGTATATCTGAAGTGGAAGCCGTTGCCATTGGTGTGCCAATTCTGGTTTTGAGTGCCGCTAATAATCAAGGGTTAGATGCATTGAAAACATACCTCCAACCAGGACAAACAGTTGCTTTGTTGGGTTCTTCTGGTGTGGGTAAATCGACTATTACTAACCAACTCAAAGGTGCAACAGTGCAAGCTGTGCAACCAGTACGTCAAGGTGATGACCGAGGTAAACACACGACTACAAATCGAGAATTGATATTACTGCCAACAGGCGGTTTAATTATCGATACCCCAGGAATGCGAGAAATTCAAATTTGGGCGGGTGATGAAAGTTTGCAAGGAACCTTTGCAGACATCGAAACCTTAGTTGCAGAATGCCGCTTTCGTAATTGCCAGCATAATAACGAACCCGGTTGTGCAGTGCAGCAAGCATTACTTGAGGGAGAACTTGATTATTCCAGATTTCTCAGCTATCAAAAATTGCAAAAAGAACTCAACTATCTTGTTCGCAAGCAAGACCATAGGGCGCAATTAGCGGAGAAAGAACGCTGGAAGAAAATCCATAAAGCCATGCGAAATCATCATAAGGGTTGATATATTTGTAGAGACGTAGCAATGCTACGTCTCTACAATAAATTTCACCGTTAGATTACCTAATTTTTTAAACGTAGACGCACTGGTGGCTTGCCGCAGGTTACCGCAAAAAACACAAAGGAAGAAAATAAGTAATTTTATAGTGGGAAGGGAGTAGTATAGTCCTGATTAAATTGGTGAACTGATTAATTCTGTAATAAATCTACTATACTCATCTTTCATTGGCAGATCTAAATCTCGCCGGATACGTCGTCGCAGTGCAGGGACAGTCTCACCTGTAATTGGGTTATATCCCTGTTTTTGATATTCTTCCCAATAAAGCCCTACACCTCGTTTTTGCCAGTTAGGAAGCTGATTAAAATTAATTCCATGCTGAAATAACATTTCGTTTTTATCTGCCACAGATAAGCCGTTCATCATGCTGGTGGCTTGAGTAGCAGTTTTACCTTCTCGACGCAGACACCAGTAACAATGAGCGTTTAAAGCATTTCTGTGGGCATCTTCATGCCGCCAGCGAAAATAATTAACGACTTCTTCTTGATTGGGAAGTTGAGAAATACGACAGTCAAAACAACCAATACTTCCTAATAATAAAGAGAATTTGGCACTCGCTTCACCTGCTAAGATTGAGTTTAGTTTTCTTAATTTGCGGCTAAACGTTTGTTCTTGATAGGCAAACAAAAGAGAGATTTCATCACTTTGAGTGTAACCATAAGTGATATCAATACCGCAATTCATCAGATGCTCGATTGTCGTCAACATCATGTCTCGAAAGCGAGGATCGTATGGGGCTTCAAATTGATGTACTTCTTTTGTTAGGCGGGTAAAGCTACGCCCATCTAATCTGGCAACTATATACAGTCCAGGTAATACACAATGGTCGTGGGCTGTCTCAAACACCCGCATCCTGCTATCAAGTTCGTCAAATTTCACGTTGCCATTCCTCAACAATGAAGGAGTAATTTAATTCAGTTTTAACCGAATAAATGGTATCAAATCCTTCTTGCCAACTTGGTAAAACTAATTTTTTATAAGTTGCTAACAATCCTACTAAGGGTACGATTTGTTTGGGTGGTCTTTGGTTATTGCGTTGTTTACAGTCTTCAAGTTTAGATTGAAAGTAATAACCCACAACCCGAAAACCGTTGGTTTTAGCTGGGATAATGTAGCGTTCTCTATTTTCGACTGTGGGATTAGTATTGTCCACCACAAAACGCTGTTGAGCTTCTAAACAAGCTTGCAGAAAGATATGCTCACGATGGCGGGTTTTGAGCATATCTAAATTGATGCGGATGTGGGTATTAAAAAAATAGTTGCGATAAAAAGTGGATTTACCTGCTCCTTGAATTCCGATAAAAATAATGGCTTCCATTGATGGGTAGGAAAATTGCTATGGTAGCCAAAAGTTAGGCAAGATAGATTTACTTAAGTTACGGACTGTTTCGTTGAGCGATCGCCCGATTTGAATATGCAGTTCATCCGCTTCTACAGGTAAAATCTCAGCAGGATAACCTTCTCCTAAATAAGATGTGACCAAGTTTGCTGCTTCTAAGCCTGTAACATAAGCTTTTTCTTGCGACCATGAACCGTGACGAGTAATAATCCAATCACCACTCATAAATACATTGGCAAAACTTGTTCTAGCTGGCAACATATAACGATAGCTACCAGGCGCAAAGTGTGTTACTGCATTTGGCAAGCGAATTACACTACTATCAATAACTTTTGCTTGTTTAAAGGCTGGTACACAAGTTGCTAAATATTTCTGAACAATCGGAATAATTTCTTCATCGCTTAAATTCAAAAATTGATTGGCGTGATAAAAATCAGCTTCAATTACTGTTCCGGGTTCATTTAGATATTCATCATGCAGCGCGTTCAAATCAAAAAATGTCCATCCAGTAGTTGTATCAAAGCCAAAGCAAGCATTAGAAGGACGCGGTACATCAATTTTGCGGTCAAACCATAGCCGCGTTGCTAAAACATCAATTGCGCCTAAATTCCCCAAATTCCGAAATTCTTCCCGCCCTTGTAAGCTGAGGCTAGAAGAAACAATTTTCTTCATTCCAGTGATACCAACTGCAAAAATTACGGCATCAGCATCAAATACTTGTTCACCACAAACTACACCTGTAGCGCGGTTGTTATTATCAACAATTACATCAGTTACGCGCTGCTTGGCTAATACTTTGCCGCCCAATTTTTCAATTTTTTCTACCCAAGGACGGAAGATTTTTTCACCTACAGTTCCCCGACACCAAACCACATCAAAATTAGGTTGATGCGCCAAAATAAAATAATAAAGCATCCCTAATGTGGCGGCGGCAGAACATTGTTCACCAGGGGCAAATAAGCCTACTAACAACATCGGCTCAAAGGCATCACGATACAGCCTTGCAGATACACCAAAGTCTTTGAACAATTCCCGCGCAGTTACAGAATCATAACGCCGCCAAGCCGCATCAGAATTATCAAAATCAATTACGGCATACAGTAAAGGTAAGGCACTGAGACGGTCAATTAATGGCAACCGTTGAAAGTAAGTGTAGAGAAATGTACCCAAAGGTGCAGGCAATTGGGGCATTTCTTGAAAAATTGGTGACTCTACTTCCAAGCCTGCGGGTGAATATTGAGCAGAACGAGTCCAAGTAGTGAAGGGGTTAATATTTAACTCGTTGATTAGAGAAAAAATATTTCTATAAGGATACCAAAAGCCATGAATACCAGCTTCTACTGATTTGCCGCCAGGAGTTTTCCAACCTGCTACTAGTCCACCAGGATAGGGGCCTGCTTCTAGAAGTGTCACATCATAACCTTGTTTGGCTAAATGATAGGTCGCGCCTAAACCAGCCCAACCTGCACCAACGACGACGACACGTTTTTGTTGTGACTCTTCTGCCATTTTGCTCTCCGATTGTTGCTGCCCATCAATTAATGTATACGAACTTGCGTTCAGCCGTAGAGAGAATTTTCTGTGACAAAATAGTTTTATTCTCTTGAAGACGATGCGATCGCATTACAACAACTAAGTAAACAATCTCCATCATTAAGCAATCTACAAGATTAGGCGATCGCACTGGTAGATAAATATTTAGAAGCATGATAGTAAAAAAACAAAATAATTTATCTCGCGCAGAGGCGCAGAGGCGCAAAGAGGATGAGTAAAAATCTTATTTCTCCGTGTCCTCTGCTCTACGCCAGTTCGCTCAAGTCGGGAAGCCCGCCCACGCGACTGGCTCCTCTGTGGTTCGTTTAAATTTAAGCCGCGCAAAAAATTGGGGCAGGTTTTACACCCACCCCCCCTTTTGTTTCTGCTATTTTGCGTCCTACTGCGGCTGCTACAGGCTTTAAAGCATCTACTAAATTCACCATGTCTTCTAAAGATAGTGCTTGACGCGCATCAGAAACGGATTTTTCTGGTTCTGGGTGACATTCAATAATTAATCCATCTGCACCACAAGCAACAGCAGCTTTAGCAACAGGTGCTACTAATTCTCGTTTCCCGACGGCATGGGAAGGATCTACAATCACGGGTAAGTGGGTGATTTGCTTCAGGGCTGCAACTGCGCCTAAGTCTAAGACGTTGCGGGTGTAATCATCAAAGCTGCGGATACCTCTTTCGCACAGCACCACATTTGGATTACCGTGACTAAGGATGTATTCGGCAGCCATGACGAATTCTTCAATGGTGGCGGCTAAACCACGTTTGAGCAAGATTGGTTTATGAGCTTGTCCTAAAGCTTTGAGCAAGTCGAAGTTTTGCATATTCCTGCTACCAACTTGCAGCATATCAGCATGGGCAGCAACAGTTTCAATTTGGGAGATGGACATTACTTCAGTGACTACAGGAATATTGTAGAGCGATCGCACTCTTGCTAATACTTCTAATCCGGCTTCTGCCATTCCTTGGAAGGCGTAAGGCGAGGTGCGGGGTTTATAAACACCTCCACGCAAAGCTTGCACAGGTGCAGGTGCTAATTTTTGAGCAACTGTTTCCATTTGTTCCCAGCTTTCGACTGTGCAGGGGCCACCAATAATTACTAGTTCTTCGCCACCGAAGGCGACTGTCTCAGAAAGTTTAACAATTGTTTGGTGGTTAGGATGAGTTTGGGCGGCAAGTTTAGCGTTAATCATGGTTTGATTCTCCTTTATTAGGGACTGGGACTGTAGGGATTAGGGACTGGGGACTTTATTCTAGATAACTTTTTACTAGCCTCTAACCCTTAGCATTAACAAAAAAGCCCGGAAACTTGATGTTCCGGGCGCGTTCTGACTAATTGGCATGACGCTATTTACCCGGAACTTGATCTGGGCCAAAAGTAAAAGCCGTAAAACCAGTTGTGTAAATTAGTAATCATGCTCAATACTTGCAAGAAATAGAGGTGACAGGTTACAGATTACAGGTGACAGTTAAAAGGGAAAAAGTTTTCTGTAATTTATGCCGCCTGTACAGATAGTCCTAAAAAACAAAAAACCGCAGAGTTGTTTACTCTGCGGTTCACCGGGCGGTTTCCAGTAGGAAACTTGACTCACCGCCGGTGAACCGCCTTAAACCAAAAATAAAAGTAGTAATTGTTGCTGAACATTTATGCTGCGTTGGGATAAAAAACTAATGTATGGCTTATTGAGCTTCACAATAACAAAAGCGATCGCTTGCGTCAAGCCCTACATAACACCATAACACTCAAAAAAGCGATAGACTCGTTACAACTGTGGGAATAGAGATTTGTTGCTGGTTGGTCACTGAAAAATAAGCGTAAGGGCATCAGTAAGGGGAGAAGCCGCTCCCTCTAACCTTTACAAGCTTGGTTAACCAACTTTGCACGAATACGATAAACTTTTGCTCACAATATAGTTTTATTATGCCCAGTTCCAAAATCTTCAACAAATCTTTTGATTATCATGGAGTTTACCCTTGCCCAGTTTGTCGAGTAGGTAAGATTTACCATATGCCATTGATGGAAACTATGGCTTGTGACTTCTGCCAAGAAATTTTTACCGTCAATCTAGAACAACAGCAGATTAAAATGCCTTCGCGTCAACCGCCTTTAATTTGGCGGTGGAATGGCTTTAGTTGGACAGAAGCCCAGTTAGAAGGTGTGGAATTAGGCTGGGGTTATGGGCTGGCTGCGATCGCTTTTGTCTTGTTTCCCACCACTTTAATTGGTATAGTAGCTTTTTACTTTCCCCCAACTCTCAATTCTCCCCTCACTTGGCTACCATACATCTGGACAATACTAACTTTTTTGTCACATTTATCTATTATTTTGTGGATTATTGTTGAGGTTTATCAAATTCCTGTTTCAGCTTATCTCAGAGCAATGAATCGATGGCGAAATGGAGAAATGGGAAGATAGGTATAGAAGAGTGACAAGATGGATGAGTGAGGCAAGGGAGACGCTTCAACTATCCTAAATTTAATTTTTAGTGAGTCTTTATATATCCTATTGCCTATTCCCTATTCCCTATTGCCTCTTACCTGTTCTTTTGTAATTATGACTTTTAACTTTTAAACACATTCTATGAATGAGATGGAGCTGTATTATCGAATTTTGGAATTAGAGCCTGGTGCAACACTTGAAGAAGTGAACCAAGCTTACAAAGATTTAGTTTTTGTGTGGCATCCTGATCGTCTTCCCAAAGATAATATCCGCTTACAACAAAAAGCGCAAGAAAAGCTCAAAGCAATTAACGAAGCGCGTGAGAAATTGCGCTCATTAAATGGTAAGCTTCATCCCCATTCGCAGCCTCATCCCCATTCGCAGCCTCATCCCCATTCGCAGCCTCATCCCCATTCGCAGCCTCATCCTCATTCGCAGCCTCATCCTCATTCGCAGCCTTATCAGTCACCTCAACCAAAAAGGCCATCTTCACCTCAACCAAATCCTCAGCCACCAAAACAAAGTCAAGATTTGAGTGGTAAAGACTTCAGTCGAGCAAATTTGAGCAATAAAGATTTGTCAGGGAGAAATTTAAGTTATGCCAATTTGAGTGGTGCTGACCTCAGTGATACTTTTATGCACAAAGTTATTTTGAGAGGGGCAAATTTATCTGAGGCAAATTTGTTTAGGGCTAACTTACTTTTAGCCGACCTCAGAGAAGCGAATTTACGTAATGCTAACCTAATTGGTGCAGATTTTAGTGGTGCTGACTTAAGAGGTGCTGACTTAACAGGGGCAAGGATGCGTTCTGGCGATCGCCTGTTGGTAAAATTGATTGGTGCTAACTTAACAGGCGCAATTATGCCAGATGGTCAAATTCATAGTTAACCAGCCTTGTTTGTTAATCAAGTGAAACAATATTAGCTGGCGGTATACGCCCATATCTCAAACTTGGCTGAGGATGATAACTCTGTTTCTAAAGAACCATAATGTGCAACACAAAACTCTTCAAACTCATCCATTACTTGATGAAATACCTCTTCGGATACTAGCCAACATAAACCGTATGCCCGTGATTTGTAAAAATTGAGAAGTTCGTTAACTGTGTTGCTTACTGTCCACTCTTTTACAATCACATAGTTTGACCGATAACCTTTGCTATTCAAATACTCTTCTATATTGATTTCTTCAAGTACTTTATTGACAGGCTTCGGTGCTTGTTTCACTTCATATTTAGCTAAAATAGCTCGTAAATAACCCTCAAATTTCATACGTGCAGGAGGGGTAATCCATTGAGAATTCAGATAAAAACCTTGTGGTTTCAAAACGCGAACAACTTCATCTAGAAATACCTTCCAATTTGAGACAGTGTGAATCATGTGAACAGTTAACACAACATCAAAACTTTCATCTGTGAAAGGTAGTTGTGAAGCATCTGCATGAATCAGATTCAAATTTTGCGGAATTTCGGGTAGTTTTTGCCTTAATTGGTCAAGCATTGCTTGAGAAGCATCAATGCCAGTTACAGAATAACCACGTTTAATCAAAGGAAGAACATTCAAGCCAGTACCAATACCAGGTTCTAAAAAAGATGTGTTAGGCTTTGCATTGACTAATTCAAGAATAAAATCTGCAACTTCTTCCGCGACAGTTTCTGTCAGCCAACGGGTTTGGTCATAAATGTAAGCAATTTTATCGTAATAGTTGGACTTTGCCATTTTGTTGAATCTACATTAGTCTTCATCTGCATCAGGCACACTAGGCTAACCTAAACATCTCTAGTCTCTAGTTTCTTTTCCTCTTTGAAGTTGTACTGGATTTAACGGCAAAACGCTGTATTTTATAGTATTTTATCAGAATTTAAACCTTATGAATACCAGATATACTTAAATGAGCAATCAATTCTAGGAATCTGGTATAGGAATCTGATTTAATTACTGAACATACTTATGTAGGCAGGCAATAGGCAATAGGCAACCCAATAGAAGGCAGGTAACAATATACTGATTTTTTAAAAAAATCAAATACTTCCTATATGATTACTAAACATACTGATATAAAAAGAGAAGAGAAGCACATAAAAATGTACTGATTTTTTCAGAAATTAAATATGAGTCCTATATTTTAAGTAAGCAAACGGTTGTTTACTTTTTTAAAACACAACTAAAAACCTATAGTTGTCATATTCTCCGCTTCACACTGAAAAGTTCTGCTTATTTTAAACAAAAGTTAACCAAAAATTATTAAGAGTATTTCTTGTTTATGTATATGTTTTTAAGTAGAGTTCTATCAATTCTCTACTGTTATTAATCATGAAAATTCATAAAACTTTGCTTGGGTTGACAATTGGTGTATTTACCACAGTGAGCATTTTGAATATTTGCAACACTCAAAAAGTAAAAGCTGAATCTGTAATTAATCTCAATTCTGAACAAACAGTTTGCAGCAGGTTTGTTACCGGTACATACCTCACGACAATTAAAGATACCAAAGGAAAATTTGCTTCACGCGCGCTGATTACTCTTACTAAAGAAGGTAACTTAATTGTCACTGACTCAAACCAAGGTGGTATTTCGGGTCAGTTTGATCCTTTTACCACTTCTCAAGGCACTTGGGCTTGTAATGGGACGAAGGCGATTACAGGTAGGGCACTCAACTTTAGTATCTCAAACCAAGGTGGGAGCGGTATTGCCAGAAATGATTATCAGGCTACTTTTAATCAGAGAACTCAAACGGTAGAAGGGACAATTGAGCTTCGTCTGTTTGGTCTACAAGCAAATCCATTACAGGGTAATGGACAAAATGCAGGGTCATTCTCTTTTACAGGTCAGCTTGTCACTGCTAGATAGAATAAGAGCAAACTTGCCCTCGAACAATGCTTTATAGTGCAGTGTTCGAGGGCAAGTTTATTAAGTACTTATAATCACAGCCAAATATTGTTCCAACAACCTCTGAACAATTTTAATCGTCTGGGCTTGGTATTTATCTTTGTATAGTCGCTTAAAACTCTTGTACTATTAACTTTGGACTCCTGACTCTAAAAATTGATGAATATTGCCATCATTGGTTGTGGTTACGTTGGGTATGCAGCTGCTAAGTGTTGGCAGCAAAAGATGACTTTGGCTGTTACCGCCACCACTACCTCACCCGAACGCATCCCGACACTGCAAGCTGTAGCGCAAAAAGTTATAGTCGTTCAAGGAAATGATGCAGAAACACTAAAATCAGTTTTACAGCATCAAGATATAGTGCTGCTGAGTGTGGGTGCAAAAGGTGCAGATTCATATGAAGAAACTTATCTGGGAACAGCCAAAACTTTAGTCTCGATTTTGCCGCACCTGACGAATCTCCGACAAATTATTTACACAGGTAGTTATTCAGTTTATGGCGATCGCAATGGTGCTACGGTAGATGAAGACACACCAATTGAACCAACCAGTGCTAATACAATCATCCTCCGAGAAACAGAAAAAGTTTTACTGTCAGCCGCTACAAAAAATCTGAAGGTTTGCATCTTCCGTTTGGGTGGGATTTATGGGCCTGGACGAGAATTAATTAAAATATTTGGTCGTGCATCTGGTACAACTCGTCCTGGAGATGGCAAAGATGTCACAAATTGGATTCATCTAGATGATATTGTTGCCGCGATCGAGTTTGCCCGTCACTATCACTTAGATGGTATTTACAATTTAGTTGATGATGCCCATTTAAAAAGCCAAGAATTACTAGATACCTTATTTACAAAACACAATTTACCCACTGTTCAATGGGACGCTTCACAAAAAAGCAACCGTCCATATAACGCCACAGTATCAAATCACAAGCTCAAAAATGCTGGCTATAAACTGATTCATTCTCAGATGATTTTTGATTAAAAAACTAGACTTATGCAAACATCTATTACAACATCTCCTACCCAGTTTTATAGATGGTGTCAATATTGCTGTGCTTACGAAGTTTATCAACCAAATAATATTAATTTAGCAGGAATTCCACTACTGTTAATTCATCCGATTGGTGTAGGATTATCAGGTCAATTTTGGCAGCGATTTTGTAGCGAATGGTATAAACAAGGCTATCAAAATCTTACTTATAATCCTGATTTATTAGGATGCGGTAAAAGTGATATGCCTCATGTAGCTTGCACTCCCACAGATTGGGCAGAACAATTACAGTATTTTTTACAAACAGTTGTACAAAAGCCTGTTGTTTTAGTAGTGCAAGGTGCTTTATTTCCGGTCGCTATAGAATTAGTTAAAAAGGAATTAAATTTAATTAAGGGCTTGGTGCTTTCTGGTCCACCAGCTTGGACTGTAATTACAAAGAAAGCGTCAGCTTCGCAACAAAAACTAATTTGGAATTTGTTAGATTCACCTTTAGGAAATGCTTTCTTTCGCTACGCAAGGACTCAAAAGTTTCTGCGGTCTTTTTCAACTCGTCAGTTATTTGCAACTGGTGTTGATGTAGATAATGAATTGTTAAGTATGTTAGTTGCAGGTGCAGAGAATACAGCTAGTCGTCATGCTGTATTTTCTTTTTTAGCAAGATTTTGGCAGCAAGACTATAGTAATGACATTGCTTCTATCAAACAACCGACATTAGTAATTGTCGGTGAAACAGCATCAAGTATTAGCAAAGAAGGTAAACAAGAAACACCCGATGAGCGTTTAGCTGATTATCTGGCAAATTTACCCCAAGGTCGTGGAGTAAAAGTGCCAGGAAGAAATGTTTTACCCTATGAATCTACCAGTGAATTTGTAAGTGCGATCGCGCCATTCATTGCAGAATTGTCTCAAAAAAATTAGTCATTTGCACCAATGACAAATGACCAATGACAAAGGACAACTTCAATACCTTTCGGTTAAGGGGGAAAGGGGAAGGGGAAAAAGTAGAAGAAAACCTTTAACCTTTTCCCAAAACCAGATTACAAGTTAAAAATACTTAACCGAATAGTATTGAGGACAACTTATTACATTACCTCTTCCCGATTTGGTTTAATCAAGCGTTCTGTAAACGACTTAATCACAATATACAAAATCGGAACCACAAATAAACTCAAGAACGTTGCAATTAACATTCCACCAAATACTGCGGTTCCTAAAGATTGACGGCTTCCTGCACCTGCACCTGTAGCCACAGCCAGAGGAAAAATCCCTAAAAGAGTAGAAAAAGCAGTCATCAAAATTGGGCGTAATCTTTCTTGTGAAGCTTCAATTACTGCTTTTGTAATCGAAAGGCCTTGGTCTCTTAATTGGTTAGCAAATTCCACAATCAAAATTGCATTTTTACTTGCCAAACCAATCAACATAACTAGACCAATTTGACAGTAAACATCATTAGGAAAGCCCCGCATTGACTGTGCTAACAGTGCGCCGAAAATTGCTAAAGGCACTGAAAGCATAATAATTAAAGGGTCAATGTAATTTTCATACTGAGCAGCTAGTACCAAGAACACAAATACCAATCCTAAACCAAAGATAATTGGTGCTAAACCACCCGATTCTAGTTCTTCTAGTGCTGTTCCTGACCATTCGTAACCGTAACCTGGTGGTAAAACTTGTTGCGCCGCCTGTTCCATTTTTTGAATAGCATCGCCGGAACTAAATCCGGGTGCAGCAGCACCGTTGATTTCAATCGAGCGAAATAGATTATAGTGATTAATGGTTTGCGCTCCTGTAGTTGAGGTAATCTTGACAAGATTGCCCAAAGGAATCATTTCATTCCTTTGAGAACGCACGTATAATTTCTCGATATCTTTAGGATTAGAGCGAAACTGTTCGTCTGCTTGGACATACACCCGATAGTTACGCTGCTGGAGGTTAAAATCGTTGACATATTGCGAACCTAAAGCAGTTTGTAGGGTGGTAAAGATATCGTCTACATTAACTTGCAGTGCATTTGCTTTGTTGCGGTCTACTTCTATCAATAGTTGAGGTGTATTAGCTGCAAAGGTAGTAAATACTGCTTGTAAACCTTGGGTTTGATTGGCGCGACCTAGCAATTGTCCCATCGTCTGGACTAAATTTTCTAAGCCACTATTACCTCTGCGGTCTTGCAGTTGAAAGGTAAAACCACCAAAGTTGCCTAATCCCTGAATCGATGGCGGATTTACAGCGAAAACTCTAGCTTCTGGAATAGCGAAAAACTTACCTTGCAATTTACCAATAATTGACTGTACTGTCTGATCGGGTCTTGAACGTTCATCCCAAGGTTTTAAAGTGGTAAAGATAATCCCACTGTTGGCAGTGCTACCACTGAACCCAAACCCGCCTACAGCAAAAGTTCCCACCACTTCGGGAAGTTTGAGAATTTCCTTTTCTATCTGAGACATCACATCACTGGTGTATTGCAACGAAACACCTTGAGGGCCTTGGATAATCGTGATGAAATAGCCTTGGTCTTCGTCGGGGAGGAATGCAGTTGGTACTGACGTATACAGCCAAGCAGTCATACCCAAGGAAACAATAAATAGCCCGATAATCACGCTTTTGATGTGAGTTAAGAAAAGAAGCGATCGCTGATAACCCTGCGTTACCCAATCTAAAAACCTGTTAATATGGTTAAAAATCCAACCTAACCAACCCCTTGGTTTTTGCCCTTGACGCAGCAGCAAAGCGCACAAAGAAGGTGTCAATGTCAGAGCGATAAAAGTAGAAATGGCGATCGAAAAGGCAATAGTAAGCGCAAATTGTTGATATAGTGCGCCTGTAGTTCCAGGAAAGAAAGCTACTGGTACAAACACTGCCATCAGCACTAACGAAGTAGCAATGACTGCACCAAATAACTCAGCCATTGATTCACTAGCAGCACGCTTTGGACTTATGCCTTTATCTTTAATAAAGCGGCTAATCTGCTCAACCACAACGATCGCATCATCTACCACCATCCCCGTTCCGAGAGTCAAACCAAACAAGGTCAAACTGTTAATTGAAAAGTTAAAAACTTTAACAAAGGCAAACGTCCCAATTAAAGAAAAGGGAATCGTGAGTGCGGGAATAAGCGTAGTTCGCCAATCTTGCAAGAATATGAAGATTACAATTACAACTAACACTACCGCTTCAAATAAAGACTTAACTACTTCTGCTAAAGACTCCTCAACAAATACAGTAGTGTCAAAGGCTATTTGATATTTCATCCCAGGCGGCAAAGTAGGAGCTAATTCTGCTATTGCAACTTTAACTCCCTTAGCTACGTCCAAGGCATTACTCCCAGGAACTTGATAAATACCCAAACCTACAGCATCTTTGCCCTGAAAACGGAGAAATGTGTTGTAATTTTCTGCACCTAATTCTGCTCGACCAACATCTTTAAGCTTGACTAAAGTACCATCATCTTCTGTTTTAATAACAATTTCGGCAAATTCCTCTGGACTGGTCAGTCGGCTGGCAGCACGCACGTCAATCTGATACTGTTGTCCTTGAGGCGCAGGTTCTTGTCCAATTCTCCCAGCACCAATTTGTAAGTTTTGTTGCGACAGTGCGCTAGTTACATCCTCTGGGGTCAGTTTTCGACTTGCCAAGCGATTTGGATCTAACCACAGGCGCATAGCATAGCGACGTTCACCAAAAATTTGCACATCACCTACGCCTTTGACTCTTTTTAAAGCATCTGCTATGTAAAGGTCAGCATAGTTACTCAAGAATGTGTTGTCATACTCTTGATTGTCGGTGTACAAACCAATTGCCATTAGAATATTGCTAGATTCCTTGGTGACTCTAACGCCTGTACGCTGCACCACATCTGGCAATTGTGCCTCAGCAACAGAAACGCGATTTTGGACATCAACAGCCGCTAAATCTTTATCGCGTAAGGCATCGAAGGTAACTGTAATATTACTTGTACCATCGTTACTGCTGCTGGAGGTCATATATTTCAGACCTTCAACACCGTTGATTTGCCTTTCTAAAATATTAGTTATGCCACTTTCTACTACTTCGGCACTGGCTCCACTGTAGTTGGCCGTAACGTTGATTTGGGTGGGGCTAATATCGGGAAAACGAGCAACGGGCAGAGTCGGAATACTTATTAATCCCACCAGCAGGATAATAATCGAACAGACCGTAGCAAAGACTGGTCGCTTGATGAAGAAATCAACAAACATAGAGATTAGGGAGTTGGGAGTGGGGAGTGTGAAAGATGAAGTATAGAATGTGAAATTTCAGACTTCAGACTTTTCTAAGGAGTGGGGATTATGGGTGAGCCATTCGTTAAATTGAGAATGCCTGAAACGACGATTCTGTCTCCTGCTTTCAGTCCTTCCAGAACTTGATAATTATTACCTTCTATAGCTCCTAATTTGACTGGTTTTTGCACAGCTACTAAAGATGGCGATCCTGGCTTAGGTTTTTCTGGTGCTTGCGCTACAAACACAAATGTCTCTCCACCCAAGCGCGATAAGGCTGTGACTGGAATTAAGATTCCGGGTCGTTCATCCCAAATCACTTTCGTTTGGACTAACTGACGATTGAGTAGTTGTCTATTGCCATTACCGAAGGTGGCTTTAGCCAATACTGTTTGAGAATTGGCATTAGCATTGGGAGCGATGAAACTAATCCTACCTGTGGCCGTGGGTTGACCTTGGTCATTGAGCATTTGTACGGGTAAGCCAACACGCAATTGTTTAGCTTCATTGAGTGGTACAGCTATGTTTAATTCCAAGGAATCATTTCTGGTCAGAGTGGTGAGGTCGTCTGCTTTGCTGACAAATTCTCCGACTCTGACAGGAATATCTCCAACAATACCTGTGAATGGAGCGCGGACATTGGTGTATTGCAATTGCACTTCGGCGGCTTTAACTTGAGCAGCAGCTTGGCTAACTTGCGATCGCGCTTGGGCAATTTCTTCTTGACGCGGGCCATTCTCTAATTGCCTCACATTCTGTCTTTGCTGTTCCACCGCCGCTTGTAATTCCCTAATATCTGAGCTTCTAGCTTGGCGCAGTTGGTCTAGTCGCTTTTGCGCTACAACTAAAGCCGCTTCTGCACTGCGCTGTTCTCTGAGATATCCTTCTAAAACATCTTGCGAAACTGCTCCTTCTTTACGTAGTTGGGCGTAGCGTTGCGCTCTTGATTGTGCTAGTTCTACATCAGATTTGGCCGACTGAATTTGGGCTTCGGCTTGGGCAATTTCTTCTGGTCTCGCTCCTGCTTGAGCATCTCGCAAACGTGCTTGGGCTTGTTCTAGCTGCGCTCTACCTTGAGCTAATTCTTCAGAGCGAGTACCTGCTTTAAGTTGGGCTAGCCGCGCCTGAGCTTGTTCTAAGGCAGCTTTGGCTTGGAGTAACTGCGCTTGAGCATCATCACTTTGCAGCCGAATCACAACTTGTCCCTGGGAAATGCGATCGCCTTCTCTAAATGGAATTTGAGTAATACGCCCGTCAATATCTGGTTTAAGTGTGACAGAACGTGGCGCATCTAAAGTACCAACAAACTCAGATGTTTGCTGAATAGTTGCACTCTCCACAGTAGCTATTTTGACAGGAACTCCCGGAGGTGGGACAGCCGCCGCCGCTGGTGAATTATTTGCTTGGCTAGTAGTCCACCATCGCCAACCCACACCTAAACCAGAAACTAACAAAACAATGCCTAAAATTACAGGCCAAGGCCGCTTTTTATTTGTTATGGATGTTGGTTTTGGCTCTAGTGATGGATCTTCTAGTTGAGCCTGACTAGAATCTGTTGCTACAGGCTCTTCTATTTCAGCTTGAACCTGTGAATCAGAGAACTCAAATTTAGACATTTTATTTTCTCATTTATAAAAATGTGAAATAGGACTAGGTTTTGATTAATACCATTTCACGAAAAATTTGATACAGATGTAAACCCTGAAAGCTTTGCTGCATCTAAGTTTTTAAATTGCGAACTGCGTTAGCGAGCCTGCGAGCGTCATTGTGAATTGGTATAAACCCTAACCTTTTCCTAATTTTTGGTTTGCTTGAGATCACACATAAATAAATCTACGCAAGTATTGAAGTAGCATTGGGAGAATCACCAAAACCCAGCATTCATTCGCAGATACCTCGGTGACTGCTTCTACAAGTTATTCATGATTATAATGCAAGTGCTTGCTTGCATTATATTATGTATGCCAAAAAAAAGTGTACAAACTAGGGCAAACAATAGCGATCGCTCACAAATCTACTTTTCAGGATCTAACCCCTAATGTTTTAGGGAAATAAATAAGTTTTGTTTATTGAAATTTTAAGTAGCAGCCCCAAAAATATTAAAAACCTATATCAAAAAACTATAGATTCACGATGGTGTGCAGCCTTAATGTCTACAAAGAAAGCTTCAAAAATAAATGCGGGGATATTCCGATGCTGTTATCAAAATAATTCGCGCATCGTGGAATAAAGCATTTACATTTTTAGTTTGATGGAATTTGTTATTTTGTCTTTTTGGCTCATCCTAATGTTGTTCATCCTGCGGTTAGCCTACTTGGTTTTACAAAGCCATCAACAAATTTCCAGAAATTACCACTTTAAAAAAACTTCTATAAACAGGCATAAGACAAAAAGTACACAAACTAGCTAATCTACGCGTCCCTCTAGCGGTAGAAAAAGTAATTCTTAGCAATGGCAAGAATTACTCAGATTGGTTCATGGTGATGTTGCTACAGCCAATCGACTTGTTGATTATGAATTGAAACGTAACCCTGGATGCAGTTTTGATTGGTGTGTAGACACATCGTGGCAATTGAAACGCGATCGCCGTTAATTAAACAATGTGTACAATATTCCTCTAAACTTATTGATGAACGACGGTTAAGTAATTCGGAGGAATGGTGGCAATGGATGTCAGCTTGATAGTGTCGAACATCTTGAATCCACCAGTGCTAGCTTTTTTTCTAGGGGTGCTAGCAGTTTTAGTCAAATCAGATTTAGAAATTCCGGCACCTATACCTAAACTATTATCCTTATATTTACTATTTGCTATTGGGTTTAAAGGTGGGGTGGAATTAGTCAAAAGTGGTATCACTCAGGACGTTGTTCTTACCCTTTTGGCAGCCATGATGATGGCTTGCATTGTTCCAATTTACACCTTTTTTATTTTGCGGCTCAAACTAGATACTTACAATGCAGCTGCGATCGCCGCTACCTATGGTTCTATTAGTGCTGTCACCTTCATCACTGCTAGTTCTTTTCTGACTCAACAGGGAATGGCTTTTGATGGGTTTATGGTTGCAGCCCTCGCCTTAATGGAATCGCCAGCCATTGTTGTCGGTTTAATCTTAGTTAATATCTTTAGCACCAATCAAAACGAGGAAGAGTTTGTTTGGTCAGAAGTATTGCAAGAAGCCTTCTTAAACAGTTCTGTATTTTTGCTAGTTGGTAGCCTACTCATGGGTGTTCTTACCGGAGAACACGGTTGGCAAACCTTAAAACCCTTTACCCAAGATATATTTTACGGCATCCTAACTTTCTTTTTGTTAGATATGGGGCTGTTGGCTGCCCGAAGAATCAAAGATTTGCAAAAAACAGGGGTTTTCCTGATTCTATTTGCGATACTAGTACCAATTTTCAATGCCGGAATAGCTTTAATAATAGCCAAAGTGATCGGAATGTCACAAGGAGATAGTTTATTATTCGCCGTTTTATGCGCTAGTGCCTCTTACATCGCTGTACCAGCAGCTATGCGGCTAACTGTCCCCGAAGCTAATCCTAGCCTATATGTTTCTACCGCTCTAGCTGTGACCTTCCCTTTTAATATCATTGTAGGTATACCGCTTTATTTATACGGTATTAATATTTTTTGGAGATAAGATAATGCAGCCAGTAAAACGGATAGAAATCTTTGCCCATTATGTTGAACTCGGTAAAATTTTAGAGGCTTTAGACAAAGCAGGTGTACTCGGACACTCAGTTATCAAAGATGTAGCAGGCAAAGGTACAAGAGGCAAAGTTACAAACGATTTAGCAATGACTATGCTAGACAACGTTTATATCATTGCCTTTTTTGCGCCTGAGAAATTACCTGTAGTAGAGTCAAATGTGCGACAAATTCTGAGTAAGTTTGGCGGAGCTTGTTTTATTTCTGATGCAATGGAAATAGAGACTACTAGATGTGTGGGTTGAGCAAGAGAGGCTAGAGGTTAGGGACTAGTACCGCAATGCGGAAGTCAAAAGTCAAAAGTATTATGGAATAGGCTGTTTAGGATTTTTCAATGTCTGCTTATTTCCGCCGTGGTGTACTAGAGGCTAGTAAATAGTTTGCCCTCAGCACTTTTTAACTATTCACATCTTTTAAACGTGAAGTAGTAAACCTATCCATCCATTTTTCTAAGTAAACTCGATTAGCATTTTGCTCGGATGGATTTTGAGTTTCTAAAGGATAAGGCATCAGCCCTAAAATAGTGGCTGTTGTCACGCAAAACATTGACTTTTGGAAACTGATACAGATTTGCACCCGCAAATCATCTTCACCCCGCAGCCGACGACGATAAATAGTGTGTAAATACTCTGGCAAATAATGCCGCATATCCTGCATTAGCAATGTGGGAGGAATACCTGCACCACCGATGGGCAAAGGATCAGCATACAACGCCCCATACTGAAACCGAGATTGATCAGGTGGAATTTGATAAGCCTGGGCATTGTATGAAACTGTGCCTGCAAAGGGAGTCCCTCTGAAGAAAACTGCCTCAACATAAGGCACTGCTGTATCTCCTAAAAATGTTAAACCCACTTTTTTAGGAAGTAGATCATAGACTTTATTGCCAATTTTTACAGAATATGTAATTGGCTTAACAGCAGCATCAACTAAACCATCTTTAATATGGTCTACAACGTTGGCAATAGACGTAATTTCGCCTGTATCATAGCGGTCTGATAAGGTCAAGAAAATGTCAGCCATGACTCGCCAAAATTGACCTAAACCACTGTAGTATGCAGAGACACGTAATTGTTCAATTAAAAAGTCGGGAAAAAGTTGATTAATTCCCAATATAAAAGGATTATTTTTAAATTTTGCTGTGATAACTGCTTTAGCGGATTCTTGAAATTCTTTTGAATCTAAATATGTATCTAGTCCACCGCCACCATGCCACATCATCGCTTTCATACAATATTCTGCATATTCATAATTGATGCGATCGTGCCACCAATGACGTAGTAACTTCTTAAAAGAGAAATCGCTATTAAAGTATTTAAAGAAGGGAAAAAATACTAAAAACTGATGTTCAGCAATATAGATAAGATTGTTGGAGTAGGCATCTAAAACTACACCATAACTTTTAAGAATACCAACTACTTCTAAAACATTTTCTGGACTATTGGGAAGTAATGCTCCGCCTGCTCGCAATCTTTCAACATACTCAGCTAAGGGATGTTTAGCAGACTGATTGTTAATAGTTACCATTGCAAATTCTCCAAGTTGGGAATGAGGGAGATGAAGGGATTTAGGAAAACATAAAGGACAATGAAGACTGAGGACTTACACAAAAAACTCTCATTCCTCCATGTCCTCTGTGTCTCTGTAGTTAGATTTCCATAACTACGGCGTAAGTTCTATACTACTTTTCTGCTTTATCTACAGAAACGGTTGCTACTACCTTATCTACACTAATCATGGCGGTGATTGTTGGTTCAGTCCAGCGAGATAACCAAGCAGGTTGAATACCAAAAATTACAATCAACACAGCTAAGACCACAGATGGCAAGCGATCGCTCCAATAAACTCGTGGTAAATTGATTACTTGTTCAGATAAGCGGCCAAAGAAGGCACGGTTCATCAAAATTAGGAAGTAAACCGCAGTCAAACCTGTCCCAATCATCGAAAGCAATGTTTGCACGGGGAATACAGGAAAACTACCCCGAAAAATGATGAATTCGGAAATAAAACCTACCATTCCTGGTATGCCTGCGCTGGCCATTACTCCCAGTACCATCAAGCTACCAATCACAGGTAAACCTCTTTCGGGATTTAATAGTCCTCGAAGAACGTCTAAATCACGGCTACCAGTTTTCTTGTAAACTACCCCAACCAATAAAAATAACAAGGCAGAAATTAAGCCGTGGCTAATCATTTGCATCACAGCACCCAAGACGCTGAGTGGTGTAGATGCTGCCGCCGCTAACAAAACGTAGCCCATATGTCCAATTGAACTGTAGGCTACCATTTTTTTCATGTCAGTTTGAGCGATCGCACATGATGCACCGTAAAGCACACTAATTACTGCCCAAGTTGCCAACCAGGGAGCGGCATAACTCCACGCTGCGGGCAACAAATTCATCCCAAATCGCAGTAAGCCGTAAGTTCCTAATTTCAGCAGTACCCCAGCCAGCAGCACAGAAATCGGTGTTGAGGCTTCAACGTGAGCATCTGGTAACCAAGTGTGGAAAGGAACTAAAGGAATCTTGATACCAAAGCCAACTAAAATTCCTGCAAGTAAGAGAAGTTGAGTAGCTAATGGTAGAGATTGAGCATTTAAGTTTGCTAAGGCAAAATTAGAGCCGCCACTCAGCCAAACCATCCCCAGGAAGCTGGACAAAATTAAGATCCCAGATAAGGCAGTGTAAATCAAAAACTTCGTAGCAGCGTAACCTCTTCTCTCACCACCCCAAATAGCAATTAACAGATATAGGGGAATCAGTTCTAGCTCGTAAAACAAGAAAAATAGCAGTAAATCCTGAGCTAGAAACGCTCCAGTTACTCCAGCACTTAACAGCAGTATCAGTGAGTAATAAAATCGTGGACGTTGTATGGAGCCATCGCTACTCGTAATCGCAATACAAGTCAACAGTCCATTTAAAACCAGCAACGGCAAAGATAAACCATCTACTCCCAGGTTATAACTTAGACCTATTGCATCTACCCAAGGTAAGAACTCGCTAAACTGTTGAGTAATTTCGCCTGGGTTGAATTGGATAGCTAGAAAAACTGACCATAAAAAACCTAGACTGGCAAACAAAAAAGCTACTTTACGGGCAAGCTTGCCGTCAAGAACAGAAGGCCAGAAACCGATTAACGCCGCACCCAAAAGTGGCAGCAAAATTAACGCACTCAGCATACACAGTATTGAGGAAGAAGAGGGGAGGTGAAGGGGACAGATGACAGGTGACAGAGATGGGTGATTTGATATATGGCTTTTTGAAGAAAATTTGTACTTAATTCACCTGTCATTTGCTGTAGCTTGTAAATCAGCACTAAGACTTTTAGAAATGCAAGTGATCTAAAAGTCCTAATGACCAGCTGATAAAGAAACCTAGGACACTAACTACCGCAAGGATAGTTAACATATATCCTTGAGATTGACCAGAAATGCTATACCTTAAACCTTGACCGCCGAAAATAGTCGCAAAGCCGACTAAGTTCACGAAACCATCTACTAGGTAGCGATCGCTCCAAGCAGATATTTTAGATAGCAGGGCAACTGCGCTCACAACTGTCAAACGGTATATTCGGTCAATATAAAAGTCGTAACCCAACAAATCTTGCACAAACCGCCACGCCAAAATTCTGGATCTTGACCAAGCTTTGTGTAAGTACATCGTAGATCCAATACCTACTCCTAAGATGGTAGAAGCAACTAGTATAGAAACTACATACCAATCAATACTTTCCCAAGCGGGTAATAAATACCATTGTTGAAGCATTAACGGTAATAGTAGGCTCAATATTGTCAATGTCACCATTGGGAATGCCATCTGCCAGCCAACTTCCGGCGCACGTCGGGTTTTTTGTTGCGGAGAACCCCAAAATACTAATCTGAACACCCTGGTCAAGTTTAAAGCTGTCAAGCCATTAACTATCACTAAAACTGCAATTACCCAAGGACTGACTCTTACTAAACCATCAGCCCAAGACAGCATTGCCCAAAAGCTGCCTAGTGGTAGCAGTGTAATCATCCCAGCTGAACCGACAACAAAGGCGGTGGTAGTAGCAGGCATTCGTGACCATAGACCACCCATTTCTGTTAAATCTTGGCTATGGGTGGTGTAGATAATTGAGCCAGAACTCATAAATAATAATGCTTTGGCGATCGCATGGGTTAACAGCAGCATCAAAGCCACACCACCTTGCTGCAAACCCACCGCCAAAAACACCAGCCCCATGTATGCACTTGTAGAATGGGACAACGCCCGTTTAATATCGATTTGTGCTATGGCCACCAATGTCGCGCCAATTGCTGTCACCGTCCCCATGACAATCAAAACATTCAAAGTCACTGGTGATAGTGCCAAGATTGGTTGGACTTTGTACAGTAAGTAAGCACCACCAGCCACCACCAAAGAATTCCGCATTACAGAAGCCGGGTTTGGCCCTTCCATCGCTTCATCTAGCCACAGATGCAGGGGAAACTGAGCGCACTTACCAGCCGGCCCAGCAATTAAGGCTAATCCTAATAAAGTTGAATTAACAGGACTTAAATTAGCTGTTTGCGCCCACTCATATAAATCAGAAAAGTTTAAACTGCCCGCTAAGGTAGAAAGTGATACAACACCCATCAATAGCATCAAATCTCCCACCCGCTTGGTTAAAAAGGCATCTCTTGCGGCGGTGACTACCAAAGGTTGAGCGTACCAGAATCCAACCAGCAAGTAGGTAGATAGGGTAAGAACTTCTAATAAGGCATAGCTGAGAAACAGAGAATCACTAATAGCTAGACCGCTTAAGGCTGCTTCAAAAAACCCTACTAAAGCAAAAAAGCGTGCTAACGACCAATCCTTTTCCAGATATCCTAGGGCATAAATTTGGGTTAACAGACTTAATCCTGTGACAAAAACTGTTGCCCCAACACTCACTGGTGAGATTTCTAAAGCAATGGATAAATTTAAATCTGCTGCTTGGAACCAAGTAATCAGCAAACTTTCTGGTTCTCTATCCCAAATGTCTTTAAAAACAAATAAGCTATGAGCAAAAGCCAAAAGGGTTGTCAACAAGTTCAGATATGCTGCTGGTCTAGGTCCTGTACGTCTGATGATTCCTAGCCCCCACGGCAATGTCAAAATAGCGCCTATCAAGCTATAAAAAGGCACCCACCAACTTGTTGAAAATAGAAATTGATTCATTTAATTTGCTTCCCTTGACGACTCAGCCTTGATTTTTCTCAGATAGTTTTCTAACCATTGTTTTTTAAAAAATCTTGAAAAACTACTGCTTTTAAATTAAATTTTCAACTAAACTAAGAATGAGTATTTTTGACTTAAATATTTATAATAGAGTTTAAATTTGATTAATTTCCATACTTTGAACCTCCTATTTCCATTAGATAATATTTACCTGTAAATTTCTATTTCTACTTCTAGCAGATAACTTTATAAGATATATTTGAAAAAATTATATAATTTCTATGTATCCTTGTTTACATACAGCAAAATAGAGGAAAGATGGAGACAGTAACAGATACAGCCTTTTATCATTCCTCGCCAAGCAGAATTAGTCTTGGTTATGAACTGCGTTTTGTATATGTAATAAAGAAATTATAAAGCATAAGTGCCTGCTCTTGGAATGAGTAGATTTCAAGCGAGCAGAATCCTGAGATCACAAATTATTAAGTTTTTTAAAACTTTTTTATTATAAACTATTATACTAATTTATATTGCCAGGGGAGCCAAGCTTTCCTATGCTTAATTTGGAAGTGTCTTTTAGCTCAAGATGAGCTTCCCCGTCGAAATTTTCAAACCACAGTACTGATTGGATTAATTTTTAGGAGTTTCTGCGATGCCAATTGCAGTTGGAATGATTGAGACTAAGGGCTTTCCAGCAGTAGTAGAAGCTGCTGATGCGATGGTGAAAGCCGCCAGGGTAACTCTGGTAGGATATGAAAAAATTGGTAGCGCTCGTGTCACCGTCATTGTGCGGGGTGATGTTTCCGAAGTGCAAGCCTCAGTCGCAGCTGGAATTGAAGCGGCAAGAAGAGTAAATGGTGGTGAAGTGGTTTCCACTCACATCATTGCGCGTCCCCATGAAAACTTGGAATACGTATTGCCAATTCGTTACACCGAAGCTGTAGAACAGTTTCGCACTTAAAAACTGATAACAAAAACTAAATGACGGGGTTGCTTGCTTGGGCTACGCTTTTATTTTGCTTGAGAAACATTAATTAGGGATTAAAACTAATGTCAATTGCAGTGGGAATGGTAGAAACGCTTGGCTTTCCAGCAGTAGTAGAAGCTGCTGACGCAATGGTCAAAGCTGCGCGTGTAACTTTAGTAGGTTACGAAAAAATCGGTAGTGGTCGGGTAACAGTAATCGTTCGAGGTGATGTCTCAGAAGTGCAAGCTTCTGTAGCAGCAGGTGTTGAATCAGTTAAGCGAGTCAATGGTGGACAAGTGCTATCTACACACATCATTGCGCGTCCCCATGAAAACTTAGAATACGTCCTGCCAATTCGTTATACAGAAGACGTAGAACAATTCCGGGAAAATGTCAACGCAATTCGACCTTTCGGCGGCAGAAGACCATAACATATAATGCAAATTGCCAAAGTACGTGGCACAGTAGTTAGCACTCAAAAAGATCCAAGTCTTCGAGGTGTGAAACTACTGCTGTTGCAATTAGTGGATGAAGAAGGAAATACTTTACCACAATACGAAGTAGCAGCGGATACTGTGGGAGCAGGAGTAGATGAGTGGGTGCTGATCAGTCGTGGCAGTGCCGCTCGTCAAATTCTTGGTAACGAACAACGCCCTTTGGATGCGGCAGTAGTGGCGATAATTGATACTATTCATGTTCAAGATCGCCTTATTTACAGTAAAAAAGACCAATATAGATAGTCATTAGTCAAAAGTCATTAGTCAAAAGTCATTAGTCAATCAGCTATGGACTATTGACGATGTACCCTTCGGGTTCGCCAGTTGCTTCAGTCGGGAAACCCGACGACAGTCGCTTCAAGTCGGCAAAGCCGCCCACAGCGCTGTCTCCCCAACGCACTGGCTCACTATTGACTATGGACAAAAAGCTTAATTCAGGAGGAATCTTGCGATGGCAGTCAGCAGCACGGCGGCACCCCCAACCCCGTGGTCAAGAAGTTTAGCTGAGCCAGAAATCCACGAAACCTCATTTGTCCACTCTTTCTCTAACGTTATTGGAGATGTGCGAGTAGGTGCAAATGTAATCGTTGCTCCAGGGACTTCGATTAGAGCAGATGAAGGTACACCCTTTTACATAGGTGAAAATACCAACATCCAAGATGGTGTAGTGATTCATGGGTTGGAACAAGGCCGAGTCATTGGTGATGATGGCAATGAGTACTCGGTATGGATTGGTAGTAATGTTTCCATTACCCACATGGCTCTGATTCATGGCCCAGCTTATGTAGGGGATAATTGCTTTATTGGCTTTCGCTCCACAGTTTTTAATGCCAGAGTGGGTTCGGGTTGCATCGTCATGATGCACGCTTTAATACAAGATGTAGAAATTCCTCCAGGTAAATATGTACCTTCGGGAGCGATAATTACAAGCCAACAGCAAGCTGACCGTCTGCCAGATGTGCAAGACCAAGACCAGCAATTTGCTCATCATGTAGTGGGAATTAATCAAGCACTGCGGGCTGGTTATCGCTGTGCTGCGGATAGCAAATGCATTGCACCCATCCGGGATGAATTAGCTAAATCTTATACAAGTAATGGTGTCACTGTTTTAGAGTTAGAAAGGAGTAGTGAAGTGGCGAGCAATAGCTTGGGTGCAGAAACAATAGATCAAGTGCGCTATCTATTGGAGCAGGGGTATAAGATTGGTACAGAACACGTAGACCAAAGACGCTTCCGTACTGGTTCTTGGACTAGCTGCCAGCCAATCGAAGCCAGATCTGTGAATGAAGCTTTATCAGCGTTGGAAGGCTGTCTATCAGAACACAGTGGTGAATACGTGCGTTTATTTGGAATTGACCCCAAAGGTAAACGTCGGGTGTTAGAAACGATTATTCAACGCCCGGATGGTGTGGTAACAGCAGGAGCTAGCTTTAAAGCACCAGCTAGTACAGGTAGTGCTAGCTACAGCAGCTATAACGGTAATGGTAATAGTAATGGTGCTGGGATTGGTTCAATTAGTGCTGAAACTGTAGACCAGATCCGCAAGCTGTTAGCTGGTGGTTACAAAATTGGTACAGAACACGTAGATGAGCGTCGTTTCCGGACTGGCTCTTGGGCTAGCTGTAAGCCTATAGACGCGACTTCGGCTAAGGACGTTGTGGCTGCGTTAGAAGAATGTATTGGCAACCATCAAGGTGAGTATGTCCGCTTGATTGGTATTGACCCGAAAGCCAAACGCCGGGTATTAGAAAGCATTATTCAAAGACCTAATGGCCCAGTTGCCCCCTCTAATGGTCAAAAAACTTATCCTAGTTCAAGTATTTCTAGCTCACCAAAAGCAACTGCAACTGCTAGCAGCAATCGCTTGAATGCGGAAGTTGTAGACCAACTACGGCAATTACTGGCTAGTGGTTATAAAATTAGCGCGGAACACGTAGACCAAAGACGTTTCCGGACTGGTTCTTGGGCTAGCTGTGGACAAATTGAGGCCCGATCTGAAAGAGATGCGATCGCAGCTTTGGAAGCATACCTATCTGAATATCCTGGTGAATACGTGCGGTTGATTGGCATTGACCCCAAAGCCAAACGCCGTGTGTTAGAAACAATTATTCAACGTCCATAGTGAAAGGGAGTAGGGAGTAGGGAATAGGGAATGGGGAATAGAAAGTAAGGATAGAAATGAGAATTTTTTCACCACTCACCCTTAACATTCACAACTCCCCACTCACAACTCCCCACTCTCTCATAAAAATTTGTCCGGCTTCCGAGGTTTAATTTTCCATGTCTGTGCCGCCACTGCGCCTCCACAATAACTTTGACCCTTATATTAGTGGCGAGGTGAATATTCATCCCAGTGCAGTATTAGCACCTGGTGTAATACTCCAAGCGGCTACCAACAGCAGAATCATTATTGGCCCTGGTGTCTGTATTGGTATGGGGTCAATTCTCCAAGTCAATGAAGGAACCCTGGAAGTAGAAGCAGGTGCTAGCCTGGGAGCCGGTTTTTTGATGGTCGGAAGGGGAAAGATTGGTGCTAATGCTTGTATTGGGGCAGCCACAACAGTTTTTAACTGTTCTGTGGAACCGGGAACAGTAGTACCACCAAGCTCAGTGTTAGGAGATACTAGTCGTCAGATGAGTGTTTCCCAACCACAAAAACCACCCGTCAATAATACTGCTTCTAATAACACCCAACAGCAAGAATTAGAGAGTAATCATTTAGGTGGAAATGAAGAAAAAGTAATTTCTATTTCCTCAACGAATCTTTCAACTTCGGCTTTCTTGGAGTTAAAACACCAGTCTGTTTCTGTTACTCAACCTTCGCCTACACCGTCTGCACAACCACCCCCAGCCCAAAAAGATGAAACTGCTGCGAGTTCTAATGACCTAAGTGCAGAAAACCCTGAATCTTCTGATATTTTTGGAACTCAAATTTATGGACAAGGGAGTATTAACAGGCTGTTAACGACGTTATTTCCCCATAGGCAATCTTTGAATAATCCTAAGTCTGACGAACCGCCGGAATAAGTGTTAATTGTAAGTTGTCCTCTAAAGTATGAAATATGAAGTATGAATTATGAAGGATGTAAAAAATGATTTCATCCTTTATGCTTGATTCTTCAGCCTTTCAGTTTCAACTTTTAGCCTACCTTTGGGAAAGCTGCTAAAAGGGCATTTACATCATTGACTGTGAGTATCCTGGAGAATTCACATGGACACATATAATCAACAGTCCCTTAGCACTGTTCGGGCAGCATCGCATCGGCGAGATAGAGATAGCTTCAAGGATACTGCCTTGGGTTTGGTATCTACTCTCAGCTTTCCAGCAATAGTTGGAACTGCTGACATGATGTTGAAATCAGCTGGGGTTCACCTAGTTGGATATGAAAAAATTGGTAGTGGTCATTGTACTGCCATTGTTCGGGGTGGCATTGCGGATGTACGCCTAGCTGTTGAGTCAGGTGTACAAACTGCTGAACAGTTTGGTCAGTTGGTTTCTAGTTTGGTGATTCCTCGCCCTTTCCCTAATCTGGATGTGGTGCTGCCCATCACCAATAGATTAAGTAAATATATGGAGGAGGGTAGTTATAGCCGTCTGAGCAATTTAGCCATTGGATTGGTGGAAACGCGGGGGTTTCCGGCGATGGTAGGGGCTTGCGATGCTATGCTTAAATCTGCTGATGTGCAGTTAGCAGCTTATGAAAAAATCGGTGCGGGTTTGTGTACAGCCATTATTCGTGGCTCTGTTGCTAATGTCGCAGTAGCAGTGGAAGCTGGGATGTATGAAGCAGAACGCATTGGGGAATTGAACGCAGTAATGGTAATTCCTAGGCCTTTGGATGAGTTAGAACAAACCTTGCCTGTCGCAAGTTGCTGGATAGAAGAACGGCAACCAGTGAGGATGCCAGTGAATATTAAAGATAAGGAGCAAGTGGCGGAATTAGAGGTACTCCAGTTGCCAGACTTGGCTAAGTTACCTGCAAAAGTGACCGAAGAATTATGGAATGATGAATGATGAATTTTGAACTTTGAGTGATGAATTGTGGGAAAATTCTCCTCAGCATTCAGTATTCAGCATTCATCTTTGGCTGGAAGGCATCTTACGCTTCGCTTGTTGAAATAATCATAACTTTTACGGACTATAAATCAAATATCTTTCTTTTAATAGCGAAAATAGATTTTTCTCTATACTAAAACTCATAACTTTGTATGAGCAACACGGCATGATGTGCAGGTGTTCAGTGATACTAGTTTTATATCTATAGAATCGCTATTGAGGAGAATCAGCCTTGAACCAAGCGACGCTACACCAGTTGAAGGTATTTGAAGCGGCGGCTCGGCATGGTAGCTTTACTCGTGCTGCGGAGGAATTATTTCTTACCCAGCCTACAGTCTCCATGCAAATCAAGCAATTAACAAAATCTGTCGGGTTGCCATTATTTGAGCAGGTAGGAAAACGCTTGTATTTGACGGAAGCAGGTAGAGAATTGTTTGCCACTTGTCGGCAGATTTTTGAAACTATAGCCCAATTTGAAATGAAGGTGGCTGACTTAAAAGGGCTAAAGCAAGGGCAATTACGTTTAGCAGTAATTACCACAGCCAAGTATTTCATCCCGCGTTTGTTAGGGCCATTTTGTCAGCGTTACCCAGGAATCGATATTGCGCTGCAAGTAACAAATCACGAAAAAATTATTGAGCGGATGATGGGTAATCAAGATGACTTGTATATTATGAGTCAGGTTCCAGAACATTTGGATGTCAATTGTGAGCCGTTTTTAGACAATCCTTTGGTAGTTTTTGCACCTGTTAATCACCGTCTAGCAAAAGAGAAAAATATCCCTATTCACGAGCTAAATGATGAACCTTTCATTATGCGAGAACCGGGTTCAGGTACTCGCCGCGCTGTGCAGGCTCTGTTAGAAGAACAAGGTGTTAGGGTAAATGTGAAGCTGGAATTGGGAAGTAATGAAGCAATTAAACAAGCGATCGCTGGGGGTTTAGGCATTTCTGTTTTATCTCGTCATACTTTACTCTCAGATGCCTCAGAGTTCAGCATTTTGGACGTGCAACACTTCCCCATTAAACGGGCTTGGTACATGGTTTATCCGGCTGGTAAACAGCTATCAATCGTAGCTCGTACCTATTACGAGTATCTACTGGATGCTGCTAAGACATTTGTTGAGCAGACAGAGATGGCTGCATATAGCACTGTTAAATAAGTTTTGGCATTTTTGTAGTTATTAAGCTTCGACTTGCTTGACTGGAAGAACCTGAACCATTACAAATTTAACCAACAGAGTCATTTGATTTGAGGAAAATCTGGCAGTGACACACCCGGAAACACCTTCTGTACGAAAAACAGTATCAACCCAGGTAGTAGCTGTGACGGTATACAGCAATCAAGCCTTAGTTACACGACGAGGTGTAGTTTCTTTAACAGGAGCGGAAAGGGAGTTGGTGATTAATTCACTGCCAGTGACTCTAGAAACTGATTCTGTCAGAGTTGGCGGTACAGGTACTGTAGGAGTGCGCTTGTTGGGAGTTAGTAGCGATCGCATCTACACAACAGAACCTGTTGCCGAACGAGTCGCACAGTTAAACCGCCAAATTCAGCAAATAGAAGCAGAAAAACGCAATTTGCAAGCTCAAATTGATGCCTTAGCATTGCAGGCGAGATTTATTGAAGGCTTGCGTGAAAAAACAGAAGAACCATTTGCCCAAAGTTTATCGCGCAAAAACCTCAGCCTCAGCGAAACTTTAGATTTCTTGAACTTTTTGGGAAGCCAGTATAGTGAATATGCGATCGCATCTGGAGATTACCGCACCCAACAGCAAGAACTAGACAAGCAACTGCAAGCACTCCACGCCACACTACACAACATTCAAACACCCCATCCTAAAGAAAGTTTTACCTTAGTTGTTGGTATAGAAGTTGTCGGTGAAGGTGAGTTTGAGCTAGAAGTATCCTACATTGTGAATCGTGCTAGCTGGACTCCGCTTTACGACTTAAGAGTTGATAGTACAAATCAGACAGTAAATTTAAGTTACCTTGCAGAAGTTACCCAAAATACTGGCGAAGACTGGTTAGATGTGGCTCTTACCCTCTCAACCGCTAAACCAGGATTAGGTACATTGCCACCGAAACTAGAACCTTGGTATATTGACACCTTACGTTCACGTACATTGCAACGAGCTTTACCTCGTCCATCACTGCCTACCATAGCAGCTGCGCCTGCTGAGGCTATGTTTCCCCAAGATGAGGAGGATTTAGCAAATGAGGCTCTCATTCCAGCAGAAAATATGGGAGCATTTGTCTCCAAAGAAGGAAGTGTAGTTACCTTTAAACTAAATGGTAGTGGCAACATTCCTAGTGATGGCGCGCCCCATAAAATCACAATTTTTAATGACGATTATCCTTGTAGTTTTGATTATGTAGCAATGCCGCGCTTGGTTAGCTTTGCTTATTTGCAAGCTAATGTAACAAACAGTTCGGATGGCGCAACATTATTACCAGGAAAAGCTAATATTTTTCGAGATCATGTATTTGTGGGTACCACTAGATTAGAAAACATTGCACCTGGACAAGAGTTTATATTGAACTTAGGCATTGACGAAGGTTTAAAAATTGAACATAGCTTAGTTGAGCGTCAAGTAGATAAAAAGATAATTGTGAATCAACGTCGAACTACTTACGCTTATCGAGTCATAATTACTAACTTACTCAATCAGGAAGTTAATTTAAAACTCACTGAGCAATTACCTGTGAGCCGTAACGAGCAAATTAAAGTTCGTCTTACTCGCATTCAACCGCAAATTCAACTTGGGGAAATGGGAATTCTAGAATGGGAGTTAAGCGTTTTACCTCAAGAACGACGAGAGATAAATTATCAATTTACGATTGAACACCCGCCTGAGTTAACGGTAGTTGGGTTAGATATTTAAAACATTTTGATAATCTAATAGCAATTCAAATAATGTTTGTGACAGATACCCCACCCGCCTGAGGTTTAAGGAGTGGTCTGATCCATGTGTCGCGCATTCTTTTCTCAAATTGGTATAAGCTTTGTGCGTAAGCCCAGATATAGCTCTTGAACCCAAATATACGGTTATTATATCCCATTAAACATATATAATTGCGAACGATGAGAAGTAATCTCAAGTATTACTAAATTAGAGGATTATTTCGCACTATTTTGAAAGAATTCCTCATAGGTTCAACAACTAATTTATTCTGCATTTATGCAAATCCTAATCTCAATACACTTGCAATTATTTTATTACAATTCTTTACATTTTTAATGACATATTACAATTAGTTTACCGGACATAATCTGAGTTTTTATTACAAAATATAAGTTTTAATAAGCACTAGATTTCTTCACAAGTTCCTCACACTTTTTTTGTAATCTGCAAATAGGGATGCTCAACTAGTGCATTAATTAGCTTGAGAATTTACCGTCTTTTTGTGTTGAGGTATTTCGGCAAAAGGTAAAGAAGTATTAATAAAAACTTTAGTTGTGGATTTAAAGCCGACTAGATAACAAGAGTGTTATCGAGCGGAAAAAGCCGCTATATATTCATGCTTTTTGTTTAGCTTAAATCCTATGCATTGAAGCATGGGAACATAGCTAGCTGCCTTCTGTCTTCTGCCTCTTGAATGCAGTAAAAATGCATTTTTTCAGAAAAAAACTTTCATAATATTGAGCTTCAATTAATGGCATTGCTTATCCCTTAAGAGAAATAATCTAGTTTCCGAGGAGTACAATCCATATGAATTTCAAACAATTTGGTGCTTTACTGTCTATATCTACAATTGTTGGAATAAACCTCATTGCCAATCAGGTTTTAGCTCAAGATGGGCCTACTATTACTTTTGGAAGTGCAATAGCATCAGGTGGATGTAGTATTGACAAGCAGCTTCCTGGACCTAACGCTAGAAGCATATCGATCTCTTTGAATAATATGAGGGCAACTAACGGTCAGCGTCAAAGGTGTATTTTACGTGTTAACACTACGATTCCCCCTGGTTTCTTTGTTCAAGCTGTAGAAGTAATTTACCAAGGGACTGTTACTGTTCTTCCAAGAAGTAGAGGTGTAACCTTCAACAGAAACTATAGTTTTCTTGGTGGTGCACTTGGTACAACTACGAGTGGGCCTGGAAGAACCGAGTATAGATCTATCGCCGACAATGAGTTTTTTACAGAACAAGATGATCTGGCTGTTCTATCTGCCTCATGTGGTGGACGAGGGACTTTCGGTATTAATATGATTGCACAATCCTCACAAGGATCTGATTGGATTCTTGATACAACTGATATCAATGCTGGGGCTTCTGCGGATCTGACATTAATATTTGGCATAACTCCTTGTTAAGTTGCTTATTTTTGTGGGATTGAAAAAGATGATGCTATTAGTAAAAAACTTTGTTGTTTTACTGATATTGCATATCGCACATTGCAGGTTGAGAGAAGCAGCAACAAGAGATTTTTTCAAGTGGTTGGTTACCATTTAGGATTCCACCACTTTTCATCCGTCAGTCGGGTTCCAATTTAATTCGGAATTATGAATTATCACGGCTGATACCAATATTGCTGTTTGATAAATCTGTGTCTATTTCTCTCTTTAAGGTTGGTGATATTAAATTACCGCTTTTTTCAACCTGTTATTTTTCCGCAAAAAGAGTTTTCTAATTCTTCAACAGGACTTACGCAAAATTATGAAAAAATGAACCGCAAAGGACACAAAGGACACGAAGTAAAGAGAGTTTCAGATAGTTATTGCGTAAGTCCTATTCAAGTTAGTTTTCAATAATAGCGTCAGTCTCTTTAACATCAAGGGATTGCTATAGTCGTAAATCTTTTAATAATCCAATTTTTTGCTGATGGAGAGTAGATTATGCTGAAATTAAGTTATGCACGTAATTTTTTCATATTAATAAGCTTGTTTTCTTTATATGCCAATTCATCTAGCATTGCTAATGCACAAGAAAGCCAGCAACAACCTATTGTTACTGGATGTAAGGTAAATTATGATGCCGGAACAAGGGAGTTGAAACTTGTAGAGCCATTAATTGTGAACGCACAATCGTCAAGGGCGAGATGTATTATTAGAATAAATACTCCTAATACCCAAAGGCAATTTAGGCTCGTGCCTTTAGCTTTCAAAGGTGAAGTAAGGCGAACACCAGCAACAGTAGCTGTCGCATCACTTTTAATTGGTGGCACTCAAGGAATAAAAGTGACTCGTATAAGATATGATAGTCCGCCACTGCCATCTGGTCGGTTTGATTTGACCAGTCAAATAATTCCAACTGACTATACAAATAGTGGAACTTTTGGACTTAATGTAGTATTGTCATCGAGTGGAGGAGAAGCACAGTTGACAGAAATGAGATTTGTATTACAGCAGATGTAATATTTTATTATGAAAAATTTACACCCTGATGAATAGCGTTAATAAACTGAGTTGCATCGGCTATCAATAACAAATGTACTGATTTTTGAAAAAAATCAAATACTAATCTATATCAAGAAAATTTACGTTTTTACACTCCTGAAGGAGAACTTATTCCGATACCGGAAGAAGTAGACAACAGGAGAAGTAATGCAGCGATCGCCTAGCAGCAAAACTGCGAGAATTGAATATAGATCCAGTGCTATTTAGTAGCTAAGAATCTTCAGGTAGCACCCATTTTGGCGGTTCCATCATTTTTTTACGCAGACGTTCTTCAGCAATTGCCAGCATATCGTCTAAAGAAGTCTCTTTGATAAATTGTGAGGCGGCTTCTCTAAACTCGATATTGGGGCATTTATCCCCTAAAACGCAACCTTTGACGCAGGCTTCCGCGCAATTAATTTTCTGCTCCACAGTCGATTCCTCTCCAATTAGGGCGTTTTCCTACCCACAAGATAAATTTTACGATGAGTCAATGGTTATTTGTCATTGGTCAGTTGTCATCTGTCATTAGTTCAGATCTCCTGAGTCTTTTCATCACCAGTCCCAGCATTTTTTTATGATGAGTATTTATAGCTATTGCCAGTAGGCACAAAAGACTTTCAAGCCGTTTACTGTTGACTGATAACTCTTTATTGCTATGGATATTGGATGAATGCACTCCTGCTACGCTATCCATAATATATGCAATATCTTGCCAAAAAGAGCTTTCATGTCAGAAATTTTTGTGACCACTGGAACCATCGCCGCGATCGCTACTGCTGTAGTCCCCCAACAAGGTAGTGTGAGTATTGTGCGTGTGTCTGGTTCTCAAGCAATGGCAATTGCCCAATCTCTATTTCACGCACCCGGACGACAAATTTGGGAAAGTCACCGCATTCTTTACGGCTATATTCGCCATCCCCAGACAAGAGAATTAGTTGATGAAGCACTGTTGCTGATTATGAAAGCACCTCGTTCTTACACCCGCGAGGATGTGGTGGAGTTTCATTGTCATGGCGGAATTATCGCCGTGCAGCAGGTTTTGCAATTATGTTTGGAACATGGCGCAAGACTAGCACAGCCAGGAGAATTTACTTTACGGGCGTTTTTGAATGGCAGGCTGGATTTAACTCAAGCCGAAAGCATTGCTGATTTAGTCGGGGCTAAATCTCCCCAAGCTGCCCAAACTGCTTTGGCTGGTTTGCAAGGAAAACTTGCTCATCCTATCCGCCAGTTACGCGCTAACTGTTTGGATATCCTCGCAGAAATTGAAGCGCGGATTGATTTTGAGGAAGACTTACATCCGTTGGATGATAATGCCATCATATCAGCAATTGATCACATTGCCGCAGAAATCACCCGCTTATTAGAAACCAAAGATCAAGGTGAACTACTGCGTACAGGTTTGAAAGTAGCGATTGTTGGTCGCCCGAATGTTGGTAAGTCAAGCTTGTTGAACGCTTGGAGCCGGAGCGATCGCGCCATTGTTACAGACTTACCTGGTACAACCCGCGATGTTGTAGAGTCACAGCTAGTTGTCGGGGGTATTCCCGTGCAAGTGCTAGATACAGCAGGGATTCGGGAAACAGCAGACCAAGTAGAAAAAATTGGCGTAGAGCGATCGCGTCGTGCTGCCAGTGCAGCTGATTTAGTTTTATTTACTATTGATGCCTCTGCTGGCTGGACTGAAGGCGACCAGGAAATTTATGAACAGGTGCAACATCGTCCGTTGATTTTAGTGATTAACAAAATTGACTTGGTAGAAAATGGAGATATCAAATCTATAGAATATAGCGATATTAATTCTATAGTTTATACAGCAGCATCTCAAAATCAAGGCATTGATGATTTAGAAAAAGCCATTTTAGAAGTAGTTCAACAAGGAAAAGTTCAGGCTGCAAATATGGATTTAGCAATTAATCAAAGACAAGCAGCAGCATTAACTAGAGCCAAGATTTCTTTAGAGCAAGTGCAAACAACAATTACTGAACAGTTACCCCTAGATTTTTGGACAATTGACTTACGTGGAGCAATTCAAGCACTAGGAGAAATTACAGGTGAAGAAGTCACAGAATCAGTTTTAGATAGGATTTTTAGCCGATTCTGTATTGGTAAATGATTGTTTTATTAGTAAATTATTTATGTAAAACTCTAATTACTCTGTGTACTCTGTGTCTCTATGGTTCGTTTTTCATAAACCTTGTAATACAATAATTCATGCGTGATAAGATTCCTGTTCAAGTGCTTGGCTGTCTCCGTCCAGGAATAATTACCGTTATCGCTTTTCCTGGTAATGGTTTTGTAGATGGTGGTTTATTGATGGAAGTACCAACCGAAATAATTCCAGTAGAGCTAAGAATGCCAAATAGTGAGTTTATAGTAGTTTGCGATCAGCGTAGATATTTTATCCAAGTTTTACCAAAAGATTCTGATAATATTTAACTGATAACTTTGCGAATTAAATAGAATGACGCTCATTGAAAATATTAAAAATGCCAATTCCCTAATTATTGGAACTAGCCAAGGTATTGGTCTATGTTTTGTAAAAAAACTACTTCAAGATGAAAGAATTAGCAAAGTATATGCTACATATCGAAATCCAAGTAATGCCGAGGAATTATTATCTTTAACAGACGAATATCCAGATAAATTAACTTGTTTAATGATGGATATTACTGAGGAGTCAGAAATTATTGCATCTGTGCAGCGTATCAGTACAGAAGTCAGCAAGCTGCACTTGGTAATTAATTGTGTGGGACTGCTGCATGATGAAAACTTACAGCCTGAAAAAAGCTTGAAGCAAATTAATACAGAAAATCTACTCCGCTACTTTCAAATAAATAGTATTGGTGCAGTGCTGTTGGCTAAACATTTATTGCCATTGTTTAAGCATAAAGAACCCAGTGTATTTGCCACAATATCTGCTAAAGTCGGCAGTATTGGTGATAACCAACTGGGTGGATGGTATGGATATCGTGCTTCTAAAGCTGCACTGAATATGTTGATGCGAAATGTTGCCATTGAGTATGGCAGAAGTTGTCCACAAACTATAGTAGTAACTTTACATCCAGGAACAACCGATACACGTCTTTCTCGTCCATTCCAGCGCAATGTACCACCAGAAAAATTATTTTCAGTAGAACGTACAGTCAGCCAATTATTAACTGTAATTGAGCAACTTCAAGCAGGCGATAGTGGGCAATTTTTTTCCTGGGATGGCAGTAAGTTACCTTGGTAGCTGAACCTAACGCAAGTTATAAGTATATTTATAATCAAACTATGTCAGCCAAAGATATTTTTCACAACGCTGTGCGTTCAGCTTTAGAAAAAGATGGATGGATAATTACCAATGACCCGTTATCGATTAAGGTTGATGAAATCGATTTCTATATAGACTTAGGAGCAGAAAGACTCTTAGCGGCTCAAAAAGCTGGGCAAAAAATAGCAGTTGAGATTAAATCTTTTTTAGGTACATCTGAGATTAGTGATTTTTATGTCGCTTTAGGACAGACACTTACTTATCGTTCAGCATTAAGTAAAAAACAACCTGAACGAGTTTTATATTTAGCAATTTCTGAAGATATATATAGAGATTTATTTATTCGACCATTTATTCAGGAAGTGGTTTCAGAATATAAGTTGAAGCTCTTAATTTTTGAACCTATTACAGAGGAAATTTTATTATGGAAGGAATAAATTACAGTGAATTAATTCAAACAATCATTAAAAATCATGCCAACTATCATTCTGATAGTGATACAGAATTACAATTAATCTTTGATACAGAGCGAAACCATTACCAACTACTTCATTTGGGATGGGAAAATCTGCGACGAGTTTACGGCTGTATCATCCATATAGATATTAAAGACGACAAAATTTGGATTCAACGTGATGGAACTGAGATAGGAGTAGCAAATGAGTTAGTTGCGGCTGGAATTCCAAAACAAGATATTGTTTTAGGTTTTCATGCTCCCTATAAGCGCAAATTTACGGAATTTGCTACAGGATATTAAAAATACAATTTCTACTACAAACTGCTTTGGGACTACACAGTTTTAAACCATTCAGTTAATCATCAATTATTTATGGCTGTTAGCACTAAAAATAGACGAAAGCTTCTAATTAATAATCGTAGATTTGTTTGGTATATCAGAGATGACGCTGATTCGGCTTATTTTGTCCTACACGTAGTTTCTGAAGACAAAAATTTCATTGTTGCTTATCATTTACATCAACCGGAATCAACACGTTATTTAATTATCCTTGGCAAAGAATTTCCTGGCTTATCCGATGCAGGTGGTAATTGGATTCGTGTAAGCTGTCCACAATGGGAGACGAATTCTATTATTACGCCAGCGTCAGTGCGTTGCCTAATTGAATGGTGTTTTCTTGATAACAAAGAATTAATTCGTGTTAACTGGTTAGGACAACCTATTGCAAGACCAAAGAAGTTATTAGAAACTAACACAGTCTAGCCAATAACTTTTGTTTCGGTTAGTAAGTGCTGTTCTAGCCAAGTCTCCAAATCAGATAGCACTTCTTGATAATTAAGATCATCTTGAAGCTCGTGATAAGCTTCAGGATACTCAATTCTTGTTTTATCAGCAAAAGTTACTTGCTCATAAAAAACTTTGCTGCTTTCTGGTAGTGTTACTCGGTCTGCACCACCATGAAGAATTAACAATGGTAATTGCCATTCAGCAGCATGGTTATTCACCCAAGCAACTGTATCTAAAAACTCTGTAGCTAAACGCGCCGTTCCTAAAGTATGTCGCAACTTATCTTGGGCGTATGCGGCTAAAACTTTCTCATCCCTCGCACCAGCAGCTAAATCAAGTCCTGTATTCAAGCTGAAGCGCGGCCATATTCGTGACATCAATTGTCCGATGAGTAATTTGACTTTTGGTACACCAACTTTGCCTAAACTTGGTGCTAAAGTAATTACACCTTGCAGCACAGCAGCTTCTTGGGGATAACGCAAAACGTAGTCTAAGACAACAACTGAGCCTAAACTATGCCCTACAAGAAAAATTGGACATTTTGGCTGCTGGGTTTGGACTAAATCTAAAAATGTTCGCAAGTCTTCTCGAAACTCATCCCATGAGTTGATATAACCCCTCTGTCCAGGTGAGTGTCCATGACCGCGCATATCAAAGGTATAGATAGCATATTGTTTGGGAATAAAATGTTGGACTATATTATTGTACTTGCTACCGTGACCGCCCAGTCCATGCACCATAACTAATATTGCTCTGACATTACCTTGTGGTTGCCAACTTTGATAATACAGTTCAAGTTTTCCAACACCCTGAAATGTGCCTTCGCTACGGTCAATCATAAAATTTACTTTTGATGGATGAGTTTCTCAGCTAATTACTATCTAATCAAGGTACATTGTAGGGAAAATTTATTCTTATAACTCCGGATGGGTCAATAAAATCCGATCGCACACTATGATTAGGGCATGAATTCTTCTAACCATCAGTCAGATAGTTTGCCGTCCTTGGATGCTGCCGCTATTAAGCGAGTTAAAGAAGGTGTAGCAGCAGCAAGCGATCGCACCGTACATTATACAATTGAACAAGCACTGACTCGCTTAGAAGCAATTAATCAAGGACATCTAGAACACCTAGTTAATGGTAGTGTACGACGGTTTGTATTGCGATCGCTCATTCATATACTATTCAAAGTCCGCGTAGAAAATATTGAACGTTTACCGCAGACATCAGCAATTCTCGCCGTCAACCATCTCCACCACATCGACCCCTTGCTGTTGTTGGCAGAACTCCCCAGCCAGCCCTATTACTATATTTTGGGCGATGCTCGCACTCTCTACAACAAATGGTGGAAGCGGTTCATTTTAAGTTTTGCCGGAGGTGTCATTCCCTTAGCGCGGTTGTGGAAAGAAGAAGTCGCTGTGATGGAAGCAGCCAAGGCTGGAAGACAAGACTTAGCAGAATTAGCCGCAGCTATTGAACAAGATGTGCCTTCCGGCAGTGATATCCAGACATTGCGGCAAATAGACCGCATTGTTCTGCGAATTTTGGCTCGCAAAGACGGAATGATTCTGTTTCCTGAAGGACGGTTGGGAAACAGTGAGGGTAAATTGCATCTTCCTCTCAAGCGAGGAACTGTGATATATGCCTTACGCGCTGGTGTACCAATAGTACCAGTAGGATTAATTGGTACTCATGACCTTTATTTCCGAAAAGAGTTAACTATTCGCTTTGGTGAACCGTTACATTTTGCACCAAATGCGAAAACTACTCGAAAAGAAGTAGAAATTGCTGTAGAGGCTTTACAAAATGCCATGATAGCTCTGTTGCCAGCTGACTATCAAGAACCAACAGGAACAAAGCTGCTACGTTACTTTCTTAACCATATGTTGTGGTGATATAGCAATCTTACTTAATTTACAAACTAGTCGTGGAGACAGGCAATAGCCAATAGATTTGTTTGGATCTAATTTAAGTTTGCTATAGCAATTGTTAATTCGTTATTGAAATCTTGTCTTCAATATTAGTTAAGTTAACTAATGCTTTATAGCTGATTATTTGGGAATTTTAGCATAACTGCGATCGCAAAACCATTTCTACAATCTGATAGTCAAGATTAAGTACAGAAAGATAACCCTCCTAAGATAGAATTTTAGGATTTTTATATGTAAGTAAACTAGTTTGCACGCGCTAAGACTCACAGTGAAATGTATAATAAATTAATACATATGAAAGCCTGAATATCATGCACAGTAATGCATTCAACTCTTACTACCTGACTTTTGTATCTCAATTTAAATATAAGTTCAAAACAAAGTTATTTCCTAAGACAGATAACTTTTTGCCACTAATCATTATCTAAAGGTTGCATCAAAAATTTAATCATATTTTTATATTCAGCATAATTTTTATCAATCTCAAAAGCTCTAGTATAAAGCAGCGAATAATAGTACAATAAAATGTTAATTGCTGCTTGTAGTAATTAACACTTCACTAACTTCCATTTGGCGGTTATTAGTCCATATAAACTGACAAGTTTAAGGTTTGTTTCCTTTAACTTTGTAGTTTACACTACCCAAAAAACTGAGCAATTTACCAAATATCAAGGAATAATGTTGAAACGTCGTGCAATACTAGCTGGTCTATCTTTACTTAGCTTAACTTTGGTTGTAAGTACAAAAGTGTACGGGCAATCTACTAGCGGGCCAGAAGCTTGGGAGACTGTCTACAATAATGCGGTTGCTGGGGCAACAACAACAATTACAGTTCCACTTTTGAGTCCCTTGTTATCATTTATCCTGCAAATAGTCTACAATTTAGCAGGTTTTTGGGGCGGTTAATTCTTTGTCTCATTCTTAACAAAGAAAGAGTATAAATAGAGGCTTTTGCAGTGTGATTTTTTGGTAATTTATACGCCTGCATAGATGCTTTGCGTCTTGTCGCCAGACATTGCCTGACTCTAATTCTTGAATGCAGATTTTCTTATAGCCAAATATTTCATAGCCCGTGAGGAGCTTTTTTCTATGTTCAAACCTCGCGCAATTTTTCGCGCCTTAGTTGCAATTACCCTAGCATTTGTCATCAGCACACAGCTATATATACAACCCGCCTTTGCAGTTGGCGGAACTTGTAATCCAACGGCAGGTAACCTACCTATTTGTCCAAATACTGCGCCTTCAGAGTCAGCTAGTTTCGTTGACCCAACTGCAACGGTAAACAATCCTACAAATATTACCTTGGGCGAAAAAGTCTACGTCGCCCCGTTTGCCGAGTTAGATGCTACTAATGCACCCATTAGCATCGCGGCTGATTCTAATGCTCAAGACCAAGTGAAAATTCTAGCCTCCGGAACGGGAGTTGAGATTGGCGAGCGTGTGATTATGGCACACATGGCCGTAATCAAAGGTGCAGCTAAAATCGGTACTCAAGGTTCAACTGGGCCTTTTACCGACCCAAATACTAATACTCAGTTCAGCAACACTATTCCAGAGACATTTCTCGCCTTCAACTGTGAAATAGATGGTGCAACTATAGAAAGAAACACAGTAGTTAACTTTCTCGCACGGGTTGGCCCTGGTGTTACCTTACCTGCTGGTAAAGTTGTATTGCCTGGTAAAAACGTCACCACTAACCTACAAGCTAATAGCGGCAGTTTAGGGAAAGTAGTAAACCTAACACAAGCAGACGTTGCATTAATGGAAGGTATCATTGAAGTTAATGAAGCATTTGCCAAAGGTTATACAGACTTAGCCAGGGCAGACCTGACAAAGGTAAAAGGGATAAATGAAGCTCCTAACACCTCTTTTAACTCTGGAGGTCTGCCGCAGATAGGTGGAAGTCCGACTCGTGATCCTAACTATCGTAACCGCATTATCGGCAACATCACTTTCCAAGATTCTTTAGCAGACCTCAAAAATAAACTAGCTAATAGAATTTCGCTGCGTGCAGATGAAGGTGAACCTTTTAATGTTGGGTCAATTGCTGGGATGGCAAACGATGTTGTCTTTCACGCTTTAGAAACAACTAGTTTGACTCTTGGTAATGGGATTGGTTATGGGCCTCGCGCTCTAGTTCATGGCGGTAGGCAGATTGTCGGTGGTGTTGCTAATGGCCCTGAAACCAGCGTAGGTAATGATGTGGGGCTAGGTCCGAACTCCGTTATCTTCCGTGCCAGCATTGGCAACAACTCAGCACTTGGGCAAAGAAGCGCAGTCTTCAATTCTACAGTACCTGCCAGAACAGCGATCGCTTCTCGCACAATCTATGCCGACAACGGCAGCATGATTTTACCTGTGGAGTGGTAATCAATTTGGCATGATGATGAAAAGATTGATTCTGCTGTTTACTTTGATATTTGGACTGGTACTAAGTTTTGATGACAGTTCATCTATAGCTGCTGACATCTCCGTCAATCAGCCTCAAGTGGTACAACCTCCAATCACCGGACTTGTTTCTACATTGTCGGATGAGGTCGAGGAATTACCAGCAGAGTTAATTCGCTGGTCAACATACTGGCAACTTTGCTGGGAACCGTATCCCGAAGCTAAAGAATACGAACTACAAACTGTGCTTGTGGAGGGGAAATCTCCCAAGTTAAAACGCCAAAGCGATCGCTGTTTTCGTTTACAAGCCGCATCTAATGAAAACCAAAAATCACAAGGATTACTCAACCGGGAAGTAATCTTGTTGATGCATAAGATTCAGCTTGGTTATCGAGTGCGCGCCGTCTTAGATAACAATCGCGTCAGTGAATGGTCTGAAGTAATGGCAGTAGGTGCAACTACTGCCTCTGAATCAAATGGTACTAATATCAGTCTAAATCCTTGATACTGGTTTTGGGGCATAGCTAATCGAATAGTGGCGTGACTGGACTAAAATGTTGCATTATGGATTTATTGTGGGATAAGCATCCAGCCTGTCCGGTGCGGGCAAGATGCCCACACCACAAGAGTTAATTTATGCACTATCTTAAGGCGGTCACGCTACTACTCTTTTTAAGACATACTTTCGGAAACGCTGCGTACCCATCATATTGAGGGTTCGCGGTTATAGCCTGGAGATGAAGACCTCGACAGTGTTCCCTTTGGCGCGATTAAAAAGAAGTTTATCTTTAAGATGCTGAAAAATTAATCCCACCAGAAATAAAGATTGTTATTGGAACGAAGACCCTCAGCCAATCACTCCAAAGAACCACAACCTTGGTCTACAATATCAGGACAAAACTCATACATACTTTTTGCTAGTCCTTCAGGGTCTTGAATGGGTGTGAGAAAACGACCTTCTAGAGTATCGTGGGCAATAATAGTCAAAACGAAAGGCTGTGTAGCTTCTAGTTCTCGCAACCATTGCACTACATAACCAGGGCCAACACCATAATTACAACCATTTGTTTGATGTAAGGCAACAACATCATATTTATCAGTGGTTGGCACAATACACAGTTGTTTTGGCCCTTCTGCGTTCTGGCTGCTTGTTCTAGCGGGCTACCAGAGTATGTTGATACGTTAATATTTGAGCCTTTATCAAGCAAAACTTTTACAGTTTCTACTCTATTTGTCATCACCGCCCAAACTAGGGAATGTCTGAGAGATGCGTCATCAGCACCAGCTTCAATTAATGCACATTTAATTTCATCAGGGCCGTAACGGGCGAGTTCATAAGCTGTTTCATCACCTTTCTTGACATTTGGGTTTGCCCCAGCCGCAAGCAATGCTTTGACACGTTCAATATCACGCGATTCAATAGCGTTAATTAGCTGTTCATCCATAAAATTTATACCTGTATACTCTGGGCATCTCTAGAGATTTTGCCCATTTAAAGGCAATAAATATTCTGTATTAATTTTTTATCTGTAAAATTTTAAACTAGACATTTGCCTAATTTAAAATTAAAGTTTGCTGGGAAGCGATCGCCTTTAATTGATGATGTGGTGGAGGAGCGATCGCATTCCGATTCTTTACAATAATACTTATACCTATTGTCAGAGGCGATATGCTTTTAAAACTGCAACAAATTATCGTCAAACCGGGACAACAAATGTTGCTCAAAGATATTAGTTGGCAGCAGTTAGAAAATATTTTAGAAGAAATGGGAGATAAGCGTGCTGCACGGATCTCTTATAGTGATGGTTGGCTAGAAATTATGGTTCCTCTACCTGAGCATGAAAAAGATAAAGAATTAATTGGTGATTTAGTCAAAATTTTATTAGAACAACTCCAAATTGATTTTGAACCTTTTGGTTCTACAACACTGAAAAATGAACGAATGTCGCAAGCCGTAGAACCCGATACCTCTTTTTATATTCAAAACCAAGCTGCTGTGATTGGTAAAAACCGGATTGATTTAAATATAGATCCGCCACCAGATTTAGCAATCAAAGTTGATATAACCTCCCGGACTCGATTTAATAACTATGAAATTTTAGGAGTTCCTGAACTTTGGCGATATACAAAGCAAGGTTTAGAAATTTTCTTACTCCGGGAAGGGAAATATATTAAATCTCAATCTAGTCCTAATTTTGCAAATATACCTATCATTGAATTAGTCAATGAGTACGTTCAGCAGTGTTTGACTATTGGTAGAAGTCAGGCTATGCGTAATTTTAGAAAGTGGATAGAGAATAACTTGTAATAATTCAACTAGAAGCACTAGTATAAAAACGCAAAGCAAACCGCCAAAACCGCGTAGAAAACCAAAACAAAGCGACTGCTAACACCGCCGCACCTATCAACCAGCTAAATTCACCTCTACCCAGCATCGTTTCTGCTGGGACAGTAGTTAAAAATGTCACTGGTACTACAAAGGTGAAGAAAAATCGATAAGTCGCAGGATATGCAACCATAGGATATCTGCCAGCTTCTAACAAACCCCGCAGTACTTCGGTAGCATTATAAATTTTGACAAACCAGATGCTAGTGGCTCCTAACATAAACCACAAGCTATAAAGAATTACTAAACCGAATAATAAGGGTACGGCACTTAGCAGATAATTATTGATTCCTAAGCCAAGGCGAGTACCTGCATAGCCAATGATGATACTGCCAAAAATTAGATCCGGTAAACCCCAAGGAGAAAGAGTATGAGTAGATAGCCAAAACTGGCTGCGGATAGGTTTTAGTAATACAAAATCTAAAGTACCTTCCTGGACTTGACGCACGATTCTATTTAAATTAGGAGCTAAAAATGTAAAAGAAAAGCCTTGTAGCAAGGTAAAAATTCCTAAAACGACCAAAGCAGCTTCCCATGACCAGCCAGCAAAAGTGTAACCAGTGCGGTAAAACAAAAATAAACTAAAAATACTGCCTACTAGACTCCCTACGCTACTGAGAGTGGCAATAACAAAATTGAGGCGATACTCCATCTCTGCTGCTATAGCAGTACTCCAAAACAATCCTATAAGTCTCCAATATCTTTTCATACGTCACTTATAATCCAATATGTACAAAATAAGTTTATGTAAACTTAATAATATTAATTAAGCAACAAAATTTTTGAAAGATAATATGTTATTGCTGATTTTTGGGATTTGATATTTTATGCATTTTGATTTACCTGAGCTAATTAAATCAATAGGTTATTTTGGCGTATGGGCGATAATTTTTGCTGAATCAGGACTACTCATCGGTTTTTTTCTGCCAGGAGATAGTCTACTTTTTACAGCAGGATTTATAGCCTCTCAGAATTTGTTCAATATTTGGATTTTAATTATTGGAGCTTTTATCTGTGCAGTTTTAGGTGATAATATTGGCTACACTACTGGACACAAGTTTGGTAGAAAGCTCTTTCAAAGAGAAGATTCTTGGCTTTTTCATAAAAAACACGTTGTTAAAACTCAAAAATTTTATCAGAAGCATGGCAAGAAAACTATTGTTTTAGCTAGGTTTGTGCCGATAGTGCGAACTTTTGCACCAATTGTCGCAGGTTTAGGTGCTATGCATTATCGGACTTTTATTTTTTATAACTTAATCGGGGGATTTGTTTGGACTGTCGGTATGACTATGTTAGGGTTCTTTTTAGGAAAATCTTTACCTGCCGAGCAAGTAGATAAATATTTATTACCAATTATTGGATTAATCATTGTTATTTCTTTATTACCTTCGATTGTGCATCTTATTCAAGAAAACAGAGCTAATAGGTAAAAATATTTCTAGGGAAGCATGATTTACTAATGGTAGAGAGTAATAATTAAACCATGAATTCTCTAGATATCAACCTCTACCTATTTATAGAAAACATCTGCTTTTTCCTAATTGCCACAGCTTTTACTTTGATTGTGAGTCAAGGTTGGAAAAACGCCAAGCCTTACACTTTGCCTTTACCCTTTCCCGCTTGGTATAAATGGTGGTTATTACCTGTACAAATACTAGGTGTTATACCACCATTGCTAGCCATACTTTTATACGGTTTATGGTGGAAGTCTCAAAGTGTATTAGTTGTGCTTGGTTGGTATTTTATTATTCTTGGGTTGCAAATCCTCACTGAGATTTTGACACTCAGGAAACTACAAAATGTAGTTTGGGTAATGGTTCCATACATCTACCTACCTTATCGTTTATGGCAGCTGTATGAGGGTTTGACATTTCTCAGTTCTGACCCTAGCTTACTTTGGGTAAGATATTTATTAATTTTTGAACTCTTGTTGTGGCTGGGGAACTACGCGATAGACGTATCGCAACTACCAAGGCTATTTCGTTGGGAAGGGAGTTTACCATCCGATAGCAATAATAGTTGAGAATTTTTATCGATTTTATTGAAAAACTTAATGCTTCTACTTTAGAGGCTCTAAATCTGATTTAAGCTTGCTAACATAGAATTATCAATGGAGAAAAAGGTAAGAAATGATGTCAAATACTTGCAATGGTTCTTGATTTTCAGTTACAGTCAAGGTATAACCGCCTCTGACTAAACCATGCTGCTAACTTTGAACAGCAAAATATTGTATAAATTTATACAATATTTGACTTAAAATTTTTAAACTTTTATTGAGAATATTTAGCAATATGACTATAAAAACTGATTAGCTTAAAAACAGGTAAATTAAAAAAGTATTCCAAATTAATACCGAAGCGATCGCTACTTATCGCCATAATTTAATAAAAGATTTAAACTTTTGCCACCAAACCATAACAGAACATTGTTTTTATCTCATGGATAATATTGTGGAGATTTGATTAAACAGCCAGACTTTGAGCAAAAATGATGTTATAAATTGGCAGTTTACTTTTGACAAGTAAATGCACATTATTCTTGTTTAACTTTTTGGGTTAAAACAATTGTAGTCATCAACACAATTATTCTTTACCCACCCTTCACTCGTAACACCCATAGATGAGTTAAGTTCGATGAATACCTTTTTTTGTTCTGACTATACAAGAGAAGTAGGAGAAGATTTGATTGGTAGTGCTACCAATTACGAAACTTACATTTTAGTTGAGTGTCCTCCACCTTGGACTACAGATGCATTTAATTCTCGCTGGGTACCTAAAAATTTACATTTATTAGCGGAGGAGATAAACAAAGCCAAGTTACCGATTAGATTCTTAGTAATTGCTAATGATGTATCACATAAAGCTGACCAAACAACTTTGTTGATTTATCAAAAAAAACAAGGTTTCAGTAATGGTTATCAAAAATATGAATTCCATCTACCAAATATTGAACAGGTAGCAGGAGTTGTTAAAAAATGGTTACACAATAAAACTGCTGATTATCCAGTATACACAGACCCGACAAGAGACATTTTAGTGTGTACACATGGTAGTCATGATAAGTGCTGTGCTAGGTATGGCAATCCTTTTTACTTCCATGCTACTGCTACTATTGCTAATCTTAATTTAGATAATGTTCGACTTTGGAAATCAAGCCATTTTGGTGGGCATCGCTTCGCGCCTACCGCCATAGATTTGCCAGAAGCTAGATATTATGGTGTTCTCGATCAAGACTCATTTATGTCAATATTAACTCGAACTGGCGACATTAAATGTTTAGCAAAAGTTTATCGAGGGTGGGGAATTTTGCCAAGCCCCTTACAAGTTTTAGAAAGAGAACTTATTCTCCATCATGGATGGGATTGGTTTAACTACAAAGTTGTTGGTAGAATCCTTGAGCAAAGTTTAGACAATAATACGTTCTTAACTGAACTTAATTATGAAAGTGAGGAAGGTTCTATTTACACATATCAAGCTACAATCGTCAAGGATAATGCTAAGTCTCTACAACTGAAAAGTGCTTGTAATTCAACTCAACACTCAATGTTAGTAAAATATGCGGTAGCTAATCTTTGCTTAACATCAACCAAGATGGTCAGTTTGAGTAAATAAAATTTGCTATAGGTAGTAAATTAAAGGGCTGCTCATCTACCACAAATTGTGGTTGAAACATTATATATAGATAAAGATAAATTTTATACTTCACACTTCATAATTCATACTTTATATTTTCCTTTGCATATTGACAAAGGCTATGTATATCCTAATCTTTGGAGAGAGCATAGATATTTTCAAATTATGGCAGGTCATAGTAAATGGGCTAATATTAAGCGTCAAAAAGCTGTAGTGGATGCAAAAAGAGGCAAGACTTTCACTCAGTTATCGCGGGCAATTATTGTGGCGGCGAGAAACGGCGTACCAGACCCAGCAGGAAATTTTCAACTGCGTACAGCGATTGAAAAGGCGAAGGCAGCAGGTATCCCCAATGACAATATAGAACGGGCGATCGCTAAAGGTGCAGGTACATTTAGCGGCGATAATCATACTCTGGAAGAAATTCGTTATGAAGGTTATGGGCCAGGTGGTGTCGCAGTTTTAGTGGAAGCCCTGACAGATAATCGCAACCGCACTGCGGCTGACTTGCGCGTGGCTTTTAGTAAAAATGGGGGAAATTTGGGTGAAACTGGTTGTGTTAGCTGGATGTTTGACCAAAAGGGTGTGTGTGTCGTCCAAGGTGTGGTTGATGAAGACCAGCTTTTAGAAGCATCTTTAGAAGGTGGTGCTGAGTCTTATGAGATGACTGAAGATGAGACGGCGGAAGTATTGACTGAGGTGGCGAATTTAGAAACCCTCAACCAAACATTAAAAGACAAAGGTTTTAAGGTGACTGATGCCGAATTGCGCTGGATTCCTAGTAATAATGTCGAGGTGACAGACTCAGATCAGGCGCGATCGCTTCTTAAATTAATCGATACTCTAGAAAGCTTAGATGATGTCCAAAATGTTACATCTAATTTTGATATGTCAGAACAGTTATTAGCTTTGAGTGTTGTTTAAACATCATAACGTAGAAAATTCGTCATCACAATTTGACTATCAGTCTGTACTGTCACCTTATCTCAAGTTGTCACACAAAATCTATACTAAGAACAAAATAATGACACATTACTTTGCGATAGTTTGTTTGCAGGTTACTTATGAGATACCAATCCTCGCAGAGTAATTAGCTTCAAGGTTGATTTGGCTTTAGTCTTCTCAAATTTTAAGATGTTTATACATATCTATTTAAATTTTAGAGAAGGCTATTAAGCCATTCTTATCATAAAGTTTGTAGGATTATCTAATATTTTCAAAATGAATTTAAATTTCACATTTTAGTGTTAGATTTAAATTAAATAATTTGACATGAATTTTATATTTTTTGTTGCCCTGTACACTTTCATAACTGCTGTAAATTACAGCAGTTTTTTTATTATTACAGTATTTAGCAGTTAAATTAGGTAGACTTTATTTAGTCTAGAAAAGCAAAAATTAAAAGCCAGAATAGTCGTTGTATAAGCTTTTCAGATTTTCAAAGACTAATTTAGCTGAAGTTAAACTGCTATAATATGGTTTATAAATTTTTGTTAAAAATAACAGTTCAGTATAATCTATATTTTGATATTTCAAAAATCTTTGATTTAAGTTAAGTTTTTTGGAAAGATATTAAAGCAAATTCACTGAGAAATACTCTACAGTGGTCACACAAAATTCATATAAACAACAAGATTTTGCCATAAGTGTTTGACATAGTTAAATCGTTAGTTTCTTGAGACTAAATTAGGAGTTCAAATGAAGAGTTTATTGAAGGGTTTAATTTTAGCTTTAGTAGTATCTTCCCCTTTAGCTATAGTTGCACCTGCTGTTCATGCTGAAACTACAACAACTAAGGCTAACGCTACCAAAACGCATCATAAAACTGCAATTAGTGACAATCATACCAAGGTAAAATCAGGTAAAATTCATCACAAAAAACACTTAAAACATTACAAACATCGCAAGTATACTGCTGCCAACTTAGCTCATAAATCTACTACTGCTGCTAACAAAGCTCACAAATAGTCGTTTTAGACTGAACTTATATCCTCTAAATTTTTCTGAAAAGGCAATCACTTAGGTTAAACCTCGCTGTTATCTTCAGATAACAGCGAGGTTTTTCTGTATTTGTTCGTTTTAACTTGCTCAGGAGGGGGCGATCGCGTAACAATAATAGTTAAGATGGCTTAATTTCTCTTAACAATGACGCTAACGCAGCTTACTCAAACACTTTCCCCTCAGCAACCCACCACAGACAAACGGGGATACGACTATGATTTGGTAATTGTCGGTGGTGGAATTGTTGGGTTAACCCTAGCCTCTGCCTTAAAAGATTCAGGCTTGAATATACTCCTCATTGAGGCGAAGGTAACATCAACATCCGTAGCCAAAGGCCAAGCTTATGCAGTTCATATGCTTTCGGCACTGATTTACCAAGGTATTGGAGTTTGGGACAAAATCTCACCTAACATTGCTAAATACCGCCATGTGCGTCTTTCGGATGCCGATTATCCTGATGTGGTGGACTTTGAATCAGCTGATATCGGTAAAAGTACACCAGAGTTAGGTTACGTAGCAGAACACCAAGCCTTGTTACAGCCATTGCAGGAATTTGTGCAGAAATGTCCAAATGTGAATTATCTATGTCCGGCTGAAGTGGTCAACACAAAGCATCAGCAGGATATTGTGGCAATCGATATCAAAATTTCTGAGCAGATATATACAGTCCGCAGTAAATTACTGGTAGCGGCTGATGGATCGAGATCGCCTATTCGCCAAGCAGCAGGTATCAAAACTCATGGCTGGAAATATTGGCAATCTTGTATAGTTGCCTTTGTCAAACCCGAAAAACCCCACAACGATACAGCCTACGAAAGATTTTGGCCTAGCGGCCCCTTTGCGATTTTACCTTTACCTGGGAACCGTTGCCGCATCGTTTGGACAGCCCCCCATGAAGAGGCAAAAGCCTTGTGTGCATTGGATGATGAGCAATTTTTGGCAGAACTTACCCGCCGCTACGGTGATCACATGGGTAAGTTGGAATTATTAGGCGATCGCTTTGTCTTTCAAGTGCAACTCATGCAAAGCGATCGCTACGTTCTCCCGCGCTTGGCTTTAATTGGCGATGCAGCCCACAACTGTCATCCCGTCGGTGGACAAGGCTTAAATCTTGGTATTCGAGATGCAGCCGCACTAGCGCAAATTATTCAAACAGCCCACGCTAAAGGCGAAGATATCGGTAAAATTCAAGTTCTCAAACGCTATGAACGGTGGCGACAACTGGAGAACTTGACAATTCTAGGCTTCACCGATTTGTTAGATCGGATGTTTTCTAACCAAATCTTACCCTTGGTAGCTGTGCGGCGTTTGGGTTTATGGTTAATGCAGCGCGTTCCACCTTTAAAAGTGTTTGCACTCAAGTTAATGATTGGCTTAAAAGGGCGTACTCCGCAATTAGCACAGCGTTTTTAACCAACATTCTGTAGGTGATACTACTTTGATTTGCCGGTTTGAGCGATTTTATTCCAGCTTTCTTGGCTGGAAACTCGCTCTAATTTAGCTTGGGTAAATATACAGAGTGCGAGCGCTTTTGGTGAGGAAGTGTGACCACATATTTGCTTTGAATCCAACTGAATCAATAAGAGGATACTTAAAACTAAAGCTGAAGTAGGCTGTGTTAAAGCTTTAGTTTAAAGCATTTTACAGTAATTCCATTTTTACTGTATAAATAACCTCTAACATCATTGTGTCCTAGTTAAAGGTAGTGATTGGTTCGTAATAAATAAGTACTATTCAGTATTAGTTAATCTATAAAGTCAATAGTCTTAGAGAATAACTAATACTAGGCTAACTTTGTTTGTGTGTATCAATTTATATTCTCACAATACTTTTAGAGATTTTCTCACATCTCAATAACTTAAATAATTGAATCTCTGGCTGGATTACAAAAAAATCATTTATTCTCAAAAAAATGACACAAAATAATTATCCTGAACCTAGATATAGCACCACAGAGGCATTAAATACTTGTTTAACGATTGTACAGACAATTAAATCTATATTAAGAAAATATTCCCAATTCCAAGAACAAGAACCTTATTCAGAAATCAATAAATTTTTATTATATATTGAAACTGAGTTAACTAAGGAGACAAAAAAATTTGAAAGGGAGTTGTCAAAATCTGGTGATAATCTTCGTAGAGACGATAAGAAGTTGAACTCATTTTGGGTTCAACTGCAAATAGCAATAAAATCTATGGGATATGACAAGAGTCATAAATAAAATTAACTGTTAGAACACTCAGATTGCTATGCATTTCTTTCATCTGCAATTCATTGATTAACAGATTTTTTCAATTCATTGATTAAGTAATTAACATATTTTTCAATAATTCTTGTGGAGTCTGATGCCTCTTCGAGTTTGTCTTCAAATTTAATATTGTTTAAAGCATCTTCGTAAGGAGCAAAATTTTTCACGCCTGACTTTAGTGCTGTAGTCATTTCCGGTGGATAAATTGGACGATAGTCAAGCACATCAATACTATCTCGTAACCAGTTTATGCATCTACCAATGTCCTGGCTAAAGGCCTTAGATTCATCAGAATTTATAGGAATATCAAACTTTTTCACTGCTTTTGCGATTACATCAATTTCCAATTTATGACGCAGTTTATCATTATCTAGCAACTTAACAATTTTTTGAGATGCATCATAATTTATAACGTAACTTCTGACAACCTCTTTAAATTTATTAACTTCTAATAAGCATTCTCCACTAACATTCCCATCTAGTTTTTGGAGTTGTATTTCTACTGACCCCAAAGTTCTCAAAAAATTGTGAGCATAACTCTCAACTTTTTCTTTACATTCTTTATGATTTTCTTCAATTTTTTTGTTTGCTTCTTCTTCTATTTTTGTATTAATGAAAAAATTAAGAATACCTACAGCTACTGGTATAAAGCCTAACAAAACAGGATAAATTATTTTTTGCTTTTCTGATACTTTATCATTTAGTTTTGGGTCATTAGGTAGGCTACCCATTAAATTCCCAGTAACGAAAGTTAAGATAATGAAAAATATAAAAAACAGGCTAGCAGTAGTTGACTTAAACAGAGGTTTTAACATTGATATTTCTCCAAAAATATAGTTATATTTGCGCTCAAAGCTGGTTTATATGGTTACACTAAGCCTCAAATGAACTTTTTAAGTTAATCTAGTAACTTAGCCAACTTATATAAATCTGTAAAACTTTGCATTGCTAGCCTAAGTCTTAATTTTTGTTTAAAACTCTTTGTATTAGTTCCTGATCGTCATTGATTGCTGTACGAATACGCACAATCATGTAGCAAGCAGTATTCTTATTAACCCCAATCTCTTTGGCAAGCTGACGCACACTGATACCCCCTGGTAAATTCAGTACAAGTCGAATTGCTATGAACCATTTATGTAATTCTACATGAGTCTTATGAAAAAGAGTACCGACCGTAACACTATATGAAGTAAAACATTCGTTACAGTGATATCTGCGATCGCTTTTGTATGCAGTTGCTCTAGTTGACTCACAATAAGGACATTTTGGCTTTCCACCCCAGCGAATTTGCTCAAGTAAGGCAAGGCATTCGTCGTTATTTAGTGACATCGTTATGCTTTGAACTCTGAGCATAACGATGTCAAAATTTACTTTTAAAATCCTAGAGTTTTATTTCTTCATTAGATAAAAAAAGACAAGAAAATTCTTCTTGTCGATGTGTCATATTTGGCTTTGCGATCGCCACTTCTCTACTTTATTTCTGAATGCGATCGCCCTCTTGCCTAGATGAATAAATCTGTTATACTAAATATTACGCACACTAAGTAATTTGCATAATGGTTGTTAAATTAGATAATACAACTTTAGAGTCGTGGCAGCAAGTTCTAGCACCCTACAACTTGGGTTATAGAATCAAATTGCTTTCACAACTGCTGACTCGTAAGTTTACTGACAAACTAGAACCGTTTGGGCTGACACCATTTCATTGGTTGGTATTGTGCTGTTTGTGGCAAGAAGATGGTTTACCGACATCCAGTATTGGCGAGAAGTTGCAACAGGTGGGCGGGACTTTAACAGGTGTACTAGATCGGATGGAAGAACGCGGCTTAGTCCGTCGAGAGCGAGACGCACATGATCGCCGTATTTGGCGCATCTGGTTGACGGATGCTGGTAAGGAATTGGAAAAAGTTTTACCTCCACTAGCCGCAGAATTACGGGAAGAAACTATGCGTGGTATTTCTGCTGCTGACCGTGAACTCTTTTCGCAACTACTAAACAGAGCAATCTCTAACCTATCTTAAGAAAAGATTATAATCACCCAAATGGGTGAGGCAGTGTATAAATATTTTTTAGAAAATAGTAAGCGTCCTAAGTAAAAGACTAAGAATAACTAGGCTATGAATAACTAGACTATAAATAGTACGTGTGCTAAATAAAAGGCTGTCAACCAAATCTTTGAGCAAGGAATTAGGGAAACATGGGCATCAATACTTTAAATGGAAATAAAAATGGCAAAGGTGCAGTTGTAGAAATCAAAATGATTAATGACGCTGAGGCATTAGATGCAGCAATGCCAGAATCAGCAAAAATAGCAGTACCAGAAGCACCAGAAACTGAAGTACATCCGCAGCCAGAGACAGAAAAAAAAGAGAAACCGCGCAGTAAAAAGCGGCTACCTTTAATTTTGGCAGGGTTGGGTGTAGGTGCGATCGCCGCAGGTACATTTGGCTATCACTATTGGCAGTTCGCCTCTACTCACGAAGAAACAGACAACGCCACAGTTACAGGACACGTTCACCAAGTTAGTAGCAAAATTCCGGGAACAGTTGCCCAAGTTTTAGTTAACGATAACCAACAAGTACAACCGGGACAGTTATTAGTCAAACTCGACCCCCGCGATTACGAAAGCAAAGTACAGCAAGCCGCCGCAGCCTTAGAAAATGCTCGTGGTCAAGCCCAAGCCGCCGCAGCTAATATTGCCTTAAGTTCTGAAACCACCAGTGGTAAGACAACTCAAGCACAAGGCGATGTTAGTAATGCAATAGCCGCCATCTCTACAGCCCAAGCAGCAGTACAAGAAGCCCAAGCCGGGATTCCCGCCGCCCAAGCAGCAGTACAAGAAGCCCAAGCCGGAATTCCCGCCGCCCAAGCCCAAGTAGCCCAAACAAACGCCAACTTAGAAAGAGCGCAAACAGATTACAACCGTTACCAAAGCCTATATCAACAAGGTGCGATCGCTCGTCAACAATTGGATACAGCCAAAGCTGCCTATGACGTAGCTGTAGCCCAAAAAAATGCGGCTGTGCAAGGAGTCCAACAAGCCCAAGCCAAATTAGCCTCAGCCAAAGTTGGGGTAGCCCAAGCCCAATCTCGACTAGCACAAGCCCAACAAGGAGTTACTAGCGCCCAAGCGAAACTCGCTGCATCTAGAGGTGGATTGCAACAAGCCACTGCTGGCGGTCAAGACACTAGCGTGAAACGCAGCCAATATGAAGCCGCCAAAGCTGCGATCGCTCAGGCAGAAGCATCATTAAAAGATGCCCAATTGCAGTTATCCTACACCAATATTACTGCGCCTAGTGCCGGACGAGTTGGTAAAAAAACAGTGGAAGTTGGTAATAGGATACAAGCCGGTTCACCACTCATGGCGATTGTCGATCAGGATAATTGGGTAGTAGCCAACTTCAAAGAAACCCAATTAGAAAGGATGAAACCAGGACAGCCAGTAGAAGTGAAACTAGATGCTTTTCCACATCAAACCTTTACTGGAAGGGTTGACAGTATTTCGCCAGCTTCCGGCGCGCAATTTGCCTTGTTACCACCCGATAACGCCACAGGTAACTTTACCAAAGTCGTGCAACGCATCCCCGTAAAAATACTTTTAGACCAAAAGAGTATCCAAGGTTACGACTCACGGATTACACCTGGGATGTCTGCGGAAGTTACTGTTGAAGTTAAATAAGTCAATTGACTATTGACCATTGACAAATAACCAATGACTATATTTAAGCGGTTGCAGATACCAGCCTTCAGGTCAAGAAACTATCGTTTGTTTTTTGCCGGACAAGGGCTTTCTTTAATTGGTACATGGATGACTCAACTAGCTACTGTTTGGCTAGTGTATGACTTAACTAACTCACCATTGATGCTAGGATTTGTCGGATTTGCTAGCCAAATTCCCAGCTTTTTTCTTGCTCCCTTGGGTGGGGTATTTGTAGATCGCTTTTCGCGGTATCGTACCTTAATCAGTACGCAAGTCATGGCGATGATCCAGTCGTTAGCGTTAGCTGCACTTACATTAACAGGTGTGATTCAAGTTTGGCACATCATCGCTTTAAGCTTATTACAAGGATTCATCAATGCCTTGGATGCACCAGCACGACAAGCATTTGTACCCGAATTAGTAGAACGTAAAGAAGATTTAGCCAATGCGATCGCCCTCAACTCAACTATGATTAATGGTGCGCGACTAATTGGCCCAGCCATCGGAGGATTACTAATTGCTAGAGTTGGTGTTGCCTACTGTTTTTTAATAGATGGCTTGAGTTATATTGCCGTCATCATGGGTTTGCTGGCAATGAAAGTTAAGCCGTGGAAAGTATCTGTCACTGACGGTAATCCCTGGCAAAAAGTTAAAGAAGGATTTGTCTATGCCTTTAGCTTTCCTCCCATTCGGGCAATTTTATTGCTTTCAGCATTAGTCAGTTTCATGGGATTGCAAAATACAATTCTTGTCCCAGTTTTTGCCGAAACAATCCTCAAAGGTGGTGCCGAAACATTAGGCTTCTTAATGGCAGCATCCGGAGTGGGAGCCTTATCAGGTGGAATATATCTTGCAACTCGTAAAACCATATTAGGAATTGGTAAATTAATTGCGATCGCTCCAGCAATATTAGGATTTGGTCTAATTGCCTTTTCAGTTTCCCGATTTTTACCTCTGTCCCTTTTCACAATGCTATTTGTTGGCTTAGGAACAATTTTACAGATAGCTGCTAGTAATACATTTTTGCAAACTATTGTAGACGAAGATAAACGCGGCAGATTGATGAGCATATATACAATGTCATTTTTAGGAATGATACCTATAGGTAATTTAGTAGGAGGTTGGATAGCAAATATAATTGGTGCGCCAAATACATTAATAATTGATGGTATAGCTTGTATTATTGGCTCAATATTTTTTAGCAGACAACTCCCGGCTTTACGTCAAATGGTAATTCCGATTTATGAACAGAAGGGTATTTTAATCAGTAGTAAAGGTTCTCAATAAATTGTAAAATCTCATTTTAGTCCTGATAAATTTTTAATAGTTTCCCAATTTTATTCGCACCTAAAACTGGAGCAATACTATGGCTAAAGTTTCTGCTGTAGCACCAGAACGCATATCTCTAAGAACTTGGATTGGTGTATTAGCCAGTATGCTTGGTGCATTCATGGCAGTCTTAGATATCCAAATCACTAACGCTTCATTACAAGATATTCAAGCATCTTTAGGCGCAACATTAGAAGAAGGTTCTTGGATTTCTACTGCTTACCTCGTAGCAGAAATTGTAGTTATTCCCTTAACAGGCTGGTTATCGCGGGTTTTTTCCCTCAGGCTTTATTTATTAGTTAATACTGGATTATTTATCTTCTTTTCTATCTGCTGTGCTTGGGCATGGGATTTAAATTCCATGATTGTTTTTCGAGCTTTGCAAGGGTTTACAGGTGGGGTTTTAATTCCTTCATCGTTGACAGTTGTTTTAACAACCTTACCACCAGCTAAACAATCAATAGGACTAGCTGCATTTGCAATTACAGCAGTTTTCGCACCATCAATTGGCCCAACCCTAGGTGGTTGGCTAACAGAAAATTATAGTTGGGAATATAGTTTTTATATCAATATCTTCCCTGGAATATTAATGCTAGCTGGTGTGTGGTATGGAATTAAGCAAATTCCACCTCAAATACAGTTATTAAAACAAGGTGACTGGTGGGGAATTATTTCGATGGCTATTGGCTTAGGTTCCCTACAAGTTGTGTTAGAAGAAGGTAGCCGCAAAGATTGGTTTGGTTCAGCTTTGATTGTGCGTTTGAGTATAATCGCAGCGATTTTTTTGATCTTATTTTTTGTTATTGAATTAACTCGCAAACAACCATTTATTAATTTACGTTTATTACGTTATCGCAACTTTGGTTTAGCAAGTATTGTGAATGTATCCTTAGGGATAGGGTTATATGGTTCAATTTATATTTTGCCTTTGTATCTTGCTCAAATTCAAAAATACAATGCTCTGCAAATTGGCGAAGTTCTAATTTGGGCTGGGATTCCGCAATTATTTATAATTCCGTTTATTCCAAAATTGATGCAACGCATTGATGTGCGTTTTATGGTGGCGTTAGGCGTTACATTGTTTGCTGTAAGCGCATTCATGAATGCAGGAATGACTAATCAAACAGGGTTAGATCAGTTGCGATGGTCACAACTTGTTCGGGCGATGGGACAACCATTAATTATGGTTCCGCTAACATCTATTGCTACAGCTGGTTTAAATCCTAAAGATGCAGGGTCAGCTAGTGGTTTATTTAATATGATGAGAAATCTAGGAGGTTCTCTAGGAATTGCTGTATTAGCAACTTTATTAACTAATAGAGAGCAATTTCATTCTAATAGATTAGGGGATGCAGTATCTTTATATAACCCAGAAACTCAACAGCGAATTGACCAAATGACGCAATATTTTATCAGTCGCGGCGCAGATTTAACTACAGCACAAAATCAGGCGATCGCATCTATTACAAATGTCGTCCGCCGTGAAGCATTTGTCATGGCTTTTAATGATTGTTTCTATTTTATTGGTTTAGCTTTATTACTCAGTGGTGTTGCAGTTTTATTCATTAAAAAAGTTAAAGCTACTGGTGCTACAGCCGCACATTAGATTTTTTATTCTAAATTTCAGATTCAAATTTTAAATATTTGATATTTATCTCACAAAATGTAGAGACATTGCATTGCAACGTCTCTACAAAAGATTTATGATTAATCAGTTAATTAACCATCAATTCTTTTTTCTAAATATTGACCAATCATTATCTGTTCCCCTGCACGGGAGATAATTGTTTGTCTTGTACGATATTTATTACCAATAAGCTTTAACTCTTCCTCAAACACTGAACCTTTGTACTCAGTTCGCAAACACAGCGTTTTAGGGTTGGGGAAATGATACTCGGCGGTAACTGGATTAGATGTAGCAAAACCGCGATCGCGATATAAGATATTTCCTAATGCACCAAATAATGTCGAACCCTGAGATTCTTGTCTACCTTTCAGTATATCCGTACTATTCCAAAGTACCTCTGCACCACATATTAAACTAGCTGTATCAAGTAAATTATGCAGCTGCGCTAACTTTTGTAATTCGGCGCATCCCTTTTCTAAAAACCGGATGGTAATGAGACTCTCCATCTCCTTAGTTTCTCCCTCCGGTAGGGTATAGTATCGCCTTTCTGAGTGCCACTGACCAGCAGATTCTCGAAAAAATTCTGCAATTTGTGCTTCGTCAGCAGTTTGAGTCAGTCTTAGTGATGATGTCACGCGTTATTGTCCTCGCTTATCCTATAGTAGCGTTTTCTATATACTACATGGGGTCAAAAGACAATTACGGTTTATAATTTTTAATATATTTCATAAATACTGAGAATTACAGATTACTTTCCTAGTATGTTTGCTAAGATATGTTATGTATACTTAGTAAAACTAAATATCGCTGATTAAGGCTAGCAAATACAAAAATTAAGGGCAAAATTAGTCCTTGATGTTGCCTTGCTTAACTTTCATATTTACATAAGAAATATAAGTAAGAAAAACCAGTAATAGCCCAATTTATATTATTATGAATTAAAAAGTATTTTGCTTCTGCTTATGCAGAATAATAACAGAAATTTTTGACATTTTTAGCCAAAAATTGGCAAAAAAGATATTTTTCCTAAACTTCATGACTTTAGTCATATTTACAAAATTACTTGGTAATGACAAGCTGTTATCTTTTATAGAAATTTTTTGATTAAAGCAAAACAAATGATTTTCAACGGCAAACTACCGCAAAAATCGATGAAACAGCAAACCTACATAAACCCAAACCAGGTAATGCATACTCAGAAAAACTTATCCTGCCAAACAAAGGCTGAAAATCCCAAATATAACAGCAAATATTCCAATAAATCAGTCGTGAAATCTGTACCATTAATTGTTTTTTTGTTGAGTAGCGGGCTACTAACAATAAGTTGTGGATCTCTACCTAAAGAAACCGCAGAAGCGCAATCACAAAATAGGGGGGGAGAACGTGGTAGTGCAACACCTGTAGATGTAGCGATCGCTCGTACCGATAAACTAGAAAAACAGCAAGAGTATACAGGTACAACCATACCTTACCGCACCGTATCGCTGCGATCGCAAGTAGAAGCCAGGTTATTATCTTTAAACGTAGACGTAGGCGATAAAGTTAGGAAAGGACAGAGCATCGGACAGTTAGATGATGCCTTGCTGCTGACAGACTTAAAACAAGCCGAAGCAGAACTAGCAGCCCAGAAATCAGATGTAGCGAGAGCCAAAACCCTAGTAAGTAATGCCCGTGCTGAAGTCGAAAGGCTGCGGTTAGAACTAGTACAAGCTCAATCAGATTCACAAAGACAACAGCAATTATACAAACAAGGTGCGATCGCCCAACAAGCCGCCGAACAAGCACGCACTCAAGCGCAAACAGCCGCCCAAGCTTTGCGGGCTGCTACTGAGCAAGTACGTACAGAACAGCAAGCCGTCGCCGCCACTCAAGGTAGAGTGCTGGCGCAACAAGCCGTAGTAGCGCAAGCCAAAGAACGCCGCTCCTACTCCCGACTGATTTCCCCTATCAATGGCGTAGTTACAGGCAAAGTTACAGAACCCGGCAATCTTTTGCAAGCAGGTGGCGAAGTTATACAAATTGGCGACTTTAGCCGAGTCAAAGTCGTAGTCCAAGTTTCGGAATTAGAACTGTCAAAAATTAAACTTGGGCAGTCTGTACAAGTACGCTTAGATGCCTTTCCGCAAAGAACAATCATTGGCAAAGTCATACGTATATCCCCAGCAGCCGATGCTACTGCTCGCCTGATACCTGTAGAAGTGGAAGTTCCTAACAGTGGCGGCACTATTGGTAGCGGACTCTTAGCTAGAGTTAATTTTGAAAACCAAACAGCACAGCGAGTTGTAGTCGCCCAAACTGCTATTCAAGCAGCAGCTACAGACAGACAACCCTCTAGAACCCAGACAGCAAATAATCAGACGAATGGCACCATATTTGTAGTTTCAGACACACAAGGTCAACCAAAAGTAGCGGCGCGTCCCGTCACTTTAGGTAAAAAGGCTGATGAAAAAGTAGAAATTTTATCTGGTTTGCAACCAGGAGAACGCTACGTAGTTCGCAGTGGTAGACCATTAAAAGATGGTGCTGCTGTAAGACTTTCGATTTTGTCGGAAACAAAACAGTAGAGTCAATCTCTAAAAATTCCTGAAATCAAAAATCCTAAATAATACATTTATTTTCTAATTTTGCATTTCTAAATTGGAGCCTAGCGACAGCAATGCAGCAGACCAAGAACAGCAGTGGACTCAGTATCAGTGCCATCTCAATCCGCCAACACATCGGTACACTCATGCTTACCTTGGCAGTGGTGGTTTTGGGTATATTTGCTTTGACAAGTTTGCCAGTAGACTTGCTCCCCTCAATTACATATCCCCGAATTGGCGTAAGGATAGAAGCCCCAGGAATTTCACCATCGGTAGCAGTTGATGAAATAACTAAGCCCTTAGAAGAAGCTTTTTCTGCTACTGAAGGGGTAGTACAAGTTTTTTCCCAAACTCGTGAGGGACAAATCAGTGTAGATTTATTTTTCCAACCGGGTGGAAATATTGACCAAGCTTTAAATGATGCTACTGCTGCTTTTAATCGAGGTCGGAGTCGGTTGCCAGATACCATTGAGGAGCCACGCATATTTAAAGTTGACCCCTCACAATTGCCTGTTTACGAGTTAGCTCTAACTTCACCCTCGTTGCAAGGTCAAGATTTACGGGTATTTGCCGATGAAGAGTTGGGTCGTGAACTGAGTGTTGTACCCGGAGTTGCTGCTGTTGATGTCGCTGGTGGTGCAGTAGAAGAAGTACGTGTGCTTGTAGATTTAAGCCGTTTACAAGCGTTGGGTGTAGGACTAAACGATGTTCTTGATGAACTAACAGCCCGTAACCAAGATATTTCTGGCGGTCGAATTTTAGGACAGAATTCTGAACCCTTAACCCGCACTATCGGGCGCTTCCAAGATGCCAAAGAAATCGAAAATCTTTCCTTTGAAGTATCTGCGCCTACCTCTGGTGCTGCTACCTCTGCTATTCCTCCCCGCCGCGTTTATTTACGCGATTTTGCTGAGGTCATAGATGGTACAGAAAACCAGCGAGTATTTGTTTACCTCAACCGTCAGCCATCTGTAAAACTAGCAATCCAAAAACAACCCGATGCCAACACGATTACTGTTATCGATGGGGTCAAGCAAAGGATTGAACAATTGCGTGCTTCTGGCTTAATTCCAGAGGATATGATTTTGACAGCCACCTCAGATGAATCCCGCTTCATCCGTAACTCTTTAAATGATGTTACCTTTTCTGCAATTTCTGGGGCATTATTGGCAGCAGCAGCAGTACTGTTATTTTTAGGGTCAATCAGACAAACATTAATTATCAGTTTAGCGATTCCTTTATGTACTTTGGCGGCGATCGCTTTAATGAAACTGTTTGGCTTAACTATAAATGTGTTTAGTTTGGCAGGCTTGACTCTAGGCATCGGTCAAGCAATTGATACCTCAGTTGTCATCTTAGAAAATATTTCCGAAAAAGCCGGGTTAACTCCTAATCAGCAACCAAAAAGAAAACGGCGGAATCCCAAATTCTTTATTGAAACTGCGATCGCTTCTTCCCAAGAAGTAGAATCTGCTTTAGTCGCTGCGACAGGTGCCAACTTAGTTTCTGTCGTGCCATTTTTATTAATTGGCGGTTTTATCTCTTTACTATTTAACGAACTAATTCTCACCATTGCTTTTGCAGTAGCAGCCTCTTTGATTGTGGCAGTCACAATAGTACCCATGCTAGCTTCTCGACTACTAGGAATACCTTGGTCTAGCCGGATTAGTGAGTTTTGGCTACTACAACAGTTTAATCGCCGCTTTGAAGATCTAACACGAGGATACGGTATTTTCCTCACAAAAGTTTTACGTCATCGTCTACTGGTAATTACTACTGCTTTGCTGATTTTAGGTGGTAGCAGCTTGTTTATGGTTGGTCAAATTCCGCAAGAAATTTTGCCACGTATTAACACCGGACAAGCCAACTTAAGAGTTCAATTTCCTCCTGGCACACCTTTAGCAACTTCTGAAAAAGTGATGCAAATTGTCGATGACATTTTGCTGAAGCAACCAGAAACCGATTATGCATTTACAACAGTGGGGGGTTCTTTGTTTGGGACTAACACCACAGAAAATCCATTACGTGCCAGCAGCACTATCAGCCTTAAACCAGGGCAAGATGTTGAAAAATATGTTCAAAAGGTTAATCAGGAATTTAACAAACTAAATTTGGCAGGAATTTTGTTACGTTTAAGTCCTGGGCAAGTGCGCGGTTTAATCTTGACTAATACTCCAGCCCAAGGTTCAGAAGTTGATGTTATTTTGCAAGGCGAAAATTCCCAAACTTTAGAACAAGCTGGAAACGAAGTATTGCAAGCTCTTACAGAAAGAGCAAAATTAGCTAGATTTCGACCAAATGCCGACCCCACGCAGTCAGAAATTCAAATTCGTCCCGACTGGGAAAGAGTTTCAGCTTTGGGGCTGACAGCGCAAGAAATTGGTACAACCATCCAAACAGCGATTGAAGGCTCAATTCCCACCCAAATTCAACGCGGTAATCGTTTAGTAGATGTTAGGGTGCAACTAAATCAAGAAGACATTCAACGTCCTTCCCAATTAGAGACATTACCATTATTCACCAATAACAACCAACTAGTCCGCCTTTTAGATGTGGCTCGGATTGACGAAGGTCAAGCACCTGGGGAAATACAGAGAATTAACCAACGTCAAGTATTTATTATTGCAGGTAATCTCAGTGAAGGAGCAAGCCTTGGTGCTGCTTTGGCAGAAGTTCAAGAAGTACTAAAAGATGTGCAGTTACCTGATGGCGTTTCCATTTTGCCTAGTTCTGCCCAAGAGTCTAATCAACAGATTCAGAATGCGCTGAAAGCTTTGGGAGCCTTAGCAACGTTCTTAATCTTCGTAGTCATGGCTGTACAATACAATTCACTGATTGACCCGTTGGTAATTATGTTTACTGTACCCCTGGCTTTAGCTGGAGGAATTTTTGGACTTTATGTTACGCAAACTGCAATTGGTGCAACTGTAATTGTCGGTGCTGTGCTACTAGTAGGGATTGTGGTCAACGCCGGAATTTTGATGGTAGAACTTGCCAACCAAATTCAACAAGAGGAAGGTTGTACTCGCCAAGTTGCCATCTTAAAAGCCGCACCGCAACGCTTACGCCCAATTATGATGACTACAGTTACTACCATCTTGGGGCTGTTTCCTTTAGCATTAGGTATTGGCGAAGGTTCTGAGTTTTTGCAGCCCTTAGGAATTGTAGTTTTCTTTGGGATGGCGATCGCCACAACGCTGACACTGTTTATCATCCCTTGTTTCTATACGCTGCTGCACGACATTTTAGATTGGCGTTGGCTGAAGCCTATGTTAATACAGTTTGATAAGTGGAAAAACAAGTTCTATTAAACCCATCAAATTGTGATTTAATGCTGCCTAAAAAATGAATAAATTGCTCATGTTAAAATAAATTTTTAGCCTGAGCAAGAATCAATTTAAGTCAAACGGTTATTTATATAAAAACTAGCTTTCAATCAAAACAAACTTGCGAATCTGATGATTGTCGTAACCAGAGCGGCGTAAAAATATAGCATTGAGTAAAAGCCGCCATACTGCTGGTGAAAATGCACCTTTATCTAAAATTAAGAAAAAGTTTTGTAAATTTTTCTGTTTCAGTGCTACAAAAGCCCAATGGAGTTTCAAATAACTTTTTATATCTTGCAAGTTTGGAATATGTTGATGATATTTTTCGTTAACCAAAGCATAGATTTTTTCTTTAATTAAAATATTAGTATTTAAGCGTTTAGCTACAGCAAACTTATGATTATATGCTCCTGCCCAAATAGTACGGTAAGCTAAACATTGATTAATAAAAACTGCATCACCAAACTGGGCAATCCGTAGCCAAGAATCAATATCATCACAATTAGCATCTAATTTGGAATCCCAACCACCTGTTTGGCAAAAAGTATCACGCCTGCAAGCTACTTGTACAGGTGTGCCAAAAGGTAATAATTCCAAAAGCATACCGTAGTGAATATCTGTTTGCGGCACGTAAAAAGCTGAACCCGGCCCAAGTTTAGGAGTGCGACTGAGTTCAACTTCATTTTCATCCACCTGAGCCGCAATGCAAGAGCAAATCACAGCACTTGGACAAAGAGCGATCGCCTTTGCCATCTCTTCGATACAATTGGCAGCTAGATAGTCGTCATCATCTAAAAATTTAATCCAGTCACCGCTTGCTTTCTGCACACCAGCATTTACTGTTGCTGCATGACCTTGATTGACTTCATTGCGATGGTAAACTATCACATCACCCAAGCTTGCTACATAGGCGGCTGTATCATCAGAAGAACAATCATCAGCTACAACCACCTCGCAAGGAATTGTCTGACCCAAAGCAGACTCAACAGCGCGCCTTAGTAAGCTTACGCGGTTATAGGTAGTGATAACGACGCTAAATTTCATAAAAAATCACACCTGTACCAAAGCTTTACGTAATATAACTTCCATTTCCAGAAACTCAAATCGGTGAAAAATTCTAATTATTCTATAGCAGTAGACTGAAAGGAGATTTTCGATTTATTATGGATGATTGTGAGTTTTTAAAGCATATAGGCGGCTATGAACGCTCAAGAGATCATTCGCTCCATTGAAGCGGAACAGTTAAAATCAAATCTTCCCGACATCTATGTTGGCGATACCGTCAAAGTCGGCGTGAGAATCAAAGAAGGCGACAAATACCGCGTACAACCCTACGAAGGCGTTGTCATTGCTAAACGCAATGGCGGTATTAATGAAACTATTACAGTTCGCCGCGTATTTCAAGGGGTAGGCGTAGAGCGAGTGTTTTTATTGCACTCCCCTCGCATCGATAGCATCAAAGTAGTACGCCGTGGTAAAGTACGTCGTGCTAAACTTTATTACCTGCGCGATCGCGTTGGTAAAGCTACCCGGATCAAGCAACGCTTCGACCGTCCTTTGTAATTTTTTGCTCAGGGTATGGGAGAAATCTCAATTAACAAGCGGCTTTTGCCGCTAAGTTGCTTCCCCGACAAAAATCGTGTACAATAAGAATCGCAATTGCGTTAAACTAAATCAAAGTTCAGCGCAATCACCGAATCCAAACCAACCTGTGCGCTCTTAGTTCAGTTGGTAGAACGCAGGTCTCCAAAACCTGATGTCGGGGGTTCAAGTCCTCCAGGGCGCGCTCGCAAGCAAAAAACAAAACCCGAAACAACAGCACTTCTACTACAAACTAACGTAGTTAGTGCTTGTGATTTCGGGTATAATTGTTTGATACTTGAGCAATTTTTTGCTGCAAGTCAGCAGGCTGGAATCAAAGCTGTAAACCTGAGATAAAACTAAGCAGGATATAGCTGTACAAGAAACGGGGGGAGAAACAACAGTGGCTAAAAAAAATGAAGCTGAATTGCCAGAAAACACTAGTGGATTAAACATTCAAAACTTCATTCAAGGGACAAAAGAAGAACTTGAAAAAGTAGTTTGGCCAAGTCGTAGACAGCTAGTGAGCGAATCAGCAGCCGTGCTGTTAATGGTGACACTCTCCGCATCTCTGATTTATTTGGTGGATGGATTGTTTGCTTGGGCAGCAAAACAGGTGTTCTGATGACTTTTGCAACAGACGACCCACTTAACTCAAATTTACAGCCAGAGGAAACAGCAGAAGCAGCGATCAAAGAAGCGCGGTGGTATGCAGTGCAAGTAGCCTCAGGCTGCGAAAAACGCGTCAAAACTAACTTGGAACAACGTATCCAAACATTTGACGTAGCGGACAAAATAATTCAAGTGGAAATTCCACACACACCAGCAGTAAAAATCCGGAAAGATGGCAGTCGCCAGCACACAGAAGAAAAAGTGTTTCCTGGCTATGTTTTAGTACGGATGGTATTGAATGATGATACATGGCAGGTAGTGCGTAACACTTCTCATGTCATTAACTTCGTGGGAGCAGAACAAAAACGTGGCAGTGCCAAAGGTCGTGGTCACGTTAAACCAGTACCTCTAAGTTACTCAGAAGTAGAGCGTATCTTCAAACAAACCACTGAACAAGAGCCAGTTGTCAAAATTGATATGGCTACTGGTGATAAAATAATTGTGCTTTCTGGGCCATTTAAGGACTTTGAAGGCGAGGTGATTGAAGTCAGTCCAGAGCGAAGTAAACTCAAAGCCTTGCTCTCGATTTTTGGCAGAGATACACCAGTTGAATTGGAATTCAATCAGGTAGAGAAACAGAGCTAAATACAGATGGCGAAAAAAGTAGTAGCGGTCATTAAATTGGCCCTGAACGCTGGAAAAGCCAACCCAGCACCACCAGTTGGCCCGGCATTGGGTCAACATGGTGTTAACATCATGATGTTCTGCAAAGAGTACAACGCCAAAACAGCAGACCAAGCTGGAATGGTTATCCCTGTAGAAATTTCGGTTTATGAAGACCGGAGTTTTACATTTGTACTCAAAACGCCACCAGCATCAGTGTTAATTCGCAAAGCGGCGAAAATTGAAAGAGGTTCCAACGAACCCAACAAAAAGAAAGTTGGTTCAATTACCCAGGCGCAATTGCGAGAAATTGCCCAAACTAAATTACCCGATCTCAACGCCAACGACATAGACGCGGCAATGAACATCGTGGCAGGAACCGCTAGAAATATGGGCGTAACTATTACAGAATAGTCAAAGAAGGCAGGAGGCAGAAGGCAGGAGGCAAAAGGAAAATATTATGACTTCGCACTCGGCACTAAGCACTCACTACTAAAAAAATTATTTGGGGGAGAAGCCCAACTTCGCCATTGACCCCAGGAGAAAAAAATGACAAAAAAAGTATCACGTCGCTTGCGAGAACTGCAAGCAAAAGTAGAAGATAGAGACTACGCGCCATTAGACGCATTAGCATTACTAAAAGAAACAGCAACCGCTAAATTCGCCGAAGCTGCTGAAGCACATATCCGGTTGGGAATTGACCCGAAATATACAGACCAACAGTTGCGGACAACGGTAGCACTACCTAAAGGTACAGGACAAATTGTACGGGTAGCAGTTATCGCTAGGGGTGAAAAAGTAACAGAAGCAAGCAACGCTGGTGCAGATATAGTTGGTTCGGAAGAACTGATTGACGAAATCCAAAAAGGGATGATGGATTTCGATAAACTGATTGCTACACCAGATGTCATGCCACAGGTAGCAAAACTAGGTAAATTGCTAGGCCCCCGTGGTTTGATGCCATCCCCAAAAGGTGGTACAGTGACATTCGACATTGCAAGTGCGATCGCAGAATTCAAAGCTGGTAAATTAGAATTCCGGGCTGACCGTACAGGTATTGTCCATGTTATGTTTGGTAAGGCAGGTTTCTCGCCAGAAGATTTGTTAGTAAACCTGAAGGCATTACAAGAAACAATCGACCGTAACCGTCCTTCTGGAGCAAAAGGTCGTTATTGGCGAACCTTTTATGTATCTGCTACTATGGGGCCTTCAATTAAAGTTGATATCACCGCTTTACGTGATTTAAAACTAAACGAAGCTGCTTAATGTTTAGTCATTTGTCAATCGTCATTGGTAAAAACAAAAGACAGACAAAGACAAATGCAAAACTAAATAATCCAAGCCGGAGACAGCAGGTGCAAATTGCTTAATATCCTGCCGAGGTAAAAACTCTAATTGCCTGAAGTACTACCTACAAGGTGTAGCCGCTACAGCGTCAAGAGTTTTGCTGCGAAACCCCGGTTTAAAAAACTGGGGTTTATTGTTTTGGGCTGGTAAAACTAAAACACACAAGCAGGGAAATCACTGATTTTGCCCTTGGAGGTGAAACGAGATGGGTAGAACGTTAGAAAACAAACAAGAAATAGTAGCTGACCTCAAACAATCTTTGAGTGAGTCAACTTTGGCACTGGTAATTGAATACCAAGGGCTAACAGTTGCCGAAATCACAGACTTAAGGCGGCGGCTGCGTCCTACAGGCACTACTTGTAAGGTGACAAAAAATACCTTAATGGGTATTGCTATTCAAGAGGACGAAAAATGGCAACCAATGTCAGAGTTGCTGAAAGGTTCTTCCGCCTTTTTATTGGTCAAAGAGGATTTCTCTTCCGCAATTAAGGCTTACCAAGACTTCCAAAAAGCCACTAAAAAGACAGAAATGCGTGGCGGTGTCATGGAAGGCCGCTTGCTGAAAGAAGCTGATGTCAAAGCTTTAGGCGACTTGCCATCCAAAGAACAACTCATGGGTCAAATTGCTGGAGCTATCAACGCTCTGGCTACAAAAATTGCTGTGGGTATCAACGAAGTTCCTGGTGGCTTGGCTCGTGCTTTGCAAGCTGTGGCCGAACAAGAACAAGGAAGTGCGGCTGAATAGTCAAAGGTCAAGAGTCAATAGTCAATGGTGGTAATCACAAATGACACATGACGAATGACAAATCACTAATAAATAATCAAACATTACGGAGTTACATCAATGTCTGCTACGACCGACAACATTTTAGAACAATTGAAATCCTTAACTTTGCTAGAAGCTGCTGAATTAGTTAAGCAAATCGAAGAAGCTTTTGGCGTAAGTGCTGCTGCTCCCGTTGGCGTAGCTATGGCTGCTCCCACTGCTGCTGCTGCTGCTGAACCAGTAGAAGAGAAAACCGAGTTTGACGTAATTCTAGAATCTGTTCCTGCTGACAAGAAGATTGCCGTACTGAAGATTGTACGTGAATTGACTGGTCTAGGCCTGAAAGAAGCTAAAGACTTGGTAGAAGCTGCACCCAAGGCAGTTAAAGAAGCTATTGCTAAAGATGCTGCTGAAGATGCTAAGAAGCGGATTGAAGAAGCTGGCGGTAAAGTAACCGTTAAGTAGTTACAATTCTAATACTAGTTTTTAATTAAGGAGCCTCATACAGGCTCCTTTTTTTGTATTGCATTCATGTTCTCTATTAACGTGAGTTCGACAGATATCAAGAACCCCTCTCCAAACCTCTCCCCCACAGGTGGAGAGGCTTTGAAAATATGACTTTTTCATTTAAAACTAGCAAGATTTTGCCCCTCTCTGCGTCGGAGAGGGGTTGGGGAGAGGTTCATCGAACTCACGTTCTATTACAGTACAGGAGTAAAAGCAAAATGAAGCCTCCAGCATTTAATATTTGCGTGTTTTGCGGTTCCAAATTTGGAGCAAACTCTATGTATGAATCAGTTGCTCGTACATTGGGTATGAGTATGGCACAGCAGCAAATTGGACTAGTCTATGGTGGTGCTTCTATTGGACTGATGGGTGCAGTGTCTTCAGGATGTCTTCAAGCTGGAGGTTATGTTGCAGGTGTACTTCCAGAGGTTTTAATACCTTATGAAATTGCTCACCCTGAACTATCATCATTAACAATTACGAAGACTATGCACGATCGCAAAGCGATTATGTATAAACTTTCTGATGCTTTTATCGCTCTACCTGGTGGCGTTGGTACACTTGATGAACTGTTTGAAATAATTACTTGGGCGCATCTCGATATTCATAAAAAACCAATAGCACTACTCAATATTGCTGGATTTTTTAACCCATTACTTACCTATCTTGACCATACAGTTAAAGAAGGATTTGTTTCCGAGAAATTGCGTGAGTTAGTAAGTGTTTATGATGATGTGGAATTAATGTTAGAAAAATTAGTTAAGCAATTCTCGGAAGTAGAAAGTTCTGAATTATCTCTTACCTCGAAACAGTCAACTGATGAATATTCTTTACTAGTTGAAGAACTAAAATCAATAAAATAATTATGAACGTTTAACACTGTTTGGCTGCGGATGGGTCGCCAATAGGATGTAAATCCCCTTCCCAAATACTGATATAAATTAAATCACAAGATTGACGCACAATTTGTCCTTTCATAGAACCTAGCGTAAAACTAAAATCATCTCTCTGACGCTGTTGAATTTGTTGTAGTCCTTGCTGAATTTTTGAAGTAGCTTGTCCGTTTAACATTCCACTTAAAGTATTTTGCATCACCTCTGGGTCTACTGATTGAGCAAAAGCCGCTTCGGTTTGCACTAATCTTCCAGATTTACGGTCGAAGAGATAGCCTAAATCTACTTGGTTTGGTACTACTTTGTAAGTCACAGCACGAGTATTTCCCCACAAGCCTCTCAAATCTCTACTTTTTCTTCCAAGAGTGGCTTCTACCGTGCTTCTAGCTGTACCTGTAGGAAATGCGGGAACGCTTGGCTTGTTTGTACTTTCTTTTTTTTTCTTCTCTGGCTCTTCTGGTGGTATAACTGGTGCTTCTGTTGTAGGAATTACAGCAGGTTGGTTATCTGTTGTTTTTGGTTGGTCTAATGTAGCCGTTGGTGTAGGAGTCGCAGAAGTTACAGGTTCTTCGTTGGTTATTGCTGGTGATTGATTAGAGGAAGTTGTATCATCATTAGTCGGCAAAGGAGCAGGAATTTGTGGTTGCTGTATTGGTGTGCTGGGTGTAGCTGAAGGGAGTGCAGCACTAGGTTGACTATCAGGTTCTAGAGATGGAAAGGGCGACGCGGCAGGGTTAGAATTTGTAACAATAGGTATTTCTGGCTGTTGGGTACGAATTAAGCGAGAAATTGTGATACCAGCAATTAAACCGCCTGCTATTAAGCCACAAAGTATCCAAACAGACTTGCGTGAATTTGTTGCAGAAATTTTAGTAGGCGTAGATGATGGCTGAAATGGCTGAATTCGCTGCGTTTGCGCAGTCACAGCAGGACTGAAGCTAATAGTGTTGGAGGTATGATTAGTAGCTGTGGCAGAGTTTAAAGCATATAGCATTTTACTGGCAGTGCTGTAGCGATCGCTCGCCTGCGGTCTAATTGCCTGATTCAGCACCACAGCCAGTTGTGGCGAAACTTGTGGCGCGTAATTCTGCCAAAGAATTTCCCCGGTTTGCTGATTAGTTGGTAATTCTGATGGTGATTTGCCAGTTAATAAATAAATTGCTGTTAAACCTAAGCTGTAAATATCTGTGGCATAAACTGGTCTTCCTATAGCTTGTTCACTCGGCATATATCCAGGCGTACCAATAACCAGCGATTGAGTTGGATGACCTGGAGTTGCAACTATTGTACGTATTGTTTCTTTAACAGCACCAAAATCAATTAAAACTGGCTTTTGATCAACAGCACGGAGAATAATATTATCTGGTTTAATATCTCTGTGAATTATGCCTTTGCTATGCACATAATCTAATACTGATAGCAGATTTAAAAGAATACCTCGGACATTAATTTCACTTTGGCAACCTTGGGCGGCAACAATTTCTGTTAAAGTTTGCCCATGAATCCATTCTTGAACGAGGTAAAATTTTCCATTCTCTAAAAAGTAGGCGTAAAGTCTAGGAATTTGGTCACTACTTTCACCTAATACTTCTAACGTTGCTGCTTCTCTTTCAAACCTTTGCTGAATTAGTTTATAAGTTTGGGTGTCATTAGTTATTGGTTTGAGTTGCTTGATTACACAGCGACGGCGAGAAGGCATATGGGTATCTTCTGCCAGAAACGTATCACCAAACCCACCAGCACCGAGTACCTGAATAACTTGATAGCGATTGTTCAGTAAAATTGTGGTCATGAACCGTTACAAGCGCACAAACGCAATGCTTTATCGTCAATATTTGCCCTCTTTAAATGTACATTACGAGATAAAAACAGATAATGTTCCGTCTCTATAGCACTAATTATTAACAAGATGGCTGTATTATCAGTACCACATTTTGGGAGATATAAAGAGCAAATATAAATGCCTTTTGATGTATTTAATTTTATTCAGTATTCTAATATCAAGCTAATTAGCACCACTAATTACCCACCGATTATTATCTGTATCCCATGAAAGTGAAAAACGTACAGAACCCTGTACTTGTTTGCCGCTTTTCATGAAGTATGTCAATAGAGCATCAACTGTAGCTGTTTCTGCATTAGTTTCTACTAAATTTACTTGCTCAACACTAACACTTCCTACTTGTCCTCTCCACCAGCCAAGGTAAGAATCATAACCTTGAGGATGAAGACGTTGATTATTTTGATATCGAGGAGATAGCAGATTCCACGCATCTTGATATTGACCCTCATTAATAGTTGCATAATAGTCTTGCACAAATTTTTCAGGAGAGGGTCTATCTACTTCTGGCTGTGTGGATGAAGGCTCTTCAGCAGATGGAGTTTCGCTAACAATTGGTGTGGGAGGTTGAGAGCTAATAGGTGGTGGAGTATCTTCTTGGTTATTTGTAGAAGTTTCAGAAGGCTCAGGTGATGGAGTAGTTACTGGTGGAGTATCTTCTTGGGCTTGGTTATTTGTAGAAGTTTCGGAAGGCTCAGGTGATGGAGAATCTATTACTTGTGCTTGTTCGTCGCGGCTGGCGGGAACATCACTTTGTGATGGTGTAGACTTTACAACTGATTGATTTATTATATGGAGAGCAACACCAATCGCTACAGCAGCACCCATTAATCCGCCAACAATTCCCAGTAAAAATCCCTTATTTCCATTGTTTTGATTAACAGACTGCGGAGTGGGTTGAACACGTGGACTAACGGCAACTGTATTTGGTATTGTTGCAGGCGTTGGTGTAGGAAGTACTGTTGGCGGAAAACTGACTGTTCCTGTTTGCAAAGCTTCCAGCATTTCTCTAGCTGTGGCAAAACGTTCTCTGGGGTGGTAGGCGATCGCTCGATCAATAATTCCTGCTAGGGTAGGACTTACACTCAAAGCATAGCTACGCCAAAGAATTTCTCCAGTGCGAGGGTCTGTTTCTAATTCCTGTGGTTGTTTCCCCGTCAGCAAATAAACTGCTGTCATTCCTAGACTGTATATATCACTGGAATACATCGGTCTACCTGCGGCTTGCTCACTGGGCATATACCCAGGTGTCCCAATCACAATCGAACTGGTAGGATTGCCTTGAGAATTGACTACCGTTCCCATTGATTCACGTACCGCACCAAAATCAATCAGTACTGGTTTACCATCACGATACCGGACAATAATGTTATCTGGCTTGATATCGCGGTGAATTATCCGTTTAGAATGCACATACTCTAAAACGGGTAATAAATTAAGCAACAAGTCTCGCACGGCACTTTCACTAAATAAACCCTGCCGTTTAACTTTTGTGGTTAAAGTTTCGCCTTCAACCCACTCTTGCACTACATAGAATTGTCCTGAAGACTGGAAATAAGCATATAATGTCGGAATTTGGTTAGTAGAGCCGCCCAAATCTTCTAAAATTGCTGCTTCCCGTTGAAATCTTTCCTGTACTAGTTGGTAAATTTGGGGATTATTTTGAATTGGTCTTAGCTGTTTAATTACACAGCGTCGTTTGGAGGGCATATGAGTATCTTCTGCCAGAAATGTCTCTCCAAATCCACCACTACCTAATGTTTCTAGGACTCGATAACGGTTGTTTAGCAGATTTTCCATAAATTAGTGCCAATCTATAAATATTAAATTATTTATTATGTAATTTATATTTTTACTGATTAGCACTTACTTAATGATTAATATTAAATAAAATTGTAAACAATTTATTTTTTAAAATATCTTAGTTGATAGCGGTCTTGATATTTGGCGATGTAATCAATATTTCGCTGCTCTAATTTAGAAAGTAATTTTGGCGGAAATTTCTTGGGTGAGTATGTCGGAATATACCAAGGCTGATTATCAAAGTATTCTTGTAAGCCTGGAGTCTCAAAACGGCGACCATGACGAGCGAAAATGGAATTTCTCATTATGTCTAAGGTAAAACCATCTTTACCATCTAAATCTGCATCTGTTACAGGTCTTCTAGATAGCCAAAAATAATTTTCAGGAGTTTTAACAATATCTGGCAGTGTCGATGTAGTGGAAGGTGAGGGAGTAAATTCTGGACTTTCTGATACTTGCGCTAATGGTGTTGGTTGAGAAGTTTGGGGAACTTTTGAGGTTGAATTTATGGGAGTTTCAACAACTGTAGGTGTGGTATTAGACGGTGATACTGATACATTTTGCTCGGCAATAGGTTGAGGGGATTTTGGAAAAACTTGAGTAACAATCACAGCTGCACCTATTAGCCCACCTGCAATCAAACCACCCATCAGTAAGCCATTTTGATTATTGCTTTGAGTTGATGGTTGAGGAGTTACAGGAATTGTTGGAGGTTGCGGTTTTGGGATTATTGGTTGTGTTGGCGGTATTGGGTTAGTTACTTCTTGCAAAGCATCTAGCATTGCTCTTGCGGTAGGATAGCGATCGCGTGGATGATAGGCGATCGCCCGGTCAATTACATCTGCTATGTTGGAACTAACATGACTGGCATTCTGTCGCCACAAAAGTTCCCCAGTCTGGGAATCTGTCTCTAATTGTTGTGGTTGTCTCCCAGTTAACAAATAAATTGCTGTCAGTCCCAAGCTATACAAATCGCTAGAATACATCGGTCTACCTGCGGCTTGCTCACTCGGCATATATCCAGGCGTGCCAATCACAATCGAACTGGTAGGTAACCCTTGAGAATTTACCACTGTTCCCATTGATTCACGCACCGCACCAAAATCAATCAGTACTGGTTTACCATCTCGATGGCGCACCATGATGTTATCTGGCTTAATATCACGGTGGACAATTTGCCTGGAATGCACATAATCCAAAACAGGTAAAACGTTTACCAATATTTCTTGGATTACGCTTGCACTAAATAATCCTTGCTGCTGAACTTTGGCTGTTAAAGTCTGGCCTTCCACCCATTCTTGAACCAAATAGAATTGCCCTGCTGCTTCAAAGTAAGCATACAATTTTGGAATCTGATCATTACCACTACCAAGTTCTTCTAAGATTGCAGCTTCCCGTTGAAACCGTTCTTGCACCAGTTGATAAATTTGCGGATTATTTTGAATCGGTCGTAGCAACTTAACTACACAACGGCGTTTAGAAGGCATATAGGTATCTTCTGCCAAATAGGTTTCACCAAACCCACCAGCACCGAGTGTATTAATAATTTGATAGCGATCGTTCAGCAGCTGTATTGTCATTGCAGGTTGCAAATTGTCACTAGTGGCAACAAGCAGATATTTGTATCAATTATTTCTGCTATGCCGTACTACGCTAGTATAGCCGCCCTCAATGATTTTTATACTCGTTGTATACTTGGAACTTTTTACACTCCTCCTTTCCGGTTACAGGATTACTATTTTTTTCTAACTTTGTGTTGCGCCAGTGAGGGAGTCTGGCGACCAAACGCACTGGCTTCTCTGCGATTCTGCGGTTCGTTAAAAAATTGCTATTTAATTTTTTAATTTCATTTCAAATCTAATAATCCTTCTTCTTTCAATTTAGGATTAAAGCGGAGTTCTATCTGTAAACCACGATCTGCTAAAAATTTTAAAATTTCAGCCTCCACTCGTCGTGCAACATTTTTGATAATTTTCATTTGTGCTAATTCATCATTATTAGGGTTCTGATAACTTAACTGTTCCTCGGATGTCATTAAAGCTTTTACATTAATTGGTTGCGTCCATTTCTCTTTATTCTTCCCATTTCCCAAAGGAACACTACCATTTTCTTCAATCCAGGCACTTTCAATACTTTCTAAGGCACTACGGCTGGGGCGTTCAATAGTTTGAGTTTTTATCCAATAACATTGTTCTGGTTGACGAATTAAATGCTGTTTCAAACTCAAATATACATCCCTTGAATATCCCACAAATTGCAGCAATTTACTTTGATTAAATATTGCATATACACCTATTTTTCCTGTCAATTGCTCTGGCAATTGTCCATTTTCATCAATATATGGTATGTATTCTAAACTTTCTAAAGATGAAGCATTTATTTCGTTACTCATAGATCAAAACAGATGCAAACATTACTAACAATATCAAATTGATATTACAGCAGTCCTAAGCTGTTACACACATAATTTGTACATTAAGACCGCAGGAGAGCAGGGGCGGGAGAGAGAGTGAAGTTGAAGTTTTTCTATTAAATCAAAAATATGCAAGTTAAATGTGGAACAGCTTACTAAGTTGGGATTTTAACTTCAGTTCAAGTTAAGGACTTAAATTCGCTCACTTGGACGAAAAAATCAGGCTTTTACGCTGTCAAAACCAAGGACAGAATAACAGTTTCAGCTTATCTCGAACTTGGTTAAAAAGAAAAAGGCAAAAGAAATTTGTCTTTTGCCTTTTTAATTAATGATTAACTTTCAATTTTAGATATCGAAATCATCCTCGTCGTCATCTTCCTCATCGTCATCGTCATCGTCATCTGCTACGAGGTCATGAACTTCATCGGCGATTAAATCATCTTCATCAAGAAATGACCCTGTAAGACGACTACCATATGTCCCTTCTGTTAGGGAAGGTGTATCTAGATTGTAAGCACGAGCGGTGCGATCGTCTAACACCATATCTAGGGGATCATCAACTTCATCCAAGACACTTGTAGTGTCCAGAGTTGCATAATCATCGATCGCACCGGGTTCATCATAGGTATTGTATCCAGTACCCGCCGGAATCAATCGTCCGATAATTACGTTCTCTTTCAAACCACGCAGCCAGTCGGATTTCCCTTCAATAGCTGCTTCAGTCAAGACCCGTGTTGTTTCTTGGAAAGATGCAGCCGAGATAAAGCTGTCTGTGTTCAAAGATGCTTTGGTGATACCCAACAATACTGGTGTGTATTGAGCGCGCGCACCACCTGTAATTGCCATTGCTTCGTTGACTTGTTCAACTTGGCGTAATTCTACCAACTCACCCGGAAGCATTGTAGTGTCTCCACCATCATCAATCCGCACTTTGTTGGTCATCTGGCGCACAATTACTTCAATGTGTTTGTCGGCGATATCAATACCTTGGGACTGATACACCAATTGCACTTCGTTCACCAAGAATGTTTGCACCTTCTGCAAAGCATGGCTGGCGCAAGCGTAGACTCCATCCTCAGAACCTAAGCTGAAGAAGATTTCCAGAATTTCGTGGGGGTTAGATGGGCCATCAGTGATTGGTTGTCCGGCTAAGACGTGAGAACCATCGGGTACGATCAGGTTTTGTCCTGGGCCAAGGGGATAGTCGGTGACTACACCATTAGATTCCACAATCTTGACAGCGATCGCTTCATCGCCATCACCATAAACTACCTTAACTTCACCAGCCCGGCGTACTAAAATACACGCTTCTTTTGGCTTCCGAGCTTCCAGAAGTTCTTCAATCCGTGGCAAACCTTGAATGATGTCTCCAGTTTTGGCACGTTCAAATACCAACAGCACTAAGTTATCACCGCGCTGTACTAAATCACCATCTTCAATCTGCAACACTGCACCAGGGCTGACTCGGTAAGGACGACCAGCACGAATAGTCACAGTATATTTCTGGGTACTGAGTGCTGATTCCTCACCAGATGCTGCCGGAGCCGCATTCTTAATCTCTACAATTTCCCCAGATTCTTCTGCAAATACTCCCGGAGTAATTTCGGCACCTTCGACCATTAAATCGCCGACTTTCACTTTGGGTTTAGAGGCAGTAGTCATCGTAATCATATCGCTGTGACGCAATACTAAGCAACGGCGCACTGCTTCTATACCTTTTTGGACACCCCGTACAATACCGCCTTCTTTACACAAGATTTGGGTACGTGCGACTACAGCACCAGGGGCAATAGTTAGTCCATCTTGAACTTCCAGACTTGTCTGGGTACTACCTTGGGTGGCATCAGCCACAATGTCACGACGAACTACTAATGACTCCAAAATTACTAGCTGTAAGCGTTGTATATCTGGGTCTTCGGCATCCGCCACCAATTCAATATCTGCTGCTAAAGGAGAAGCATTATGGTCTTGTTCACCTTCTTGCTCAATTTCTAACACTAGCTGAGTACGTAGCAGTTCCACACCTTCTACCGATTTGACGCGTTCAGCATCTTTGTAAGGTAGACGTTGCACTGCTCGCAATTGAATTGAACGTCCAGTTTGCTGACTAACAGATGTTGTAGAAGGCACATCTGGGGTGTTGGGTACAGCAAATTCAACTACCGGACGGCTCAACAATGCTGGGCCTTCGGGAGACTCTACATACTGGATGTAGCGCAATTCTGTAAAGGTTTGTCCTAACAGTTCTTCTCCTGGCTGGACAAAAGTGTTATCTCTGCCGATGACAGCTTCAGGATCATCAACCATCAGCAGTTCACCGGGTTTAATGACTACTTCCCGCAGAATGTCATTTTTCTGAGTGACTTCTACTACACCACTGTTTTGGCAGAAGATATCTTTAACTACTTCCGAGCCAGCTTCGACAAACTGACCATCTTCAACCAACAGCAAGGAAATATCTTTATTAACTTCATGGGTTTCTTCAGGAATCCACAACATTGTGCCTCCCTGTACCACTTCATAACCTTGCTTGGCTTTGCCTTTCTTCTGAACTTCTAGCCCAGCGAATTTCAAAAAGCCACCAGTGGTAGTGCGATAGCGGTCATCGATTAACTCAGCAACTACTTGACCATTTTGCACTTTAGTGCCAGGAGTAGCTCGGAGGTTAAATTCTTGGTTGTTACCAGTGGATATGAGATAGTTGTTCCGTCCTTGAGAACTATTGACTGTAACGGTTGCTTGGTCTAAAACTACCGAAGCTGTGATGATTTCAATTTCTCTAGTATTCTTGCCTGGTGTAGCTTCCGGTAAACGTACCACACCACCGTGCTGACTGGTCAGTTTGGTTTCAGCTAAAACGCCATTACTAGCAATGCGATCGCCATTGTTAACTACCAATTCTGCACCAGGAGGCAAGTTATAAACTTCCCCAGATAGAATCCAAATCAAACCACCTCGTGATGCTGTGGTTGTGGTGTTACCTTGACGGTCTGTTTTTTGTTCAGCAACGACATCGGCAAATTTGACTTCTCCAGCCAAGTCAGTGGCCACATCTTTGACCGCTTTTTCCGTGTTGGTACGAGTTGTCCGACCCCCAATCGCTACTTCTGCCAGTAACTGTCCTTGTTTTACCTGCTGACCATCAACTATATATAGTGTTGAACCTTGGGTAACTTGAATTTCTTGGGCAACGGGAGTTTCCGAACCTTCTTTCTTGGGTTCTAACATCAAGATGCCGTTAGCTTCCACATACAAAGCATCTTCACCGTGGCGTGTACGGTAGGGTCTTGTCCGCAATTTCCGGGGAATCTTGACTGTCCCAGCCATTTTAGAGCGCACTTGCTGGGCTACTTCCCCAGTGAATACACCCCCTGTGTGGAATGTCCGCATGGTTAGCTGAGTACCGGGTTCACCGATACTTTGAGCAGCGATGATCCCCACAGCTTCGCCCAAGTCTACCATCTTGGCGTGAGCCAAACTCCAGCCGTAGCAGTGTTGACATACAGAACGTGCGGCTTCACAAGTCAGAGGCGATCGCACCACAACTTCTTTGACCCCAGCTTTTTGAATTTCTTTGGCCAAGTCATCAGAAATGGGGGTGTTGCGTGGTGCAATTACTTCTTTGGTTGTAGGATGTACTATATCTTCTCCCACGACCCGTCCCATCAAACGAGTTGCTATAGGAATCAAAGTTTTGCTACCTTCTGTCATCGACTGTAGGGCTAGACCTCTGTTAGTACCACAATCGAATTCTCGAACAATCACATCCTGAGATACGTCTACAAGACGACGGGTCAGATAACCAGAGTCAGCCGTCCGTAAAGCTGTATCTACCAAGCCTTTACGCGCGCCGTAAGAGGAAATAATATATTCCGTTACAGTCAACCCTTCCCGGAAGTTGGTTTTAATTGGTAAGTCAATAATTTCCCCTTGCGGATCTGCCATCAGTCCCCGCATTCCCACCAGCTGCCGGACTTGGGAGATATTCCCCCGCGCCCCAGAGAACGCCATCATGTACACAGAGTTGAGGGGATTGGTTTGCTTAAAGTGGGTGACTACCTCATCCTTAAGAGCTTCACTAGTACCGTTCCAAGTATCAATTACTTTTTGGAAGCGTTCAACTTCAGTAATTTCTCCCCGTTGATAACGAGCTTCTGTAGCGCGGATTTCTTCTTCTGCTGCTTCCAGAAGACTGCGCTTACTAGGTGGTACCATCAAGTCATCAACACTGATGGAAACTCCGGCTCTAGTAGCATAACGGAAACCCAAATCTTTCAGCTTATCCGCCATTACAGCAGTTCGCGCCGTTCCGTAGTGCGTAAACGCCCAAGAGATAAGATTTCTCAGCTGACCTTTATCAACTACGCGATTGCGAAAAACTTTTTTTTCGTTAGTCATTAGTCTATTAGTCCTTGGTCAATAGTCAATAGTCAATAGTCATTTGTCAATGGTCATTTGCCCTTTGCTCATCACAAATGACAAATGACAAAGGAAAAATAACTAACTTGCTAGTGCTTCCTGAATTGCCTTGTTGTAAATTACGCGGCCAGGTGTTGTGCGTATGTACTGAGAAATCAAATTACCTTCGGAGTCTTCCCGGACTCGGCGGTACTTGTACAGTAACGTCCGGCTACCGTCACCGTTGTCGGTTACTTCTAGAGGTTCTGTATCTGGTTGGTCTGATTCAATGTCACCATCAAAACGCACGTATATATAGGCGTGTAAGTCTATTTGCTGTTGCTCAAAAGCCATAATTACGTCTTCTAGCGAAGCAAAGTATTTACCTGCACCTTTTGTAGCGTGGGGATTTTCTGCTGTTAAGTAGTAAGCTCCCAATACCATGTCTTGGCTAGGCGTAATAATTGGTTTGCCTGTAGCTGGCGACAAAATATTATTAGAAGCCAACATCAACAACCTTGCTTCCGCCTGACTTTCCAAGGACAGTGGTACGTGTACCGCCATTTGGTCTCCGTCAAAGTCAGCGTTAAACGCTGGACAAACTAGCGGATGCAGTTGAATTGCTCGTCCTTCCACTAAAATTGGTTCAAAAGCCTGAATCCCCAATCTGTGTAGCGTTGGTGCGCGGTTCAGCAGCACTGGGTGTCCTTCAATCACTTCCTCTAGGACATCCCAAACACTGGGATCGGAACGAGAAATTAATTTTTTCGCTGCTTTAATGTTGTTAACCATACCGCTACGAATCAGGCGGTTGATCACAAACGGTTGAAATAGCTCAATTGCCATTTCTCTAGGTAAGCCGCACTGGTGAATATTCAGCTTCGGCCCAACTACAATTACAGAACGTCCAGAGTAGTCAACCCGTTTACCCAACAAGTTTTGTCGGAAGCGTCCTTGCTTACCTTCAATAATGTCAGATAAGGATTTTAGCGGTCGGTTATTAGCACCAACTACTGTACGACCTCGACGACCGTTATCAATTAGCGCATCTACTGCTTCTTGCAGCATCCGCTTCTCGTTCCGCACAATAATTTCTGGGGCCAAAATTTCTTGCAAGCGTGCCAGACGATTGTTGCGGTTAATAACGCGTCTGTATAAATCATTTAAGTCGCTGGTTGCAAACCGTCCACCATCTAGTTGCACCATTGGGCGCAAGTCAGGCGGAATCACAGGAATAACTGACATTACCATCCACTCTGGTTTGGAACCAGTAGCAATGAAGTTATCAATTACCCGCAGACGCTTAATTAGTTTTGCCCGTTTTTGTCCTTTGGCAGTACTAATTTCTTCACGTAAATTTTCTGCTTCTTGCTCTAAATTAATATCAGCTAGTAAGCGCAACAGTGCTTCAGCACCAATACCTACCTCTACCCCTTGTAAGATAGAATCTTCACTGTAGATTTGGTCTTCAATTTCTAACCACTGATCTTCGCTCAGTAGTTGCTTATAGGTTAGAGTTTCAGCATTACCAGGACTAAGAACAACATAAGAGTTGAAATAAACTATTTGCTCTACATCCCGCAAAGGCATATCTAACAGGATGGCAATATAGCTAGGTATGCCTTTGAGATACCAAACGTGCGCCACTGGTGCAGCGAGTTTGATGTACCCCATACGATGACGGCGTACTCTAGACTCAGTAACTTCTACACCACAGCGTTCACAAACAATACCTCTGTGTCTTACTCTCTTATACTTACCGCAATGGCATTCCCAATCTTTTGCAGGGCCAAAGATCCGTTCACAAAATAAGCCATCCATTTCGGGCTTAAGAGTACGATAATTAATCGTTTCGGGCTTGGTGACTTCACCTACTAATTGACCATTGGGTAGGGTGCGTTCTCCCCATTGTCGAATGCGTTCTGGCGATGCCAAACCGATTTTTACGTAGTCAAACTGATTAGTTTGGGCTGATCTCATACGGAAATATCAAGTATGAAGGATGAATTATGAATTATTCAATTTAGGGTTAAAGGTCAAGGATGAATTACTTGCTATTAGACATAAAGGTTGAAAGATAATTCAACCTTTATGCCTTCATCCTTATTTACTCATCGTCGTCCAACGATTCACGAGATAGAGATTCGTAAGTTGGTCGCGGTGGTGTCCGTCGGGCTGCTTGGTCTGCCATTAAATCGACTTCTACATCCAAGGAACTACCGTCTGCTTGTGTTTCTACTTTATGAACAGCAATATCTAAACCTAAAGATTGCAGTTCTCGCATCAACACTTTAAAGGATTCAGGTGTACCTGGACGAGGAATGGCTTTACCTTTAACGATCGCATTTAACGCTTCGTTCCGCCCCTGCATATCGTCAGATTTAACTGTCAGCAATTCCTGCAAGGTGTAGGCTGCACCAAAGGCTTCCAACGCCCACACTTCCATTTCTCCAAATCGCTGACCACCTTGTTGTGCTTTACCACCCAAGGGTTGCTGAGTAACCAAGGAGTACGGGCCTGTAGAACGGGCGTGAATCTTGTCATCCACCAAATGCACCAGTTTCAGCATATAAGCTACGCCGATGGTGATTGGTCTATCAAAGGGTTCGCCTGTACGACCGTCAAACACCATGATTTTGCCAGGATCATCTGGGTTGTATACCCAGTCTCTACCTGTTTCGTCCCGCGCTTCTTGCAATTTGCCATGCACAATTCGGCGGGATGATTCTTCGCCATACATTTCATCGAAAGGAGTAATCTTAAACCGCACTCCCAAGGTATGACCAGCCCAACCCAACAGACACTCAAATACCTGTCCAACGTTCATCCGGCTAGGTACGCCCAGGGGGTTAAGTACGATGTCTACTGGTGAACCATCTGGTAAGTAAGGCATATCTTCCAGTGGCAATATCCGAGAAATAATCCCTTTATTACCGTGGCGACCTGCCATTTTGTCCCCAACTTGGATTTTCCGCTTTTGCGCGACATATACGCGCACTACCATGTTGGCTCCCGGTGGCAATTCATCGCCTTGTTCACGGGTAAACAAGCGCACGTCAACTACTCGACCTTTTTCTCCGTTAGGTACACGCAAAGAGTTATCACGTACATCCCGCGCTTTTTCCCCGAAGATGGCACGTAAGAGTTTTTCTTCTGGTGGTTGGTCAGATTCACCTTTAGGTGTAACTTTACCTACTAAGATGTCTCCTGATTCTACCCACGCCCCAATGCGGATAATGCCTTGTTCGTCTAACTGGCGTAAAGCATCTTCCCCGACGTTGGGAATTTCTCTAGTGATTTCTTCTGGGCCAAGTTTTGTTTGTCGAGCCTCAATTTCATATTTTTCAATGTGAATTGAGGTGTAAACGTCATCCTGTACCAACCGCTCAGAAATCAGAATCGCGTCTTCGTAGTTGTAGCCTTCCCAAGGCATATAGGCGACTACAATATTTTGTCCTAACGCTAATTCGCCACCTTCTGTGGATGAACCATCTGCTAGTACTTGTCCAGCCACAACCTTTTCACCAATTCGCACCAAGGGTTTCTGGTTTAAACAGGTATCTTGGTTAGAGCGTTGATACTTAGAAACGGTGTACCGAATTTCTGGCGCATTGGGTTTGGGACGCACCCGGATTTCCGTCGCATCAACGTAGGTGACATCCCCATCAGTACGGGATACAATTACCATCCCGGAGTCTCTCGCACCTTGAGCTTCCAAACCAGTTCCGACTAAGGGACGCTCTGGTTTGAGCAAGGGTACTGCTTGGCGTTGCATATTGGAACCCATCAGCGCGCGGTTAGCGTCGTCATGTTCCAAGAAGGGAATCATGCTAGTTGCAACCGATACAATCTGTACTGGAGAGACTGCTACGTAGTCTACCTGTTCTGGTGTTGTGGTGGAGAATTCTTGACGGTAACGTACTGGTACTTGCGGCCCAATAATTAGACCATTTTCATCAACAGGTATGTCTCCTGGTGCGACCCGCAGATCGTCTTCTTCATCGGCGGTCATGTAAACGGGAGGTAGATCAAATCTTACCCGCGCGTTCTCTACAGGCCGGAATGGCGTTTCTAAAAATCCGTACTGGTTAACACGGGCATGGGTAGCCAAGGAACCAATCAAACCAGCGTTGGGGCCTTCTGGGGTTTCAATGGGACAAATCCGTCCGTAGTGGGAGGGGTGAATGTCTCGCACCGCAAATCCTGCCCGTTCTCTAGTCAAACCACCAGGTCCTAAAGCGGAAAGTCGGCGTTTATGGGTCAGTTCTGCCAGTGGATTAGTTTGATCCATGAACTGACTTAATTGGCTGGAACCAAAGAATTCTTTGATGGCTGCTACCAATGGTTTGGGGTTCACCAAGGATGCTGGGGTGAGAACTTCCGCATCAGATACGGTCATCCGTTCTCTGATAATCCGTTCTAGGCGGTTTAAACCTACCCGTACTTGGTTTTGCAGCAATTCGCCCACGCTTCTTACACGACGATTGCCTAAGTGGTCAATGTCATCTATACTACCAATGTCATATTCCAGGTTGATCAGGTAATCTACAGCCGACAAAATATCGCCAGGGGTCAGCACGCGCATGGTGTCGGGAACTGATAACCGGAGTTTTTTGTTAAGTTTATATCGACCAACACGACCCAAGTCATAGCGTTTGGGATCGAAGAAGCGAGAGTCTAATAGTTGTTGTCCACCTAGTACGGTGGGTGGTTCACCAGGACGGAGTTTGCGATACAACTCCATGAGGGCTTCTTCTTCTGAGAATTGCCCTTCTTTTTCGATGGTTTTTTGGAAATATTCTGGGTGGCGCAGGGCATCAAAAATTTCATTATCTGATAAACCCAAGGCTTTCAGGAGTACCTGGGCTGAAAGTTTACGGGTTTTGTCGATGCGTACCCACACCAAGTCGTTACGGTCTGTTTCAAATTTTAGCCATGCTCCCCGGTTGGGAATCAGACTGGCTGAATAAGTACGTCGCCCGTTTTTATCGATTTCTGATTTGTAGTAAACTCCAGGCGATCGCACAATTTGGTTGACGATTACCCGCTCGGCTCCGTTAATAATAAAGGTGCCGCGATCGGTCATTAACGGCAAATCACCAATAAATACTTCTTGTTCTTTAATGTCCCCTGTTTCTTTGTTCAACAGGCGTGTGGGAACATACATTTGGACTGCGTAGGTGCTATCCCGCCGTTTTGCTTCTTCTACGCTATACTTAGGCTCCTTAAGTTTATAGTTCTGACCTAAAAAGTGCAGCTCTAATTTACCTGTATAGTCTGTAATAGGACTAAAGGAGTTAAGTTCTTCTATCAGCCCTTCTTCTAAAAACCAGCGAAAACTCGATCGCTGGATTTCAATCAAGTCGGGCAACAAAAAGGCGGGTTCCATATACTTGTCTTTATTCATGCCTCTACCTTTGTCAACCTGGTTAAACTTTTAGAGGACACTGCTGTGGGACGCTTCCTTCTACCAGCCAGTGTCCTTAGCTGTTAGGAACTACTCCTTGTGCCACCTGCTATTTATTTCTGCGGTCTCCCGCAGCCATTTTTTAATCTGAACAGGGTGATTTTGCCAAGGGGGGTAAACGCCCTTGTAAACAGTCAATAGCTATTAAAATCCAGCTATTACCTTGATTTCTCAACAATAGAGGGTTGAGATATTTCTGCATATGGTTTCTTTTCCTCACTTCCCCTCCCAAAAACGCGTAAATTATCTGACGCTACTCAAAAATGTTGTATCTTTAAATACATCGTTTAATTTGACGATAAGTTAAAAAGATAATGAGAATCAGCCGCACTTTGTCGGTCTTTAATCAGATAAGCTTGGTTTTGGTGGGTTTTAATCACAAGGCAATTACTTTTAACAATTTTCTATAGGTTTAAATACAAAGCAGGGTAGATTTTGCCAAAATCTGGCTTAATGTCGGTTGTCAAGGTTAGTCATGTATTTAGAGCATCCGTATGTGGAGAGTGGAGGATGGTCAAGTTGATAACAATAGAGTATCTATCTTAAAATTTTTTTGTTTCTTCCTTTATCATTATGACGCAAGCTAAATGTTTTGGAGGGATTAATATTATCATATTTTTATCCTCCTGATGTTTTATTCTTTTTACCACACCTTGCGGCCTAAACAGTTCAATATTACAGAGCCAATCCGAATAATTTACAGGCATTTTGCGTGGTTTGATGAGCGATCGCTTCTACTGTCTCTCCCCGCAACTGAGCTAATTTATCCGCTACATAACGCACATAAGCAGGCTCGTTGCGTTTTTCGCCCCGTTTTGGAACAGGAGCAAGGAATGGACAGTCTGTTTCAATTAATAGGCGATCGCTACTTACCATCGCAGCTGAGGCGTGAATGTCTTTAGCGTTTTTGAATGTCACAGTCCCGCTAAAGCTAATATAAAAACCCAGGTCAAGGAACCATTGAGTTTCTTCGGGTGTTCCACCCCAGCAATGCATAACACCCCGAATACTTCCCCCTTTAATATCCTGCCATTTTTGCAAGATTTCCCTCAATGAACTGGCTGCATCCCGACAGTGAATAATCACTGGAAGGTTGAGTTCGGCTGCGATGGCTAGTTGCGCTTCCAATACCATGTGCTGTTGCTCATAGTTTTCAGCTTTGTAGTAATCCAGACCCATTTCGCCAATCGCTACTACTTTCGGTTCTGAACTTGCCAAGTATTTAATTTTCTCGGCTGTATCACTTTGCCATTTTTCGGCATCTAAAGGATGCAACCCCACAGCAAAGCTAAGTTCGGGAAATTGGTGGGCGATAGCTTGAATGCTGGAAAACTCTGATGGCTCGACACAAGAATGTACTAAACGTACTACTCCCGCTTCTTGCCACCGCGATCGCACTGCTGCTAAGTCTGGTTGGAAGCTATCAAAGTTAAGATGAACGTGGGTGTCAATCAGCTGCATTTTCGTCAATTATCAATGGTCAATTGTCCAAAGTCTGAGTTATTGACTCTGGACTCTTGACTTTGGACTACTTACTATGCTGTTTGTGCGAGTGGCTTGAGTCTTTGAGCTAGTCTCGATTTTTTTCTAGCACCATTGTTAGGATGCAGTACGCCACGCTTAACAGCTTTATCAATTTTGCTGTAAGCCTCAGCCAACCGTTCTTCTACTTGCTGTTTGAGTTCGGGCGTAGGATTAGCCGCGTAGGTTTCTACAACAGTAAGGTATTTTTTCATCAGCGTCTTAACAGCTGATTTGTAAGTTTTATTACGCAGCCGATTTCGTTCTCCGATTTTGGCGCGCTTGAGAGCAGACTTTGTATTCGCCACAGTCAATTCCAAAAAGACTATTAATATGTACACACACTACTAGATTTACTAATATAGCATCTAAGATGCCAATGTCAGAATTTCCCCAAAAATTTTTGGGAAATAGCAAAAACAAAGAGTGTGCGGGTGTCGGGTGTCAGGGTATGAGGAAAATCTTACCGTTACACTACTACACGGTTCACACCCAACCTAAGATTTTGTATGCTGAACCTGGGAATTAAGCTAGAATAAAGTACTTCAGTAAATTATTTCCCTAACTAACTACCACTATTATCAGCGGTGTAACTGTCAATGTTGCTTCCGAATCAGGATGAATTGTCAGTAGACACTAACTATAATGAGTCGTCTGATAAATTTACCCATATGCTGGTAGCCTTGGTGGTATCAAAAAAATCCAGGTTAAGCTAGAGATGAGAATCAGAATGAAACTCGCCACCCTTAGGGGTTAAGAGCAAGACTAATTCTCAGGAATAATCTAAAAATTTTGGCATTTTCCTTACTCCATGCTGCGAATTATTACTCAGCAGGCAGACGTTATAGCAGAACTACAACGTATCTGCGATCGCACCCATGACGAACAAGTGGTTCATAAAGAAGCAACGGTGCGGGAAGTGTTGCAAGCTGTAAAGCGTCAAGGCGACAAAGCTGTGTTACATTACACGGCTGAATTTGACAACCAAACCTTGAAGCAAGAAGAACTACGTGTTACGGGTTCAGAACTGGATGCAGCTTATCAACAAGTGTCTAAAGAATTACTCAAAGCAATCCAATTAGCTTGCTCTCAGGTTGAAGCATTTCACCGTCAGCGAGTCCCAAAAAGCTGGGTAAATTTTGGCGAGGATGATGTAGTGTTAGGCAAACGCTACACTCCTGTAGACCGAGCCGGGATATATGTACCTGGGGGACGTGCTTGCTACCCTAGCACGGTAGTCATGAATGCAATTCCAGCCAAAGTGGCAGGTGTACCGCGCGTGGTGATGGTAACGCCTCCAGGCGCGGGGAAAGTAATTAACCCAGCAGTGTTAGTAGCTGCCCAAGAAGCTGGAGTGCAAGAAATTTACCGAGTTGGTGGAGCGCAGGCGATCGCAGCTTTAGCCTATGGTACAGAAACAATTCCGAAAGTCAATATAATTACCGGGCCGGGCAATATTTATGTCACTTTAGCGAAAAAACTCGTCTATGGAATTGTCGGCATTGATATGCTGGCAGGCCCTAGCGAAGTGCTAATTATTGCTGATGAATACGCAAATCCTGTCCATGTGGCGGCTGATATGCTAGCGCAAGCAGAACATGATCCAATGGCGGCGGCGATTTTGCTGACTACCGATCCTGCTTTGGCTAAAAACGTGCAAGTAGCAGTTGAAAGACAATTAGTTGATCACCCACGACGGATAGATACAGAAAAAGCGATCGCTCACTATGGCTTAATTGTGCTGGTAGAATCTCTCGAAGCCGCAGCAGAACTTTCTAATGAGTTTGCCCCCGAACACTTGGAATTAGAAATCAAAGACCCTTGGGCTATCTTGCCAAAAATTCGCCACGCAGGAGCTATATTTTTAGGTTACTCAACACCAGAAGCCGTAGGTGATTATTTAGCAGGCCCTAACCACACACTCCCCACCTCTGGTGCTGCTCGTTATGCTTCCGCATTAAGCGTAGAAACCTTCCTCAAACACTCTAGTATTATTCAATACTCACCAACTGCCCTGCAAAAAGTAGCTGGCGCAATTGATTTATTGGCAACAGCTGAAGGTTTACCTTCTCATGCTGATTCAGTTAGACAGCGAATTCAGCAAGATGAGTGATAGCAATGCTTAATTTTTTCCTATACTTTTAGCAATTGTCACTTGTTGGCTTCACACTTAAATTTTAAACAGTAATTGCTGAAATGCGATTTTATGGCGCACAGCATAGCTAAGTTTAGATAAACTCAAATTTCCATGAGATTGTGTGAACATTGAGTGTCAGGGGTCTACGTTTGAGGAGACGAGGGCAGTGCTAAAAAATATTTTGGTAGCTCTGGATGGGACGGAACTTGCAGAACGCGTAATTCAGGTTTTAGGTGATTTGGTATTGTCAGCAGAAACCAAAATTGTTTTTTGCCATGTTTTTCCCACGCCAGAATCAGAACTAGAACTATCCGCAGACCGGCCTCACCCTGAATCACCAACTTTGTCTTATTTTCATGTTGAAAAACAACTGCAAGCTTACCAAGAAAAGTTATCTATTCAAAGTGCAATCGAATTAGTCACTGGCGAACCTGCCGATGAAATTATTCGCCTAGCTAATATTTATAAAGCTGATTTAATTATTATTGGTAGTCGCGGTTTGACTGGGATGAAACGAATTGTTCAGGGTTCTGTCAGCAGTCAAGTAGTGGAAGAAGCTAATTGTTCAGTTCTGGTGGTTAAGTCAAAGTAATAATTAACAACGTCAGCAAAAGAGGTTATGACTACAACTACCCCAAAACTCACTTTTGCCGAATACCTAAAATACAATGATGGCACTGATACTCGTTACGAACTAGTCAATGGAGAATTGATTCCCATGAGTTTGGGAAGTGGACAGCATGGGGCAGTGGTGGCATTTCTCTATCATCGCTTTCGAGATGAAATTCTCAGACTCAAATTAGATTGGACTGCTAAACAAATGGTTATTGGTGTTCGTTCTCCCCGTGCTGGCAAATAGGATACATCAAGAATTCTTGATGTAGTTGTAGTTCCCTTGTCACAATGGCAAGAATTAAGAAACAGAGAAGCGGTAATTGAAGTTAATGAACCACCCCCTTTGTTAGTAGTAGAAGTCGTTAGTGAATCAACAAAGACAGTAGATTATCGAGCCAAGCGAGTTGAGTATAATGCTCTGAATATTCCAGAGTATTGGATTGTAGATCCTTTAATAAACAAAGTGACTGTTTTGACATTAGTTGAAGAACTATACGAACCAGTAGAGTTTGTTGGTGCAGAAAGGATTTTATCGGCAACTTTTACCGAATTAGAATTAACAGTTGAGCAAGTCTTATTGGCTGAAGATTAGTAAAGTTTTTTGAAAGAATTTGGAGCTAGAGAAGCTTGAGAATTAAGCCCACATTATTTTGGGTTCCCTAGCTTCCTAAGCTTACCGTTTACCAGCCTGTAGTAAAAACTGACGTAAGCTCAATAAACTCAGGGTTTGACCTAGATTTAGGGGAAACATCGAAATTCCTTCCAAGCGGGACTGTACCCAACCCTCGCCCCAATACCATTCATGGAAACCGTCAATACCGCCACTCAGCACTAAGCGCAGGCAATTAGTTTTCGCTACATCTACTTGATGATGAATTGAGATCGGCCCAGTCCAGCTTGTAAACTGGAAGCCTGGATAAATTTCTTCTGGCATTCCTGGGGCAAAGCGTTGTCCTAATAGCCATTTTTCTAGTTGTGCAGGACGCAGTAAGCTATCAGCAATGGCACTAGCTGATGCCTCGATTTCTATTCGCAGTTGGCTTTGTTGATAATTACCGAACATTATTTTGAAAAATATAAGGAATTCAGGAAAAATCTTTTGAGTGATGAATTATGGCAATAGGCAAGGTAGTTAAGACATTACTCAACTCTGTAACCTCTCACCTGTTACCTATCCCCTATTTCTAGTATTGCAAATGCGATCGCTAATCCTCCTACCCTCACTTTAAATCGCAAATCAGAACATAGAATAGAAAATACGTACTTGTTAAGAAATGTAAGGTTTTTTCATGGCGGATCAGTTAATTCGCGCTACAGCAGCTGAAGGTGGGATTCGTGCAGTAGGTGTCATTACTACACGTTTGACGGAAGAGGCTAGGCAGCGTCACAAGCTTTCCTATGTAGCCACAGCCGCACTAGGGCGCACTATGACAGCAGGCTTATTAATGGCTTCTAGTATGAAACGTCCTGGCTCTAGGGTGAATGTCCGGGTTAAAGGCGATGGGCCTTTGGCTGGTATATTAGTAGATGCAGGCTTAGATGGAACAGTACGCGGTTATGTCGGAAACCCATCTGTAGAGTTGCCTCCCAACGCCAGAGGTAAGCTTGATGTCGGTGGTGCAGTAGGCAATGGCTATCTCTACGTTGTCCGAGATATTGGTTATGGCTACCCTTACTCTAGTACCGTAGAACTTGTTTCTGGGGAAATTGGTGACGATATAGCTCATTACCTAGTAAGTTCCGAACAAACACCTTCAGCTTTGGTTTTAGGCGTATTTGTAGGTGCATCGGGAGTAACTGCCGCAGGTGGGTTGTTAGTGCAAGTTTTACCTAAAGCTGCCAGAGATGAAGCTTTAGTAGCAACCTTAGAATCACGGGTGGCTGCCTTATCAGGATTTACCCCATTGTTGCAAGCTGGTAAAACACTACCAGAAATTTTTAATGATCTGCTAGGAGATATGGGACTAAGCATATTTCCCGAAACTCAGATATTACGTTTTCACTGCGGTTGCTCTTTTGATCGAGTACTAGGCGCACTTAAGATATTAGGAGAGGCAGAACTCCAAGATATGATTGTTAAAGATGATGGGGCTGAAGCAACTTGTGATTTTTGTGGCAGAGTGTACCAAGCAAGTAGCGATCATTTAGCACAGTTAATTGTTGATTTACAAGCTGAATCTTCTGTTTCTCAAGAAAGTATAAAATAAGACTGATTCAAACAATGGTTAAAGGTATACCAGGAGAAAGATGAGAAAAACAGTAGCTTTTTAAGGCTGACAAAGCTACTATGGCAACAACTAAATTCTTGATATAGAACCGATCGCTGTTTAATAAATTTTTGGTGTGAGAAATGACAGAGCGGGATATTCCAGACGGTTGGACTCCAGGCAAAGCCAGAGAACCAGATCATATAAACCGAACACCTCATTTCGGCGACAATCAAGCATTTGCCATCCCAGCTACTGGTTCTACCTCTAATTCCGTGAAGCAACAAACAGAAAGTAACTCCGACGGACTACCTATAAAAGACAATCATTCAGCAGAAAGTAGTTCACCCAGCAAACGTTCCAGGCCTTTGCCACGCTGGATGAAAAGTTGGGTGTTATGGTCAATATTATTAGCGTTGATTCCTGGCAGTATAGGGTTTTTGGCAATGGCAATGTTATTGAAGTTGCCAGCTGCTCCTAACTGCCCCTCGATTTTTTGGCCGTTAGCGAGTGCGTCGGTGCGGTTGCACTGCGCTCAGTTAGCGGCTTCTAAACAGACGGTCAATGATTTGTTACAAGCGATCGCTCTGGTTAAACAATTACCACAAAATCATCCCCTGCGTGGCGAAATTGATCGGTTTGTCGAGGAATGGTCACGGGATATTTTAAAATTAGCTGATCAAAGTTTTCATGGTGGCAATTTAGAAGAAGCGATCGCCATAGCCGAGAAAGTACCTGAAGACCTGCCAGCCTATAAGTTAGTAGATGAGAAGATTAGCAAATGGCAAACTATCTGGGCTAAGGCAGAAGATATCTACAAAACAGTAGAAGAACAATTGCAGCAAAGGCGTTGGCAATCAGCATCTTTGCTGGCAGCAAAATTACAGTATGTAGACAACCAATACTGGGCAAGTACTAAATACGATCAACTCAACCGCCTGATTGTATCTGTACGGGAAGATGGCGATAAATTAGATAAAGCTGATAGTTTAGCTAAATCTAAAGTAGTAGATAACATATTAGAAGCAATCAAAATTGCGGAATCGATTCGGGAAGATAGCTATTTCTATAAAAAAGCCCAGGAGTCCATTCCCTTATTTGGACGGAAGATGCTGGATTTAGCACAAGCTAAGTTGGATGCAAAAGATGCAGATACAGCCTTAGACATTGCTAGGCAAATTCCCGACAATACTAAATTACAAGCCGATATAGAAGACTTTATCGCTTTAGCAGACGCGCAAAGAAGTGCTTGGCTAGGTACAGTTGCTAGTTTAGAAACTGCGATCGCGCAAGCACAAGAAATCGACCCTTCCCGGCCAAACTATAATAAAGCACAACAATTAATTGCCCGTTGGCAATTAGAAATTGAAGATGTTGCCCGCTTAGAAAAAGCGCGGACACTGGCGAGCCAAGGTACAATTAACGACTTAGCAGCAGCAATTGTTGAAGCCCAGCAAATACCAGGTAATAATCCTCGTGGTTCAGAAGCTAGACAAGAAATAGGCCGTTGGCAAGCTCAAGTACAAACAATCGAAGATAGACCTTACTTAGAGCGTGCCGAACAAATGGCATTACTAGAGGATATCAACTCCTTGCAGGCAGCGATCGCAGAAGCTAGCCAAATCCGTAGGGGTCGGGCATTGTATCCAGATGCTCGCAAAAGAATTAATAATTGGACAGCTAAAATACAACGCATTCAAGACCAGCCATACTTAGATCAGGCAAGAGACTTAGCTCAAACTGGAGATTTAGCAGCAGCAATTAACACAGTCCAACCAATTGCATCTTCAGGAAGATCGCTTTCTGGCGAAGCACAAGCAGCTATTGATGATTGGCAAGGGCAAATTCGTGCTAAAGAAAATTGGCAGAAAGCACGGGAAATGGCAGCTGTGGGAACACCAGGTGCTTTAGTTGAGGCTATTCGTTTAGCTGAAAAAGTACCTAGTAGAAGTATTCTCCGCTTAGATGCGAATGTCGGCATTGACCAATGGAGTCAACAATTATTAGATATTGCCCGTAATCAAAGTAATACAAATCTCAGTCAAGCAATTGAAACTGCTGGGTTAATTCCTAAAGGAACGAGTGTTTACAGTACTGCCCAAGAGCAAATTAGAACTTGGCAGCAATTTTTAAATCCCCAACCTGTACCTCAGCCTGAACCTCAGTTACCTCAGCCATCTAGTACAGAGGGTACTAATTTGTAAGTAATTTTTTGTAGAGACGTAGCATTGCTACGTCTTTACATGATTTATATATCAGACTTCCTGTTTAAGTTAGTTCAAGAAAATAGAACCGTCTGATTGAATTCTCATCGCTTTTCTATCTTGAGCTACATCAGTAGCTTCATTTAACCTGACTTCTAGCATTCCTTGTTGTTCAGAAGAAGGCTGTGGGGTTACTGTTAATAATCCACCATCTTCTCGTTCAAATGTAACAGTAACTGGTGCGCTGATATTTTGTAGCATCACATTTGATTTACCTGGAAGAGAGCGCGCTGCGGTATCACCGATTACTTGATAAGTTACTTTAGCCGCAGTATCATTCACAAGATTAATGTTAACTAAACCATTAGCAAGGGCGATGGTTGCACTAGGAGCTTGTTGTTGTGATGGCAAAGGTGTTTGAGTTGTGGTTCCACCTGTAGAAACCTGTGGATTTACCGAAGTACCTTGATTAGATGTTGCGCCTTGTGATTGTCGCCCTTGGGAGAAAGTATTAGGTGGGCATCCTTCAGGTACAAGGTTTCTACTGTTAAAAGGTTCTTGATAATAGACTTGAGGGCAAGGATTAAGTTGTCCTCTATTAGCATTTGTCTGGGGTGTTTCTCCGCCTACGCCCAGTCCTGTTTGGTATGGTGAGGATGTAGTTGTACCAGGGGATTGAGTTTGAGCGCGGGCTGTGGACAGAATCCCTTGGTTAGCTAGTCTTTGAGTTATTGCATTAGCAGGACATCCTTCAGGTACTAGAACTCGATTATTAAAAGGTTCTTCGTAGAAAACACTAGGGCAGGGATTCACTCTAGAATTAGTTTGCCTTAATGTTGGAGAATTAGATTCTTGTGCTACTGCTGTTTGAGAAATTGCAGGCACACTAATCAGTAAACCTCCGCACATAACACTGAAGATGCCAGCATATTTGCGTAATTTTTGAGATTTCATATTCATGGTTAACTCCTAATGATATTGAGTATGTTTTCCAAAACCCTATAAATTTGTGAATTTTGCATATCTAGTATCGGCATCTTCCTGAACCCCTTTCTTGATATGAAAGAGTTGTCAACTTTGGATGTGCATTTTGTGCCTGCCCCATTGCGTAGTTAGTAGTAAATAAGGAGAGGCAAAGATTGAGCGAGTTCATATTAAATTGTGCTGATTACTCAACTGTATGGTTTTGGTAGGAATATTGTGGTTGATGCCGATCCCTCAATAATCTCAATTTAAAAATTTAATTATGGTGATATATCTAACTGGGGGATAAAAAAATAAAAAAATATAAAAAAATAGTTATTCCTAAAGTAGGAAGACAATAATAAATTTTTTATTGATTGTAGCGATAATAATTTCAAAACTTTTGTTGACTTAAACCTAAGCTTGATTTAAAGCAAATTCTATATGAGTTATGATGGATATCTGTATGCCCGTAGTAGACGTTTAATTAAACGGCACAGATGACACAAGGGATGAAATCGCTATGCAAATAGCTTGTCGGTATTAATGTAAGCTCTCTGATATTATGCGTGAAATTTCTAACTTTTGGATAGATAGCATTTGAACTTCTGGAGGACACTAAGTGTTTTTGATTTGTGCGAACTTACATAAGTAAGCATAAAGACTCAAAATTAACAAGCACAAAAAACAATGCCAGATCAAACATTTAGAAAAAACATTCCAGAAGTTGACCCAACGGAGATTGAAGATTCTCGAACTGCGATCGCCGACGAACATAGCTCCTTTCTAGAAAAGGTTATGGTTCAAGCCGGATTTGCCGATCTATATGACGCAAGAGACTTTAGCGAAGTTGTGTTTCGCGTCATGCGCGACTTAATGACGACAGATGCGATTGATCGTGTTGAGTCAGAGCTGCATCATGAGGCTGTGCCTACAGAAGATAAAGCACTCGAAATGGAAGTCGCTGAACTTTGGAAAGACACCAATCCAATTGTGAGATTTTTAAGTCGAGTCCGTCAACCTTTAAGAGGGCCGGCTCCAATTGGGATTGATTCCAATCTATTTCTTACCAGAGTTGCTAATGAAGGAGGACTACCTGGGACAGTAGACCGAGATCAGGCAATTAAAGCGGTCTTCTCTGCTACCAAAGACGAACTTTCCGAAGAGCGAATTCAAGAAATTGCTGGCTGGCTCCCCGATCGCATCCGTGAGCTTTGGGAACAAGCCTAATTAAAAGTCAAAAAAAGTCAAGTCTGTTTGCGGATGATTATCTCAAACAGGCTTTTTGTTGAAAAATTGACTAATTTCACAAGAAACAAAAAAATAAAATTTAAGACTCTAGAGTTATGGGTAGAGTGACAATAAAAGTCGTTCCTTTGCCAAGGGTACTCTCAACTTGAATTTGTCCTTGGTGATGTTCGACAATAGCTTGAGCGATCGCCAGCCCTAATCCTGAACCAGTAGCTTTGTCTGTGCTTATACTTTCACTCTTTTTGTGAGTACGTGCAGGATCTACCCGATAAAAGCGGTCAAACAAACGTGGTAGTGCTTCTGAGGGAATACCAGTACCGGTATCACTCACCTTGATTTGTAATTGAGCAGTGTTGGTACGCATTCTCGACACGCGATTAGTTCCTTCTAGGCGTGCCAATTCCACATTTACCTTTCCATCTGTGGGAGTATACTGTAATGCATTACCAATTAAATTTGTCAATAGTCTGATCAGTTGATCCCAATTGCCTAATACTGTAAACCAATTTTCTAGCAATTCAGGACTAGTGTCGGCAGTAGGAGGGTCAACTAACTCTAAATTTAGATTGATACTCTTTTCCTTAGCTAACAGTTGCTGTTCTTCGACAACTTCCATAAGCAAAGCATCTAAAGGACAATGCGAAAAATCAACTTTACTAATACCACTGTCTTGTCGTGCTAAAAACAGTAAGTCATTAACTAACTTACCTAAACGTTGCGTCAGCCGTTCCACTACCTTTAATTGTTGGCGGTAGTTAAAACAAGTACTAGCTTCTGTTTCTACTAATTCCAATTCAGACAGTGCAACCTGCACATTAGTTTGAATCAAAGCAATTGGACTTCTCAGTTCATGGGAAGCATCAGCAGTAAATTGCTTGAGACGTTGGTAAGATTCACCTACAGGTTCCATTGCTTTACCAGAAAGAAACCAGCCACTTGCAGCTACAGATAGTAACATTAACCAAATACCCAAGGCTAAATCTATAAGTAGCTGGCGGCTGGGTTTGGTAACTTCAAACCAAGGATGACTTACACGCAGATATCCTAATACTTGTCGTCCAAATTCCACACGCTGTGTTACTTGACGCAATGATAATTCTGAGTCTCCCCACTGGTCTTGTTTAGCTATTCGGACTGTTTCGCCAGTATGATTACCGTGAATGGGGATATTGAGAGGTTCTGATAAAGTTGACCACAGCAGTTGACCAGTAGGACTAAACCATTCTAAGTCGATATGGTCATCGTCCGCATTCTGAGCATTGTTGGGAAAACTGGCTTCTACATTGATGCGGAATTTGTCAGTATTGTTATTCACTGATTCGATGACAAGCGATCGCTCTACAATTTCCACCACATGATTAAGGGTATCATCAATCCGCTCCACCAAAGTACTACGGACATACAAATACACACCACTAGCAAACAGTAACAGTAACACCGCAGTTACAGCAGTATACCAAATAGCGAGACGACGGCGAGTAGCTTGAAACATACTTGCAAACTAGAGCTACTTACGTAGATTTATCATTAACAAGGACTATTAAATAAAAATATAGTAAATAAACGGAATATTATACCAAAATAATTATTCTAATTAATAAATAAGCAAAGCATACTCTGAGTTCATAAATGTAGCCACTTCATCATTTAAAAACTTATTTTAAATAATTAGGGCTTAACTAATAACTTACTTCATTTCAAAAGCAAAACATAGGTAATACTAATAGTAATTTTACGGTTTAATATTTTTTTGAAAACTTTATAGCAATTTAATTAGTGAAAAATAACCATAACATTCTGTTGGACAACAATGTGTCTATCTAGTGATTTTACCAGTCTATATATATATAAACTTTACAAATTTTAGTGGTTTTTCTGATGTGCCATTTTTACTACAAGGATAGATTTATTTTGTAATCTTATCCCCAAGATTCATTTATATAGTCACCATGAAAAAAAACTTATTTCTAGCTGCATTCAGTCTCAGCACAGCCGCTCTCGCAAGCGCCTTATTATCTACACCTGCAAAAGCTGTTGACTATGGTGTAAAAATTGAGGTAGTAGTTCCAGATGTAGTGTTTTTAGAGACTTACGATACTATCACATTCAAACCAACAATTGCAGATTTAACAGGAGGTAATACCTCAGGCACATTTACATCTGCTAAAACTGATGTAACAGGAGATTTAGCCTCACCTACTATATCTCAATCTCTTGGTGGTATTACTGGCCCTGGTTTAACTTCTACAAACAAAACTTACGAAAATGTTCCTGTATATAGGTTTTGGGGACTAGGTGGCGGTACTGGTAAAATTCGCCATAAGATTAGTTATAACGGCAATGATTTGACAAAAGGTATAAACGGTTCGACAGTAACCGTTTCTGTTACAGGTAACAATGCGACAGGAATCGCAGACGATGCGCCTGGTTTAGATTATGCTGAGGCCATAGAGAAAACATTAAACTTTACTTTCAATTTTGCGGGAGTTCAAGAGTCAGGACTTCACACGGGAGGAGTTTTAACAATCACAGCTACTGCTGAATAAGTAAGTTGACTTAATCTTTAAACTTACTTCAGTCTGTGTTATTAAAATGGCAGTTAAGACTGATTTAGAGCAAGATAATTTTGCTTGGTTAATTTCTCTGTGGTGTATCTTCAATATTTTATTAATATCTCCTCCACAGATTTTATGTTAACTCAACCTGCCTCAGCAGGCTAAAACACTGGAGGCTGCTGAGGCAGCCTTTACCTTTTTAGGATAATTGTTTGCTAAAAAGATGAAATATTACTATTGCTCTAGTTGTACTTAATTGCCAAATTCATCGTTTTATAAATTACCTAATAAAAAATTTGATGAAGCTGCAAGTTTGTCTTGGTATAGCATCAGCTTTACTTTGTATGTTCCAACTTAGCAATGTTGGTAGTGCAAAAGCTCAAATAGTTTGTGGCAGTAGCGAGAGTGTTACAGATGGTTGCCTAAAAATCACCAATGAACCTTTACAAATTCCCCTATCAGAAATTGTTGAAGGTCAAGTTGTCCAAATAGTTGGCTCATTTGGCTCAACGCCACCTAATCTTCATAAAGAAATCAACCGCACAATTACATGGGAGGTAGAAGTTACAGAGGGAAGCGAGAATAATTTATCAGTAACTTATGAATTCCCAAATGTAATTAACACTCATCAACCATCATCTGAAATCCCTGTTGAACTTGTTCATGAAACAAAACCAAGTTTTAAGGGAAATAGTTCCAACTCAGGTAAAGTTATTGTGCAAGGTTCAGCTACTTTTAAATTTAATTTATCAGCCATAAAAGCATCTGGTAGTTATTTGGGAAACCTAATCATAAGAGTAACAGAATGACAAGGTAACTAGTTAATATAAATTTCATAAATAGAAACAGCAAAGTGGTGTATTAAGTTATGAGAAAAATATCTATAAGTCTTCTAGCTGCTGTCGGTCTATCTGTTTTGGCATCTTGCCCGACATCAGCAATATCAATTGGTGTTAGTCCGCCAAGATTTGAATTAAATCTTGGGCAAAAAAAGCAAAACACTCAAGTTTTTAAAGTACTAAATAACGGCTCGAAACCAGCCACATTTAGAGTTTATACTCAAGGCTGGACATTAAATGAAAAAAACGAAACTCAGCCTATATCTTCAACCGAACAGTCACTAGCTCAATGGATTATAGTTAATCCAGTTCAGTTCACTCTTCCTCCTGGTCAAACTCAAACAGTACGCTTTGCTGTTCGTCCTCGTGTTCAGCCAAATCCAGGTGAGCATCGAGCTTTTATCTTCATAGAAGAATTACCCTCTGACAACGAAATCATCGATCCGAAAGCAACAGTAGCTGTTAAAGTTGTTGGGCGTTTTGGTGTTGCTGTTTACGGCTACGTTGGTGACATTAAAAGAGTTGGTGTGCTCAATTCAATCATAGTAGACACAAAAGCTGCTCCTGTAAAAGCAGCATTTGATATTTCCAGCCAAGGTAATGCTTATGTCCGGTTGAACGGACAATATGGAATTTGGCCTGCTAATAAATATCCTGGCGCAAGTGTAACTAAAAAAATCGCTAACTTACAATCGAAAAAAACACAATTACCAGATGGTTTGTTAGAAGCAGGCTCGCTACCTTCAAATCCTGTATTGCCTGGTACTCGCCGTCAATTGATACTTAACATCAGCAAAAAATTACCACCTGGTAAATACGTCTTAGATGTTGATGGAAATTTGAATGCTACTGCAATTGATAAGGGTATTACCTTTACAGTGGCAAAGTAAATACAACAGTTTTAAGACTAACTCTTTTACTCTTTTAGTCGCCTTTTAACCGCTCCTGATATTGTAGATACTTCGTCTTTTCTTCAGCTAAATTTTTTAGTTTTTAAGCTATTTTGTCTGTCTCTGCAATTAACTTCCAGCCTAGAACTTTTTTAGGCTGTCATACCAGCGTGTGTATTCAAATATGATCTACCAAGCTTCACCGCCTTTACCACCAGCAGAAGTCGCAACTTTACCAGCGCAAGATACTCCTATTACAGCACCAGATAAAAATAGTGCTAACCCAGCGTATAAAACTGCGCGGCATACGGTAGCTACTCCTATTCCACCTGAAACTACACCATCTGCTGAGTTTTCCACAAATGGCTTAGAAGAATGGGAACTTTCTGCTGAAGGTATTTCCGATGAAGAAGCAGAAGTTCTGCCAAATAAAACAGTTACAACCTTCTCTGAAGTTTCTTTAACTGATAAAATTGCACAAACATCAGATGAGTCAGAAGATTTATTAACCAAACAAATTAATAAATGTACAGATGACACAACAGCTACCACTAGTGCAAGTTTAGCAACATCAGAAAAATCTCCTGATTTGTTGACTAAACAACTGATTAAATGCAAACAAATCAAAGCACCCTCTGAAGTTGCTACTACCAGCGAAAATTCAGCAAAGCCAGATAAGCTAGTAGCTTTGTCAGCAGAACAGCCTACTCAGTCTGAATTTCAACTTATAAATACCCAAGCCAGTATTGAATTTTTCATTAATGATAGAACGACAACACCAGACAGATCTCAAGTAACACCACAGCCGCCACAGTCTTCTACTCAACATAAAATTAAAGCACCGGCTAAAGTTGCTGCGACAACACCAGACAACTCAGCCGCAGAACAACAACCGCTACAGTCTTCTACTCAACATAAAGTTAAAGCACCGGCTAAAGTTGCTGCAACAACACCAGACAACTCAGCCGCAGAACAACAACCGCTACAGTCTTCTACTCAACACAAAGTTAAAACGCCTGCTAAGGTTGCTGCAAAAACTCCAGAGAACAAAACTAAACCAAAGTCATCAGTTCAACGTAAAAAGACTACAACGCCTGTTAAAGTTGCCACAAGTGAAACTGACTCAAGAAGATTAAAACAACCGTCTCCATTAAAGGCACAAGCTACTAAAGTTGAAGTTGCCAGAAATAGTGATGCAGCCAAAACCCAGGAAGACTTAGCTGGTTTTTTGGCCAAACAATCTTCACAGGGTCAAAATCCAACAGTCTCAGATCCAGTTACAATCGCTACAAGAACACCAGAAGACTTAGCAACTTTTGTAGCTAAACAAAGATCGCAAACTGTTACAGCAATTTCGGAAGTTGTTACCAATGATACTTCTAAAACTGCTGATGATTTCGGAACTTTTTTGGCTAAACAAGCACTTCAGGAGAATCATGATACTACTATTGCATTTAATGAAACTGCAATACATTCTGATGACTTAGCCCCTTTCTTAACGAAACAACCACCTCATTCATTAGTTCCACAAAAAGTTGCTAATGTCCCTGATGAAGTTTCAACTAACAGCAATACAACAAAAAAATCGGAAGATTTAGGCGCATTTTTAACGAAACAACCGCCTCAGTCACAGGTTCCACAAAAAACTGCTAGTAATACTACTTCTGCATCAACTCAAAAACCTGTAAAAACTCAACCTTCCCAAGTACAGCCTCAGAAAGAAGGGGTAGATGTCAGTACGAGTATATTAAATGTAGATAATGGTTCACGAATAACTTTCACTCAAACGGCAAGTTCAAACTTAGAAAATTTATTGCTTGGGGTAATCATCAATAGAAGAGAGGTCGGCAACTTAGATGTTATACGTCAAGGGAATACTTTATTATTGCCGTTAGAAGACTTTGCTAAACTTGCTGACTTTACCGTTGAAATCAAAGACGGTAAGACAAAATTAAGCACACCTTTAGGTGTTATTAGTCTTGGTGATAATGATATTCAAAATATTAAAGGTATTACTTATATTAGTGATACTGTTATACGGGAAAAATTATCTTCAAAAATAGAGTTTAACTCGTTAGATTTAGCTTTAATTATTGACTTGCCTTGGGGCAACAATAGTACTGAATATACTAGCCAAACAGTTAAGTTACAACCAGATGTATTTGCTCCTAACAATGGATTTTCTAATTTCAGACAAGAGTTAAATATTGTTAATAACTCAGGAGATGTAAGGTTACAAAGTTCTACACTGCTGGGTGGCAGATTAGCAGGTGGCTTATGGCGTGTACGTGTCAATAATAATTTTGAAAATTCTCCTGATTTATCTGAATATTTTTACTATAAACGTAATGGTGGATTCCTTTATCAAGTTGGGCGGCAACAAATTGGCATCAATCCACTGTTAAATTCGCTTAATCTTACAGGAGCGCAAGTTGGCTATACAAATATACCAACAGACAGATTTAATCAAAATAACAGTGCTAATGAACTATTACCTAGACGTTCTAGACCTTTACAAACTTTCCAAGGTGTAGCACCACCAGCTAGTTTTGTGCAACTCAGAGTGTCTGGCATTGTTGTGGCGCAGCAACAAGTGGGGTTTGATGGTAGATACGAATTTATTGATGTTAATTTGCCTGTTGGTCAAAATAATCAAATTGAGGTTTTAATTTTTGATCGTAACAATCTTAGCGTTCCTAGTGAAATTCGTTCTGTTCGCATAAATTCTTCTGATTTGTTATTACCAGCAGGTGGCAATGTTCAATTAGCTGGTGTTGGTTTAACTGGGAATTTAGCTCAAAATACTTTGTTTGATGATAATAGTATTGATGCTGGTCAGTTTGCAGGTTTTTACCAAGTTCGTCAAGGTCTTTCTAACAACTTAACTTTTGAAGGTTCTTTACAAGCTATACCCAATGCATTACAAAGCCAAGCTGGGTTAGTTTGGCGAGTAGCTAATCCTGTTGTTTTATCTGCTAGCGTGGGTAATTCTTTTGGTAAGTTAGCTTACAACACAGATTTAGATATCCAATTAGGCAAATTGGATATTACTGCTAATTCCCAGTCTTACCCATCAGGTTATCGTAATGGAAAAAACTCTAGTGAGTTTCTGAATCATAGTGCAGAAGTGAGCTATCGATTTAATAATAATTTTCAGTTAGGTTTTCTAGCACGTAGCCGTAAAAGTGGGAGTGATTCTAATGAATATATATCACCCACTTTCTCTTTAAGACCATTTTCTAATTTATATTTAAGCGGTAGACCTGACATTACAGGGCAATATTTATTTAATGCGTTTTATCAAATTAATCGTGCTGCTAGGCTTTCTTTGAATACGTTTGGTGATAGATACACTACTAATTTAAACTATGACTTTAATCGCAGTTATCAACTATCTTTAGGTAGCAATTTTGGTGGTGATTTCGCTACTCGCTATACAGCTACACTTAACCATAATCCATTGGATATTAGACAACTGAGTTGGCGAATGGGACTAGCTTATAGTGAGGGGAATTTCGGGCCAGTTGTCGGTGCTACTATGCAAGTACTTCCTGGTTTGTTTGCCAGAGTGGAATATCAAGGTATTCCGCTTGCAGGTAGAAGAAATAATTTTGGCGGCTTTGGTGACGATCGCCTGACAATATCATTAGTATCAGACTTATCGTTTGCTGGTGGCCGAGCCGTTCCTAGTAATTTTAGCTCTGTTGGGAAAGACCGTGGTGCGATCGCTGGGCGTATTATCTTCCAAGGCGAAAACCAAGGTTATGACTTAAGTGGTGCTAGTGTGCGAGTCATGAATAACCACAACAAGGCTGTTGGTGGTGCAACAACAGACTCTAGTGGTAATTTCTTTGTCGGCGGTTTACCAGAAGGTGTTTATCGAGTAGAAGTTGACCCAGAAAAGCTACCTGTAGAACTTACCTTACCGAAAACCAGTCGGGTTGCTGAGGTGGGAATGGCTGGTGTAACTAATTTAGATTTTGCCGCCAGATTAGAATACGGGTTAGCCGGCAGAATTACCGATGTTGCAGGTCAACCTATGCCAGATGTACGAGTAGAACTAGTAAACCTCGCTGGTACAGAAGTTTTATCAGCTATGACTGACGAATTTGGGCTGTATCGTGTTGATGGAGTTCCCACAGGGAAGTATACATTGCAGGTTCCGCCTCAAGAGGCGATCGCGAATAGCTCGACTCTTCCCAAACGCGAGGTAACTATTCGTAACGAGTTCGTCTACGACCAAAATCTGCAATTACCAATTTCTACAGCAGCCAAAGAAATTAAGCAAAAATAAAGTTTTTTCAGAGATTGCATACTTTATCAAAGCATAGTGACTTTTGTAAAAAAGCGGCTTCTCGTATATCACCTATTTCCACTACTATGTTTATTGTTCTCCAGTCGTATGGGCTACTTCTGGCTACCCGCAGATCGTCATGCCAAAATCAAAAAAGAGCGCCAATCCCATCAATTTAAACGATCCACAATACTATCTCAACCGAGAGTTAAGCTGGCTGGAATTTAATAGTAAAGTGTTGCATGAAGCCTGTGACTCACGCACACCACTGTTAGAACGACTAAAGTTTTTAGCAATCTTCAGTTCTAATTTAGATGAATTCTTCATGGTGCGGGTTGCAGCATTAAAGCAACAGGTGGAAGCAAAAGTTACTCAGTTAACTCCCGATGGTCGTACCCCGCAACAACAACTAGACGATATTCGCTTGAACCTGAGTCCGCAAGTAGTCAAACAACATCAACATTTTGAAGAAGTTCTACGTCCCCTACTTGCCCAACACCGTATTCATCTACTGGATTATATTAATTTAAATCAAAAACAACGGACTTATTTAGATAATTATTTTGAAGAACAAATATTTCCAGTTTTGACTCCTTTGGCTGTTGATCCTAGCCATCCTTTTCCCTATATTTCTAATCTCAGTTTAAATTTGGCAGTTGTCGTCAAAAACCCCGATACTGACGAGGAATTTTTTGCCAGAGTCAAAGTTCCTAGCGTTCTACCGCGATTTTTACCTTTACCACCAGAGTTAGGCATTCAAGAAAATGGGCAACCAGCAAACTGGACAGGTGTACCTTTAGAACAGGCGATCGCGCATAATTTAGATGCGCTATTTCCGGGTATGAATATCCAGGAATATCATCCCTTCCGCATTACCCGTGATGCCGACTTAACACTAGAAGAAGATGAAGCAGATGACCTGCTATTAGCGATCGAACAGGAACTACGTAAACGTCGTATGGGTGGTAATCCCGTCCGAATAGAAATTCAATCCCAGACTCCAGAACCAATCCGGACAAGGTTGTTGCAAGATTTAGACTTAACAGACAGCGATGTTTATGAAGTAGATGGTTTATTGGGTCTGCGAGACTTGATGTACTTTATGGCATTGCCTTTGCCGGAATTAAAAGATCCTCCTCGTCAGTCTGTCGTTCCTCCGCGTCTGCAAAGATTGCGAGAACCGAGTATAGATACAGATGTCATGGAGATGGAAGAAGGCAAAGACTTTTTTGCAGTAATTCAGGAAAAGGATTTATTAGTACATCATCCTTATCAATCTTTCTCAGCTACGGTTGTGCGTTTTATCACCCATGCAGCCTATGACCCGAATGTACTAGCTATCAAAATGACCCTTTACCGGACTTCTGGTGATTCGCCGATTGTTAACGCCTTAATTGCTGCGGCTGAAAATGGCAAGCAAGTATCAGTATTAGTAGAATTAAAAGCCCGGTTTGATGAAGAAAATAATATTTACTGGGCAAGGCGTTTAGAAAGAGTTGGAGTTCACGTTGTTTATGGGTTAGTTGGCTTAAAAACCCATTGCAAAACCGTCATGGTAGTGCGCCGAGAAAAAGATCGGATGCGTCGGTATGTACATATCGGCACTGGAAATTACAATCCAAAAACTGCACGATTATATACCGATTTAGGATTGTTCAGTTGTCGTGAAGAATTAGGTGCTGATATTACGGACTTATTTAATTTTTTGACTGGATACTCGCGGCAAAAGTCTTATCGAGAATTATTAATCGCGCCTGTGAATATGCGCGATCGCTTTTTATCTCTAATTAAGCGTGAAATCGAAAATGTTCAGAATGGATTTTCTGGCCGGATTGTTGCCAAAATGAATTCTCTCGTCGATCCCCAAATCATCGCCACCTTGTACGAAGCTTCCCGTGCTGGTGTGGAAATTGATTTAATTATTAGAGGGATTTGCTGTTTACGCCCAGGAATCAAAGACATTAGTGAAAATATTCGGGTAATCAGCATTGTCGGTCGCTTTTTAGAACATTCCCGCATCTATTATTTTTATAACAATGCTCAGGAAGAAATCTATATTGGTAGTGCTGATTGGATGCGCCGCAACTTAGATAGGCGGGTGGAAGTAATTACACCAATTAAAGACCAAGATATTGCTAAAGACTTGCAAGAAATTCTCGGAATCATGCTAGCAGATAACCGTCAAGCTTGGGAATTGCAAGGTGATGGTACTTACATACAACGCCGTCCCTGCGATGATTGTGCCGATTCTAATTCACAAATAACTCTGATGAATATGGCACTGCGTTCTACAGGTATAGCTGGAAACTTGCTTGATTCTAAAAAAGTTAGTTTTTATACTGATAACTAAAAAAATAATTTTTTTAGCAAACTATAATTTTTCAATACTTTATCTAGATGAATTTGTTGACTAGACAGCACTTATTCAACCATAAGATAGAGTAATTCTGGGAACTTACTCTCATAAACTATAAGCACTGTTGTAATTTATTTTGTTTTCCCTTGAATGTTAATGCTCTCCTGTGAGTCTTCTGCGTTACGCGTTCTAGTGGTTGATGACCACGAACTAACTCGCTTAACTCTGCAATTAGCTTTTTCTTGTCAAGAAAATATTCAAGTTGTTGGGTTAGCTAGTAATGGTCAAGAAGCCGTAGAAATGGTGAAACGCTACCAGCCTGATGTGATTGTTCTAGATTTACAGATGCCAATCATGGATGGTTGGAGTGCTTCTAGTCAAATTAAAGCCATCTCTCCACATACTCAGATACTTGCTTATTCCTCAGTAGAAGATGCTCATTCTTCACCTACCACGGGAATGGCTAACTTTGATTATTTTTGTAAGAAAGATGTCCCTACCACCGAACTCATCGCTATGGTTAGACACCTAGGCCACCGTGGGGGAGATACGAGAATGGCAGGATAATGTTGCGGCTTCGTTATTGGCAATTTAACGTAGGTTTGGCTCAGTTCTGGAAGCTTGGGAATATTGATTATATGGGCGCGTCGATATAACTCGTAACGTAGAGTTATACCGACGCAGTTTTTATATCTCTACTTAATTATTGCCCGTTTCTGGAATAGTACGTTTATATTCATCAATTAAATCGTCTAGTTCTTCTAAAGCTTGATTGACATCTACTCTCAAAGTGCCTAAGTTGGGCTGTTCCAGGAGGCTTAATAGGTAGTCTCGTTTACTTTGAACAGCAGTAATTCTTTCTTTGATAGTTTGTAGATCCATTGTTGTTGTCTCATGGTTAACTATATCCAGTTTAAAGTTAACGCAAAACCGGGAGAAGCTTGATCAAACAGCCAAAAGTTGTCAAACCTGTGACTAAATGATTGCGAAGAAACGACAAACTAGGTTTTTGGATGGTTGGTCTTCCGTAATCTGTTACACATAGCCGATGATAATAAACTAATGTGTTAATAAATATTATCTTCAGCTCATGTTACGCCAAATCTCTTTGGGAACTTTAGGTTTAACCATCGGTAGCATATTAACCATTGTCGGTTTCATCGCCTATGCTGCTAATAATGCCACCCTAAATCTCGTCGGTTTTTTTTACGGTTTTCCTTTATTGTTGGGAGGGCTGGCACTCAAAGCCAATGAACTTAAACCCATACCTTTCACACAAGCAACAACACCACAAGTATTATCTTTACGGCAGCAACAAGCAACAGTCACTCAAAATAAAATTCGCAAAGACATTACGCGATATTGCTACGGTCAAGATGACCACTTCGATACAGCACTGACTTACTTGGGGCTGAGTCCCTCTGATGAAGACAGGCCAACAGTTACCGGTTTACGAGAAGAAGAAACTAATGGTGCATATACGTTAATTTTAGAATTTGATTCCCCTTTTATTCCAATTAATGTTTGGCAAGAAAAGCAAGAAAAAATGACTAGCTATTTTGGCCCTGGAGTTGAGATTAAAATCACCCAGCCAGGAGAAAATAAGATTGAATTAGCTTTAATTACTAGTCAATAATCAATGGTGAGTCAGTTGTTCATGAGTTTCTCATCAACAACTGACGTTAGGGACATTAGGCAGGTTTATTAATTATTGACAGGGCGAGTAAATACAGAAGTAAAACATCTCAAAATATCTTATGCACAATTAAACTTACCAAAAATTATTTTTCTAATCTCACGGCATACCACTGTAAATATTGTCCTGCGCCGATATCTAACTCGCAACTTGTGTCAATTAAATATTGGGCTTTATCTTGCACAGAATCGATATTTTGCAATTCTGGTGGTAAATCCTGTAAATTAATTCCTTGTAAAACTTTTTGCAACTTTTCTAATAATTCTGCGGCTGTAAGAAATTGCTCTGGTTGATTGGTTTCTAAAACAACAAAATTATCTTGTTGGTACATTAAATAGTCTGGCATCGTATTAATGGAGTAGATTATTTTTTTTGTAAGAAGTTTATTTTAAAGGTAATTGTTTAACGGTAGACAAACAATTACCTTTACTAAATTTTATCTTTATATATTTTAGTCAATAAATCAGTAATGTCTCAGAAACTTTACCATATGTTTTGAGCATAGATAAGTATTCAAGGCTAAGGTAAGAAATTTTACTGAAATTTTTAAGCTTCTCTAAATTTTCACCATAAAGTTTATCACCTAGCTTGATAATAACCCTATGTAATTTATTGAATTCTTCTTTAAGAGGATGTCTAAAATTTTTTTGTGTTGTATTTAAGACTTGTAGAAACCCTTAAATACTTCTTTTTAAGAGGTATCAAGAAAATTATATTAATACTTCTCAGACATCCTCTAACAGCAGAGATAGAAGCTTGAGCTATAGATAAACAAAGCAGATGCCTAGCGTTCCTCAGATTGGATTTTAGCTATATTCTAAGGTAGATTTGATAATTTTTGAAGTTATCCTTATTATGTGTTCAAAGTAACTTTATCACTGGGCTTGATAATACTATCAGTATGTATATAAAGTAACTTTATAACTCTAGAATTTTAGAGGATGTTTGAAGTTTTACCTAAAATAGCAATTACAGTTTAGCACTAGGGAAATATAAGCATAAGATTTGCTACCAAAGTTAAAACTAGACAACTCAAAATTACTATTAGCTTTTTAGTAGATTTCCATGCAACGTAATTATCTAAAATTTTTTAGACAGCAGTTGGTTGACTCTTCTGTTATCCAAAAAAATTGGATTGTGGATTGAGGTATTCTGATGCTGCAATTTCCGTACTTAAGCAGATTATTATGCGGCGATCGCCATCTCAGTGGACGACTTTACCTTTTATTCAACCAGGGTTGCAGGCTAAATTTAAACCGCCCATTAACATTAGCCAATAACTTCAACTCAGGCGGACTTAGCCTATCTACATTTTAGTAAGGTTGTACATACCCCAAACAAAACCTGAGTTTGAAGCATTTTGGTTGTGTAATCAAACCTTACTCTAGTTTACCCATTCCGATAATCTTATTTTCTGTGGAACGCAATTCATGTCAGCGATAAGCCCCTTTTCACTTTCTAAACAACCTCCGGTAGTTCTGGTGGCTGATGATGATAAGACCATCCGCGTGCTTTTGCGTGAAGCTATGGAACAAGAAGGCTATCGAGTGGTTGAGGTCACAGATGGTAAGCAGTGTTTAGATGCTTATGAGACTGTTAAACCAGACATAGTGTTGCTAGATGCAATTATGCCTGTAATGGATGGTTTTACTTGCTGTAAACAATTGCTGCAAATTGCCCGAAATAATCTGATCTCAGCACTGGCAAATCTAGATATAGACTCGGCTTCGGGTGGTGCTGTGATTTCTAAGCTATGGGGACGTACTCCAATATTAATGATTACTAGTTTAGATGATGCAGCGTCTGTAGACCGTGCTTTTGAAGCAGGAGCCACTGATTACATTACTAAGCCAATTCACTGGGCAGTTTTGCGCCAACGTTTACGCCGCCTGCTACAGCAAGCTCAAGTATACAAACAGTTAGAGGCGGCAAACTTGGCGTTGCAAGAACTTGCTAATGTTGATGGCTTGACTGGTCTGGCTAATCGCCGCCGTTTTGATGAATATTTAACTACACAGTGGATTAATCTAGCCCAAGAAGGCTGCCCATTATCTTTAATTTTATGTGATATTGATTATTTTAAATTTTATAACGATCAATATGGTCATCCGGCTGGGGATGTTTGCTTGCAAAAGGTAGGTGCTGTTTTAAACAAGAAAGCACAAAAACATCATGATTTGGTAGCGCGTTATGGTGGTGAGGAATTTGCGGTAGTCATGCCCAATACTCATGCATCTGGCGCATTTCATGTTGCGAAAGCGATGCAAACTGGGGTGCGAAATTTACAAATTGTTCATGATGCTTCTGCTGTGAATGATTATGTTACTCTGAGCATAGGAGTAGCCACCCTGATTCCGACTTGGGAAACTTCCCCTTCAGATTTAATTGTTGCCGCCGACAAAGCACTTTACACAGCTAAGGCAGAAGGACGTAATCGAATTGTTCTGAGGTAATTAAAAAGGATACACTGGCAAGGTGAAGTGAAACCACGCACCACCATTAGCATTAGAGTCTACCCAAATTTGACCATAATGCGCTCGAATAATACGTTGGCATAGACAAAGACCAATCCCATATCCTTCTGTACCTTCGTCTCTTTGCAGGCGGAAGTGATTTTCAAAGATCAGATCACGACTTTCTAGAGGAATACCAGGGCCAGTATCGCCGACACTAAACTGAACCTTTTGAGTGGTGCGGTGTAATCCGGCAATGCTAATTTTGCCGCCAGCTGGGGTATATTTAATGGCGTTATCTAAGAGATTTACTAAGACTTGACGGATGCGTTCAGGATCGGCATACACGCTGGGTAAATCTTTAGGAATATCTGTTTCTAGAATTTGCGATTTAGCCATGTAGCGATCGCGCAATTCTTCTAACACTTCTAAACAGAGTTGTCCTAATTCTGTTTTTTGCGGTATAATAGTAAACTCTTTATCGCTGCCTCGACCTACCTGTAACAGATCAGCAATTAACCGATCAATTATCTTAGTTTGAGTACGAGCTTGTTTTAATAAATGCGCTGCCATTGCTGGTTTCAAACGCTGAAACTCACCTAACTCTATATTGTAGTTAGATTGTAAAGTTTCAATAGCGATCGCTGCTGCTGTTAAGGGATTACGAAGGTCATGAGCCAGCATCGCAATTACTCTGTCTTTAAATTGCAACTGTTCCTGAAGCTTCTCTTTTTCTTGCTTTAAATTAAAAATTTCGTCTGAGAGTCTGAGCAGTTCCGCAGAAACAGCAACAGAAGTAATTGTTGATTTAGGCGATGATATACGCCCATTATCATCTATACGCTCTTGTAAATCTTCTTGCAATTTTAAATAAGCATCGACAGCAGCCTGCCAGCGTGGCCACCAGTTCTTGAGTTGAGCAATAATGTTACTTCCTGCAAGAACTTGTCTTGGTTCTGGGTGGATTTTGATTAAAGCTGGTGTAGCTACTAATTTAAAATGTTCTGCCAGATATGGTTGTTGACCGACATCGATAATTTGAAGTTCAAAATTATACTCAGCCTGTAATTCTTTTAAGTAAGCACGTAGGCGCTGTACTTGTTGTCGAGACTTAGGTCGTCCATCGACAAATAGTAATAACTGGAGAGGAGCCTCAAAAGAAGTAGGCTGATCCTGGGAAACTTGCATGTAATCGTGTTTCAGCACTGGTAACAACCTGGCGACGCTTTGCAGAAAGTACAATGAACGAATTTTTGTCGATGGTCGTTGTTTTTTCCAATTTAATATCTATTTTAGATTTTTCCTACTCCCATCTGAATCTAGGTTTTTGATGTAAGTCTCTAACTAGCGCGGATACGCCCTAGCAAAATATGAAATAAACACTATTTCTTTTCCTATCGCCCTACACCTTCCTGTCCCTATATTTCTGAAGAGCAGCAACACAGGCGGCGCACCACCTGCTACAAATAGAATCAACAAGACCTCTTGACTATTGTTTGTTCTCTATTCCCTAGTTTCCTTGTTTTTTGAAAGATACATCTTGTTCTACCTTTGTTTTCTTTTTAGCTAGCATACTGCTTATAAAACAATCTACTTGTCAGTATAAATTCGGTTTTAAGTACTAATACAATTGACAGAGAATTATACTGGCATTTTTTTATACTAAATCTAAGTTGATTTGTGCAGCGATCGCTGAAGGTTAACGCTTTAATTGGCTGAGATCTTAGGTAACAAATTGCCCATACCATAGTATTTATCTGGTAGCCATTAATTGTTCTAGCAAACACTTGACGCTTGGCTTAACTATCACTACTAAAACCCTAAACTTGGTTTAGCTTTAGGGCCGACTTTCTCAGAATAGCTTCCCCTTTACCGCAGCAGTTAAATAACTCTTAACCACAAATTTACTGCCTTTTGTAAACTTTTAGTTAGCGATCGCTCAAAATTCTCTAAGTCTAGCTTGATAGTGCTTTCAATAGAGTGATTTAGCCCGAATCTGACAAATCACTCCTTTTTGTTGGTGTGAAAACACAATAACTTATCACATTAGCATTTTCCTCACTGTGATCAGCAAACTTTTGTGAGGGTGGCAAAAACAGTCACAGCCAAACATCGGCTTTCTTGAACAACTGCGATCGCCTTGCTACATGAAAGAGTATTTACTCTCACAATTGCTTAGAGTTTTTTTAGCATCAGTGAGTGCAAACTTTTTTCTTTTGAGGCTCATGCTAGATATAGATGTGGTTTTATTTTATCACTTTTAATTTAAAAATTTTATTATTGACCAATTTTTGTCCACTTTGTAAGTATAGGTTCTTCAAGCAATTTTGTTGGCTCCTGAGTTGTGATGTCTAGAGATTTTATAGGAATCTGGTTTGATTACTGAACATACTTGTGTAAAGAGGGAATAGGCACTAGACAATAGGCAAAAGCTTCTCAGGCTGGTAACAATGTACTGATTCTTTTCAAAAATCAAATATGATTCCTATATTCAAAGTAGTGGTTAATAATAGATTTTTACGTGTTTTGAGCTACTATTCAATATTTTATAAATAAGGAAAATTAAATATATTGTGCATAAATAAAAATTTAGCTTCAAAGAATATTATAAGTAATCAGATGGAGGCAGAGCCTTAGCTAATTCTGTCAATAAATAGTGTGTAGCTATTAAATAAAAAATTATTCAACTTTATAGATATGTGTATTGATCACCTAAGTATTTTTGGTAAAAACTCGAATATGCGATCGCTGAAACTTAATTCCTAAAACCTAAATTTACGCAACTTGATCAAAGCACAGTATTCCTTAACTGCGATCATCTAAACTACTACTACAGCATGGCGTAAATAAAGCAACCATTTAAAATTCCGAAAAAGTTTATTCAATAATACTTTTGACTTTTTACTTCCGCCCTGCGCTGCTAGTCTGCACATTAGCTTGAGCAAAACTAAATCTTGTAACTCACCGTGAAGTATCGCCAGTCTGCGCTAGGGTAGAAAAGGACACGCTATTAATAATTTTCTGCTTGTGCTTCCCTGTAAACGTCCAGCTGCCTTATTAAGTTTGGCTGTTTTACTCACCTCTTTAACAGCCTGTACCAACACTCCATCTGCCAAAAATCTGGAAGAATCTTTGGCAGCAGATCCCAGGCTGCAAAACAATTCAACTATCATTGGGGAAGCTACTCAGAAAGAAACACAACCAGGGCAGAAGCAACCAACAGTCCAGTTACCTGCTGATTTTCCCAAAGAAATTCCTTTATATACAAATGCCACACTCCAGGAAGTTAAGCCTGCTACTGGTTCAGAAAATAAAGTATCAACTCGCTGGCTTAGTTCCGATCCGAGCAATTTTATAACTAGCTTTTATCGCAGCCAGTTACAGGATAATAACTGGCAGATTTTGCAACAACCAGCCGATGATATCGGTACTTTTGAGGCACGTCGGAGTAATTTGCTGTTAAACGTATCGATTCAAGCCCAATCAGTTACAAATGCTGCCCCTAATCAACCACAAACCGCTACTAATTTAGTAATTGACTACGTTCCAAATAGTAGTGAAGCACAATCTCCGCCAAATAATAATATTCCTCAACCGGGAGATTCGCAGTTTATTGGCCCAACAGCACCTACAAACACGGCAACACAGCCAAACAACACATCTAATAACCAAACAACTGCTGCAACCACACCTACCTCAGAGGAATTTTCAGACTTAAACAAAACGCCACAAGAATTACGTCAACATATCCAAGACTTAACAGCATTAGGTATTTTATCCATCGAGCCGCAAACAACCAAAACTAACTCGAATCCCACAACCCAATTTGAGCCAAATAAAATCATTCCCCGGCGAATATATGCACGCTGGTTAGTTGCTGCTAACAATGCGATGTATGCAAACAATCCAGCCAAACAAATACGCTTGGCCTCGGAAAGTACGCAGCCAGCTTTTAGTGATGTGTCAAAAACAGACCCGGATTTTCCCGTAATTCAGGGGTTAGCCGAAGCAGGTTTAATTCCCAGCCCTTTATCTGGAGATGCAACTACAGTTTTATTTCGTCCAGATGCACCTCTGACGCGAGAGCAATTGATTTTATGGAAAGTACCCTTAGATACTCGCCAAGCTTTGCCTAATGCTAATTTAGATGCGGTTAAGCAAACTTGGGGATTCCAAGACGTGGGGAAAATAGACCCAAAAGCATTACGGGCTGTTTTGGCGGATTTCCAAAATGCCGAGCAATCAAATATTAGACGAATCTTTGGCTATACAACTCTATTTCAACCTAAAAAACCTGTGACTCGTGCTGAAGCGGCTGCGGCCTTATGGTATTTTGGCACTCCAGGTGAAGGAGTATCAGCTGTGGATGCTTTAAAGTTAAAGCGATCGCCTACCTAAATTTAGGTACCTAATTTAGCTTTGATCAGGGTGGATAAACAGTCCACCTTATTTTTTCTTCATCAATTACCGGATTAATCATAAAGATCACATAAATATATTTAGTTATCGATAAATAAGCCTTGATTAATTAAGTAAAATTACACAATTATCTAACTTCGAGTACCGAATTTTGCAATGATCTGAAAATACAAATGCTACATTTACAGCCTTTCTGGCTGTTTACTTGCTTGATACCCAGCAAATAATATCACTATTAACACCATATGAAAAAAGAACTTGTAGCGGCAGGCTTTGTCTTTTTCTCTTTCATGCTGCCATTAAAAGCATCGGCGGCGCAGTTTAGCCAGTTTATTGTGTTTGGCGATAGCTTATCTGATCAAGGTAACGTCTTCAACGCTAGCCAGGGTACTGTGCCGAACCCAAGTGACTACCCTTCTGATGGACGCTATTCTAACGGCTTGATCTGGGTGGACTATTTGGCAGATAAACTGGATTTAAAACCTACTTTATTCACTGAGTTAGGTACAACTCCCCCTATAGAAGGCATAAACTATGCCTTTGGTGGTTCTTCAACTGGCATAATTAATGCTGTCTCTCCAGATAGCGGCTTACCCGGAATATTAGCCCAAGTTGGCTTATATACCAGTTCCTTTCAAAACGCTGACCCTAATGCACTCTATACAGTATGGGGTGGAGCTAATGATGCTCTGTTTCTGAATCCTCAAAACGCAACAACAGCAGTCAATAATATTTCTCAAGCTTTAGGAGTCTTAGCACAAGCCGGTGCTAAAAATATTGTCGTATTTAACCTGTCCGACCTGTCAAAGCTACCTTATGTTAAGCTTAACAATCTAGATTCTGAACGTCTTCGACAGTTCACTAATGAGTTTAACCAAGGTTTAGCAACAAATATTGCTGCTTTAAATAAAACCTACGGACTGGATATTATTTCGGTTGATACTTATTCTTTATCTAATCAAGCGATGTCATCGCCTTCAACCTTTGGTTTTGAAGATGTAGATAACGCTTGTCATCTACCAACAACAACAGTTTTTTGTTCAAACCCAGACAAGCATTTCTTCTGGGATGATGTGCATCCTACTACTGTGGGTCACAAGTTAGTAGCTGATGCAGCATTGCGTGCTATTGAGTCTAAACAAATTCCTGAACCCTCAGCACCTTTAGGAATGTTGACGCTTGGTGCTTTGGGTGCAGCAGCAATGCTCAAGCGTCAACAAAAAAAATTGAACATTAGTCCAACAAATCGGGTTCTTGGCGCACAATCATTTCGTATAAAGGTTGAAAGCTAAACCAACCTAAATTATGTGACCCAACTTGAGTATGTGCTACCTCGGCATACTCATGTTTAATTGGGCTAGGTTTGCCAGCCGCCTCAGCCAATAATTGGGCTTGGCAAGAGCGTTCCATTGTGATAAACCACCAAGCCGCCTCGTCAACTGAGTGACCAACCGTTAATAAACCGTGGTTTTTGAGGATGATGGCTTTGTTTTTGCCCAGGGTTTGGGCAATACGCTGACCTTCGGTTGGGTCAAGTACGACACCTGTATAATCTTCAAACAGGCTATGGTCTTGATAAAAAGCACAAGCATCCTGAGTTAGGGGGTCAAGACGACGACCAAGGCTAGACCAACTTTTGCCATAGATAGAATGAGCATGAGCCGCAGCTACTACATCAGGTCTAGCTGCATGAACTTGGGAATGAATCGCAAAAGCAGCCCGATTTACCGGGCGATCGCCTATAATTACCTCACCTTCTTGGTTTACTAAAATCAAGTCACTGACTCTGATTAAACCAAAGTGCATCCCAAAAGGATTGACCCAAAAGTGTTCTGGGTTTTGCGGGTCACGTGCTGTGATATGACCAGCGATTCCTTCATCAAAACCATATTTAGAAAATAAACGTAATGCGGCTGCTAATCTCTGTTGACGATGCAGACGCTCCTCTTCTATGGATGTAAAAGTTGGAAGTTGAGGAGCATTGGGCTTTTGTACAGGTATTGCTTGCATACTATCTTGATATTGTGTGATGGTAAATACAAATATTTAAACTTGTTTTCGTGAATGTGGGATTACGACCAGCTATTTAAAATTATTGAAGAATTGGTGATGCACCATTCTCCTAGTGGTGCAGAAGCAGAAATTAACCAATTTTTGACGCAACAATTTACAGCACTGGGTGTAGAAGTTTGGAGCGATCGCGCCGATAATATTATTGCGAAAATTTCTGGGAAAGATTCTAGCCGAGCGATCGCCATTACAGCTCACAAAGATGAAATTGGGGCAATTGTCAAAAATCTTGGCGAAGACGGACGCGTAGAAGTTCGTAAGCTGGGGGGTGCTTTTCCTTGGGTTTATGGTGAAGGTGTAGTTGACTTATTGGGAGATAATGAAACTATTAGTGGTATTCTCAGCTTTGGTTCTCGCCATGTTTCCCACGAATCGCCGCAAAAAGTTCAGCAAGAAGATACACCTGTACAATGGGAAAATGCCTGGATTGAAACCAAACTTACTACTACTGAACTAGAAGCCGCAGGTATTCGCCCAGGAACCAGAATGGTAATTGGGAAGCACCGTAAACGTCCCATTCGGTTAAAGGATCACATCGCCAGTTACACCTTAGATAATAAAGCTTCTGTAGCTATTCTTTTAGCTTTAGCCGAAAGACTCAAACAACCAGCCTGTGATGTGTATTTGGTAGCATCAGCAAAAGAAGAAGTCGGAGCAATTGGCGCACTATTTTTTACTCAAAACCAGAGTTTAGCTGCTTTGATTGCTTTAGAAATTTGTCCTCTATCTCCAGAATATCCCGTCAAAGATAGTGACAGCCCGGTGTTACTTTCACAAGATGCTTACGGTATCTATGATGAAGCCTTAAATGGGCAAATATACCGTTGTGCCAAGCAGCTAGATATAGACTTACAACTAACGCTCCTCAGTGGCTTTGGTAGTGATGCCTCAATTGCCATGAAATTTGGCCATGTCGGACGTGCTGCTTGTTTGGCATTTCCGACACAAAACACCCACGGTTACGAAATTGCTCATTTGGGTGCGATCGCTAACTGTATTAATCTATTAAAAGCTTTTTGTGACACCTTCACAGAATAAAGCCGATGACGGGATTTGAACCCGTGGCCTGCTGATTACGAATCAGCTGCTCTACCACTGAGCCACATCGGCATACACGAGAAAAAATTATAGCATCATTTATATATGGTAGAACCAAATCCCAAAACCCGCCTTAGTCCAGAACAGTATGCCCGTTTAAAAGCTGAAATGGCAACGCCTTATCGTGGGTTGCGGCAATTTATTTATATTGGCATTGGTGCTTCCAGTTTTATTGGCGCGTTTGTTTTCTTTTTTCGAGTCCTTGCTGGTAGAGATCTGGAAAGCTCTTTACCTAATTTAGCGTTACAGGTAGGAATCGTAGCTCTAATAGTTTTCCTCTGGCGTTGGGAAAAAAGTCGTCAACAGCTACCTAAGTAAGTATAGTTACTTAAATATAACCAAGACAGAAGATAAAATTAATACTTTTGTCCGATTCGTTTTTTATGCGTAAAACTAAATCCACAGGCTGTATTTAATTTAGGAGCTAATTAGAACTAGGTTAATTTAAAAACTGTCAAATTATTTACATATCTTTAAATTGTGTAAAATAATTAACTTTCTGACATAATATGCAACATAAAGAGAGAAAACATAAAAAAAATATTAGGAAATCAGGAAAACTCAAAATTTCTGCGAAACTGGAAATTGTTCAAACGGAGTCAGCCAATATAAAGACTCTGAACATAAATCCATAACATTTAAATGGGGTCAACTAAATATAAAGACCCTAGCTTTAAGAAAACTTAAAAAATAAAAAGCGCCAAGCTAACAAATTGCTAGTCTTGGCGCTTTTCACTATCTCATCAGAGCGCTACTGAACTGTAACCACATACGGTGAAGTAATTGGTTGAACACGTCCAGCATTAACTAATGCTTGATAAACAAAAGCAGCAACTTCGGCTCTAGTAGCTTGACGATTAGGATCTAGTTGCTTAACTGTAGGATAGTTAACCACTAATTGCCGTGAAGTAGCAGCCGCAACTGGGTCTCTTGCATAGTTAGGAATTTGGGCAGCATCACTATAAAAACTCAGCACATTCTGGTTAGTCGCAGTTAGACCTAAACCATTGGCTAAGGCTACTAATGCTTGTACTCTCGGAATTTGTTGCTGTGGTTTAAAAGTGCCATCGGGATAGCCTGAAACAAACTGCCCTTGATAAGCAGATGTAATTGCAGCAAAAGCCCAAAAATTGCTGGCTACGTCTTTAAACTTAGTAGCCGCACGTTTGCTTGTCGGGTTTAAAGCTTTGGTGACAATGGCAGCAAATTGGGCGCGAGTTACAGGTTCATTAGGTCTAAATGTCCCGTCAGGAAAGCCAGCAATAATATTTTGAGAGGCTAACGCTTCAATGTATGCTCTTGCCCAATAAGTTGCCTGCACATCCTTAAAGGCAACCGCACCGCCTGCTGGTGGCTCAACTGTAGCGGCAACAAAGTCTACTTGACCATTTATTTTTTTCTGATCGACATCATTACCAACGGCAACGATAGTATTAGCTTTAGTGGCGTTATAGATGTCATAACGAGTATTACCGCGAATGAGGTTGCCACCAGGATTCTCATTAGTGCCAAGGTCAGGTTGAGCTGCGCTAATTGCTATGATTCCATCCCGCTTATTATTCTGAATTACGTTCTTACGTAATACAGGTTTAGCAGAGTCAGATACATATATACCATCTTGGTTTTGGATGATTTGGTTGCCTTCAACTAAAGGGGTTGCATTTCCGTTAATCGACAGACCAAAACCTGTATCTTGGAACAAATTATTCCGTACTTGGCCTTGAGCAGATTTTACGATTGAAACCCCATTACCTTTATTTTGTAAAAAGACGTTACCCTCGATTGTCGGATTGCCTGTACCTGTTACAAAAACACCCTCTCTACCATTGTTTGTAAAAGTGCTGTTTTGGATAGTGGGATTAGTAGACTCAACCCAAATACCTGTACCGCGTTGAGTTGGGTTAGTTACAGTAACACCAGCGATCGTGGTATTGTTATCACCCAATATCGTAATTTCTTGTCTAGCAAAAGTACGACTTGTGTAGAAACCAGCACCTGTAATTACTGTGCCTTGGCCTTTTGTTGATTCATCACCTTGTAGTGTCACTCCTGATTTGAGCAACAGAGGAAATGTTTCTCCAGACTCTTGGGTGTAATTTCCCGGAGCAAGCCGAATAATTGTTCCCGGTTGAGCTTGAGTTAGTGCGAAAGTAATAGTTTTGTAAGGCGCGCCTTCGGTTGCGCCAGCACTAGCATTATCTTGTCCAGTTGCTGGGTTGATATAAATCACTTTAGCTGTTGCAGGAGCTTGTGCCAAAACATTTGGCGAAGCACCAGCATTTGCTGCACTAGTCAATAGTGTGGAACCAGTAGCAGCAACTAACAAAGCTGTTAGTCCGGCTCCCAAGGATAAAGTAAATCCCAGGTTCCTTCTAGAAAGAAAGTGAATATTTATTGTGGAAGAAAAATGAAAACCTTTATGTTTCATTTTTGTGTCTGTGATGTGCTGAATTATAATTGGTCAAAAAAGGGCAGATGTGACAGCTATGTAACTGTCTAACCCAAGCAAAACTATAACGGATGACTAGGCAATATTCAGCGAAGTTTCGCAATCAGAAACGTAAATAAACAATTCTGGCTATGTAAGAGGCACTTCTAAGCTACTGCATAGCCAGCAGTTAACATCATGTTAATGACTAAACAAGTATCGATAGTTACTCTATGAATGACGGAAGCTTCACTTTGTATGGATACCTAGTAAATAATCAAGGGAAGCATTGTGAGAATGCTTCCCTTGATATGATGATGGTTACTGACAAGTAAGCCAGCTATATTAACTTGATTTTAATAAGCCAAAGTTTCTAATGTTTCTCTTAAATACTTTTGTACTTGCTGTTCCAGGCGCAGCCCATGTAATTGGGCATCACGTTCTAGTTGCCAGCGTTGGAAACCGGAACTGGTAGCGATCGCACTTTTTAGGCTGTACCAAATTTCGGTATCAGCAGGAAACTGGCGATTACTAGCAGCAGGAGTTGGAGTCATAGTCCCTTATTCCTCAACTTTAACAGTTATGGCAGTTTTCGTTTTGAGCAAATACGAACCTGCCCCTATGAGACAGTGTATACTCTACGAAATTATTTATCAGGTTCTAATATTTAGGGCTGCTATGAATTTTTATTGTTCCCAATCAGGGATTGAAATAACCTGGGTAAAATTTGATTAACTTGCACCCCTAAAATGGTGAAATCATGCTTGATTCTTTCTAAAGATAACGGTTCTAGTGCAGCAAATTCTGTGTCATTTGTCACCAAAATTCTTGCTACACTCACAGGAACTTGTAAAAATAAATTACTTGCAAAGAAAGCTAAACCAGCCAATAATAAACCCAAACCACGCGACTGTGGTAAAAAGCTAACTAAATGTTGTATTTGGGGAACAGCCTGGTAAAGCAGCCATAACACCCCAGTTAATATTAGTGCTGTTACCAAAGACAGAACACGATTTAATCTTGTATTAATTAAACAAAGTATTTTTCGCTGTTGCTCGGTCAAATTTTCGGGTTTGAGTGCTATTCCCAATAGAGAATATATGTAAAACGGACGGCGTAGCTGCATCAATAATAGTGGGGTTACGCCGATCGCGGCTACTAATAATAGTTCTCCCCACACTGGTAGAAGTGGTTCACCTATACCTAAGAATAATAAGCACAACACCAAAAAAATTGGCAGTGTTGCTAATCCAGCAATGTGAATCCACAATATAGGTTCAGAGCGAAACGATGACATAAAAAAATTTTGCTTTCTAAGTTCTGAGTGCTGAGTTTAAATTTTAAGCTTTAGTGTGGAACTAAACTGAACTTCAGTTCAACACACTTAACTTTATTTTTAACTCAGCACTTAGCACTGACCACTATCTTGTCAATGTGAGAGTACGGCGTTTAGTAACCATTTGGTAGGCTTCAACAATGTCGCCTTCAACCCAGTCATGGAATTTGTCTACGTTAATACCGCATTCATAACCGGCGTTGACTTCACGCACATCGTCTTTGATCCGTTTGAGGGAGTCAAGAACACCTTCATAAATGACCTTACCGCCACGACGCACTCGTAGTTTGCAGTTACGCACCAGCTTGCCAGATTGCACATAACAACCAGCAACGGCTCCTTTGCCAACAGGGAAGACAGCACGAACTTCGCACTGACCGAGGGGTTCTTCGACCAGTTCTGGTTCCAATAGACCTTCCAAGGCTCCTTGGATATCTTCGAGGAGTTTATAGATAATGTTATACTCCCGAACATCTACACCAGCCTCATCAGCGGCTTGTCTTGCGCCACTGGCGTAGGTGGTATTAAAGCCAATGATGACTGCGTTACTAGCAGCAGCTAAGTCAATGTCTGTTTGGGTAATTTCCCCTGCCGATGCTAACAGCATCCGAATCTGCACTTCGTTTTGCGGGATTTGTTTCAGCGAACCAATGATCGCTTCTACAGAACCTTGCACGTCTGCTTTCAAGATGAGGTTGAGTTCTTTCAACTCGCCTTCTTGTGCTTGTGCAGATAAGGTTGTGAGGGTAACACGTCCCTGTAACAGTCTTGATAGGCGTTGTTTGTCGGCGCGATCGCTAGCGATGGCACGGGCTTCTTTTTCGTTCTCGAAGACCTCGAATTCATCACCGGCTGCGGGTACATCACTTAACCCCAATACCTCAACGGCGAAGGAAGGTGAAGCTGCATCGACTCTACGGACGCGGTCATCGACCATTGCCCGGACTTTACCAAATGCTGAACCAGCAACGAGTATATCTCCAACGTGCAGAGTCCCATTCTGGATTAACAAGGTAGCGACTGCTCCTTTTGCTTTATCCAGATGTGCTTCAATTACGGTTCCTCTTGCCAGGCGATCAGGGTTAGCAGATAGTTCTTCTACTTCTGCTACCAACAGCAGCATCTCTAGCAATGTGTCTAGGTTTTCACCTTTGATAGCACTCACGGGAACCATAACGGTTTCACCGCCCCATTCTTCTGGGGTTAAACCATATTGAGTTAGTTCTTGTTTAACTCGGTCTGGCTGCGCGCCTTCTTTGTCGATTTTGTTAATTGCGACAACAATTGGCACTCCTGCGGCTTGCGCGTGGCTGATGGCTTCCACTGTTTGGGGACGCACACCATCATCTGCTGCCACTACTAAGATGGCTATGTCTGTTACCCTAGCTCCCCTTGCCCGCATTGCGGTAAAGGCTTCGTGACCAGGGGTATCTAAAAATACGATCTGGTGCAGCTTATCGTCATGTTCGATGTCTACATGGTATGCACCAATATGCTGGGTGATACCACCTGCTTCCCCAGCCGCGACTTTCGTTTTGCGAATTGAGTCGAGGAGGGTTGTTTTACCGTGGTCTACGTGACCCATAATTGTCACAACTGGTGGACGACGAATCAGATGTTCTAAATCTGCCACGTCGATCATTTCTGTGACTTTGCGGGCTTCTGCTTCTGGTTCAGCCGTTTCGACTTCTACTTCTAGCTCTTTAGCTACCAAGGTAATGGTCGGAATATCCAGATTTTGGGTAATGCTGACCGCCATTCCTTTCATGAACAGGATTTTTACAATCTCTGTATCAGCCACTACCAACTCATTGGCGAGTTCTTGCACTGTCAGTGGCCCTGTGACCACGATTTTTTCAGGGCGATCGCGTTTTGGTTCCGCTTCTTGACGACGGTTTTGTTCACCACGGTTGGATGTTGATTTTCTATTACCTCTAGTAGTAGGTGCTGCAATAGCTACTGCGGTAGCTGGCTGTGCAGGTCTAGCTGCTTTTGGTTTAGGAGGACGAGCTATAGAAAGGCTCACCTGAACAGTAGCTGGGATTTCCAGACCTTCTTCATCCAGAAAATCCTCATCTTCAAAGTCATCATCTAGAATTGGCTTGGTTCGCTTACCTTTAGGGCCGCCCTTGCCAGCTTTCTCTTTAACTTCGTCAATGATTTCTTCTTCTTGCCACTTCTTACCACCTTTGGCTAAACGAGGTGGCGTTGGCCGTTTCAAATCTAAGATGTCTGGTACTACAGGAGCATCATCATCCACTCCTAGTTTTGCTGCCACGCCAGCAGAGGGTCTTGTGGGTGGAGTAGCCAGTGGTGCTGCTGCTGGTTCTGATGGACGTACTGGTCTTTGAGGACGTGGCCCGTCTGTTGATCCTGTACCTGGCCGGTTCGTCCGCTGCTCTGGTTTAGCAGGCCCTGGGGGACGACCCTGTTTTGGTGATGGGGCTTGGGTTGGGGCTTCTGTTTGAGACTGAGATGGTTTACCAACCTTAGTAGGTTTAGCCTGGTCGCGATCGCGTTTGAGAATCGGTTTTACTGCCGCAGTTGCCTCAATACCAACTTCTGGTTTGTCTGATGGTCTAGCAGGTGGTGCAGATAGTTGCGGTTTTTGAGGTTTTTCTTGCCTTGGCTTGTGTGCTGGCGTTTTTTCCGGTCTTTCTGGTTTTTCCGGTTTTTCTGCCGCTACATTTTCTGGTACTTGCGTATTCTGTTTTTGAGTCGCGTCTGTGACAGCAGGTGGTTGTGAGTTCTCAGACTGATTCCGTGGTACTGGTTTAGTTGGTGCCGTCGGCTTCATGGATGAGACTGGTGTAGCGAAGGGCCGTGGAGGTGCAGGAGAATTGACTTCAGACGAAGCAAATTGATTATTGGTAGCAACTGATGCCTCTGGGGCATTGGTGTTATTATTTCTCAATATTTTGGGTTTACGAATTTCCAAAATTTGTTGTTTGTGTGATGGTGGTGCAGGTCGGCTATGGGAGCCAGTTTGATGTGAATTTGGTTTGTGGGTGGTTGTTCCTAGTTCTTTTTTAGCTGTTCCATTCGTAACTGCCTGTTTTTCGGCAGCCGTCCGGATACGTTCTGCCTCTGATTCTGAAATTGTGCTGCTATGACTTTTGACCGCAATATTGAGCTGGTCGCAAATTGCTAGTAGCTCTTTGTTATCCAAATTCAATTCCTTTGATAATTCATAAATTCTAACTTTGCCGTTGTTCATCCACTCTTCCCCTTTCAATTGACAGTTTTTTAGCGGATGGTTGCCTGGGAGTGCGACATCTCCATCCTTTGAATCACTGTTTTTCGGTTGCCCTTGGTAATTTTGCCGGTGCCTCCAATCAGGAAAGAGAGATGTTTCGGTTTAATGTTGGCATCTTTGCCAAAAATGGCGGTTGAGTGGCTCCCATAAAAAGTTTTTTAATAAAAAATTTTTATTGGAACTTGTGATGCCGAACTGCGCCTGAGCGCTACCAGGTTGCCATACTGTTGTTTTTTGTTTTGCTGATTCTGAGTCTTCCACAACACAATCGAGTAAAACTTATTGGGAGTATTGCCTCGTTTCTCTTGAGATCAGAGAGCCGCTTGCTAACTACACCCATTTACTATTTTGGCACTAACCCAAACAATTGCAGAGGGTATGACTTCAGCACGAGCAGTTCGGCTTTCGGCACAATCCTCTGAGGATTACCGCCACAAAGTTCTTCAACCTGAGATTTAATTATTGGTGATGACTTGGGGCTAGACGTTGCCACAATGTTTGGTACAGTGTTTCTGGCACTGATGCTTGTAGCGATCGCCCTAATTTGTTCTTTTTTTGTGCCGCTTGCAAACAAGTTGCTTGCGGACAAATATAGGCAGAACGCCCCATGCCCTGATCTAATTGTACCTTTCCAGAAGGAAAGACGCGGACAATGCGCCAAAAGTCTTCTTTTAAAGCGACTTTGCGGCAACTAAGACAACGCCGATAATTCGGTTTCATCAGTTTTTAAAGGCATGAGGTGATAAATTTAGGACGAAAATCAAGCTAGCACTGCTAGTTTTCTACTTATACCTCATCTTGTTTTCAGCAATTATTAAAACTCACACTGAGGTAAATATTAGCAGAACTTTCCAAACCTATATATATTACTCTTCATCGTTAGGGTCTAAAGACTCCTCATCTTCTAATTCTTCTAATTCTTCAAATTCTTCTTGATTTTGCTCCTCGAATTCTTCTATTGGCATATCATCTTCTTCTAGGTCGATGTCATCTTCCTCCATTTCCATTTCTTCTTGTTCTTGTTGAGCTTTAGCACGAGCAGCTGCAAATTTTGCATCTTCGGATGCATAATCATACTTGGCTTTATCTTTAATATCAATTTTCCAACCAGTCAACCGGGCTGCTAACCGGACGTTTTGACCTTCTTTTCCAATTGCCAAACTTAGTTGGTCTTCTGCTACTAATACATGAGTTTGCCGAGTTTCCGGATCCATCAGCCGGACTTCATCTACCCTAGCCGGACTTAAGGCGTTAGCAATATATGTTGCTGGGTCGGGAGACCAACGAATCACATCAATTTTCTCACCACGTAGTTCATTAACTACGACTTGAATTCGTGATCCCCTAGCACCAATACAAGCACCTACTGGGTCAACATCACGATCTAAGGTATCAACTGCAATTTTAGTTCGGGGGCCGACGTAACGCGATGGCGGATTTGCTTCCCTAGCTACGGCAACTATTCGCACAACTTCATCTTCAATTTCTGGGACTTCGTTGGCAAACAGGTAAACTACTAAACCTGCATCAGCACGTGATACCAAAAGTTGTGGCCCCCGTTGCTGACCTTGAGAAACTTTCTTCAGGTATACCTTAAAGGTAGCATTAGCCCGATAGTTATCGTTGGGTAACTGTTCGCGTTTTGGTAATTCCGCTTCGACTTCTGGTTGACCAAAAGTACTGCTAACTGCCAAAATCACCGACTGCCTTTCAAATCTCAGCACTCTGGCTTGCAATACAGTTCCTTCTAAATCTTGGAACTCTTCTTGCACCATTTGGCGTTGTTGATCCCGAAGTTTTTGCGCCAAGACTTGCTTGGTTTGCATGGCGGCCATCCGACCAAATTCTCCTTGGTCAGGGGTGACATCAAGTACTACAGAATCCCCCAATTGAGCTTCTGGGGCAACTTGTTGTACTTCGTCTAAAGAAATTTGATGGTCTGTATTGCTAACTTCTTCAACAATGGTTTTGGTAGAAAGTACGCGAAATCCTTCTTCATCAATATCTAATTCAACTTCAAAGTTATCAAAGTAATCTTCATCAAATTGCTTGCGTTCTAAATTTTGGGCGCGACGATAACGTTCATAACCTTTCAGCAGTGCTTCTCTAATAGCTGATTGAACTGCTAAACGAGGTAAATTGCGCTCTCGACTAATACTTTCAATTAATTCTTTTAATCCTGGTAGACTGACCATTGACATAAGCAATCTCCTTATAAAAATTTAGATTTTAGGGGCTAGGGGATAGAGGTTAGAGGCTAGGGTTGAGAGTTGAAAAAATAGAAACTTAAAATTACGCATTAGTGAATAGGGATTAGAGAAAATTACTCTAGCCCCTAGTCTCTAACTCCTAGTCTCTAGCCCCTCATCCCTCGTTTACCGTCGCTCGTCTAGTTGCACCCTAGTTATTACAGAACGAGGAATTTCGACGACACGACCTTTTTGGTTTAAATAAATTTTGGTTTCATCCCGGCGAATTAGCTGACCATTCCACTCTGGTTGTCCGTCGTGGGGTGGCGAAGTAGTAACAATCACAGGAAATCCTTTGAACGAAATAAATTCCCTGTCAGTTACCAATTGCCGCGAAATACCTGGACTCGACACCTCTAAAACATAGGCATCTGGAATGATCTCTGCCGCATCTAAGCAAGCTTCTAAAGCGCGGCTCATCCTTTCACAGTCATCCAAACCAGTATCCTGCTGGAGATTGCGGATATCTATCCGCAAGACTGGTGGACGTTGGTTAGTATGAAAAACTGCACCAACGAGTTCTAATCCCAGTTCTGCTGCTACTGGTGTCGCCAAATCAATAATTTGTGGGACTAACGGATGAGTCATGCGAGAATTCAATAAAAAAAGTGGGCTTCGACCCACTTCCTGCGATAGGGATATCTTCCAAGAAGTCTTGTGACGAACTGATGATAGTTCGCCCTAATTTGAGTGTAGCGCATTTCTCCAATAGTCAATAGTCAGTGATCAGTGGTCAAGGGTAATTTGTCAGCAGGCAGGCAAAAACTTCAGACTTCACACCTCATACTTTTCACTTGTTTTGAATTTCGACGATCGCAGCAGTTTTTTCTACAATTGGCTGAATGTATTGTTGTGTTCTTAGCTGTCTAGTTTGCTCGACAATTGCGTCCATATCTTCTTTAGATAGGCGTTGCACGTAGTTCAATTTGACTTCTTCTAAAAAATCAAAAATTAAACTTTGAATTTCAGATAGTACTCGTTTTTGCTGGATTTCTGCTCCTAAGGCTGTACTAAAGCTTTCCACTAGTTCAGTTGTGAGTTTTGCACCTACAGGATCTTCGACAGCACTGACGATCGCATTGTACAAGCTGGTGACAATTTGGGTAGCAAGTTGTTCGCTCAGTTGAGTTTGAGCTTGTCCTATCCCTGGTAATATTTGTAAATTCTTGTAAATAGGAACTTGCTGGATGACAGTATCGATATTGTGACGCAAAAGGGCAGCTAATTCTGGTTGAATTTTGGGCAACACATGGTAGACGACGGTTTTTACTAAAATGCCGGAGATCGCTTCTATTTCATTAATATTATTAATATCCACATAGGGGCGTAAACTCTCTTGCTGCGCTATCCACCGGGTAAAATCACCTTGTTTAATAGAAACTTGAGTCTGATTAATGACTCTGACTACGACAATTTCTGTAATTTCTTCGGCAAAATTCGCTACCATTGCCTGACTAAGTTGTCTCTGCAATGGCTGAAGATTTAATAGTTGCGCTTGGTCAAGTCTGACTGTTACAGGTATTATCCGCAACCATTGCCAAAAGGGAAGCAGCAGAAATAAGTCATACCAACGCCATAAAATTGCATTGAACCAGGTAAAACTTGGATGACGACGTTTGATTAAAAAGACGCGTCCGAGAAGTTCTATGCCAAATAAAGCAATAAAAGGTAAATCTATTAACCAAAAATCATTAATATACTCACTATTTTCACCGATTTGGCGGTAATAGTTGGTAGTAATTAAAGGACTAATTTTTTGATTAAAGAAATCTCTTTCTTGATTCCAGCCTTTTTGGGATAGGTAAGCTTGACTCCAAAAAGTAGCAAAGGACTGTTTTGCAGAATTGTTACCGATGCGATCGCGCATTCGATTTTTGATTTTTTCTAGCGTCCCACTTTTGCCGATCCCAGCAAATGGATTGCTATCAATCATCTCAGCACTGAGACGGCTGAGTTCTTCTAGCTTCGTCTTTACCTGTGGAGATGTTAAACCTGTCTGGTCTATCTGTTCTTCTAATGCATCTACTTGTTTTAAATAATTCTGCGTTTCTCTATGTGGTTCAATACCCTTAACTGGATCATAAATACTAGTAAGTTTAGGAAAATTTCGCAAATAGAAATCCCGCCACGGTACATAACTTAAATCAAATGCTACTAAACCTAAGTTGATTGTGGCAATTAATGCCATTAATCTTTCAAACCATAGGTTATTCCGGTTTGGTGTTTTTTGAGCAAACATTTTTAGTTTTAAATTATACAGGCTTTAAATTTTAACTGATAACCAAAATATAGAGGTTGAGTATTACTATTCATCTAGAAAAATCCGGGTTACTTTTTCCGCCCCTCGTCCCACTCTTAAAGCTAAGGAAGAGTAAAAAGCGTAGTAATATGTAACTGATTTTGGTTATATACTTAAGTATTGCTAAAGTAAGATTGCAAAAAAATTAATTAGTTAAATTTAATTAACAGAATATTAATTAATAACAAATGATTAATCATTGTGCAAAAAGTCTTCAAGAAACGTAAAATGCACCTGTTGGTATATGTACTGCTGATTTACCCCAAAGGAGTTTGAGATATGTGGTGTGGGTTTAATAAAACCAATGCAATTATTGCTGCTACTTGCTTAGTCACTGCCAGTGTAGTGATGTCTGACAGTACATTTGCTGCACGTCAGCGTAACTATACGCCACAAGAATTTCGTGCTGTGTTGCGAGGCTTAGGCTATAACGTCCAGGTATCAAATCGTCCACTCACAGATGAGGCAACCAAAAAAGCAGTCCGGGATTTTCAAAAAGGTTACAAACTGAGCGTTGATGGGATAGCTGGGCCGAAAACCCAAGACTTTGCTGCCAATATCATAAAAACCTTACAAGCAAACTTAAATGCGGTACTAAAACCGAATCCCCGTCTTCCCCTTGATCAATTCTATGGCACTCGTACAGAACAGCTAATTAGAGAGTATCAGAAAAAAAATCAGATCAAAGAAACAGGAGTGGCTGATTTAGCACTCCGTCAAAAGTTAAATGCAGAAGCTAAAGAAGCTATAACTAAACCCAGAACTCAGCCTTCACCAACTGCGTCGCCAACTGCGTCACCGACAGCATCGCCAACCGCGTCACCGACAGCATCGCCGACAGCGTCGCCAACCGCGTCGCCAACTGCGTCGCCAACTGCGTCACCGACAGCATCGCCAACCGCGTCACCAACCGCATCACCAACCGCGTCGCCGACGACGACACCTTAAGCGTTAGCCAGTCAAAAAATTTCAACTTCTTTGATTAGGCTCTTCTAATGGTCTGCCTTTAGGCGTAGGTAGAATTGGGCGGCGGTCATCAAAAGGCATGGGAATGTACTGTACTGTAGGCCGCCCTCCTTGTGGTTGTGGGTACAAATCCATAAGGTCGTAAATAGAACGGGGTAGTCCGACTGTGATGGGCAACCCCATTTCTGTTGCTTCTTCAACGGTTATCGGATAGTCGTGAGTAACGCGCCCAGTGGTTAACGCTTCAATAATCGGTTCAATATTTTCTGGCTCTACTTTTTGTTTAGGCATACTATCTTTAAGCAGAGTCCGTACAAAGCGTTGTACTTGCTGAATTGCTTTACCTGCTAAGTCTGCCATGATCAAAGTTTGATCATCAATCTCACCGATAGGTTTATCTTTGACTACTTTCAAAATGCTGGCGGCGGGGAAGTTACCTAACTGGGGATCGACTGGCCCCAAGACAGCATTCGCATCCATGACAATTTCATCAGCAGCTAAGGCCAGCATTGTACCGCCACTCATAGCGTAGTGTGGTACAAAAACTGTGACTTTTGCCTGGTGGCGAATTAATGCCCTAGCAATTTGTTCGGTAGCTAGTACCAAACCACCAGGGGTATGCAGAATTAAGTCAATGGGAACATCTGGAGGGGTGAGGCGAATTGCCCGCAGAATTTGTTCGGAGTCTTCAATTGTGATGTAGCGTGATATGGGGATACCCAGTAAGCTAATAGATTCTTGACGGTGTATCAGCAAAATTACGCGGCTGTTGCGTTCTTGCTGGAATTCTTGGAGGCTGCGAATACGTCGATATTCTACTTGGCGTTTTTGCCAGATGGGTTGTAGAGAAGATAGAAGCAGAAATATCCAGAATAAATCACCAATACCGAAGCCCATAAGATTGATTGTCCAAAAATAACTGTTCTCGTCATTAATTGTGACAATCTTTGGGCGATCGCAAGTCTATCTAGGGGTTTATCTAGATCTGAAGTTGCGTTGCGATCGCTATTTCAACTCATCAGCATTTACACCCAGTTCTCGTAAAGCTTGTGGTATGACATGGCTAATGCTGTATCTATACCATCATCTAGTTGGGTGGCGATTAAATTGTTTAGTTAGCTTTAGACAAATTTACTTGCTTGTGCGAACCGTCTGTTAATCTCATCCCAATTCACCACATTCCACCAAGCTGCTAAATAGTCAGCGCGGCGGTTTTGGTAGTTGAGATAATAGGCGTGTTCCCATACATCATTACCAAGAATAGGATACTTACCTTCGCTGATTGGATTATCTTGATTAGCTGTAGTTGTTATTTCTAGCTTGCCATTTTGATTGCGAACTAGCCAAACCCAACCACTACCAAAACGTGCTGCACCAGCTTCGTTAAATTGTTTTTTGAAAGCTGCAAAATTACCAAAATTTTGATTAATCGCAGTGGCTATTTCTCCTGTTGGTTCTCCACCACCCTGCGGCTTCATAATTTTCCAGAACATGGAGTGGTTGACATGACCACCGCCATTATTGCGGACTGTTGTACGAATATCTGCTGGGATTTTGCCAAGTTTGCGTAATAGTTCTTCCACAGATTGGTTTTTGAGTTCTGGGTGTTTGTCTAACGCTGCATTCAAATTTTTCACATAAGCCGCATGATGCTTATCGTGGTGAAACTGCATTGTTCTAGCATCAATGTGTGGTTCTAATGCATCGTAGGCGTATGGCAAAGGTGGTAGTTCAATCGCACCTGTTGTACTGGGTGATTTTTCTGCTAAAGCAAAGGAATCTAATGCAAAAACACCTGTACCTGCACCCAGTAAAAACAAGAAATGTCTTCTATTAAGAGTCATAAGAATTTTTGCAGCAAATCTATGCAATTTGTTGACAGTCTTTATTGTCATAGATTTAGGCTACAAAAAATTGCCTACTCTAGATTAAAAATGAAGAATTATGGATGGTTAAATAGTATCAGGGTCTACACCTAATGCTTTTAATCTTTCTGCTAGTAAGTGGACGCGTTGTTCTGCTTGATGAGCGCGCTGTTCTATTTGTTGAGCGAGTTCATCACCAGTCAGCAAAACATTGCTATCTTGATCGCACCATCGCAACCAAGTATCATTTCTACCTTCAAATTCTCCAGTCCATAAAGTTACACCCAAACCAATATCTTCTAAGCAATTATTTGTGGTTTGGAAGTAATGAACGGTAAATATACTCGCTCTCAACTAGCAGCAATATTTAGATAGAAAGCAGATTATCACTACCGCTATTAAATTCCTATTTTTAACTTATAATTACTCACCAAAAGACTTACTAACGGTTATAGATGAGTATCTTAGCCAGTTACCAGGAGAGGAAATTTCAAGTTAAAAATTAAGTTACTGGGCGGGGCTTGCCCGCCCAATACAATTAACCGAAATGTTGAATAATTGCGTCGGCAAATTCAGAACATTTGAGAGGTTCTACAGGTGGTTCTATTAACCGTGCTAAATCGTAGGTGACTTGACCCTGCGCGATCGCATCTCCTAAACCTTTCTTAACTAAGTCTGCGGCTTCTTGCCAACCCAGATATTCCAACATCATCACGCCAGACAAAATTACCGAACCAGGGTTAATTTTGTCTAAGCCTGCGTGTTTGGGTGCTGTACCGTGAGTTGCTTCAAAAACAGCACAAGCATCACCAATATTCGCGCCTGGCCCCATACCTAAACCGCCAACAATCGCCGCCGCCGCATCCGACAGGTAATCGCCGTTGAGGTTCATTGTTGCCAGAATAGAATACTCATCTGGTCTGGTTTGAATTTGTTGAAAAATACTGTCAGCAATCCGGTCATTGACCATGACTTTATCTTTCCACTTGCCATTGCCGTGGCTGTCCCAAATTGAATTAAGAACTGTTTCAACTTCCTTGACAATTTGGGATTTTTTCTCTTGGGTGAGGGCATCAAAACCAGGATCAATTTGACGGGCGTTTTCTTCTAAGGAAATATTAGGATTTTTCTCCTTGTTGCTTAAAATCCAAGATTCCCGTTCGGTAACTGTCTCTTGACGAAACTCTGTGGTTGCTAATTCATAACCCCAATCACGGAAAGCACCTTCGGTGTACTTCATGATGTTACCCTTATGCACCAGAGTCACCTGTTGCTTCTGTTTGGGTAAGGTTAAAGCGTGTTTAATGGCGCGACGTACTAGACGCTGGGAACCAGTTTTGCTGATGGGTTTGATGCCAATACCAGAATCGAGAGGAATTTGCTTTTTACCGTGTTCTGGGGTGGCGGGGATAAGTTCTTTGTTGAGGATGGAGATTAAGCGATCGCCGATTTCACTACCTTGTTTCCACTCAATTCCCAAGTAAATATCTTCGGTATTTTCCCGATAAACAATTACATCTAGCTTTTCAGGATTTTTGTGCGGTGAAGGCGTACCAGCGTAATAACGGCATGGGCGCACGCAAGCATATAAGTCAAAAATTTGACGTAATGCTACGTTTAAAGAACGAATCCCACCACCAACGGGAGTAGTTAAAGGCCCTTTAATTGCCACACCATATTCTTTAATTGCCGTCAGAGTATCTTCTGGTAAATACTGATAAGTACCGTATAAATCACAAGCCTCATCACCAGCATAAACCTTAAACCAACTAATCTGGCGTTTACCTTGATATGCCTTAGCTACTGCCGCATCTAGTACCTTTTGAGTAGCAGGCCAGATATCAATACCTGTTCCATCGCCCCGAATAAACGGGATAATTGGGTTGTCAGGCACAATTGGCTCACCATTTTTGAAGGTGATTTTTGATCCACTAGTCGGGGGGGTAATCTTGTCGTACATAGTTTAAACACTCCAGAAAAACATAAAAAGTATGAAGTATGAAGTGTGAAATATAATTTCAGCTTCAACCTCTATCCTTCATCTTGCCTAGGTTCTAGCCTCTAGTCCCCAGTCCCTAATCCCTTAATATGCAGATTTTCCCCCTATTCCTCTTTTACAGCATTTGGGGATTTAAGTGAAACTGCCGCAATTTTGTACGATCAAAAATAGTAAACTACTTTTCGCTATCAGTGTTTCATCATCAAAAACGCCCGATAGCGATCGCTTGTTCACTGACCGCTAACACGAGTAATGGCATGACAGACCCAATGATTGTATCAGGCACTGCTAATGACATCGACTCCCTCAGACAACGCTTAATCGCTGGGTCTCTTCAAGTCCAACAACAGATCATCCCACAGTTAGCCAACTTAGGTAATCAGGGATTAGAAGTGTTGATGGAATTTTTGCTGAAACGTCGTGAGTCCCCAGCAACTTGGATTGATGGTAAAGCCTACCAAGTCCTTTATAACTCTGATGCACCAACTGCCAGAGAATTTCTACAAAATAATTTTCCTGAGGGCATTGTACCTCTAAAATCAGACGCAGGGATCAATTACAATCCTTTACAACAGCTACTTGCTGCCCAAGACTTCCAAGCAGCCGATCGCATGACTATTGCAAAAATGTGCGAAGTAGCTGGTTCCACGGCTGTCAAACGAAAATGGCTGTATTTTACGGAAGTTGACAATTTCCCTATGACTGACTTACATACTATTAATAATTTGTGGTTAGTTCATTCGGAAGGTAAATTTGGCTTTTCAGTACAGCGCGAAATTTGGTTAAGCCTTGGCAAAAATTGGGATAGTCTCTGGTCGAAAATTGCCTGGAAAGATGGTAATAATTGGACACGTTATCCTAATGGCTTTATTTGGGATTTGAGTGCGCCGAAAGGTCATTTACCTCTCTCGAATCAACTGCGAGGAGTGCGTGTAATTGCGTCTTTATTTGCTCATCCGGTGTGGACAAATAAAGTATGAAGTATGAAATTAGTAACCCGTAAAATTAAATTATGCGGAATAACATCAAACGCGAATTTTACGTCATTATTGAACGGGACGAAGATGGCTATTATATCGGAGAAGTCCCACAGCTAAGAGGTTGTTACAGTCAAGGAGAAACAATTGATGAATTAATGGTCAATATTAAAGAAGTTATTGAACTGTGTTTAGAAACAGAAAATGATGACACAATCTCAGAATTTATAGGTGTTCAAAAAGTAGTAATTTAATGCCAAAACTACCCAGCCTGACTGGTAAAACAGTTATTAAGGCACTAGAAAAAGTAGGATTCCAAGAGGTGCGTCAAAAAGGCAGTCATGTGCAAATGGAACATGAGGATGGACGCTTGGTTACTATTCCTGTTCATGCTGGTAAAACAATTGGCAGAGGATTACTAAGAAAAATACTACGAGATACCGAACTTACTAGGGAGGAGTTCATCGCATTGCTCTAAAGAAAAATAGGGTAATATGCCTAGCAATTGCAAATTCAAAATATCAGATTAAATAATGGCTAAAGTACGTCTCGAAGAAATTAAACGTCGGTTTAACAACGTCACCGCCATCGAAGATATTACCTTTGAAATTCCCGATGGCGAGTTTTGGGTGTTAGTTGGGCCGTCTGGTTGTGGTAAATCAACGATTTTGCGGACGATCGCTGGTCTAGAAACTGCCACTTCTGGCAAACTATTTATAGGCGATCGCTTAATGAATAATATCCCAGCCAGACAGCGCGATGTGGCGATGGTATTTCAAAACTATGCCCTTTACCCGCATATGACGGTGGCGGAAAATATCGCCTTTGGTTTACAGATGCGGAAGGTGGATGCAAAGCTAATTCAAGAACGCGTGAAGACAGTGGCGCGATCGCTTTCTTTGGAACATCTGTTAGATAGAAAACCTAAACAACTTTCTGGTGGGCAGCAACAACGGGTAGCATTAGGGAGAGCGATCGCGCGTGAACCTCAAGTATTTTTATTAGATGAACCTTTATCTAATTTAGATGCTCAATTGCGCGATGACACCAGAGCCGAATTAAAACAACTGCATCAAGAATTAGAAATTACGACTATTTATGTCACCCATGACCAAGTTGAGGCAATGACCTTGGCGGATCAAATTGTGGTGCTAAATCGGGGAAAAATTCAACAAATTGGCGACCCGCAAAGCATTTATGCTCGTCCTGCTAATCAAATGGTGGCGACTTTTTTAGGTAGTCCCCCAATGAATATTTTGTCGGCAAAATATACAAATGATGGGTTTGATGTAGGTGAACAGTTAATCAGAGTTCCAGCAGATGTGAGGGAGAGTTTACAACTACATCCGGGGCAGAGTTTTGATTTGGGTATTCGTCCAGAGCATATTTATATTAATGAACTACAGCGAAACACACAGGAAGAGATAGGAGAATTATTTGTTGAGGTAAAAGTGGTTGAGCCTTTGGGAAGGGAAACTTTAATTCGTGCTGCTTTACCTGATTCAACTGTATTATTAAATGTTCAAATTGGTGGCAATGTGCGCTTCCATCCAGGCGATCGCTTATCTTTAAAATTAGATTTAAGTCAGTTATTTGTATTTGATTCTATTACTGGAGATAGGTTATATCCCCAGTTCAATAATTAATTTAAAACCCTGAATATCAGGAATGACAATAATTTTGCTTCCTACCTTCTGCCTCCTAAGGTATTAAAACTAAACTGCCAGATTCCACAACTCCTAGTGCATTTGGCTTGCTAAAACGCCAGTGTTGTTGATATCTGTTGAGAAAGTTTTGTCCGATAATACCGTCTACTCCTGGGAGTTTGAGAATGTTGCTTTGCTCAACAATTACAGCATCAATTTCAGTGGCTTGGTGTTGCTGAATTTGCAGCTTAGTCAATTTAACCTTTTTGACTGTTTCACGTCCGCCAAAACCGAAAATTTGTGATGTTTGAGCGTTGCGATGGTCAATTCCTAATTTTTGAACTACTGACGGGGATAGCATCATCGCATAAGCTCCTGTATCCACCGCAAAAGTAAAAGGCCCTTGACCGTTAATATAAACTTGGGCAGTCAAAATCCCAAAGCTTCCTTTTAAAGGAATAGCACCCGCAACAGATTTAGAAGGTGGTAGAAGTTGCAACTGTTGTTTTTTTGGGTTGAGTACAACATCGAAATTACTTAAAAAATCTAATCCTAAAACTCCAGTGATATTCTTTGGTAGTGCCTGTGTCGGTAGGCCTAAGCCATGAATACCAGCAACAGTGGCAGAATTTACGCCTAAAACTGGTAAGACATGGGTATTAACTTCTATTCCTTTGAGGTTATTCCCAACTACTGGCTTATATTCTAAAAGTCCTTTCGGCACAGGACTACTATTAAGCCCAAGTTGTTGAGCTATTTGAGTATTTATAATTGTTTGACTATTACCTGTATCTAATATAAAAGTTTGAGTTTGTTTGCCAATGCGGACTGGAACCGTAAAAATAGAACTTTCACCAGCAAAGCTAAGTTGGGTGCTGGCTTGTCCTTGACCAATAGGTTGAGGTAGTTTCACACCAGTTGCTTCCATAAAAGCTGCCATGCGCTCAAAAGCATCTGGGCGAAATTGGCCATTTGCGCCTAAAGCTACTACTTGCAAGGCACATCTATTAGCAATGGCTTCAGCTTGTGCTTGATTTGTTAGCTTTTGATTAAAAGATTTAGCCTCGGTACATTTGATGACTTCTTGTAACAGTTGTTGACCAAGGCTAGTGGCTGGTTTTTGATGAATTTGACCAGCAGCAGGTGTCGGTATCAATGGGAAAAGACTGCTGAAGTAAATGCTGGGAATAAGCACATAAGAAAGCAGACTTTTGCCTCGGTGTGAATTTTGGTTTGTTGGAATCTGATATTTTTTCCACCGAGACCGAATAGAAATTTGCATAAAAACAGTGAATATAGCTAGTTAACACACTGTTTTAACTTGGTACTTAGCTAAATCACCAGGTGAAAATGCCCCATTTTCTGTAATTATGGCTGTGATTAACTCTGCCGGAGTAACATCAAAAGCTGGGTTATAAAATTCCACGCCTTCAGGTGTTAGTCTGGTGTCACCAACTTGATAAATTTCCTCTGGGTGGCGTTCTTCAATGGGGATTTGGCTACCGTCAGATAATGCAAAATCAACGGTAGAAAAAGGTGCGGCGACAAAGAAGGGTATGTTGTGAGCTTTGGCTACGATCGCTAAACTATATGTACCAATTTTATTTGCTGTGTCACCGTTGGCAGCAATGCGATCGGCTCCTACAACTACAGCATGAATCAAACCCCTTTGCATACAGTGGGCTGCCATATTATCTGTAATCAGTGTCACGGGAATATTTTCTTGCACACATTCCCAAGCTGTGAGTTTTGCACCTTGTAACCGGGGACGGGTTTCGTCAGCAAACAACTTTTCTAAACGCCCTTCGCGCCAAGCGGAACGCACTACTCCCAAGGCTGTACCGTAACCTGCTGTTGCTAACGCCCCAGCATTACAATGAGTCAGTAAAGTTAGCTTTTCGGGTGTTTTGGGCAGTACAGTTAAACCATGATCGCCCATTGCCTGACAAGTTTGCAAATCTTCAGTATTAATGGCTTGGGCTGTTTGAAATAAAACTTGTTTAATATCTTCAACACTTCCCTGAGTTGCGTGGGCAGTTTTTAACATTCGGTTAATTGCCCAGAATAAATTTACAGCCGTGGGACGAGTTGCTTGTAATAGTTGGGCAACATTTTCTAATTGGGTTAAAAATTCGCTGCGTTCGTTGGTTGTAATTTCTCTCGCGCCAAGATACATTCCATAAGCCGCAGCCACACCAATAGCCGGTGCGCCCCGCACAATCATGGTTTTAATTGCCTGCGCTATTTCTTTACTAGTGCGAATTTCGACAAAGGCATACTCATTGGGTAAAAGGGTTTGGTCAATCAGTGACACAGAATTGTTGTGCCAAATTACCGGATAAACCTGATTTGCAGAGCGTGTCATCAAAATAGCTAGTTCATTAAGTTAGTAAGTAAATGTTATACCAATTCGCAATGACGCTCGCTGGCTCGCTAACGCAATTAAGAAATCTAGCTCCAGTAAGAGTTTCCTGATTTTCATCTGTTGCCTCATTTTAGAGAATTGATATTACTTGATCAGAACTAGTAATGTATTTGACCAACTACAGCAAATCGTGTATGAGTTCCAAATAAATCCTTTGCCTATTAAGCTGTTCAGCCATATATTCAACGTGAATTTGCAATTAATGTAGCGATCGCCTGTACTAACTCTTCAGGCTCGATAGGTTTGGCAAGATGCTGTTGAAATCCGGCTTGTAGTGCTTGTTTTTGGTTGATTTCTCCAGCATAAGCTGTGAGTGCGATCGCTGGAATATTACCTCCCTGTTGAGGCGACCATTTTCTAATTTGCCGAATCAAGGAATAGCCATCCATTTCTGGCATTCCAATGTCACACAGCAGCAAATTAAAGTTAGACTGATTCAAAAGTGTTAATGCTTGGATTGCCGAAGCGGCCTTGGTAACTTGTGCGCCAAATTGCATTAAAATGAATTCTGCCAACTCCCGCATATCTGCATCGTCATCTACAACTAAGATGTGCATACCTGTGAGGTTTGTTGTAGTTTGAGAATCGCTGTTATTAGCTGATAGCTCTGGTTGAACGACGTTTAACGGTAGCCTGACAGTAAATGTTGCCCCTAAATCTTGCCCTGGGCTATCTGCTGACACAGTACCGCCATGCAGTTGGGTTAAATGACGAACAATTGCCAGCCCTAATCCTAACCCGCCGAATTTGCGTGTGGTTGTGCCATCTTCTTGGCGGAAATATTCAAACACATAAGGCAAAAATTCACGGCTGATACCTTTACCAGTATCTTGAACTTGGATTTGAGCATACATCCCAACTTGCTCTAACCGGATCTCGATGTGTCCGCCCGGTGGTGTGAACTTCACCGCATTCGAGAGCAGGTTCCAGATAACTTGTTGTAAGCGGTTAGCATCACCGGAAACTGTGCCTGCTATTGGGTTGAGTTGCGGATGAATTTGAATGTTCTTAGCTTCTGCGGCTAATCTGACTGTTTCTTTAGCAGATGTAATAGTTTCAGCTAAATTCACAGGCGCGACATTTAAGGTCATTTTGCCTTGCAGAATGCGGGAGACATCCAACAAATCTTCAATTAATTGCGCTTGTAATTTAGCGTTGCGTTCGATTGTTTCTAGAGCTAAGTCAGTTTTACTAGCATCTAGCCGCTTGCTGCGGAGCATTTTTGTCCAACCTAAAATCGGGTTGAGAGGCGATCGCAATTCGTGGGACAATACCGCCAGAAATTCATCTTTAACTCGGTTGGCGGCTTCGGCTTTGGCGCGATCGCTTTGGGCTACTTGGTACAATTGAGCATTATCAATGGCTAGAGAAGCACGATGAGCCAATTCCTCTGCTAGTAGCAAATCATTTTCATCATATCGTCTTGCCGATTCGGCTGAGATAAAGGAAATTACGCCTAAAATTTGTGATTGAGTTTTGAGGGGTACTGTCATTACTGATTTAAACCCAACAGAGCGCAGAATTTCTAAATGTTCTGGGTCTTGGGCTGCTTGTACAAGTAACTCATCAGGAATATCTGGTAACAAATCTGATTGTCCAGTTCGCAATGTCAATGCTGCACCCCTAGCTGCATTCGGGTCTAAAGGATATTTTTCTCGAATTTGTTCAGCCCATTGCAGTTTGGCAGGGTCGATGTGAGCTACAGTAATTTGCTCGATTGAGCCATCTTCTTCGATCATGTGGACTGTACACCAATCAGCTAACTTAGACACTGCTAACTGTGCTACTCGCTCTAAGGTGATTTGATAATCGAGGGAAGATGCTAAAACCGCACTTGCTTCGGATAAAAAGTTTTGGGCAAGTTCTAACTCTACTTGCTCGCTGACATCGACTATATAGATTAAAACATCTTCTACTTGCCCTTGAGCGTTGATGGTTGGCAAATAATAAACACTGTAGTAACCAGGAGAGCGATCGCTTCTTCCGGGGACGTTGACAGCAAAGTTAGGTGAGATAAAAGCATTCCCTGTAGCGTAAATATCATTAAAGAGTTCGACTAGCTTGGGATCAGATTCACCAAACAGTTCGGCAATTGAATGTCCTAAGTGTTGTTCGCGGGTTAATCCGTTGATTTGGGCTAATGCTTCATTAATCTCAATAAATCGCTGTTTGGCATCTAACAAACCAATTCCCACTGGAGAGGTTTCAAAGATGGTTGCTAATTGGCGTTGGGCTGTTTCTGCTTGATAACGCGCAATGCGTTCGCGCTTGAGTAATGTTTCGCGTTCTTGTTCGGCTTGCTTGCGCTGTGTAATTTCGATGACAACACCAATCGAGTGATTGGGTTTTCCTTGAGCATCGTAGGTAAACTGTCCTCTCGCTTCTACCCAGTGAATAGAGCCATCCATCCACCGCAGACGATATTCGTGGTGATACTCTTTTCTTTCCAGCATGGCTTGCTGAAGTTTCGCCTCAGCTTGAGCTAAGTCATCGGGATGAACCCGTCTCGCCCAAACTTCATAACTAGGTGGGCATTCATTGACTTGTAAACCTAGTACTGTGAAGTGTCCTTCTGTCCAAAGCAATGTACCAGTTTGGATATCCCAGTCCCAGGCTCCCATACGTCCGGCTCTGAGAGCGAGTTGCAAATGTGTCTCACTTTCTCGCAGGGCTGCTTCGGCGCGCGATCGCTCTACAGCTAGCCAGGTTTTTTGGGCAATTCGCTCCAGTGTGTCTTTTTCTTCGCTTGTCCAGTGCCGGGGGTAAGCATGATGCAATACAAGTAGTGCCACAAATCGTCCTTCTTTCACTAAAGGCACACACAACAGTGATTTTGTTTGAATAGCATCGAAAGCAGCAGCACCAGATCCAGCAGTTCGAGGATCGATATCGACATCATCCACGACAATTGTTTGACCTTGCTTCAGTTGAGCAATCAGTTCCGGGCCGAAGGAATCCATGTGGTGGCTGCCAGCTACACTGATCACACCATTGCAATAGTCGCGATCGACAATCACATATTCCTGGGTAGAATCAATTTCACCGTAAGTACAGCGAGTTACTTGGAAGTGTTGCCCGGTAGCGCAAACAACTTGCCAGATAATTTCATTCGAGTCTTCAATAGTCCGAATTGCATCATTCAATTCAATTAAAAATCTTTGTTGTCTCTCCTTCTGTTGCAGATCTTCTAGCAGTTGGGCAATTTGTTGCTTGGCTTGCACTTGGGCTGTAACTTCAATGGTATGAATAAACACGCCCTGAATGCTATCCTGAGCATCCTGCCAAGGTGAAAACACACAGTTAAAAAATGCTTCTCCTAATGTGCGATCGCCTTGACGATCTAAGTAGGCAGGGGACTCATCTAAAATTAACTGTTGCCCTGTTTGGTAGACTTGTGCGATTAAATCAAAGTAAATCTGCCCTTCTAACTCTGGAAATACCTCCCGCATTGATTTACCAATAATGTCTGGAGTTCTTCCCGTCATTTGCAGATACATCGGGTTGGCAAATTCATATATCAAGTTTGACCCTGTAACAATGCCAATCATGGCAGGTATTTGCATGAGGATGTCATGTAACCGCTTGCGTTCGGTTTCTGCTGTCTGTCGGGCAATTTGTTCTTGTTGTAGGAGGCGATCGCGTTCTGCTTCTATTTGTTTGCGTTCTGTAATATCCACCGAAATTCCAACTATCCTTACTCCTTTGCCACTGCCATCAACATAAACTCGGCCTTTGCTATTGAGCCAACGCACAACACCATTTGAATTAATTATTCGGTATTCCTGCTGGTAGGAAGTTGCTCCAGCGATCGCCGCTTGTGCAGCATCTATCATTCGCTGGCGATCGTCTGGATGAATAATTGCAAAGAACTCTTCTGCTGTACCTTCTTGAATACCCCAAATATCCAGGCTATTAGGAGAACACACCACATAACTTTTAATTAAATCCATGTCCCAGGCAACAATTTGTGCAGAAGACAAGGCAAGTTGTAGACGTTCTTCCATCTGCCGCAAGTTCTCTTCAATTTGTTTGAGGTGCGTCACATCCTGAAACATTCCAATACCAGTCGCTGGATGACCATACATCGCTGGCAACATTTCTCCCCAGCAAAGGGTTGAGCGAATGCCACCTGGTGTATACCAGTTCATTTCATAGTTTTCTAGCTTTTCTCCCTGGGCAATTAGCACCGCAGGCATTCTGGCGGTAGGGATGCGGTCGCCATTGGTATCGGTACAGTAGTAAGCATCAGTGTACTCCTCCAGAGATTTATTTTTTGCTAAATCACCGCCTGCCAATTCATTAGCGATCCGATTTGCAAAGGTAATTTTTGCTGTTTCTGGTTCAATAAATACCATTGCTGTTGGCATCAAATCCAACACTGTTTTTAACCATTTTTGCTGGTTTTCTAAAGCTTCAGTTTGCTGCTGGAGGGCTGTTTGGGCTTGTTTACTATTAGTTATATCTTGGAAGACGCAAACGGCTGCCACAATTTGATTTTGGTGATTAAAAATCGGTGCAGAATTTACAGAAATAAAAGTCTGGCTACCATTATTTTGATGAATCACCATTTCTTCGTTAGAGATTACTTCGCCTGTGCGGAGCGATCGCACCAGTGGGTACTCCTCTGCGGCATAGCTGCCGCCATCAGTACGAAAAGCCGTAAATGGAGTTACAAGTTCATATTCCTCAAGTTCCAAGAACTGTTCATAGTCGTAGCCAGTAATTTGTTTGGCTTGTTCATTAGCCAAAACTAACTTGCCAGTTGCCGCATCGGCAATTAACACACCTGCTGGTAACTGCCTTAAAACAGTCATAAACTGAGTATGTTCAATTTCAAGTTCGGAGAGTAACCTTTCCCGTTCAGCCTCAGCTTGTTTGCGTTCTGTAATATCACGAAAATATACTGCCAAACCTTCCGCCGAGGGATAGGCTTTTACCTCTAACCAACATCCAACAGGTTCTCCAAATTCTTCCCAAGAAACTGGGACTTGTTGAGCTAATGCCCGATGCATTTCCTGGTATGCTATTCCACCTACAAGTTCAGGAAAAACTTCATCCCAAACATTTTTCCCAAGCAACTCTTCTGGTGTTGTTTGCAGAATTTGGGCTGCTGCTCGATTCACGTAGGTGTAATGCCAGTTTTGATCAAAAGCAACAAAGGCATCCGTAATAGTTTCTAGGATAGTTGTAACTTTGCGTTCAGTTTCTTGGGCAGCCAGGAGTTGGGCTTGTTGCTGCTGGCTTTGTTTGGTGTGTGTCATGTCCCGGCTGATGACTATGACAGATATGGGTGTTCCCTCAGCATTCAATTCGGGAACTAACCGAGCTTGATAAAATCGCACACCCATCGGAGTCGCAAATTCAAATTCAATCTCCTGTTCTTGCGCCGTGGCGAAAACTTGGCGTAAATGCTCTTCCCAGAACAGGTAAATTGGATCTGACATAAATTCGGACATGGATTTGCCCAGTAGCTCATTTCGTGGCAATCCTAGAGCTTGCTCAACAATGCGGTTGACATACAAATAACGGATTTGTGAATCGAAGCGAGCGATCGCATCAGGAGAATTTTCTAATAAAGCTGTTAAATCTTGTTGCTGACGTTCTAAAGTGGCGATCGCTTTTTGTTGTTCAATAATGCGCGCTGCCAAAGAAGCATTTTCTGTATTTACTTCAATCGCCTCAGTATTCAGATTTACTTCATTCCCCAAGCTGCGGGCAACGTGTTCAATCACTTCCGAACGAGAAATACCTCGTCTGTGAGCCTCATCATCAAGCAATTGCCACGCTGTACTGGTAAGTGATAGGCTAACCCGTTGTTTTGTTTCTGCATCCCAATTACTAACAAACTTACCAGTGGTGTCACGTTTCATGAAGATTTATCCGTATGCATACACGGTTTCTTCTATTGAATATGACTTACTCCCTACTCAGAATCTCCCCTAAGGCTGAGGTTTTGGTTGCATGATAAGGGAATAGGTAATAGGGAACAGGCAATAGGGAATAGGCGACAGCAAATAATTAGAGAAATTGATCAAAAGACTAATTTAATTGCCACTTCATCAACATAAAAATTGCCACTACAATTACAAAAAAACCAAAGCCTTTTTCTAACTGTTTTGCTTGAATAAACTGCGATAAATAAGCTCCCAGAAGCATTCCTGCACTAGCAGCTAAAGTAAAAGTCAACATTAAATTGATATCCACAGGGATAGAACCTAAATATCCAAGAAATCCTGTTATGGATTTGAAGACAATAATTACTAATGAAGTACCGATCGCTTGCTTTATGGGTATATTTCCTAAAAGTACAAGCGCTGGAATAATCATAAAACCACCACCAGTCCCAACTAGACCAGTAATAATTCCTACACCCAAACCTTCTACGGGAATAGCTAACCAAGAGGGGATACGAGTAGGAGTATCTTTGCTCAATTCCAAATCTAATTGTTCTGCGGACTCATGATTACTGTTACGAATCATAAAATACGCCGCTAGTAGCATCATGCCTATGAATAAGACCAGCTGAAGGGTTGGTGATACAACGGGTAGAGTAGCAATCCGAGCGCCGATGTAAGCCCCTAGCATCGCACCAGGAGAAAACAGCAAAGCGATTTTAAAGTTGACATTGCCTTGTTTCCAATGCGGAATGATCCCAATCAGGCTGACAAATCCGACAATCACCAAACTCATAGCGATCGCTGACTTAATCGGCACTCCCATCACATTAATTAAGACAGGTACTGCTAAAATCGAGCCGCCACCACCAATTAAACCTAAGCTTAAACCCACACAAACAGCTAATAAGTGTCCAATAATCTCAAAAAACATCGTCATCTAACATTTATAAGGTGTAGCGGCATCTTATTTTAGTCAATACTTGAGCATATAAGAATCAGGTTTGATGACTGAACATATTTGTGTAGGAAGGGTTGAGGCAACAGGCAATAGTAAAGAAGGCCGGTAGAAAATTCTTAGATATTGCCACAGCGTTGGTTAGCGGGAACTGCTTCCATAATTTTTTTCGGATTAGGTAGGTTGAGATTGTTCATTAATTCAATGAACTGTTCCCGGCTTTTCCCAGTCAACCGAGGATTCCATTGCTTCTCTTCGCCAATGGTAGAAACGGTATGACCTTTGTAATCGTGAGCAGGATAGACTAGTGTTTCATCAGGTAGCGTAAACAGTCTTTGAGTAATCGCATCGTACATAGCACCAGCATTCCCACCCTGAAAATCTGTGCGTCCACAACCACGAAAGAATAGCGAGTCTCCGGTAAGTAAATGAGTGTGGTTGATTAAATATGCCATATGGCTATCAGTGTGACCAGGAGTTGCGATGGCTTGAATTTGCACATCTCCAATTTCTAAAACTTCGCCATCTTTAATAAAGCGATCGGCACAGCTAACATGAGTATTTTCTGGTAATATTCCTTGACAACCAGTTAGCTCTCGAATCTTGCCTGCTCCTGTAATATGATCAGCATGGATGTGAGTTTCTAAGCAATAAATTAGTTTTAAACCCAACTGATTAATTAAATTTAAGTCACGCTCTACCTGTTCAATTACAGAGTCAACCAAGACAGCTTGCTTCGTTTTACTATCAGCTATTAGATAAGTATATGTGCAACTATCTTGGTCAAAAAGTTGACGAAATAGCATAAGCAATCAACAATTTTTAGATTCTAGTCTTGCAGCAGATCATATTTGATTTATTTGAATTCATTTGTAATTAATTAACAATAATCATTTATGGAAAATAAGCTCCACGACTTCTCAGGAAATTTGTGGAGCTTAACTAGCACATTCTTACAATTTAAATAAAATTGCTATTTTAATGGTATTTCTTTGTAAAACTGCGCCAAACCCTTTCTCTTATTTCTCTTTTTGCGTACTTTGCGGTTAGTTTCTTATTCAGCACAACTTTATACAGAATTGGTATAAACTAATTAATTAGTTGATTCTCATTTTTACTATTCACACTTTTCAGACAATTCCAATATTTCTAATTCTGATGGTTTGGGAGAACCAAAACTTTACCAAACACGATATCATTCCCTTCCCAAATTACTATTTATGAGAGCAAATTAGTATAATTAAGTATTGAGAAAGAACATAAAAAAAGGTGGTTTGGAACCACCTTCTTGAAAATAAAAACAAAATGAATTGTACTTTTTACACAGCAGAACTAAACCACCGCCGATACTTGTTTTTGAAAGTAAGCCTGCATAACTCTTTCGGCAATTTGACGGCTAGTTAAACCTAATTCTGCCTTAGATTCTTCTGGTGTAGCGTGTTCAACCAACACATCAGGAATGCCGATGCGTTTGACAGGTACAACGACATCAGCATCTAATAAAGCTTCAGCCACAGCCGAACCAAAGCCGCCCATAACACAGCCTTCTTCTATAGTGACAACGCGGCCAATCTTCTGCGCCAACGGTAAAATCAACTCTGTATCCAAAGGTTTGACGAACCGGGCATTAATTACAGTTGCTTCAATGCCATGTTCGCTGAGAATTTCTGCCGCTTGCATACTGGGGTAAACCATTGTGCCGTAGCCAACGATTAATACATCATCGCCATTGCGGAGAATTTCACCTTTACCGATTTCTAAAGGTTCCCAACCTTCTTCCATCAAAGGTACACCATAACCATTACCACGTGGGAAGCGCATAGCGATCGCACTACTGGTATGGTTAATCCCAGTTACTATCATCCGTTGTAATTCCGCTTCATCCTTAGGTGCCATCAACACCATATTAGGAATGCAGCGTAAATAAGCAATGTCATACATTCCTTGGTGAGTGGGGCCATCAGCACCAACAATTCCCGCCCTGTCTAAGCAGAAGAACACAGGCAAGTTTTGAATACAAACATCATGAATGATTTGGTCGTAAGCGCGTTGTAAGAAAGTAGAGTATATAGCCGCCACAGGACGCATACCTTCAGATGCTAAACCCGCAGCGAGGGTAACAGCGTGTTGTTCCGCAATTCCAACATCTATATATTGATTGGGTAGTTTAGCTTGGAGTTTGTCTAAACCTGTACCTGTCGCCATTGCTGCTGTAATGCCGATGATTTTCGGGTTTTGTTCAGCTAGTTTAACTAAGGTATGGGCAAAGACTTTGGCATAAGCCGGGGGTTTGGGCTTACTAGAAGGAATAGCCTTGCCAGTTGTTAGGTTAAAAGGAGTTTGGGCGTGATAGCCTACTTGGTCTTGTTCAGCCAGTTCATAACCTTTGCCTTTAACTGTGGCTACGTGTACTAAAACTGGCCCTTGTATTTGATGCGCCTGTTGGAAAGTCGCAATCAATTCTTCTAAATTGTGTCCATCAACTGGCCCCATGTAGGTAAAGCCCAGTTCTTCAAATACCGCCCCCACCTTGGGAACTGCCAACCGCTTCATCCCTTCTTTGATGCGTCCTAATTCCGGAGATAAAGATTCACCGACGAAAGGAATTTGCTTGAATTGTTCCTCAAAGTTATCTTTGATGAATTGTACGGGTGGGCTAAGACGCATTTTGTTGAGGTAGCGAGGAATTGCACCGACGTTGGGAGAGATAGACATCTCGTTATCGTTCAGCACTACCAGCAGGTTAGTTTTCGGCAGGTGTCCAGCATGGTTGATAGCTTCCAAAGCCATACCACCAGTTAAAGCACCATCACCAATTACAGCAACAGCTTTAAATTTTTCTCCTTTGGCATCTCTAGCCAATGCCATACCCAAAGCTGCGGAGATACTTGTAGAAGCGTGTCCTGCACCAAAGTGGTCGAACTTGCTTTCGCCGCGTTTCAGATAACCAGCAATTCCGTCTTTTTGTCGGAGGGTATGAAAGTTACTGTAGCGTCCTGTAATTAGTTTGTGGGGATAAGCTTGGTGTCCTACATCCCAAATAACTTTATCCCGATCTAAATCTAGTGTCTGGTATAGCCCTAGGGTTAACTCTACAACACCCAAGCCTGGCCCCAGATGACCGCCTGTAGCTGCTACTGTTTGAAGGTGTTTATCTCGAATTTGGCGGGCAATCTGTTGCAGTTGTCGGATAGATAAACCGTGCAACTGATTAGGATGGGTGATTTCGCTCAAGTGCATATTATAGGGTTTTCCTCTCTAATTTCTACTTCTGGTATTTTGATTTTCCCACGGTCGGGTTGCCCCCATAATCATGGAGAATTGCAATTCTGTTACATATTACGTAAAGAAATATTGGTACGTTACTTCTGTTGCTGAGGTGATTCTGTATTATCCGGCACACTTGGAACTTCGGGTGTTTCTGGTAACCGTCGTTGACGTTGCAAATATTTGCTCAATACATAAGCCATATCTCCACGAGTCATCGGGCGTAATGGTGAAATATTGCCTTGGCTGTCTGTATTAATAAATCCTTCAGAAACTACTGTAGCGATCGCTTTTTTCGCCCAAGTTGGAATAGATCCAGCATCGGGATAAGATGATAAAGTTTCATTTACAGTCTCATCATCAAACTGAAACACGCCGTAAGCCTGAGCAAAAATTGCTAAAGCTTCTGCCCTCGTCACTCTTTGATTGGGGAAAAATAAATTACCCCTATAGCCTTTCATAATGTCTGTTTTTAAGACTATCTGAATATCATTAAATGCCCAATTAGAAGCAGGCACATCCGCAATTACAACATTTTCTTTGCTAACAGCTTGTCGTTTATCTAATCGGAATGCTTTGACCATAATTGCAGCTAATTCTGCCCGACTCAGCAACCTTTCAGGATAAAAATTGCCATCTGGTGCGTTAGTCATCCATTTGGCAGTAATTACCTGTTGAATTGGATCTGGAGTTTTCTCAGAGGATGTTCCTGAGGATTGTGCCTGAACAATTCTAGGAAAACTAGAGAGTAGCAAAAATAAAGAAATAACACTGAAGCACTGGTTGATATTTCTGATCATTTTCCGATGTTCATACAAACACAACAAGACTGTGAAACTGAATGTAATTTTAAATTTGGTCTACTTAGTAAACACTGATTCAATTAATTCTTAGTTACTGACGAATTGCAGCCTAATAATGTTGCTAGTATGCCAGATGCAGAAATAAAGCACCAATTACAAATCACGGAAAAGCTTGGTTTACCGATTTCTTCCTTTCATATTTCAGTCTTTAGCATGAAATGTAAATATTTGATCCCCAAATAAATTAGGTGTCTCAAGTTATCAGCTATCATACTCAGTGATTATATCCAAATTTTAAATAAGCTGGCGGGGCTAACTAGGTGTTTATTTATAGTTTGTCAGTACAATCACGGTCTATGCACTGGAAAAAACCAGCCATTTCATCTATCTTATTTATGAGTGTAGTTATGGGAACAGGAAATACTGTTTTAGCCCAAATTACTCCAGATAGAACTCTACCTAGCAATTCCATTGTTACACCCTCTGATCAAACCTTGGTGATTGAGGGCGGTACCCAAGCTGGTAACAATTTATTTCATAGTTTTTCCCAATTTTCTCTACCAACCAATAATACTGCTTATTTTAATAACGCTTTATCAATTAAAAATATCGTTAGTCGTGTGACTGGCAGTGAATTATCTAATATAGATGGTTTAATCAGAGCTAATGGCATAGCCAATTTATTTCTTCTCAATCCCAATGGGATTATTTTTGGCCCTAATGCCCGATTAGATGTAGGTGGTTCGTTTGTAGCGAGTACAGCGAATAGAATCAATTTTGCTGATGGTAAACTCTTCAGTGCTAAAGCTGATCAAACATCGTCGTTACTATCTGTGAATATCCCGATTGGGTTGCAATTAAATGCTAATTCTCACAGTATTAGTAATGCTGGCAGTTTAGCTGTGAAGCCGGGAGAGAATATCACATTATTAGCTGGTGCAGTCTCTCATACAGGTTCCTTGACTGCCCCTGGTGGTACAGTTCAACTATTAGGCAAGCAAGTAGGTTTGTTTAATAATGCCCTGATTGATGTCTCTTCGGAGACTGGTGGCGGTACAGTTTTGATTGGCGGTGACTTTCAAGGTAAAGGTGCAGTACCCAATGCATTACGTACCTACGTCGGCAAGAATGCCACAATTAAAGCTGATGCGCTGACTACTGGTAATGGTGGCAATGTTGTGGTCTGGGCAGATGAAGCGACTGGACTTTACGGTAATATTAGCGCGCGCGGTGGTCAAGTCTCTGGTAACGGTGGTTTTGTAGAAGTTTCAGGTAGACAACATCTAATTTTCCGAGGTGATGTGAATACTACCGCCCCGCAAGGTATTACGGGAAGCTTATTCCTCGACCCCACGAATATTACTATTGCTAATGGTTCTGGTGATGGAACAGATACGTTTGCGGGAAGTATATTAACCGCACCTTTGAGTGGGATAACTGATACTGCACCAACTACAATCTACGAATCCCAATTAGAGGGTTTATCGGGAAATACTAATATTTTCTTGCAAGCAACTAACGATATTACTCTGCAAGATTTAGCTGATAATACCCTGAATTTAGCTGCTGGTTCCGGCAAAATTAATTTTACTGCCGATGCTGATGCCGATGGCGTGGGTAATTTTGTGATGGATGATCTCGCAGATACTATCAAAACCAATGGGCGAGATATTGCAATTGGGGGAGCTAATTTAACTCTAGGTAACATTGATACTAGCTTAGTTGTGGGCGGAGAATTGCTGGCTGCTGTAGATATTGATAGGGGTGCCCCAATTCCTCCCAGTGCTACGAATGGCAATGCTAGTTTTACCTTCACTGTCCCAGATTTAGGAACTAATATCAGTGACTTAGATGTTCAGTTTTCGGCATCACACACATGGGACTCAGACCTAAATGTTGCCCTGATCTCGCCCCAAGGAACAGAACTTAATTTATTTAATAACATAGGTGGGAGTGGTGATAATTTCCAGGACACTGTATTCGATGATATTGCAGCGAATAGTATAGCCAGTAGTTCAGCACCATTTGTTGGCAGATACCGTCCATCAGGAAGTGGCGGTTTAGCAGTTTTTAACGGGCAGAATCCTGCGGGTACTTGGAGATTAAACGTCACAGATAATTATTTGCCTTTAGATAATGGCATGGTGTACAAGGCAGGCGATACTACACCTTGGGGTACGGCACTTGGGACACAGCTACTATTCAGAAGTCCGGTTACTGCTGTGGGAAGTGGAACCATTAATCTCACTGCTACCAATGGCAGCATCAATGTTGGGCAACTTAACGCTAGTTACCTACCTGGTATAGGCACAGTTCAGAGAACAGGTGATATTAACCTGACTGGTAACGAGATTAATTTAAATAGTACAGTTTCAGGTTTAGGTAACTTAACGCTACAACCCAGTAATCCCAATCAAGCGATCGCCATTGGTGGTATTGATAGTGGTAGTGCTAGCAGCTTAGATTTAACAAACACAGAAATTAACCGTTTACAAAACGGTTTTAAGTCTATTACTATCGGTGGTGCTAATAGCAGTGGAGCGATTTCGTTAACCGGAAATGTCAGTTTTGTAGATCCTGTGACATTGCGATCGCTTGATGGTTCTGGCTCTATCAATACCACAGGTTTTAACCTGACAGGAACTGACAACGCCACAATTAGTTTACTAGCAAATCAAAACATTACAACTGGAAATATTACGAATCCGGCTCGTAACATTACGCTGATTAGCAATAACGGCAGTATTGATACAACTTCAGGGGTAATTACTGCTGAATCGAATTTATCAGATAGTTCTAATAAAAATGCGATCGTTAGTTTACAAGCTAGTCAAGACATCACCACTGGCACTATTCGGAATGCAGGCAAAAAGATTCAAATTACTAGTACCAACGGCAACATTAATATTCCCGGCAATATTAGTACTAGTGTACTTCAATTATTCAACGATCCCACACCTTACCCAGCCGGAGATATTTTGATCAATGCCGCCGGAAATCTCCACATTAGTGGCGTAATTCGTGCCAACTCCTTTAAAGGTGCCGGAGGTAATATTGCTCTTACTAGTGGCAACACTCTGTCTATTTTTGATGGTGGATTTGTCAACAGTGTATCCAATCAAAATAACAGCAATAACATTTCACAACCAGGCGGTGACATTTCCCTAACTGCGCCTTCAATTATCATCGGCAATAAGAGTGGAGTCGTTGTCCGGACAAATGGTGCGGGGCCAGGAGGCAATCTCTTTGTCAACGCTGATGAAGTCAAACTCCTTAATATCGGAGTCTTAGCTTCAACTACCTCCGGCATGGGTAATGCTGGAGATATTACAATTAATACTCGCCGTTTTTTGGCTCAAAATACTATTCCTGCCTCAGAAGTTAAATTCAATACTTTTAGTGAATTTCGTACAGGTGTTTCGACTTTTGTGCAGCGATTTCCCGATACTTCTTATGATGATTTTAGAGATTTTATTTTAGGTAATCGTAGCTCTTTATTTGAAAAGAGTGATTTTAACACCGGACGTGGTGGAAACATTTTAATTAATGCCTCAGAATCTGTCGAATTAATTGGTAGCGATCGAGGCGCGTTTACACCCACGCTTGATTTTAAAACTGTTCAATCTGGTGTACAACTTTCCACAGGAATTGCTACAGGTACTCTAGCTAATGGAGACTCAGGAAATTTAACTATTAATACTGGCAGACTAATAGTTAAAGATGGAGCCGGAATATCCACAGCCTCGCTATCACCAGGTTCCCTACCTAAAATTTTTCCAGAGGTAATTCCTTCGTTTGTGGATAATCAGGTGATTCCTGGAATTCCTGTATTACCCCTTCTCAGCCCTGAGGAGGTAAGCAGTTTACGTAATGCTGTAATTGATATAGTCAACGATGAATTAACAAACATTACTACTGCTGGAAAAGCTGGCGAATTAACAATCAATGCCAATCAAGTTGATTTACAAGGATTAGCAGGCTTGACTACTGCTACCTTGAGTAACAGCAATGCAGGTAATTTGACAATTGATGCTAATAAAATCACACTCCGCGATGGCGCACTTATTACTGTCAGCACTCTTGGTGCTGGCGATGCGGGGAACTTGAGAATCCAAACTGATCAATTAAGTATTCAAAGTGGTTCACGGGTAGGAGCAGGAACTACCAATGCGGGGTTTGGCGGCACTTTAACAGTTAATGCTACCGACAAAGTAGAGGTAATGGGTAGATCTGCTGATAATCAGGTTGCTAGTGATTTAACAACGGTGGCTCAGGAAGGTTCTACAGGCAATGCTGGTAATTTAACAATAGATACAAAGCAACTCATCATTAAAGATGGAGCGCAAATAACAGCTGCTACATCTGGTGAAGGCAACGCCGGGAATATTACTGTGCAGCAAGCTGATTCCATATTTATAGATAACGCTTCTATAACTAGCGCCGTCAATCCCAATGCAGTTGGTCAGGGTGGTAACGTAGAAATCCAAGCTAAAAACCTTTCTTTATCTAATGGCGCACAAGTTTCTGCTGCTACATCTAGCACAGGCGATGCTGGTAGTATCCTGATCCAGGATGCGGAATCTGTTTCTCTTTTCCAGAGTAAAATTTCTTCTGAAGCTATAGAAGCTAACAGTCAGGGTGGTAACGTTACTATTAATACCCAAGAATTAAGTGTTCAAGATAGTTCTGAGGTATCCGCTTCTTACGTTGCTGGTGCTAGTCAGGATATTAATCAGCCCCAAACCAACGGCCGTGCAGGGAACTTAACCATTAATGCCACAAAGTCAGTAACAGTAAATGGTGGCAGTAGTCTATCCGTCGAAGCCTCAGCAGGTGGTACAGCAGGTAACTTAACAGTAAATACAGATCAGTTCAATATTTCTAATAATTCAGCAGTGAGTGTTAGTAGTCCTCAAGGGCAAGCAGGCAATATAGAAATTGCAGCTAATTCCCTATTTCTCGACCGAGGACGTATCACTGCTGAAACTGGACTTGGAGAGCAAGGAGGAGCTAATATTCGACTAGAAAAATTAAATACTTTGTTACTGAGAAATGAAAGTCTGATTTCTGCCACAGCTAACGGTAGAGCTAATGGTGGCAATATTGGCATCAATACAAAATTCTTAATTGTTTTACCATCACCAGGAGCAATTGGGAACGATATCATTGCTAATGCAGAATTTGGTAATGGTGGTAAGATTGACGTTAACGCTCAAGCAATATTTGGTATTGGATTTCGGCAACAGCAAACTTCTGGCAATGACTTCACAGTAAATTCAGAGTTTGGCTCACAGGGCGAAGTCCAGATTAATACTCTAACTGAACCTAATAGCACCTTAGCGGAATTACCGGAAAATGTGAGTGATTCCAGTAGCCTGATTAGTCAAAATGCTTGTCAACATAGCTCAGACAGCCAATTTAGTGTTACAGGACGTGGTGGTTTGCCACCTGCGCCTAGTGAAACCCTTGGTGGTGATGTCATCTGGTCAGATACTCGTCTTACAGGCTTTCCTTCACAGGTTCAGACTGCGAGAAAGTTGGGGCAGAATCAGAATTTTATTCCAAATGTTGAGGACAAGCTGATAATAAATGCTACAGGCTGGTTATTCAACGACAAGGGAGAAGTCACCTTAACTGCTCATAGACCAAATACAAGTGTTGAGGGTTTTAAACCCAATCCTGGTTCTTGTTCTTCAAGTTGATCAGTAAGCAGTGACAAATCAGACTAACTTGTTATGCCCACTGCTAAAGCCTCTGCTTCCCCTGCTTACCATTTGCCTTCTAATATGGACTATAGTGCAGTTTTTGTGGAGTTTTGGGAATGAGCGCAGCAGATCCAGTGAAGTTGATGAAGCAAGAAGTAGGTAAAGCCGCCGCCCTTTTGGTAAAATCAGGTTCGATTGTTGGGTTAGGTACAGGTTCAACTACAGCCTATACGATTCAATATTTAGGCGATCGCCTCAAATCTGGTGAACTAAAAGATATTGTTGGTATTCCGACTTCTTTTCAATCAGAAGTATTAGCAAAAGAGTACGGTGTTCCTCTAACTACCTTAGATGCTGTTGACCACATTGATATTGCCATTGATGGGGCGGATGAGGTTGACCCTCAAAAGAACTTGATTAAAGGTGGTGGTGCAGCACATACCCGCGAAAAAGTAGTTGACTACTTAGCAAAACAATTCATTGTTGTAGTAGATAGCGGTAAGTTAGTAGACCGCTTAGGTTCTGTGTTTGCAGTTCCTGTTGAAGTAATTCCGATGGCAATTACCCCAGTCACCAATGCTATTAAACAACTTGGTGGTAAACCAGAACTACGTATGGGGGTAAAAAAAGCTGGCCCGGTAATTACTGACCAAGGTAACTTTGTCTTAGATGTCAGGTTTGACTCAATTGACGACCCAGTAAACTTAGAAAAAACTTTAAATAACATTCCAGGGGTTCTGGAAAATGGTATTTTCGTCAACTGTGCAGATGTAGTTTTAGTTGGCGAAGTTATAGATGGTCAGCCAGTAGTACGACAACTGTAATACAGCAGAGAACAGGGTTGACAGTTCTTGGGATGTGGCTTTTTGATGAAAAATGGTAAATAGTTAGATCCCCGACTTCTTAAAGAAGTCGGGGATCTAGGCCTGCCGATTTTTCCAAATCAAATAGGTTTGCTAGTTAAGGCTGTGGTTACATAAGTATAAGAGCTTACGTAAGCAAAAACCTTATTAGCTAGATTAGAACATCTTGAGAGTGTGAATGTTAAGCACAGTAATGCTCTTACTGTCTGCATTCTATCTCCTGCTCTAGCAATCAGGCTTTTGTATACCTATCAATTACCTTGGCAAAATCTGGTACAGCTTCCTCTACGTGCTGCTTGGCTGAACCGCGAAATTTGTCATAAGTACCGCGCACAATAGCCCGCTTCACACTCTTGAGTCTAGTATCAGTAACGCTTAATAGCGCATCTGCTGTACGAGATTTGTTGGTAGCGAGATGGGTCACTGGGTCTCCCTGGTGTTCTCCTTCACTCCAAATCGGATCAAGTGCATTAAAGCACTCTGGTAGGAGTTGCTCAACAGCGTAGGCGATGTACCCTGGTTTAACTCCTTTTAAAGCGGCAAAAGCTGTTTTGAGAGCCATACCACTTAAACCTGACTTGGAAGCCAACTGTGTTTCTATCATGTTGCAACAGTCTTCCACAACCATTGCTTTTTTACTTGGGTTTGAGAGACCATCGCTAAGTCCCATTTCACTCCTCCTTAATGTCAAAGCAGTTTCCACTAAATATTGTTCCCAGCAACCAGGAAATTATACAAAATGTTAACAGAGCTAGAAAATTTTCGTGGATATGCTGCAATGATTTGCTATTCCTTCATAATTCAGAAATAATCTAATCACTCAGCTTCAGGTTGAGCGTCTTTTGTAGCTCAATTAGTTCGTCTCGATGAGCCGTTACAGCGAACTTACCCAAAGAGTTTGGTTCGTCTTGATTAGTTTTTTGCATATCTAGCAAAACCTTTTCAACTCTTCCTGCTTTTTTCCAATAGAATAGACCACTCAACGGTGATAACAGTGCTATGCCTAAAACCGAAGTGTTGAGGTTAGGCAAAAGTAGAAATAAAACCAAAGATAAACAAACTAAACCAACAGTTGCTAAAAACGTTAAAAAAACCGCTAAAAATAAACTTGGTTTAACATAACCTTCAAAAATTACTCTATTTTTTTCCCGGTCTACCTCTGCCACTCGGTAAGACCGCGAATGGAAGTATTCCTGCAATTGAGGCATTAATACAGCTTCACTTTGCTCAGATATTAGGTGTGCCGTTTGGATGCGGTCTTTGGTTGCAGCACGAATAAAAAAGACTAACCCAACTAATAGCAGCAAGGTGAGCAGCAATGTAGATGGCAGAATAGCAGTATCCATAACTGATTGTTAGTGTTTGATTGGAGGAGATTTATTCATTATTAATTATTGGTTAATTTGTCCTTGGGTTAATGTACTCTTGCCAAAGACGTGTTAAATCCTGCGCTTGAGCTTGCCATTCTGGAGAAACTTGGTACATCCGCCTAGGCCGTCCTCGGCCTTCGAGTTTTTTCCAATACCCATTGATTGCTTTTTCGTCTTCCAGAAACTTAATCGCACTATAAAGTACGGTATCTGAAAGCCGATAAGTTGGGTATTCAGCTTCTAAACGTTGAATTAACTCGGTTCCGTAAGATTCACCTTGCAGTAAAACGGACAGTATGTAACAAATTGCTAGTTCCTGACAGAGGTAAGTTGGCGGAGGATTCTCAAAGAATTGATATATATCCTCAAGTTTCATAATTGGTGAATAGCTACAAAAATGCCTTAGAGAGAGATCAATCATCCTTGTAGTAAGTATATATTGCTACTTCTAAAAGTAAGTATATACTGCTACTTCGGCAGGATTTTCAAAGCGAAAGCATAAACAATGCGAAACAATAATTACCCACGCTGTCAAATTCGTGGGCAGCAAGCGAAGGTGCAGGAGCGTTAAATTTACGCCCCTATTCAAGCTCTGGCCAGTGTGGTGAGGAGCAATTAAGACAACGGCTTGACCGTAATCTTAGCAGTAAGTGATGCCGAGCCGATTAGAACTGCTTAAACATAAAATGCCATCGAAGAAATTTTACAGGTAAAATGCGATTTTGTCTGTAAAGGTTATTAAACACTTTGTTCGTTAAGTATTTAGTAGTTACTTTATAGACTTGAGTTACCCATAGGTCATCTGATAAGTGTGATAGTAAATTTAGCAAGCGCCTAGTACATTGGTGATTTAATATGTCACAAAACTCCGATGCCCCATCATCTTCTGCTACAATTCGAGCGATCGCCCAAACATTTCGCCTCATCGGGTGGATTAGCTTTTGGATTCAATTAGTCCTAGGCGTGGTTTCCGGCATCATTGTCCTACTGTTTGCCGTATTCTCCCAAAGAGCCGGGAGTCCCAGTAATAATCCTGGTACTGGTTTTGGTGTATTTTTAGCAGTTTGTGGATTAATTGTTTTAGGTGCGGGAATTTACTTAGCTTTTCGTTATACCAGAATTGGTAGAGCCTTAGAATCTTCTAATCCGACAAATCGCCCACGCAAAAGTGAAACTATACAAGTATTACGCTTAGGTCTGTGGATAAATCTAATTGGTACAGTAGTAACACTTTTAGGGGCGCAGGCGATCGTTGGTACCCTAGTGGCTAGATCAATATCTCCTCAAGCCATCACTACCCAATTTTTTGATCCTACCCGTATTATCAGTGGTCTCGATATGTTGGTAGTACAGGCAAACACAAACACTGTCTCCGCCCACTTTGCTGGATTAATCGGCTCACTTTGGCTACTCAATCGCATCAACCGCCCTTAGTATCTTTAGCTATTTAGTGTTGAGCAAAATTTTTCAACATAAATTTTTAGTTTCCCGAAATCGGCAATCCCAAACGTGGAGATCAACACATAGCCCTTGAACAGACATCCTACAAATGGGTGATTAGTGCAGGGGCAAAAATATCATATTTTGACACTTAATAAAATTATGCAAAGCCAATTTGATATTACAAGAAATCACTCCACACGAAAATTTAATCAAGAAGCATGGAGATTTTGGGTACAGGTCTTTTTTAGCGGTACTGTGCTGGCACTGTGTATATTGAAAATTGCTTCCCCCGGCCCAGGCGATGACAAAAATATAGCTCTTTACTGGGGCGGCTTATCTAGCGTCCTTGCTTACTGGTTACCTTCACCAGGACAAAATAAAGAAGATAAAGAACAAATGTCTTCTAGCCTCATGGCTACAAGTCTAAATGGAGGTAATAACCCTAATGATTCTGTAGCTCTTCTTGCTCAAAGTACTAATACCACAGAGCATAAAAGCTGATGAAGCAGCTGCATTTTATTGTGAATTAGCCTTGGCAGTAATGCTAAGGCTAAATTTTTGTTTTGTACTAAAAAGTCACTTTTTCTAGTTCTAGTCAGCCAAAATTAATATATGCTGAATTCTTGTATGTTAACTGTAATGAAAAGAAGATTCTAAGCTAAAGACTGAGAAAAATCTGTGCTGGATATTAAGCAAATACGGGAAAATCCGCAATTAGTTCAAGAACGGTTGAATAGTCGCAGTGGTAATTATGACATTCAGCCGATATTAGCGTTAGATAGGCAACAACGAGAATTGGAGGCGAATCGCAGTCAACTTCAAGCTCGGAGTAACGAAATTGGTAAACTTGTTGGGCAGAAAATTAAATCTGGTGTTAATCAACAAGACCCGGAAATTCAAGCTTTGCGTGAAGAAGGCAACTCTATCAAAGCGCAATTAAGCGAACTGGAACCTAGAGAGAAAGAAATAAAAGTTGAAATTACCCAACTTGTGCTGGCACTGCCTAATTTACCCAGTGATTCTACACCTGCTGGGAAAAATGAGGAAGATAACGAGGAAGTGCGTCGTTGGGGTGATGAGTACATTCCGCAAAACCCCAATATTCTGCCACATTGGGAAATTGGTGAAAAACTAGGTATTCTCAATGTTGAGCGAGCGGTAAAAGTGGCTCAAAGCCGCTTTGTCAGCTTAATTGGCGCGGGTGCAGCCCTAGAAAGGGCATTAATTCAATTTATGCTCGATCGCCAAACACAAGCAGGTTATCTAGAAGTTAGTCCGCCACTGTTAGTTAACAGTGACTCATTGACTGCCACTGGTCAACTCCCCAAATTCGCTGAAGAAAGCTTTAAATGCGCTGATGATGATTTGTGGCTAATTCCGACAGCAGAAGTACCAGTTACAAACCTCTACAGAGGCGAAATTCTAGCGGCGGAAAACTTACCTATTTATCACTGTGCTTATACGCCTTGTTTTCGGCGGGAAGCTGGAAGTTATGGCCGTGATATGCGGGGATTAATTCGTCTACATCAATTCAACAAAGTGGAATTGGTGAAATTTGTTCATCCCAGCACTTCTTTTGACGAACTAGAAAAATTGGTAGGGAATGCCGAAGCAATTTTACAGGGACTAAAGCTGCCTTATCGGGTAGTTAATTTGTGTAGTGGAGATTTAGGTTTTTCTTCTACCAAAACCTACGATTTAGAAGTTTGGCTACCTTCCTCTGGTAAATACCGCGAAATTTCTAGCTGCTCAAATTTTGTTGATTTCCAAGCGCGTCGGGCAGATATTCGGTTCAAAGAAGCAGGTAAGAAAGGTACACAGTTTGTTCATACCCTTAACGGTTCTGGTTTGGCTGTAGGACGGACTATGGCTGCGGTTTTAGAGAATTATCAGCAACCCGATGGTACGGTGAAGATACCAGAAGCACTGCAACCTTATTTAGGGCGTGAAATTTTGTAATTAAACTTCTGGTGAGTAAGTAGAGGCGTTTTAATTAGCGTCTCTACACTATTTAGCCATCGCTAAATCAAGAGCAAGAGTCATATTACTTATTATGTTGTTCTAACCAAAATACAAACACTTAATTAAGAATTACTATTCCCAAGGTAGATTAGGAATGTCTTGAATAATATCAGGAAAGACAATTTCTGTAATTTGATACAAGTAGCGAACTGCATAAAATTCACTAATAAACCCAACTGCCTTTATAGCATTCATGCTTTTGGGATAATAACAACTATACGCACACCAAATTCCTGGATAGCACTCTTGAATATATCCAAGAAGTGCATTCAAGTATTCGTCGAAAATAGGTTTATTAGGTAGTTCTGAAATAAGTTTTTCATTGTGTCCAGGGAGAGCAGGCACAGGATCATATTCTATATTTGGGAAAGCAACTTCCATAACTTGATGTAAGTATCGAACTGCGTAAAATTCATTCTTGAAGCCGCTTACCTCTACTATGCAAGGGAAATAACAAGTGCTTGCTAACCACGTATCGTCGAAGCATTCTCGAATATAACCCAGCAAGCATCCTTTTTCTCCTACTACAAAAACTGTTTTCTCAGGACACTCCTTAATAATCAGACCTTGTGCGCGCCTAGCTTGTAGTTCTTCTCCCCACCATGAATTTCCTTGCTGGTCGTAGCCACAAATGCGCTCTGGATCGCCCCAAATTGACGTGGAAATTTTATAGTTGGTAAGAGAAGGGCAGATATGGGGTTGGAAACTATCGCTCATCATCAATAAAACCAATCTAGAGTCAGAATATAAGATACAAGTTGAGCGATCGCTCAAAATATAATCAGAGAGGGCAAAGGTAAATGAAAACATTAGAAATAATCATCAGTATTACCAGCGATCGCAAGTTGTTGATTAATTCTTCTGTCGATCTGCCTGTGGGTGAGTATCATGCTGTACTTGTAATAGAAGAGCGACAGATCCAAGATAATGTTCAAACTTCTATTCAAAATGCTCAGGCTATTTTCAGAAAACATATTCCTGCTAGTACAAAACTTTCACAAGAGTTAATTGAGGAGCGTAGGTTGGAAGCTTTGAATGAGTAAAGTTGTTATAGATGCCTCTGCTGTTTTAGCTTTGCTGAATCAAGAAAGTGGTAGCGAAGAAATTTTACAATACATTGGCAATGCAGCAATTAGTTCTGTCAACTTATCCGAAGTTATAGCAAAGTTAGCAGATGCAGGAATTCCAGAGGCTGATATTAATCAGATTCTTTTGAATCTAAATCTTGAGGTGGTTGTTTTTAATGAAGAACAAGCTTTAAAAGCCGGAATGATGCGTCCAGCTACCAAATCAATCGGGCTTTCATTTGGAGATCGCGCTTGTCTAGCATTAGGCATTTTGCTGAATCAGCCTGTTGTAACTACTGATCGTTTGTGGAGTAATCTGAGCGTTGGGATTGAAATTCGAGTAGTACGTTAATACATAAGCTGAGGTTTTCGTGGACATTGGCTAATCTTATGAGATGGTTTAAATCTGTGCGTCCGTTCACCAACTACTACAATAAAAATATATATCCGAATATTTTGACTAATTTGCTTTATGTCAGTTTTAGCAGCGATCGCAGTCTTGGCTGTTTTAATTTTGGTACACGAACTGGGACACTTTGTGGCAGCGCGGTCACAAGGCATTCATGTTAACCGCTTCTCTTTAGGGTTTGGCCCGACTTTATGGAAGTACCAAGGAAAGGAAACTGAATATGCTGTCCGTGCGTTTCCTTTGGGCGGCTTTGTGGGCTTTCCCGATGATGACCCAGATAGTGAAATTCCACCCAACGACCCGGATCTGCTGCGTAACCGTCCTATTTTAGACCGGGCGATCGTCATCAGTGCGGGAGTGATAGCAAATTTAATATTTGCGTATCTAGTACTAGTTCTCCAATTGGGAATTGTTGGCATCCCAGAAAAGCTCAACTATCAACCTGGTGTGATTGTTCAACCAGTTAATGAACAATCTATTGCTTATCAAGCAGGGATTAGAGAAGGAGATATTGTTCTGGCAGTTAATGGTCAAGAACTACCGGCTTCTGACAAATCTACAGCTATACTGACCAAAGAAATTCAAACTCATCCCAATCAAGAAATTGAACTGAAAGTTCAGAAAAAAGATCAGCAAGTTTCATTAAAGTTAACACCGAAACAAGGCCCAGATGGTAACGGTTTAGTTGGGATTCAACTAGGGCCAAATGGGAAACCAGTTTATCGTAGCCCCAACAGTCCTTTTGAGATTTTTGGCATTGCTGCTAACCGCTTCCAACAATTAACTTTGAGTATACTTAAAGGTCTTGGTCAGTTAATTACGAACTTCCAACAAACCATAGGCCAAGTTTCAGGGCCAGTTAATATTGTCAGAGAAGGTGCTAAATTAGCTGCCAACGATAGCACTAATTTATTATCCTTTGCGGCAATTATTAGCATTAACTTAGCCATTATCAATATCTTGCCTCTCCCAGCATTGGATGGCGGACAATTAGCTTTTCTGTTGATTGAAGGTTTGCTTGGTAAACCCTTGCCTAGCCGCGTTCAAGAAGGTGTAATGCAAACTGGTTTAGTGCTACTTTTAGGACTAGGAATTTTCCTAATCGTTAAAGAAACCATCCAGTTAACTACTCAGTAAAAATGGTGCAATTTTTGCATCAATGCGCTCAGGCTGAAGTCTGGTGCTACCTCAACTAAGCCTGCCTATGCAGGCTAATTTATTTTTAATGTAGCTGCGAATTTGATTCGCTTTTACGAAAAATTCAGTGACAACTACTCGCAAATCTCCCTCTAAAAAACAAAGGGCGTTAGAAATTCTCAATCGCCTCACGCATTTATATCCAGATGCAACCTGCTCATTAAATTACTCCACACCTGTACAATTGCTAGTGGCAACGATTCTCTCGGCTCAGTGTACAGATGAGCGAGTTAATCAAGTAACACCAGCTTTATTTAGTCGTTTTCCAGATGCGGCAAGTTTAGCCAATGCTGATATAGAAGAGTTAGAAAACTTAGTGCGTTCGACAGGGTTTTATCGCAATAAGTCGAAGAATATTCAAGCCGCCTGTCGGATGATTGTGACTGAGTTTAACTCTGTTGTGCCTAACCAAATGGAGCAATTATTAAAACTACCAGGCGTGGCACGGAAAACAGCAAATGTAGTTCTAGCCCATGCTTATGGGATTAATGCTGGGGTGACAGTGGATACTCATGTTACGCGTTTGAGCCAACGCTTGGGCTTAACTAAGTATTCTGAACCTGTCAAAATAGAACAAGATTTAATGAAGTTATTACCCCAGCCAGATTGGGAAAATTGGTCAATTCGGATAATTTATCACGGTCGCGCTATTTGTAAAGCTCGTTCTCCCGCTTGCGGGGCTTGTCAGTTGGCTGATTTATGTCCCACTGCTCATAAAGTGATTACAATAGGCAAGGCAAATTAAATCAATGAACAGTGAACAGTAATCTAGCTTGAAAGCCTCTGTGTATATAGGTTTTGTGAGAAGCTTATATTTTTAATACATCTGGCAACAGCTATACATCACTGTTTACTGATAACTGCCCACTGATAACTGTTAATAAGTATCCCTAGAATTGATGGGGACACTGTAGAATGGAAAATGCTGTCTTTATTTAGAATGTATGGCGAAGAAGAGTATGATTGAGCGCGAGAAAAAACGCGCCAAATTAGTTGAAAAGTACGCAGAAAAGCGGGAAACTCTGATGGTAGAGTTTCAACAAGCAGAATCTCTAGAAGATAAGCTGGAAGCTCACCGGAAAATCCAACAACTGCCTCGTAACAGTGCGCCTAACCGTCGCCGCAATCGCTGCTGGGTAACAGGTCGTCCTAGAGGTGTTTACCGTGACTTTGGGCTATCTCGGAACGTTCTGCGTGAGTGGGCGCACGAAGGTTTGTTACCTGGAGTGGTTAAGTCTAGCTGGTAGTGAGTGGTCATTAGTCATTGGTCATTAGTCATGGGTAGTTAACTAAGACAAACGGCAAATGACAAATGACAAAGGTTATTGACCGCAGCAACGGTCTATACCCAGACTTTCTAAGAGTAGATCGCTGACGGCGTTGGCGATCGCAAACTCTCCATAAAAGCTTTTGGAAAAATCAAACGCTTGCATCTCGGTGACAATCGCAATTACCAGAGAACCTAGATCGTTTTCTCCTTCCATTCGTTGGCGGACAAAGATTTGCGCCGCTCTTTGGGCAATCTGTTGATTGATTGCTTCGGGGATAAATTCTGTATCCAGCCATCTCAACAAACGCTCTTGTAACCATTCACCTTCAAGGTAGGGATTGTTAGCTGGTGGTAGGGTGATAGATGGGATTGGTTGTGTCATCTTTTTAAACGCAGAAGAACTTTCAGTAGATTTTCAGAGGAGCGCAGAGGATGCATATAACATCAGATTGCGTTCCTCTGATATTTTTTATTTATAGTTTGATCTATGCAATATGATATCGCTGCTATTATTCAAGGCTATGCTCAAGGTTATTTTCTCATGGCTGATGACGATCATGGCTTGGGTTGGTACGGCAGCCGCGATCGCACTTTGATACCTTTAGATGAGCGATTTCGCTACCCTAAGTCTTTGCAGCGTGTTCTAAATCAAGAACGTTTTACTATAGCTGTTAACCGCGATTTCCCGGCTGTTGTTGCTGGCTGTGCCAACCGCGATATAACTTGGATATCTGAAGAATTAAAAGATATTTACTTCTTACTTCACGAAGCTGGTTTTGCCCATAGCTTTGAAACTTGGCAAGGTGACGAACTCGCTGGGGGAATTTTAGGTATTGTGATTGGCGGTGCTTTCATCGGGGAATCAATGTTTTACCGCATTCCAGAAGGCTCAAAGGTGGCAATGGTAAAGTTGGTAGAAAGATTGCGCCAAAGACAATTTGTGCTATTTGATGCCCAAATGATGAACCCTCACTTAGAACGCTTTGGTGCTTATCTCACTGATGATGGAGAATATCAAGCTTTACTTCAAACAGCGTTGCAACGTCGCTGTTCTCTAATTTGACTAGATGAAGAACTCCGGTTACTGACTTTGTAAAAATCAGGACTTACGCAAAAGTATGAAGAAATAAACCGTAAAGGACACAAAGGACACGAAGTTATAAGAGTTTAAGAGAGTTCTTGCGTAAGTCCTAAAAATATAAGTCTTTATCTATTAATAAAATAATTTCTTAGCTATACGTATCAAGTTAATAGCTCATTGCTAGATTCAAACTCACTTTTTATGTGTATTCAAATGCCTTCTATTGACTTTTATTCCTAAAAGTTTTAGATTCATTCATTGAAATAGTTGATACTTTTTTTCAAAAATACTGCTAATAGTTCCTAACGGAGAGTTAGAAATGAGTGTGAGTAAAAAGGGCTTGTTGGGTACTGGTGCTACCTTTGTAGCACTAGCGAGTATGGTTGCCAGCACTTTTGGGGTAATGCAGACAAGTAATGCTAACTCTATTTCTAATCAACAAGCACCAGTCTTACTTGCCCAAGGTAAAAAGCTAAGTAATTTAACAGTAATTTTTCCTAGTCGTTCTGATTCAACAGATTTGCAAACTAAAGCCAATGCTGTTGCAAAATTTCTGTCTAACGAGTTAAAAATTCCTGTCAAAGCCCAAATTGGTGATGATACTGCTGCTGTAGAAGCTTTAAGAGCAAATCGCGCTGATGTCGCTTTTTTAAGCAGCCGTCCGGCTTTAAAAGCTGAACAATTGGCAAATGCTAAGTTGTATCTAGCGGAAGTCCGCGACAATTATTCTGGCAGATACACTTACAACTCGATATTTGTCGTTCCTAACAATAGTCCCCTCAAAACCAGAAATAACGCTAAAGCTACCTTAGAACAATTGCGCGGGAAGCGAATGGCATTTACTTCTCCTACTTCTGGTTCTGGGTTTATTTTCCCAGTGAGTGAGTTAGTCAAGCAGGGATTTGTCCCCAACCGCGATCGCATGGATGGGTTCTTTGGGCAAATCGCTTACGGTGGTAATTACAGCAAAGCTTTGCAAGCAGTAGTACGTGGACAAGCGGATGTAGCAGTTGTTTCTGAGTATGCTTTGTTCCCTCCTTATATTACTGCCCAAGAAAAGAACCAATTAAGGGTGCTGCATAAAATCTCTGGTGTTCCAGCCCACGGTATCGCTATTGATGATGATGTTCCCGTTCAAGATAGAGAAAGACTCATCAACGCTTTACTGAAGTTAAATCAGTCACAAAATAACCAACTACTACGCAATTTATATAACTCTAATGAATTGGTAAGAGTTGACCATAACCGTCACTTAGCACCAGTTCGTGAAGCACTCAACCGAGTTGGAATTGCGCCGTAAACTCAGTTAACAGTTATCAGTTATCAGTTATCAGGCCGATAACTGTTAATAGTTAATAGGATTAACCGAGATATATAGCATTAGGGAATCATTTGTGAATAAAAAGATCCCCGACTTCTTTAAGAAGTCGGGGATCTGAAACCGTTAGGATTGATTGAAGTATAGGATGAGTAATTTTGTAATTGAATGTCATAACCTAGAGACAGCTTATGCTGCTTCTCTGAATCGTCCTATCCTGAATGGAATTAATTGCCAAATCAAACAGGGTGAGTTTGTTGTCCTGCTAGGACTTAATGGTGCTGGTAAATCTACATTACTGCGATCGCTTGTGGGATTAGTCCCGCTAACCAAGGGAGAAATTAAAATTAATGGTGTGACAATGACTCCTCGCACACTCCCACAAATTCGCCGCGATGTTGGGATGTTATTTCAGGGAGGCGGATTAATTCGGCAGTTATCAGCAATTGATAATGTATTGTGTGGCAGACTTGGCGTAAGGACTTCTTGGCAGACATTATTTGGATTTCCAAAGCGCGATCGCCTTTTAGCAATGGATTTACTCGCACAGTTGGGTTTGAAAGAACAAGCTGATCAAAAAACTAGTCAACTCAGTGGCGGACAACAACAACGAGTTGCGATCGCGCGTGCATTAATTCAATCACCGCAGATTCTTTTAGCCGATGAACCAATTACCGGCTTGGATGTTGTCGCCTGTCAGCAGGTAATGGAAACCTTATCCCAATTACACCAGCAAGGCATGACGATTGTGACAGTTCTGCACGATTTAGGCATAGCTGCAAAATATGGCCAACGTGCGATCGTCTTAGAGGCTGGACGCATTGTTTATGACGGACTTTGTGAAAACTTGCAAGCCCAATTTGTCAAATGTTAAATTCTAAAATTCTTCGCCGTTACCCTTGGATGAGTCCTCTACTCATCCTTTTAATTGTTGTTGTAATTTATGCTTGGGCTTTGCGAGGTATCAAAGTCGATTTTGAATTACTAACCTCTAGCTGGCCTTACATTACAGATTTTATCTCTCGCTTATTTCCCCCTGATACGACAGTTGTAGATATAGCAATTAAGGCATTAATTGAAACAATCCAAATGTCTTTATGGGGAACCACCATTGGCGCAATTATATCTTTACCGATCGCTGTAGCTAGTGCCAGTAATGTTGCGCCTCCTTGGTTGCAATGGTTAGCCAACTTTCTGCAAAACGCTGTGCGTTCCGTCCCTTCTATTATTCTGGGGTTAATTTTTGTCGCCGCTACTGGCTTAGGCGCACCCGCAGGAACTTTAGCCTTAGGAATTTATACTATTGGCTATCTAGCAAAGTTCTATCAACAAGCGATCGAAGCGGTAAATGCGAAGTCTTTAGAATCTTTGCAAGTGATGGGTGCATCTAAATTCCAAATTGTACAGTATGGCATTTTACCCCAAGTCTTACCTTTGGGATTAGGCTATACCTTATGGATGTTTGAGTATAATATCCGCGCTGCTTCCGTGTTGGGTGTAGTCGGTGCTGGTGGAATTGGCTTTCAATTGAAGAGTTACATTGATGGTTTTGAGTACAACAAAGCCACAACTATGATGCTAGTACTGTTAGTAGTGGTGACTGTGATTGATATTTTTAGTAGTAAACTGCGTCAGCGTTTAGATTCGATGTAATTTTGATTGTACTGTGAAGACACACAGGCAATACAAGAAGAAATTGTGTTGCGTTCATCTTTTGCTAGTGCGTAGTCACGCTAAGTACAAAATGTGACTATCGTTAAACTTTTGCCAATTTACAAAACATAATAAAATTAAACGACTATAACTCTTGCAGATTATTTGCAAAAGTTATAGCCGAGTATTTAGGAAACACACTAATCGTCAGTTAAACTTTGGCAATTTACAAAACACAGTTAAATTACCCAGCTATAACTCTGGCAGATTGTTTGCAAAAGTTATAGCCGAGTATTCAGGAAACACACTAATCTTTCAACTTCATCATCTTCTCATTAAAATGGAGAAAATTTTGCAGAAACTTCATTGAAATTAGAGATATTTATTGCTACTTCTTCTAAAGTATCAGATTGCTTATCTTCATTGTTGTTAACAAAATGCTTGTCCATCAGTGCAGGGACTTGGGATGCTTGAATGCGGCTGTAGCGTGTTTTATCGGGCATTACCAAGTTAGGGCCTGCTTTACAGTTTTTCATGCAACCTGTACCTTTGATCGTAACTTGGTCTTCTAAACCGCGATCGCTCAAAGCTGCCTCAAATGCCTGGCAAACGCCTTTACCACCGCGCTTCCAACAATCGGATTTTTGACATACTAAAATAGTTTGTTTTGCTTTTACTGGTTTTGGCTTCGGCTCATTGCTGGCTGGGGGTTCCTGTAGTGCAGTGCTGACCGAACTTCTTCCTAAATCAGCACGTGCAGCCATTACACGTTCCGCTTTGAGAGTAAACTCACCTTTCTTATTATCGTATTTTTTTATACCTACCACTTGCAACCAAGTACCTTTAGGTAGTCGTAAATCAAAAGCAGCCCTTAAATGTTTGGCAAGCTTGACGTAGAATTCACCCTCAGAAGTCTCTAATTTCAGCCCTTTTAGCTTGTAACCATCTTTAATAACAAAATCAATAAATCTACCTTCAAGGCAAAATTCCGTAGTTTCTGTAGCGTAGATAGTCCCCATATTTTTTGCCCTATTTTTAACTAAATAGTTTTGTTGTAATTACGCAAGAGATTCCCGACATCTGTCGTCAGTTATTACTTTTGGTAGCGATTTTGCCAACTATGCTCAAGAATTTGAATCAGTTCTGGACGACAGGCAGTAAATCGCTGCATAACACACCAAAATTGCACAAAAGCCAAAGGGCTATCAATTTCAACTTGCAGTGGCTGGTTAGTCTCACAACAACAACAAATATCTAACTCCTTCAAACGTTGATAGACTTGCCAACGGTCTGCCCAATTCACTTCCACAACGTACTTCTGCTCTATTTCTGAACCGGAACTGAAAGATTTCAAGATACTAACCCTCAAAGTGCAATAAATTTGCAGTAGTCAGCCTGCCCTTGCTCCCTGATTTTTATAACTTTGGGAGTAAAGCCTCTTTAAATAAGGATAACCTAAGTGCGAACAATTCTCAGTTGCTAGCCTAAAAAAATATGAAAATTTCGCATTAATTTTGGTGATGCCAAACAGCTTAAAAGCTTATATCATCAACTTTTGACCTGATTCTAGATTTCTATCAATTTTTTTTTGACGTGTTTTTTAGGCTAGCAACTGATACGGAGAATAGCCGTTGTGCATCTATGTATCCTCCCGGACTACCTGCTCTGGTCTGGTAAATAAATTCTCATCTGAGAAATTATCTCTATAAATGTCATTGAATACGTACTATCTAATTAGGTATAGATTGAATCTCTAAAGAGTAAAAATTTGCAATTATAGCAACAAAAAAATTTAGAAATTTATGATATTCTTGGAGCTTGCTTCTATTTTTAGAATGCTAATATGTAGAAACTAAGCAGTTAAAAAAGCTAACTGCAAAAAAGCGAGGAGAACCATGTCTGATACACAAACTTTGTTACAAAATTTTGGTCAGGTTTATGACAATCCTGTACTGTTAGACCATAGTGTCACCGCTCCAGTTACAGAAGGATTAAATGTCGTATTAGCTAGTTTTCAGGCATTATACTTGCAATACCAAAAACACCATTTCGTAGTAGAAGGTGCAGAATTCTACTCATTACATGAGTTTTTCAACGACAGTTACAATGAAGTACAAGACCATGTTCATGAAATTGGTGAAAGACTCAATGGTTTAGGTGGTGTACCTGCTGCGTCTTTCAGCAAATTGGCAGAATTAACCTGTTTTGAGCAAGAGTCTGATGGCGTATATTCTTCTCGCAAGATGGTAGAAAATGACCTAGTTGCGGAACAAGCTATTATTAACGTTATTCGTCGCCAAGCTGCTCAGGCTGAGAGTTTAGGCGATCGCGGTACACGTTATTTGTACGAAAAAATCTTATTAAAAACAGAAGAAAGAGCGTACCATTTAGCTCATTTCTTGGCAAAAGACAGCTTAACTTTAGGTTTTGTACAACCTGCTCAAAACTAGCAGTCACATCATTTACATCAGTCTATACAAGACTGAGTAAAAATCTGATATCCCTGGATATTAAGAAAGTTTAAAAAATGGCAAAGAAGCAATTAGTTTCTTTGCCATTTTTTATTTTACTTAACAAATAATAACAATTAAAGTAATTGAATATTGCAAATAATTAGCAACTATTTATTTACAAAATATTTTTAATTATTAAAACGTTACAGTGAATGCAAATATAAATAACTATATAGCAATAATTCATAGTTATTAAAATTACTATCGTTTCTAAATAAAAATCATTTGCACATCATCAAGTTGTTAGCTCTTAAGAATTAATTAAAACTGGATACACAAAAAATAGACAAAGAAGAGTAAAACGCATGAGATAGTAAAAGATATGCATTTGTCAAAAAGAAGGGTGTAGGGAAGACGGCATTGGTGGGGGCTTTTACGATTGCGGTTGTTGGGGCTGTCCCTTTCCCCACACCCCGCCCCAACGGGGCTTGGTCAGGTGGCAGGTGGCTCATGGATGAAATTTCATACTTCATACTTTTTTCCCCTATTCCTCTTCTCTGTCTGCTACGATCCAACCCGGAAAACTTGATAATAGACAAGATTACTAAGGGCAAAGACCCTTAAAATAAACAGGATTTGTATTCTTTTACTCCAACCCGAAGACTATGCCCCGCCGTCAAGACATCCGAAAAATATTACTGTTAGGCTCTGGCCCCATTGTGATTGGGCAAGCCAGTGAGTTTGACTATTCTGGAACCCAAGCCTGCAAAGCTTTGCGAGAAGAAGGCTATGAAGTGGTGTTGGTCAATTCCAATCCAGCAACTATTATGACTGACCCAGAAACGGCCGATCGCACTTATATTGAGCCGTTGACACCAGAGATAGTCGAAAAGGTGATCGCTAAAGAACGCCCAGATGCTTTACTCCCGACAATGGGAGGACAAACCGCCTTGAATATAGCCGTTACCCTAGCCAAAAACGGTGTTCTAGATCAATATAATGTAGAGTTAATTGGTGCTAAGTTAGCAGCGATCGAAAAAGCTGAAGACCGGAAACTATTTAATGAAGCGATGGCCAAGATAGGCGTGGAAGTATGCCCTAGTGGCACAGCTTCATCTTTGGAAGAAGCTAAAGCGATCGCTCGTAAAATTGGTACTTATCCCCTAATTATCCGTCCTGCCTTTACAATGGGCGGTACTGGTGGCGGTATTGCCTACAACCAAGAAGAATTTGAAGAAATGGCACAGGTGGGGATTGATGCCAGCCCCGTTTCGCAAATTCTCATCGACCAATCTCTCCTCGGTTGGAAAGAATATGAATTAGAAGTCATGCGCGACTTGGCAGATAACGTTGTGATTATCTGTTCTATCGAAAACCTTGACCCGATGGGGATTCACACAGGCGACTCTATTACCGTTGCACCCGCCCAAACCCTGACCGACAAGGAATATCAACGGTTGCGGGATATGTCCATTAAAATTATCCGCGAGATTGGCGTAGAAACTGGCGGTTCTAATATTCAGTTTGCGGTCAGTCCCGTGACTGGGGATGTAGTTGTAATTGAAATGAATCCCCGTGTTTCCCGCAGTTCGGCTTTAGCTTCTAAAGCAACAGGGTTTCCCATTGCTAAGATGGCTGCAAAGTTGGCTGTAGGCTACACCTTAGATGAAATTAATAACGATATTACTAAGAAAACCCCCGCATCCTTTGAGCCGACAATTGATTATGTAGTCACAAAAATCCCCCGCTTCGCTTTTGAAAAATTCCCTGGTTCAGAACCAGTGCTGACTACACAGATGAAGTCGGTAGGCGAAGCAATGGCGATGGGACGGACATTTAACGAATCCTTCCAAAAAGCATTGCGTTCTTTAGAAACTGGGCGTGCTGGTTGGGGTTGCGACCAAGCAGAAAAATTACCTAGTGGCGAACAAATTCGTGCCTTATTGCGGACACCTAATCCCGATCGCATTTTTGCTGTGCGTCATGCAATGCAAGTAGGATTAACTAATGAAGAAATCTACGAACTAACAGCGATTGACCCTTGGTTTTTAGATAAAATGCAGCAATTGTTGGAAACAGAAAAATTCCTCAAGCGCACGCCATTAAAACAGTTGACAAAAGAACAACTATATGATGTAAAGCGGGAAGGATATAGCGATCGCCAAATTGCTTTTGCCACCAAAACCACAGAAGATGAAGTTAGGGCATACCGTAAAGAATTGGGAGTGGTGCCAGTTTATAAAACTGTAGACACCTGTGCGGCTGAGTTTGAAGCTTTTACGCCGTATTACTATTCTACTTACGAAGACGAAACAGAAGTTTTACCCACAGATAAACCCAAGGTGATGATTTTGGGTGGCGGGCCGAACCGCATTGGTCAAGGAATTGAATTTGATTATTGTTGCTGTCATGCTGCTTATGCTTTGAAAGCAGCAGGCTATGAAACAATCATGGTCAACTCCAACCCAGAGACAGTTTCTACTGACTACGATACTAGCGATCGCCTTTACTTTGAGCCATTAACTAAAGAAGATGTTCTCAACATCATCGAAGCTGAGAATCCTGTAGGAATTATTGTTCAGTTTGGTGGACAAACACCATTAAAATTATCACTACCTCTGCAACAAGCACTCAACGCTGACAACTCAGGGCTGAACACTAAAATTTGGGGTACATCACCAGATTCTATCGACAGTGCCGAAAACCGGGAACGGTTTGAGCAGATTCTGAAACAGTTAAATATTGCTCAACCACCTAATGGTATTGCGCGGAGTTATGAAGATGCGTTGATTGTTGCGAAACGCATTGGTTATCCTGTCGTGGTGCGTCCTAGCTATGTATTAGGTGGACGCGCAATGGAAATTGTCTACTCTGATACCGAACTGGAACGTTACATGACCTTTGCGGTACAGGTAGAGCCAGAACATCCAATTTTAATTGATAAATTCTTAGAGAATGCGATAGAAGTTGATGTAGATGCGATCGCTGACCATACTGGCAGGGTGGTGATTGGTGGCATCATGGAACATATTGAACAAGCCGGAATTCACTCTGGCGACTCCGCTTGCTCTTTACCTTCTATTTCTCTCCCGCCAGCAGTTCTTAATCAAATCCGCACTTGGACTGTGCAACTCGCGCAAGCACTTTCAGTTGTCGGGTTGATGAATATTCAGTTCGCTGTTGTGGGTGTCGGCTCCTACTCTCCCCAAGTTTACATTCTCGAAGCCAACCCCCGCGCTTCTCGGACTGTACCCTTTGTTTCTAAAGCCACAGGTGTACAACTAGCGAAGTTGGCATCCTTAATTATGTCGGGTAAAACTCTTGAGGAATTAGGTTTTACTCAAGAAGTTATACCTGCTCACATTGCTGTTAAGGAAGCAGTTCTACCGTTTAATAAATTCCCAGGTACAGATACGCTGTTAGGGCCAGAAATGCGCTCGACTGGTGAGGTGATGGGCATTGACAGCGATTTTGGTCGCGCCTTTGCCAAGGCAGAATTAGCTGCTGGTGAGCGTTTACCCCTCAAAGGTACTGTATTTGTGTCGATGAGCGATCGCGACAAAGCGGCAGCTGTTCCTGTAACCAAGGAATTTATCGACTTAGGTTTTACAGTTATGGCGACCTTCGGCACAGGTAAAGCACTTCAAGAACAAGGATTAAATGTTGAGTTAGTACTGAAACTCCATGAAGGTCGTCCCCACGTCCTTGATGCAATCAAAAACCAGAAAATTCAACTCATCATCAACACGCCTTCTGGCGAAGAAGCGCACACTGATGCTAGGCTTATCCGTCGCACAGCCTTGGCTTACAAAATTCCCATTATCACAACCATTGCTGGTGCTAAGGCCACAGTCGCCGCAATTCGTTCTCTGCAAAATACCACTTTGGACGTAAAAGGACTCCAAGATTATTTTCTCAACCTTGAGTAGCTCTTTGCCTGGCAGGGGCAACTAACTTTACTGGAGTATGAGGGGTTTGGGGCAGTTTAAAGATTTAACTTGCCTCTTACCCTTTTTTTATGAATCTGCTTTAAGCAGTATTTACAAGAAAAATTAAGTAATTATTATAGAAGAAACATTATGGTTTTTATTGAGATATTTTAACAAATATGAGTAAATTATTTTTCTTTTTAAGGATATTTATTAATTTACTTAAGCAAACCCCGGAGAAAGATGATGTTATTATACTGATGCTAAAGTTATAGCTAATAAGTGTTTAAGCCTAAATCCCAGAGACAAAATCAACAAATAACTTTTCTGGCAACATTATTCTCATATTCTGCGAAAAATTCCTAATTTATCGGCAATAGAGGTTATCAACCTATCATAACCATTCCAAAATCCAATCATTTCAAAACAGCTAGGCTTTTCAAAATTTCTCATAAATGTTACAATTTTTAATAAAGTTCAAATAAAAAATCTTGTTGCTCTAGTTACTGTTCTCTATCCGTAGATACTTGCACAAACAGAGAAAAAACTGTAACGTCTAGCAGTTAATAACCTAATTTTGATTAATAAAAGCAACCGATCACGGGCGCGTAAATTGTAAACCAAAACAAGGCTTCCAGTAAAACTGGAAAGTCTTACCAGCAAACATCTATTAGTAATTTACTTAGTTAATGACTCAAGCAATCAACCCAACATCATCCATGAGTAGTGCCGTAAAAACCGCTCCGACAGCCACAGACTTGGTTCGGACTTATCTGCGTGAGATTGGCCGTGTACCACTGTTAACCCATGAAGAAGAAATTCGCTATGGCAAACAGGTGCAGCGTTCATCTGCTTTACAAGAAATGCGAGAATCCCTAGCTAGCCAGTTAGGTCGGGAACCAACATTAGAAGAGTGGGCAAACCAGGCCAAGCTAGATACAACAGAGTTAAACTTAGCGATCGCCGAAGGTGAGATTGCTAAACGTAAAATGGTCGAAGCCAACTTGCGCTTAGTCGTGTCTGTAGCGAAGAAATATATTAAGCGCAACGTAGACTTACTTGACCTGATCCAAGAAGGTAGCATTGGAATGCAACGGGGCGTAGAAAAGTTTGACCCTACCAAAGGTTATCGGTTTTCTACCTATGCTTACTGGTGGATTCGGCAAGCAATTACACGGGCGATCGCGGAAAAAGCCCGTACTATTAGACTACCAATTCACATTACCGAAAAATTAAATAAAATCAAAAAAGCCCAGCGTCAGTTATCTCAAAAACTAGGACGCGCACCCTCGGTAGGAGAGTTGGCACAAGAATTAGACTTAACGCCCAAACAGGTACGAGAGTATTTAGAAAAAGCACGTTTACCCCTTTCTTTAGATTTGCGATTGGGAGATAACTACGACACCGAACTCGGAGAAATGTTGGAAGACCCAGGTGCTTCTCCCGAAGAATTTGTCATTCAAACTTCTCTTTCCTATGATTTAGAGCGAATCATGGAAGAACTCACCCCTCAGCAGCGAGAAGTAATTACCTTACGCTTTGGCTTAATTGATGGTCAAGCTCTAACTCTCGCCAGAATTGGTGAAATTCTCAAGATCAGCCGTGAACGAGTTCGTCAAATCGAACGCGAAGCTTTAAACAAACTCCGCAAATCCAAAGCTGCGATGAATGAGTATTTGGCGAGTTAGTCTTTTATCCTTTATTTTTTGTCATTAGTAGTTCACAAATAACTAATGACCATTAGGCGAGAAAACACTCTGCTTTTGGTACGGTTACACCGACTTCTAAATGAGAATGTGCCTGTTAAATTATTTAATAGGAACACTAACACGGCAGCTAAGTTAAATAGACAGCAGGCACTTATTATCTCAGTTGCAAACATAGCAGCCAGCAACGGTAGTATAGGAGGCAAACGTGAGTAACCAACCCAATCAAGTTTCAGAATTTTTTAACAGCGATGCGTCAGAAACCAGCAACTTGCTGTGGCAATATGTTAAATCTTTAAGCCCTGAAACAGTTAGCCAGTTATCTAAACCAACATCTTCCGAAGTATTCCAAGTGATGGAAAGAAATATTGTTGGTTTGTTAGGCAACTTACCACCCGAACATTTTAACATGACCATTACCACCAGCCGGGAAAGTCTTGGTCGTCTGCTTGCTTCTGCAATGATTAGCGGTTATTTCTTGCGTAACGCTGAACAAAGAATGGATTTTGAAATGGCATTACAAGGAACCGAAACCGATAATCAAGAAATTGAATAGTGATGGCATCGTTCTCCAAAATTGACAAGTATGGAGTTTATCTCCAGTCAAAGCTACGATATATATCACAAACTAATCTCGTGCAGAATCCTAATAATCAACCTTCCCTAAATTCTAAATCCCTGTAAAGCGTTAGCGAAATCCATAATAAGTTACAACTCGTTAGCGCAGTTAGGATTTTACTAATGGGAATATCGTTTGAATTTAATAGTAGTACGTTAACAAAGCACTACGATTAAGAAATAGTAGTCAAGCCATAACTTGAGACTTCAAGCGACATCTGCGACAATATTTAATAAATTAAAAGTTATTTGGACTATTAATCTATAGAAACTCGGCAGACATAAAATTAGCCTGCCGAGTTTTTTGATGAGTCACCTATCAGCCCGATAAACTATGAGCGAAATTAGTTCTATCCCACATAAAATTATTGGTGTCGCCGTAATTTGGAACGACCAACAGCAAATTTTAATTGACCGCCGTCGTCCACAAGGTGCAATGGGCGGTTTGTGGGAATTTCCTGGTGGCAAAATTGAGCCTGGAGAAACAATAGAAGAATGTATTAGGCGGGAAATAGCCGAAGAACTGGGTATAGAAATAGCAGTCAAAGAGCATTTAATTACCATTGACCATACTTATACTCATTTACGTGTAACTTTAACCGTGCATCACTGTCACCTCTTAGCAGGTATTCCCCAACCCCTAGAATGTGACGAAATTCGTTGGGTAAGTTTAGATGAACTAGAAGATTATGCTTTTCCCCAAGCGAACAGTCAAATTATCGCCGCTTTGAAAAGTGCTGTGTACGGAAAAATCACAAATGACCCACTTTAAAATGAACAGTAGAACAAAAAATGACTATTGTCCACAAGTAACAATCTATTAACTCAATTAAGTTCATCCCGGCAATTTTCTACAATAATCGCAGAAACCTGTAAGAAATGGTGTCAGCAAGTAAATGTCTAAAACTGTTGCCGACGTAATGAGCCGTGACCCGATTGTTGTTCGTGCAGAAACTCCTCTTAAGGAAGCCATTCAGATTTTGGCAGAGAAACGTATCAGTGGGCTACCTGTGGTGGATGATGTCGGTAAATTAATAGGGATTATCTCAGAGACAGATTTAATGTGGCAAGAAACTGGTGTAACTCCACCTGCCTACATCATGTTTTTGGATAGTGTGATCTATTTAAAAAATCCTGCTACTTATGATCGCGATTTGCATAAAGCTTTGGGGCAAACAGTTGGGGAAGTTATGAGCAAAAATCCCGTAACTATTTCTCCAAACAAAACTCTAAAAGAAGCAGCCCAAACAATGCACGATCGCAGTGTACATCGCTTACCTGTATTAGATAGTGAAGGTCAAGTAGTTGGCATTCTTACCCGTGGTGATGTGATTCGGGCAATGGCTGCAAGTTAATGATAGTCATTTGTCAATAGTCAGTTGTTAAGAGTTTCTTGACTATTGACTATGGACATTTGACTATTGACTATGGACATTTTTTAAAACATCTTTGAAATTAGGTTAATTGAATGAGTATTACTCCTGAGTCGGTAAGACAAATGCTCAGTTCTGAGGATTTGGGTGATCGCTTACGCGCTGTTAATCATATCCGCGAACTAGAACCTGTAATTGGTTTAGAACTGGTGCAAATTGCTATAGGTGATAGCAACTCTAGAGTTCGGTACTCTGCTGTGAGCCAGATGGATACACTCGGCACGCAGGATTTGCAATTATCTTTGGATATTTTACGCGATCGCTTGCTCAATGACCCTGAAGCTGATGTGCAAGCAGCTGCCGCAGACTGTTTAGGAGCATTGAAACTACACGATGCTTTTGCAGATTTACAACAGCTTTACCACTCTACTGGTGAGTGGTTAGTCCAGTTCAGCATCATTGCCACATTAGGAGAATTAGGCGATCCTCGTTCTTTTGACTTACTCAAAGAAGCACTTACATCCGAAAATGAATTAATCCAAACAGCTGCTATTAGTTCTTTTGGAGAGTTAGGCAATACCGAGGCAATTTCGCTATTAGCTCCCTATGCTACTAATCCCGATTGGCAAATTCGCTATCGAGTTGTTCAAGCCTTAGCGCGGTTAGGCGGTGTAGAAGCCAAATCGATATTAGAAACTCTAGTGAATGATGAAATAGAGGCAGTCGCCCTTGAAGCGCAGAGATCGTTGCAGACTGTTTAATCATCACTTTAGCGTAACGCACTATTGATGATTCAAGGTGCGTTTATCTTATTATCTTAGGCAACAAGCGTGAGAGAAATAATACCTAGAAACAATAACGGGATTATTCTGCATTCCTTAAGTACCCAGTATTCGCTAAACTCAGAAATGCTGCGATTTTGCTCATCATGTCAGATTCCCAAAGCGTTAGTGCTGCTGTTGCCAAACTTTACAACACATATCCCTTTCCCCCAGAACCCCTGCTAGATGAACCACCACCAGGCTATAACTGGCGTTGGAATTGGTTAGCAGCTTATAACTTCTGCACAGGTCAAAAACCGCAAAAGCAAGACATCCGCATTTTAGATGCTGGCTGCGGTACAGGTGTAGGTACAGAATACTTGGTTCACCTCAACCCCCAAGCTTCCGTCGTGGGAATTGACCTGAGTGCTGGTGCTTTAGCCGTCGCCAAAGAACGTTGTCAGCGTTCAGGTGCAAACCGCGTTGAATTTCATAACCTCAGCATCTACGATGTGGAACAATTGCCGGGTGAATTTGATTTAATTAATTGTGTAGGCGTTTTACATCACTTACCTGACCCGATTCGTGGTATTCAAGCTTTAGCAAAAAAATTAGCCCCAGGCGGTTTAATGCACATTTTTGTGTATGGCGAATTGGGACGCTGGGAAATTCAATTAATGCAAAAAGCGATCGCCCTCCTCCAAAATGAGAAGCGTGGAGATTACCGCGATGGCGTGCAAGTCGGACGACAAATCTTTTCATCACTACCAGAAAATAATCGTCTTGTCAAATACGAAAAACAACGTTGGGCAATGGAAAACCAGCGCGATGAATGTTTTGCTGATATGTACGTTCATCCGCAAGAAATTGATTACAACGTTGAGACACTTTTTGAATTAATTGATGCGTCTGGTTTAGAATTTATTGGCTTTTCCAATCCTGGTTTTTGGCAATTAGATAGACTTTTAAGCAAAGCACCAGAGTTAATTGAACGAGCAAATAACTTAAATGAGCGTCAACGTTATCGCTTAATAGAATTATTAGATCCAGAAGTCACCCATTACGAATTTTTCCTCGGTCGTCCTCCCATCGCCAAAGCTGACTGGTCAAATGATGAGCATCTATTGTCAGCAATTCCTGAACTTAATCCTTGTATCGATGGCTTCCCTAGCCAATGTATATTTAATTACGATTACCAAATTGTTAACTTGTCAACAGCAGAGTTGGAGTTTATGCAAGCCTGTGACGGGAAGGTGACAGTAGCAGAGATTTTGACAAATGTGCCGTTAGAATTGGCTGCTGTAAGAAGCTTGGTTAAGCAGCAGTTGGTGATGTTGACACCTGGATTGTAAGATCATGAGCGATCGCCCCCAAGCAATTTTGGCGAAACTAATGTAAATTAAGAAAGTACACAGCAATGCCCCCTCTAGTGGGTAGTACAAACTCCAACGGCTGGAGTTTAGTCAAATTCGCCTTGGTGTGATGTCTAACGACAAGACGCTTTGCGTCTACCCCCCTCAAGCACCGACTAAATTTTCTAAACTCCAGCTTTCCCGATACATTCAGTATGTGATTACACAAACCTTCTGGAGGTCACTTAACTATCTCAGAAAAAAGCAATTGTACATGGGTTAGGAAAATTTCAGGCGATCGCATCGCATCTTCCCTTCACCTGATTCCTAAATTTACGCTCACTTTGTCCCTGCTCAAAGCTTAATTAATAGCAACAATCCATGTGTTCAGAACATTAACAGATGATAAAAATTAGACAGTAAAAGACTTTTAAACTGTTGTCTGTCACCTGTTACCCATTACCTGCTATCTGTTGCGCTTGAGTCAGAAACAAGAAGTTAATTGTTTTTTTCTAAAGTATTGTTACCGGATCGTGATATGATTCAGCTGACTGAATGTGCAGTCATAATAAGTTAGCTGTACTGGTTTCAAGTCCCGTGAGCTTGTCAGAAGAACCAATTGCACCCCCTCCGACAACACAACAAGATTCTCCATCTGGTTTTGAGGACACAGAACCAGTCAACACTTCTATGCAGGAGTTCTATCAACTCTATCAGAAGTTGTTGGTAATCACACTTGTTTTGACGGGGATTATATTTATCTCTGTGTGGATTTTTTATTCACTAAACATTGCCCTGAATTATTTAATTGGGGCGTGTACAGGTGTGGTTTACTTAAAGATGCTAGCTAATGACGTTGAGCGATTGGGTGCTGAAAAAAATCGTCTAAGCAAAAATCGTTTTGCTTTATTTATTGGGTTGATTATACTAGCAACTCAATGGAACGATCTACACGTAATGCCCATTTTTTTGGGATTTCTTACCTACAAAGCCACGCTCCTCGTCTATACGGTGCAAACTGCGTTCCTTCCTGATTCTTAAAACAGTGAACAGCGAACAGTGAGCCAGCGCGGTCTTGGGGGTCTCCCTCATGAGCGACTGGCGAACCCGTAAGGGTGAACAGTAATCAGGTTTGTGGTGTGTGCAGAAGCGCACCACCAATAAGTAAGGGACTTTAACCCAAGAAACAAAACTGACAACTGATAACTGACAACTGATAACTGATTAACAGTCAGGCTCACTAAAGACAATACACCCATCCTCGCTCGTTGGGGAAAATGCTTGAAGAATGCAAATGCTTAGTGTCTTAAACGCCTTTAATTCTTTTCCCCTAGCCGAATTAGAAGTAGGACACCATTTCTACTGGCAATTAGGCAACCTTAAAATTCATGGGCAAGTTTTTCTCACCTCATGGTTTGTAATTAGTCTTCTAGTAATAGCTTCACTAGCTGCTACTCGGAACATACAAAAAGTTCCCAGTGGTATCCAAAACTTAATGGAATATGCCCTGGAATTTATTCGTGATCTAGCAAAAAACCAACTTGGTGAGAAAGAGTACCGCCCTTGGGTCCCATTTATTGGTACATTGTTCTTGTTTATCTTCGTATCGAACTGGTCAGGTGCTTTAATTCCCTGGAAGCTAATTAAGCTGCCATCTGGTGAATTAGCAGCTCCCACCAATGACATCAATACGACGGTAGCATTGGCACTGCTGACTTCTCTGGCTTACTTTTATGCAGGGTTCAGCAAACGCGGTTTGGGCTACTTCAAGAAATATATAGAGCCAACACCCGTACTGTTGCCGATCGCCATTCTCGAAGATTTCACTAAGCCCCTCTCCCTAAGTTTCCGTCTTTTCGGTAACATCTTGGCGGATGAATTAGTTGTGGCGGTATTAGTGCTGCTCGTGCCTTTATTTGTACCTCTGCCTGTAATGGCCTTGGGTTTATTTACTAGTGCCATCCAAGCCCTAGTATTTGCTACCCTAGCTGGAGCCTACATTCATGAGGCAATGGAAGGACACGGCGGCGAAGAGCATGAGGAGCATTGAAGCCCTCAGTTGTTAGCACAGTTCCGACGAGCATCAAAGCTCAAAACGTCGCAAAGTGCGATTTGCGAGAACTCGGTGCAGCGTGAAAAAAACACGTCTTTACTAGTTAATTTACTTTTGTAGTTCTGTACTTAAAGCAAGGAAAATCAAAATGGATCCATTAGTTTCTGCTGCTTCAGTTCTGGCTGCTGCTCTAGCAATTGGTTTGGCTGCAATCGGCCCTGGTATTGGACAAGGTAACGCTGCTGGTCAAGCAGTAGAAGGTATTGCTCGTCAACCAGAAGCAGAAGGCAAAATTCGCGGTACTCTGCTGTTAACCTTGGCGTTCATGGAATCCCTGACCATCTACGGTCTAGTAATCGCGCTAGTACTGTTGTTTGCTAACCCCTTCGCATAAGCAAAGACCTCAAAGTTTTTGTAGTGTAGAGCCGTGATAATTCACGTCTCTACAACAAAAATATTTTGGGTATTGAGTAGTTCTAATGTAGGCTGACCCTTGTGGCTATGGGTCTCTAAAATATGAAAGGTTGGATAACGTTGCTAGCCATGAAAACTGCTACTCCAGCCAAAGAGGAGAGAAATGTTTGATTTCGATGCTACCTTGCCCTTTATGGCATTGCAGTTCCTGCTGTTGGCAGCCTTGTTGAATGTAATTTTCTATAAGCCACTGACCAAGGTACTGGACGATCGCGATAATTACATCCGCACCAATACCCTTGAAGCCAAGGAACGTCTAGCCAAGGCTGAACGCCTAGCTCAAGAATATGAGCAACAACTAGCAGACGCTCGCAGGCAATCGCAAGCTGTTGTAGAATCTGCTCAGGCTGAAGCTAAGAAAATTACTGCCCAGAAAATTGCTGAGGCGCAACAGGAAGCCCAAGCTCAAAGAGAAAAAGCTTCTATTGAAATAGAGCAACAAAAGCAGGAAGCTATGCGTTCCTTAGAACAACAAGTTGATGCTCTCAGCAGGCAGATCCTAGAAAAACTATTAGGGCCGAGTTTAGCTAGATAAGCTGATACTGGCCAAGCGAAAGCATACGCGCAACTGGGCATTTGTCCCAGCGCGCTTAATTAAGTGTCCAAACAGGCACTTTTTTCCTACGGGAAGACAAAACTTATTAGCAAGCGAGCAGCGCACTTGTAAATGGCTATCATGGGCACTTTCTTATTACTTGCCGCAGAAGCTCAAGCTGTTCACTCTGAATTGGCAGAAGGCGCAGCAGAAGGTGGTTTCGGTCTAAACCTAGACATTTTAGAAACCAATCTCATAAACTTAGTGATTCTGATTGGCATACTATTCTACTTTGGACGTAAAGTTTTAAGCAATATCCTGAACGAGCGCAGATCCAATATCGAAACTGTCATTCAGGAAGCAGAACAACGCTTAAAAGAAGCACAAGTGGCTCTTTCTCAAGCGCAAGAACAGTTGACTCAGGCTCAAGCTGAGGCACAACGCATTCGTCAAGCAGCCGAAGAAAACGCCCAGGCAACTAAAGCAGCTCTGTTAGATAAAGCGGCACAAGACGTAGAACGCTTGAAACAAACAGCAGCAGCAGACTTGAATACCGAAAGAGAGCGTGCGCTAACCGAATTGCGGCAGCGCGTAGCCGCTTTGGCACTACAGCAAGTCGAATCACAATTGCGAGCTGGTGTTGGTGACGATGTTCAACAGGCACTAATTGACCGTAGCATCGCTCAGGTGGGAGGACGGTAATGAAAAGTAATATAGAAACAGCCGAAATCGCCCAGCCTTATGCACAGGCATTGATGTCAGTCGCCCAGTCAAAAAATCTGACAGAAGAGTTCGGTAACGATGCTCGTTCCTTACTAGAATTGTTGCAAAATTCTCAACAACTGCGGAACTTTATCGACAACCCCTTTATTGCGTCTGAAAGCAAAAAAGCGGTGATCACTCAAGTCTTGGGTGAAGGCGGTAATCCCTTCTTACGCAACTTTTTGCTACTGCTAGTAGACAAACGACGCATTTTCTTCTTAGACCAGATTTTAAAGCAGTATTTGGCATTGCTGCGGCAGCTGAATCAAACTGTATTAGCGGAAGTAACTTCTGCTGTTCCCCTCTCACCAGAGCAAGAGGAAGCAATTAAACAGAAGGTCATCGGCATCACCAATGCTCGTCAAGTAGAACTAGAAACTAGAGTAGACGGCGAATTAATCGGTGGTGTGATTATCAAAGTCGGCTCACAGGTAATCGACGCTAGTTTACGTGGTCAACTACGTCGCTTGTCTTTGCGTTTGACAAATGGCTAGCAAGAAGCAGGGGAGCAGGGGAGCAAGGGAGAATTATTTTACTCAGCACTCTGTACTCAGCACTTTTTAGCACTTTTCGATATTGATTACTATTTCTTCCGTGTTGCAAAAGAAAAACATACACCATGAGCATATCAATTAGACCTGACGAAATTAGCAGCATTATTCAACAGCAGATCGAGCAATACGACCAAGAAGTCAAAGTTGCTAACGTTGGTACCGTTCTGCAAGTCGGTGACGGTATTGCCCGGATTTATGGCCTAGAAAAGGCTATGGCTGGGGAACTTTTAGAATTTGAAGATGGCACCATTGGTATCGCCCAAAACTTGGAAGAAGACAACGTGGGTGCGGTACTCATGGGTACAGGTAATCAAATCCAAGAAGGTAGCTCTGTTAGAGCAACTGGCAGAATTGCTCAGGTTCCCGTAGGGGACACGTTGGTTGGTCGTGTTGTTGACGCTTTAGGTCGTGCAATCGACGGTAAAGGCGAAATCAAAACCACCGAAAGCCGTTTGATTGAATCTCCTGCACCTGGTATTGTGGCTCGTCGTTCTGTACACGAACCTATGCAAACCGGGATTACCGCTATCGACTCCATGATTCCCATCGGTCGGGGTCAGCGTGAGTTAATCATCGGCGACCGTCAAACAGGTAAAACTGCGATCGCAATTGACACCATCATTAACCAAAAAGGTGAAGATGTAGTTTGCGTCTACGTAGCCATTGGTCAAAAAGCTTCTACCGTAGCTAACGTAGTTCAAACCCTACAAGAAAAAGGTGCAATGGACTACACCGTAGTTGTTGCAGCTAACGCCAGTGACCCTGCTACCCTACAATTTTTGGCTCCTTACACCGGAGCTACCATCGCTGAGTACTTCATGTACAAAGGCAAAGCTACCCTCGTAATTTACGACGACCTTTCCAAGCAAGCACAAGCTTATCGCCAAATGTCCTTGCTACTCCGTCGCCCACCCGGACGGGAAGCTTACCCAGGAGACGTATTCTACATTCACTCTCGCTTGTTAGAAAGAGCAGCTAAACTCAGCGACGAATTGGGTAAAGGTAGTATGACTGCTCTACCCATCATCGAAACCCAAGCAGGTGACGTATCCGCTTACATTCCCACCAACGTAATTTCCATCACCGACGGTCAGATTTTCTTGTCTTCTGACTTGTTCAACGCTGGTATCCGTCCTGCTGTAAACCCTGGTATTTCCGTATCCCGTGTGGGTTCTGCGGCACAAACCAAGGCAATGAAAAAAGTTGCTGGTAAGATTAAGCTGGAATTAGCACAGTTTGACGACCTCCAAGCCTTCGCGCAATTTGCTTCTGACTTAGATAAAGCTACCCAAGACCAATTGGCACGGGGTCAACGTTTGCGGGAACTGTTGAAGCAGTCTCAAAACGAGCCTCTGTCTGTAGCTGAACAAGTAGCAATTCTTTACGCTGGTATTAACGGTTACTTAGATGATATCGCTGTAGATAAAGTAACCACCTTCACCAAGGGCTTCAGAGATTACTTGAAATCTGGTGTTAACCCTTATTACACAGCAGTACAAGGCAGTAAAGTGCTGGGTGATGATGAAGAAAAAGCATTGAAGGCAGCTTTAGACGATTACAAAAAGACCTTCAAAGCAGCAGCGTAATTAGTCAACAGTCCAGAGTCAAGAGTCAATAGTCAAAGACCAAGACTTTTGACCCTTGACTTTTGACAATTGACCATTGACTACTAACAAAAAATATGCCTAACCTCAAATCAATACGCGATCGCATTCAGTCGGTCAAAAACACTAAAAAAATCACCGAAGCCATGCGGCTAGTAGCAGCAGCGCGGGTACGTCGGGCGCAAGAACAAGTGCTGGCTACTCGTCCCTTCGCTGACAGACTAGCGCAAGTGCTATATGGTTTGCAAACCCGTCTGCGGTTTGAAGACGCAAACCTACCTCTGCTGAGAAAGCGCGAAGTTAAATCAGTAGGCTTGTTAGTAATTTCAGGCGACAGAGGTTTGTGCGGTGGTTACAATAACAACGTCATCCGTCGTGCTGAAAACCGCGCCAAGGAACTCAAGGCAGAAGGTGTAGACTACACATTTGTCTTGGTCGGTCGTAAAGCTACTCAATACTTCCAACGCCGGAACCAGCCTATCGATGCTACCTACAGTGGCTTAGAGCAAATTCCTACCGCAGCTGAAGCTAATAAGATTGCAGACGAACTACTTTCTTTGTTCCTATCGGAAAAAGTAGACCGCATCGAATTAATCTACACTCGTTTCGTCTCCCTCGTTAGTTCTCGTCCTGTAGTTCAAACTTTGCTACCTCTGGATACTCAAGGTTTAGAAGCAGCAGACGACGAAATCTTCCGCTTGACAACTCGTGGCGGTCAATTTGAAGTTGAACGGCAGAAAGTAACTTCTCAAGTCCAACCTTTAGCCAGCGACATGATTTTTGAGCAAGACCCAGTACAAATTCTGGATTCCTTGCTACCCCTGTATCTGAGTAATCAGCTACTACGGGCATTACAAGAATCTGCTGCCAGTGAACTAGCAGCGCGGATGACAGCTATGAGTAACGCTAGCGATAACGCTGGTGAATTGATTAAAAACCTATCGCTGTCTTACAACAAAGCCCGACAAGCCGCTATTACTCAGGAACTCCTAGAGGTTGTCGGCGGTGCAGAAGCACTGAGTTAGGAAAAAGTTAATTGGTAACTACAATTAATAGCTAATTGCTGGTGATTTTAAAACTAGCGATTAGCTATTTTTGCTTTTGACAATTAGATTTTAGTTTTGACTTACTCAGAAGTCAGGGAATGAAACTATGACGACTCGATGCTAATCCATCATATACAAGGACTTGAGCAATTTAAAGACTTGCTAGCAATAGTTAAAACCTCAAAATAATACTGATAGTATTACCCGGAAATCTGAAGTTGGTTTACGTCCACATTAAACAATAAACCGAATTTGCACTGTTGGCGATCTCTTGAATAAAAGTCACGCTAGAGAAAATATGATAGTGATGTATGAACAGTAATAAAAATAATTTAGAAAATAATAACAATGACGATAAAAGTCTTAATGAGCTTCTAAAAATACTAATTGATCGCGAGTATCTTCAAGGGGCTGCACTAGGTATTACTAAATTAGTAATAAGTAAAGGAGTAAATACCCTATCTGAGAAACAAAAGGATGTTTTTCAGAAATTCGTTATAAAAAAGTACAAAAGAGAATGTCTATTCTGTAAAAATATTATTGTAGAAATAGATAGAGCTTTAGAATTTGGAATGCATACAAGTTGTGTAAATAAATTTATAAAATATATCAAGTTGCAATCATAAGTAATATTTTTACCCAGCTTAATCAGTATGAATGCTATCTTCTGTAGGTTAGGTGTAACGCAGTGGAACCCAACATTTTTATGTAGTTAATTTAATATTCTCAAACTTTTATACCTGAATTTTTTGTTTACTAAAATCATTGAAGTTGGGTTACGACGCAAAATAGAATTGTCTGTTTAGTATCAAGATTTTTCGTGCGTCTAACCCAACCTACACAATAATTCAAGATCGCACCACACAACAGTTAAAAGCAAACTACAGTAGTAGAAGCAGAAGAACGATTTTCTGGTTTAGGTTTGACTCGAATTTCCACATCATTACCCAAAATATTCAAAAATCGTATTAATCTTTCAACTGAAAAATCTTTTAGTTTGCCTCTAGTTAAAGCAGAAACTTTTGGTTGATCTATACCTAAAATTTCCGCAGCTTGAACTTGAGTTAGTTTTTGAGTAGTAATAATTTCACTAATTTTCATCGCAAGTTCAGCTTTGACTAAACGTTCTTCAGGATTAGATAAACCTAAATCAGCAAATACATTACCACTACCACTAACAACTTTATTCTGGTTATCTATCGTTCTTGCCCTCGCTCCTTTTAGTCTCTTGTAAATAATCCTCTTTAGCTGCTTTTAATCTCTTTTCTACTAATTCAATATCTTGTTTTGGTGTAGCGATACCATGTTTTGATTTCTTAGGATGATTGATATCAGTCTATCCAGAGAAAGCATAATAATAAATTGGGTGGAGCGATCGCACTCAAATGTAGTTTCACTGATCAAAGATTCAGCAGGGCTTCAATCAGAATAATGATATCTACAAGCAATAATCGTTAAATACTCATCATCCACAGCATAAACTAACCGATTGGTATCATCAATTCGCCGTGACCAAAAACCAGCTAGATTCTCCTTCAGTGCTTCTGGCTTTCCTATGCCCTCAAACGGTAGTCTGATTGTTGCCTCGATGAGCTTGTTAATTCGTTTTAACGTTTTCTTATCTTGCTGTTGCCAATATAGATAATCGTTCCAAGCCTCATCCGTCCATGCTAGCTTTCTAGTCATCCAACAAATTTCGCTCCACCACTTGCCCCTGCTTGAACTGAGCAATAGAACGCTCTAAATGGGCAGCATTAGCGGGAGACTTCAGTAAATGAACAGTCTCCAGCAAACTATTAAATAATTCTAGCGACATCACTACGGCATCCTCCGCATCCCGTCTGGTGATGATTGTATAGTCAGCATCTTCTACCACGCGGTCTAAAACAGCCTTGAGATTATTTCTCGCTTCGCTAAAAGACACAACTTTCATTTACTTTACTCTTGTACTGTTTATTGTACAAGTTTAGCGTTCCAAAATATCTTCAGCAATCCCAAGCAAGTGCAAAATCAATATTTAAATGCTCTATGGTCACAGTCTACTTTCTACAGCTTGCATTTACTTGACCTAACTGCGTGATATAAAAAGACGTGCTACTTCACAGGCAAAGTTAGGCAGTAACGGTGAGGTAATCACATCATCCACAAGCAACGTCGTCACTAGTTTTAACTGTGCATTTTCTCGGCGATAGACTTCAATTCTTTGGGCGATGTGGTCAACAATCCAATACTCTTGAACTCCCTGAACGGAATACAATTTTAACTTGGCTAATCTGTCGCGGTCTTCATTAGCTTTTCCAGGTGACAGCACTTCTACTACTAGTTCTGGTGTGCCGCGAAAATGTCCCGCTTCATCTTGAATTTGCGCCAACCTTTCATAACTCACCCACACTACATCGGGAGCTACATTATCGGAGTCTGAAAAAATTAGTCCTGGCATAATGGAGGGTTCGCCTCAACCACTCTCTATAGACCAAGTGTTTAGTACGGAAAAGATACATCCAATTACGTGCTGATGTTTATGGTGGGGCGATCGCGTCACCAACAATTCTCCGTCAATGATTTCATAACGAATCCATTCGTTATCAGGTAACGCTGCAACATCTTGAATTGTCCAGCGAACTCCGCCTGTAGTCTGGCTCATGACAGTTAAAGGTGCAGAATGAGAATTTAATATTTCTTTGTCATCTTGTAACACATTTTCTTCACCAGGAACTATAATGAATATATGAAGCACATGGGTCCGTAACGGTTTCGACAGGTTGGCGAACGCTACTCTGTGATTCAGGTCGAGAGTGAGTCTCCTCTCGCAAATCAAAGGCTCAAAAAAAAGTAAATGCGAATAATATCGTAAAATTTGCTCGTCGGGAAGCTCTAGTAGCTGCCTAAAACGCCTCTTATAGGTTCGAGCGTCTCTAGTTTGACTCCGTTAAGGATTAGAGACCAACCCCCAACGGATGCTCTAACAAGCGTTCTCTGGTTGGCTTGTTAGCTAAGATTAAATCAGAGCATCCTACGTTCGGGATAATGAACGATTCCCGCCTTGAGGGTCAGAAAGGCTAAACCTGTGAATGAGCGGGGGGTCAATACCCAATTTGGACAGCAGTTCGACTCTGCTCGGATCCACTAAATACAATCAACAAATCCACCTAAATTGTTAGGTGGATTTTTTTTAGACCTAGTAATAATTAGCCCTCTTCTGTCACTTTCCGGGTATTATGACCCTGTTCTGTCACTCTCCGAAAACATTTGCTATTGCTGAATTCTCAAGCATTTGGATAGCAAGCGATGTCTACGAGTGCCATTCAGTATTAGCCTAAGTTGATGTGAGTTTTGCAACTAGTAAGGGAAAACTAAACTTAGTTGGGTGTCAATAGCACTTAAGGAATAAATTTTGAGGCTTCGCTGACTTTCCTTTCACCAATTGCTATTGATTAGCCTCTATGTAAATTTTCAGGAACTCCATCATGATTCAAACATCTTCGCTCGACCACCAAGTACAGTCTTTAGAATTACCAATTGAGCGCGATCAATTTCTCCGTACTATCATTCGAGAATTGGCTGGAACTTTACAAGATGTTGTTGGTATTGAAGAGGCAGCAGGATTTTTGAATGTAGTCGGCTATCGAACAGGACAGCACGTTAATCAGATATATCATAACGGTTTGCAACTATCTAATCTTTCGCGTGAGCAGGTAACTGCTGTCCTTGTAGATTGGAAACGCCGGATTCAAGGTGACTTTTACGTAATTGAAGAAAGTGATGAGAAGATAGTTTTAGGCAATCGCAAATGTCCCTTTGCAGAACAGGTAGAAGGGCGCGAGGCTATGTGTGTCATGACATCTAATATTTTTGGTGCGATCGCAGCAGATAATCTCGGCTATGCCAGAGTTGAGTTACAAGACACAATTGCTAGAGGTGCAAAGGAATGCACAGTCGTCATTCATCTTCAACCTAGCCAATCATTAGATGGGTTTGCCGGACAAGAATACTTCAAAGCATAGTAGCAGTATTAAATAGAATATAGACAGGCTAAGGTTGAAATACTCACACGCTAACCTTAGCCTCAACCCTTTGCCTGTTATTTGTTTCCCTGCTATACGTACTGGCTAAAGTTGATTCCCTAAAACATGGCTGAGGCTGTTAACTATTACTTTGTTAGTATTTTTGACACAGGTAAAGATCCTGCTGCGATACTTCAAGCTCATGACACCCGATCAATTTTTAATCTTTGCCCAGGTTTTACCAGAACCTCTGCTGCTTATAACTAGCACAGGGGAAATTTTGGCAGTCAATCAAGCTGCTACTAAACTGTTTAGCAAAACCAGTAAAGCACTGATTGGTCAGCAGTTGAGTGAGTTTGTCACTGATTGTCCCCAAAAAGTAAGCGACTATCTTCGAGTTTGCGCCCAAAGTCGGCAAATGATTTTGGGTGCTTTTACTATTCACCAAGCTGTGGGAGAAGGAATTGCTTGTCGTAGTCAAGGAGCAGTTATCCAACCGCGATCGCACGATAGTCCAGCTATTAATTTACTGCGGTTAGAAAAGCGAACAAGTAATCAATTTGTTGTGCTGAACCAGAAAATTCATGCCCTGAGTCAGGAGATTCAACAGCGTCAGTGCATTCAGCTAGAATTAGCCCAATCAAATGAAACCTTAAAACACACTCTAATTAAATTACAAAACGCTCTTGAATCTGTCCAAAAAGAAAAGATGTCTGGCTTAGGACAGTTAGTTGCAGGAATTGCCCATGAAATTAATAATCCAATTAGCTTTATTCATGGGAATCTAACATACGCCAGTGAATACTATGATGATTTGCTAACCCTAATTCATCTTTATCAGCAAGAATATCCCCATCCAAGCGAAGTTATTCAAGAGACAATTGAAACACTGGAGCTTGATTTTCTGGAAAAAGATATCAAAAATTTACTCTCTTCCATGATGATGGGTTCCCAGCGTATTGCGGAGATTGTAAAATCCTTGCGAAACTTTTCTCGATTAGACGAAGCAACATTCAAACTAGTTGATATTCATGAGGGTTTAGAGGCTGCATTAATGATTTTACAAAGCCGCCTCAATCCTAGAACTCAGTATTCTGGTATTGAAGTAATTAAAGAATATGGTGAATTGCCTTTGGTTTATTGTTCTCCTGGGCAAATCAATCAAGTATTGATGAATATTTTGAACAATGCGATTGATGCTTTAGAAGAAGCTGAAAAGTTGCGATCAGAGCGTAGCGCATCGCCAGAATCAACACAAAATCATTCTAATCGCATCTGGATTCGCACAGAACAACTCAGCGATCGCTACATTGCCATTCGTATCAAGGATAACGGTAACGGTATTCCCACCCAGATTCATCATCAAATATTTAATCCCTTCTTTACTACTAAGCCAGTTGGTCAAGGGACAGGATTAGGGTTATCCATTAGTTACCAAATTATCGACAGCCATAATGGGCGAATTAATATGATGTCCGATTCCGCTTGGGGAACGGAATTTAGTATTGAGTTGCCTATTGTGGAAGTCCCTTAACTAACCCAAACTTGCGGTAACTTTAAAACATTAGTCACTACATCAATTAAATTATCTGGGTCAATAGGTTTGGTTAAGTACTGTTGAAAGCCGGCTGCTAAAACTTTTAAACGGTCTTCTTCGCGTGAAAAAGCTGTTAAAGCGATCGCCGGAATGCTACCACCGTTTTCTGGTGCTAAAGCTCGGACTTTTTGAATTAAACTGTAACCATCTTGCTCTGACATACCGATGTCGCTAATTAAGATATTTGGCTTTGTTTGTTCGAGTATGACCAAGGCTGTATCAACTGATGCTACAGCTGTAACCTTCGCCCCATACTCTTCAAACATGAATGCCAAAAAATTGCGAGTATCGGTTTCATCGTCTACAACTAACACCTTCAAACCTGCCAGAGGCAGATCGCCATCTGTGTAGTCAATGACGTGTTCGGCTTGATTACTAGCACTACTATTTGGCATTAACGGTAGTCTGATAGTAAAAGTCGCTCCCTGCCCTGCTCCGGGACTGTCTGCTAGAATTTGACCTGCGTGTAGTTCTACTAAATGTCGGACGATCGCTAGTCCTAAACCTAATCCATTGTGCGATCGCGTTGTGGTACTATCTGCTTGGCGGAAACGTTCAAATACTTTTGGTAAAAAATCTGGCTCTATGCCAATCCCTGTATCAATCACCTGAATTTGAGCATAAGAAGACGTAACGAAGCGAACAGGCGCAGAACCTGCAGAAAGCGTAATTTCTCCGCAGGGAAATAGCTCACAACTTTCTTTATCAGTTGAGTGTACAGCGTCTAAATGGACATCTACACTACCACCCTTGGGCGTGAACTTAATGGCATTAGTTAGTAAATTCCAGATTACTTGCTGCAAACGCGCAGGATCGCCGCAAACTGAACCAATGGAAGAATCCAGAATAGGATTTATTTGGATACTTTTGGCATCAGCTAGGGGACGCACTGCTTCTAAAGCTGCTTCTGCGACCGAGATTAAATTGACTGCACACAAATTCAGTTTTAGCTGACCACGAATGATCCGCGATACATCTAAAATATCTTCAATCAGTTGCACTTGAGATGTGGCATTGCGTTCAATAGCTTCTAAAGCTTTAGCTGTAGCTTGGTCGTCGAGTTTCTTAGAACGTAGAATTTTTGACCAACCCAGCATTGAGGTTAAAGGTGTACGGAGTTCATGAGAAAGAACTGCTAAAAACTCATCTTTCATCCGATTTGCCGCTTCTGCTTCTTGTCTAGCCGTTTGTTCTCGAATCACTTGAGCGCGAACTTCTTCGGCTAGCTTACGTTCAGTAATATCTTCGAGAGTGCCTACATACCCTAGTAATTTACCCTGAGCAGAAACCATTCTAGATGAGCGCACCTGTACCCAACGGAGACTATTATTAGCAGTTAAAAACCGAAAATCTTCCAAATAGTCTCGCATACCTTTATCAAGGTAAGTAGACCAACTGGCTTGAGCGCGTTCTTGTTCTTCTGGATGTACAAATTCTAGCCAAATTTTTGTCAAACTTTCGGACGCGCTCAAACCACAGATTGCCTGATAATGAGGATTCGTGTACTTACATTGTCCTGCCGTATCTATCTCAAAAATCCCTACCGGAGAACAAGTACTCAGTGAACGGAATCGCTCTTCACTTTGCCGTAGTTCCGTATTAATAGCTGCAAGTTGGGCTGCTTGTTCTTTAATTGCTTGAGTTTTTTTAAATAGCTCAACAAATACCGTAACTTTTGATATCAGGATATTAGCATCTATGGGTTTAAGCAAATAATCAACCGCCCCTAAAGCATAGCCTTTGAATAGCATTTGGTCACTGGTGCTAAAGGCTGTCAAAAAGATAATAGGAGTTTGAAGCGATCGCCCTCTCGAACGGATGAGACTTGCCGTTTCAAAACCATCCATTCCCGGCATTTGTACATCTAGCAAAATCACCGCAAAATCTTGATGCAGCAGACACCGCAAAGCCTCGGCTCCAGACGTTGCTTTAACTAAGTTTTCTCCTAGTCTTTCTAAGATTGCCTCTAGTGCCAACAAATTTTCTAGTTTGTCATCTACCAAAAGGATGTTGACTTTGGGTTCAGGCTGCATGAGTTTATCGTACTTTAAGTCAATAAAATTATAGTTTCAATCTCTTCACAGGGGATTGCTTGAAATATTATGACACGTCAAAGTTTTTCTCAACCTGAATAACTAATATCAATTCGCAATTCGCAATTCGCAATTCGCAATTAAGAAATCTAGCTCCAGTAAGACTTTCCTAATTTCCATCTGTTGCCTCATTTTAGAGAATTGCTATAGCATTGTTATGTCAAGCAGCAGATTTACATTAGGGAACAGGTAACAGCTAACAGGCGGGAAAGTCTTTTGGGATATAAATTTTTTAGGAAAATTTTTACCTCATTAACGTGAAATCTGCTGTAAATATAGAAATGTCAAATTTCACGTTTCTGCTGTACAAGGTTTATTTATTTGCGCTTTTAAACGCGGATAACTAACCTATGGAGGAGGTTAAATTGACCTGTTTGATTTATGGAACGGCTTAGATATCCAATTTATTTGATCTGTTGAGGATATTATTATTTAAGGTAGCAACAAAAAACACAAAAAAAGTAACTTTTTCTTTGTGCCTGTTGAAATTTATTTTTAGAATTTGCTGGGTTTACCTTTGCAAACTGCGGGGGTCGAGAGCATCTCTTAAACCATCACCAAGCAAGTTAAAAGCTAACACTGTCAAAATAATTAGCACTGCTGGCGGCCAAATTAACCAAGGTTGTAAAACTAAAATTGAAGCATTACTAGCCAGGGAAAGCATATTGCCCCAAGAAGGATCTGGTTGTTGAATCCCTAAGCCAATTAAACTCAATACCGCTTCAGCACTGATAAAACTAGGAACTGCTAACGTTGCTGAAATAATTACATAAGTAGCCGTTTGGGGCAGAACATGACGGATAATGATGTAGAGTGGCTTTCCGCCCATTGCTCTGGCGGCTTGGACATATTCTCGTTCTTTAATTGAGAGTACCTGTCCACGAATTACTCTTGCTAAACCTGCCCAACTAATTACCGAAGTAATCACCACAATCAGTAAGAATCGCTGGGTACTACTTAAACCAGGTGGTAAAACTGCTCCTAAGGTAACCAAAAGATAAATACTAGGGAAAGTCATCAGTACTTCCGCTAGGCGCATAATGACACTATCTAGCCATCCACCGAAATAGCCGGAAATGCCGCCTAACAGCAAACCTAAGGGGAAGGTAAAAATTACGCCAATAATGCCAATAAACAAACTAATACGGCCGCCATGCAGTAAACGGCTAAATTGGTCGCGTCCTTGGTCATCAGTACCTAAAATGTTGAATCTTACGCCATTATCTGCGCCAAATAAATGCCAATCTAAGGGAATTCCCCCAATCACTGTGACTTCATCCCATTTAGGGGGTAATGGTAAACTTAGCTGCAACAGGCGATATTCTGGCCCCGATACAAATAAACGCAAAGGAGCAGGCTTTTTAAAGTCTACACTTAACAGGCGATCGCCTGTATTGATATCAGTTTGTCCTTGCGTTGTCGGATATATATGCGGGCCAATAAATTTTCCTGTTGACTTTGAAACCAAATAAATTCGAGTTGGTGGTAGCAGTGAACCATTTGGCTGGGAAACATAAGGGTCATAAGGAGCAACAAAATCAGCCGCAATCACCGCTACATAGAAAATTAACAGCAAAATTGCTCCAAACTGAGCCAAAGGATTTTTCTTGAGTCTTTGCCACCAATTCATAGTTTTAGTCAAGAGTCAAGGGTCAATAGTTAATGGTCAATGGTCAAGGGTTAATAGTCAATAGTTAAACGTCAAAGTTAATTTCTTTTGCCTATTGACTTTGGACTATGGACTTTTAACTAAGCGTGTAATTGTTCAACTAGATATAAATGTTCTTCTTGGCTTTTTTCGTGTTCAACTACAAATACATTTGAGTAGAGGTTCGCCATAATTTGTTTACCTTGTTGTGTCAGCGATAAGTAGCGCAGACCATCTTTAATATATGGATGAACACCATTCCAGTAAAACTTGGCGTAATTTTTACGTAAATCGGCTGGAGTTTCATAACCCAACACTTTAGTCATCCCAGTTTCTTCAAATTCGTAAAACAACGAAGTAATTTTTTTGAGATAACGAGGGTCGCTAAGTTGCCCGATTAAATCAGCAGCACGGACTAAGCCAGCGAAGTTAACAGTATCTTGATGGTCATCAGCTGTAGGAACAGGAAAGCGTGTCCATTCAATATTACTTTTAATCACTTCAGCATCGATTAACTTATGACCGCCAAAACGCTCATCAATGAAAAGCTTGGCTCGATCCACATGATAGGGGGTGAGGCTGGCATCAGAAGCTCCAGGATGCAGAGAAATCATCCTACCGTTTTTACCTGTGGCATATAAACTTGCTGATTCTTGGTCTTGGCGGCAAACTCCTTTGACATAACCAATATCATGACAGACCAAGGAGATGATAAAGTGTAACCAATCTTCACTTGAAACACCACCTTCGCGGATCTGTTTACCACGTAAAATCTCCTGCCCTACCAAGGTTACTAAAATGGAGTGTTCTACATTGTGATACAGGGCATCGCTATTGGCAATATTTTCCAACGCCATACTTCCTGCCCAAGCGATGATGTCTTGATAATCATTTTTTAGACACCCGTAGGTGCGAGTATAGCCTTCTCTTATTTGTTTGACAAAAGCATCAATTAAAATTTCGGTGGCGTTGAACATATTGGGTGGCTCTGTACAGATAAAAATATCTATTGGTTATTTTCAAGCTTGCAAAATCAAGGCTTTGGTTATTACCTCAATGCAGATTTCTCTTTTGTAACTTATATACAAGTGTGAATGCCACTTGCCTTGAACTCTGCTCACATAAATGGGCTATGCTTTTCTAGGGATTGGTAAGCTGTTAATCACTTAATTTGCAGTTTAGACCGCAGGGGAGCTAGTGCGTTGCGGAGGTTCCCTCCGTTGTAGCAACTGGCGTGAGCAAGGGGGCAGAGGAGCAGGGGAGAAGGTGTGGGCTATTGATTCATAATTTTAATAGTGCAGTTTGTCTGCTGAACAGCTTAGTAAGTAGCCAATCTAGCCATTGAATATACTTATGCTCATCAGTGTTTCACACATAGGTAAGTAATGGCAGTGATCTAAATATTTAGGCTGTGTGACTCTAATAATGGGATAGGGTGACGAGCATAGAATTATCTTGCGAGTAAAATACCGTATAATTACTGATTTTTATTTTAAGTAATGATAAAAAACATGACCTATGGCATGGTTATCATAAATGAGGATTATTACAGCCAAAGTTTAAGGCAAAAAGCAAATGTAATATATGGTAATCAGTCTCAAAATTTCTTAAAAATATACCAACAGATTTGTGTGTTTCCAAAGTGGAGGTGCGTCAGTGAACGACGAATCAATTGAAGTAGAACTATCGTCTGAAAAAGCAAGTCAAGAGAATTTATCCCAGCTAACAAATCGTCAGCAAACTCGGCCTTGGCTGATGCCTTTAGGTGTCGGTACTGGTTTAGGAATTGCGATCGCTTTGGGAGGTATAGGTATAGTAACTCAGTTGCCAGCCCAGCAACAAAAAGCAGTTGCAAACAAAGCGACAACCAAAGCTAACCCTGTAATGACTGTGACTGTGGCTACAGTAGAAGCGACTCGTGTTTCTCGTAGCCTGAATGCTACAGGGACAATTGCAGCCCGTGATTTAATTCCAGTTCTGCCCCAGGTTAATGGCTTGCAAATCAAAATCATCCCTGAAGATATCAAAGAAGGAGCCTATGTCAAACAGGGTCAAGTCTTAGCCATATTAGATGATTCTATGCTGCAAGCCCAAATCAGCGAAGCCAGAGCAGAGGTAGAATCTAAGCAAGCTGATGTCGGTTCTCGACAAGCAAATAAGCGATCGCAACAAGCGAGTGTCGCATCTAGTCAGGCAATAGTCAAGCAAAAAAAAGCAGATTTAGCCCAAGCACAGGCAAGATTAGAAGAAGCAACGAAGAATTTTCAACGCTATCAAAAATTAGCTGCGGCTGGGGCGATAAGTCAGCAAGAACTCGATACTCGTTCTTATACACTCAAAACCGCTACCGAAGTTGTACAGGTGGCCCAAGAAAATATTCAGAGTGCTAAAGCTAATGTGATTAGTGCCGAAGCTAATACTGGCAGTGCTACAGCAAATATTGACAAAGCTAAAGCTGATGTGCGTAGTAGTGCTGCTAAGTTGAGACAACTGCAAACACAGTTAAGGCAAACAGTAATTCGCGCCCCAATTTCGGGAATTATTGCCGAGAAGCTAGCGAGAGTTGGAGATGTGACAGGTGTACCACCCCAAACCCAGATCGGAACCGTTGTTGGGGGAACGCAAAAACTATTTTCGATTATTCGTGGCGGCAGATTAGAACTGCAAGCACAAGTTCCAGAAATTCAACTTCCACAAGTAGAAATTGGCGCGGCTGTGCAAATTACTTCCGATATAGATCAGCGAGTGCGGTTGCAAGGAAGAGTCAGAGAAATACAGCCAATAGTCAACGATAAACGCCGAGAAGCAACAGTAAAAATCGACATCCCGTTGACTGATTTACTTAAACCGGGAATGTTTGCCCGCGCAGCAATTACAACCAACACAGCACTAGCGATCGCAGCACCACAAAAAGCAGTGCAATCACAACCAGATGGCAGTGTAATTTTATTCACCCTCTCCCAAAATGATCTAGTCCGTAGCCAAAAAGTTGAGGTCGGAGAACCTGTCAATACTGACCTAATAGAAATTAAGAACGGCTTGCAATTAGGCGATCGCATCGTTGTTGATGGTGCAGCGTATCTCAAAGATGGCGATCGGGTGAGGGTTAAAGCAGGAGAGAGGGGACAGGTAACAGGTGACAGGGTTAAGAGTCAATAATAATTCGTCCCTCATCCCTACTCCCTACTCCCCATTCCCTACTCCCTATTAAGAAGATGTCTTTTAATATCTCGGCTTGGTCAATAAAAAAACCTGTTCCCACAATAGTTTTATTCTTAATTTTGACAGTCGTTGGTTGGTTCTCGTTCATGTCCCTAGGAATTGATACCAACCCTAATATTGATGTGCCAGCAGTTTCTGTCACGGTCACCCAACCAGGTGCAGGGCCAGCAGAACTCGAATCTCAAGTGACGAAAAAAATTGAAGATGCCGTCGCAGGATTAGGCAACATTGATAATATGATTTCTACTGTTGTTGATGGTAAATCTACAACAACTATTAATTTTGTTTTAGGTACAAATAGCGATCGCGCTACTAATGATGTGCGAAATGCGATCGCCCAAATTCGTCAAAGTTTGCCCCAAGATATCAACGACCCGATTGTGCAACGCCTAGAATTTGCCGGCGGCCCCATCATCTTTTATGCAGTCAAATCAGATCGGCGTTCTGTAGAAGAATTAAGCAACCTCGTAGACCAAACAATCAGCCGCGCCTTATTAGCAGTCAAAGGTGTAGCCCAAGTAAAGCGCATCGGTGGTGTTGACCGCGAAATTCGTATTAACCTCGACCCAGATCGCTTAGAATCTCTGGGCATTACCGCCACCCAAGTAAACGACCAAATCCGGGCTTTGAATATCAACCTACCAGGGGGACGTGCCGAAGTTGGTGGTAGTGAACAAAGTATCCGTACCCTGGGTAGTGCGCCTAGCGTAGGTGCATTGCAAACTTATGAAATTATCCTTCCTAGCGGTGGTTCTGTACCCTTATCCAGCTTAGGAACCGTCGAAGATAAATTTGCTGACGTGCGTCAAACTGCCCGTTTGAATAATCAGCCTGTGGTAGCTTTTCAGGTGTTACGTAGCACTGGCAGTGTGGTTGTGACTGTAGAGGAGGGTGTGAAAGCAGCAGTCGCCCAACTGCAAAAAACTTTACCACCAGATGTCAAGGTGGAGTTAATTTTTACGAGAGCCGATATTATCCGTCAATCTTATCAAAGCACCATTGATGATTTGATTTTAGCCTCGCTATTGGCAGTTATCGTCATTTTACTCTTTTTAAAGAACTGGCGAGCTACTTTAATTACTGCGGTGGCTCTGCCCTTATCAATGATTCCCACCTTTGCGGTGCAGCAAGCTTTAGGTTACACCCTCAACAATATGACCTTGCTGGCCTTAGCTTTAGCTGTAGGCAACTTGGTAGATGATGCGGTGGTCGAAATTGAAAATATGGAACGCCATATGGCAATGGGTAAAACACCTTGGCAAGCGGCTTTTGACTCTTCCGATGAAGTGGGATTAGCTGTGATGGCTAGTTCGGCAACGATTATCGCCGTGTTTCTCCCGGTGGCGTTTATGGGTGGTGTTCCTGGACAATTTTTTCAACCCTTTGGCGTTACCGTTGCCGTGTCTACAATTTTCTCCACAATGGTAGCGCGGATGATTACGCCGATGATGGGGGCGTATCTATTAAAAGACAAAGCCCAACCTAGTGCTGTACAGGCAAAGACAAGATTAGGGAAATTATTTTGTCGTTCATCCCAAAATCAACAGCCAAAACATCAGTTTCAGCCTTATAAATCATTATTACAAGCAGCATTACGCCATAAGTTAACCACAATTGCGATCGCAATTGCTTTTTTCATGGCCAGCTTGATGTTAGTTCCTTTAATTCCTAAGGGTTTCGTTGATGATGGAGACTTTGGTATTTCTAACGTTTCCATTGAAGTTCCTCCAGGTTCGACGTTGGTAGATGTGAACAAAGTAGTTACGCAAGCAACTGATCTGATTCGACAAAACCCAGTTGTCCAAAAGGTGTTAGCCACAGAAGAGATAAATTCAGCTACCTTGTCAATTCAGCTAAAACCCAAGGAAGAACGTAATATATCTCAAAAACAATTTGAAGAACAAATCCGCCCCCTATTTCAAGAAATCCCAGGGGCGAGAATTAGCTTTCAAAGTCAAGGGCCGGGAGATAGCCGCAAAGGATTATCTATTGTACTGCGGAGTGAGAATCCTGAAGCTTTAACCCAAGCTGCCAATGATTTAGAACAGCAAATGCGTAACTTACCTGGATTAGTGGAAGTGTCCTCTACTGCTAGTTTAGTCAAACCAGAGATTTTGGTTATACCCAATCCTCAACGCGCCGCAGATTTGGGGGTAACTGTGCAAGCGATCGCCCGGACAGCTTCTTTAGCTACGATTGGTGATAATGATGCTAACTTGGCTAAGTTTAACTTGAGCGATCGGCAAATACCCATTCGTGTACAAATTGACCCGACAGCCCGTGCAGACATCAACACTATCAAAAATCTGCAAGTTCCCAGCCAAAATGGTAGTTTAGTTCCTCTCGTAGCTGTTGCAGATATCCAATTTGGCAGCGGCCCTGCAACTATCAACCGCTACGACCGCGCCCGTCAAGTTGCGGTAGAAGCCAACTTGCAAGGTATTTCCTTAGGTGAAGCAGTCAAAGTCGTTAATCAACTACCAGCAATGCAAAACCTCCCAGCCGGAGTAGCCCAGCAAGCTTCCGGTAGTGCCAAAATTATGCAAGACATATTTGGGCGGTTTGGTGGTGCGTTAGCCCTAGCAGTCATGTGCATCTATGCAATTCTTGTCCTGCTATATAACAACTTTCTGCATCCTTTATCAATCATGGCAGCATTGCCTTTTTGTTTAGGTGGTGCATTAATAGCCTTGATGGTTGCTCAAAAACCTTTAGGAATTTACGCCTTGATTGGTATCGTTTTATTGTTAGGAATTGTCACCAAGAACTCAATTTTGTTAGTAGACTACACAATCATCAATATCAAAGAAGGCAAGAATCAACGTCAAGCACTAATAGAAGCTGGCGTTTCACGTCTGCGTCCAATTATGATGACTTCCTTAGCCACAATTGCTGGTACTTTGCCTTTAGCTTTAGGTCTTGGCGCCGGTTCTGAAGTGCGTCAACCAATGGGAATTGCAATTATGGGCGGCTTTACAACCTCTACATTGCTGACTTTGGTAGTAGTGCCAGTCATATTTAGCTACATTGATAATTTCCAGAATTGGATTTTGCACACACTGCGTTACGGTTTTGGCAAAAAACTACCTGTGGAAGAAAGAGAAGTTAGGGAGGAGCGATCGCTAAACAGCACATCTGTATCCGAAATCCAGAACTAATCAATGTGGTATAATATCTGTTAGCTTATTTAAAGCTAACAGTAATTTTTGCGGGTGTAATTCAGTGGTAGAATGTCACCTTCCCAAGGTGAACGTCGTGGGTTCGAGTCCCATCGCCCGCTTTTCAGTATTTTACCCCACCCTAACCCTCCCCTTGGAAAGGGGAGGGGACTAGATTGTTCTTTCTCCCCCCTTTATAAGGCAGGACTGTTTCATTTTAAAAAGGAAAAAAGTAATTTAATATCATGGGCGCAATTTCGGATTGCTCTGGTTAGAGAATCAAAACCATTGTGACGCAGGAG
>NZ_JACJRV010000040.1 GCF_014697475.1 Nostoc sp. FACHB-152
ATTCGGTTTATAGCTTGGGTTTTCTCTATTAACCAATCTAAATTATCTAAGTTTTATTTAATTTTCTTATATTATTTTACCATAGTTACTCTGGGAGAGCCATTTTAATTTCTGAACTGGAGGGTGAATGCAAACTATTGAGCAGCTAAAAACACGCATTCGAGAGTTGGGCAAACTTGCTGCACAGTTAAGTCAGCAAGCTGTTGATGTAAGTACAACTAACCACGAACAAAGCAAAAATATGATGAGACAAGCTAGAGAGGCTAGTAAACAGTGTCAGATATTGATACAAGAGTTAAAAAGACATAACTATTAGAATCGCTTCAAAGACAACAAATTAAACTGTTTATGACTCCATAAAAAATTGAAAGGGAACAGTAATCATTTTTGCCTGGAATTTTCGTAAATTCATAATCAAGCTCCGGAAGTTTTACGATCGCCTACAAATTTATCATGTGAAGATGTTCTCCCTGGTTTTAGTTTAAATTTGCAGGCGATTTTTGCATAAATAAATCTACTCCCCACTCCCTGCTTCATTCTTTTTCATGATTTGCCAACATTGTTGAGCGATCGCCCAATCTTCTTGTGTATGTATAACTAAAACCCGCACTGTAGAATCAGCAGTGGCGATATCTTGATCAACAGGTTTATTTTGATTTTTTTCAGGGTCAATTTTCAAACCTAAAAATCCAAAGGCTTCGCAGACAGCTTGGCGAATTCCCGCAGATTTTTCACCTACACCTGCGGTAAAGAGCAATACATTTAATCCTCCTAGACTAGCCAGCATAGAACCAATACCAGACCGCAGGCGATGGACGTACATATCCCATGCAAGCTGGGCGCGGTAGTTACCTTGGGCGATCGCATCAATAACTTGCGGTAAATCGCTAGATATTCCCGAAATTCCTCGTAAGCCAGATGCTTTATTTAATACATAATCTAAACTTTCGGCTGAGTAATTAGATTGGCGCAATAGATAAATTAAAATTCCAGGGTCGATGGAACCGCAGCGACTACCCATCATTAACCCGTCTAAGGGCGTGAAACCCATTGTGGTATCAACACTACGACCATTTTTAATGGCTGCTAACGAACAACCATTACCTAAGTGACAACTAATGATTCGCAACGATGCCAAATCTCGACCGAGAATTTGCGCCGCACGTCCAGCACAATATTGATGGCTGATGCCATGAAACCCATAGCGGCGAATACCTTGTTCTACCCATTCATAAGGGCCGGGATAAATAGCAGCAGCTTCCGAGAGAGTAGAATGAAATCCGGTATCAAATACTGCTACTTGGGGTACATCTTCTAAACTTTTTTCAATCGCTTCAATGCCTTCCAAGGCAGCAGGATTATGTGCTGGGGCAAGATTAGACAGCCGAGCGATCGCGCCTTTAACTTCTTCAGTAATCACCACACTATGACGGTAATCTTGACCACCATGAACTACACGATGTCCCACCACATCAATTTCTGATAGCTGGCTAACTACTTTAGTATTACCACGGCTGAGAGTGTAGAGCATATAAGCAACGTGTGCTTGGCGAGAATCACCATAAATAGATTCTTGTAGGGTTGTACCAGAAGCTGTTTTTACCTCTATTTCAGCTACACCCCGGTCTTGAGTCCAGTTGACTTTGCCTTCCCACAGAGGTTGAGGCGCTTCCTGTGGCAAAGCATCATCTGCTATTTCATACAGACAACTTTTTTGGCTGCTGGAACCAGCATTTAATATTAGTACTTTCATTACTTTTGCGTCACTCAGGTTTGCGAACAGTGAACAAACTTAATAGCAATACTTGAGAAATCCATCCTCCCAAGGGACTGGACGACATTATTATAGACGACGCTATAGTTTTGGACTGATTGCAGACAACCTTATTATTTCTTGACAAATTTAAGACAGTTTTGATAAGTGTCAAGCTGCCTGAGGCAGCTTATTTCTATCACCTGTCACCTACTATTTTGTAACAAAATCTGTAACAGCAATATTATTTAGGCTTTAATTCAACTAAATTAGTGTCAAATCTACGGGTAATCCCTGAATCTAGAGGTAATGTTGTTAAAAGACATACGGGACTATCAAATTCTGTTTTTGGGTTCATTTCTGGCCTTGGGTATTGGTACAAGGGACTGGACACTGCGACCAGAAATGATTGGAGTGGCGATCGCTTGTTGTTTATCAACGCAACTGATTTTTTCATTTCTTAATGGTCAAGAACAAAAGTTAAATCTGCGTAGTGCGTTGATTACTTCCTTAGGACTCAGCTTACTATTACGGGCTGACCATTGGGCAACAATGGCATTAGCAGCAGTCAGTGCGATCGCCAGTAAATTTCTGTTCAAAGTTGGCGATAAACATTTTTTCAATCCCGCCAATTTTGGCATCATCTCTGCCTTAGTTTTCACCTCCGATGCTTGGGTATCACCAGGACAGTGGGGTGAAGAGTGGTGGTATGGACTGTTATTTGCTGGCACAGGCGGCATGATTTTGCAACGAATTGGTCGCTGGGACACCACAGCCGCTTTTTTAGGTTCCTACTCTTTGTTAGAAGCCATCCGCAACCTTTGGCTAGGTTGGACTTGGGACGTATATTGGCATCGATTAATGAGTGGTTCCTTGCTGTTGTTTGCCTTATTTATGGTGACTGATCCGCGCTCAATTCCTAACGCCAAAATCGGGCGAGTAATCTGGGCAATTTGTATCGCCAGCTTAACATTTATCCTGCGAAATTATTTCTTTCTTTCCACAGCAGTTTTTTGGTCATTGTTTGCCCTTGCACCGTTGACTATTCTTATAGATTTTCTCTGGTCATCTCCCAGATTTTCTTGGCTAGAGGGAAGAGGCAGGGAGGCAGGGAGCAGAGAGCAAGGGGGAGAAAAACAAATGACAGTTGACTCTGCACTTTAAAACAAGAGGTATAAAATGAAGCGATTTCGATTATTAATTTCCTTATTTATCGCCTTAATTGGCGTGTTGTGCTTTGCACCAACAGCCTGGGCATTTTGTGGATTTTATGTAGCTAAAGCGGATAGTAAATTATATAACCAAGCATCTCAAGTAATCCTGGCGCGAGAGGGCGATCGCACTGTTTTAACTATGGCCAATGACTTTAAAGGCGAAGTTAAAGATTTTGCGATCGTTGTACCTGTACCAACAGTTCTCACAAAAGAACAAGTGCGTGTTGCTCAACCCAACATCATCGAACGTTTAGATGCTTTTAGTGCGCCACGCTTAGTAGAGTATTTTGACCCTGATCCTTGCGATGACGATAGAGATAGGCTATATCAAGAAGCTGTACCCGCACCAGCCGCCAGAAGTGCAGGCGCAGCCAGAGGCGGCGATGCGAACTTAGGCGTGACAGTCGAGGCACGTTTTAACGTTGGCGAATACGACATTGTAATTTTGAGTGCCAAAGAATCTGGTGGACTGGAAACTTGGCTAAATCGCAATGGCTATAAAATTCCTAGAGGCGCAAACCAGTTACTGAAACCTTATGTTCGCTCTGGCATGAAATTTTTTGTTGCTAAAGTCAACCTCGATAAATTTGAGCAATCTGGTTATCAGTTTCTGCGTCCGCTACAAATTTCTTATCAATCACCTAAATTCATGCTACCGATTCGGTTAGGCATGATTAACGCCAATGCTGCTCAAGATTTGATTGTGTATGTCCTCTCACCCACAGGACAAGCAGAAATCACTAACTACCGAACCGTAAAAGTTCCTTCTGATGTCAACATTCCTGTATATATCAAAAATGAATTTAGTGATTTCTACAAGTCCATGTTTCAAACAGCCTATGTTAAAGAAGACAGAAAAGTAGCATTTTTGGAATATGCGTGGGATATGAGTAATTGCGACCCTTGTTCTGCGGAACCCCTGAATCAAACGGAATTGAAGCAAGCCGGTGTATTTTGGCTAGATAATAATTCCTCTGATGATTTGCCAGCACTACCAAATTTCCGCCGTCCCTTTCCTCCTACTAGTAGCGTGTTTATCACCCGATTGCATATTCGCTACACCCGCGACAAGTTCCCAGAAGACCCAATATTTCAAACTACCTATAACCGCGAATCTTTCCAAGGTAGATACGTTCTACAACATCCCTTTACAGGCGAACTCAACTGTCAAGCTGGTAAAGAATACAAGCGGTCTTTACCCAAACGGTTTGAACAAGAAGCGCAAACTCTGGCGAGATTAACTAATTGGAATATCCAAGATATTCGCAAAAAAATGAAGTTGGCAGTGGGTAATCTGACTTACTCCTGGTGGGAAAATTTATTATCCTGGTTGGGGATGTAGTTCATTTTGACAAATGATTCTTATCTTTTTTGCAGGTAAACACTAGAAATGTGTAAACCTAGACCCAATCCCCAACCTAAAAGCGGATAAATTGCCCAGAAATAATTAGGGCTAGTGACCAAATTCAACACAATTAAAAAGACATTAATCACAAGATAGCTAATCAAATGTGCTTTGATTTGTTCCAGGCGGTAAGACTTAGAAGCTTGCCGCCGTTTTATTATCTCTTTTTCTCGTTGCCATTCTTGTTGGGCGGTTTGAAGAGTTACAAATGAAATACCAAGCTCTGCTGCCATTTCTTGTAACTGCTGTTCCGAAAAATTTTCTTGTTGTTTCTCAGCCATTGCTCGCTGAAGAATCTGCTGCACATCTTCTGGGCGAAAGGATGTCATAGATTTAGGCTCCTAGATTCCATCTTTCGCCATCATTGTTCAGATTTGTCTAAAATTTTGTGCTTTCAGAACCTTTTTAAGATGTCTTACAGGAATTGATGACTCTATTTTTAATTCTATCTCTTACACCCGCTCATCCAGCCATCTCCAGGGTTTGTGCTTTTCTTAGTGCCATTCAGAGCAGAGGGGAAGTCTTCTTTCTTGCTCCTTTGCCCCTCTGCGCCCTCAATGAAGAGATACCTTTCTTGAGCTACTTTTCTAACTATCTGCGTGAATAATCATCTATCCCGGACGAAAAATCACGTTCTGCCTCACCTACAACTGGCGCGCCTGATTCACCTAAAGCCTTGGAATAAAATAGACCTGCCAATATCGCACCTAAAATTGGAGCTACCCAAAACAGCCATACTTGCTTAAAAAGTTCTACACCAGCAAAAAGTGCGGGGCCAGTACTACGAGCAGGATTAACCGATGTATTCGTAATGGGTATACTGATCAAATGAATTAGTGTCAGTGCCAAACCAATAGCAATTGGTGCAAAACCCTTTGGCGCACGACCATCTGTTGCACCTAAGATCACAATTAAAAAAATAAAAGTAAGTACAACCTCTGTAATAAAACTAGCAGCCAGTGAATAACCTCCAGGAGAATGTAATCCAAAACCATTTGTTGCTAATGGGTTGGAACCAGAAAGTGTAAATCCTGGTTTACCAGTGGCAATTAAATAAACTACACCTGCGGCTACTATTGCTCCCAATACTTGAGAAATAATGTATGGAAGCAATTCAGAGGCAGGAAAACGCTTTCCTGACCAAAGACCAAATGATACAGCTGGGTTAAAATGAGCACCGGAGATATGACCAACTGCGTAGGCCATAATTAGCACTGTTAAACCAAAAGCCAGAGAAACACCAACAAAGCCAATGCCCAATTCATTAGCTTTTGCGTCTGGAAATGCTGCGGCAAAAACAGCACTTCCACATCCACCTAGAACTAGCACAAATGTCCCAACAAACTCTGCAAGACATCGTGTTAAGAGTGGTACCATATATAGCTCCTTACTTCAGAACCTCAGTGAAAAGCTTAGAAACCCTCTTTTGTTACTTCCAGCAGAGAATATTTTTAAAATCTTGTTGCTAGGTACTTCCTCAACAACTCTAATTACAAAATCGGAATGCGATCGCCTTTAGTGTTGGCGTAGCCAACGCTAAATTTCTGATTTTGTCTTAAGTTTGGGTTGGAGAGAGGATTTTTCTCTTCTTGTAGTAACAAAAACGAGAGCAATTAAGCGTTTAGGAATTTCTTTAATACATCGTTAAATTTATCAGCTTTTTTACACTCGAATAGTAACTCTAGAAACTCTTAACAATATGTGCTAGAGAACAGATGTTGGCTGCAACAAAATATTCTTCTGGAGTGCCTATGTAAGCAATACTTATGATATTCTTGCTTTTTTCTTGCCGAAATTGCCATCATGGAATTTGATCAAGAGCTACGCAACTTAGTTACCCAAGCCTGCAACCACCCACCTGGAAGTCCCCAACGCCAAAAACTGCTGACGCAAATTATCCGCTTAACCTCACGTAGACTTTGGCGGGAAAACACTCCTTATTACCAAGATGCACTGCAACAAACTTGGCTATATTTCTGTCGTAATGTTTGTGATGGTTTAACAGGTCAGACCTATGACCCCGCTTACGGTACTGTAGTTACTTGGCTGAATGCTTATTTAAAACGCAGACTCCAAGATTTTTATCTTAACCAGCATCGAGAACAAGCCATTACAGTGCCTTTACAGGTACGCCAATCTTTATCTAGTGGTAACAGTGACGTTATTCATCCTGTAGATAACCTCCCGGCTACTCCTCAAGCACCTCCTATTCTTGAAAATGTAGAGACATGGGCCAATACAGATGTAGACGGAGATTTACGCAATACTCACATTAAAGGTCGTCCAGATGTCAATTGTCAGGTAATAATTCTCAAACGCTTACCCCCGGAAGTTAGCTGGAAAGAACTATCTGAGGAATTTGGATTACCTATCCCTACCTTAAGTAGTTTTTATCAACGCCAATGTCTGCCGCGCTTGCGAAAATTCGCGGAATCAGAAGGTATCTTATGAAATCTATAGATGAGTATTAAGTATTTTCACACAGTTCCTACTGGTGATCAGGCTTTACTGGCTAATTCTTAACTATATCTTTATGAATTTATAAAAATATAGTATAAATAGTATCAGCTATTATTGAGTTTTTTTAGTTTGTCTTTAAACATCGAAACTATAGTTAGTTAATTTACTTAATTAAATGCATTATAAATTACATGAATTTTAGTGAAGAATTTAAGTTGAAATTGTGAGTTATGAAAAAGATGATTGTTGTCTAATTTAAATTTTGCAACTTCTTCTGTTCTAATTTGTCTCAACTCTGAATTCGGTTTTCAATCAAAGTTTCACGCGATCGCGTGAAACTTTGATTGAATATTCCCTCAACTCACGCTAGTCACACGCCACTTGCTACATCCCGCAGTGCTGGACTCACCGCAACGCCGTGGCTCCCCTTAATGGTCAGGCTGAGTTGACCGAAGTCATGCAAATTTCTAAATGTAAAATTAGTTTGTATCTTGAAATTGCCAGATTCAAAAGGGGGTAGGGGGCAGCGTGTGGGTTGTAGTGACCCAAGTTGAAAAACGTGGGATTGAGAACAAGGACGCGCTCATTTCATCGCACTTCGTGTGTCGAAATACATCTTTTTTTAACTGGGCTTTAGACCCATAACTAAAGTTTTTTCTCCATCCCCTACACCCCTACACCCTACACCCCTACACCCTACACCCCACACCCTGTTTTTGAGCAATATGTCCACTACATCCAGCGAATCAAGAGTGAAACCACATGACTAACTCTCGCCATCAAAAACGTCAATCTATTACCCGCACCCCTGCGCGTCTGGGGTTGCTGATTTTGGGTCGTGTTGGCATTCCTTTGTTAGGAATTTCGTTGGTAGGCATTATCGCTGGCTTCTGGCGGTTACAAAGTTTTGTGCAGAAAGAGTTAGCACCGTTAGCCCAACAAAGTCTCACTAATACTATTAACCGTCCCGTCAAACTGGGACAAGTAAGAAACTTTTCCCTGACAGGGGTGGAGTTTGGGACTTCAACTATTCCGGCAACGCCACAAGACCCAGATAGGGTAGAAATTGCGGCTGTAGAAGTGGGTTTTAATCCTTGGCAATTGATTTTTAACCGTCAGTTAAAACTAGATGTTACCTTAGTTAACCCCGATTTCTACATCGAACAAGACAGACAAGGGCGTTGGGTAACTACCAAAATCTCGCCGCCAAAGAAAGGCGGATTGATTAAAACAGATTTAGATCATCTGCGCTGGCGTAATGCCAAGTTAGTGCTGGTTCCCCAAAAGAAGGTACTCGGAAAACGAGGCTTTCCAGGGGAAGTAGGTTCTCCGGTGGGGTTTGTTCAACTTCAAGGTTCTGCCCAATTGCTGGAGAACAACCAACTAATTAAGTTTGATGTTGTGGGAAAGGCACAAAGAGGTGGTAATCTAGCACTTCAAGGAGAAACGCGCCCGAAAACTCAAGTATATGATATGCAGTTGCGCGGACAAGATTTACTCGCTTCTGACGTGACGCGTTTGGTGAAGTTACCTCTGGATATACAAGCAGGTAGAGTCAATGGTGACTTGCAGATTAAATTAGCACCAGAGCAAGATCCATTACTATATGGCAGTGCGGATTTACAAAAAGTTACTCTGCAAGTTCCCCGTGTACCCCAACTTTTTAGGAATACTGAAGGCGACATTTATTTTAAAGGTACAGAAGTCCGACTTGACAATGTAACTAGCAACTACGGCAAGATTCCTTTGGTGGCTAAAGGAATTATCGATGGTAACGCAGGTTATAAGTTGACAGGCAGAGTCAAGGCAGTAAGTGTAGCAAATGCTCAACAAACCCTCAAGTTAAAACTGCCTGTACCTGTAGCTGGACAACTAAAAGCTGATTTGCAACTGACTGGGACTAATACTAAACCTTTTCTTTCCGGTGTAGTTACTACTATCAACACCGCCCGAATTGACAAAATTGATTTTAAGACTATTAGCAGTAAGTTTAACTATTCTGCCGATACTTCGCTGCTGACTTTGAGGGATATTCAAGGTACAACGACCTTCGGCGGACAAATCAATGGTGCTGGCGACATCCAATTGGGAACAACACCTCAACTGGATTTAAATTTTGCGGCTAAGAATGTTTCTGGGGATGCGATCGCCCAACTTTACAATACCACTCCAACTTTTAAAATTAGTACTGTCTCCGGCACAGCCTCTTTAACTGGCGCACCTACCAATGTCACAACTTCGATCAGGTGGCAAGCACCCCAAGCAACTTACCCCGGTACTGGTGAAACTATTGTCGCCCCTGACCGCACTGTATATTTCCGCAATGTGGCGTTGAATGTGGGTGGCGGTGTAGTGCGAGGAACAGGTAGTTATGCTAATGAGCGTTGGCAAGCTGTCGTTGATAGTGATGGCTTACAAATAGCACGTTTTGTCAACCAAAATCAACTGCAAAATGTCTCCTTGGCAGGGGCAGAATTTAATGGTCGCTTGATTTTAGCTGGTAGTTCTGCACCATTTAAAATTGCCTCGGTTCGCCCTCAAGGTGCAGCAGTGCAAATTGCTGGCGGGAGAATTGGTATCACTAGTCTCCAGTTACAAGACCAAACTTTTGCTGCACAGTTAGTAGCCAATAATGTGCGGTTAGGACGTATCCTCAAACAAGCACCCCCAGCTTTACAAGGTTCATTAGCTGGAACATTCCAAATCGCTGGGAATAGGGAAAATTTCAGCCTCAAAACTCTTCAAGGTACAGGCCAAGCTAACCTCAGGGTAGCTGGCGGTACAGTCACAGCGACAAACATTCAACTGGCGAATGGTCGCTATAAAGCGCAACTGTTAGCCAGTAATTTGGCGGTGCAAGAACTCACACCAAATACACAAAAAATTCGGGGTAGGTTAACTGGTCAGTTTAATGTGGCTGGTTCGGTTGAATCTTTCCAACCACAAAACATCCAAGCCAGTGGACAAGGGCGGTTGAATGTCGCTGATGGTGTAATTACTGCCTCGAATATCCAAGTTAATAACGGTCGTTATCAAGCCCAACTCCAAGCTAACAATGTGCCAGTGCAACGCTTGACCACAGTACCGCCGCAATTCCAAGGGAATTTAACAGGCCAATTTAACGTTGCTGGTTCCGTTGCTGCCTTCCAACCGCAAACCATCCAAGCCAGTGGACAGGGAAAGTTGAATGTGGCAGGTGGCACAATTACCGCCTCCAATATTCAAGTTAATAACGGTCGTTATCAAGCGCAACTCCAAGCTAATAATGTACCTTTGCAAAGGTTGGCAGCAGTCCCGCCACAATTCCAAGGAAATTTAACAGGTGAACTGAAAGTTGCTGGTTCCGTCGCCTCTTTTCAACCCCAAACCATCCAAGCCAGTGGACAGGGGCGGTTGAATTTGGCAGGTGGTACAGTTACCGCCTCCAATATTCAAGTTAATAACGGTCGCTATCAAGCTGTAGTCGATGCGGCTGGTGTGCAATTAACCAAGTTAAATCAACAATTGCGGGGTCAGTTGGGCGGTAGACTCCAAGTAGCTGGGGCGTTGGGTTCAGCGTCATTAGCGAAACTGAATGCTGCTGGTAGAGTACAGTTATCTCAAGGTTTGCCAGGATTAGAACGACCAATAAATGCCGCGATCGCCTGGAATGGTGAGAAACTAGCAATTAATCAACTTACCGCCCCAGGTTTAAATGTCACAGGCGACATCTTAGCCAACGCCAATAACCCAGGTATCCCCGAAATTACAGCCTTAAATCTCAACGTCCAAGCCCAGGACTACAATTTGCAACAGTTACCAATTAATCTACCTAATCAGGTGGCTGTAAAAGGTAAGGTAGATTTTAACGGCAGAGTAACTGGTAAGTTACCTTTACCAAACGTCAGTGGAGACGTTGCCTTACGTAACTTAGTCGTGCAAGACATCGCCTTTGAACCATTGTTAACTGGTAAGATTAATTCTGCCCAAGGACGCGGCTTAAATCTAAACGTAGCGGGGAATAAAGACCGAATTGCCTTCAACTTGGATGCCAACAATCGACCGCAATCATTCTTAGTAAATTGGCAAGATGCCTCGGCTACAGGTCAGTTTCAAGGAAACAATGTTGCACTCAATGTGCAGAAATTCCCCCTGCAAATCTTGAATTTATCCACACCACCAGCCCTGCGTTTAGGAACTGGTACGATAACCGGGTTAATTAGTGGTGATTTGCAAGTTAATCAGCAGACATTGGCAGCTAATGGCAACTTAGCGATCGCCAGTCCCAAACTTGGTAGAATCAAAGGCGATCGTTTAACTGCTCAATTCAGCTACGCCAACGGTAAAGCCACACTTACTAAGAGTGAATTTGTTAGAGGTAGCAGTATTTACGCCTTTGCTGGGACATTAGGGCAAACTTCTGGAACACCACAAATACAAGGCAAACTTAACGTTAGTCAAGGTAACATCCAAGATGTCTTAGCAGTAGCGCAGATATTTGACATTCAAGACTTTCAGCGTGGTATGTCAGAGCAAGCTTATGGCACAGCCGCAGATTTGACAACATACTCACGGGGGTTACCCAATGAACCTTTGTTAGATCAACTCCAGCGATTTTACGAAATTGAAGCCCAGTTAGCCCAGCAGCAACAACAACGGCGTGATTCTACTCCCCTACCAGAACTAGCAGACTTGCAAGGAAAGTTCAACGCCGAAATTGCTTTAGATACGGCCACAGCTAATGGGTTATCAGTACAATTTGATATTAATGGACAGAACTTTACCTGGGGTAAGAAAGAAGAAAGCGATCGTTTTTACCAAGCTAAACAAATTATTGCCCAAGGTAACTTTGAAAATGGCGTGTTGCAGTTGCGACCCCTGCGGATTGAGTTAGAAAATAGCCTGTTAGCCTTTACAGGTAACATCGGTGGTAACGACCAATCAGGCCAGTTACGAGTCATTAATTTTCCCATCGCTTTAATCAATAACTTTGTTAAACTCCCAGTTGATATCACAGGTAATCTCAACGCCACAGCAGCGTTAGCAGGCGGTGCAGCCAATCCTCAAGCGCAAGGAGAATTCGACATTACAGGCGGAACCCTGAATCAAAAGCCCGTCGAGTCAGCTACAGCCAGCTTCAACTATAGCAACGGACGCTTAAACTTTAGCAGTAATGTTTCAGTTGCTGGGCCAGAACCAGTTAACATTGTTGGCAGCATACCGTATAAATTACCCTTTGCTACAACCTCACCAGCAAGTAATGAAATTAGTTTAGATGTTCAAATCAGAGATGAAGGATTAGCACTGTTAAACTTGCTGACTGATCAGGTAGCCTTTGAGAGTGGAGAAGGTAACATTGACCTCACAGTACGTGGCACCTTAGATCAGCCACAGTTAACTGGTGTTGCTAATGTTAATGATGCTACTTTTGCTGCCCAAGCTTTACCCGGCAAAATCAGAGACGTGCAAGGCCGAGTACAATTCAATTTTGACCGGATCTTAGTAGATAGTCTCCAAGGCAAGTTTAGTCGAGGCCAAGTTGCTGCCTCTGGCGAACTTCCGATATTCAATAATGGACAAGTGGCTAATAATCCTCTCACTGTCGCCCTTGATAAACTCAATTTGAATCTCAAAGGATTGTACCAAGGTGGTACTAGTGGCAAGCTACAAATTACTGGTTCTGCCCTCAACCCCATCATTGGTGGTCAAATTAGTGTGTATGATGGTCAGGTTTTACTAGCAGAATCTACCAATACTAATTCTGGTAGCGTGTCACCACTCAAAGCCAACAAGCAAGACAAGGCACCAGCAAGAAATAACACCACCAGGTTAAGTAATCTGGAATTAACATTAGGCAACAACATCAAAATTACCCGTGCGCCAATTCTCAGTTTTCAAGCCGCAGGTAGTCTCAAAGTTAGCGGTTCTTTAGCTGATCCTATACCAGATGGTACAATCCGCTTACAAAAAGGAGGGGTAAATTTATTTACAACGCAATTTAATTTAGTGCGTGGTTATAAAAATACAGCTACATTTCGGGCTAGTCAGCCGCGTGACCCTATTTTAGATGTGCAATTATTTGCTAAAGTGCTGGATGTAGTACAGGGTACAGATTTTACTAGAACGAATATAACAGGTGGATTAGGTGCTTTAGAAAGTGTACGAGTTGAAGCCACAGTCCAAGGTCTGGCTAGCAAACTCAACGAAAATTTGGAACTTACCAGCAGTCCGTCACGCAGCCAAACAGAAATTGTGGCTTTGTTAGGCGGTGGATTTGTTGATACTCAAGGGCGTGGTGATAGCACTTTAGGTTTAATTAACATTGCAGGTTCCGCCGTATTTAATAACTTCCAAACTGCTTTTAACCAAATTGGAAATGCTTTTGGACTGAGTGAATTCCGGGTATTTCCTACTGTCATTTCCGATAATCCGGAAGCGGGAAGAACTAGTTCTACTTTAGAATTAGCCGCAGAAGCTGGGGTTGATATTTCCACGAAATTCTCTATTTCTAGTATTAAAATTTTGACAGCTAGTGACCCATTCCAATGGGGGATTAATTATCGAATTAATGATGAATTGCGTGTCCGTGCTTCTACAAATTTAGCTGATGATAGTCGGGCGATTATTGAGTATCAAACTCGATTTTAGAGTGCTTTTTTAGTAGTTGGCTAACAATTCTCAGAGCTAATTCGTAAACAAAAGTTTAACCCTCTTCTGTCACTTTCCCTAGATAAAAATCTAGAATTATTACTGTTGAGCCATTGTATTTGATTTCTTCCCTTATATTACTTGGACTGAACGGTTCAATGGACTGATATGAAGTCCTTACCGGAAGCAGGACTTTACAACTCTAACGTATCAATGCTTTGGGCAAGAGTAACATCATTCATGGTAATTCCACCTGCATCGTGGGTTGTCAGTTGAACTGTAACCTGGTTATAAACATTGAACCACTCTGGATGATGGCCTTGGGTTTCTGCAATCAGTGCAACGCGAGTCATAAAGCCAAATGCTGCGATAAATGAGGTGAATTCAAAGTGGCGGTAGAGTTTACCGTCTACAATCTTCCAATGATTTAGTCTTGCGATCGCGTGTTCGAGTTCATCTGGTGATAGCACAGCGCAATGTACCAATTGATTGCCAATCATACAATTTATGTCTCCAATCGATTTATCAGAATTGCGTCAAACTTGAAGGGCATCTGAGCCTGTTGGATGCCCTTCAAAGCCTGATCAACGAGAGATGATGTCCTCAACAGTCGACCAATGGGCGCTGCGCTGCGAGGGTGGGAGCGATCGCATCCCGCAGATCAGGACGGCTATACCAACTCCAGAGTCCTTCGGTCACTGGCACAATGTTTAATTCGGCACGCCACTCGTCTATAGGACGTTCCAGTCCTTCTTCAAACTTCACCGGAAACAAGGGTTTCGCTTGCCGTGCAATGCCGATGCCTTGAGAAACCAGGTCAAAATTATATCTCAGAGGAGAATCGATGCCTTCCCGTGCTTGATTAGCCATGAACGCTAGCAACGAACCAACCAAATCAATGAACGTGAATGCGGGATAGCTAATTTGCCCAACCGTCACTGAAATCACTCCCAGTTCACCGTAGTCATCAAAGCTAAAGCCCGTCAAAATATGATGCAGATCATGAGTTTTGCGAACGCGATGGGTGATGTAATCGACATCTGATTCAATTTTTCGGAGGCGATAGAACCGTGGATCATAGTTCATGGCACTGAGAACACGAGCATAAGTCCAACCCAATGAGCCTTCCGGCAGCTTCAGCAAGGTTTCCAGATCAAACTCTGGACCCATATAACGCTCATCAACTAATTGTGCTGAGTCTGGATTTTGACGGACAACCTGCAAACATCTTTTCATTTGCTCACTATCAGTCAAAGCATCCTCAATATCGAAGATGTTTTGCGTGTCAACTCTCCCCCCAGCCACCATGTCAACTAACGACAGCAGTTTATCAACATTTTCAGGAGTTGCTAGTTCGTTGATATATTTGAATCCCATGATTGTTACCTCGCGGTGCGTTGTTTGTTTTCGACAACTGCATCTTACGGTGACTCCACAGGTAAGCAACAGGGGCTTTTTTTGATATAAGTCAAATTTGATCTTGATCAAATTTCCTGGGCTAGATGACGGCGGCGTTGCTGATTTCGATATCTGGCGCGGATGCGACTGAGGGTTTCTTGGGTTATTCCCAAATAGGAGGCAAGATGTCCTAGCTTGACGCGATCGAGGATATCAGGGTGTCTCTGAACGAGATCCTCATATCGTTCAAAAGCGGTTTTAGTTTTCATTAGAAAAGCCCATTCTGCTAACTCAATATAATAATGTTCTATTAATAATCGTCCAATCTTATTCCATGCAGGGTCGTTGTCGTAAAGATATTGCAACCCCTCATAAGTTGTCACAAAAAACTGGCAATTTGAAACTGATTTAATATTTTCTTTACTTGGTTTTCTCAAAATAAAGCTATGAGGTGAGTAAATAAAATCATCTTCAAATGCAAACCTTGACGTGATCTCCTTGTCTTCAACACAGTAAAATTGCCTAACTACCCCTTTAACCAGAAAATACAAATAGTTTGATATTTCACCTGACTTCAGGAGTTGATAGTCTTTTGGGAACTCCTGGTACTTGAAAAATTTACGAACATTTTCCTGCTGTTGTTTACTGAATATGACTACTCGATCTAAAACTTGAAATAGCTTTTCGTATTGATCAATTTCTTGCTGCATATGCATCATGTATGTATGGGTGACTATAATCACTCTAAATTCTAGGCAAAATTCTGACAGTACTATAGAATCCAATACAGTTTAGTTAAGCATAACTGTATGTTGGGTGGAACAAAGTGTAACCCAACAAAACGTCTGGAGGCTCTTGTAATGCCTGCCATAGTAATGCTTGCTGTACATCGTCTAAAAGTGGGTTACTACTTCCTAGATTTAAAACTCTTTGATCTTCCAATGTTTCAACTCCACTGCTTAGAAAATAAAGCCACAAACCCATCCCTAGCCAGAGTTTTAAACTCTGCCTCCTGCCTCCTGCCCCCCGCCTTCTAATATGATTGGTAACGTAAACCAGAATGTTGCACCACCAGCTTTTAGCCCACTGTCTAAGCCAATTTCGCCGCCATGAGCATGGATAATTTGCTTACACAGATACAACCCTAATCCTAAACCAACAGAATTACGGTTATTACCGCGAAAATATAAATCAAATAGGCGATCGCTCTGTTCTTGGCTGATGCCCACACCGTTATCGCTGACAGTACAATAAATTTTATCGCCCTCAGACTGAGCATTGATTGTGATCTGCAATCCTGGCGGATTATGTTTAATTGCATTACCAATTAAGTTAGAGAATACCCGCCACAGTTGCGTTGCATCGGCATTGACTAATGGTAAATCTGCGGTGATTAAATTAGATAGGGTTGTTTGATTTTTGGTAAGCATTGGTTGTAAATCTGCGATCGCATCTGTGACAACCGTATGTAATTGCACAGGTTGCAGTTGTAAAACTACTCCTTGCATATCATTTACATGGGCTTCCATCAAAGAATTAATCAAATTTAGTTGGCGATCGCAACTTTGCTCCATCCGTTCTAAAATGAAGCGTGATACCGGAATTTGGGAAGATGTATCATTCCCACTCAGCAAATTCCGCAGCACCATCAGACTTCCCAAAACTGGGTTGCGTAAGTCGTGAGAAACTGCATGGAAAAATACCCGCAGTGCTTCTTCGGCTTGCTTGCGTTGGGTAATGTCTTCAGTTAACCCTTCATAATACAGCAGCTTTCCGGCGGCATCACGCACTGCGTAGGCTTTTTCGGAAATCCAAACAACGCTACCATCTTGGCGATAAATCTGCGATTCAAATTCGGAAATAATGCCATACTTTTCAATTAATCGCACAAATTCAGCGCGGCGGCTGGAATCGACATACAATTGACTTTCAATATCTGTGAAATTCGCTGTCACTTCTTCTGGCGATGAATACCCGTAAATCCTGGCTAATGCTGGATTTGCCGTAATATAACGTCCATCAGGGCTGCTTTGGAAAATACCTTCAATAGCGTTTTCAAAAATGCTGCGATATTTAGCCTCTGCTATTACTAGTTTTTTGTTAGCTGACTCTAATGCTTCACGGGCATTAAACTCAGAATATTGCAGGCGATCGTATAAGTAAACGCCAACATCACATATAGTACAAAACCAAAATATATACAAAATAAATGTCACATTGTATATTTCTGGAAGTTCCGGCAGTATTGGTTTTAGCCCTAATGCCGTATTCACAGCAAAATAATAAACGAGAATACTCATCTGAGACAGCAAGTGCAAAGGCCAACGGACTGGCATAAATATTGCTTGGCTGAGAAATAACAGCGACCAACCGAAGGTGTCAGGTAGGGCAAAACCATTAATAGTGGCAAATAGCTGGGATGCGAAGCTAATAGACCAAGATGTTCCTAAAAATAATCTTCCTGGGTGACGCAGCCCAAACTGAGTTTTATGTACAGCAAAACAGACAAGTAAACTCAGTAGCATGGCAATGTTGATAGCTAACCCCTGAATCCTCAGTACTTTTGGTAACTGTGACAATTCTTTTAAGGGAAAAAACAAGTCATAAATATCTCGTAAAGTAAAACTCAACAAGCAAATAAGCGCCAACCATAACCATAGGCGCAACCTCTCCCATAAGAATTGTGTACGCCAAGATTGATATTCAGCAGTAATTACATCTATTGTTGGGGAAGCAAAAATCTGTTTCCACCACTTTGCCAATTGTTGTAATAAGCTAGCCATCAGTGTTTTACCAACTTTGACCATACCGTCACAGGTGTCGTGCAATTACACCTCGTAATTATTATCGTGACTTATGGCTAAGTTTTGACGACTAACTTGCTACAGGCAATGTGAACCAAAATGTTAATCCACGTTGGCTGCGACTAATCACATCAATCTCTCCACCGTGGGCTTGAATAATTTGCCGAGAGAGATACATTTTTAATCCTAGAATTGTGGAGCAAGGTGCTTGCGGGTCACGTACATACAAATCAAAAAAGCGATCGCAGTCTAACTTGCTGATGGCTACACCGTTATGTTCAATCTGAATCCGAATCATCCCGGCTTCAACAGTAGCATTGAGGCAAAAGTGTAATCCTGGTGGGTTGTTTTGCAAGCTATAAATCAGCAAAGTCAGTAAAACTCGCTGTAATTGAGTCGCATCTGCCATTACTAAGGGCAAATCTGCGCTGACTAAATTCTCCAGGGTTGCTTGATTTTGCTCAAGTAGCGGCTGTAAGTCGGGAATGATTGACTCTAGTAGTGTGTTGAAGTGAACCTGCTGACGCTGGAGAACTACACCTTGCTCTATGAAAGAATGAATTTCTAACAACGCGTTAATCATGCCTAGTTGACGCTCATTGCCTTGAATCATCCGTTCGATCATCGAGCTAGGTATGGAGACGGGATAAGAAGAACCAGAGTGAGGATTTTCTGGCAGAGGGGCGGAGGAACAAAAAGGCAGAGAAGAGGACTTCCCCTCTGCACCCCTGCACCCCTGCACCCCTGCTTCTTGATTTTGCAGTAAATTCTTGAACACCATCAAGTTCCCCATCACCGAAGTTCGCAAATCATGGGCAACTGTATGCAAAACAACGTCTTTGACCTTTTGCAGTGTTTCTAGTTCCTGCATTTTTTGTTGCAGTTGGGCGGTTCGTTCTTCTACCTGATGTTCTAAATTAGCGTTGAGTTGGGCGAGTTCTTGGTAGAGTCGTACTTGCTGAATAGCGATCGCTAACTGCTCTGATAACTGCAAAACTAAATCTATTTCTATTGGCTGCCAATGACGCGGGCCAGAACATTGATTGGCAATCAAAGCACCAAACAATTCTTCCCCCAGCATAATGGGTACAGCCAAGGTTGCTTTTGTTTGAAATTTTTGATAATGTGCTTTTAACTTGGGAGATGCCGTGATTTGACTGATATCATCAACTACACGTACGCGATGAGTTGTGAGGATAGTTTTCAATTCTTGTAGATAATTTTTATCTTCGCTTGTCCAACCTAAGATTGATGGATAGCGGGAGTCTACTGATTCGGCAACAGTTTTAGCTTTGACCTCGTAATCATTCAACCCAATAAAAACCCGATCTGCTTGCAAAAATTGCCGCACTTCGGTCACAGTAGTTTGCAGAATTTCTTCTAAATTGAGCGAAGAGCGAATGCGTACCAAAGTTTCTGTCAACAAGCGATCGCGTTGTGCCGCTAAACGCATCTGAGCTTCTGCTTGCTTGCGGGCTGTAATATCATGATTGATTGCTAAAATGCAAGGTACCCCATCTAAATCAATCACATCAGCAGAAAGCAGGGTTGTTAGTAACTCCCCAGATTTGCGCCGAAAAGCAAATTCTAAATTGCGAATTGCCCCGTTGGTCTGTAACTGGTCTAATAATTGATTGCGATCGCTTTTGTTGTTCCAGATTTTTAATTCAAAAGCCGTATGACCAATAACTTCATCTTGTTCATAGCCTGAAAGTCTCACGAAACTATCGTTAACTTCAATGAAGCGTCCTTCGTTCAGTGTACTAATAGTAATTGGATCAGGACTACAACTAAAGGCTTTAGAAAACTTTTGAGCAAGATTGCGAAGTGAGGTTTCTGCTTGTTTGCGTTCTGTAATATCCCTCACTATCGCTAATACTTCATCTGGGCCGCTGACTACCAAACGTGCTTCATAATCTCGGATTCCCGCAGGCGTTGGTAGTTGATATTCACAAGTTTGCAATGTTCCTGCATCCAAAGTTTTCGTGATAGTTTCTTGCCCAATCAAAGCTATATCATTAGGTAATAAATCCCGCATATTCTTACCAACTATTTCTTCTTTGGTAAGAGCGATTGCACCCTCGCCTTTCAAATCGAGATACTCACCATCCCGGCTCATCCGAAACATTAAATCAGGAATAGCATCCAAAATTGCCTGATACCTCGCTTCACTTGCACGCAACTTTTCTTCTGTTTGTTTTCTATCTGTAATATCTATGGCTAAACCATCACCAATAATTTCGCCATTAACTTGTGTTTCTAGCTGACAAGCTGCCTGAATCCATTTAATTTTGCCACTGGGAGTAATGATGCGACCTTCCCAATGCCAGGGTTTGAGAGTAGCAAAAGCCACACCTAGAGTTGTGGTGAAACTGTTGATATCCTGAGGGTGGATTAGTTGATAAAACTTTTGCCAGTCTGCTTGTATAGTCTCTGGTTCTAATTCACATACAGCGAGACTTCCAGAACTTACATATGAGACAAACAGCAAACCATCTGGCTGTTGTCGAAATTGAAAAATCATCCCTGGTAAGCTAGCCGCAACTTTTTCCAATAGCGCGATCGCCTCCGGGGGAAAATCTGGCTTATGTAGCAGTTTTATGGCTTCATCCACTCTTCCATCCTTTGATATACAAACAACTGGCATAATTTTCCAGGAGATTGTAACTATTACGACAATTTTGCTTCTGTGGATATGAGTGTTAACAAACTCAAAACACAGTCTTATTTCAGGTTAATTCCTCTCAGAGCGATCGCATTCACCCAATCGGGTGAACTAGTTGATACGTAACATTAACTATATATGGATATAAACATTCTCACCTAAGTTAGGTATCAGAAAAATAATTATCTGTAAATAGATGCAAATTAATTTTTAAGCTTTTGTGCTGACAAGTTGCACAATTGAAATTTTGGGGCAAAACTTCAAACTCTCTCCCCTGCTGAGTTGCGGTTTCAACCAGCCAGCTTTTGTGATTATGAGCTTACTTCGAGTTTTTTGAATCTACCACTCAAACAGGCAATCTAAATAATAGTAACTGTAAAATTTTTGCCTGCCATAATATATCTTCTACACGAATAAACTGAATGATTAAATATTATTAACAGCTTGATTCTTGATTGATAGTAAAAGTTCAATATCAAACTCTACTCTCTTACCAAGTTCTGCCCGAAAATTTATTTTTTTTTGAAAATTTTTAAGTATAATTTGACGCTCATCATTCACGCCGACTGATTTATTTAAAAATAGGGAACAGGAAATAGTGTGATGTGCGTTTCCTATTCCCTATGAGGTTAAGCAGTACCGACAAACACACGCTCGGCTGGGCCAGTCATATAAATTCGTTGATCTACTTCTGACCATTCAATTTGTAATGGGCCTCCGGGTAATTCGACAGTAGCAGAGCGATCGCATCTTCCGGTCAAAACCCCAGCAACCAGAGAAGCACAAGCACCTGTACCGCAGGCTAATGTGATACCTGCACCTCTTTCCCATACCCGCATTTTTAAGTAATCACGGCTAACCACTTGAATAAATTCGGTGTTTGTGCGTTGGGGGAAAACTGGATGATGCTCAAACTTCGGGCCGATGCTTTCTAAAGGAATGGCGGCTACATCTTCTACAAAGGTGATGCAGTGAGGATTACCCATGCTCACACAGGTAACTTCCCAAGTTTGACCTGCCACTTCTAGGGGTTGATTAATAACTTTGGCATCAGCCGCACCAAGGGTAGTAGGAATTTCCCCAGCCAGTAGTCGCGGTACACCCATATCCACCTTAACTTGACCATCGGGCATAAGTTGGGGTGTAATCGTCCCGGCTAAGGTATGAATGCGATATTTATCTTGAGTGCGGGATGCGCCTTCTAAATCGGCGAGGAATGCAGCTAAACAGCGAATACCGTTACCACACATTTCTGGTTCTGAACCATCGGAATTAAAAATCCGCATAGTGTAGTCAGTACCGTTTTCTCCTGGTAGGGCAAAAATGACACCATCTGCACCAATCCCAAAGTGGCGATCGCACAACTGGATGGCTTGCTCTGGAGTTAGTACAGGTTTAGCTGAGGAGCGATTGTCAACCAGAATGAAATCATTTCCCAGTCCGTGATACTTAGTAAATTTAATTGCCATTTTGCCAATGATGAATTATCAATGATTAGGAAAGTATGTAGACGCGTTAGCGGCTTGCCGCAGGCTAGTATGAAGTATGTAGACGCTTTTAGCGGCTTGCCGCAGGCTAGTATGAAATATTATCCTAGCCTGTGGCTAACCGCTTCATATATACATTCTTTAGCTTTTATCTTTCATAGTTTCCAATCTTATTATTTAAACAATTTTTTATTGTGCATACATCATTACCCAAAATGCCGACAACTGAATTTGATACTTCACTGCCTAGCATTCGGCAGATGCAAAATCTGGTTAAACAAGCAGCCATTGTAGAGTTCAAGCTGGTGACAGGCGACCTGCTGACAGGTAAGATTGTCTGGCAAGACCCAAATTGTGTGTGTATTGTCGATGAAAACAGCCAGCAAACGACAATTTGGAAGCAAGCGATCGCCTACTTCCAGCCTAAAGGTTAATTATTTTTGGAGTCTCAAGGCGAAAGTTCTTTGAGAGATTGTGACTCCTCTACTTTTACTGTCGGGATAGATACAGGCACTTTGCGGGCTACTGTAAATAATGGTTGTAGTTGATTCAGATTGGGTAAGTTACCACATAACAAAACCTGATCACCAACTCGCAAATCGGTGTTCCCCTCAGGATGGCGGATAAACTTACCATCACGGCGAATCGCTTGTACCTCTACGCTAAATTTTTGCTGGATATCTAAAGCTGTGAGGGTTTTGCCAAAAACAGCAGAATCAGCATTGACTAAAATCCACTGGCAAGCACTATTTTCTCCGGGAACGGCTATTTTACCCTGAGCGAATTCTTCTAAGGCTGCTAATTCCTCCGTTGCACCGACAACTAACAAGCGATCGCCTTCTTCTAATTTGGTTTGATTATTGGGATAATCAATTTCATTACCGTTAGCGCGGCGAATTGCCATCAAACTTACCCCTGTTAAGTAGCGCATATCTGCTTCTTCTAAGCTCATGCCAATGAGAGGAGAAGTAGATGGTAGGGGATACCAGCGACGATTTAAATCGCGGGTGGCTTGGAATAAATCGCGGGAAACTTCCGAAGCAGAACGCTCTGGACGTAAGTCTAGGTAATGGTCATTGCGGATTTGTTGCATTTCCCGTTGGACTACAAATGGCGAGAAACCTATGTCATTTAATAGATAGGTTGCCATTTCTAAGCTCGCTTCAAACTCTGGTTGTACTACTTCTCTGGCTCCCAGTTGGTAAAGTAATTCAATATTTTTGTCTTGAGTAGCGCGGACAACCAAATTTAGTTCTGGACACAACTCTAAGGCACGTTTTAGGCATAGACGGGTACTCATGGGGTCAGGAAGTGCGATCGCCATTCCTTTGGCATGGTTTACCCCAGCAGTTTCTAGAACATGGAAACTTACACAATTGCCGTAAACGTAAGGCACTCCAGCGTCTCGTAATTGCTGAATTCGACTTTCTGATTGGTCAATCACTACTACTGGCAAGTCATGCTGCTGCAATAACTTCACCAAATTTTTGCCTACTCTTCCATAACCACAGACTACCACATGGTCTTTGAAGGGCAAATCGTCTGATACATCTTGTGCTTCACCTTCCCCAGCTAAATAAGGTTTTAGCCAAGGCATCGATTCGGCAAAGTTAAACAAGAATGGTAGTAGCCGCAAAACAAACGGAGTAAGTACGAGTGTGACTGCTGTAGTTCCCAAAATTAATAAATATATGCGTCGGGAAACCAGTCCCAATGCTTGTCCTTCACTAGCAAGAACAAAGGAAAATTCCCCAATTTGGGCTAGTCCCAACCCAGCGATTAATGCTGTTTTTAACGGGTAGCGAAACAGCTTCACTAAAGGGGTAATAATCAAAAACTTACCCACAAACACCAGTGCCACTAACCCTAAAATTAATTCCAGATTGTTCCATAAAAACACTGGGTCAATAAGCATCCCAATGGCAGCAAAGAACAAACTAGCAAAAATATCTCGTAGTGGTTCGACATAAGTCAGGGTTTGATCAGCGTACTCCACCTCCGAAATCATCAAGCCGGCGACGAACGCTCCCATCTCAATGGACAGACCCAAATATTCTGTGAGTAACGCAATACCCAAACACAGGGCTACTACACCTAATAAAAATAATTCTTTGCTTTCAGTGCGGGCCAGCATTCGCAATAATGGCGGTATCAACCAAATTCCTGCCACTACTGCCCCGGCGGCAAATAAACCAATTCGCACTAAGGCTGTTAAAACTGCCATACCGATGACTTCACCTGGTTCATGAAGGGCAGGTAAGACGGCAAGCATCAGTCCTAAAGCCAAGTCTTGTACTACCAGAATACCCAGCATTACCTGGCCGTGGGGCGTTTCGGTTTCGTTACGCTCCATCAAGCATTTGAGGACAACTGCGGTGGAAGACAAGGACAAAATTGATCCCAAGAATACACCTTTAGCGGGTAAGCTGCCCCAAGCTCCTGTGACTCCACACACCACAACAGTAATCAGGATTGTTAAGGCAATTTGTAGCCCACCTCCACCAAGCGCGATCGCTTTTACTTTTTTCAGTTCTGCAAAGGAAAATTCTACGCCCAAGGCAAATAGCAAGAAGGCCACCCCGAATTGCGCCAAGGTTTCTACTTGAATCACCTCTTTAATCAATCCCAGGCCAGCTGGGCCGACAACCATCCCACCGATGAGATACCCCAACAGCACCGGTTGCCGTAAAAGGGATGCCAACAGTCCGCCACAGGCTGCAACTGCCAAAACTGACACTAAATCGACAATTAACCTAAAATCTTCCTGCACAATTTTTAAAAAGAACTATTAAGACCTGTTAAGTTCACTCTAATAATTTAAGCTGGACTTTTCAACATCCCTCAAAATTTTAGGGGATCAGTCATCAGTCTATAGTTAGTTTTGTCACCAATTTATACAGCAGCTATTAGTTTACCAAGCGATCGCTACCCATAACACTGCTAAAATAAACCCATTAATATTGATGCCGCATCCAAATCTATGACTATTGCTCAAGAAGGCATCCATCAAGATGTTATTTTTCCTCCCGGTGATTTATATAGTGATGAGCCTCCCTGGGAAACTGAACTACATCTGCGACAAATAATTTTATTTTTAAAATGTTTGGAATGGCTGTGGCGAGACAGATGTGATTGCCTATTATTGCAATTATTTTTCTAACTCAAAATTTACGCCTGCATAAATATCATTAAGTGAAATTTGAAAGTCTATTGTCTGGAGTGATAATAATACATCAATAGATTCATACTCTGTTAATACCCATTGTGCATTATCATTTTTAGCGTACTGCTCAATTAGGTATTCATATTGGTCAACTATAATATATTCTTTAAATGTTGGAATAGAACGATAAAACCTAAATTTATTGGTTCTATCATGGTTTTCTGTGGATTTAGATAATACTTCTATAATTATTGAAGGGTTGGTAACGGTAGTAGTGCCAGTTCCTTCATATCTTGGTTCTCCTGCAATTATCATGGCATCAGGATATGTGTAGATGCGATAACGAGGTATCCATAGTCTGACATCTCCCATGTAGATTTTGTAATCTTTACCTCGCATCTTCAGTTTGAAATTAGCGTAAAAATTACCTGCTATTTCATTGTGGTTGGTAGTGCCGCCTGCCATTGGTAAAATTTCTCCATCATAGTATTCATTTTTAAATTCTGATGTTTCTTCTAGTTGGAGATATTCTTCTGGGGTGTAGTGTTTTTTTGGTGTTTGTGTTTGCATAAAATATATAACGGATAAATTATTTTTTTCGCGCAAAGGCGCAAAGTCGCAGAGATGAGGGCGCGGTTTATTTAGGGTAATTTTGGGTTAAAAATTCTTTGGCTTCTGTTGTATTTGTAATTACTTTATCTAAGGTTGCGGCGAGGAGATCATCTAGCATTTGGCGATATTGTGGCCCTGGTTTGTAACCTAATTTTTTGAGGTCGTTGCCATTTAATATTGGTTGGATATTTGCCCATACTGTTAAGTAATGCCAGATTTTTCGTCTGAGCGATCGCGGACTTTGCAAGGCAATTAAAATTAGCATTGGTAAGTCATACTTTCTCAGCAAATGCACCGCTTGGCTAGGTTGCTGACACTGAGGTAAAGATTGGGTTACGTCAGCTTGCGCTTGGGCTAAATTTTGTAAGCGTTGAATGCTCTCTTCTTGTAATTGCAGATTATGTGCTACCTTGACGCGATATGTTGGTGCTAGGTGGGCAATTAAGGCTTCGAGGCGCATTTGCCAGTGAATTAGGGTTGTTTGGGGATCAAATCTTTGCAGACAGCGTTCTAATAAGCGTAGTTGGCGCAGTAGTTCTGCGTCTAAGGTGAGGGTAGGATGGATACACTGCAACGCCTGCAAATTGTCGAGTAATTGCAAAGCTGATTTCCAGTACGATGCTTCTAAGATGTGTTTCAATTCGGTTTTCAATCGCGTTTGCAGTGCCGGAGTTCTGCTATTCTCTTGAGCAGTGCGATCGTAAACTCCACTGTTAATGGCATAGCGGATATATTCTTCTGTTTGCGGTTCAAATTCAAATCCGAAGCGCACAGCAAAGCGCACACCGCGATAAATACGGGTGGGGTCTTCAATAAAGCTATTGGCGTGTAAAACCCGAATTTGCTTGGCTTGTAAATCGATTAAACCACCAAAAAAATCGAGTAATTCTCCCGCGCGGGGAGTTGTCAGCCGCAGTGCCATTGCGTTGATGCTAAAATCTCGACGATACAAGTCTTGGCGAATAGAACTGGCTTCAACTTCTGGGTTGGCTGCTGGGTAAGGATAAAATTCTGTCCTAGCGGTGGCAATATCTACCCACAATGAATCTAATTCTGGGTCTTTGTGCCACAATAAAGCTGCTGTTTGAAAAGCGCCATGAATTTCTAAACGTGCGGCTGAGTAAATTGTTTGGAGTGCTTTTGCTAGTTCCACACCAGCACCGACATCTGCTGATTTGTGAAAGCCATCTACTACCAAGTCAATATCTTTAATCATTAATTTGTCTGCTGTTCCGGCTAACAGCAAGTCTCGTACAGCACCACCGACCAGATAAAGATGCCAACCGCGTTTTTCTGCTTCTTGGGATGCGATGGTGAGTAATTGCCACAGTTGAGGTGCAAGGCGTGATTGTAAGTTGGTGGTGAGTAGTTGAGTGCTGAGTCCTGACTGTTGAGGACTTAAACTTTCAAATTCATCATCTGCTTGATGTAACTCCCGTAGAACATCAGTACGGGTGACGATACCAACTAATTGCCCATTTTCCAAAACTGGTAAACGTCCAATATCGTATGTCACCATCAGTGACTCGATTTGTGGCAGGGTAGTATCTGGGGTAATAGTTTTGATATTGGTAGTCATGTAGCCTTTGACTGGTGCATGACTAAAGCCGTGGTGAAAGGCGATATCTAAATCTCGTCTAGAAATAACTCCTACCAACTGCCCTTGAGTATCGACTACTGATAAACCAGAATGTCCGTAACGTAATAAAATCCGTTGTGCTTCTTCAATAGTAGTGTCGGGACGGATAGTGCGGACTGGGGAGGACATTAAATCTCTGGCGGTGAGAGGATGGGGAATTGATTTTTTTAACTCTTCTAAAAGTTTCTCTAAGGTTGCTTGGGTATCTACTCCGCGTGTGTTCAGGGATGCTGCTTGAGAATGACCGCCTCCGCCATAGGGTTGGAATAACTGGTTAAGATTGACACCAGGAATGTGCGATCGCCCAATCACGGTTAATCGTGTATCATCTTCTCCCAAGGGGTATTCGTTTGCTAGTAATAAAGCATCAATCTCGCTTAACTCTACTAGTTGAGACGCTAAACTCGATAACCCTGGGACAAACTCATCTGTTTTTAAAGTTACCCAGGCAATGCTATAACCACGCAAGCAAATATATTCTAAGTTTTGCAGTGCCGTTGTTAATAGCTGTTGCAATTGCGGCGATAAACCAGGGTCACGATAAGTAGAAATGACTGATAAACTAGCTCCTTGCTGCATCAACCAAGCCAAGGCGAGGGCATCACGGGCTGTTGCTGAATCATAAGTTAAGGAACCTGTATCAACATGGATACCTAAAGCCATAACTGTAGCTTGGGCTGGTGTGAGAGAAACTTCCTGTTGTTGCAACTGCTCCACCATTAAAGTTGTGCAAGCTCCTACCGGGGCAATATGCGATCGCGTCGCGGGAATATCCCCCTCTTGCTCTAAGTGATGGTCATAAATTACAATCTCTTTTACATTGGGTAAATCTAACCACTCAGCAGCTTTACCCAGGCGATCGCGATATTGTGCATCCACAACTGTGATTGACCGAATACTTTGCGGATTCACTGAACGTCTTTCAATTAGCGGATACTCATCTCGATGTAACGCCAAAAAATCCCTGACAGGTGGGTGCGCGCCGCCAGTCAATACAATCTTGCTACCAGGAAGCAAGCAAGTTAGACCTACTGCTGCTCCCAAAGCATCAAAATCAGCTGTTGTATGGCAAAGAATTAAATCCATAGTCATTAGTCATTGGTTATTAGTCATTGGTGCTTAAACAAAGGACAAATGACCAAGCCCCGTTGGGGCGGGGTGTGGGCTGAGTGGGTGTAGGGTGCAGGGAAGAAAAAGCCCCAACAACTGCCATCTATACAAGCCCTGCCCTTGAGGGCAATTGTGTTGGTGGGGGATACAAGCCCCTGACAACACAGTTTTCACTACACCCAACACCCTACCCCCAACACCCTTCTTCTTGACCAAAGTGTATCAATTTCTGCTAGGTTAACAAATAGGAAAAACAGTCAGTGTCGCCCTTTAGGATATTCTATCTTTAGTATTACGCTGTCTTGGGAGAAGGAAAAATGACGATTATATTCCAGTTGGCTTTAGTATCGCTTGTTTTGTTGTCTTTTGTTTTAGTTGTAGGCGTTCCTGTTGCCTATGCTACTCCCCAAAACTGGGTTGAATCTAAAAGATTGTTGTGGCTAGGTTCTGGTGTTTGGATTGCTTTAGTGCTTTTAGTTGGTGTATTAAACTTTTTTGTGGTTTAGGCGTAAAAAAATAGCCTAAACCTTATAGCAAAAGAAAAAGGTAAATTGCTGAAATTTACCTTTTTACTTTTTTTGGTAGTTAATTGTGGCCTTCATCTCAACCATATACAAAGAAGGAATGTATATTGGCAAGAGTATAGTTGATGAAGAGGCAGTCATGGCAGTTTTTGAGGGAACTTTTACTCAAACTGAACCCTTGCGTTTCGCATTGGTTATTGGTCGTTTCAATGACCTTGTTACTGGCAAGCTGCTAGAAGGATGTCAAGATTGCTTAAAACGCCACGGTGTAGATCCTAATCCCCACGGCAATCAGGTGGACTATGTTTGGGTTCCGGGAAGTTTTGAAGTACCAGTTGTTGCTCGTCAACTGGCACTTTCGCAGCGTTACGATGCCATAATTTGTTTAGGTGCGGTAATTCGGGGTCAAACTCCCCATTTTGATTACGTATCGGCGGAAGTATCCAAGGGCATAGCTGCTGCTAGCTTTCAAACGGGAGTACCCGTGATTTTTGGCATTTTGACAGTAGACACGATGCAGCAAGCTTTAGAACGAGCAGGGATTAAAGGCAATCATGGCTGGGATTATGCGATGAATGCGCTAGAAATGGCAAGCCTGATGCGGAAATTGCGTTCTAATCTCACAGAACCATACCCTTTAAATCCTCAACCTTTACCTGCGGCTCATAGTCAAGAGTCGATAATTAGCAGTCAATAGTCAATGGTCAATGGTCTAATGACAAAGGACAAATGACCATTGACTAAAATTTAGGGGTTGACAAATCAAAAAATCTCTGGCAATATAAATAATGTGAAGTTTGCGGGTATAGCTCAGTGGTAGAGCGCAACCTTGCCAAGGTTGATGTCGCGCGTTCGAATCGCGTTACCCGCTCTCTAAATAAAAGACTAACATTTAGTGTACAAGTTAAGGATGCTGAAAAAATATATCTTTTCAGCATCTTTAATTCGTTGGATTGCTGTTATATTACACTAGATTAAAAGTAGTTAGTTAAATAGCGGCGTTATCAGGTAAACAGTACCTCTTGGCAGAAAGTTAGCCACAATCTATTTTGAGCAAAGAGCCATTCTGAACCTAGACAATTAGCAGGTGAGTAAAAATGAGGCTAAAAAGTCTTCGGCTTTTTGTCTGGAAACAGGGGTGTGGGGATGTAAAGGTTTAGGGGAAATATATTTTTATATTTTGCGGTGAAACTGATTTTATCAGGGCTGCCTTGTGAACCCAGCCTTACCGAATGTTTTGTTTTCAAAGTAGTTGCGGCGTAAGCTTAGAATTGTATTAGATATGTCAGCACAATAACCGCTTAAAAAACTCGACTATATTATCTTAAAAGCTACAGATGAAAATTATGAGCCTCTTAAATCACCTTGTTAGCTACACAAAAAGTCAACAACTGTCTGTTGTGCATCATGGCAGTCTTTGCCTAACTTCGCAAGGAAACTAATTTTCTAAGCATTAAGCTGGAAATAGAATCCCCAACTATCAAAATTTAGCCCAAGTTAGTAGAACGCTTGTGCATCCTCAAAAACCCGAAAAAATAGATTTTAACCAGGAATATCCCTGTCCCTGCCCCCGTCGTAAGGGACGGTTAGTTCCGATTACCCTCACAGAAGCATTTGGCTGCGATCGCTGTCAACAAATCTTTGTTGTCGAAGATAATGGCCATATCCTAGAACAACTTTCAACCACCTATCCCTATAAAAGGGCTTGGCGATGGACAGGAAGCACTTGGCATATTATTCATCCAAAATTGGTAGACAGTTATCTGCCAATAGCTTTAGGCATTATTTTTGTGCCAGTGATTATCTGGTTGCCATTAGCCTTGAAATTATCCAATGGTTCCAGCATAGTTGTTTGGGCAATGGTGGCAGTGCTATTAGCTATCATGCCAGCACTGATTATGGTTTGGCTTACTTACCGACGTTAACTCCATGACTGTTGAAGTTTTGTACGATTACCCCGACCCTGAACCGATGAAGAGTGCTAAACGCGCTTATCAGGCTTCCCTGAAGTTGGGGTTTACAAAGGGAGGAGACCGTAGCCGCGCTGTGTTGGCGATGGCACAAGCCCTCGAACAGTCTTTTGATGACATTTTAGAAGCCAATACCCTGGATTTAGAAGCCAGTAAAGAAATGGCCGTGCCAGAGTTGATTTTAGACTGGCTGAAACTCACTCCCCAAAGGTTAGAACTCACAGTAGAAATTCTGCAACGCTTGGGTGAAATATCAGATCCTCTACGAAGGGTGCGGAATGCTGATTTTCAACCAGAAGATTCTCAAAGTTACTCTCAGTTAATGCCTCTGGGAGTAATTGGATTTATTTATGAGGCATTTCCTGACTTAGGTGCGATCGCCGCAGGTTTGTGTATTAAAACTGGCAATTGTATCATCCTTAAGGGTAGTACAGAAGCTAGCCATTCTAACGCCGCGATCGCAGAGGTACTGCAAAGTGCAATTGAGGAAGTTGGTTTACCACCAGGCTGTGTTGAACTAGTAACTGCCGAACACGGTGCTTCTATCCGAGATTTGGTTACACAAGACCAATATGTGAATTTAGTCATCCCCTACGGACGTTCTAGCTTGGTGCAGCAGGTGATGCGGCAATCAACTTGTCCAGCCTTGAAATCAGCGATGGGTAACTGTTACCTTTACTGGTCGCTAAATAGCAGCTTAGAGATGGTACGCTGGATGATTCTCGATAGCCATCAAAGCGAACCCGATCCCGTCAATGCGATAGAAAAGGTATTAATTCACCGTCAAGCTATGCCTTCATCCTTAGCAGTGCTGTGGAATAGTTTGAAGGAGAAAGGCTTTGAAATTAAAGGAGATGCCGAGTTAGTCGAAGCCTTCCCCCAATTGCAATTAGCTAAAGATAGCGAATGGAGTAGTCCCTACTTAACGAAGACAGTAGCCTTTAAACTAGTGGATAGCTTAGAAGTTGCGATCGCCTGGATTAACCAACACAGTAGCGGTCATGCTGATTGTATCGTGACGGAATCTTATCAAGAAAGTCGGCAGTTTGCTTTAGGCGTAAATAGTGCATCTACCTACATCAATACTACCCCGCGTTTCTCCCGTAACCCTTCGCGGGGAGATTCAGTATTTTTAGGAATGTCCAACCAAAAAGGCCACCGTCGCGGATTTATTAGTTTAGAAACATTGACTACAGTCAAGCATATTGTACAGGGGAATGGACGGTTTTAAAATTTACTCGTTAATGGCAAAATTCGTAGTCAATTTCATCACTCAAACACAGGTGGCCATAACTCAGAAATTGCCACCTCCCAACACTGAATAAAAACAGGTTCTGCTTTGCAGTATACATAAGCCTAAAAAAAAGTCCGCGTCGGCGGACTTTTCGGAATAATCAGACCTCTAAATTGAGGAGTTATTTTTGGTTGGAGGTGTAATAAACCTTTCCGCCTTCATCAGGTACAAAACGACAGGTAACGGATGAACGCCATAAAGATTTCCAAATCGGTTCTTCAGACTTGCGGTAATACTCACCCATAACAGGTTTAATCGCTTCAGTTGCCTTTAACAAGTTGTAGTGAGGGATATTCAGGAAGATGTGATGGGCAACATGAGTACCGATATCATGGTGGATGTGATTGAACAAACCATAATTGCGATCAATACTAGAAATTGCACCTTTAAGAAAAGTCCAATCTTCGCCACGATACCAAGGAAGTTCAGCTTCAGTGTGATGTAGGAATGTGACTAAATCTAACCAAATTACAAACACGATGTATGGTGCAGCGTAGTATTTCAACAACCACATCCAACCCCATTGATAGGTAAGGAAACCCAACAACGCTACCATACCAACCAACAGAACTGTACTAGTAATTACATCCCATTTTTCTGATGGCTTGAAGAGTGGGCTATTAGGTGAAAAGTGAGAACCTTTTTTATTAGGAGAACGCTTAAACAAATACAATGGATAGGCCAATAAAAATAAATAGTATCGAACTATCTTTTGTTCTATGGGCATTTGCTTATAGTCCGATTCTGTCAAAGGATACCAGCTTTCATCATTATCGATATTGCCAGTATTTTTATGATGTGTCCTATGGCTGATGCGCCAACCATGATAAGGAACTAATATCGGTGTATGAGACAAATGTCCAATTAAATCATTAAGCCATTTATGCTTAGAAAAAGATTGGTGTCCGCAGTCATGTCCGACAACAAATAAAGCCCAAAACATTGTGCCTTGCATTAGCCAAAAAATAGGCCAGACAAACCAAGAATCAAGGTAATGAGCTATTGCATAAAGCGAACCAATAATCAGAATGTCACGAACGAAATAAAACAGTGATTTGCTGACATTGGGTTGAAAACATTCATCTGGGATAGCAGCTTTTAAATCCTGAAGAGTAAAGGGTAGTTTAGTTGTATCCTCAGAAGCTTCATTGACACGAGAACTGTCGAAAGAGATGGTATTTGATTGCACTTGATTCTTTGATGAATATAAATCGGACATTGTTTGAGGTTGAAATTCACCTCTGTAATACCTGCGATGTTTGTATACACGCAAGACAAAAATATCTGGCAATTCAATTAGCAATAATCACTGAGGCAGAATTGCCAGAATATATAGAATTTGCAGGCGAATAACCGCTCTACTATATAAGCTTAATGCTCATGGCGATTTTAATTGCTTTTTTGCTTATTTACCTGCGTAATATTCGTTAAAAGTTTGATAACCAACATCAGTTACATACAGTTGACATTGGTCTGTAATCTGCTTCATTAAAGGCCAAGAAAACTTCAATTCATCATGCAAAGAATCCCCCCAATTTTCTTTGATGCTGCTGTAAGCTAGCCGCAAATTATAAGAGGGAATAGCAGTAGAAAGGTGATGCGGTACGTGGACATTAATATCGTGGCAAAGTATCTCTACCCAACGAGGATAATCGCAATGAATAGTGCCAAATAGCTGTGCCATTGCTTCGTTCCACTTGCTTGCTTCCTCAAAAGGAACGTCTGGGTATGTGTGGTGAACAATGGTGAAGGTACTCATCCAGAAATGATAAACCAACCAAGGCACAAGCCAGAATTTGACAAATCCCCAAATACCAGTTGTAGCGATGAGGGTAGGAAAGACAACTGCGGCAAAAATTACTACTACAGCAACCGAAAGTTTGATACTGCCTTGGTCTTTAACTTTAAATTTGCGCCAGTCAAAATGCACAACAGCCCAATGCCCTATGGAACCTACCCACCAGAGACGCTTCCGCATGAACAATTCAAAAGCAGATTGACGAGTTTTATCCCAACTTGCAAAAACTTCTGGTCGGATGGGATGCCAAGCATTATCTTCGTCTAACTTGTTTGTATGTTTATGGTGATGATTATGCTTAATCCGCCAACTGTGAAAAGGGTAGATTAACGGCATCATAAAGATATGCCCTACTAAATCATTAACCCACCGCCGGTTGGCAAATGAACGATGACCGCAGTCATGACCAATAACAAAAAAACCTGTTAAAGCTGTACCTGTAAAAATCCAGGCAATAGGCAAAAGAAACCAGGGAGAAATCGTCAAACTATAGTAGCCTAAACCTACCATCAAAACACTTATGAAAACTTGTGTCCAAGCTTTGCGACGATTTTTTTGAAAACATTCTTTTGGCAAAGTTTTGATAATATCTTTTAACCTTAGTTGGGAATCACTAAGGTCTTTGCTTATTTCTTGCGTCTTGATTATTGATGTAGTCATGAAAACCCGAAAAACAACAAACTCCTCCACCAAGTCACCCAAAAGTAACTTGCACCAAATTTTCTTTACATTAACGCTCTGGATTATAGCAACTTTAGCTACCTAAGCACACCCGTAAGTAGTTTTTGGCGGCTATTTTAGATCTGACGAATGGATATTTTGATTACTCAGAAATTCCTCTGTCATTAATCATTGGTAGACCAATGACTAATGACAAATGATAAACGACTTACTGTTTTTTGTCTGCAAGTTTTACATTTGTAGCCAAACCTAAGAATTGCAAAAATTGAATTGTCATCCAAGTTAAGTCGATTTCCCACCATTCCAAACCGTGACGGGCTGAGTATTGAAAAGCATGGTGGTTATTGTGCCAGCCTTCGCCAAATACTAATAAAGCTACCCACCAACAGTTAGTTGAGTTATCACCAGATTCATGGCTGCGATAGCCAAATTTATGGGTAGCACTGTTCACTAACCAGGTGCAGTGGTAAACCCAGACAATGCGAACAAAAATTCCCCAAACAACAAACGGCCAACCGCCTAGAAACAACAATAATAAACCGAGTGCAACTTGGATGAGAATGAAATATTTTTCTAAAAACTGATAAACTGGGTCTTCGGCAATATCTTTGGTAAAGCGAGGAACATCAGCATGAGCGGGACATTTGTGAATTAGCCAACCCATGTGGCTCCACCAGAAGCCTTTATTAGAATCATGGGGATCTGGGTCAGTATCGGAATGTAAATGATGAATGCGGTGTGTCCCGACCCACTCGATTGGCCCTCCTTGGCAGGATAGTGTCCCGAAGAACACTAAGATATATTCCAACCACTTGGGAGCTTGGAAACTGCGGTGAGTCACAAGGCGATGAAAACCTAAAGTAACGCCTAAACCACCAGTTATCCAGTAAAGTAAGAAACCCACACCAACTGCCGTCCAGCTAAAGTTGCTAGGGACAAAGGCAAATAGAGCGCCGATGTGTAGACCAACGAAAAAGAGGGTATTTACCCAATTGATTTGAGGTTTAGTTGTAGTAGCAATTGTCATGCAGTAACCTGTATTGAAATTGTTCAGCCTAATCTGCGCGATCGCAAAATCCGCATATCTATAATTTTTTATTAATGAGGAAGTAATGAACAGCTTGGAACAGCTGCGGCAAGCAGAACAGGCATTGATAGAGATTTTTTCTGGAATTGACGCTCAGGTCAAGCATAATCTAAAAAGAGTGCTGGATGCCTTTCGTAATCAGCGCGTAGGAGCGCACCACTTTGCTGGTGTGAGTGGCTACGGTCATGATGATTTAGGACGAGAAACTTTAGACAAAGTTTTTGCGGAAGTAATGGGTGCGGAAGCGGCGGCCGTGCGAGTGCAGTTTGTATCGGGAACTCACGCGATCGCTTGCGCCCTTTTTGGTGTACTCCGTCCTGGTGATCAGATGTTAGCAGTTGTCGGCTCTCCCTACGATACGCTCGAAGAAGTGATTGGGCTACGGGGTCAAGGCCAAGGCTCCCTTATTGAGTTTGGCATAAAATACCGCCAATTGGACTTAACTCCTGAAGGATCTATCGATTGGGAAGCTTTAAGCCATGCTATAGATGACAAGACGCGTTTAGTCTTAATTCAGCGTTCTTGTGGCTATTCCTGGCGGCCTAGCTTATCCATTGCTGATATTGAAAAGATTGTGCATCTAGTTAAACAGCAAAATCCCGATACCGTTTGCTTCGTTGATAACTGCTACGGCGAATTTATCGAAACTCAAGAACCCACCCACGTTGGTGCTGATTTAATGGCGGGTTCCTTAATTAAAAATCCTGGCGGTACTATTGTCACGGCAGGCGGTTACGTAGCTGGCCGTGCTGACTTGGTAGAAGCCGCCGCTTGTCGCTTAACTGCACCCGGTATTGGAAGTTATGGCGGTGCGACCTTTGACCAAAATCGCTTGTTATTCCAAGGCTTATTTTTATCGCCGCAGATGGTGGGTGAGGCTATGAAGGGAACTTTTCTCACGGGTTATGTTTTTGACAAGCTTGGTTATCCGGTGAATCCTGCGCCGCTTGCGCCGCGTGGTGATGTGATTCAGGCGATTAAGCTGGGTTCTGCGAAAAAGTTAATTGCTTTTTGTAAAGCTGTACAACAGAATTCTCCGGTGGGTTCTTATCTAGACCCTGTGCCTGATGCTATGCCGGGGTATGAGAGTAAAGTTGTGATGGCTGGGGGAACGTTTATTGAGGGAAGTACATTGGAATTCTCGGCGGATGGGCCTTTGCGGGAGCCTTATATAGTTTATTGCCAAGGGGGGACTCATTGGACTCATGTGGCGATCGCCTTAGAGGCGGCAATTGACGCTGTAGGCCAGGGTTAGAATTGTTTCGCGCAAAGGCGCAAAGGCACAAAGAGCTTTTTGCATTTTTGCGCGAAATTAACTTTACAACCCATTCACAAGTCGTGTGATGCCGTCTTTAATCAGTTCTTCACCTAAGTTTATCAGCAAGCCAAGGTGCTTGTCTGTTAAGCGAAGGTATGTCAACAGTTGCTTTTTGTGTACTGGATGTATTGCTTCCAAAGACTTAATTTCAATGATTACTTTATCTTCAACAATTAAGTCTGCCCGAAAGCCTTCCTCTAAGCGTACACTTTCGTAAATTACAGGAATAATCTGTTGCCTTGTTACCCAAAGCCCCCGCTTTTCTAACTCATAAGCTAGAACGGACTCATACACAGATTCAAACAAACCCGGCCCTAAGCTTGTATGAATCTTGTATGCAGCATCAACAATTTGCTTTGCTATCTCATTCTCAGTCATCTATCCTCTCTCTTCGCGCCTCTGCGCGGCAGTCGCTTCAAGTCGGGGAACCCGCCCAACGCGCTGCCTTGCCTTTGCGCGAAACATCACTCCGGCAACTTATACTGCCCAACAATCCGTTTAGCAAACTCCGGTACGTGCGCCTCCAACTTCTCAGGATGATTCCGCTTCACATACAAGTAATTCCTGGTAAAGTGCGAATCAATCGAGAACCGCGCATACTCTAAACCTTTGGGGCCGATTTTATCAATCACCACACCCATCATTTTCGCCACCCACATTGGTAAGGTTACGCCTTTGTCATAAGCCGGAATTCCCTGCTGTACGGCTTCTTTTCGGTTACCTTGGGATATCACAGGTTGGGTGTCTATCTGGTCTTGCACCAAGTCCAGCATTTCTTTGCCTGTATCATTTCTAACTAAAATCCATTGCCAGCCGAAGGGTGCGCCCATGTAGCCAACGACTAAATCGGCTAGGGAGTTGACGTAATCAAAACAACTCATGCAGGAGGGGGCGAAGACATCTTTCAGTTGATTAGTTTTTAAGCCGAAGAATGGTACTTTCTCAATTGAACCGTCTTCATGCTTGAAGTGAATACGGAAGTCTTGCATGAATTCGTAGTGTACTACTGTCTCAGGCGATCGGCTGGTGGTTTCTAAGAATTTTTGCAGTCCGGCGCGGGTGACATTATCTACACAGGGTGTGCCTAGAACGTATAACTTTTCTAAACCTAGTTGTTTTTCTACCGCCCTGAGTGCCTGAATTTGGCAACCAACACCAATTACTAATAGTCGCTTCATCCCTGATTTTTCTACCTGTTCCAAGATAGAAAGGTTGGGTGAAAGTGTTGGTTTATTGACCCGTGCTGCCAGTATTTCTTCTGGGGTGCGAGCAATTACAGGCATGGGTTGAAAGCGGTCTTCTTTGGTATTTTGCACACAGACAACGCCTTCAACTAAGCCGCGATTCAGCATTTCTATGGCGATGGTGCTGACGATACCTGTCCATTGTGCGCCTTCGATGGGTTGCTGTTTCCGTGCTGCCATCATGTCTTGATGCACACCAAAGTAGAGTTCATCGAGGTTGCCGAGATTCCGAGAACGGCTGTGGCTTTGTTCTTCTAAGGTGTCTATCTGCTGGTTGATAAAAGCGCAGGCTTCCTTGACGTAGTGAATATAGTATGTATCACATAGTCCGCATTCACTGCACAGTTCTTTGGCAGGGCGACGGCTACCGGGTTTTAAGGCTTTGGCTTTTGTATGCTTGTTAGAATCAACAGAGGTCATATAAATGTTTGTTTTATCCAGGAATCCTTTTACTACAATACCTTTACAGCTTATGAACTTAACTATAGAGATTGAAAAAGAAGAGGACGGACGGTTTTTGGCTGAGGTGGTTAATTTTCCTGGTGTGCTGGCTTATGGAAACACAAAAGAAGAAGCTGTTGCCAGAGTTCAAGCATTAGCTTTGTGGGTTCTAGCTGATAAGTTGGAAGATGGGAAGCTGATGTTAACACGCCCTACTGAATATTTTCTGAATTAAAATATTCTTCATTTTACGGCAACTTTACTTGATTTACACTTTATAGAGCTTATAGGGCAAATGATTATCCAAGTAAAAGCAGACGCAGAATAAAGTGAAATTACAACTAGCAGGATTAAATTAAGTTTAGTAGATAGTTTTGAGAGGTTTACAAATCTGATGACTGCGCCTCAATCAAAAGTTTTTACCAACTTGCGTCTTTACGACCAAGATTTTTATTTGTGGATAGAGACAACTGCTAAACAACTAAAAGAAGGCAGATTTTCTGATGTTGATTTAGAAAATCTTATCGAAGAGATTGAAAGCATGGGGAGAAGTGAAAAACGCGTACTTGAGAGTAATTTAGTTGTTCTATTAATGCATCTATTAAAATACAAATATCAGCCAGAAAAACGCTCTAATAGTTGGAAAGTAACTATTAGAGAACATCGCCGCAGATTGACAAGGACTTTTAAGGATAGTCCTAGTTTAAAACCATATTTTCAAGAAGTTTTTACTGATTGTTATCAAGATGCCAGAAAGCAAGCCAGTGATGAAACTGGTTTGTCCGTTGATATTTTTCCCGTAGAATCTCCATTTACTATGGATGAATGTTTAGATGAAGATTTTTTACCGGATTAAGTAGGTCGTCGTGAATATTTATCGTCAGGATAAAGCAGGAGGCAAGAGGGGAGAGACTTTTAGCTTAGTTAATTTTTCGTAACATAGTTAGGTTTTCCTCACCGACTTACTTAGTTGACTATTGATATTTACCGCAGCTTAAATGGCGATGTCATGACCTAAAATCTACTTACCACTACTTGAGCTTGGGCATTAATTACATCAATAAATTCTTTTAATCTTTACATAAATCTATACTTAACTGAGTTCTTCTACTTCTCTTAAGATACAAGGTTGGGTTGAGGAACTAAATCTAACATCAAAATATCTTGGCATTGTTGGGTTTCACTTCGTTCCACCTAACCTTCATTTATTTTTCTCTAATAACTTTATACAAAATTTAAAAGCAAGACTTAATATTTCATTGATTATTACGAGGTGGTAACAAGATTTCTTAGCTTACTCTTAAGTAGTTTCATTTTGTAAATAAATTGACACGCGAGAAAGTTAAATGCCAAGTATCTTTCAAAGTACGAGAAGACTTATATCAATACTATTGGTGACTTTGCTTGTTGTAACAAGTACATTAACAATCTTTCCAACTTCAGCTAGAGCAGAAGGAAATTTAATAGAAGGAAGTCTTATAAAAGGTGATGGAGATGTAGTTTTGTTCAAATGTGAGTCAAATTGTGGAAATCTTATGACTTGGGCTGTGGGTGCTGTTTCTGGTAGTGCAATCACACTTATGGCTACAGGTGACACTGCAACTTTAGCCGCAGTTGCTACAGCAGTTGGACACCTAGCTGTAACAACGGTTGCTCCATTAGCAACAGTAGCACCAACCTTGGCAGCAGCACCAGTATTGGTTCCAGTTGCAGCCACAGCAGCAGCTGGCTATGGTGCTTATAAGTTATGGAAATTTGTTAGCCACGACGACACTACAAAACCTGAAAGCTAACATAACTAACTGTTCATACTATTTGCTGGACTTGATTGTTATCAATTGCAGGACTGACTTACAACTAATGGAGAAATAAACCACAGTGAATACTAAGAAAACTCCCAAATGAGATTTTGAAACAATTTATACGTAGTCCTATATTGGTTTATTAAGCCTCCCATAATACTATGGGAGGCTTCTGTTCGACATAACTACCTGAGTTTCAAGCTTTGGAGGCAAGTGCCTATCCTTGGTTTAATGTTCATACTGAGTGAATTTAATGATTGTAACTTTGCGTGTTTAGCGAAAATTACTGATGTCCTTGGTGGTTTTATTTTTTAATATTAAACAGTTGTATCGAGCTACTACGATATTTTTAAATCTTATGCAACTAATACAAAACGCAAAAAGAATAATGTCACTATGTTTAATGACGCTGTTTGTATTGACTAGCAGCATCATGATTTTACCAAATTCTGCTTGGGCAGCACCAGCTAACGAACTTCAATCTGAAAATATTGTCGAAGTAATGATAGGTTTTGTAGGTCTTATTATAGGTTTCTTTCTAGGAATCTTTTCTCAACATTTAAATTAATTAGTTTATCTTTTTTGCTTTTATATAAATATATTCAACTTCTACACTCAATCTAGATGATATTTCTTAGCTGAAAAGTCAATTATAAATAAGTAGTATTAGTGACACAAAACTCTAAAACGGGTGCAGCATTCATCGCTGGAGGAAGCCTAGCAGGTGCAGGTGTTTCTGCGTCAGTTGGCGGAATGGGGTTAGCAGGCGGATTTGGTGCTATTGGAATTGGAACTGCGCCTGTTGTTGGTGCTGGTGCTGTGGCTGGTGCGGCTGTTTATGGTGCTTTTCAAGCCGTAGCTGCGGGAGATGTGGCGGCTTTTGGTGCAATGGGAATTGGTGCTGTTGGTGGTGCTGGCTTTTCTGGCGTTGTTGGTGGTATGGGAATAGTTGCACCTAAAATTGGTTTAGCGTTTGGTATTGGAACTGTACCAATGGCTGGCGTGGGTGCAGTTTTAGGACTGGCGGCTTATGGTTTTGCTAAGTTGTTAGATGAATCTGAGGTTAAAGAAACTCCTGCACAGCTTTTTGAACGGATGGAAGAAAAAGTTTTGCAGATGGATTACTATAACGCTGCTGTTATAGAGTTAGGTTTATTGTTATCTGGTGAGGATCTCAACCAAAAATTTGCTGCTTTGGAGGTTGAGGATGAGTTACAAGCACTTAAGGCTGAATTTGCTAGTGCGAAGACTGAACAAGAAACTGTAACTTCCAACCTTCAGCTTCCTGAAACTTGGAAATGTGTCAAAACTCTTAAAGGTCATACTGCAAAAGTTAATGCGATCGCAATCACTCCTGATGGTAATACTTTAGTTAGTGGTAGTGATGACAGACAAATTAATCTGTGGAATCTAAAAACTGGAAAGTGGCTTCATACTTTCTCTGGTCAAGCAGAGGCGGTTCTATCTCTTGCTATCAGTTCTGATGGAAAACAGATTGTTAGTGGTTGTGTTGACCGCAAAATTAGCACTTGGCAATTGGAGAAAAAACAATTTTTGCGGACATTTTTTTATTCCAACTCACCCTACAGTCATAATGGTTTTGTAAATTCAGTAGTATTTAGCCCTGATGGTAGATTTCTTGCCAGTGGTAGTGCTGATAAAACTATCAAAATTTGGGGAGGCTATACAGGCAATTTAAAACTTGCTTTGAGTGGGCATACAGATGCAGTTTTATCTGTTGCTATTAGTCCTGATAGTAAAATTTTGGCAAGTGGAAGTGTTGATAAAACTATCAGGCTGTGGGACTGCACAACTTGGAAACCACTTGAGATTTTTACTCAACATTTGGCTGCAATCAATACAGTTGTTATTAGTTCTGATGGTCATACTCTGATTAGCGGTAGTACCGACACTACCATCAAGCTGTGGAATCTCTATACAAAAGAATTAATTTGTACTTTGACTGGACACACAGAAGCAGTTTCATCTGTTGCTGTTAGTTCTAATGGAACAATCTTAGCTAGTAGCAGTCTTAGCACCATCAAACTCTGGCATATCCCAACAGGGAATTTATTACATACTCTTGCTGGTTGTAGCCCTGTCGTCTTCACTCCTGATGGCAAGATGTTGGTAAGTGGTGGTAACGGCGGTACTATTAAAATTTGGAGTCTGCAAGGTCTAAATGAGTTGAATCTCGATTCTTTACTGCATCAGGAATGGTGGGAAGTTTTAGGTGTAGATCCAAATACTCAACCTCAAGATGTCAAGCTTGCCTACTTTCAATTAGCTAGACAATATCATCCTGATATTAATAGGTCTGCAAACGCTAAAGCGTCAATGCAACTAATTAACAAAGCTTATCAACAATTCCAAGGGCAACTGAAGTTTTGATGAATGCGCGATCGCCTTTCTACTTTAATTCTACAAATTTAGATAATTTATCTTATCTATCTCCAAAGATTGGTGCAATTAAGATTAATTTTTCCTATATCTATACAAGCTATTGTTAATTTAAATTTCTACAAATATTGAGTATTTACACTCATTTTTTTACTTCCTTATTCCTCAAAACTGACTAAAGTGTATGACAGCTACATCTTTAGGACTATTGACATTTTAAGTTTGTAAATAAATATGTTGCAGATTTTGAAAAAAAGTTATAAATTATTAATTTATGGGGGGATAGCTAAATTTTTAGTTGCAAAAACTAAAAACCCATACGTAAATATACTGAAATCTATTGAAGCTTTACATCAACATAAAATAGCTAATGAGATATGTTTTAGTTTGGTAAAAGAAGTTCCTGACTTTTAAACGGGAATACTAATAATCTAAAAATATATTTCATGTCGCTGTTTTATGCATTCTTTTGATTGCTGAAGGTGAAAAACAGATGATTGCAATTCACCGCCAAAATAATAGTAAGTAATCTATTTACGTTAACTGCTAATTTTGTTTACTAAACTCATAACAAAATTAATTGCATAATAAATGAAATAAATGCTCTTTGTTATGATGAGGATAGCAGCAAAAAAATAAGGAGCATCTACCACCAATCTACACCCTAAATGGAGCTTTTTTAGCAATGCAAATAGAGAATTTAGTAATGGATGAAAGTACAGAAAAAGCGGCGTGGGAAGCATTAGAAAAATCGATTCTCTACTATCGAGGGCGGCCGATTGGTACAGTAGCAGCCTATGATAATTCTGTAGAAGCACTCAATTATGATCAGGTTTTTATTCGAGATTTTGTTTCTTCTGCCTTAATTTTTTTGGCAAAAGGTAGAACAGATATCGTTCGTAATTTTTTGGAAGAAACTCTAAAGTTACAACCTAAAGAAAGGCAATTAGATGCTTACAAACCAGGTAGAGGTTTAATTCCTGCTAGCTTCAAAGTTGTAAATATTAATGGTGAAGAATATTTAGAAGCTGATTTTGGCGAACACGCGATCGCCAGAGTTACGCCTGTTGATTCTTGTCTGTGGTGGATTATTTTATTACGGGCTTATGTTGTCGCTACAAAAGATTTTTCTATAGCCTATCAACCGGAATTCCAAACTGGTATTCGGTTGATTATGGAAATTTGTTTGGCGAATCGCTTTGATATGTACCCAACTTTATTAGTTCCAGACGGTGCTTGTATGATTGACCGTCGTATGGGTATATATGGTCATCCTCTGGAACTTCAAGTTTTATTTTACACGGCAATGCGGGCGGCGCGTGAGTTGCTAGTTTGTAATGGCAATCAAGATGTTGTAGCAGCAATTGATAATCGTTTGCCTCTTTTATGCGCTCATATTCGTCAACATTATTGGATAGATATTAATCGCTTAAATGCCATTTATCGCTTTAAAAGTGAAGAGTATGGCAAAACGGCTGTGAATCTATTTAACATCTATGTAGACTCGATTCCCTATTATGAATTAGATAAATGGCTACCTAGAAAAGGTGGTTATTTAGCAGGTAATGTGGGGCCTTCGCAGTTCGATACTCGGTATTTTGCTTTGGGCAACTTGATGGCAATTATTTCCGATTTGGCTACTGAAGAACAGTCACAAGCCATCATGACTCTGATTGAAGAAAGATGGGACGATTTAGTAGGAGATATGCCTATGAAAATCTGTTTTCCAGCTTTGGAAGGTGAAGAATACAGAATTGTCACTGGATGTGACCCGAAAAATATACCTTGGTCTTATCATAATGCTGGCAGCTGGCCTGTTTTGATGTGGATGTTAGCCGCCGCCGCTATTAAAACTAATAAAACTAGTTTGGCTAGAAAAGCTGTTGAAATCGCTCAGTCACGTCTTTGTGAGGACGAATGGCCAGAATATTACGATGGTAAAAAAGGTAGATTAATTGGCAAACAAGCTAGAAAATACCAAACTTGGACTATTGCAGGTTTCTTATTAGCTAAGGAACTACTCAATGACTCTTCTCATTTACCTTTGGTAACTTTTGATAAATTAGCTCCAGAGTTGATTTCTAGAGCTTGTGAGTTTGAAATTGGTAGTGTAAATCCTTATATGTCTTAATATTGGCTATAGGGAAGAGAATTATACTGCTTGTGAAGTAAAATATTTGTTCACAATTAACAATACTTGAAAGCCCTTTATAGATAATATGGGGCTTTTTTATTATCTATTTTTTTAACAGTCACAGCTTAAAGAAGATATCATATAAAAATATAAATGAGATAACAGTTAGCCTTTTACTAGCAAATACTTATATAAATATTGCTTGGCATTAAGTGTGGCAGTAACTTAAGTAGCAATATACTCTAAAAATTTTTTCTTATTAAATAAAAGTAGTAACCTTTACCAAATTGGAGGATGATTTGCGATGCAAAGCATTGAAGAGCAGGCATGGCAATTACTAGAAGAATCAATTATTTACTATCGAGGTCGTCCTGTAGGTACTGTAGCTGCCAATGATGTGTCACAATCAGCATTGAATTATGACCATTGTTTTATCCGTGATTTTGCTTCTTCAGCTTTCTTATTTTTGATTAAAGGTAGATACGATATTGTCCGTAATTTTTTGGAAGAAACTTTACGTTTACAGCCTAAAAAAGAGAAATTAGATGCTTATACACCTGGTCGTGGTTTGATACCAGCTAGCTTCAAAGTTGTATCAATAAATGGAAAAGAATATTTAGAATCAGATTTTGGAGAAAATGCGATCGCTAGAGTTACACCTGTTGATTCTTGTCTCTGGTGGATAATTATCTTACGCGCTTATGTGAAAGCTACAAAAGATTTACAGTTTGCCTTACAACCAGAGTTTCAGGAAGGGATTGCTTTAATTATGGAACTTTGTTTGGCAACTCGATTTGATATGTACCCGACGCTATTAGTTCCTGATGGGTCTTGTATGATTCATCGTCGTTTAGGTATTTATGGTTATCCTTTAGAAATTCAAGCTTTATTTTATGCAGCCTTACGTGCTGCACGTCAGCTATTAGTTTGTGCTGGTGATGAAGAGATTGTTATTGGTATTGATAAACGTCTACCTCTGTTGCAAAATCACATTCGTCAACATTATTGGATAGATATTAATCGTTTGAATGTTATTTATCGTTTTAAATGTGAAGAATATGGACTAACAGCCATTAACCTGTTCAATATATATTCTGACTCAATTCCTTATGCGGATTTAGCTGTTTGGCTACCTAAAAATGGCGGTTATTTAGCAGGTAATGTGGGGCCTTCACAGTTAGATACTCGCTTTTTTTCGTTGGGAAATTTGATGGCTATTATTTCTTCTCTAGTCAGCGAACAGCAATCACAAGCAATTATGACTTTGATTGAAGCACAGTGGGAAGATTTAGTAGGCACAATGCCAATGAAGATTTGTTTCCCAGCTTTAGAAAAGGAAGAGTATCGAATTTTTACTGGATGTGACCCGAAAAATATTCCTTGGTCTTATCATAATGCCGGAAATTGGCCGGTTTTGTTGTGGATTTTAACGGCTGCTGCTCAAAAAACAGGCAGAAAAAATATTGCGAAAAATGCAATGGAATTAGCTGAAAATCGTTTGAGTGAGGATGAATGGCCGGAATATTATGATGGCGCACGGGGAATGTTAATTGGTAGGGAAGCGAGAAGATATCAAACCTGGACAATTACTGGTTTTTTGTTGGCTAAAGAACTGATGCTTCATCCTGAGTATTTAGAGTTATTTAGTTTTGAGGAATTTGATGTAGAAAATGCTGGGTATGCTTGTAATTTGTAATTTTCAGTTATCAAAGTAACAAATCAATTATTCAAGTAATTAATTGCCTCTCAATATTTTTAGCATCGGACTGGCTCTACGTAGTGATTACCAATGCACTGCTGCCATATTAATCGGCTAAAATCCGACGAAAACACCCGCAACAATAATAAAGACGAACTAAAATGATCTACAGGTAAAATCTGAAGCAACACAATGTAGTTAGAAAGTTTTGCTGAACGTATTACCCTATGTTTATGGGAGGAAATTAAAGACGAATTTACTGGTACTCCCGAAACACAATCACTAGGGAAAGAAATTGGCAGTTCTTTGTTTTCCTGCTTCACCGAGTTAATGGTGAAGCCGTCTATATGATTTGTCTTATCTAACGAGATATTTGCTGTTACAGGCATAACTTTCACCAGCATAGAAATTATTTTACGACTTGCGGCTTGTATGTATGGGCTGGGTACAGATCCTCCATCATATTGGGTTGAGCCATCAATGCGTATCCAGAGCTTTTTTGTTGAAGCATCCCAGCGAGCTTCGAGATTGACCGATAGACCCTGATAATCGTTATAGTCAAAGATGGCAGGTAAGCCCAATAGCATATCAAACCAAGTCGAAGTGTTTACTGTTTTGCCGGTTTCAGTGTTTAGTGCCAAGATACGAAATCGGTTACTTAAGCCCTCGATGAACCAGAGATTTTGCCCAACCACAGCCAGAGGTATTCCCGGAGTTTGCACAGTCCACAGCAATTTGCCAGAGTCTAGGGTTCGTTTGGCAATGCCTTGATCTATTGTCTGATGAAAGAGACAAACTTCGTCTGCATCCACCGCCGCCCCAGGAAAAATTAGCGGGCCGGCTAGCGATTTTTGATGTGCAGAAGGTTCTCTAGAATGCAATCGATTACTCCAAGAGAAAAAATCCATGTTATGAGTAATTTCTAAATATCCGAAAGTGTTTTTTGGCGGCTAGTAAGTGGTGTGGCAGAAGGAAAGAAGTATAATTTAAATTGTATGTTTCGCGCTAAAGTTGTCAAATAAAGGCGGTTGTTTGAAGTATTCAGTTGATAATTAAATACAGGATATTGCAAGTCAAAAATTACAAGACTAAAATCTACAATTATGTAGAAATGTAGAAAAATTCTTTTAAAATTTCAAAATCCGATTTTCTATGTCCCCAGATACAGGGGAAATGCTTTCATGACTAACGCCCGTCAAATAGCTTTTATTGTTCTGCGAGATGTCCACAAAGGGGCTTATGCTGATGTTGCTCTAGATAGAGTGTTGCAAAAATTTAAATTGCCAGATAGCGATCGCCGTTTAGCGACAGAATTAGTTTATGGCAGTGTCAGAAGACAACGCACCCTAGACGCATTAATTGACGAACTCGCTACAAAAAAATCTCACCAACAACCACCAGACCTCCGCACTATCTTACATCTGGGTCTGTATCAACTACGTTACCAAGAACGAATTCCCCCTTCGGCGGCGGTGAATACTACTGTCGAACTAGCGAAGGAAAATGGTTTTTCGGGACTCACGGGTTTTGTCAATGGTTTGTTACGTCAATATCTTCGGCTGGCTGAAGATTCTCCTGAACCCTTGAAATTACCAGACAACCCAGTAGAACGCTTGGGTATTTTACATAGTTTTCCCGACTGGATAGTTCAGGTGTGGTTAGACCAAATTGGTTTTGCTGAGACGGAAAAACTCTGTGAGTGGATGAACCAAACACCAACAATCGACCTCCGCATTAATCCATTACGGACTAATTTAGAGGAGGTGGAAACAGCTTTACAAGCGGCGGAAATTTTAGCAAGACCCATTCCCCATTTACCCCAAGCTTTACGCTTAATTAGCAGCACCGGGCCAATTCAAAATGTACCTGGATTTACTGAAGGTTGGTGGGTTGTCCAAGATAGTAGCGCGCAATTAGTGAGTCATGTTCTCGACCCCCAACCAGGTGAGGTGGTGATTGATGCTTGTGCTGCGCCAGGGGGAAAAACCACGCACATCGCCGAATTAATGCAAGATCACGGGAAAATTTGGGCTTGCGATCGCACTGCTTCCCGTCTGCGTAAACTCCAAGAAAATGCCAAGCGGCTAAATTTGCACTCAATTCAAATTTTCACGGGCGATAGCCGCAACCTTCCCCAGTTCTACAATACGGCTGACCGCGTTTTGCTCGATGCACCATGCTCTGGTTTGGGAACTTTACACCGTCACGCTGATGCACGTTGGCGACAAACACCCCAATCTATCCGAGAACTTTCGCTACTGCAACAGCAACTACTGTCACATACATCAAATTTTGTCAAAAAAGGTGGTGTACTGGTTTATGCTACCTGTACACTGCATCCAGCAGAAAATGAAGATGTAATTTCAATATTTTTGGCTGAGAATCCTGAGTGGCAAATTGAGCTTCCCAAGGTTGGTTCACCCTACTGGGCTTCTTCCACGCCACAAGGCTGGCTGAAAGTTTGGCCCCATCTGCAAGACATGGACGGCTTTTTTATGGTGCGCTTAAGAAAAACCAACGATTCCGAGTGATCACTACCTGGGATTGTACGATTTGATGGAAGCCCCAATCTACCACAGGAGGCAGCAATGGTTACTGATTCTAATGTAAAGAACTTAGTTAAAATCTTGATTGGAGCCGCTTGGATTGATGGCAGAATTCAACCGGAAGAACGGCAATATCTCCGTGAAATTGCTCAAGCAAAGGGTCTATCCACAGACCCTGAGATTAAGCCTTGGCTTTATGAATTGGTACCCGTGCAACCAAAAGAATGTTATGCATGGGTAAAGGAATATTTAGGCGATCGCCCTAGCCTGGAAGACTGCGAAAGTCTGATTGAAGCTATTAGTGGCTTAATTTATAGCGATGGTGAAGTAGCAACAGAAGAAGCAAGACTCTTGACCAAGTTACAGGAGTTAGCACAACTAAATGACTCTGCCCAACCAGTTTACAATGCGTTGCTTAAACAAATTCAACAGCTTTATCGTCGTTGGGTTGATGTTCAAAATTAAACTCATAGTTCAGAGTCAAAAGTCAAAAGTCTTGATTTTCTATTTTTGACCATTGACTATTGACCATTAACCACTTATTACTTCGGTTCACCTAGACCCGGAGTTTCTTCTTTATCAACTTTAGGCACAAAGTCTGGACGGTCTTTACTTTCCCAACCTACTGGACGTTTAGAGTTGTACCAAGCAATAGAACCAATTGTGACAGCCGCAATGAAGCCAACTACATACACTGCTGTAAAAGCGAAAGGAAAGTGGGTGCCATTGGTTGCAACTGAATCTGCTGCTTGCATTAATATATGCATGAGTATATGCTCCTAAATTTACGCAACACTACTTAAGACACTATAAAACTAGCGTATCACTCACATCCCCCTCAAGTTTGAATTGCTTGCTATTTCAATAGAAGCAGGCAATAGGGAATAGGTGACAGGTAATAGGGTTAAAAAACTTTTGGTGTTTAAGTTTTATCATTTGTTAATGCCCTAGCCTTTTGGCTGCTGCTATGTCAGCCAAAAGGCAGTACGGATTAGGGTATTGCCTATAATCTGTTCCCTGTCACCTGTTACCTAATCACCTGCTTTGTTACGTCCAAGCGCGATCGTATTGCACTGGCCAGAGTTTCTCATGTCCTAGCTGTTTAGCTGCTAGATGCGGCCAATAAGGGTTACGAAGGAGTTCACGTCCTAACAGAACTATATCTGCTACTCCTGTGCGAATTATTTTGTCGGCTTGTTCTGGGGAAGTAATTAAGCCAACTGCACCTGTAGCAATATTTGCTTCTCGGCGAATACGTTCAGCAAATTGAGTTTGATAGCCGGGTTTAACTGGAATACTAATCCCAGGAATAATCCCTCCTGAAGAACAATCAATTAGGTCTACACCTAAGGTTTTGAGTTTGTCACATAAAGTAATACTTTGTTCTATATCCCAACCTTTATCTATCCAATCGGTGGCGGAAAGGCGAACAAATAAGGGATAACCTTCTGGTAATACTTGTCGCACACCTTCTACAACTTCTCTCAAAAGACGAGTCCGATTTTCAAAGCTACCACCATAATTATCTTGACGATGGTTTGCTAGAGGTGAAAGAAATTGATGCAGTAGGTAGCCGTGGGCTGCATGAATTTCGATGACTTTGAAGCCTGCTTGTAGTGAACGTTGAGTAGCTGCTACAAAGGCTTGAATAATTTGTTGAATACCTTCTATAGTCAAGGCTTCTGGTACAGGACTATCTTTACTAAATGCGATCGCACTACTCGAAACCACAGGCCGCCAACCCTCATGAGATTCGTCCAAGGCTTTTCCACCTCGGCTAGGTTTAGCTGTGCTGGCTTTTCTCCCTGCATGGGCGAGTTGAATACCTGCAACTGCACCAAAGTTATGAATTAATGTAACTATTTTCGCTAAAGCTTCTATATGTTCGTCTGACCAGATTCCCAAATCTTGCGGACTAATTCTTCCTCGCGCTTCTACAGCAGCTGCTTCTGTCAATACCAAACCTGCACCACCTACTGCACGAGAAGTTAAATGTACTAAGTGCCAGTCATTGGCATACCCATTTGTACTAGAGTATTGACACATGGGCGAAACGGCAATACGGTTGCGAAAGGTGAGTTCACGAATGCTAAACGCCTCAAACAGGTGTGCCATTGGAATGATTTCCTTCACTTATTAGGTAAGAGAAACTTTTGATGTCAAACTTGTAGGCAATATCTGAAAGCACAAACGCTGCTTTTTTTGAGAACCTAGCTATAAATTTTTGTAAAAATAAATATGTGGAAAATTAAATAATAGAAGACAACCAAATTTGGTTACTAATAGTTTATTTTTAGCAATTATTTACAAGAGAGGCTTAAAATTTTTACTCAATTTTAACTTCTTAAAGATGCCTCAAATTTTGGTAAGCACTCGTCACTACTTTGAATAGTTATAGTTGTCTATTTAATATATAGCAAAATTACTGGTGAATATCGCTGCTAATTTCCTAAGAAAGTCTATATTATTAGTGAATAGTCAATTAATCTACAGATGGTTCACTTCCAAAAGCTACTTAGAGTTTCTACTACTGGTAAATCCTTTCACAACATTACTGCAAAAGTAGAAGCGATCGTTGCCGAGTCGGGTGTAGAAACAGGACTTTGCACTTTATTTCTACGTCATACTTCTGCTAGTTTAGTCATCCAAGAAAATGCTGACCCCGATGTATTAGTAGATTTAGCTAACTTTATGGCAAAACTTGTTCCAGAATCAGGGGGATATATCCACGATGCGGAAGGCTCTGATGATATGCCTGCACATATCCGTTCTGCCTTAACTCACACTTCAGAACATATACCTATTAATCGCGGTTATTTGGTATTAGGCACTTGGCAAGGAATTTATGTTTGGGAACATCGTCAGCGTAGTCATACACGGGAGTTGGTTGTTCACATTTCTGGATAGGTTTTAAGTTTCGCGCAAAGGCGCAAAGACGCGAAGAGTTAAACAGGCATAATCTGATTTATGTAAGAGTTTTAATAGCTATTTTTTACAGATTAAATTATGAAAATTGCTGATTTAATTACTTGGTTTGAAGAGTGGGCAAATCCAGCTTGGTGTGAAAGTTGGGATAATTGTGGTTGGCAAGTTGAGCCGGGTGTTTTGCAGGAGTCGGCGCGGGTTTTGGTGTGTTTAACACCCACTTTGGCGGTGATGGAAGAAGCAATATCTAAAAATGCTAATTTGATTTTTGCCCATCATCCGTTAATTTTTAATCCACCTAAATCTCTTCGCCGTGGTGAAGCGATCGCCGAAATGATCCGGTTAGCTTTTACCCATAATATTGGGATATATACTGCCCACACTAATTTTGACCAAGTACAAGATGGCACGGCTGATGTTTTGGCACAAGTTCTCAGCCTACAAGAAGTTACGCCTATAGTACCAACTGTTTCGGGGTTGGGTTACGGGCGTGTCGGGGTACTAGAACCATTGCTGACATTACAAGATTTACTGACGCTTATTCAACAGCAACTTACCCCACCCAATTTGATTTTTTCTCCGACGGTTGATTTACAACAGAAAATTTCGCGCGTGGCTGTTTTAGGTGGTTCGGGAGCTAGTTTTATTTCGTCTGTAGTCAAAACTGGGGCGCAAGTTTACTTAACTTCTGATTGCAAATTCCATCAGTTTCAAGAAAGCCGCGATCGCGGTCTAATTCTAGTCGATGCTGGACATTATGCAACGGAGCGCCCTGCTTGCGATCGCTTAGTACAAAAGTTTATATCTTTAAATCTTGATTGGGTGCAGTTGAGTCAACAGGATGAAGATTTCCGCCAGTTCTTGTCTTAAAATATTTTGTATATAAAGTTACATATTATGCAGGGTTTTTACGTACGCTTTGAGCAAAGATTATATGAAAAACTACCAATTTATCATCCAAAAATAGTAAGCTATGTTTTATCAAGCTAATAAGCCCCTGTGATTATAATCACAGAGTTTTTGTAACTACAATCACTAATAATCACTGTTTGATATCAGTCAGTATTAAAAATTTATGTTCCAAAATAGATATATTAAATTGCTTATTACGCCCTAATCAAAATGATTCGCACACTCGTTGAATCTGCTTTTCAAACTGGATATCTTAGTGTTGAATCTGAGGGTCTGCTCCATCAAGTGCTGGCTACCAAGTGCTACCAGTCCGGGGATTTAGCACTTCTAGCAGATCTATATGATGCAGTTATGGCAGGTAAAATCAAACGAGAAGGGGCTTCGGAGCGACTTAGAGAATTACTCACCCAGTACAAATAGGATAGCGAAGGGTACAGGGGTGTAAGGGTGTAGGGGTTTTACGGACAAACAGTTTTTGATTTTAGATTTGACATTGACCCCACAGCGCAACAAAGAATCCAAATAATAATGCTAACCAGTCAACCTACCTATACCCCTACGCCCTACCTTTGTACCCAAATCCTCAAATAAATTGCCTAAAATATAAAACTCATGTGATGTTGTTGTTGAAAACCATGAAGGTCAGCAAAATAATGAGTTAAGATCAAATACATAGGGGTAAAAGTACAGCAGAATCCCCAGATTTCCCAGTAATGCCCATGAATACAAGTAGGCAATTTTCACAACCGCAATCACCACTTGTTTTGGAGTATTTATTATTACATAATGATAGGAAAGACTTACCAGCAGCTATTGATCTGGTTAGGAAAATTCCCGAATTGTATGACTTCTATGAAGTAAACATTCGTTCTTAACTATTCAAAGACGAGATTGAGTTCAACTGGTGCAGTAACTATTGGTTTATGACCCAAAATTTCCCTAAGTTTAAACACTATCATTTAGCTCTTGGGGCAGGGTCAGCAGACGCACTCTTTTCTGAACCGTGAAACTAACCTCTCTTAGGATGTTATCTTATGGGGTAAAACCCAATTTTTTCAGGTTTAACGTACGTTGTTTAAAAAGGCAGAAGCAGTACATGCTACACCGCAAGATTTATCAACTGTGTTGCGATGGGCGGGAGGTATGTGTATTCTTGCGGGACCAGCAACGCTGGATAGAACGCGCCCGCATCATCGACATAGAGGGAGATTTGGTGACGCTACGCTATGAAACAGATGAGGAGGACGAAGTTTGTTCTTGGGAAGAAATGGTTCGCCTCGAAAGCATTGGCGCTGTCACTCAGAAATTAGCTTCCGTACCACGCGGTAATGTCGAACCTCTCCTAACTGAAGATTGTCCTGAGGCTGAACGCATCCGTAACCGTTTTACCGATTCAAATCCTGATTAATTAACAGCACAGTGCTGAGTCCTGGACAAGCGAGATTAATTTCTCTTTGCTCAGGACTCAGTAGTTGATGAGCGTTCAAAAGCTGGACAATAACCTTCGAGAGTGACCTTAAAGTTATATAAAGGAGAAGCAGGGTTCCAACAACGCTGTCCCCTTTGGTGTCGGCAAGTACCGCAACAGTCAACATCAGATAAAGTATAGCGATCGCTGCTTTGATTCAGCAATTCTCTTTGGGATAACCCCCGCAACACGATTTCTTCTCCCTGCCAACGGGCTTCAATTAACCCTGTATCAGCAAACTGTCGCCACCGGGGATCGTCTGTAATCGCTTCAGGTAGGGTAATAGTGATGACTGTTGCTAATTCTGTCAGTTCGCCTTCGTAATTAGTCTCTGGCGCGGCTGGTTGGACAAATGTTTCTCCTATGGGCAGTTCTACTAAGGTGCTAGCCAGTGGCGAATGGACATGATAGCGGTTTTGCAGTTCCTCCAAGCTAGTTAGGTCTGCCAAATAAGCAGGAGAACCGTGAACGAATAGAACGTGCTGGGGTCGCAAATTATGAATTAGTTGAGTAGTACCAGGGCCATCACTGTGTTGAGCAAGCAAATAGCTTTCTAGGGTGGTGGGTGCTGGATATTGTTTGTTAATTTTTATATCAATTTTTTCGGGAATCAGGATCAGCCAGGGGCCTGTATTAGGCTGACAGTACTCACCTAAATCTGCTGTAGAGTCAGTGAGAACTATACAGGGTGAATGTCCCACAACAGCACGCTTTTCTGCTTGTAAGCGTCTCACTCTGGGACGTACCCGTTCATCCCAAAATAAGGGTTGATGGCGAGCGAAGTTCTGTACGGATGGGGGAAGATAAGAAAGTAGTTCTAGGTAAGCATCGCAACCTCTAGCAACACTACCATCCACCCAAATATCTAAATCCCGCCCAGTGAAGTGATGATGACTCCGCAACAACATCAGCAGTTCTTGTCCTAAACCTAATGCTGGTGTGGGCAGGAGTACAGAACAATTATCGGCGATCGCGCGATTAATGCGTTCTGCTAGTTGGTTTTCTTGAATGCGGCGGTGGGGATGACGAGATGTGCCATAAGTACCTTCGACAATCAGTACATTTACATCTAATCCCCGTAATTCTTCTAAGCGTAAACCTTCTACTAGCCGGGAATTTGATAAGAAAAAGTCGCCTGTATATAAAACCTTATAAGAGCGATGTTCAGTTGTATAGGTTAGCAAAATCGCCACAGCCCCAGGTAGATGTCCGGCAGGAAATAATTCTACTACTAAACCATCACGCAATTCTACAGGCGATCGCAATGGTAGAGCATGACACAATTGCGGAATTTCTTTGGGGTTCTGCTCTGGCCAATTTAACGGCAGTAACTTTGTGGTAACTTCGCTAGCATAGATAGGTAAAAGTGGGAAAGTTTTGTGTAATGCCAGCACCCCTCTTGCATGGTCTGGGTGAGCGTGACTAATCAATACTACATCGGCTGGTAATGGCGAACTCCCTCGACGAGCCGATTTTGTTAGTCCCTTCTGCAATGACGAAATATTCCCCAACCCACAATCTAGCAGAATGCGGTGTGGCCCCATTTTGACAAGTAAACACACACCCTCATCATGATGCTGGACACTGTAAGGAAAACAGTTTAATTCAACCCCTGTTTCTTCAGTATCAAAGCGAGAGGATGCGGACACATTATCCCTCATGCTTTCCCCCCTCCAACCGAATCGTCATTTATGTATCCCAAAAGCTAATAATTCTGGTAATTTTGCTTTTGTGACCTAGGGGCAAGTTTTATAGTGCGCTCATACACCCCAAGACATGGATTTTTGATTGGAGAGAACGACTTTTGTAAACCCGCACTGGTTCTCAAAAGCTGGAATTTGCCTGCTTTTTTTACTGTGGCACTATGTTAGTGTGCAGAGCCATTGCCATGATAGTTCTCTGAATCATAAAATCCATTTTTCGTACCAAAAAATAGGCACGCAACAGTAAATATTACTGTTAATCCAACTAGAATCAGCTTTACATCCATTGTTTACAACCTCTACTCAAGACTTCCTTATCTTAATAGGATGTTTCCACACTCAAGCGGAATCACCAGAAAATCTTTACTATGCTTGGTTTGCTTAAGCAATAAGTAGTTTTACTGTTATGACTCAGATTGTAGAACTTTTCAGTAACCCTGTCTATCTATCTTCATTAGCAGTCTAGTGTTGGCAGTTTGAAGACCTAATGTAGTGTTTCTAAGTATAAATGTATAAATTTAACAACTGACACTCGACTCGCTGACATTATTTAGTACACAAATAGTTTATAGCTTAAATATATGCTTACTATATTTAAGCACATTAAACATCTAAGTTTTTAAATGTTTAAACATCTAAATGTTTAATATGCAGTAAAATCTGGGCATTATTTCCTGTTAAAACCAAAATGATTATTACCGTAGCAGCATTTAAAGGGGGGGTCGGTAAATCTACGACGGCGTTGCACTTAGCTACGTACTTTCAGAACAAGGCTGACACACTATTAGTAGATGGCGACTTAAACCGCAGTGCTTTAGATTGGTCTAACCGGGGTTGTTTGCCTTTCAAAGTTGCAGATGAAGTGCAAGGAGTACGTTTAGCTAGCTTATATGAGCATATTATTATTGATACGCCAGCCCGCCCTGCAACCGATGAGTTAAAAACTATTGCCCAAGGATGCGATTTGCTAGTGATACCTACTACACCAGATGCGATCGCATTAGCAGCTACACTGCAAATGGTTGACTTATTAAAACAATTTAAAACAAACTATCGAATTTTATTAACTCTCATTCCACCCCATCCCAACAAGGCGGGAGAAGAAGCCAGAACCACTTTGTTAAAGGCTGGTTTACCCCTATTTCAAACAGGAATCAGACGGCTGGCTGTATTTCAACGCGCTGCTTTAGAAGGAGTTCCAGTAAATGCAGTCAAAGACCCTTACGCCCAAATTGCTTGGCGGTGTTACGCTGAAGCGGGAAAGGAGATATTACCTTGAATAACCAGAAAAAAACGAGTCGTTTTGATGATTTGATTGATGCTGCACGTAGTCGTCAACAAAGAGATAAACTACAGCCTGTTGAGGAGAAACCAACTTCTAGTACCAAAAGTACTAGCCCAGATTATACGCGGACAACTATTTATTTACCTAAACAATTACATCGCCAACTTAAGGCGGCGGCGGCTTCTCAAGACCGACAAATGAGCGACATTGTAACGGAATTAATTGAACAATGGCTGTTAACTAAATCTGGGGATACTTGACATGGTTAAAGTAGATCAATATCGAAAAAGTATTAAAGATGTTCTTACAGAATATAGCCAGATTAAGCCGATAAACGGAGAAATTGAAGTAATTCCTATTTTTAATAATGAAGTGGATAGCTATCAAATTATCCATTTAGGGTGGGAAAATCGTCATCGGGTTTATGGCTGTAGAGTTCATATTGATATTAAAGATAATAAAATTTGGATTCAAAAGGAATGAATTAGTAGATAGAGGAATACCAAAGAAAGACATTGTAATTGGATATCAACCACCTTATCTGAGGCATTTTACAGATTATGCAGTTGGTTAATATGTCTCACGCAGAGGCGCAAAGACGCAGAGAGGTGCAAGATCTGAGTTTGAGTACGTGAAAGCGTCGATTTATATCAACTTTATCAAATATCTATTGCACCGTTTTAGCTGAAACAGTCCACTACAATTTAAACTTTACTTTATAACTCATCTCTAATGGCTGCCTATACTAAAAATTACTATCGTAGGATGTGCGATCGCTCTTAAGCTAAATTATTTTGGTAAAGTAAGGATGACACAGGTATCAGCAATCACAGAAGCAATTACCAGCTTAAGAGAAGCAGAAACTCGATTTGGATTAATTCGCATTGAGTCAGAAGAATTTTTTCCAGAGTGGAAGAGTGAATTATCCCCAATTCCTGAAGCAGAAAAAGCTTCACTAGATGTACTACGACGCAGATATCTTTATCACCGTGGTGAAGGTGATTTGTTAGAGGGAACAGTGATGTTGCTAGTAGTATCCCCGTTGCTGGCACTATCTGGATTTTATGACCCTCCTTTTAGGATTAAGGCGGAATCATCGGTGGATTTAGTGCTGGATGATGGGGAAGAAGTGCTACGTGGACGTATTGATGTTTTGGTACTACAAAATCAGTTGTGGGTGATAGTGGTAGAGTCGAAAAAAACCACTCTTTCGATTTGGTCGGCTGTACCGCAAGCCCTAGCTTATTTAATGGCTAATCCTCACCCAGATAAACCTGTGTTTGGTATGGTGACAAATGGGGATGATGTTTTATTTATCAAAGTCAAGCAAGAAGCAGACACGCCAAAATACGATTTGTCACGGGTGTTTGCTTTGTTTACATCTGCCAAGGAATTGTATACTATCTGCCAAATTCTCAAGCTTATTGGTCAGGTAATTTCTAATTCGTAATTCAGAATTAGTTTGCGTTGATTAACCTTGCAAAATTTGAGCAGCAGTCAATTTTAAATCAGGAAATATTAGTGATGCGATCGCATTAGTATTATATGTTAGGGTAGACAGACTTTGCCCACCCTACGAACTAAAGCACAATTTCTTGGCCTTTTTCGGTGAAACGCACTTCTTTAATATTCCATTGAGGATTACTTGTTAAGGTTTTGCGGAGACTACCAAACAAAGCAAATTGTTCACAACTAGAAAGAGAAGCTAATTGCCGCTTTGACTGGGGTGATAGGCGCAAATCAACTGTCGCAACGCCATTTTTTAAATTTACACGATAGCCAGATACGCTAAAGTCGGCTGTGTCTCTTTCGTCTAAGATTTTCCCAACTGCACTTGTTACAGGTTCTTCTGCTGGCACTGCAACTTTTTGCGGAATCAGTTGTTGACAATCGGTGTCGCTGGTAAATAAGGTAACGTTAACTGTTTTTGGCGCAGCTGCTACTTTAGTGGTTTCAGCTTTGGAAGTTTCCGCAGGTGTAGCCTCAGGTGTAGGTGTTGTGTCCAATGGCTGAACTTTTGCGGCTTTGGCTCTCAGTTGAGCCATGCTAGGGGTTTGACTAGGGATAGGGGCTGGTTGCGTGGTGGTTGTAGGTGCTAGGGTTTCACTGGTAGTTTGGCTAGATGTAGATGTAGGGTTAGAACTACAACTGCCAAGGCTGGCTGCGATCGCAGCTATCATAAATGGTAATAAATATCTTTTGCTCATATTCGTACTGCCATAATTTATCTATCAACTTCAGTATGCTTGGTATCAATTCCGTATCAATTTACGAATTGTACTCCCAGCTATTCCACCTTAATATTCTTGCAGGGGACAGGTGATAGAGTTAAAAGTCTTCTTATATCTAAATTTTATCACTGATATTTTAACTACATTGGCATTTCTGCGGCTTTACTTGTTAACTGTTATTAGCTATCTTCAAAACCAATACTAGTCCCATCAAAGGAATAAACCCCATGCCCACTTACGAAACCAGCACCTACGACCCCCGTAAAGCTGAATGGGATGGTATAAAAATCGACCAATGGGAACCATCTAAATGGAAGCAGTGGAAAGCAAAACAACCTGCATCAGATGAGTCTGCCAAGATAGAACGAGAATATTTAAGAATAAAATATGTTATTGGGCAAACTAACTCTGCATTAAGTTTAGAAAAAGTTAAAGTTAAACTTAAATTAACTAGTCATAAAACTATAGGTTTACAAGGGACATTTCCTTGTAGACCTGGTGAGATTGGAAAGAAAGGAAGTCCTAATAAACAATATACCATTTCCTGTGGTTTTGCTGCTAATGACACTGGTATAAAAATGGCGGTTTTAAAAGCCAGAGAATTGGACTTATTATTAATCACAAAACAATTTCAATGGACTCCAGAATTACTTGGGAAACAAGCACAAAAATTAGAAGCAACAGAGGCAGAAAAGTCTACCAAGCTCATTAGTGAATTGATTCAAGAATATGAGCAACAATTTTGGAAAACTCACGAACAGAATCGGCAAGGAATACGTACCTGGGAAACTCATTATTTGCGTCATCTGAAAAAGCTACCGCAAGATCTACCCATGTCTGCCCAAGCTTTAGAAGTGGCGTTAGAAAGAACTAAACCGAATACATCATCTAGATTTTTTTTGGTTTGGCAGTTGAAAAAGTTTTGTGAGTTTTGCGGAATTAAAAATTTTCAAACAATTTATAGTTACGCTACGCCTAAACCTACACCAACAATTCGGAAAGTCCCTACCGATGAGGAGATTATTCAAGGCTTTATTAAAATTGGCAGTCCATTATCGGTATATGCTAGTAGAGAAAATTTGACAGAACCAGAGCAATGGCAATGGGCATATGGGATGTTAGCTACTTATGGCTTAAGACCTCATGAATTATTTGCTGTGGATATAGAAGCTTTTATCGACTCAACAAATACTTTTCATTTAGTTACTTTAAATCCTAGCCTAACAGAAGGCACTAAAACGGGTGAACGCAGTTGTGGAATTCCGCCAATACATCCTCATTGGATAGAATTATTTGATTTAAAAAAAGTTAAATTGCCTTATAACGAAGGAACTCTGAGTAATAAAACTGCAAAACTACAAATTAAATTTAGAAATGCTGTTGTAGGCTTTAAACCCTATGATTTACGCCATGCCTATGCACTCCGTGGTCATCGATTAAGAGTACCTATCAAAACAATGGCTGATTACATGGGTCATACAGTACAGGAGCATACTAAAACTTACCAAAGATGGATGAATGAGGATGCTAATTTAGCAATTTATAAGGAAGTGGTCATTCATAGACAAGGCACAACTAAAGAGGCTTTGCAGGACAGAATTAAAGAATTAGAAGCAAAAAATATAGCTTTAAAAGCTGAAAATGCTACTCTCAAAGGTCTATTGGTTAAGCATCAATTAGGGGAATTACTTAATCAATAAATGTCATGAGGGAGGGAATAGGCAATAGGCAATAGCTAATACCGTTTCACTTTAAGTTTGATACAAATAGGCCGCAGGGGGGGCAGCTTTCAAGGGCAGGTTTTTTGTTTAAGCAGAAGAGAAAGTGGTGGGACATCTCCAAGATTCAGGGAAGAAGCTACCAACAGGCAAAGGTTGACCAAGTAA
>NZ_JACJRV010000041.1 GCF_014697475.1 Nostoc sp. FACHB-152
CGAACTCTAGCTAGTGCCACTGCCAAACTCAACCTCTGCTTCATCAGGCTCATGATTAAGAGGCTTGCAGGTTCTTCCTAAGATGTCAAATGGGTTCTATAGATTTAGCCAGAAGTTTATGGTTTGATTTGTTTTTTCAACCTGTATTCTTCTTTAAGGACAAACTATTTGATATTTTTGGTTCTTTCTTAACTATATTAATAGCTATAGAGTTATTAGAAAACATCACAGGGTATTTACAAAAACACATTATTCAAGTTGAGTTAGTTATCGTTACTTCTTTAATTGCCGTAGCTCGCAAAATTATTATATTGGATTTAAAAAAAGTATCAGATAATGAATTGTTTGGTTTAGCCTGTGCTATTATTGCTCTGTCAGTTGGGTATGGAATTGTCAAATGGAGCAATGGTAGAAAGATAGAGTCCAATAATCATTGAATAATAAAATTATTACAATATTAAAAACATTTTTTAAAATATAAATACTACTTTTGATTGATTTTATTTAAAAAATATATGCAATATATCTTAAATGATAAAATAAAATTTAATACAAATGTATTGTAAGTTGGAAATTATGAATGGTTGTTTTACTCAATATGAAGCTCAAAACAATTTTTAATTGAGTTTACTACGCGGTAATCTCTAGTTACAAATGGCGGTGTCTACTATGCACATCAATTTTAGTTTGCAAAGCATAAATTCAATGGTAAACATAATTTTAGAGATTCCGGATTTATATTTATTAAAAAATACTCAATTCATAAAATCCTTTTCTCCTAGCTGTTAACCATGTCTCATAAAATGCTCTTAGGTCAAATCGTCTATAGCAGCTTTGCAGCCACAGGTTTTAGGACGGTGACGAGCGAACAGATCACCCCTCAAATCCAGCAAGCGTTTATGGAACGGGTTGTTTACCAGCACTGGGATGCCTATAAACCGCCGAAGTCTGGTTTCCGAGCCGTGTACATACATCAATTGGCCCCAGAGCAAGTCTTATTTGGCTGGTTATATAACGATGGAACAGATGATATAGCTCGCAGCGATGTACCATATTTTGTTGGCTACTACTTATCTGCACCGCTACTATTTTATTTTCAGCTAGAGCAAATTTTTAACTGTCTCCACGCAGGGCCATTAGCATGGATAGACAGAAACCGCCCACCAAAAACACCACAAGGCATTGTCATACAAAACGCGTGGAGTTACAAACCTGTGCGTCCTGGGGTAGCGATTCCCGCCCTCATCCGCGCACGTAGCCATATTGCTTTGAAGCAAGGAGAATTACTAAATTTATTTGTTCCATTTGATCCACAAGAAAATAACGTTGATAGAAATCTTCAGACTCAAACAGAGGATATAGATAACTGTGCAATTTATACTCGTTATTTAGTTAAAGCTGTAGAAACTGGTCTTGTATCTCTCAATGATGATGTTAATGTTATTAACACAAAGATTAAACAACCTTACCAAGGGTATAAAAAAAATTTGCAGCAATACGAACAAGCGTTTGTTTCGGTTGTTCAACGCGATTCCTCAATTTCCGAAGATATTCATCATAAATTAAAACGTTTGCAGCATAGTTTACATTTAATAAAAGAAGATATAGCCAGAGTTGAAGCTCGTTTTGAAAACGCAACTATATCAACTTTAAACAGTAGCAGTATTAAAAATAATTTTTCCCTATCACGTATAGTAAGTGTTAGTGCTACTATTTTGGCGATCGCCGCAGGAGCGACGGCACTTAATCAAATCAAAGTCCCGCTAGATCCTTCCCTACAGCCACGGGTCATCAATAAACCTATACTTAGCCAAAACCCACTTCAAATACAAAATATACCTCAAGGAATCTTTAAATATAGTGGTTCTAGTACATTTAACTTTTTGCGATCGCCAAATGTAATATCAACTTTTAACCAAGCTCATCCTCAATTTCAGCTACGATACATTGAACCAAAAGCAGACAAGCCTAGTTCTAATACGGCAATTCAAATGTTAATTCAAGGGCAAGTTAGTTTTGCTCAATCTTCTCGACCCCTCCAAAATCAAGAGTTAAAAAAAGCTAAAGCGCGTGGTTTTTTTCTAGAAGAGATTTTAGTAGGTATTGATGGCATCGCTGTCTATGTTAATCCGCAATTGTCCATACCTGGTTTGACCATCTCTCAATTAAACGATATCTACACAGGCAAAATCCGGAATTGGAGAGCAGTAGGTGGGCCAAATTTGCGGATTACTCCTTTTAGCTATGAGCTTGATGATGGCAATACACAAAATTCAGAAACAGTAGAATTGTTTCAAAAAGAAGTATTGAATGCCAAACCATTTGCTTCAAGAGTTCAAAAGGTGCGAGATACGATAGAGTCTATCCGTAAAGTCGCTAGCACTCGCGGTGCTATTAGTTATACTAGAGCCTCAAAGGTTGTTTCTCAGCACGCTCTACGTCTTCTGCCCTTGTCAAATAAATCTAACCAACCTTTCGTGGCTCCTTTTGCTCAAAGCAATACGACTGCTGTAAACAGTTCTGCTTTTATTAACGGCTCTTACCCCATCAATAAAAAAATATTTATTATTGTTAAACGAGATGGCAGTTTAGATGAACAGGTTGGTTTAGCTTATGCCAACTTCCTGTTAACACCTCAGGGACAAAAATTGATAGAAGAAGCTGGTTTTGTGCCTATCCGCTAGGAAAATCCTTGAGCATATGCTTCTAATGCTAATTCTGCGCTTTGTTTCAATAGCAATGACAGGTGCTAACTTTGATTGCACCTTGGTATGGCTTGAATAACCATGTTTCTCATAGCTGTCTCCAGATTTGTTTATAAATTGACTCTAAGTGGGAATACTAATTTTAACCAGTGTAGCTGGCTGCAAAACTTGTGAGGTTGATATCCATGCCAGAAATTAATATAGGTGAATCGTTAGCTCACCCCCTAGTCAGATATCGTAACCATTTAGAATTTAATGGATATTCTGTGGAAGAAGATGATGAGTTGCTTTTATGCCGTCATCAAAGAAAGCATAGTTTGATAGTTAAACACATACATAATCGAGGTGCGCTAATTAGAATACTTTATTCCTGTAACCTCAATATCAATAGAGTTTCTCTTTTGGAATATGTGAATGAATTAAATCTATTATTTATGTTCATGAAAGCATATATTGATAACTTAGGTAGTAACCTATATATGGAAATTTTCTGTGAAGGCGAATATAACAGAACTACTTTTTCTATTACTCTAGACAATATTGAATATGATATGGAAACGTTTGTTAATTATCAGCAAACTAGAGAGTATTTACTGTAAATACGAAATTTAATAACTAATTTTATGGTGGGTTATGCCCATCATAAATATTTTCATTATATGTAAGTAAAAATCCAACAATTATAATTATCTGTAATCAAATTAGGCTCATCAAAAAATGTATATTTTTATTTGGTACTTTGAAAGCGATCGCCTGAAGTTTATCTATCCTTAGCATACAATCTGAATATGGCTTTAATATTTTGCAACAATTACTAACTATAAATCTAGATTTATCGAGTTTTTTTGTTAACAAGTATTAAGCAAAAATTGATCGATAATCTGTATAACTTCGTGATGTAAGATCCAAAAGATAGTAAAAGGCGATTATACAGAGTCTAAAGAGAAATGGCACAGGATCGGAAGTCAACGGTTGTAATTACAGGTGCGTCCTCTGGAGTAGGTTTGTACGCTGCAAAAGCATTTGCTCGCAGAGGATGGCACGTTGTCATGGCCTGCCGAGATTTGGCAAAGGCAGAAAAAGCGGCTCAAGAAGTGGGCATACCCAAGGACAGCTATACTATTATGCACATTGACTTGGGTTCTTTGGATAGTGTGCGGCAATTTGTCAATAACTTTAGAGCCAGTGGTAAATCTTTGGATGCGTTGGTAGCTAATGCGGCAATTTATATGCCCTTAATTAAAGAGCCTTTACGCAGTCCAGAAGGTTATGAGTTAACCATGACCACTAATCACCTTGGTCATTTCTTATTGTGCAACTTGATGTTGGAAGATATGAAAAAATCTCCAGCAGCAGATAAGCGGATGGTGATTTTAGGAACTGTAACCCACAACCCCGATGAACTGGGTGGTAAGATTCCGCCACGTCCTGACTTGGGTAACTTGGAAGGCTTTGCTGCTGGCTTTAAAGCACCGATTTCGATGATTGACGGTAAGAAATTTGAACCAGTCAAAGCTTACAAAGACAGTAAAGTTTGCAACGTGCTGACTATGCGCGAACTACATCGCCGTTATCACGATTCTTCTGGTATTACCTTCACTTCTCTGTATCCAGGATGTGTGGCTGAAACACCGTTATTCCGCAACCACTATCCACTATTCCAGAAAATCTTCCCCTTGTTCCAGAAATACATCACCGGGGGATATGTCTCTCAGGAATTAGCTGGCGAACGCGTTGCAGCAGTAGTTATTGAGCCAGAATACAAGCAATCTGGTGCTTACTGGAGTTGGGGAAATCGTCAGAAAAAAGATGGTAAATCTTTTGTACAGAGAGTTTCTCCGCAAGCACGGGATGATGAAAAAGCTGAACGCCTGTGGGATTTGAGCGAGAATTTGGTTGGTTTGGCAGCAAAAGTGCTGAGTTAAAAGTGCTGTTAGCGGTAGCGGGGCATTTAGCCCTTGCTGAGTAGTGTTTACTGTAATCAGCACTCAGTCAGCTAAACAAGTCCCCAGCTTTTAAGAAAGGTTGGGGGCGATCGCATTACTGCTAAGAAACTTGTTAGAGTGAAACAACATCCAAGATTTAAGATCAAAGCAATCTAAAATTGTTTGACTCTAACCTAAGATAGATGTAATATTTCTATTAATCGAAGGGGAGTAGCTACTGGCAAAAGTTTCCAGCCAGTCCATCTGAATCAACATACTGGTGATGAACCTGGTTCAGATGTCAAATATTCAAGTATTTGAAAGCGAGACCTTCACTAAGTTCACAGACAAAATGTGAGCTTGGTGAGGTCTTTTGACTCTCTTCAAGCTCACATCAGGGAAAATTCTTCAGGAGCTTGAGAGAGTGTTAACAGCTTTTACCGCAGGTTTATTATTAATTACCGTTTCAGAGCTTGGTGATAAAACCTTCTTTATCGCCGTGATTTTGGCAATGCACCATTCACGGCGGTTGGTATTTACAGGCGTTATAGCTGCCTTAGCGGCGATGACCATCCTCTCGGTGGTATTTGGGCAAGCCGCATCGTTACTGCCAAAAGTTTATATTCATTATGCTGAAATTGCTTTGTTTATAGCCTTCGGGATTAAGCTGTTATACGACGCTAGTAAAATGCCTGCGTCTACTTGTAATAAGGACGTGGTAGAAGAGGCACAAGCGGCTGTTAAACAAGCAGATTTACAACTACCAAAGCGAAAAACACCTTGGGCAATTATAACAGAAGCCTTTTTATTAACATTTATGGCAGAGTGGGGCGATCGCACACAAATTGCCACTATTGCATTAGCTGCTGGCAATAATCCGATAGGGGTGACTACAGGAGCCATTTTAGGGCATGGAATTTGTGCAGCGATCGCAGTTATTGGTGGCAAACTCATCGCCGGACGCATTTCTGAACGTCAACTCACCTTAATTGGCGGCTGCCTGTTTTTAGTTTTTGGTGTAGTTGCCGCCATAGAAGGAGTGTGAGAAGAGGCCGGGGAGCAAGGGAGAAACTTCCCCTCTGCCCCTCTGCCACCATCTTTCCATTATGGCTTGGGCGTACTTGCCGGTGCTGGTGCTGGTGCTGAGGTTGCAGCAGGCGTAGGAGTTGGGGCAGTTGTAGCAGCTTTGTTAATTTCGTCTCTATATTGAGCCGGGGCTAAAGCTGCGGCATTATCAAACAGAGGTTTGGCTTGCGTCATTTTACCCTGTTCTTTTAACAGCATGGCTTTGGCTAAAACGGGGCGAAAATCTTTAGGGTCTTTCTTAATGGCTTGGTCATATACATTAATTGCCTGGGTATAGCGTTTTTGGACAGCATAAACATTGCCTAGTAGTACTTCCACAGCGACTACATTCACGCTTCCAGGCTGAATTGTATTTACTTGGTTGGCATTAGTCAAAGTTTCTTGTAATAAGCCAACAGCCGCTTCTGGACGTTGTTGATCTAACAGCAGTCCCACCATACCTTGCAAAGCCTTTAAATCACCAGGTTTGGTATCGAGAATTGTCCGATAAGCCTTAGCTGCACCTTCCTTGTCTCCAATTTGCTGCTTGGCTTGAGCTAGTAAAACTCCATATTCTGACCTTTCGGGATTCAACTGAGCTAGCTTTTCCAGAGGGGCAATTACCCCTTGAATATCACCTTGGTTAAGACTTAAAAGTTGTAGCCGCGCTTGTAATAAACCTTTAAGAGCAGTTTGATTTTCAGGTTCCCGTTGCAAAACTAGTTCATAACCCCGTACCTCGTCTTGCAATTTTGTTTTTTGGTCAGTGGAAGCTAAGTTCCCTTGAGGACGAGCAGGATTTTGGTTTGTAGATGTTGGGTTATTAAATGCGCCAATTATAGGCACCACAGATACACCCACAAACATTAGAACTGCTAATGCCAAGATTACCCGAACTATCCAACGATTACGCGGTTGAGACACAATTGTGTAATTCTCCAGAACTCTAATGACATTATGAATGAAGAAAGGCAGAGGGCAGGAGACAGGAGGCAGGAGGACAAAATTTATTTATGAACAAAGTCAACAAATGTAATTTGAACCGTGTCGCACCACAAATTAACAGTCTCTTTTGTTGCTAAATCTCCATTTATTTATGGAGATTCCCTTCTGCCTTCTGCCTGACGCTCCTACGTCGCTCTAAGCGAAGCTGTGCCGTCAGGCTTGACGCTACGCTAAAGTCCTCCTGCCTTCTTGACAAATCGGAAATGAAAAATTTCCAAAACTGTACGGAATACCGCCAATTGTCTGTGAATTTTATAACAAATAACTATTTACGCTGCTAAAGTAAGTGATGACTTTAGGGGGAGCCGTCAAAGTTGTACCTATGATATGCTTCCGAAACTAGTGTCTAGACGCTAGATTAAACATTTAGAGTATAAATGTAAATTTAGCGTTTTTTAGATTGTCTGGGCGTTTTGATGTGACTTTGTGGAAATAAATATACTTTCATCAGCCGCACAAACGCTCTTTCCATCTGCCTTAGTAAAATCCCACAATGGGATGTGTCTCCGCCGCAAGGAGTTTCTATGAATTCCGACCTGATGCCTTCGCCTGAATCTTCTAATTTGTCCCAGTCCAATCAGCCCGAAACCAGTGTAGAGACTACCGCTAATGTACCTACAGTAGCAGACACAGTCTCGAAATCTGAAAATTTAACTATTGACCCTAGCGAGACTACTAATGATGGAAATTTAGCCAATCGGCAGCAACCGATTCCACCGCCTAGCGAACCAATGCAGTATAGAGCAATTGGTTTAGTTCGAGGTCGCTATATTGCTAGCGAGGAACAGTTTACCCAAGGTACGCTGCTGACTGCGGATGGAGTGGAACTCCAAGCCGTTCTCCTCGGTCGAATTATGAGCTTGGTTAAGAATCACCTGGATTTAGAAAAAAATCATCTGTGGGTAGTTTATCCAAGAACTAAGCAAGAAAGTGATGCTTTGCACATCCAAATTGTGGGTGTGTGGGAACCAGAAAATCTGGCGAAACAGCAAGCACAAGATTCCGCAGCTGATGAATCGCCAACAACTAATGATGCTGTAACTGATAAAAACGACATCAAAGCCTCATCAGATATTCCCGATGGTGGTTTTTCTGTGCGTGGCGAGGTAGTTTACCAGTCTTTTGATGACAAGAACTTAGTTGTCAAAATTAAGCAGGCTGCTCGCAAACAAGATGAAAAACCTAAATATTTTAAGTTAAAACTCAAAGGTGTCCTGGCTACCAAAGCTGTGGGCAAGTTCTGGGACTTCCAAGCGAAACGAGATGGCGATCAATTGGCCATAGAAACGGCTGAAGCGATCGCGGATTTGCCCAAAAAACGCAGACCACCCCTAAGAGGTGGCGGTGGTGGGTTCCGTGGTGGTGGTGGCGGTGGTGGTCGCCGACCATTCCCCCCCAGACGCAACACAGGAGACAGCCCCAGCCCACGCCCTGTTAAGAGAATAGGCGGCGAAGCCTCTCCGGTTTCAAAACCTTTACCAAAAAGCTCGGCTCCTGCTCCCAAGCCGATTAAAAAACAAAAGCCACCGCAAGAGTCATAAAGTCTGTAGACGCGCAGCGGCTTGCCGCAGGCTAGTATGAAGGATGAAATTTAACACTTCATCCTTCAGCTTTTTTTATGCCCTAATAAGATTAAAAATCTGTCCACCGGTCTTGGGGTAAAAAAGATCGCTCCATCGGAATTGGGGCGACTGGTTCTGTCAGGGTAAATTTGCCTTCTGCAATCCATTGTTTTAACTCTGTAGCAACTTGCCGAGATAACAACATACTGGCTAAAGGTGCAGCTCGCACTGTTTTATTCTCAATGGTGAGTCGTCCAGATTTTAGTTGGGCGTAACTCACCAAACCAAAGGTAGGACGAACGCGCCGAGGAATGGAAAAATCGACAATTGGCGCAACTAAATCTTTGTCTTGAACTGCACAGTGTTCAACTACAGCTTCGTTTAATACAGGGAACGGTATCCCCACACCCAACATCAACGAGGGGCCATAACTTTTGAAATAACAACCACGCACCCACCTCGCTTCCATTTGCTTGGCATCACCAATTAAAGCTAAGGTTGCAGCTGGCCCAATAGGTGTACGGTTAGCTAACCGCTTTTGTAAGGGGAAGTGTTGCGTTCCTTCCCAAGCAATATAGCCGACACCACCGCCCAAAAAAATCCGCGTCCCAATGCCAATAAGTTGCAAATCAGGGTCATTGAACAGAGGAGAAATTGCCCCAGGATTAGAGTAGACAGCGTTACCTAGATGGGGTTGTAAAGGGCCGAGATAGGTAAATAATGGGCGATCGCCACCATTCACACCTACGATAAAATTTTGATAAAGGTTGCGCGGATTAAATAAATAAAACTGATTTATCGTGTCACGGGTAATTGTTGTTTCAAACGTTGCCCGTGGGTAACAATCTGTAACTTGCCCTTGCGCCCGGACGTGTACTTGTTTCCCTGCAATCAAATCTTGGATGACGTGACCGCCGCCACGTTCCCGGACTTCTTCTCCGTCCATTGTATCAACGGCACAACTAGCACCTAAGTATAAATCTACAGCCCCAAACCCGGAATATGCAGGTACGCCATCTATCCAACAACGGCGAATTTTAATGGGGGGGTCGGTGTGTCCAAGATTAATAATTGCACCACTTGATTCCATTGGCTCAAACGTGCCAGTAGTAATTACATCAACTTCTTTTGCAACTTTGCTTACGCCGACTTCTGCGACTCGTGCTTTGACTTCTTCAACTGTGAAAACGACTGCACGCTGGCGGCTGATTTTCTCGTTAATTTCGGCGATCGTTCGCATATTATTTCAAATTGGGATGAGTAGGTATGGTTTAATTTACCTGCAACAGCCCTATAGTAAAGATTTTGCAGCGTATCTGGACTAAATTGTTTCTGGATCAATATTTAATTCTCGCAGTTTAGCCGCTAATCTTGCGGCTCGTTCTTGAGCTAGTTCTTTTTGCTGGCGTTCAAACTCTGCTGCTTCTTCTGGAGTGAGAACTAGTTGACCTTCTGAGGTAAAAAATCGCAATAATCCCTCATAAATTCCCAAATATAAACCTAACTGCTGACTCCACAAATGTCCTTGAGTATTTGGTTCTAGCGGTTGGTATTGACCATCGACTAAATGAAAACCTGCAAATTCTTGACTTTCTGGGTCAAACCAAAAATAATCAGGTGTGCGGAATGTATTTTGATAAAGTTTTTTCTTCAAATCTTTATCTGTTTTTGCAGTTGATTCTGAAAGAATTTCGAGAATTACGTTAGGATATTTACCTTCTTCTTCCCAAACTACCCAACTTTTGCGAGTTCTGCGTTCTGTGTCTAGTACTACAAAAAAATCAGGCCCTCGGAAATCTTCTGTTTTGCGTTTGTTCCAACTGTAGTAAATGGTGAGATTACTAGCAATGTAGAAATCGTTTCTGTCTCGCCACAACCATTCTAAACATTCAAAAAGTAGGATGATTTGACGCAGATGCAGTTCTGTTTCAAAGGGAGGTTCGTCGCTATATAAATCTCCTGGAGGAAAGATAACATCTTCTGGGGTTGTTTGAGGAGCGTCTATTTCTTTAGCGAAGGACATGAGGACATTACTGCATCTGGTAGTTATGGGCTTATTGTAACTTTGAATCTAAGGTTTCTAAATCATAGTGTTGGCAGAGGGTTTTAAGTTTTTCTTTTATGAGCGATCGCACATTCTCTGGTGCTACAATCACACAATCTTCGCCATAGTGCAACACTTCCCGAATTAACCAGAAGGGATTTGATACTCGTCTTACGACTTGGCGCACCTCTCCAATAACTTCGTTGCTGATGTCGTTGGGTTTCGGTTCATAAGATTTGATCAAACCTTTGTACAAGTGTAAGTGTACTTGGAGGGAATCTAGCCCTTCATGTCGCCAGTGTCCGTTGATTGGTACCACACCCTTGATTCTATCCAGGCGTAAACAGCGATTGTGGATGAGTTCTGGAAAATCGGTATTTGGAATATCTTCAGTTTCGTCACACCAAATATTTAAGAAAAAACGCTTTTCTTCAAAACTTATTTCGGCATAACGCACTGTAAAAGACAAGTCTCCAAGTTGAGGATTTGCATAGAGTAAGTGAAAGGGTTGTTGATTTTGGCGGAATTGATCTGTCAAAATGCGCCACGCTTCTGTCGGTTGGCTGACTTGCTGGAGTAGCAATTGGCGCATGGGAGGCTCAAGTTGACCTCTTTCTAATAAAAGACTAGAGATAGTTTGCGCTTGTTCAATAAAACCAGAATCCTTCAACAGTCCGATAGCTTGCTGGAGTGCAGCTACTTGTGTTGAGTTTAAGGTGAACGGTTCACCAACTTCAAACTCTTGTTGGGCGATCGCTACTATTAAACCCGAAATACTCGGTTCTTTACCCCAATAGATATTGAGACGGCGAGCTATCTCCTCTAGTTGTACTCTTGTACCTGGGACAACTGAAAGTGTAAGTGCTTCTTTTTTTCTAGACATTTTTAAAATATACTTGCACTTTAGAAGAAACTATGTCATTTTAGATTTATTCTAAATACAGATTATCTCAAAATACAGGCATTTACCATGACAAAATACAGAATTAGCCTGAAATCAGTGTATTCGCGTCTGGCTGACTCATTACCTCAAGGATTAACCCTACCTAAAGAAATTTCCTCACTATCATGGCATCAAGCAGAAACTTACCAAGCATTACAAGACCCAAATATAGATGTTGTCTTCAATACAGCCATGACAGGTGATGGTAAAAGCTTGGCTGCTTATTTGTCCGCTATGATAAAGCGCACGTACACTTTAGCAATGTATCCTACAAATGAACTCGCAAGAGATCAAGAAAAACAGGTGCAAGGATACAAGGATATTTTTAAACCAAGCAAAAATCCGCAAATCAGACGATTAACCGCAGCTATTTTAGAGCAACATATTGCTGCTGGTCAGATATCTTCCAAGCGAGATGGTATAGAAGACTTTTCTACTAACTATGAAATTCTGCTGACGAACCCTGATATTTTCCATTACATCCATAATTTTTATTATTTGCGAGGAAAAATAGATAACCCTGACAGGTTATTCAGACGTATAGACGAGAATTACAAATTATTTTTATATGATGAATTTCATGTTTTTTCCTCTCCACAAATAGCCAGTGTAATCAATACAATCCTTCTCATGAAACACACTGGTAATCCTAACAAGAAATTTCTGTTTCTTTCTGCCACACCTAATGAATTACTTAAGAGTTATTTTCAAAAAGCAGGGATAGAACCAAAGATTATTAATCCGGTTGAGGTAGGAGCTTATAAATTTGAATCAGATTCGACAAATATTGGTTGGCGACAGATTAGTCAACCTATTGATTTATACTTTCCTCAAGCGATAGAACCGAATTTAAGTTCTAGCTACAAATGGATAGAGGAAAATGCTGAAACGGTAATTTTAAAGTTTTTTCAAGACCATCCCAACAGTAAAGGTGCAATTATTCTCAATTCAATTGCAGCAGTTAAAAAGTTATTACCTAAATTAAAAGCTATTTTTGAGCCACGATGGCAGGTTAGAGAAAATACTGGTTTAACTGGAGAAACTGAAAAATCTCAGTCAATAGCCGAAGCCGATTTACTTTTAGGTACATCTACAATTGATGTTGGCGTTGACTTTCGGATTAATTTCTTAATTTTTGAAGCTGCTGATGCGGGAAATTTTATTCAAAGATTTGGTAGGCTTGGTAGACATGAAGGATTTGAAACTTATCAAGCTTATGCTTTGATTCCTAACTTTCTGGTTGCTAGGTTGTTTAATGATAAATCTCATCCTTTAGAAGATGGAGAAACTTACGATCGCATTCAGTTTAATGATGCTATTCGTGACTCTTGGGTATTTAAAAACGACTTTAAGTATTATCCCAAGCGTTGGGGTGGAATCCAATCATTTTATATATACTCTATCCTCAAAAATAATGCTCATATGCAAGAAAAGTATCCAGATATTGATAAAAATTTTGGAACGAGCATTCAAAGAGCTTTAGAAATTAAACTTGAAAACATGAAAGCTCAATATTATCGATGTAAAGGTGAAAAGAAAGACAAAATTATTGATGAGGCTAGAAGTTTTCGCGGCAGTAGTCAGTTAGATTGTGCAATTTATGATTTAACTAATCCAGATGAGCCGGAAGCAGAAAGATTTAAAATGTATAATCTTCCAGGTATTCTCAGTAATTTTGTTTTCGAGTTATGGGATGAAAATAGTTTTATAGAAAAAGCTGAAAAAGCCGGAGTAATTACGACTCGTTTTGATAAAGCTTTGTGTTATTTAAAGTTAAAAGATTATCGGGAAGTGCGGGAAGATTGGCACTTCTATTATCCAGGAAATCTGAGAAATTTGGCTAAATCTGGCAAGGTGCAAGTTCTCCCAGATAAACAAAATGAATTACAGGGTTTAGAGATTTGTCAACGACACGGTTACGGTATCAACCAGATTAGCGATGCTGTGAGTAGACGTAAACTAGTGTGCTTTATTTCAGACCGCGATCGCAACTATTTACGCGCCACTCTTGGACTACCTATGCACTTTCAAGCTTACCCCCTCACTAACGAGCCAGAGGATAAAAGTCCACGCTACACCATTAGTTTTGGACAAGATGCGCTGTTGTTAGAAACCTTAACTTGGCATTGGAAGCCAAAGGACGATGAAGGATGGATATGTTAGAACTAGAGGCTATTAAAGGTAAAGGTGTATGAGTAATAATGATTTGCTTTCTCGCATTTCTATCGACCCAAATATTTGCTTTGGTAAACCCTGCATTCGCGGACATCGTATTTGGGTATCACTAATTTTGGACTATTTAGCTGGAGGTACCACAATAGAAGAAGTTCTAGAAGCTTATCCAAGCATCGAAAGAGAAGATGTACTTGCTTGTATCGCCTACGGTGCAGAGATGGCGCGGGATGTTTTTGTAGAACTTCCTTTGAACCAAAAAAAAGAAGCAAGTGCATGAAATTAAAGCTAGATGAAAATATCGACTTGCGCGTTGTAACTTTGTTGCAATTAGCAGGACATGATGTTGCAACAGTACCAGGACAAGGTTTAAGTTCTGCACCTGATACAGAAGTTATTGATGTTTGTCGCAGTGAGGGTAGATGTTTAGTCACTTGCGACAGAGGATTTGGAAATCGGTTGAAATATAATCCTGCTAACTATGCAGGTATTGTAATCATTCGCCTACCTTCTCGCTACACATTCGCTGATTGGCGTGAAGCGATTGAGACATTAATTGCTGGGTTGGAAGCCGCAGATGTGACAGGTAAGTTGTGGATGATCCGACAAGGAAAGGTATTGGAATATCAAGCTATTGAGGAAACAGATTAATGAGCGAATTTGATGATAATCTTCCCGAAGAAGTACCAGATTTTGAAACAACAGAAGATGAAGATGATGAATCACCGATAAAACGTGAACTTCTGACTATTCGGTTATTCAAAGAAGCTGTCAAAAAAACTCAAGGAAATACAGGCGATCGCATCCTTGAAAAATTTGCAGATTACGTCCTACCTAACTTAATACAACAACTAGCAGGAGCAACCGCTAAAGGTGGTAAATTCTTTGAAATTACAGTACCAATCATTAATGCTAAGAGAGCATTAGAAGGAAAAAAGCCACTTCGTAGAGATAATGCAGGCGACCAGTCTATAGTTGCTCATTTACTTAATGGTCTATTTCCCAGTTATCGAATTTTAAAAAAATTACAAGCAGAAGATATAAACACAAATCCTGTTAGGCGTAATTGTGAAGAAATACAGACATCTGTATTTATTGTTTCATACATCTTGCATGACTATGAAAAATTCCCTGACTATACAGATTGGCTAGAAAAAAACTTGATCAAGCGCAACTGGGAAGAAGAACCACCAAAAAAATTAGATGCGCCTAATCTGGGACGTGGCTACATATCCAAAAAGATTTTAGATTTTGGTTTACAACACTTACTAGGAGAAGCTTGGGAAGAATTAATTGATGACATCATTGAAATTAGTAGCAATGCAGGCGTAAAAAATGATGCAGATTTAGGTTTAGTTACTCGTGGCTTAAAACCTTTAGATGATGAAAGGCTAGATAGTAGAATTAGACAAGTTTTAATTGACTTAGTTTCACTATCTGATTTATTTGCTTCAGTCGTCAAACACCCACGAGATGTAGAAGATGGTCGTTTACCTACATTACTGAACAAATTAAGTAATCATCAATTAAAACTTACCTATCATTCTCTTTCAGAGAATCGCGGTATTCTCACCAATATTTTCAATAACACATTAATAGCAGCACATCCCCAAGATTTTTATACACCATTGCTGTATTTACCTGATGGTGTTGTCTATTTAGCTACTGTTGATGCTCCTCCGATTACAATTGATACAATTCCTGAACAAGTTATCGCCAAAATTAAGAACCTGTGTGCAGAAAAACTCAAAGAAAGACAAACAGGTTTTAATCGGGATGGTAAAGGTTTTAAATTCGCTGATTATTACTGGTTATTTTTTGATGTAGTTGAATTAATGGAAGTGAGTATTGACGCTGCTTCTCGACTACTTCCAGACTCAAAAACTGCTTCTGCTGAAAAGCGCGGCGAAAGCTTACAGAGTTATCAAGCACAAGGAGAATTACCTGAATATTTAAACTTACAATTTCCTAATGAAGTCCGTATCGATCGCTTGGCTGAATTTGGCGATATTTTGTGTCGAGGAATTTGGGGTAGTTGGTGTGAAAAAATTAACGATTGGCAAAAACAATTCCCAAAAAATCAGAGAAAAAATATTCCTGATTTAGATTTAACGCAAAAACTGGCAGAATATTTAGAATTATCAGCAGAAATTCCAGCTATCAGACAAATTCAATCTTTGAAAAAAACAGGTGGTGTACCTCTAGATTGGTATTATTTATCAGCCCAATACTTTCGCATACATTCAGGTTTAAGCTTTGCTGAAATTCTGGAAGTAATGAAAGGAATGGTAAATCATGCTGCTACTTTGATTAGACCAATTTTAGCAGAGTTTCAAGATATGCCCGATGGCTGGGATGACTTAAAAACTTATGTTAACCGAATCATATCACTACCAACAGGTGCAGTTATTAAACCAGAACCAGATTCATTTTTAGTTGAACTAAAACGCTATAACGCTGCAAAAATTACAGGTAGAGGACGAGAAAATGTTTGTGCAATTTCTAGTTCTGCATATACTGTGACTGAACAAATGGAATCAGCCACTTTATTTGCACCTCAAGTCTACAGTAACCGTCAGATTTTATTTAATGCTCAAGCTGCTAAACGGCAAATTTGCTCAATTTGGTCAATTGAAATCATGTTGAGACAAATTTTGATGAACCAGACGAATGCTGTAGGCGCAGATTTTGAAAGTCGAAAGTATCGCTATCTATACCTTTATCCAACTTATTTCTTTACCCCAGAAACCAATAAATTTTTACAACTGGCTTACAATCAATTTGCTCGAACTCGGTTTGATGCAGAAATGCGTAAGCATTTTATCACCGAAAACCAAGTTGCTAACTTTGAAATTGAAGATTACTTAAAAGTAGATTCTCTGTTAATTAAAGAAAATCTCAAGCCAGAAGACGATCGCACTTTCAAAATTAGTTTTCCAGAACATGAAACTTTAACGTTTTTCTTTCTCGGTTTACCGCCAGGAAGAGAACACACAGATACAGAATCATGGGTAACACCAGCTTGGTTAGCATTAACCTTACCGCTGGTTCTGGATGTAAAAGTAGTTGCATCAGAATCACCTGTACCACCTTTTATTAGTGGTGCTGATTTTGAAGAAACAGTTTTACTAGATGGAGAACATCAAGCAATTCGTTCTTTGATTAAAAAAGATAACTATCGCTTAGATAGCATCTTACCTCGTACTTCAGAAAAGCGGGAATTTTCACCACTTAACGCGCTGACTGCGGCTTACTCTATTCATTTAGAAGCAAATCGCAAAAAAGATGGCGACCCAGATTGGGGGAAATTAGCAGACTTAGCACGAGATTTAGAAACCAGTCCCTTGTATGTATTTCATTACCTGAATAAATGGTTGCGAAAGCAAGACAAAATAGATTCTGTGTCTATTGCTAAAATTCGCCTGTACCAATATCTTTACTATTGCTTTGACCATAAAGGAGATAATATGACGAAACTTGAGGAACTAACTAAGTTATACCGCAGATTTTATCGAGCTAAAAGCAAAGGTAAATCACCAAAAACTAATGCAATTCTTAAACCAATTGACGAGGCTGCTGATGTCATTTTGAAATTTGAAAAAGCTATAGCTAGTGATAATAAATCTCTTACTGAGGTAGTAGCAGCACGTTTAGCAAAACTCATGAATAATGTTCGACGTAAAGAAGCTGAAGGACAGGGTGCGTATGACTTAGTTAAGGGGGAGATGCGATATTTAACTTCTGAAGAAGAACGACAAGCAGTTTATAAGTTTGCTGAGTATTTTGTAGAGGTAATTTTTTATGAATGTTTTAAAGGCGATCGCGCACGTTTATCAGGTACACAATTGAATCTTATTAAAGATACTTGTGAGTATCTTTATAGAGTAGCAGATGATGAATACTGGAAAAACCGTAAGCAAAATTATCCTGAAGATATTACGGATGTGGATACTGATGCTGAAGATGCAGCATAGTCATAAAGCTGAAAGTTGTTATCAACATTAATACTGGAGTAATCAAACCATGAAATTTCTAAACACCATCGATTCTAAATTTTTCCATGACACCATCCCTGCTAAACCAATGGGTAAATACGTTCATTTCATTACTATCCGCGTTACTGAATCTTACCCTTTATTCCAGACAGATGGTGAACTTAATAAAGCCAGAGTCCGAGCAGGAATTGAAAATAAAGAACCGATTAGTCGTTTAGCAATGTTCAAACGCAAGCAATCAACACCAGAACGTTTAACAGGAAGAGAATTACTACGTAACTATAAAATTGGTGATTGGGAAAAATGCGATTACAACGTTGACTTTAGCAAAACAACTCCTGATTGTATCCTCTATGGTTTCGCTATTGGTGATTCTGGTTCTGAGAAATCAAAAGTAGTTGTAGATACAGCTTACTCAATTACACCATTTGATGATTCTCATCTGAATTTTACCCTCAATGCACCTTTTGAAAATGGCACAATGAGCCGACAAGGTGAAGTCACCAGCAGAATTAATAGCCAAGACCATATTTTACCTCAAGTGTTTTTCCCCAGCATTGTTAGACTGAAAGACCCAACTGAAGCTGGATTTCTCTACGTTTTCAATAATATTCTGAGAACACGCCACTATGGAGCGCAAACTACCCGTACTGGTAGGGTACGTAATGAGTTAATAGGAGTAATTTTCGCTGATGGTGAAATCGTTAGTAATCTTCTCTGGACACAAAAAATATATGACTTAATGCAGCAAAAAGGAAAAATCAATCCTCCAGATCCACTTAATGAAGATGATGTTTTAGAGAATGCGACACAAGCAATGATTGATTTGATATCTCAAGAGTGTATATCTCACACAGATTTTGTTGGTACATCTTTCACACCCCTTTTGAATGAAGTTAAATCTATTACTAGTAATGAAAATCGACTGCAAGAAATGTTGAGTCAAGCAAATACTGAATCATCTGTTTATGCTCAGACATGGGTGTTAAAGGCAGGTAAAAAAGAACCCAAAAAAGATAGCAAGAATAATAAAAAAGCTGGGGTTGCAACGGAGTAAATAATATGGTTTCAATTTACCGTTGTGAATTAGAACTCAACGACAGCTTGTATTATGCCACGCGTGAAATCGGGAGACTCTACGAAACCGAGCCAGTAATTCACAATTACGCTCTCTGCTATGCACTAGGTTTAGTTGATAGTGAAGTCTACTCTACCACTGTTGCAGAAGAACATTCCTATCGCTATTTTTGCCCCGAACAAGTACCAAAATATGAGGAGCATTTAACGCCACTCAATAAACAAGGTATCTATGTTACTCCAGCGCGTGCAGTTAGCCATACTGCCATTCTCAACACCTGGAAGTATGCTAACAACAATTACCACGTTGAAATGGAGAAAACGCATAAAAATATCCCTAGTTTTGGTAGAGCGAAAGAAATTGCACCGGAAAGTATATTTGAGTTTTTTGTCATTTGCCAAAAAGAACTCAAATTACCAAAATGGATTCGTTTAGGTAAATGGATGAGTAAGGCTGAGGTAAAGGTGGAACAATTACCTCAACCTCAAACTACTGAAGGTTTATTCACCTGCAAATATCCTTTAAATCCTTTAGATGTGATGTTTACTAATCAAGTGATTAGTTACGATGTGGTGAATATGCCTCCAGTTAGTTTAATTCAAAATGTCCAAATGCGAGGGCAATACTACCAATTTACTGAGATGAAAGACATCAAACTTCCGGTTCGGATGGCATATCATTTTCATAGCTAATTATTACTGCAACGCTCCGCACTTGTGAAACACTATCAGCAACAATCAAACGCCTTCCCCAGCGACTACCTCAATAACTTGTGGGGAGAAATCCACGCTTGTCCGTACTTTGCTGTCAACAACCTCAACCGCGATTTTGTCCGTACGAAGGGATTTTCTGTGGTATTCAGGCGATCGCACATCTCTACAGTAGAGCAAAAATTCCCCTACTTCAAACCTTACCTAGATTTGGCTCTCCAGCCTAACTGTAATGCTTTTTACCTCAACCCCTTACTCCTCAAAGAAGGTTCTCGCGTTGACCCCCATATCGACCGTTCTCTACGTTCCTACTGCAAAACCGTTGAACCGCCTACCTTTGTCAGCGTTCTCTATGTGCGCGTACCAGAAAATATGGAAGGTGGCGAACTGGTACTCAAATCGCACAAACGCCAACTAGGACAAATTAAGCCACAGATGAATACCTTACTTTACTTTCAAGGTGATTTAACTCATTCTGTCAACGCCGTGAAAACCCCTGGAAATCGCCTGAGTTTAGTTTGCGAACAGTATACTTTAAGCGATGTCGAACTCGTAGAAATACCAGAGTTTACCATCGAGTCTAGAGTTGCTCAATCTACAGCAAAAAAACGCAAGTAATTTTTTTGACTTTTGACTTGATTATATGCCCCACAGCCTAGTTCTTAACCTGCTTCCTCAGTCAACAATTCCGCCGCAGTATCTCACTGGTAGACATTTACACGCTTTATTTTTAACCCTTGTCAGTTCTGTAGATCGAGAATTAGGCGATCGCTTACATGATTCTACCGCAGACAAAGCCTTCACCCTCTCCCCCCTACAAATTAGTAGCACTAATTCCCCCCTTTTGAAGAGGGGTAAGGGGGGATATAAACTGCGCTGGGAACATCAACAACCAATTCCCGCCGGAACTCCCTGCTGGTGGCGCGTTTCCTTATTAGATGACACCCTGTTTAGTCAACTAACGCAACTATGGCTAAATCTCAATCCTAGTCACCCTTGGCATCTTGGCCCGGCTGACTTGTATATTACCAGCATTCAAGGCACACCCCAATCAACGCAACCTTGGGCAAATGCTTGTACTTACACTCAATTGTACGAAGAAGCTAGTGAAACTGAACGCTCACTTAACATTACCTTCGCCACACCCACCGCCTTTCGCCAAGGGCAATATGACAGTACCCTTCCCACCAGAGAATGTGTTTTCAATTCTCTACTTTCGCGGTGGAATAAATATAGCAACATAGAATTTTCTCAAATTGCTCTAGAGTCAATCTTCCCTTCTTTTATTAATATCCACACAGAAATATTAACTGACTCTCGCAGCAAATTTATTGGCATTATTGGCGAAGTTAATTATCGAATATTAGGTGAACTTGAACCCATACAAATTAAGCAAATAAACGTTTTAACTAACTTTGCATTATACGCAGGAGTCGGACGTAAAACAACAATGGGTTTAGGCATGGTAAGACGAATCTGAACAGAGAGGCTAGGGAATAAATTATTCTCTCTGCGTCTTTGCACCTCTGCGTGAATAAATCAAATCTACAACTTACTCAATCATAAAATTATGAACGATATCGAATATGTTCCAATTGCAGCATTAAACCAATATGCTTACTGTTCGCATCGCTGCTGGCGGATGTTTTGTGCAGGCGAATTTATTGATAACCAATATACAATTGAAGGCACAACTTTACACGATCGCGTCCATACTATAGGAGAAGGACAGCGTGAAGAAACTTGGCAAATCCGCGCAATTTGGTTGAAATCAGACCAGTATAAACTTATCGGTAAATCCGATTTAATTGAATTAGAAAATGGTGAATGCTATCCCATCGAATACAAACGCGGACGCAAAGGCGAATGGGATAATGATGAATTGCAAGTCTGCGCTCAAGCCTTATGTTTAGAAGAAATGACAGGCAAAACTATCAACACTGGCTATATTTATTATGCCCATTCCCACCAACGCCAACTAGTAGAAATTAAAGACGAATTAAGACAGAGTGCGATCGCAACAATTGAAGCCGTCCAAATGCTATTATTTACAGGTGCAATGCCCAAAGCCATCAAAACAAAACGCTGTGATGGATGTAGCCTATCTCCTCAATGCCTACCCCAATCAGCCGACAAAGTAAAACGCTATCAAGAAGCAAGCTAAACCCTCCGCGAAACTCTGCGAGAACTCCGCGCCACTCTGCGTTAAAAAAAACTCTCTTTTACCTCTAATAAGGAAACAATCATGGGTACAGTGTACATCAGCCAAGAAGATGCTTTCATTGGCAAAATTGATGAACGTCTCAGCGTCAAATTCGAGAAAAAGACAATTTTAGATGTCCCACTCATCAAAATAGAAGGTGTAGTAGTTTTAGGACGTGCTACTGTTTCACCTGCCGTTATTTCTGAACTGCTACAACGCAACATTCCTCTAACATTCCTCACAGAAAATGGTCGTTATTTAGGACGCATAGAACCAGAAGTTACGAAAAATATATTCGTCCGCAAAGCCCAATGGCAAGCCGCCGGGGAATCAGCCCAAGCAATTCATGTAGTTCAAGGATTTGTACGTGGTAAATTGAAAAATTATCGTCAGATTCTTACTCGTCGCCAGCGTGAATGTCCAGATATAGATTTATCTAAAAAGATTACACAATTAGAACAAGCGATCGCACCTATTGATACAACTCACAACATCAACTCATTGCGCGGTTTAGAAGGTGCTGGTAGTGCAGCTTATTTTGGTTGTTTTAACCAACTAATTAAGAATGCAGAATTTCAATTTTCTCACCGCCTGCGTCGTCCGCCAACAGATCCGGTGAATTCTTTACTTAGTTTTGGTTACTCCTTATTGCGCCATGATGTACAGGGGGCAATTAATATAGTAGGTTTTGATCCATATTTAGGATATCTGCATTGCGATCGCTATGGTAGACCCTCTCTAGCACTAGACTTGATGGAAGAATTTCGTCCCCTAATAGTAGATGCAGTTGTATTATCTACCTTAAATAAGCAACTACTAACACCCGCAGATTTTATCACCGAACCCTTAAGCGGTGCAGTTTCCCTTACACCAGAAGGACGAAAAAAATTCTTAACCTTATATCAACAGAAAAAACAATCGGAATTTAAACATCCCGTTATGGGGCGTAAATGCACTTATCAAGAAGCCTTTGAACTACAAGCGCGGTTATTAGCGAAATATCTTATGGGTGAAACCGAGAAATATCCGCCTTTGGTTTTGAAATAGGTAACAGGTTAGAGGTTACAGGTTACAGAGGAGAAGGTCTTAGTGAAAGACAATTTAAAAAAGAAAGTGGTTGTATCTTACGATGTTCCAGAAGACAAACGCCGGACGAAAATCCATAAAATTCTCAAGTCTTATGGACAGTGGGTGCAGTATAGCGTGTTTGAGTGCCAGCTTACCGAGACTCAATATGCCAAATTGCGATCGCGTTTGCACAAATTAATTAAACCAGATACCGACAGCATCCGCTTTTACTTTCTCTGTGCTTGCTGTTTTGATAAAATCGAACGCATCGGTGGCGAACAACCCCGCGACGAAACCATTTTCTTTGCTTAATGCGCGGATGGGTAGGTGTAAAAAATCGGGCTTCAGGAAAAATGGCTGTATTCCTTTTATGACAAGCGTTTGCAGAAAAAATAAATTAAATCTATCCGCGCGCCTTGTACAGTAGTCTAGGTTTCAGCTATTTCCCTTTCCTCAACCCATATTCTCTACTGTTATAATCAACCCATCCGCGAAACTGAACCTCGAAAACCAAATACAGACTAGCTTTTGGGCTACCGCAGTTGAAATTTCAATTAATCCCTATCAGGGATTGAAACAGAATCAGATTCTTGCAAAAATCTTAATCTTCGCCAGTTGAAATTTCAATTAATCCCTATCAGGGATTGAAACAAGTTTTGGAATAGCTTCCTGGTTCACTTTCTCTTGTTGAAATTTCAATTAATCCCTATCAGGGATTGAAACTTTCAAATAAGTCAACACCTGATTTTTGAGAATAATGCTCAAGTTGAAATTTCAATTAATCCCTATCAGGGATTGAAACGTATACTTTTTTATATAGTGGAGGTTTTGAACCTTCAGTTGAAATTTCAATTAATCCCTATCAGGGATTGAAACATTTTGTAGACTTAGTATCTTTATCAGTATCTATGTTGAAATTTCAATTAATCCCTATCAGGGATTGAAACAGCATCACAAGACCAACAAAAAACACCTAATCAAAAGTTGAAATTTCAATTAATCCCTATCAGGGATTGAAACCAGGACAGGAAACATATAATAGAACTTTTCTAACTGTTGAAATTTCAATTAATCCCTATCAGGGATTGAAACAGTAGTTACAATAACTATCTTTTTATTTAGTGACCGTTGAAATTTCAATTAATCCCTATCAGGGATTGAAACCCGCTTCGAGGAATGCTTTACTCATCTTACGACCTCTACGTTGAAATTTCAATTAATCCCTATCAGGGATTGAAACAGTAGCCATACTCCATAATTAAACTCTACAAAAAAGTTGAAATTTCAATTAATCCCTATCAGGGATTGAAACAAACATCCTTGCCATTTATCCTCATGATCAGTATGTTGAAATTTCAAGTAATACCTATTAGAGATTAGACATCTTACAAAATTATTTGCGCGCTTTCCTTTGCGTCTTTGCGCCTTTGCGCGAGGCAAAAGAATATTGATGCAAGAGGTTTATTGATACCTCCTACCTTAAAAATAGAACTCACCAAGGATTACCAATCATCGTAAAAGCTGACCAAAAATAAGGATGATTCAGGCTTTTATCACCCAGTTCTATCAAAGCTGGCGGGAGAGTAAAATCCCCGCTAGGAGTTTTGAGTTTGCCATCTTCTAGCCTGACTTCTCCTTTCAGCATTCCTACTTGTGCGCGTCTGAGGGCTTCGGCTTTGATGGGGGCTTTTCGCAGCTGTTCATAAAATTCGGTCATCAGTCCAAAAGTGCCTTCATCGGAGACATACCATAAACTTGCTAACGCAGACTTAGCACCAGCTTGCACAGCAAAGCCAGCAAAACCTAACTCTGCTTCTTCGTTACCCAAGGCTGTACGACAAGCACTCAACACTACTAATTCGACGGGTGGTTTATTCCAGCCGAGTTGCCGCATTTGATCCATTTTTAATTGGGTATCCCACAATTGAATATAGGAATTACCTGGCGCACCAGGTCTAAATTCGCCATGAGTAGCTAGGTGAATAATACCGAAGGGTCTTTCTCTTCGTTGTTCTTTGAGATTTTGTAAAGTGAAGCCTTCATTTAAAAATGATCTACCTGGCCAAAGCTTTTGAGTGATGGTAGTTAATTCTGTTGGTACAGCTGGTAATGGATCTTGGTTGGGGAATTGAGATGCACCCATACCCAAAACTTCAGCTTTTCTGATGTCAACATATCTAGTATCGGTAAGGCTAAGGCTGGGCATTAACCCAACACTGTAGGTTTCTATTAAATACTTTTGACCATCATAAAGGGCAGCCACCGGCATCGATCGCAAACCTGTATCCATGAGAAAGACTAAATTATTAATTTGCCGTTCTTTAAGTCCAGAAATAATTGGTGTAATTAACCACTGGTATAGTTGTTTCGACGGTGTGATATAGCTACGTCGCAATGATGGGTCAGTCACAAGACTAGTAAATTTTTGGCTGGCTGCTAAAACTTGCGATCGCGTTACATTTACTACTTGACGAATTGGTTCACCCTTAGCTGTCACCACTACCAATTCTAAAAGGTCATTATCTTGGGTAAGAAGATTTTCTTCTGGTGCTAGACCTGCTTTAATAGTTCCAGGCACAAACGAAACATAAATCAATGCTGGTTTTACACCAGCTGCACTTTCAATATCTACTAATATCTGACGGGCTTCGTTAATTGTTGTAGCTGGAGTTGGACTTCCACCTAAATATTTTCCTACTTTATCAGTAAACTTTTCATCGATTTTGGCTAATTTTGTGCCATGTTCTGATTTTGGCGGCATAAATCCTCCATGTAGCGGTGGACGTGGAGGGCGTGGAGGATGTTTTGTCAAAATCTCTGGGTCGGGAGCATCATCTAAATCAGGATTATTATCTGGAGGAATAGTTGGTGGAATATCTGGTGGAATATCTGGTGGAATGATTGGTGGTTGAGTGACATTTATGCTAATTTGCTGTGGTGCAGATGAAGAAACAACATCATTAGCTCTAATAGTAAAAGCAGGAATAGAACCACTAGCACCAGTTGGTGGTGTATACACCAGAACTGTACCTGGATTAAGAACGGTTCCTGATGTGATTGGTGTACCATTTTGAAATGTCAGATTTCCCGATGAAATCGCATCAAAAATGATAGTGCGATTGTCATTATTGGCATCAGTTGTTAATGGATTTAAAGAACCAAAAGTAAATGTGACAGACTGATTTTGTTGAGTGTTAGGTAGAGAATTTGCAGTAACAGTAGGCAGATTGTTAACAGAAATAATTGAAATACCATTAGGAGTACCCACAGCAATACCACCATTAGGAAGTACAGGAAAAATATTAACTGTTGATGTGGGTGTAATGGTTGTATTACCAGTATTAATTACACCTATTGTTCCATTGATGCTGGGATTACCAACTATAAATGGTAAGTTATTCGGCCCACCATCATGTTGAATAGTGATTGTCCCTGATTGAGTAGTACCACTAGAGTTAATCGTATCGTTACTGATAACTTCAATTAAAGGGATTAATCCCGTTCCTCTGACAACACCATTTGCTAAAATGCTGACATTGCCACCTTGACCTGTTCCAGTATCACTAGTAGCTTGAGCATTGATACTGTTAAAAGTAATATTGCTACCAAAGGGTGTACTAGTGGCGTTAAGTGTGACTGCACCAGCGATCGCATCACTTCCAAAACCTTCTGCTGATGTATTAATATTACCAGAGGTAATACTATTTCCAGATATTAGCCTTACTTGACCAGATGCACCATCAATTTCATTGGCAAATGATGTATTGATATCATTAGTTGTAATGCTACCTCCTGCTGCTAATTGAACTAAGCCACTAGGTTGAAAGCTGGAAGTATCTATATTTTGAGTAGTAATATTACCTCCGGCTGTTAAATTGACACTGCCAGATCCATCAAAATTAGAAGTATCTATATTTTGAGTAGTAATATTACCTGTGGCACTGATAATTACAGGCCCACCATCACCGCTAAATGAGATGTTGCCTGTAACATTAACATTACCTGGGAAAGATGGGCCGCCAACTTCGTTAAAAACTATTGGTGCAACGCCAAAGTTTGTTCCTAAAATATTAGTTTCACCTGCTCTTAAAATCAAAGCTGGCTGACTACTCAAGGTTTGCACATCTGTGACGCAATTAGGAGAAACACTACCACCACAAATAGCAGTACTGCTAGGAAGTGCTGTATCTGCACCAGTAATCACAATTTCACCAGCCGAGATACTACCACGGGATTCTACCTTTAAAGATGGCCCTGTATAATTACCAAATGTCACATCTTGATTAGAACTAATAATTGGGTCAACTAAACTGATAAAATTGCCTGCTTGACCTTGAGAAGTAAGAATCGAAAACTTACCAGCACTACTAAAGTGAGCATCTAAAGAAATTTTGCCATCGCTGATTAAAGTTAAATCACCACCGCTAATAAAAGGGGTTTTATCTAAATGATTGATAGCAAAAACATCAATAGCTTGATTACCTTTAATTGTGAGATTACCACCAGCAATAGCGGAAAAGTTTTTGGCTACACTATCACGGATGATAACTGTATTTTGAGCTAGTAAGTTTAAGTTACCTGTTGTTAGAAGTTGACTTTCTGGTAATGTAAGATTTTGGTTAGCAGCGAGAGTAATATTTTTAGCTTCTGCATTGGTCACTACAACATCGCCATTTTCAACTTTCAATCCCGAACCCGTAAGTTGTACTTCTCCATTACTGTTAACTTGTACTTGAGAAGCGTTATCACCACCGCCACCAGTTAACAATGCTGGTAGAGAATTCGTAGTTGAATTATTAGTAGTAGTGGAATTCAATGGTTGAATTTCTAAACTTAATGGGTTCCCAGGTATAGTTAATTTGAGCAAACTACTACCGGGTACAGTTGCAACAGTAATGTTTCCCCCTGGTGCTGATAGGGTTCCGGTACTAACAACTGTACCGCCGAATAAACTCAAGTTATTGCCATAGGGAACAGCCAAATTGCCTTGATTTAAAATAGCACTGGTCACACTAGAATCAAAGGCGAAGCTATTAGGTGAACCGATGAGTGCATTATAGTTATTTGTCCCGATCGCATTAAACCACCCATTACTAAAACCAATGCGATCGCTTGTTGTTGCTGTAAACGATGCTGGCACATTTAAACTAGCATTATTCCCAAAAACAATTCCGGCTGGGTTGATTAAATATAAGTTAGAATTACCCCCAGTCACACGGATCAAGCCATTGATAAAAGAAGCTTGTCCACCTGTAACTCTTCCTAAGATATTTTGAATTGATGGTTGCGATAAAAAGTTAGCTGTTTGATTCGCATCTAGCCCAAATTTGCTAAAGCTGTGAAAGAGGTTGGCTTGATCACCACTTAAAGTTCCACCACTAATATTAATATTGTTACCTTGAGTATTGACAACTGTACCAGTGCCATCAGCAGCCGGAGTGATTGATTGGGCTTTAACGGTTATAGGTAGTAGCGATAATATTAAGGCTAAATTACTAACGGCTAATACTTTAACTGTAGGTAATAAACTCTGACTCAAATTAGGTCTTGTTTGTGCTAAAGCACTTTTAATAGCAGCTTTTAAATAACGTTCTCGATGATAAACTGTAATAACTAATGAAATGACGGGCTGCATAAATGCTTTAGTTTTTTGATTTATAAAATTTTCCTTGTATGAATAGGCTACCCATTAATTCATCAGCTTTTATAAATTATTAAGAGTTGCCGTTTATCCGTTATAAATCTTATTAATCGCAGCTTTATACCAATTCGTAATTCGTAATTCAGAAGTAGTTTTGTAGGGTGTGTTATCGCGCCAGCGTAACGCACCGCAAATCTCTAGTCATGAAATTTTTTGAACAAACAGCAAGGATGTGTTTTTATGTAGCGCAAAGCACCATCTAATATGATCAGTACACTCCTAAACTGTCTCACCTGTATAGCAGTGCGTGTAGGAATTACAAACAAATCTACTCCCCACTCCCTATTCCCTACCTCAACCAGTAATTTAGAAATCAAATAGGATTGCTGTATATCCATCAAAAGAGATAATTATTAACATTGAAATATCCAAATCATCCGTGAGTTCACCCGTTTAGGTGAAGGCATATAAAATTACAAAGGGATAACATTAAGGAACATTAAGCAGAAGTAAACTATCTTGCTTAGAGTTGAGCAGAATTTAATTTATATAACTGGCGATACATTCCTACGTTATCCCCCCAAAGTATTTTATAGATCGTTGATTATGAATACCTACATCGAAGTTCCCGTCATTGGCAAAATTAAGCACCCCTACCGATGGCTGATGGGGTTGATAGCAACGGGTGCTTTGGTTGTGGGTACAACTACTACATACAACTTGGTAAATCGGGGTGCAAGTCAAGGAGATATTACCAAACTCACTGTTCCTGTAGAAAATAAAGATGTCACTTTGAAAATTACCGCCAGTGGTAAAGTAGTACCCGTTCAAAGTGTAAATATCAGCCCTAAAAATCCAGGGGTGTTGGCAGAACTTTATGTAGAGCAAGGCGATCGCGTACAATCAGGACAAGTCATCGCTCGTATGGATGTTGGTGACTTAGAAGCCCAAATCTTGCAAACCCGCGCCAACTTAGCACAAGCCCAAGCTCAATTAGATGAAGCCCTAGCCGGAAATCGCCCGCAAGAAATTACCCAAGCTAGAGCGCGGTTATCTCAAGCTCAAGCACAATTAGCCCAAGCGCGTACAGGAAATCGTCCCCAAGAAATTGCCCAAGCTCAAGCCCAAGTAGATGCAGCACAAGCAAAGGCAAATTATACTGCTGAACAAGTGAAGCGTTACCAATACCTCTACCAACAAGGTGCAGAAAAAAGGCAATTATTAGATCAAGCAGTCAGTGAAGATAAATCTGCTCAAGCTAATTTAGAAGAAGCTCGTCGTCGGCTGTCGTTGTTACAAAGTGGTAGCCGCAGCGAAGAAATTGCCGCAAAAGAAGCAGCTGTTACTGAAGCACAAGCAGCATTAGTACTGTCAGAAAATGGTAGTCGTCCTGAAGAAATTGCCCAACGCCGCGCCGCAGTTAAAGCAGCACAAGCACAGTTAGCATCGGCCCAGATAAAAATCAAAGATACAGTCATCCGCGCTCCCTTTGCAGGAATAGTGACGCAGAAGTATGCAAACATCGGCTCCTTTGTTACCCCTACTACCTCTGCTTCCACCAGTGCATCGGCAACTTCTAGTTCTATTGTCGCCGTTGCCAAAGGTTTAGAAGTGTTAGCACAAGTGCCAGAAGCAGATCTTGGCAGAGTTAAACAGGGACAAGAAGTAGAAATTGTGGCAGATGCTTATCCTGACCAAGTATTTAAAGGTCGTGTGCGCTTGATTGCGCCAGAAGCAGTCATAGAACAAGGTGTAACGTCCTTTCAAGTGCGAGTTGCGTTAGATACAGGCATAGATAAACTGCGTTCTGGCTTAAATGTAGACTTAACTTTTTTAGGCGATCGCGTTAACAATACCTTAGTATTACCAACCGTCGCCATTGTCACCGAAAAAGGTAAAACTGGCGTACTAATTCCTGATGCAAAAAATCAACCACAGTTTCGGGAAGTGACAGTAGGCGCGCAAGTAGGCGACCAAACTCAAGTTTTATCAGGCGTGCAATCAGGCGATCGCGTGTTTGTTGACTTACCAAAGAACTACAAACTTCAAAAGGCGAAAGAAGAACAAAACAAATGAACTTCTTAGAAAGTGTGCAAATGGCAGGTAAAACCCTGCTATCAAATAAATTGCGTACAGCCCTCACCATGTTGGGTATTGTGATTGGTAACGCCTCCGTAATTGCCATGATTGGCATTGGTGAAGGCGGACAGAAATATGTTTCTAATCAGTTAGAATCTCTAGGGCCGAATGTGTTGTTTGTCATTCCTGGTAATCAAGCAACTCAGCGCATTTCTCGTGATGTTCCAAAAACCTTAGTCTTAGAAGATGCCCAAGCGATCGCAACTCAAGTCCCAACAATCGCCAACGTGACTGCGGAATTAAATAGTAGGCAGGTAGTTACTTACAGTAACAGAAACACCAATGTCAACATTATTGGTACAACTCCCAGTTTCTTGACAGTGCGAGATTTTGAACCTGAAAAAGGGCGGTTTTTCTCGGAAGTAGATATGAAACGCAGTAACCAAGTTGCTGTGCTGGGTGCAAAATTAGCTGAACGATTATTTGGTAACACTACCCCTGTTGGTCAGCAGCTACGCATCAAAAATACTAGCTTTCAAGTAATTGGGGTATTAGCAGCTAAAGGTTCTAATTTAGGTGTTGATTATGATGATGCGGCATTAATTCCCGTCAACACAATGGCCAACCGCATTGTCGGGCGAACCTCTCCTTATGGATTAGAGTTAACTTATATTGTTGCTTCAGCTAAAAATGCCGATAGTGTAGATGCAGCCGCCTTTCAAATCACCAACTTGCTGCGACAACGGCACAATATCACCGGAGAAGATGACTTTACCATCCGCACCCAAAAAGATGCTTTACAAACCGTCGGACAAATCTCAGGTGCATTAACAATTATGCTGGCTGCGATCGCTGGTATATCGTTATTTGTTGGCGGTATCGGTATCATGAACATCATGCTAGTTTCCGTTACCGAACGCACTCAAGAAATCGGACTGCGAAAAGCGATCGGTGCAACCGAACAAGACATCTTATTACAATTTATGGTTGAAGCCGTGATTGTTTCCGCCATTGGTGGTGTCGTGGGAACAGCCGTTGGTGTCAGTGGTATTTTGATAGTCGCCGCTTTCACCCCATTAGAAGCCGGAATATCAGCAGTCGCAATTAGTACAGCCGTTGGTGTTTCAGGTGCGATCGGTTTATTCTTCGGTGTCGTTCCCGCCCGCCGTGCTGCTAAACTTGACCCAATCGTAGCCTTGCGAAGTGCTTAAAACAGTAAACAGTGAACAGTAAACAGTGATCACAGCATATAGTGGGGGATTTAAACCCGCCACCAACGTCTACCACCAATTGGTGTGGAGTGTCACCTTCATATAAACACCTCATTCTTTACTGATTAACGTGAGTTCGACGGATGTTAAAAACCCCTCTCCAAACCTCTCCCCTGCAAGGAGAGAGGCTTTCAAAACTTGTTTTTTCGTTCAAAACTAGGAAGATTTATGCCCCTCTCCGCGTCGGAGAGGGGTTGGGGAGAGGTTCATCGAACTCACGTTAATATAATTTGGGGCGTGGTCAAGACTACTTTTGTGAAGAAGATTTTTTAACGCAGAGAGGCACAAAGGTAAGCCAGTGCGTTGCGCGGGTTCCCCGCGTTGTAGCAACTGGCGTAAACGCAAAGTTACGCGGAGGTATTTTAGTTTTCAACGTTCCAACCGAGGGCTGTGGCTACTTGATTAGCTAATTCTAAGGGGTTGAATGGTTTGGCGATCGCTGTTACTATACCCATCTGATCATAGCGGCGGCGGTCACTAGCTTGAACTTTAGCAGTCAATAAAATTACAGGAATTTTTTTGGTTGCGGCGTTGGCTTGAAGTTTTTCAAAAGTAGTGATGCCATCCATATCTGGCATCATGACATCTAATAAAATCGCATCTGGTTGGTAAGTTTCGGCTTGAGTAATGCCTTCGTGACCAGAACTGGCGGTGATTACATCCCAACCAGCGACGGTTTCTAAACAAATTTTGGCGACTTCTTGAATGTACTGCTCATTATCTACTACTAGAATCCGTTTCACGGTCATAACTAATACCAATTCCTAATTCGTAATTCGTAATTCGTAATTGAGGAAGTTAATACCAAATTGCACTCATAAGTAAAATTCCTCCCCTGTCTCTACTTTCTGTTGCCTATTGCCTATTGCCTATTGCCTATTGCCTATTCCTTCTGTTCTTGGTTGTGAGTTATTCGCTGAAGTAGTTCCATCACTCGTTGTTCAAATTCTTGAGTTGTTACACGCCCTTTAGTTAAAAATTCTGTATGCCCTAATTTTAGGCGTTTACGTTCAGATTCATCTAAATCTTTGGCTGAGTAAACAACTACTGGCATATGACGGAGTTGATTGTGTTGCTTTAACCAATCAACTACAACAAAACCATCACTTTCAGGCAGAATTAAGTCAAGAATTAATAAATCAGGATTAACTTGTTGGCTGAGGTGGATAGCTTCTCGTCCAGTCTTTGCTAAACAAGTTTCGATGTCATGACGCTCAAACAAAGTATTTAGCAAGTCTGCTAAATCATGGTCATCCTCAACAATTAAAATGCGGCCGCGTTTGGAAGGTTTGGCGACAACTTGCTTGAGTGACTGCAATAAAAAACTTTCTTGGACTGGTTTACTCACCCAATCAGCAAAATCTGTAATTGCGTTGCTATTGGTGGTGGATTTATAAACACTACAAATCACAATCGGAATGTGCTTGGTATCCTCACATTCTTTTAAAATTGCCATTGTTTCCCAGCCGTTCATCCCTGGCATAAGCAAATCAAGTAAAATCACATCTGGTTTTTGCTCCGATGCGATCGCGATCGCTTCTTCACCAGTAGCAACTGTTACAACACGATATCCACCTTCTTGTAGTAGTGTTTGCAATTCAGCACAAATTACTGGGTCATCGTCACAAACTAGAACTAGCGGGGAGTGGGGAGTGGGGACTAGTGACTGTGGAGGTAGATCTTGTTCTATTTCTGGTTGTGTAGCCTTGATGATAGGTAATGTAAAGTAAAATGTACTACCTTCACCTAAGACACTTTCCACCCAAATTCGACCGCCATGCTGTTGAATGATACTTTTGCAAATAGCCAAACCCAAACCTGTACCATCGTGGTTGCGTGAATCAGAAGAATCAACTTGTTGAAAACGCTCAAAGATACTATCAAGTTTGTCGGCTGGGATGCCACGCCCTTTATCTTTAACAATCAGCACTACTTCATCTTCTTGTTGTTTAGTTTCTAAGCAGACTGTCTCTCCTGGTGGCGAAAACTTAATCGCATTACTCAACAGGTTGGTTAAGATTTGGACAATTCGGTCAGTATCAGCCCATAGCACTACAGATAAGCTAGAAACTGAAATTTTGACTTGCGCTTTTTGGGCTAAGGGTTGCATAACATTCACAGCTGACTGAATCAAATCGGCTAGGTTGCAAGTTTCCCGTTCCATCTTCACCTTGCCAGATTCAATCCGCTCAATATCTAAAATGTCATTAATTAACCGTACTAAGCGTTCAGTGCTATCAGTAGCAATTTGTAGCAACCGTTTTCCTTGGTCTGAGTCTGGTAGTAACAAGCCACTAGTCAGCATTCCCAAAGAACCATGAATCGAAGTTAAAGGTGTGCGGAGTTCATGACTCACAACCGAGACAAACTCATCTTTCATCCGCTCAACTTGTTTGCGCTCAGTAACATCCCGCAAAATAACTGTATAGTAAACTTCCGCTCCTATACTCAATTTAGAAATCGAAGCCTCAGCCGGAAATTCGCTTCCATCTTTGCGCTGACCAAATAATTCTCGCCGTTCACCCATGCGACGCGCCAAACTTGTAGATTTGCCAAAGTCAGATACATGGTGACGATGAGCGTGGACAAATCGTATTGGTAAAAGTATGTCCAGCTTTTGCCCCATCACTTCTGGGGCAGAATAACCAAAGATTTTCTCTGCTCCTTGATTAAATAAAGTAATCTGTTGGTTACTGTCTATCGAAATAATGGCATCATCAGCTATATCTAAAATTCGGGCGAACTTTACTTGCGAAACACGCAGTTCTTCTTCTACCCGTTGGCGTTCATCTAATTCTGACTGTAATTGGTGGTTAACTTCGATTAACTCTGTGGTGCGTTCAGCGACACGCAATTCTAGTTCATTATTAGTTTTTTGTAAGGCTATTTCGGTGTGTTTGCGATGAGAAATGTTACGCGCAACAACCACAGCCGCAGGTTTTTGTTGGTATTCACAAGGTGCAGCTACTACCTCAACATGGATGACTTCTCCATTTAGCCGCACAAACTCTTCTTCAATTAAGGGAACTGCCTGTCTAACTTCTTTCAGATATTGAACGCGTTCTTGAACTATGGCTTGAGAATGGGGATGTACTAACTCGATTACTGGTCTACCTAATAAGTCTTCGGCTTGGGTGGCACCAAAAAGTTGAATAGCCGCACTATTGACAAAAGCAAATTTCCCTTCGCTTTGAATAAATATTGCTTCGGGACAGATTTCTACTAGTTGGGTGTAGCTGGCTTGACTTTGTTGTAATGCGGCTTGGGCTGAAGCGCGCTCGCGTTGATTGCGTAATGCGACAATACCATAGGCTAAATCTTCAGATAATTCTGTCAATAGTTTCACCTCATCCGTATCAAAAGCATTTGCTTCAGCAGCATAAATATTCAAAGCCCCAAAAGCTTGACCGTTAGCTTTTAACGGTAAGGCGATGCTAGACGCAAAACCCCGTTCTTGGGCTTGACAACGCCAAACTTCGTATTTGGAATCAGTCAAAATGTTTTGAATTATGGATATTTCGCCAGTCCGAATGGCTTTACCTGTTGGCCCTTGACCATACACTGTATCTGACCAAGTAAGCTGGAGAGTTTGTAAATAGCCATTGTCATAACCAGCTTGCGCGACAGGATGAATACTTTTTTCAGGATCATTTTCTGCAAAACCTACCCACGCCAGCCGATAGCCACCAACCTCAACAATAATTTGACAAATTTTATCTAGTAAATCTTGTTCATTTTGAGTACGGATGATTGCTTGATTACAGTGGCTGAAAGTTTGCAGTGTCCGATTAATCCGGCGAATTTCGGTTTCTACTGTTTGAGTATCTTGTTTTGGTTGGCTTTGAGTCATTCGCTTGAGTAGTTTCATCCGCTCTAAGCGATTAATAATTCGAGTTACTAGTTCTGGCCCAACTATCGGTTTGCTGACAAAATCATCTGCACCCGCGCTATAAACTTGATTCACAATCTCAGCATCATTGTGAACTGTCAGAAATAGGATAGGTAACTCACTCCAATTCTGGTCGTTTCTCACTACTTGGCAAAGCTCAATGCCGTTAGTGTGGGGCATTTCTACATCCAGAATCAATAAATCTGGTTTTATAGTTTCTAAAGTTTCCCAAAAGCGGCGCGGATCATCTAGAGAAATTACGTTTAATCCCCAAGGAGTAAGTAAAATTTGTAACAAAGCCAAGATTTTGGGATCGTCATCCACTGCTAAAATTTTGGCTTCGGCTGGGGGTGCTTGTTGAATTAATTTAGCGATCGCTCCTCCTACCTGGGCTGTAGCCATTGGCTTCTGCAAAAAGTGATGTTCACCTTGTCGAGCCAATTCTAAGCGATTACTAAAATCTGCCTGCTCGGTAAAAACTAACACTGGCACAGGCGGTTTAGATTGAGCTAGTTCGGCTAACAAACTTAAACAATCGTCTTGATTGTCAAAAACACTAGGGTCAAGCAGTACTGCACTAGGATGCTGTAGATACAGCAGATTTCTAGCCGTATCCTGATTAGTGGCAATATTGACCCGAAAATTCCAGTTAGGAGCTAATTGGGCTAGTTGTTCGCCTACTGTATAGTCCCGATCAACCACCAAAACCACAGGGATTCCATTGTGATTTGCTCCGGTATCTGCGGTATTCTCACCTTGACCTTGAATTTCTTGGCGTAATAACTTCACCCAAGTTTGCAAGTTAGCAGCGTCTTCTGGTGTTAACGACTGACCTGTCTTTAGTAGTTGTTCAATTTGGCGTGCTAATTTTGAGCCAGCCGGGAAACCAAAAGTACCTAGTGACCCTGCTAAGTTATGAGCTTCTTGACTTGCTTGTGTCAGCAATTGGACGTTTGGAGATGCTTGGCTGAAAGCTACTTGTTCCAGCACCTTCACCTGCTCGCCAACTCTTCCTTGAAACCGTTGCCAAACTTCTGCTATGGCTGTTAGTGTTTGCTGTTCAGATGACGTTTCTGGTTTAGATTTGTGGTTTTTAGATTTGGAATTAACAGATTTTCCATTTTTTGGCTGATGTCCATTCCCGGCGATCGCTGTTTGTTGTGGTGAAGTGTAACTATTTGCTACGGTTACAGGGATTTTTTCTTCTCCTTGGTGTTTCAGACGATAGCCAATCCCATATACTGTATCAATCAAATCACTGGGCGCACCTACAGCTTTTAATCTTTGCCTTAAGCCCTTAATATGAGTACGAACAGCTTCTTCTCCGGGGGTGTCTTCGTATGACCAAAGATGTTCTAAAATCATGCCGCAGCTAAAAACTCGGCGGCTATTACGCAGAAATAACTCTAAAAGTGCATATTCTTTGGGAGTTAATGATAATAACTCTTGCTTATAAGTTACTTGACAACTGCTGGGGTCTAAACGTAAATCTCCCCATTCCAAAACTGGTTGGGATGTTGACCCACCGCGACGTAATAAAGCTCTAACACGCGCTACTAATTCTTCGGCTTCAAATGGTTTAACTACATAATCATCTGCACCTGCATCTAATCCGATCGCCTTTTCATGACTGCTATCACAACCTGTCAATAACAAGATTGGCATTTGCAAGTTATTTGAGCGGATTTGCCGACAAAGACTAATACCATCTAGCTTCGGCAACATTACATCTAACAGAATTAAATCGTAATCGTAAGTTTGAATTAAATCCCAAGCAACTTCACCATCATTTGCGACTTCAACTGCATAGTTTTGGTTTGAGAGAATGGCTGTAAGTGCATAAGCATTTAACTCATCATCTTCGACAACTAAAATTTTCATATTTAAATACTAGATTTTAATAATGTTAGAGAATGAGCTAAAAAAAGAAGTTAAAATTTCAAAATATTTTAATTTTGTATTTAAACATTGCTGAGTTTATATAAACTTAACTAAACTTTATATTTTTTGATATTTATCAATCTCTAGAAATATTTTTCAATGCAATTTCCTGAAAAAATTAACTACAGGCAATAAAAGTATCTTTTTTTAGTGAATATTTAAATTATCTTGACTTCCATCCTCACAAGTTTCTCAACTTGTTACTCTATAAATATAGATGTAATTTGCAGGTGTAAAGGCATTTATCCCAACTAAAGAGAATATTGATATTTAGAGGGGATTGCCAATAAAGGCAAAATTATTAATTTTTGTGGCTTTTGCCGCTTCAGACCAAAACTTAAATTACTCATACATTATTAGCAATTAAAACCAGAGGTCTATATGCTGAAAAAGATTTTAGTCGCATTGGATCGCTCGGAAATGGGACAACAAGTTTTTGAGCAAGCATTGGCTTTAGCAAAGGCTATGTCAGCTCAATTATTTTTGCTCCATGTATTATCTCCTGAAGAAGAAGGTAGTCCTTATATTCCTATGTTATCTAATGTGGACTACTACCCAGGTTTAAGTGGTCAAAGCTTAGATTTATATCAAAAACAGTGGGATCGCTTTCAAGCTGAAGGCCTTCGGATGTTGCAGTCTTTCTGCGCTCAAGCAAACACAGAAGGAGTAACGGCAGAATTTACGCAAATTTTGGGCAATCCTGGCCAAACTATTTGTAAATGGGCTGCTCAATGGGAAGCCGACTTAATTATTATGGGACACCGGGGTCGTTCTGGTTTAGCAGAATTCTTCTTGGGAAGTGTGAGTAACTATGTTCTGCACCACGCGGCTTGTTCAGTTTATATAGTGCATCATCCTCAAAGCCAAAAAAACGCTGAGGAAGCTACAGCTAATAGCAAGGCGAATGTCTCTTAGTCATAGCTGGCGATCGCTATATACTTGAAGCGGCAACTTCATAATTATCGCCAAGAAAAATAGCAATAGAATCTTCAGCCGTTGACTCTGAAGCCAGATTAGGAGGTAAAGATGAAGTTTCCACTGATCCGCCAAATATTTTGGTCGCTGCTATTGCTAGGTATTTTCACAACATTTATATTCCTGGGTTTAGGAAGCTTCACATCGCCAACGGCTTCTGCTACTGTCACCAAGTTAGAAGCCGTCCCAGGTGAAATACTTTATCGCTCACAGACAAAATTAGATGATCAAGCAGGACACGTCTGGCAAGCTGTCCTCTTTAAGCAAGTTTATCCTGGTCAAGCTACAAGTTTAAATCTGCGACTTGTGGGCTTTCCCAACTCTGCCGAATTGATTCATCCCCAACCACTAAAAATTACCACCGCTTCCGGCAAGGTTCTCACTGCTGCTGACGTTTTCTTAGATGAAGCACCAGCACCGACTATTGGCCAGTACAACTTCAAAGATATCTTGCCCCAATTGCCCAACGAAGCCCTACAACTAGGTATACCTTTACCTGGACAACACTTTATCAACATCTCAGTCCCCCAGTCTGTAGTGAGTGAATGGCATGAAGTGATGACGAGTCGGGAATAGAGAAGATTTTAATTTCTGAATTTACGAATTACAAATTATTATGCTCGTTTGCGGCTAGCAACAGTAAGGTTAGGTGAGTGTTTTGGCTGTCATCGCAATTTTGAATTAAACCCATTTGGGGAAAGGGAAAGGAAAAAGATACATATGTTAAAAAATCCATTCCTTTTCCCTTTTCCCCTTACCCTTCCCCTTTCCCCCTTTCTTGGTAACACTTGCCATCCCAACCCAGTAACCATTATCTGGAGATTAATTATGTTAAAAGCAGCAGACATTATGACAAAAGATGTCGCCACTATTCGCAGTTCTGCAACAGTAGCAGAAGCAGTAAGCTTAATGCGGGCTAGAGATTGGCGCGCCCTAATTGTAGACCGTCGTCATGAACAAGATGCTTATGGCATTATCAGCGAGAGTGATATTGTCTATAAAGTAATTGCTTATGGTAAAGACCCTCATAAAACGCGTGTATACGAGGTGATGACTAAACCTTGTATCGTCATTAATCCCGACTTGGGTTTGGAATATGTCGCACGTTTGTTTGCCCAATATCACTTGCACAGAGCGCCTGTTATTCAAGGTGAATTAATTGGGATCATTTCTCTGACAGATATTTTGGCTTTAAGCGATTTTACAGAACAACCGCGATCGCTTAACCTAGAACAACAACTACAAGATGAAATTAAAAAAGCTCGTGCTGTTTGCACAGAGAAGGGTGTCCGCTCAGAAGAATGTGCTGCTGCTTGGGATGCAGTTGACGAAATGCAATCAGAAGTAGGACACCAAATGGCAGAGAAAATTGATAAAACAGCGTTTGAAGAGTATTGCGAAGAGTATCCAGAAGCATTAAAAGCCCGGATGTACGAGCTTTAGATGTGCTGGACAGAGTACACAGAGATTGATAAAAGATTATTAATAATAACTGCCGATGAGAATGTTATTCATCAAGTTTGGCAGCATTAAATTGTTCTAACAATGTCTCGACACTAGCATTGTGATCTAAAAAAGAAAACAAATGTCTATAAAGTAATTTGCCATCTTTATCTAACACAAACTGTGCTGGTAAAGGTGCGCCTAATGCTTGCCCAACTTTATATCTCCGAAATACTTGGCAACTTGGGTCACTTAATAATGGCATCTTTAAACCTAAATCTTGCACAACTACTTGACTCTGCTTTTCGTCAGTACTAGTAATCATCAAAACTTCTATACCGCGATTTGAAAATTGCTCGTAGTTTTCATTCAAAGCTTTAATATGAGGAAAACAAAAGGGGCAATATTGCTTTTCTGTAAAAATTCTAGTAAAGGCAAGCAATACAGGTTGTTTGCCCCTATAATCTGACAGTTTAACTAAAGTCCCGTTGGTAATATCCGGTAGTTGAAAATCTGGTGTTCCTATCTCCAGGCGATAGTAACTTGTAGCTGGTATTGGTAAGAAATTACGGAAAAATCGCTCGTTAAATAAGCCGCTAAAATTTTTTGAAGTTAACATACTTTTATTTTTGAAATATATATAGCAATCCTACTTAATTTATAAACTAGTCGTGGAGGCAGGCAATAGGGTTGAGGCAATAGGCAAGAGATTTATTTGGATATCCTACATGGTTTGCTATCAATAACAACACAAAACAAAACCACAGATAAACACTGAAATTAACACTGATTTTATATCTGTGTTTATCTGGTGTTCATCTGTGGTGAGGATGAATTTAGCTTTTAACTCTAATAAATATAATTAGAGTTAAAAATTAGCAAATTCTAGACAGAAGCGAAGTAAACTTTAGACTTCACAGGATCAGGAGTCATAGTCTTATCACCAGGTTGCCAACCAGCTGGGCAAACTTCGTCAGGATGCGATTGGACATACTGAATAGCCTGTAATGTCCGCAGTGTTTCATCAACGCTACGACCAAAAGCTAGGTTGTTAATGGTAGCGTGTTGGATGATACCATCTTTGTCAATCAGAAACAGACCGCGCAAAGCAACACCTGCTGCTGGGTCAAGGACGTTGTAAGCTGCGCTAATCTCTTTCTTAATATCGGAAACTAAGGGATAATTGAGGTCGCCTACGCCACCAGATTTGCGATCAGTTTGAATCCAAGCAAGGTGGGAGAACTCACTATCCACGGAAACACCGAGAACTTCAGTGTTAATTTTCTTGAATTCTTCGTAGCGATCGCTAAATGCTGTGATTTCAGTAGGACAAACAAAGGTAAAGTCTAGGGGGTAGAAAAATAAGACAACATACTTGCCGCGATAGTCGGAAAGTTTAACTGTCTTAAATTCCTGATCTACTACAGCAGTTGCTGTAAAATCGGGAGCTTGTTGACCAACGCGGAGGCTTCCTTCTGTTCCGTAAGTGAGGGACATTAACTTAAATTCTCCTTCGACTTATATCCGTTATTAGTAGCGTTAGAATTCGGGTCAGATAAAACTCACCCATCCACGCTGATTCACAGTTTAATTACGATCTGTTACGACTATATCATAGTCATAACGATTCTGAGTAGCAAATGACCAATTTAGATACAAGAGAATGGTTACTCACCAATGGCTTAGGCAGTTTTGCCAGTGGTACCGTTTCTGATGTGCGAACACGGACTTACCACGGTTGGTTGTTTGCCGCGACAAATCCACCCTCTGGTCGCACCCTACTGTTATCACACATAGAAGCCAGCTTAGAAGTAGCCGGTGGTGTTGTAGCCTTAGGGACAAATATCTGGGGTAGTGGTCAGATTGAGCCTACTGGCTACAGATTACTGCGCTCATTCGATATTAACCCAGTTCCGAAATGGATTTGGAGCAAAGATAACTGGCAGTTAAGCAGGCAACTGCTGATGCCTTATGGTTTAGAGGAGGGGAGTAGGGAATTGGGAGTAGGGAGTAGAGAAGATACTGCCAATTCCCATTTATGCCATCGAATTTTGATTCACTATCGTTATGATGGTGCAGATACAGCTATTTTGAGGCTGCGACTACTAATTGCCGATCGCGACTTTCACCATCAGCAAAAAGCTGTCCCAGGGTTACAGTTTTCACAATTGCTAGGAAATCAGCAAGTTTGCCTACAAGCGATCGCAGATGGTGGTTTTGGCAGACCTTGGCACTTGCGTTGGACACAAGGTACATATAAAGCAGACGCAGTTTGGTACTGGAATTACGGCTTACCAGAAGAAATGCGTCGGGGATTAGGCGACAAAGAAGACCTCTATAGTCCTGGTTATTTAACCGTCACTCTGCAACCAGGCGATGCCGTAACTTTAGAAGCAAGGGTAGGCTTCCCCGATCCCCAAGAAAATATTCTAGCAACTGAAGTCTTTGCAGAAGCCGTAGAAGCAGAACAAGAAAGACTCTGCCAGATTTTTGGATGCAGCCCCAGAGAAAATGGAGACTGGCAACTAGGTACTAAAAATTGTGAAAAAACCACATTGTTACTCAACAACCAATCCCAAATATGGCAACGCCTACTTAAAGCCAGCGATCAATTTATTGTTTATCGAGCTTCTATTAGTGGCCCTACCGTAATAGCAGGTTATCACTGGTTTAATGATTGGGGACGAGATACTTTAATTGCCTTACCGGGTCTAGCGTTAGTTACACAGCGTTTTGAACTGGCAAAAGGTCTATTAGATACTTTTGGGCGTTACTGTCGCCACGGTTTAATTCCTAACGCTTTTCCTGATGCTGATAATGAACCTTTTTATAACAGCATTGATGCAGCGTTGTGGTGGATTGAAACATTAGGACTTTACTTAGAAGCAACACAAGATTGGGAGTTTTTGGCAGATCAATTTCCCGTAGTCCAGCAAATTCATAAAGCCTTTGTTGGTGGCACACGTTATAACATCCAAGTCGATGCTACTGATGGATTGGTGGGTTGGTATGCTAGTGGTGTAGCCCTAACTTGGATGGATGCAGTTGTGAATGGGCAGCCTGTAACGCCGCGTTATGGTAAACCAGTAGAAATCAATGCCTTATGGTACTCAGCCTTATGTTGGATGAGCCAGTGGGCAGAACGCTTAAGCCAGATGCAAACGGGCGATACGTCACGCCTCAACAAGCAGGCACAACGTTATGCTCAACAAGCAAAGCAGGTAAAACTTTCACTACAAAAATTCTGGAATCCGCATTTGGGATATTTTTACGACACAATTGAGCCGGACGATCGCCGCAATTCCCAAATTCGCCCCAATGCTGTTTTAGCCCTTTCTCTGCACCATTGTGGTTTTTCCCAACAGCAAGGTCGTCAGGTACTAGATTTAGCCACCTATCGCTTGCTTACCCCCTATGGTCTTCGGAGTCTTGATGCCGTAGATCCAGAATATATTAGCAAATACACAGGTAATCCGCAGGAGCGCGATCGCGCTTATCATCAAGGTACAGTTTGGAGTTGGTTGATTGGGCCTTTTACTCGTGCTTGGCAACGTTTTTACCCCAAACAGCCACTACCTTTTAGTTGGCAGCCACTGCTAGAGCATTTTCTCTCTGATGCTTGCCTTTACTCTATCTCAGAAATTTTTGATGGCGACCCACCATACACACCAAAAGGTGCGATCGCTCAAGCTTGGTCAGTAGCAGAAGTAATTCGCCACATTCATGAATTCTGATTATTAGTTCCTGATTAGCATTGAAAAGTTCAGAAGCTAATTAGAAAATATTAGCTTCTATTTTCCAGCTATATGAGTTTAAGATAATAGTAAACGATTTACTTTGAGGAATAATTTTTCTAAATGGCTCAGGTCGGATTTGAACCAACGACCCCAGGCTTATGAGTCCCGTGCTCTAACCAACTGAGCTACTGAGCCGAATGCATTTGCATTAATTCTTAATATAGCATACACATTTGTTGATGACTAGTCTATTTTTCAATTAATTTTTGCCCATAAATATAAATAACAGAGGGAGGTTCCTCCCTCTGTACTGAGTGGAATACAACCAAGGCTTAGACCCGGCTTTGTTTTGGCGGTAGGAAAGCGATGGGGTTAACTGCACCCTTGCCATCTGGATGGATTTCAAAGTGGGTGTGTGGCCCAGTGCTGAAACCGGTACTACCCATTAAAGCAATGGTTTCTCCTTGACGCACTTCCTGACCTACACGTACTAAAATCTTGCTGTTATGACCATAGCGAGTCATGCTGCCATCAGCATGGCGAATATCTACAAGATTGCCGTAGCCACCTTTATTCCAGCCAGCTTTGACAATCACACCGTCAGACGATGCGTAAACTGGAGTTCCAGTAGCGTTAGCTACGTCAATACCTCTGTGCATTCTGCCCCAGCGTGGGCCATAACCGGATGTAAATACACCTTTTGCTGGCCAGATATAAGCAACAGATGAGCTTGAAGGAGGAGCTAGATTTTCATCAACAGGTTTGGGTAAGTAGCTATCTACTGCTGCTAAAGGTGGTAACTGTGGAGATACCTTAGTTCCCCGCATTCTACCTAAAGAGTCAGAGCCATTAACACCAACGGGTGGTGTCATTACCCTATTACGAGATGTATTCTCGAAAGAAGAAAGTGGTCGTGCTGATTGATTGGCCAGAAACTCTGGATTAATTGGTTCGCTTGTCGCGCGAGCAGCACGAAATTCCTCTTTAACAGGTTCAGCGTTGTAGCTTGGCAGGATTGGTGTAGGAACAGGAATTCGGACTGCAAAATCCTTATTTCCGGAAACAGGCTTAGTTGCTGACAAGTTACTAGGAGAAACTACAGGAATGGTTATAGCTGCTCTATTACTTTCTTGATCAGGAGTCGCCGCTACTACGTTTCCAGATTCTTGGGCGCGATATTTCTGCTGTAATTTCTGGATTTCCGCCTGTAAACTACGCAAACGCTCAGTTTCTCTACCCCTTGCTGCGTTTTGGGCTGGTTGGTTCGCGGTTTGGAGTTCGGCAAAAACTTTTGGTACTGGAGTATCGCCACCTACGCCATAAGAATCAGTTTTAGAAGAGTTTGTGACAGAATTTTTCTTTTGCTGGTTGGGAGTGGTTACTGTAATGGGTACGGTAGCAGGATTAGTGTTATTAGCAAGAACTGGTGAAACTGGTGCTAAAGAAACATTTGGGTCAATGCTAGCAGTGCTAACAGGTACAGCCGCTACCCTGAGATTATTAGTCTGCACACCAGATGGATTAACTACAACAGGTATAGGAATGCCAACATTGCGGTTAACCTTGGAAGATGGCAGAATCAGTTTTTGACTGATTTTCAACTGGTTGGGATTGCTAATATTGTTGAGTTTTGCCAGTTCTGCAACTGTAGTATTGTGTCTACTAGCGATCGCAGCTAGAGTATCTCCTGGCTTAACTTCGTAAGCTGTATCAGTATGAGATGGAGTGACAATTTGCGGTGTAGCGGGTATGGATGTTGTTGCTAAGGGTTGTGCTTGCTCACTCGCAGATATTATCTTTTGAGCCTCTGGAAAGAACTTCGTTTTGTCTTCATTGGCAAGAGATGGCAGCTGTGGGATTGTCTCTTGGTTGGCACTAGTCTGCGGCGATTTCTCTTCTACAGTTGTCTGCTGCGTCGATGCAATAGTTTTCCCTGACTTTTTGGACTCCCCAGACCGCAACTCCGCCAGACTTGCTCGTAAACGGTTCGATTTTTCTTGTAAGTGATACAGGGCGAACTCTTGCTGCGCCTTCAGTTGAGCATTAACTTCTTCACTGGCTACTGTATTTTCGTTGACTGTCGTGGGTAGTTTGTTTACCCCAAGAGCAGTTAACCCAATAGCATTTGGAAGTTGCTGTATTGCTTCTTGATTTTTCGCTAATTGCGGTTGCTGATTGGCAGCATTCTGATCAATTGCTTTGTTGGCAATATTTTCTGGTGTCTGAATTTGTACAGACATCCCGCCAGATGCAACTTGTAATTTAGCTTCAAGCCCAGGCAACTGTGAAATTGCTGTTGGTTCAACAATGACAGGATTCTCTGGCATTGTTGCTGAGGATACTAGTTTGGTCTCCAGTTTTGTGGGAACAAATTTCACCTCAGTGTCAGGAGCGGCGGAAAAGGTTGATGTCGCCTTTTGGCTACCTACAGGTGCCGCTGCTTGGGCTTGATCGCTTTGTTGAGTCACTAGCAGGCCGCCTGCCCCCATTGATATAGCTAAACCTAGCATGGCGGCTTGTGTGCGAACCCGGCAATTATTTTTGGAATTTACCAGATTTAACTGTTCGACCGGGACACCTTCACTGCTGGGGGTATTTTTCAGCACAGCCTTTACTCTTTTTTTCAATGCTCGTTTCAAAGACGACCTCCTATGATCACTAGCGCTTAACTGACCTCGATTTTACAGTCGGATACTAGTCAATGATTTAGATCACATCGAATGATGGATTTTGATCACATTCACCAGAGATACTTACGCAAGATTAACTCGCTTCTCTGATTTAGACAAGTTCACACCTGTTAGCAAAACATAAAGTTGCTGTGCTTACTTGTCCGCTCCACTCTTCACACCATAGAACTTCTGCTTTTTACTGTTGTTTGTCTGCGTCTGTTTTGCTTTACTAGCTACGACTAGGAAATTTAATATTAGCCGAGTCTGCTTTTGCTTTTAGCAACTTCGTCGCTATGACTTATAAAAAAGCGATGCTCCCTGCTGTAGATATTTTCAAGGTTTTTATCCCCGATCAGTCTTCCCAACACGAGACTTTACGTTGATTCTTCCCTAAAAAACAACCGTACAAACTCTCAACTACTTTTGTCCTCCTCAAATATACTTATTTTGTAAAAATGGGAAAAATGCTTGTCTTGTATGGATTTTAAGGCTTTTATTCTTTTAGAGTAGACAAACCAAATTCATCAAAATCTATCATTTAATTCTAGTAGAATCTGAAAAATCCTATATAAATTTCTTATATTATGCTCCTATAACTAGCCCAAAATTTTCAGTGTTTTAACTGAAAAAAATCCAAATATTGTATAGGAATTACATATTATTTCTAGTTATTAGATGATGATTACCTGCCACAATGTAGCTCCTATATGGATTTACAGCTTTTTTCCATATCAGTGCTTATTAATATTTAAGTCAAAAATTATAGCAAGTAACCTAATTGCCGACGAGATTCAAATAAGCCTATAGCAACACTTACTGAAAGATTTAAGCTACGAACTCCTGGTTCAAACATGGGAATGTATAAGGTTGCATCACAAGCTGATAGCGACTCTGGTGGTAAGCCAGTAGTTTCGCTACCAAACAGCAGCCAATCATCAGCTTGAAATGGAAACTGCACATAATTAAAGCTGCCTCGCACTGAGAAACCCAAACATCTGCCTCCACGCTGTTGTTGTAGGCTTTTAAAGGCTGCAAATGTTTCGTGATAATGCAGTTTTACATAAGGCCAGTAATCTAAACCTGCCCTTTTAAGGTAGCGATCGCTAATTTCAAATCCCAATGGCCCTACTAAATGTAATTCTGTACCTGTTGCAGCGCAAGTACGCGCAATATTTCCTGTATTGGGCGGAATTTGGGGATTAACTAAAACTACCTGGGGCATCGCCAAAATTGTATAAAAAGTTATATTGACAATAAAAAATCTATCAAAATATAGACCTTATTCATAGGTTTTGTTAATAATCATCAAGTAGTTTACATTGATTAGTTTTTTAAAACAAAAAACAGTTAATTTTCCCAGAAAAATTTCTGGGAATGTATTTTATGAACTGTCAGACAGAATTACTTTGTCTGCGGCAAACCTACTGGCTAATATGTTCGCAAGTTATTTGCTAGCTACTTTGAGTATATGTATCTTATCTAGGAAGATCTAGCGATCACCAAAAATTTTTGGGTATTAGATGTCAAAAAGCTAAGGTTTTTTTTGAATATCTAATACCCTATTCCCAATTAAGCAAATAAAGAAGAACACAATTTACTTTCTAGTTCGATTTCACGTTCTTGGGTAGCTACAACCGCTTGGGTAATGACACGCTGAGAGTCGAAACCGACGCTGTGTAATTGTAGCCACTGTTGGGCTTCATTGCCTTCACGCAGGATTTTGTGTAATGGGGAAAGAAAACAGCTAAAGCCCTGTTGTTTTGCGATCGCCCAAACTTCTTGATATAGTTCAGCGATCCAATCTCTGGCTAAGATGGTTCTGCCGTCTTGCCAATGCTTGAGTTGGGCATCAAGGCTAGCACTAGCGGCTGCTATTTCATTGTTAGTGGTGAGGGCGATTAATTCTTCAGGGGAGAAGGTGCTTTGAGTTAGCGGATCTAAATCGGGCTTCTCTATTATCTGCAACAAACGTGCTTCTAACAATGCGGTAATTGCGAGTAATGCAATTGGATCTGTAACTAGGTCACAAATTCGCAATTCTAGGCGATTTAGGTCATAAGGGCGGCGATCGCCATTTGGTCTTACCGATACCCACAAATGCCGCACATTTTGCATTGTTCCAGCAATTAACTGTTCTTCTACCCACTTAATATGATGAGCGTGGCTTTCAAATAATGGCACGTAGGCAGGGGTCTGAGGAAATACACCCCAACGGGTGGAATGATAACCAGTTGTGTTGCCATTCAAAAAGGGTGATGAAGCACTCAGGGCAAGAAACAATGGTGCTTCGACTCTGATTAACCTACAAGCCCGCATTAAGATTTCTGGGTCGCTAATACCTATATTGATATGCACACTAGCAGTAACTACTTTTGTGCCGTAGGTCTGTTCAATATAGTCATGATAAGGATTTGTAGGATCGGAACGAAAGAAGCGATCGCCTCCACTTAAAGACAGTGTGCTTCCTGGAATTAAAGTGTAGTTTCCCAGACGCTGGAGATATTTCCTTAACTCCCGACGGGGGCGCAGCAAGGCGCACAAGAGATTTTCGTAACTTGTAGATGGGTTAGTTATGTATTCTACATTCCGGCTGTCTGGTTCCCGCACAAACCCATCTAAGTCGGCAACAATTTTATCGGAGAGACCAACAATTTCACCTTGAGGTGTGCCAGTATACATCTCGATTTCAAAGCCTTTTGATAGCACCACTTAGTTCTCCTTGGCTCTCCCAGCCTATTAATTGTATCGAATCTGACGATTTTCTGTGTCTTTTTGCCTATTATTGAACGTTAAGAATCATTTATTAGGCAATTTCAAAAGCCGTTTTCTGAGCTTTATTTCTTAGTAATTACTTAATCGTAAAAGTATAAATTTTATTTCTCTCTTAGTAGGGAGATTCAGGTATAACATTAGGTTGAAAAACAAAAGTGATGATTCTACCTGTTGTTTAAAGTCGAAATTGATGATAAATCTGACTAGCGGCACGGTGTATCAGAGAATGTCGCCAGACAAGTGCATCCATATCATCAGCATAGCCACCACCGATGACGCAGGCAACTGGATAACCTGCGCTAACACAGGTAGTTAAAACCTGCATTTCCCGGCGGAAAAGGCCAGTATCAGTCAAGGATAATTTTCCCAAGCGATCGCCTATATGTGGATCAACCCCCGCATCGTAAAATACTAAGTCAGGCTTGACATCCGCTAACAAATCTGGCAAATAACTTGCCAAAACCTGCAAATAAGCATCATCTTCCATTCCCACAGGTAAGGGAACATCTAGATCACTTTTTTGCTTTGTACCAGGAAAATTGACTTCACAGTGCATGGAGAAAGTGAAAACACTCTCATCATCTTCAAATATGAAAGCAGTACCGTCTCCCTGATGGACATCTAAATCTACAATCAAGATTTTTTGAACTAATCCAAGTTTTTGTAAAACACGGGATGCGATCGCTAAATCGTTGAAAATACAAAAACCAGATCCATAACTGGGAAAGGCATGATGAGTGCCACCAGCTGTATTGCAAGCTAAACCCTGACTTAAAGCTAGCTTTGCACTCAGTATTGTACCACCAACCGCTACACAGGTACGATTCTCTAAAGCTGGACTCCAGGGCAAGCCAATTCGACGTTGCGCTTTCGGCTCTAAAGTTCCTTCGCAATATGCTTTAACGTACTCTGGTGTATGTATTAACTGGATTAACTCTTGAGGTGGACGTATGGGAGTATGAAACTGTTCTGGTTGTGCTACACCGTCAGCTAATAGCAACTCGTACAGTTTACGAAACTTAGCCATTGGGAAGCGATGTCCTTCAGGCAGGGGGGCAATGTAATCTGGATGATAAATAATGGGCAAGTCCATATTATTGATTTTTCTTCAAAATCTGATGTGAAATACACCCAAAGTTGTGGCAAAAATAAATCAAAATACTATTTTTGAACGATATAAATTATTTTATAGCTCTTTATAATGTTACCGAACAAAAGTTATACATTAGCTAAAATTAGCCTAATTAAGTTTAAACTTTAATGGGTGTTAATGTCAGAGTTTAGGATCAAAAATAGTTATGATGCAATTGATTCCACCAATCGCATTTATTGTAGCTGGCTTGTTAACGGGATTCATTTTTGAAAACTTTCTGTTTCCTAAGCTCAAACAAATCATTTTGCAAAAACATATTCCCGGAACAAGAATAATTTTTCAAGCTTTGCATCGAGTAGCCTTTATTTGGTTTATATTAACAGGTTTTTCATTCGCTTTAGTTGTTGCTCCAAATATAAATGCAGATTTGAAAGTTGTTGTCAAGCAAATTATTACAGTTCTCTTTTTGTTTTCTATTACTTTAGTTTTTGCAAGATTAACGGCTGGTTTTGTCAATCTATTTACTCGTAAAACTGATGGAATTTCAGCTTCATTAATTTCTAACCTTGCAAAAATTGCTGTTTTAGTTTTAGGCACATTAATTATATTACAAACAATAGGAATACAAATTACCCCAATAGTTACAACTTTGGGAGTTGGAGGTATCGCTGTCGGTTTAGCCTTGCAAGATACACTAGCCAATTTATTTGCTGGATTTTATTTAATTATTTCTAAACAGGTCAGAACTGGTGATTATGTTAAATTAGATGCTGGGCAGGAAGGATATGTTACAGATATTACTTGGCGGAATACTACTATTAGAGAGCTTTCTAATAATGTTGTGATTGTACCTAATTCTAAATTAGCTTCGGCAATATTTACGAACTATCATCTACCAGCTAAAGAAATTACGCTAACAATGAATGTTGGTGTGAGTTACGACAGTGATTTAGAGCAAGTAGAAAGAGTAACTGTAGAAGTTGCTAAAGAAGTAATGAGAGAAATTGCGCCTGAATTAATTGAAAATGAACCTTATATTAGATTTCATACCTTTGGTGAATTTAGTATCGACTTTACCCTTTATATGCGAGTTAACGAATACTTTGACCAACGCATAGGGAAACATTTATTTGTCAAGAAATTGCATAAGCGTTATCAAGAATTAGGAATTTCTATTCCTTTTCCAATTCGAGATGTTTATGTGCAGAATAATAGTAATTTAGAATAGTGCTAGAGGCTAGGTATGACAATGCGATCGCCTATGAATCTGTGAAGTTCTACTTTAAAGTAGAAATTGGCAGATAATCAGTGCTAAGTTTATACCAATATTGAATAATTGTTGCTGAAATTATGTCGAAGCAAAGTCAACCTTAATAAAATTTCTTACAAGTGAGAAACACTTGATTTATGAGATTCAAGAATTAACAGTAATTTTAGAGTTTATTGGGCTATAAAAGCTATTTAAATGGTTAATAGTAGTAAGTCACGCTTTTAGCTTAAGTATCAGTTCCAAGGGCTGAGTTTAGCACATTATTTAGAGATATCAGTAATGCTTGAGTTGTGAAAGGTTTGGGTAAAAAATCTTGGATATTAAGATTTCTATTGTAATTATTCCAGTTAGGCATCAGTCCACTCATAGCAATGATTTTTATCGGCGGATTTATACGTTGTAACGTGAATATTGTAGTATAACCATCAATTTCTGGCATCATCAAATCTATCAATACTAAATTGATGTCATTCTTGAATTGAGTGTAAGTTGCTAGTGCATCAATACCATTACTAACACTTAAAACTCTATAATTATGACTTTCCAACGTGGTTTTAGTAATCTCGCAGATTGTAACCTCGTCATCTATGACTAAAATTAATTCACCATTGCCATTTATTAGTTTTGCATCAACTGTGACTGGAAGTTCACATATTTGGTTACTCGGCAAATAAACCTTAAAAATGCTACCCTTGCCCACTTCACTATAAACATTCACAAAACCGTTATGATTTTTAATAATACCTATAACGGTGGAAAGCCCTAGACCTGTTCCTTTGCCTATCTCTTTTGTTGTAAAAAAAGGGTCAAAAATACGATCTATAATTTCTGGCGCAATCCCTGTTCCATTATCACTAATAGTAATTACTATGTAAGGGCCTACTTTAGCATCAACTTGCATCTTCGCATAGCTTTCATCAACCCACAAATTTTCGGCACTGATCCTCAGTATCCCGCCATTAGGCATAGCATCACGGGCATTAACTGTTAAGTTCATCATTACTTGATGAATTTGAGTTGCATCAGCCACAATCGTCCCAAGATCAGATGCTAACTCAGTTTGGATTTCGATGGATTTTGGGAAAGTTCTCTGAGCAATCTGTGCAATATCAGATAGTAAATGTCTAGCTTGGATGGTATTACGAATCCCTTCCGTACCTCGACGCGTAAAAGATAGAATTTGCTTGACCAAATCAGCACCACGCTTGGCACTACCTTCTAATATTTCTAGCATTTGATGACTTTTCTCATCCAAATTGGGAATTTTAAGAGGTAGGAGTTGAGCAACTGCCAAAATAGGAGTGAGAATATTGTTAAAATCGTGAGCAATACCGCTTGCTAGAGTACCAATACTTTCGAGTCTTTGAGATTGTAAAAACTGTGCTTGGAGTTGTTTTTTCTCTGTAATATCAGTGCTAACAGTCAAAATAGATTTGGGTTTGCCATTTTCATCGCGTACAAGTGTCCAGCGGCTTTCAACGATGATATTCTTACCATCTTTTGTAATTTGCTGCAACTCACCTTGCCATTTTCCTTCCCTAATTAGGGTAAACTGTATTGCTTCAAAATCTGGCAAATTTGCTGGGCGGTACAACCGTTCAACAGTTTTCTTGCCCACAATTTCTGCTGCTTCCCATCCGTACAAGTGTTCAGCACCTTTATTCCAAAATGAAAGATGTTGCTGCAAATCTTGCACAAAAATTGCGTCAGTAGCAACATCTAGCAAAGCAACTTGTTCACGAATTTGTTGTTCTGCTAGTTTGCGATTTGTAATGTCCTCGGCAATACCAACAGTTCGGTAAGGTTCACCAAATTTATCTCTAATAGGAAAACCGCGATCTCGTATCCAACGCATTGAACCATCAGGACGGATAATGCGATATTCCTCATCATAATTACCTGTCAATGACTTCTCAAAAAAGATAGACTGAATGTATTGCCGATCTTCAGGATGAATTGCCTCTAGCCACCCCATAGAGTTAGCATACAAGCTCTCGCAAGTATATCCCCAGATAATTTCGTAGGCAGGACTAACGTAAAGCATCTGACGTTCTTTAGGGTCAGACATCCAAAAAACCATCTCAGTAATATTTTCCGCTAATTGGCTAAACCGTTCTTCGCTCTGCTGTAAAGCCTGTTCGGTGATATAACTTTGATGCCGTTGTTCTGCTTCTCGTAACTCCCGTTCTACTGCGGGAACTAAACGAGCTAGATTACCCTTGATTAGGTAGTCGTGCGCTCCAGCTTTCATGGCAGCGACGGCAATATCTTCGCCAATCGTACCGGAGACAATAATAAATGGTATGTCTAACTTCCGGCTTTGAAGAATTCTCAACGCTTCTGGGGCAGTGAAAGCAGGCATATTGTAATCTGCTATGACAATATCCCAAGTCTGCTGTTCTAACGCTGCCTGCATAGCACTTGCGGTATCTATCCGAATATAATCTAGAGTGTAGCCACCTCGACGTAATTCCCGCACGGTTAAGATAGTATCATCTTCTGAATCTTCAAGAATTAGAACACGCAGGTGAAAGTTCATCTTGAGTGCCTCTTTAAACTGGTGGTGGTTCGTTCAAAAGTAACCAATACATTCCTAACTGCCGTACTGCCTCTGTAAATTCAATAAAATCTACTGGTTTACGGATGTAGCTATTGCACCCTAAGCTGTAACTATTAAGCCGATCTTGTTCTTCACTAGAGGTAGTCAAAACTACTACAGCCAAAAGTTTAGTGCGCTCGTCTTCTCGCAAGCGGCGCAATACTTCAATACCATCAATGCGGGGTAATTTGAGATCCAACAAAATCACTGTCGGTTGAATGCTGGTATCTCGACCAGTATGAACTCCAGTCCCAAACAGATAATCTAAAGCTTCAACACCATCATGAGCAACTACGATTTGATTACTGATGTGATTTCGTTTCAAAGCTCTGATTGCCAAAGCCTCATCATCAGGATTATCTTCAACTAGAAGAATTGTCTTGTTGTTCACTCTCATCCCCTGCTTCTTCTGCTAACAGTGTAAAGTAAAAGGTCGCTCCTTGTTCCACAGCCGCTTGGGCCCATACTCGACCACCATGTCGATGCACAATTCGCTGCACAGTGGCTAGGCCAATTCCATTTCCGGGAAATTCATTTACTCCATGTAACCTTTGAAATGGCCCAAATAGTTTGTTCGCGTATGCCATATCAAAGCCAGCACCATCATCTTTTACAAAGTAGATTGGGATGTCAGTGTCACTCATAATTGTGCCAAACTCAATCTTTGCTTGGGGATGTTTAGAGGTAAATTTCCAAGCATTATTCAGTAAGTTTGTTAGCACTACTCTTAACAGATGCTTATCGCCTTCGACTAACAATTGTGATTGAATAACAAACTCCACTTCTCTGTCTGGCTGACTTTGTTGTAACTCATGACAAATATTGCTAGCTAACAAACTCAAATCTACTAATTCCAAGTTTATGTCGCTACGAGTAACTCTAGATAAGTTTAGCAGATCGTCGATTAATTGCCCCATCCGGTGAGTTGCGCCACGAATTCGCCGCAGATAGTCTTGCCCGGTTGTATCCAGCAAATTAAAGTAATCTTCCAATAAAGCTTGGCTAAATCCATCAATACTACGTAAAGGCGCACGCAAGTCATGAGAAACAGAGTAACAGAAGGCTTCTAGTTCTTTATTTACTGCTTGTAATTCAACAATCGTTCTGTGTAACCCTAGATTAAGGGATTGAACTGCTTGCTGTGCTTGTAGGCGCTCTAAGACTTCCGCTCGTAAATTGGCTGTAAGTTCTGCGTGTTTGAGAGCTACGCCAAGGTGGTTGGCAATTTGCGTCACAAACTCAATTTCTGTGGTTTGCCACTTTCTGGGAGCGCGACATTGGTGAATACAAAGCAATCCCCAGAGCTTTTGACTTTGAAGTAGCGGTACTACTAGGTTCGCTCGAATTTGAAATTGTGACAATATTTGAATATGACACTCACTCAATCCATAACTGTAGATATCTGCAACGGACTGAATTCTCCCTTGCTGATAATGAATTGCAAACTGTTCTCCAAAGCAATGATCGTGAACTTTTTGTGCCATTGCTGAGACAAACTCTGAGTCTACATCTTCCGAAACAAATTCTCCATCATCCCAGCCTGATTCTGGGTAGAAACGAAACATCCCTACTCGGTCTGCTTGTAAGAGTTGACGCACCTCGACAGCTGTGGAATGAAAAATTGTTTCCAAGTCAATAGGTTCCCGCAGGCGAGTTACTACACGGAATAATGCCTTTTGCTGCTCTACTTGGAAATATGCTTGAGTAATTTCTTGGTCTAAGTGTTGAACTTCACTTGTAATGATCTGTTTGACTTCTTCAAATGCTGCTTCATCTCGACACAAGCCCTGTAACTTTGTTAATAATTCTAGATTCATTAATTTTAAGTTCTTTGGCTTTACTTATAATAAGATTAGCTAAAATAGCTCGCCAATCATAAACTAAAAATTATCAATTGATGTACTTGGCTAGTTGAGAAAATTATCCCTAGTTTATGTCCTTTTTGAAAGGTGTAAACTGTTTAGATTTATGAATTAATTTACTGTTGCAGATTTACAAATCTTTGCCTATACCCTTGGACGCGGCTTGAAAAGCATCGTTTTGGATAGACTTAATTTTTTGCGCTAACATAAATTTGCAGTAATAACACCTCAGATTTGTTGTTATTCTTACACCGGATACCGCCGCATCATCTCTGCTAATTCCACCGCTTCACCTTCTGGCGTATACAAGGCCTCACCAGACATAGCAATTACAACCCTGTTTTTTCGCGCCCACTCGAACCAAACAACCACACCAGACTTGGACTGCGCGCGGACTTAGGTTTCCAGCCCTCCTTACAAACGGCAACAAACATGGCTTCTGGTGATTTAATCCCTTTCCCATGTCCGCCAAGTCCGCAGTGCATTCTTCAAATAAGCGATGTCTACGACAAGCTATAAATTTACTGGCGATGTATGCTAAATTGCTGAGTTAAAAATTACCTAATTAAACTACTATATAGTAATATAGTAGTTTAATTTATTTAAACGATGATGGTTGAAGGTTTACCTATGGCCCTTGGGCCAATAGCTGACTATTTTAAGGTGCTTTCAGAAATTAGTCGGCTTCAAGTGCTGTGCAGTTTAAAATCAGGTAGCAAAAATGTCTCAGAAATTATCGAAGCAACTGGAATGGGACAAGCAAATGTATCCAAGCATTTGAAGATGTTGGCGCAAGCAGGAATTGTTCAACGTCAACCACAAGGGGTGAATATTTATTATGAAATTGCAGACCCATTAATTTTTGAAATTTGCGAATTAGTGTGCGAGCGCCTTTCAGTCCGTCTTCAACAACAGTCAGAGCATTTAAAACAACTGCAAGCGTTGCGGAATAACTAAAATATCATACTGAAGTTGAGGGGAGCCTTATGTAAAACGCCCCCAACTACTCAAAATTGTTCATAATCAAAGCCCTGGTGAGTGAGATTAAAGCAGCCTAGATAAGCTGCTAGATCAAGATTAAGTATATCGTTGCAAATAAACTGAAGTATGTAACGAAAAATAAAGTTGTCTAAAACCCTCTTTCCTTCTGCCTTCTGCCTCCTGCCTTGTCATAACGACAATTAATTTTTAACATCGACCTACTTATCGCTTTTTGAGATGTTAGTGAATTATGGAGAGTATCGAGGGAATACTAAATACTTAGTTAACTCAATTATAAAAATTTTTACTTTGTTGCTGGTATATAATCGCGCTTATATGGGTAGTATATGACTCAACGCGTTCCTTTAACTCTCCTACTAATTGATGATTGCGCTGTAGATCGTTACATCTATCGACAGTATCTACAACAGAATAAATTATATACCTATGAAATTTTAGAATTCGAGACAGCAAAACAAGCTATAACATGGTGTGAGCAACACACACCAGATGTGATTTTGCTGGATTATTTATTGCCTGATGACGATGGGCTAGAGTTTTTGCAGCAATTGAGAAAAAATATCAATAATCAGCAATCTGCTGTCATCATGCTAACAGGAGCAGGAGACGAAATGATTGCAGTTAGTGCTATGAAAAATGGCGCTCAGGATTATTTAGTGAAGAATCATTTTAGTCCGAAAGCTTTGCAAAGTGCAATTCATAATGCAGTAGAACGGATGCATCTAGCTAGAGATTTAGAAAAAAGCCGAGAACAACAACAATTAATTTCTAAGATAACTTTACAAATTCGTCAGTCTCTCAAACTAGAAGAAATTCTGCATGAGACAGCAACACAAATTCGTCAGTTTCTCAAAGCTGATAGAGTATTAATTTATCAATTCCAGGCGGATATGAACGGCTCTATTGTAGCAGAGTCAGTTCTTGGAGATTGGACACTAGCTCTAGGGAAGCAAATTCACGACACCTGCTTTCAACAGGGAGATGGAAAAGACTGCCACTACGGGCAAAAATGCGTAATTGATGATATTTATCAGGCAGGCTTAAGTGATAGCTATTTGCATTTTTTAGAACAATTTGAAGTTAAAGCCTATTTAGTAGTACCCATTTTCGTTAATACGCAATTATGGGGATTATTAATTGCACAGCAATGTAGTACATCTCGCCACTGGCAATCGGTAGAAGTAGATTTGTTAGAACAATTAGCGATACAAGTGGCGATCGCCATTCAGCAGGCAAGTGCCTATGAGCAACTACAAACAGAACTGGCACAACGCCAACAAATAGAAAAGATGTTGCAACAACTGAATCAGGAATTAGAAGCTAAATTTGAAAAGCGCACCGCAGCTTTAAAGCAAAGTGAAGAACGTTGGCAACTGGTGTTGCGAGGCAGTAATGACGGTATTTGGGATTGGGATATTAAAACCAATCAGGTTTTCTTCTCAACTCGCTGGAAACAAATGCGCGGCTTTGCTGAACATGAGATTAATAACAACTTAGAAGAAAGGTTGAGTCGCATTCATCCAGATGATTATGACCGGGTTATGCAAGCAATTGCTGACCATTTTGCCCAAAAAACTCCATTCTTCCAAGAAGAATACCGAGTACAACACAAAAACGGCCGCCATATATGGATATCAGACCGAGGTCAAGCATTATGGGATGATGCTGGTAATGTGACTCGCATGAGTGGTTCAGAAACAGATATTACACAACGCAAAATTATAGAGCTAGTCTTGCAAGAAAGCGAACGCCGCTATGCAACATTAACGAAAGCAGTACCAGTAGTTATTTACCAACTTGATGCGACTTACAACTGTATCTATGCCAATGATCGTTGGAGCGAAATGATGGGCAGACCATTAGAAGCTGCATTTGGAATGGGTTGGTTAGAAACTATACATCCAGATGACAGCGATCGCCTCGCTCGGCAATGGTATCAATGGATTCAAACATATCAACCAGGACAAACCTATTGTGTTGAAGGTAGATGTCTGCGTCCATCTGGTGATGTCATTTGGTTTTATTGTCAGGTCTTAGCAGAAACCGATGCTAATGGTATGGTTATTGGCTACATCGGTACAATGATGGATATCACTGAACGCAAACAAGCGGAAGCAAAAGTTAAGCACACCAATGAGGCACTTACGAAAGCCAACACAGAACTCGCTCGCGCCACACGGCTCAAAGACGAATTTTTGGCAAACATGAGTCATGAGTTGCGAACACCACTGAATGCCATTTTGGGGATGTCTGAAGGCTTACAAGAAGCTGTGTTCGGCTCAATCAATGAACGACAAATCAAAGCGATATCCACTATTGAACGCAGTGGTAGGCATTTATTAGAGCTAATCAATGATATTTTAGACCTATCTAAAATAGAATCTGGCAAACTAGAACTGCAACTAGGTGATATTTGGGTCAAAAGCCTGTGTGATGCTAGCCTCGCCTTCATCAAACAAATGGCATCTAAAAAGAATATCCGCCTTAATACTCACATTGCTCACAATATTCGCAGCATTCAAGCAGACGAGCGCCGCCTGCGTCAGGTACTCATCAACCTACTGAGCAACGCCGTGAAATTTACCCCAGAGGGAGGCTCTGTGACGCTAGAAGTCCGGGTGGAAGAGGCAGAAAAGCAGGCAGGTGCAGAGGTGCAGAGGTGCAGAGGGGCAGAGGTGCAGGGGTGCAGGAGTGCAGGGGTGCAGGGGTGCAGTGGAGGAGTAGGGGAAGTTAATTCTGCCTTGTTTAGTTCATCCTTTAACCTCTGCTTTGATATTACAGACACCGGCATCGGGATTGCTGCGGAAGAAATTGGCAAGCTGTTTCAGCCGTTCATTCAGCTTGACAGTAGTCTCAACCGTCAGTACAGTGGCACTGGTCTCGGTTTAGCACTGGTCAAACGGATTGTTAACCTGCATGGTGGAACGGTATCAGTAACTAGTGAAGTTGGACAGGGCAGTTGTTTCCATGTTTGCATTCCCTACGTTAAAGGATTAGCTCAAGGAGCATCGGAATATCTTGTTAAACCTATCACTCGCACTCAACTTCAGACAACTATAGAGAAACTGCAAAATTCTGCCAGTTCTGAGGTGCAAACTCAAATGGGAGTATCAGAAGTAGCTCTGACTCATCCTTTGATTTTAATTGCAGAAGATAATCAGGCAAACATTGATACGATGTCTGGTTATCTTGAAAGCCGAGGCTATGATTTGATTTTGGCCAATAATGGACAACAAGCTATTGATGTGGCTCTAGCTCAATGCCCTGAGTTAATTGTGATGGACATCCAAATGCCAGGGATGGATGGCTTAGAAGCGATACGCCGCCTCCGTGATCATCAGCAATTTTTTCATACCCCGATTATTGCACTGACGGCGTTGGCAATGACAGGCGATCGCGAAACTTGTTTAGCTGCGGGAGCCAACGAATATCTCACCAAACCTGTCAAACTCAAACAGCTTGTCACCACAATTCAACAACTTTTAGGAAGATAGCGGAAAATTTTCATGGATACTCAGCCTTCTATTTTAGTAATTGATGATGAACCCGATAACTTCGATGTTGTTGAAACTTTGTTAGATGGGGAAAATTACCAGTTATACTACGCTCCTAGCGGTCAACAAGCTTTAAATCGACTCAATAGTTTTCAGCCTGATTTAATTTTGCTGGATGTAATGATGCCAGATTTAGATGGAATCGAAGTATGCCAACGCATCAAAGCTGATCCACAATGGCAAGCAGTTCCAATTATCATGGCCACAGCATTAACTGCTAAAGAAGATTTGGCTCGATGTCTAGCGGCAGGTGCATATGACTTTATTAGTAAACCCCTCAACGGTGTGGAACTCAGAGCCAGGGTGCATTCTATGTTGAGAATTAAGCAGCAATACGACAGTCTGCAAGTATTGCTCAAACTGCGAGAAGACATGGTAAACATGATTGTTCATGACTTACGAAATCCGCTTACTAGTATTGTGTTAGCGGCTGAGATTCTCCGGTTTCCTAAATTATCGCCCCAACAGCAGATGCTCAAGGTTGATCAAATTAGACAGGCTGGACAACAACTACAATCATTAATTAATAGCTTGCTGATTATGGCCAAGCTAGAATCTGGGAAACTAGCTCTGAACTACACACCAGTAGATATTTCTACGCTGTGTATGTCAGCATTGAAAGATATTGAAGCTCTTGCTATCCAAAAAGACATCACCCTGCTTAGTGAATTACCTCCACCCGGTGGAAATGTTGAAGTAGATGCGCTTATTTTGCGTCGAGTCATAGATAACTTACTCACCAACGCCATCAAATTTACGCCACCAAACTCGCAAGTTACCTTGCGCGGAGAGTATTTGCCAGCAGGAGGTGCTAAATTGCAAGTTGCTGATGCTGGCCCTGGAGTTCAAGAAGATTTACGCCAAATCATTTTTGAGAAGTATGCAATTGGCAATCTCATGCCTGAGGTTTCGCAAATTGGTTTAGGATTGGCTTTTTGCAAAATAGCGATCGAGGCACATCACGGCACAATTACTATCGATGATAATCATCCTAAAGGTACTATCTTTACAGTAAATATCTGAGCATATATTAAATAAAGTAGAGGAGAATTTGGGCGATCGCCTATTTATAAACCACATTCCGCTCCCTGATGATTTCTATTTTTGATGTTTCGCAATTACTTTACTTGTACCCCAAAGACCAACAGCGAACAGCCCTAATATAAAAGATGGTTCAGGTATCTGCTCAACTGGGCGAAACTCTATAGGTATAGCTACCAATAAATTACCATTAGCTCCAAAAATTTTATCTAATGATTCAATCACATTTTCTTTTACTACTAAGTAGGTGGGCGAGAAAATTTACAAGTATGTAACGAAACGTTAAGCATTAGAATCAGAGTTAAATTTAACACGTTCTGTACTGTAATTTCCTTTTTCTC
>NZ_JACJRV010000042.1 GCF_014697475.1 Nostoc sp. FACHB-152
GGCATGGGCGACTAGTGGTTTTTGAGTTGTCGTTGTGAGAGACAACAACTCTACTACGAAACGCCCTACCTCTTCATGCTCTTATTTTGGCAACGGTATTGATCAGTGTAGCCAGTTAAAATAATCCGGATGATATCGGGATATTGAGTGGCTGTCAAACTCAAAAATTCGGTTCCACTCATGATTGGCATTCGCTGATCGGAGATAATCACTGCGACCTCTCCTTCTTGTGCCAGCAGATCTAGCGCCGCAGGCCCAGAGGTTGCCCTCAGCACCTTATAATCTCGATAGAAGGTGCGGTAAAGCAAATCTAGGTTGTCGGGTTCGTCGTCAACAACCAAAATTTTAGGCTTACTTTTTACTTGAGATTTCATGCACCGCTTTCCTGCTGCAACGGCAGTTGGATAAAGAATAATCTGATCAAAAAGAAATTTTTCTTCCTCAGGTAAGAGCAGAGCATTTTAACTAATATGGCTGTTGGCCTAGATGACTGATGAGTGTAATATTTGTTACTCATAGCAATTAGCCTCAATAGTTTGTAATGGTTGCCACTTGCTCTGACATAGCACAATTGCTTTGCTGGTTAGTTGTTTGGTGACATAGCTGATGCTTGCCAAGTTTGTTCTTACCTCCAGTGAGAGCTTTACATTACTACATACAGCATCTGGTCTGGTTGAAAAACACGACTTAAGCTGCATATTAAGTTTGCCCTTTGTAACAGTTGTACTAACATTTGCAGGTAAATTTTCTTTATTTTGGTCTTGGTGGAGTGAGCCATATCACAACAATACGTTTTAAAAGCAAAGTATACTATTAGACCATGAGTTTTTTCTAATTTAGCAGGCATAACCATCAGTTGCACAACTATATGGTGATAATTGCAAATTAATTTTTCTTTAATTAAGATATTGTGTACTGGGTTAAGGTCACTAGCTAACTGCAACTAAGTAGAATGAACACTAAAAGTTATTTTGCCTATAAACCATAGTGAAAATACTTAGAGCATTGTTTTCCTTAAACCTTCTCAGGTTTGGGAGTTATAATTATCCTTTAGCTAGTCAAAGCCATGACTGCCGACAGAAGTCGCTTTCATTTGGCCATACACATCTAATTGCCAGTGTAAGTAAGTAGGTGGGAAAAAACAAAACTATGTTAAGAAAGGTTAATCAGGCAGAAACCCTGTTTTCTCCAGCATAGCTGCCCCCTGCCTCCTGCCTTTTCCCAACTACAAATATTTACGCCGTTCTACTTAGTTGATTTTATTAATCGTACAGATTTAAAGAACTGGGTTACAATCCCTTGTTACTGTACCTCATACGTTTGCAATACGCTGTAAGTTCTGAAGTGGATGTGGTTGCTTGTGACGATTGATGTGATTTATTGTGCAGAAAGATGCTGAGTGTGTTATCCACTTACAGAAGAACCTACAACACCTATAATGATTTCTTGAAATTTTAAGTATATAAAAATAATTGTATTTACAGTAGCAAAAGGTGTTTTAGGATATTTGAGAAGATTTTCGTTAAATGCAATTCATACTAAACTAACCTTGACATCCTGGTTTTTTAACTCATACCACGAACAACCAATCACATCCGCCGCTAATCAAGTTGCCAAACAATTCCATATTCGTGCGGCTACACCTGCTGATTTGGCTGGTATTGCTCAAATTATTGCCGAAAGCTTTCACTCTCAAAATGGTTTCTGGGGATGGGCTTTTCCGTTACTACGTTTAGGAATTTATGAGGACTTCAGACAGCGTTTGTCATCATCTGCACCACATCATATTTGTTTAGTTGCGGTTGACGTTACTAATGCTGGGGTTCATAAGTTAGTAGGAACCGTAGAACTGGGCTTGCGTTTCCATGAATCTTGGAAACAAGGTGGTAAAAGTTTTCTTTATCTGTCTAACTTAGCTGTTGACCAACAATACCGTCGGCATGGTGTGGCCTCAAGATTACTGACTAGCTGTGAAAATATCTGCCAAGAGTGGGGTTATCAAGACTTATATCTCCATGTTTTGGAAGATAATCATCAGGCGAGGCAACTTTATTTTAAATTAGGATATCGGATGCACAAAGTAGAATATAATTGGAATTTATTTTTTCTCAAAAGTCCTCGTCACTTATTCTTACACAAGCACCTGGCTGTTGATTCAATCAGCTAAGTTATTGGGTATGGCTCAAAATTATGATAAGGCGATCGCACCAACAAGCTTGACTCAAAACTCAGGTAATTAAAAACTAAAATAATATTTGAGTACGATAAAAATGTGTTTTTAATCCAATTTTGGTTGCAGGCTAAAACTTGGGTTCGGCACTTTTTGACTTTAATTCCAACATTCTCTCATTAATCGTTACTATTTAGGTGGTTAAGTAGAAATACTATCTTCAATTTTCTGTATTTCCACATTTAGGGAGATTTTAAAAAAATCAACTACTAGTCATAGAGTAGCTAACATCCAAAAATTTTAATCATGTAACTGATGAAAAATATAAATACGTCTATTTTATTTGTAAGGAAAAATAACATACATACAATTTATTTAATCTTCAAAGTTTTAAAATTAATTAATATAAAATATATAATATGATAAAGTCATCAGTGAAATTACGCTGGTAGGTAAAATCTACCTCATAATAACTTTGCATTTGATTTATTCATCTTTATAAAAACTTTAATCTTTTTTTAGAATAGTTGGCAGACAAATTACGCTAAATCTCATAAAATATAATCACATAAATTGCAGATTAATAATAATTTGTCCTTTATCATAACTAAACTGACAAAAAAGTTTAACAATAAAAAACACAAAGATTTTAATTTCGTTTAATTCAAAGTTATCGCTTGAAGTGCAAACAACTACTAAATTATTCAAAATTTATAGAAAACATGGATAGCGAAAAGCGACTACGCTATCAAACTACTATGGTTTCAACTTATTACCCCGACACTAGTTTCCTTGACCATTTTGTGATGCTAGATGGAACTGAGCAATCGTGCGGCTCGGATATCCTCACACTGCTGAACAGTGGGAAGGTTTTTATTATCAACAGTCGGAAGCGAAATGGATTAATACTTTTTAAACGTTACCATGCAGAATTTGCTGGGCCGGGAGCAGCCGTAGGTGGGGACTACGATAGTGATTGTCAAATCGCTCTGCCTATTGGTAATTTATCTTTATTAACTCCCGAATCCTATGAAGAGCGTCAAAAAGCTTATTTAATACGCCGACAATGGATTCGGTTGATCAAACAGATTACTGAAAACTCAGTTCCTCAACAGCGAGTTCAAAAGATTTTAGATCAGTTTGAACAGTATTTTCCCCCAGAGGTGGTGGCTCATTTGCCGGATAAAGCTTTTGCCCTTTTAGTAGGAGTATTGCCACAGACTGTAAGTATCGTACGCCGTTTGGGCGGCGGAGCAGATATTCGATATTAATTACTAATACAGCGTTTTTCGTTTGAGTGCAGTACAAGTAGATAAGGAAAAGCGGCTCTTAGGCTAGAGTAATGTAACTTATTGGGGCGAAAACTGCTGTATATATAGTTAAGATTCAAGATTCGCTAAAGCGGCTTGTATTCGTTCCAAGGTACGGTTATTTTCCTCTGCCGTCCCAACAGTAATTCTCAATCCTCCTGGAAGTAATCGCACAAGTGTGCCAGAGCTTGTGAGTTTTTGATGTATGCTTTTTAAAGCAGTATCTGGTGAGTTATAAGTATTGGGTTTAAGACGCAGATAAAGAAAGTTAGCAGCACTTTCTGTAACTTGTAATGCTTGATATTGCGACAAAACTGTGACCAATTTGTCTCGTTCAGTGAGTGTTGGTGAAATTGCACTGAGTAAGAGTTGACGGTTTTGCAAAGCTGTCTTAGCTGCGATTAGCGAAAAACTAGGAAGATTGTAAGGCAAGCGAACTTTTTCTAAAATAGCGATCGCTTCTGGATGAGCAATACAATATCCTACACGCAGTGCAGCTAAACGAAATGCTTTAGAAAATGTGCGTAAAATTATCCAATTAGGACGCTGTGCCAATTCACCGACTAAGGTATCTTGGCTAAATTCAAAGTAAGCTTCATCAATTACTACTAAAATCTGTTCTGGCAAACTTTTCAGCCATGTCAACTCAGCCTTAGTTAGCTTATTCGCCGTTGGAGAGTTGGGGTGGACAACAAAAACTACCCGAATAGGTGGATGTTGAGTTTGTTCTATTGCAGACTTTGAAGCTTTTAAGTCTATTTCAAAATTGGTTTCGTCTCTGCCTACAGTCACTACTGGAATGCCCAAAGTTTGCGCTAAAATCCCGTACATAGAAAAAGTGGGATTAGCTACTAGAATTGAACCTTCTCCTCCCAGACAAGTAGCGATTAATAAAGAGCGAATTAGTTCATCTGAACCATTCCCTACAGAAATATTGGCAGATGTAAATACTGCTGGAGAGAGATTAGCCGATTCATTCACGTACTCGGCGATCGCTTCTTTTAGTTGCTCATGTCCGCCATCAGGATAGCGATTGGTTTCTATGACTTCTTGATATGTCCAGGCTAGTTTTTCTTTTAATTCAGGTGGTAAATCATAAGGACTTTCATTTGTATCCAGTCGGTCAAACTGTGTGGTGACTGGTTCAGATGTATTACTGCTGGGGTGAGGTTTGTAAGCAGTGAATTGGGCTAAATCTGAGCGGATAAAAGGAAGCATAATTTTTAGTCAATAGTCATTAATTAAAATTACGAATGACTATGTTATTGAATAATGGGAGAGTTCCATATTTTACCGCGTTACGGTAACTGACAGAACAGGCAAATTGCTTGCCAAATTTCTGTTGTGACATTTGCTAAAGCATGATCGCTATCGAGTTCTATCAACTTTACCCAAGGACGATATCGCGCAAAGTCTCTACTAGCGGTAATTGGAATAACCTCATCTTCCATACCATGCAAAATCAGCGTTGGAATAGGACGTTGTAACTTATCCTCTTGGTATTGTTGTGCATCTGTAACGAAATCGTAACTCAAAGGTAGCGATCGCTTTTCCCCGTAATGGTAGACCATAAGATAATTTTCATCTTGCCAACGCTTGACTGCTTCATCTCCTAGCTTTGGCAACCAATGTGATAAAAAACCAAAGGCTGGTGCTAATAGAATTAAGAGTTGCACTTGTTGGTATTGCTGTCCTAAATGAGCCGATACTAGGCCGCCTAAACTTGAGCCGATTAAGGTGACTGGTGCAGAATCATCTGGAAATTCTGCCGCAATTTGATTGATTTGACGCGTGATTGTTAGCTGAGAAAAGTCAGCAGTATTTAGGTCTGGAATTTTTAGCTGTGTCTGAATTTTAGCAAAGCGATCGCATATAGCCTGTGCTTTGGCAGATTTAGGCCCAGAAGCAAAACCATGAAGATAAATGTATTGCAAGGCTGTAATTACTAAAGAGTAGATATTTCTAAATTACGAGGAAGAAACTAAATCGATAACTATAAATTACCGATTTAGTTTCTTTTTTAAGAATTTTAAGGAGCAGGATATTCGTTTTCTCCTGGGTTATGGCCAGGATTCCCGCCTGGATTATTCCCCGGATTATTATCTGTGGGATTGCCGGGATTCCCGCCTGGGTTGTTACCAGGATTATTACCGGGATTACCGGGGTTACCGCCTGGGTTATTGCCGGGATTATTATCTACGGGATTACCGGGATTTCCGGGATTCCCGCCTGGATTGTTACCAGGATTACCGGGGTTACCGCCTGGGTTATTGCCGGGATTATTATCTACGGGATTACCGGGATTTCCGCCTGGGTTGTTACCAGGATTACTACCGGGATTACCGGGATTTCCGCCTGGGTTGTTACCAGGATTACTACCGGGATTACCAGGGTTCCCACCTGGGTTATTGCCGGGATTATTATCTACGGGATTACCGGGATTTCCGCCTGGGTTGTTACCAGGATTACTACCGGGATTACCTGGGTTATTGCCGGGATTATTATCTGTGGGATTGCCGGGATTACCACCTGAGTTGTTACCAGGATTATTACCGGGATTACTGGGGTTCCCGCCTGGGTTATTCCTCGGATTATTACCTGTGGGATTACCGGGATTACTGGGGTTCCCGCCTGGGTTATTCCTTGGATTATTACCTGTGGGATTGCCAGAACTCCCACTTGGGTTGTTCCCCGGATTATTACCTGTGGGATTGCCAGAATTATTATCTGGAATTGGCTGATCAGGATTTATGATGTTGTCATTATTGTTTGGTTCATTAAGCGTATCTGGTAAAAATTGTCCTGTTTCTACCAAGGAGTTAACTGGAGAATTATCAGAAGCAGTACTTTGGGTGGAAGAACTTGGAGAATTAGCGGATAATTCTAGAAAAGATGGGTTTTCAATCACACCTTGACCAACTACAGGCGACTGTACTGCTAAAGCTGCCGCAGTTTCAACTTGAACACTGGCGATCGCTGGATCTGGATTGGGTGTAATATTTTGCTTGGTTAAATTTAAGCCTTCAACTAAATCACTATTTTTATAAAAAGTTCTCAGATCAAAATCGTATAAACCTTGAAATTGACCTTTAACTATCACCATCAGTTGTCCTGCTGCCAAAACCTGACTTTGAGAACCTTCTCGGTTAAAGACTTCAATACCGCTATTTGTAAGTGCGCCAACAACTGTGATGTCTGTTTGTTGGTCGTAGCGGACAAATAAGGCTGAACCTCGAATTGCAGCAGCAGCACTTGGTGTTTGTATCCTTGTCTGTCCTCTTCCTGGTGGAATCAGCAACAATACCGTTCCATTTGACAACCTGAAATTCCGAACCTTAGGTAAGAATTGAAATACCGCCCTTTCCCCAACTCGTGCTAAAGAACCATCGTTGAAACGCAAATCTGCTAGAGATGATCTACCGGTGGCTAATCCATCACCAGGAACTATTGGATCTAATTTGCGTGCTGGGCGTTTTTTGTTGTTTCTAGGTAGCAGTTGTACGAAATTTTGCAAGTTCTGAATTTCAGCGCGCGTTAGGGGAGTCGTCGCATTTGCCTGATTGGGCAAAGGTATGAATATAACTCCCAATAAACTAAATATCAAAAAGCGGAAAGATTTCATATACATAAATATATCAAAACTGGGATAATTTATTTAATGTCGCATAAGGGGCTATATGTACCGCAGTATTATACTTTTGACATTGTTAACTTTATAACTTAAATTAAATTAAAGTAAATTTAATTAAATATTTTAGTCATTAAGTTATTAATAAATCTACAAGTATTAAAAAATAATATCAAAATTAACTAATTTGTTTCGATGAATATACTTTCTAGATTTTTAATCATAAAACTGAATTGTGAGATTTTTTGTATATCAAGCATAAATGTTAATGCAACCAAAGGACTGGAAAAATTTTTTTTCTGTAACTTTCTTAACTTTGAGTGGTGCAAGCAATTTTTGTATTGGAGAAAATGCAGCGTGGGGTATTAAATTACATGACTTTAATGAACAAATACGGCAGCCTCATTATTTAGTAACAGCAGAAAATATACCCTCAAAATTACTACAAATAAAAGCACTTACTGCCCAATCTAATCCCGCATCACCAACAACTCCAGATAATCAACCATTACCCCAGCCACAAGATACTAATAGAGATACTGATCTACCACAAATAGAAGGACAGCCAAAAGTATTTCCTGAGTCTTCGCCAATACCAGTAATTATAGAAGAACTTTTTAATGAACCTTCAACCGATAGATCACAAAGGTTAGAGCGATTAAGGCAGCTATTGCAACAAAGAAGATCAAATCCTAGTAATAATAAACGTCAGGAACTTAACCTACAGGTAAGACCTCGACCTTTGCCACAAACACAGCCAAGAACTGAGGCTAATGACCTTCAAGAACTTGAATTACTGATTAAGCCAAGACCTTGGCCACGACAGCCAACCCCACCAATACAACAGCCAGTAGCTAAGTTTAAACCTATAGGTTCTCTACAAGCTCAGGTAGGCTATTTCTATTCAAGTAACATTTTTTCGTCTGAGTTTTTCCCCACAGAAGATGGCTTAATGTTTTATGGACTCAGATTGGCATCGGCCTATTTTCCTTTAACATCCAAGACTTATATCAACGGTTCAATTGATGGTAACTTAATTCGCTATACAGAGCAATCGAAATTCAATTACAACCAACTCAGTTTTAACATTGGACTTTATCAACAATTTTCGTCAAGGATGTACGGGGAACTTGCTTGGAGTAACCAACAATTTTTCTATGCTAGGAATAGCAACAGTTTTGCCGCAGGCGATCGCTTTTTAAATGAAAACTCACTACGGCTGTCTTTGGGAAGGCGAGACCCATTGAATTCTAAATTATCACTAGATAGCTTTTACCAATTTAGTGCCAATTTTTCTGAACCTGATAACCGTAGCCGGATAATTAATTCTGTTTGGGTTTCATTAAATTATAAGGTACAACAACCTCTCCAAGTTGGGATAAATTATCAGTTTAACTTGTCAGACTTTACGCAACGGCAAAGAGACGACGAGTACCATCGCATATTTGGACATATTTTTTACCGTGTTTCTGATGCCAGTAGTTTAAATTTACAAAGTGGCATCAGTTTTGGTGACTCTACAGACAAAAATATTGATTTTGATGGTTGGTTTTTGACTGTTTATTACAATTTGAAGCTAGGAGAATTCTAGAATTTATTATTTGTCTTTAGCCATTAGTCCTTATTTTTTTGTTTCGCACAAAGGCGAGGCAGAGCGCGATCGCGGGTTTCCCGACTTGTAGACGCGCTTTGCGCTGCTTCTTGACCAATAACAAATAACTAATTGCTACATATAACTAATCCAATCGCTCCAGCTACCAGCATAAAGTTTACCTGTACGAATGCCAGCTAATTCTAAAGAAAGCAAATTCACACAAGCAGTTACACCAGAACCACAGTAAACTAAAATTTCTTCGGCTGTGGCGATGTTTCCCCATCTTTGTTGTTGTTCTAGTTGAGAAAGTAAATTTCCTGATGAATCTGTAACTTCTTGCCAAGGATAGTTAACTGCGCCAGGAATATGACCAGCTATTTTATCAATTGGCTCCCTTTCACCCCGGTAGCGATCGCTCTCTCTCGAATCTACTAATACTACCTGTGGTAAATCTTTGCGGCTTTTTATTACTTCAATATCTACTACCAGTTCGTTTTTAATTTGAGGAATAAAATTACCTGTTTCGGGTTTTGATATGACATCTGTAACTGGATAACTGGCTTGTTGCCATGCACTAAAGCCTCCATTCATCACAACTACGCGCTCATGACCTAAATAACGTAGTAACCACCATAGACGAGATGCAAAAGCCAAGCGAGAATCATCATAAGCTACAACTAAAGTTTCTGGAGAATTTACCCCCATTGCTGATAATTTCTGAGCTAGATGGTTAATATCCGGTAAAGGGTGCCTGCCACCATGTTTCCCTACAGGGCTGGAGAGATCTTGATTTAAATCTAGGTAAAATGACCCTGGGATATGACTTGTTTGATATTGTTTTTGTCCTAATTGTGGATCAGCCAAAGAAAAGCGACAATCCACAATCACAACTTGTGAATCGTTAAGATGTTCAACAAGCCATACTGGGGAAACAAAAAGTTGGATATCAACCATAAAAACTCAAAGCTTTAATTACATTTATTAGCTACTAATTAATAAAAAATCTGATGCCAGAATTTGATAACTTTATACCACAAGTAACTGCGGATGGTTCTTTCACCTTTTTCTCACAAGAGTTTGGCGAGTCATTTCACAGTCATTTTGGAGCTAAACAGGAGAGTTATTTTAAATTTGTGGAACCGACGCAATTGGCTCAAGCTGCGGAAAAACCAGTTGTGCGGTTACTAGATATTTGTTATGGTCTAGGATACAACACCGCAGCCGCTTTACAGACAATTTGGGCAATAAATCCGAGTTGTCATGTGGAATTAATCGGTTTAGAACTAAATCCGGCTGTACCCCAGGCGGCGATCGCCAATCACTTATTTGATAACTGGAATTACGAATACTCAGACATTTTGACTCGGTTAGCGTTTGCAGGGGAAATACAAACACAATGCCTCAACGCTAAGTTAATGATCGGTGATGCCAGAATCTCGATTGTAAAGTTAAATCAATCGGGTTTCCAGGCAGATGCAATTTTTTTAGATCCTTTTTCCCCGCCTCAGTGTCCTCAGCTATGGACTGTTGAATTTCTGAAACAAGTTTCACTCTCTTTACACAAGAATGGCTTGCTGGCAACTTATTCTTGTGCTGCGGCTGTTCGCACAGCACTAATATTGGCTGGTTTACAAATAGGTTCTACTCCTCCTGTTGGCAGGCGATCGCCAGGTACCTTAGCCGCATACCCTAGAGATGAAGGAGGTAGAAAAATCAATGATCATTCCCTCTCATCCGAACTCCCTCCTCTCTCCTTAGAAGAACAAGAACATTTGCAAACTCGTGCGGCTATTCCTTACCGCGATCCGCAATTAAAAGATTCTGCCTCTGTAATCATCACGCGGCGACAACAAGAACAAAAATCCTGTTCGTTGGAACCTACCTCCCATTGGCGGAAACGTTGGTTATTGAATAACCAACCCAATGATTTTATTAGCCGTAATTCTTCGTTGAGTCGATAACTGTGATCGTTAAATTTTTCTTTTGTGATCTGATCCATATTAATGTCATAATTTTTAATTTAAATTTGTGTAATGTAATGAGGTAGTTACAATGTTGCCCAATTAAGGTAATTACGGTTAATAGCTAGGAGAATGACCAAACGAAGGCTTATATTATCAACCAAAACCATTAGTTAACACCTTTACTCAGTTGAAAACTTTTGCTATTAAATAATATATGTTAAGCAATATTAAATTAAGTAAATTTTTAGTCAGTGAAAATTTTTGACAAAAAACTTACTCTTTCTAAAATTTAATGAAACTATTAAAATATAACTTAGGCAATTTAAATGAGTTCAAGTTAATATTGTAACGCCTGTAATTTTAAAAAATACTCAAGAAAAACTGAGTCAAATCTTGTACTAAATTAGTATTTTCAAATCAAGACTTAGGAAGTTTGATAACAAAATTTATCTAAATATTTATTTTATTTTTGTAAAAAAATATAATCTGCGTTATTTACAATATTAATCTAATGTTAGTACAGAAATCTTGGAGAAAGACAAAGTAAACTATAGTAACAGACATAAAATTAATTTCGTAGAGAAAGACTGCTCACTTATTATAAAAAATGGGGTGCCTTTGTGATTCACTGGAGTTCCAAGTTGATCAACAATAATGAACAGAGTTTTAGTGTATCAAATAACATAAAAAATATACATAAGAATGTAGAAGAAAATCGCAAAATAGAATGGCAAAACTCAGATAATTATCCACTCAGCTTATCTCAGGAAGAAGTAATACTTGATCCTGCTCAAGTAGGATCTGCATGGAAAAAACCGGAGATTAATTGTGGATTCAATACATCAATATCAAAAACATTACAAAGTAAAGGCTCCAAAGTGAATGGCGTTGATGCTGAAGCACCAAAAATTTTAGTGGTAGACGACCATACTGCTAGTAGAATGACAGCTGCGGCTTTGTTGTCAATGGAAGGTTATGAAGTAATTGAAGCAGATAGCGGTGCTACTGCGGTGGTAATGGTAAAACAACAACAGCCAGATTTGATTTTGCTGGATGTAATGATGCCAGGAATGGATGGATTTGAAGTATGTCAGTTGCTCAAGCAGGATGAAAATACTAGACTAATTCCAGTAATTTTTATTACAGCATTGAATGATCGGCGATCGCGTATTCGCGGCATCGAAGTTGGGGCAGATGATTTTCTCACCAAACCCTTTGACCGTGTAGAACTAGCAGCGCGTGCGAAGTCTCTAGTAGGACAAAAGCGGTTAAATGAAGACTTAGACCACGCTGAACAAGTCTTATTTTCTATTGCTAGAGCCATTGAAAGCCGTGACCCTAATACAGGCGACCACTGCGAACGGTTGGTCAAGATAGGGCAAGCTTTTGGGGAATATCTTAATCTTTCTCGCTCTCAAATGCGAGATTTAATCTGGGGTGGTTATCTTCACGATATTGGTAAAGTGGGTATTTCTGATGCAGTGTTGCTGAAAAAAGGGCAACTTACTCCAGAAGAGTGGGAGATGATGCGTCAGCACGTGATTATTGGGGAAAAAATTTGTCAACCACTGCGTAGTATGCGGGGTGTAATTCCCATTATTCGCCATCACCACGAAAGATGGAATGGTTCAGGTTATCCCGATGGATTAAAAGGAGATGAAATTCCTTACCTGGCCCAAGTTTTCCAAATACTTGATATTTATGATGCTCTAACTAGCGAACGTCCTTATAAAAAAGCTTTTACCACCGAAGAAGCTTTAGCCGTAATGCAAGAAGAAACTAACGCAGGTTGGCGTAATCCTGAATTGATGCAGCAATTTGCTAAATTTATTCGTGCTTACAACAGTAAATAATAGAAAAGTCTGAAAAACATAGCAGTAAAAGCATAGTTTAGACATCAATAGGACTTACGCAAAATATCTCTCAAACTCTTATTTCTCCGTGACGCACCAGTTGCTACAAGTCAGCAAAGCCGCGCAACGCACTGGCTTCTCTGCGTCTTTGTGGTACTCTACCCTTCTCCCAAAGAGAGAAGGAGTACGGGAAGCCGCTAGCGCGTCTAGGTTATTCCGTAACTCATGCGTAAGTTCTAAAATACTTTCCAGCCAGTTCCCCGCTATAAAGGCTGTACTTTCAGGTAAAACCTGTAGATAGGCAGGGATAGGATAGCGTGAAATCCTATACTTTATACTTTATAGTTCATAGCTTTGATTATGGTAGTTGTAGCAATTCTAGCGGCAGGACGCGGCACAAGAATGAAATCAAGCTTACCCAAAGTTTTACATACTTTAGGTGGGCGATCGCTAGTAGAAAGAGTTCTTGAAAGTGTAGAACCGCTTTCACCCTCACGACGAATGGTGATTGTCGGGTATCAGTCTCAAGAAGTGAAAGCCGCTATGCAGTCAGACTCCAGCTTGGAGTTTATCGAACAGACAGTTCAATTGGGAACAGGTCACGCCATCCAGCAATTACTCCCTCATCTGGAAGGCTACACCGGAGATTTACTTGTACTGAATGGTGATGTGCCACTGTTACGTACCGAAACTCTCAAACAGCTATGGCAAACTCACCAAGAACATCAAAACTCCGCCACTATCCTTACAGCCCAGTTACCTGACCCTAAAGGCTACGGGCGAGTTTTTTGTAATAGTGAAAATATAGTCCAACAAATTGTAGAAGACAAAGATTGTACTCCTGCCCAAAGGCAAAATCGACGGATTAACGCAGGGGTTTACTGCTTCCGTTGGCAGGACTTAGCCAAAGTATTACCTCATTTAGAAGCTAATAATGCCCAGAAAGAATACTACCTCACCGATGCTGTGACTCAAGTCGGGAAAGTTATGGCCGTGGATGTCGCAGATTATCAAGAAATTTTAGGAATAAACGATCGCCTACAATTAGCCACAGCTTACGAAATTTTGCAAAAGCGCATCAAAGAAAAGTGGATGATGGCAGGTGTGACTCTCATCGACCCGAACAGCATCACCATTGATGACACTGTAGAATTACAACCCGATGTGATTATTGAACCCCAAACTCATCTACGGGGAAACGCCACCATTGGAACAGGCTGCCGTATTGGGCCGGGAAGTTTAATTGAGAATAGCCAGGTGGGTGAAAACGTTACAGTCCAATATTCTGTGGTGACTGATAGTATTGTGCAATCAGGAACTCGGATTGGCCCCTACGCTCATTTACGCGGTCATGCCCAAGTCGGTAATAACTGCCGGATAGGTAACTTTGTGGAGTTAAAAAATACCCAGTTAGGCGATAAGACCAATGTAGCCCATCTCTCTTATTTAGGTGATGCGACTACTGGCACACAAGTCAATATTGGTGCAGGTACAATTACTGCTAACTATGACGGCGTGAAGAAACACCAAACTAAAATCGGCGATCGCACCAAAACCGGTTCTAACAGCGTGTTAGTAGCTCCAGTTACCTTAGGTGATGATGTCTACGTGGCTGCTGGTTCTACTGTCACCGAAGATGTTCCCAATGATAGCTTAGTAATTGCCCGTAGCCGTCAGGTAGTCAAACCAGGTTGGCGAAAAAACAAGTAAAGACGTTGCGATGCAACGTCTCTAACGCTAGTTTATACAGCCAATTTGTGTGCCAACAGGCATTTCTAAAGTGTCGCCAAACTTTTCGCCGTCGTGGTAGGCGGCGAGTAAGACTTGGCTAGTTTTACCCCAAGCGATCGCACCACTGGCATCTAAGGCGATCGCCCCTAAATCTCTTTGATGTTCGTGGGCTTCAGCAAAGGAACGTTGCATCGCATCTTTGAGCGACATCCCATCCGTAACCCGCACGACAATCCTGGGTGCTAAACACTCATCGATAATATCTTCGCCAATCCCAGTACAGCTAACAGCCGCATGACCAGTAGCATAATTCCCGGCTGGCATTGCTGAATCACTAACCCGACCGATGCGTTCAAAGCCTTTACCGCCAGTGGAAGTACCTGCGGCCAGACCACCATGACTATCTAACGCTACTACGCCAATCGTACCGCGCCCAGCATTGCTAGTTTCCAATAACTCTGGCTCGGCTACTACCCCAGCCATAGCTCTTTTAAAATTATCTTGACGCTCTTGAATCCACTCTTGCAAGCGCAACTCAGTTAAAGCATTGTAACTTGGAACTTGTAACTCCCGTGCTAGTTCTGCTGAACCGTAATCTGATAGCACGCGATCTGGAGAGGTTTGTAAAAATTGAGCTAACTCAATGGGATTTTTTACTCGTGAAACATTAATCACACCACTAAAACGCCCTGACATCCCATCCATCAAAGCTGCACTCATCCGAATTTGACCGTCAGATTGCAGCACCGAACCAGTACCAGCATTAAAGCGGGGGTTATCTTCTAACAGTTGACAACCCCGTACCACTGCGGTAGGAGCATTTGCTCCCGACAATAACAAAGCATAAACTTCTTCTATAACTGCTTGGAGCGATTGGCGTACTGATTCTACGCCTCCTTTGCCGTGGAGAGAACTACCAGCCCCTCCATGAATAATTAATTTAGGTTGCACCTGTACCTTCATTTATATATATGCGCTATTTGCGTCTGATTTACAGTTGATTTTACACTTCACACTTTATACTTCATACTTCAGCCTTTACCTCTTATTCTGTTTTTGCATCAGAACGGCGACGACGGCAACGTTCTGAGCAGTATTTCACCTCGTCCCAGCAATCTTGCCATTTTTTCCGCCAAGTAAAGGGACGTTGACATACCGGGCAGATTTTTGTAGGTAGGTCAGATTTAGAACGATAACGCCCCATATAAATACAGTGAATATTTCAAATTAATTTGCGATTCAGACGGAAAATAATTATAACCAGTTTCCTACAAATTTGTTGTCGTTAGGCAACATTTAAGAATTTATAATTTTTTCGTGACAATTTATATCGGCAATATCCGCCTAGCACACCCTACAGCCATTTCATTTTTACTTTATAAATAACTTCTAAATAATTGCACTATTCAAGAAATCTGCAAACCTACCTGTTGAATTGGAATTTTAATCACAAATTCTGTTCCCTGCCCTGGTTTGGAGTGGCATTCTAATTTGCCTGCGTGTTTTTCGGTAATGATTTGATAACTGATGGACAATCCCATACCTGTCCCTTTGCCTATAGGCTTGGTGGTAAAAAATGGATTAAAAATTCTTTGTTTAACTTGCTCCGGCATTCCCATACCGTTGTCAGCGATCGCAATTTTTATCCAATTAACATCAATTACCGAAGTAGTAATTGTAATTGTCGGCAGTTTGTCTTTCCCTATTCCCACTTCTAAGGCATCAATAGCATTAGCGAGAATATTCATAAACACCTGATTGAGTTGTCCGGCGTAGCATTCTACTAACGGTAATGAGGTGTATTCTTTGATTACTTGAATTTCAGGGAATTGGGGCTTTTCTTTGAGGCGATGTTGCAAAATCATTAAAGTACTGTCTATCCCTTCGTGGATATCCACGGCTTTAAATTCAGCTTCATCCATGCGTGAGAATGTACGTAGCGATAGCACAATCTGCCGGATGCGCTGAGTTCCAACTTTCATAGACCTTAATATTTTTGGTAAATCTTCTTGAATGTACTCTAAATCAATTTCTTCGCATAACATTTCAAATTCGGGTAGATTATTAGATCGATATAAATTAATTACGCGCAATAAATCTTGAGTATGTTCTTCAAGATGACTGAGATTACCATGAATAAAATTGACAGGGTTGTTAATTTCATGAGCAACTCCGGCAACTAGTTCTCCCAAACTCGACATCTTTTCTGCTTGAATCATTTGTGCCTGAGTGCGCTGAAGTTCTTCTAGAGTTTGGGCTAAATCTTCTGCTTGTTGTCGCAGTTGCACTTCAATTTGTTGGCGATCGCGAATATCACGGGCAATGGTTGAGAAGAATTCTATTTCTCCCTGTTCATTTCTATGGGCAATTATCACCTGAGAGACTGGAAATGCTTCTCCAGTACGACTGCAAAATATAGATTCTCCCGACCAAATTCCTTCTTTAATTACGGTAGGCATAATCTCAGTCTGGAAGTTGTCTGATATTGATACCTCACTAATATGAAACTTGTTGGTTTCTGAAGCGGGAATGTTTAAAATTTTCTGACCTGCTTGGTTGAGATAGCAACTATTGCCGTCGGCATCAGCCATACCTACAATATCAGTGGTTGCTTCTAAAATAGCTAATAGTCGGCGTTGCTCTTTTTCTGCCTGTTTACGCTCACTAATATTTCGCACTACCGAAAGTGCATGAGGCTTGCCATTGTAGTCAAAAAGTTTCCCTGTGACTTCTATATCAAAATAAGTTCCATCTTTGTGGATATCTACAGATTGAGTGTGAAATTCACCTCCCATCTTGATGGTATTGATAAATTCTCCAAATTGCGAAAAAGAGTTGGGATGAACAAAGGCTGTGGGGTTTAAGTAGGAAAATTCTTCTTGAGTATAGCCATGCATCTGGCAAAAAGCAGGATTAGCAGCAACAATTTTACCAGTATCTAAATCAACAACACTAATACCATCATTAACAGTCTCGAAGATACTACGATATTGGGCTTCTTGTTGACGTAAAGCCGCTTCCGTGGCTTTGCGATCGTTAATATCTCTGGCTGCCCAAACTACCGTATTCTCGTTCATAACGGCAACACTAGCCTCAAACCAAACTTCTTGATTACCTAAAGGCAAGCTGTATTCTATCTTTACAGTCTTTTTAGTTTTAAGTACCTGTTGAATACAGTCGAGGAAAGAGTCAGCTAGGTCAGGAGGTAAGACTTCATGACCAGTTTTACCTAATATTGCTGCAGAAGGTTTGTACAGTGACGGCGCACAACTAGGAGCAATCTTCAAGTATCGCCCCTCAGCATCAACAACCAGAATTACATCTTCTATGGCATTAAACATTGCCAGTAATTCTGCTTGAGAAGTATTGCTTTCTAACTGGAGTTGAGATGCTTGCAGCTTTTGTTCTAGTTTGGCAATCTCTGCTTGAAATTCACTGGTAGATTTTGCTATTTTTTGCTTTAAAATAGCGTTTTCCTGACGTAAAAAAAGTATTTCTTCTTCGAGCGATTTGTTGTACATGAATTTTCCTCTAATTGACTATTTAATTGGAATTAAGATGACAAATTCTGTACCTTGCCCTGGAGAAGAATTACATTGAATATAACCACCGTGTTTTTCTACTATAATTTGACGAGCGATCGCCAGGCCTAAACCTGTTCCCTTTCCTACAGTTTTCGTAGTAAATAGATGGTCAAATATTTTTTGCTTTACTTCTTCATCCATCCCAACACCATTATCTGCAATTTTAATTGCAACGCTTTTATCCTGCACCGATGTTTGAAGAAAAATTTGCAGCTTTAAGACTCGATTTACTTTCAAGCTCAATTCATCTAAAGCGTCAATTGCATTGGCTAATATATTCATAAATACCTGATTTAATTGCCCAGGAAAGCATTCAATCTGGGGTAGATTGCCATATTCAGTTATAACTTCTATAGCTGGGCGTTGGTCATTAGCTTTGAGGCGATGCTTAAGAATTAAAATTGTGCTATCTATACCTTCATGAATATTAAATAGTACCTTGTAATCTTGATCAGCGCGGGAGAAAGTGCGGAGACTGGTGCTAATATTTTTCAGGCGATCGCAAGCGATAATCATAGAATCAATTACTTTGGGTAAGTCTTCTAAGCTGTAATCTAAATCGATTTCTTCAGCATGGTCTTTAATTTCATCACTAGGGTTAGGTAAACTTTCTTGATAAAGTTTCAAGTGTTCAACAATATCAGCTATCGTAGGTTGAGTTTGTTTAAGACTGGCTGAAATAAAACCCAAAGGATTATTCATTTCGTGAGCAACGCCGGCAACTAAATTACCTAAAGCAGACATTTTTTCATTCTGTACCATTTGTAATTGGGTGTTTTTTAAATCTTCTAAAGCTGTAGCGAGTGCTTGAGATTTTTCTGTAACGGCTTTCTCGGCTTGCCGGCGATCGCTAATATTAATAGTTGTTCCAACTAAGCGATAAACTTTGCCAGCCTCGTCTTTTAAGGGGCTAAGTGTAGTTAACCACCAAGTCTCCTGTCCATGCAATTGCAGACATTCTTCATAGGTAAGTGGTATTCCATTGTGGCAGCAATGCAGATACTTTTGATATACTTTCTCACCTTCATTAACACCTAGTAATTCTTGTGGAGTTTTACCCAAAGCTTCAGCAAGAGAAATACCACTTGCTAGTTCGCTAGATTTGCTCCATCCTGTGTACTCAAACCTACCATTATCTCGGACATCAGCCACAAAAATAGAGCAGCCAATACCTGCGTAAATACTAGTGAGAAACTTTTCTCGCTCTTGGAGATGATTATATAATTGGGCATTTTCTAAAGAAATTGCGGCTTGTGTGCAGAAGAAATTTAAAATAGAAAGGCGATCGCTCGTAAATACCCCAGAAGTTAACTTATTTTCGAGGTAGAGCATACCCACCAAATGCCCTTGATTAACTATTGGCGTACACAGTACACTTTGGGGTTGATGTATTAGCATATATTGCCCAATTACCCCTGGTATATCTGTTTTGCCATTATCTATGACAACTGTTTGCTGGGTATTTCTAACGTAATGGATGAGTTTGACAGGAATATCTTGGCAAGTTTCTAGTAATTGTGTTTCAAGAATAGTCTCTATTTCTCCATCTTTGATCAAAGCAGTGGCTCGAACTTGCCAAGTAGAATCTTGAAGTAGTAGTACAGCTTTTTTCGCGCCAGAGTTTTCCAGGATAATTTGAAGCAGACTGGCAATGAGTTCGTCTAATTTCAGAGAACTGGAAATTGCTTGAGTGGCTTTAAAGATAGAGGCAAAATCCAGAACGTTAGAATAACTAGTGCTGTCGCTAATAGAAGTCCGATTTGATGAAACGACTGGATGAAAGGCGATAGTTTCTAGGGGGTTAAAGTTCAGTTTTTGCTGTTGCAGAATCAATTGCAACAGTTGAGGATAGCGGTTTTCTAAGTCGTTAGTTTTAGCTTTAGCACCCCAACGAGCATAACAGTAATAAGCTTCTTGCATATAACCTGCCGCAACTTTATCTTTACCCCAATTGAGGTAGAATTTAGCTGCAAGTTCGTTAGCTATAGCTTCTTCTTGGATGTAACCGTTGGCTTTAGCTCCAAAAATGGCGCGATCGTAATAATCTGCTGCTTCATATAGCAATCCTAATACCCGATATTTCTCTGCTTCTACCAAATCAACCTTATGTTGGTGATTCATCGGCGCATAGTACGCCCAATGCTGTAGTTGCGTTTGATTTTCTGCTATACGCCGGAATGTTTCTGATTTCTCGTCGGGAATTGAACTCAACTGTGATAAAACAATCAGAGAATCGTAAAAATAAAACGCAGGTTCACCAACAAATCCAGCACCAGCAATTGCATAACGTCTAACTTCGACTGCGTAGTTTGTCGCTTGCTCAATTTCTCCAAGCCAAAAGCAGAGTGTCAGCTTACTCAAATAGAACCAATACACTCCAAATAAGTCGTTGGTAGACAGCAGCATGGGGAGAAATTCTGTTTCTTGAACAGCTTCACCTGATAAAATGGTGGGATTTTCTGACAAATCTAATAAATTTAAGACAAATTGCCAAAAAATGTGACAGCGATTCGCTGTGGTCAGTTGGTGCAGTTGTAGCAACTCATGACAATAGGTGCTAATCTCCTGTTCTAAAGTGACCAGTGGTTGACCACACCAAAGAGAATTAAGACAAAAATTAATAGCGTTATTTCCAGCGAACTCGATGTTTCCTACTTCCAGTCCAGTCGCGTAACCTTCATGAGAAAGTAGTAAGGTGTCTTTGATATGAGAGTTGCGGTGCAGAAGAAATGCTTCCAGTACCGCTAAGACTTCAGATTTAGTTTCTTTAGCATCCAATTTGTAGACGAGTTGCAGTGCTAACTGACCAAATTTGACTGCTTTATCTACATCTTTCAGCATATTGCACAGCATAATGCCATACATCGCATAGTTAAAGGCTGAAACAGATGTATTGCCATGTTGAATTGATAGTTTCACTGACAACGCAACGAGTAATGGTAGCAAAGGGGAACCCGTGAGATGCGCCGCAGAGATAATGCTACTGGCAATTTGCACAATTGCAAGTTTTACCTCATCCGTCATTACAGGTAGGTTAACTAAATCTTCAATCTCCCGCTTGCCAATTAGTTGGGCGAGTTCTTGAAATACCTGTTGAATATCTGTGGGTGTGGGTGTTTCAGGAAAGGTAACGCCAAGCTGTTGCAGGATGCTTTGAGCGATCGCGATCGCTTCAGTAAATTTATATTGGGATATGTAAGATTGAATTTTAATGCAGTGAACCTTAACCTGTTCGGGTAAGGAGTGCGCTTGTTGGATGACAATATTAATGAACTGTTCCATCGTCTCAAAGTCACCGCAGAGCATTGCTAGTTCAGCCGCTAGTTCGTGCAGCGCGAGGGTCATATCATACTGTTGTTGCCAAGCTGTTTCGCCTAACAGTGATATTCCCACTGTGATGTATTCACGAGCCGCTTGATAAGCAGTGGCGGCTTTGGCTTTACGACAGGCGGTGAGGTTAAGTTGTGCAAGTTGCTCTCGCTCTGTTTGTTGTGTAATTAAACTAGTCCCGTGATTTAATTGATTGACCAGTTCAAAAATGCGGTCAACTCTGGCTGCGGGTGAAATCTGTTTTAGCAGTAGTTGTCCAATCTGATAATGAGTTTTCTGTTTTTGGCGATCGGGAATTAAAGAATAAGCCGCTTGTTGGACGCGATCGTGTAAAAATCTGTATTTGGCTAATTGTTGATTGTTATGGTCATTTTTTCCTACTAATCTGTCATTTGTGTTTCCTTGATAAAACTTATAAATGTCACTGATTGGTAAAATCAACCCTTCCTGCAATGCTTTCCATAAATTAGTAGCTGTTTCGATTTCTGATGCTTGCGAAACAATGGCTAAAGTTGCCAAATCAAATTCACTACCAATACAAGCTGCTAACTGTAAAATGTTTTGAGTTGAGAAAGGCAGTCTTCGTAATTGAAATGCCATAAAATCTACAACTTCATCTGTAACTGCTTGCTGAGTTACTTGTGTAATATCACATTCCCAACCGCCTAACTCAAAGTTAAATTTGATAAGTTTATCTTGATGCAATGCTTTGAGAAACTGTGTCACAAAAAACGGATTACCTTGGGTTTTTTGAAATATTAATAATCCTAAAGGCAATGCCAATTTTGTTGTACATTTAAGTGTGTCAGCAACTAATTGATTGATTTGCCCTTGGCTTAAAGGTGCTAAGGTAATTGTATTAATTGTTGCTTGTGTTTTTTCAATTTCACCCAAAGTCAATATTAATGGATGTATTGGTGTGACTTCATGATCACGATAGGCACCAATTAACAATAGATGCTCTGTATCAGCCATTAATAGTTGGATTAACTTTAATGATGCCGAATCTGCCCATTGCAAATCATCTAAAAAGATGACTAAGGGGTGTGATTTGCTGGTGAAGACGGCGGTAAATTTATGAAATATTAAATTAAACCTATTTTCGGCTGCTGTTCCTGAGAGTTCTGGGACTAATGGTTGTTTACCAATAATGCGTTCTAATTCAGGAACTACATCAATAATTACTTGTCCACTGTCGCCAACAGCATTTAATATCTTGTTTTTCCATTGCTGAATTTGAGTATCGCTTTCTGTTAACAATTGCCCCATTAAATCGCGAAAAGCTTGGACAAATGCTAACAAAGGAATATTCCGGTTAAATTGGTCAAATTTACCCTTAATAAAATAACCACGCTGTTTAACAATCGGTTTATGAACTTCGTTAATTACAGCAGTTTTTCCAATGCCAGAAAAGCCTGCTACCAGCATCATTTCTGTTGCCCCTAAGCTAACTCTGGCAAATGCTTGTAATAAAGTATCTACTGCTGCTTCTCTGCCATAGAGTTTATCGGGAATGATGAAGCGATCGCACAGATCCCTTTGAGCAATTTCAAAACTGTTAATCTTATTAGTTTCTTTTAGCTGATGCCAACAATGTTCTAAATCAAATTTTAGCCCTAATACACTCTGATAACGGTCTTCAGCATTCTTTGCCATCAATTTCATGACGATATCAGAAAGCACATGAGGAATATTTTTACTGTTAATTGCCGGAGGTGTTTTCGCAATATGAGAATGTATCAACTCCATTGCATCGTCTGCTTGAAAAGGTAATTCTCCTGTGAGTAATTCGTAAAAAGTGACTCCTAAAGAATAAAAGTCAGTTCGGTAGTCAATTCCTCTATTCATCCGGCCTGTTTGTTCTGGAGAAATATAAGCCAGTGTTCCTTCTAAAACATTGGGACTGATTAGAGTTTGGGTTTCTCTTGGTAACAAAGATGCAATACTAAAGTCAATTAATTTAATTTGTTTTGTTTGTGGGTTGATTAAAATATTGCTGGGTTTAATATCTTTATGGATAATCTGCTCGCGGTAAAGTATTTCTAAGGTGTTACATAGCGCGATCGCTATCGGTAAAAATTCTGTTAAAGATTGCAAGTTTCTGGCTAATACCCATTCCTGAAGAGAAATTCCCCCAAAGTCTTCCATCACCAAGACATAGCCATTTTGATAAGGTTCTAGGCTGTAGGTTTGGATAATTAACGGTGAGTTGAGATTTTTGGCGATGGTGTACTGGTTGCGGAACTGTACCAATTCACTAAAACTAGGGAAAGGGTTTTTCAGCAGTTTGACCACTACAGGTAATGAGTCATTTTGCCGATACCCCCGATAAACCTGGGTTCTTGAACCGTTGTACAGTTCTTCCGTTATGTGATATCCGGGAATGGTGACTCTTAGGCTGACCATACTGCTAAATCGTTACAATCTACAGATTTAGTTTTCCCAAATATGTTAAGTTTTTTGTTAATCAGAGTAAAAATTTACACAGGAATTACAATTGAAAGTTCCGTTCCTACGCCGAACACAGAGTTAAAGTACAATTTGCCATTGTGGGTTGATTCTACAATCTGCCGAGCGATTGTTAAACTAAAAAACAACCCTTATCCCTGCAAAGGTAGCTCTATGACCTCTGCAATTAATCAATCAACGGAACTTACTCCTTTTCCAGACCATACACAGCTACCGGAATCAGACGGTAAATTTGTGAAAAATTGGCAAGAACATCCCCAAAGCATTGTACTAACTGACTCGATTACGCCAGTTCTCAAACAATTACATCCTGATGGTCAATATTGTATTGGTCAGGATTTAGGTATTTACTGGTCTTTAACCGACCCCCTAGAGAAAGGCGCAGAAGCACCAGATTGGTTTTATGTACCAAATGTGCCGCCTTTGCTTGATGGTTTAACACGCAGGTCTTATGTATTTTGGAGAGAACATATCGCTCCGTTAATTGTTTTAGAATTTGTCTCTGGAGATGGCAGTGAAGAGAGAGATAAAACTCCTTGGCAAGGTAAATTCTGGATTTACGAACAGGTAATTCGTCCGGCTTTTTACGGTATTTATGAAGCGAAAAAAGCCAGTATAGAAGTTTATGAATTAATTGGTGGTAAGTATCAATTATTAACAGCAAATGAACGTGGGCATTATCCAATAGAATCTATGAGGGTTGAAATAGGTATATGGCAGGGAGAATATCAAAACGTGGAATTACCTTGGCTGCGCTGGTGGGATTTACAAGGAAATTTATTGTTGAGTGGTGATGAAAGAGCCGAACGGGAATCCCAGCGTGCAGAACAAGAGCGTCAACGTGCCGAACAGGAATCCCAGCGTGCAGAACAAGAACGTCAACGCGCCGAACGCCTAATTGCCCAATTGCGCTCGCTCGGTGTTGAACCAGATGCCTAATCAAATTTGCTCAACAGCTAATGGTAATAGTAAACGACTAACTACCCGATGATCTGGTAACTGATAGAACTGTAACTCTCCTGCTAACTGCTGCATTAGCTGTTGGCAAATTAGCAGATGTAAACCCGGTGGTTGGTTAAGTGGTGAAACCGCTAGTATATCTTTGGATTGATGATTTTGTAGTGCTGCTAATAGGTGCGGTTCAATAATGCCATTGTCTGTAATTGACAGTTCTAACTGCTTATCATCTAAGCGGCGACACCAGATATCTATTCTGCCACCACTTTGAGAACGGTTCCCGGCGGCAACTAATACTTCATACAGTACTAATTCAAATTTCACTATATCGCCAGCGATCGCTAAGGATGATGGATAACTAGAAGGTTGCAATCCTTTGAGAAATATCCCAGTGTTTCCGGAATCTGCATCTGTAGCGGATTGTCCTAAACCATGCACACCTGCCCAAAGTTTACGTTGTTTCAGTAGATTGTCAACTCGTTCAAGCGATCGCTTCAGCAAGGTGGCTATGGGCATTGTCTCATGACTCTGATGCAACTGCCACTGCTCAAGTTTGACTAGGGCGGTCATGGCAGCTGTTGTATGGTCTAATTGCCGCAGTAATAGCTTATAGCGGCTTTGTGTAAGTTCATTAGTGGGAATCCCTAAATCATGTATCTGGGTTAATAGCTGTGTTGCTGTTCTTTGAATTTCTTCTAGCCGACGATGTTTGTACCAATTGAGTTGTCGCAATTCTTGGTTTGCAGACTCTAGTAGTTTAGTAATTTGCTGTTGACGACGCGACCAAGCTAACTGTGTCACCAACATTTCTGTAGCATTCAGGCTTTGTGATGTCCAATGTCTGTCTCGACGATCGCCAACTAATAATATAGCTGTAGGTGCATAATCAGCATGAGTCCGAAGTGCGATCGCTAAAACTTGACCAATGCTTTGACCATTTAACCATTTTCTCGTTTCTAGTGGTAAATCATCTGCATACACACACACATAATCATCTTTGGATAATGCCCACTGAATTAAAGCCTCAGTCTCAATCGGGATTAGTTTGTCTGCTACCACCCCAAACCGACTATCATGAATGACTCCGGGAATAATTTCTGCACAATTCTCACCCGGCAACCACGATAACAGCACAGCCAAAGGAGAATTAAGAATATGGGCTATTTGCTCTAGGGCTATGCGTTCTAGATGTTTTTTTCCTGACTGAGTTGTGGGGTTTTGAGCTTTTTCCAGGATACTTAAGCATTGCTGAACACTATGCAGAATTTGCTGCTGTTGTACAGTATCAGATTGGAGTTGCCACTGTCGTGCAATCACGCCAATTTGTTGACCGACAGCCCATAACAATTCTTTTTCCAAAGTTGACCAACTACGATTGGTTTCATGGGCAATTACTAAAAGTATGTTTGGTTTATGACCTTGAGCGCAGTTACAAACTAACAGCGATCGCATTCCATGTTCTAATAAGACAGGTCGCCAGTTAAAAAACCGCAAATCTTCTTCTACTTTTTCTACCTCTACCGCCGTTTTTGCTAACTTCAACATCTGCTCATCCATATCTTTGAGAGCATTTAAGGTCAATGTTAAAGGTCGGCGATTTTGTGGCTGACTTTGAAAAATAATTTGATAGTTATCTAAATCAGAATTGTATTGTAATAGTAAAAAGCGAGTAGCCGAGCAACGCGTTAAAACTTTAGTCGCACAATTGCGTAAAGTTGCATCCAGGTCATCATCGTTATAAATAGCTTGGGCAACTTGGCTAGTTAATTGGGCATCATCTTGAATTTGCTTGACGGTATTTTCCATAGTTTCGGTGGGCGCAACTAAAGAAATTAACCCGGCGGCACTCTGAACAAAGTTTTTGTCTGCTTCCGTCCAGATGCGGGGTTCATTAGCTTCCACCGCCAGAAAACCTAATAGTTCCTTTTGCCAGAGAATAGGTGCGGCTAACAGCGATCGCACCTGTAAGCGTTCCAGTACCTTGGCAGTAAAATGGCTTTTTAGGGAACTGCGCTCATCACCAATCAACACAATTTGATTGACTGACAAAGCATAATAAAATTCGCTTAAATCCTGAACTGTCATCCCCGCAGCTATTTGCTGCTGACTGTTTTGCCTACCAATATTAGCCAGATGATTACTCATCCGACACCAAAAATAACGTCCTTGTCGCTCAAACCAGTAAATATTTGTTCGGCTAGGGTAGACAAATTGATGTGTTGTCTGGACAACTGCTTTCAGCTTTTGGTCTAAGTTATTGAGAGTACGTAAATTTTCTAGTAAGTATAATAATGGTTCATCAAGATGCTTAGTTTGCTGTTGCTGCAAATTCACTTCTTTTTGATGAAGCACTGCCCCTAATTCGCCTAAAACCATTAATAAACGAGCTTTGGCTTCGCCTGATAACAAATATCCCCAACGTTCCGAACCAAATAATAACAAGCCTAAAAAACGGTCTTTGTAGCGAATAGGTAAAACAATCGTTCCCTGAATACTAAATTTTTTGCCAATTTCCTGCCATTCGGCGGCACGAGGTTCCAGCCGCAAATCTGCAACACCCAAGGGACGTTGTTCAATCACTACCTGTTCTAAAAGGTCGCCAGGGCTAAGTGGAACTTGTTTGCGTAAAAATTTATTGTCACCATCAGGTGCAATGCCGCCTTTACCAATCAATGTATGTTTTAGACGGTCATATAAAGCAATCCAAACCAGATTGTAGTCAAACTGCTCTTTAATATAAGAAATAGTCGTATCAATCAGAACGTCAATATTATCCTCTTCTCTGATAGTTTGGAGGACACGTCCTAAAGCAATGATCTGTTGTTCGGCGGCTATTGGTCTTTGTGGCTGCCCCATTGGATTTTTGGTTAACATCGCTTTTTATATATAAGATGCCCAAAAAAGCAGCCTAAGTTATATATGGCTGGGCAAAAATCAGGATGAAAGAGGGACTAGAGGCTAGAGACTAGTATTTTTACTCAGCACTTTCAAGGAGGGAGGTGAAAAAATTAGTGTTCCTGACTTTTACGCTCTCAAAATGTCCTAATCTATATTTTCTTGGCTTATCTAGTCAACAAGTTTTCTACTCCCTTCTTCACATGGATATTTATCAAGTTGCACTTCGTCCGCTACTGTTCAACTTTCTGAAAACAGATGCAGAGTGGTTACATCAGCAGGCTATTCGCAGTTTAAATTGGTTATCACAGACAAATAATGCTCCTGCTGGCTTAATCAATCACAGTTTACAGCAGTCTTTGTGTCTGCGCGATCGCCGTCTCGAACAAAATTTGTTTGGGTTAAATTTTCCCAACCCGCTCGGTTTGGCAGCAGGTTTTGATAAAGATGGGGTAGGAGCAAAAATTTGGTCTAACTTTGGTTTTGGCTTCGCAGAGTTAGGGACTGTCACTTTTCATCCACAACCCGGTAATCCTCAACCCCGATTGTTTCGCTTACCCTTAGATCAAGCTGTTCTTAACCGTATGGGCTTTAATAATCAGGGTGCAGCAGCAATGGCGGCTAGGCTAACTGAAAACAAGGAGTTCAATCATTCGATACCCATCGGCATAAATTTAGGCAAATCTAAAATTACACCTTTAGAAACCGCCGCCGAAGATTATCTCAACAGTTTTCGCTTACTTAAAGAATTAGGCGATTATTTTGTGGTGAATGTATCTTCACCCAACACTCCCGGATTGCGATCGCTCCAAGATGCTGCCATGCTAGGTGCTATCTTGGACGTACTACAAAAAGAAAACAATACATATAAACCAATATTTGTCAAGATAGCACCTGATTTAGAATGGGAAGCGATCGCCGACATTATTGGATTGGCTAAAACCTATCAGTTAGCAGGAATCATAGCCACAAACACCACAATCCGCCGTGATGGACTGAAAACAGAGATAATTTACCCAACTGGTAAACCACCGCAAGAAGAAGCTGGCGGGATTAGTGGTGCGCCATTGTGCGATCGCTCCACAGAAATAATTAAGTTTATTTGGCAGCAAACCCAAGGGCAAATTCCCATTATCGGGGTTGGGGGCATATTTTCCCCAGAAGATGCTTGGGAAAAAATTACTGCGGGAGCCAGCCTAATTCAAGTCTATACGGGCTGGATTTATGAAGGCCCAATGATGGTGCGTCGAATCTTGACTGGTTTGCTATCCAAGTTAGAACAAAACAAATTAAATTCCATCACCGAAGCGGTTGGGTTAGAAGTATGAAGTCTAAAGTGTGAAGTCTGAAGTTTTATTCTTTAGCCTTCACTCTTAATTATTCATCACTCTTCTACAGGAAAGAATTCCTTAGTTTTTTCCGAGAAAGTCCAAGCTATACCATCAGGGTCGCGGTTGCGACTCCATTCCGGAAAGTCTGGATCGTTACGTCGTTTGTACACAGTGCTGGAATAAACATTCAACCGTTTCGCCAGTTCCGATTGAATCAGCGAGCCGAACATTAATTGTTTTGCTAAATTTGGTTTGACTGCTTCATGAGTCGCTACTGGTGCTAATTCAACTTCTGATTCTGGTTCGGCGGCTACTGGCTGAGGTTCTGGCGGTGCTAAAAGCGATCGCGCCGCCGTAGTCACAGGTTGAGGGGATAATACTTTGACAGGTTCGCTACTGTCAAGGATATTACCCAGAATACTAGCTGTAATAAAGTAATACACTTCATTGCCTGAGCCAGCATTCACTATACTTGCACCAAACTCGGAAGCTTTGCCATCGAGATAGCGTTTTGCCGTTGGGCCAGGAAAACCACCTCGAATTGCCAAATCCATCGGTGTAAGTTTTCCCTGGTTTTCCCGAACCAACTGATGGAAAACCGGGTTAACTCGCTGACACCACTGTTGCCATTGATATTGCTGCCAAATATTGAAACCAATAATCAAAACAACTAGCGCCAGCAAAAATCTCCAGGTAGAAACCAGGAAAACTATTAAAAACGATATTGGCAAAAGTAGAACGAGAAAACCTTTCCCGCCACTTTCCATTGTTTTTTCACTCATGCCGATTTTTGCCAAGCGAATTTTTTGGGAAATAATATATTATATTGGCAAAAATTGGGACGTGTTTTTGTATCTTTTGGCAAAATTACGGAAAAATACAGGAGTGCGATCGCCAATCTAAACCTTTTAACACTCAACCAACCCATATTTTCGGCAAAAACAAGCAAAAAATTTTTGCCATATCAACAAATCCTCAGCCAAGACAAAAATTTTACACAAACATTAAGAAATATTTCCCTACACAAACTCCGCGTCAATCTCCGCACCCCTTTGCGTTTAAAAATATATCCCTCGCTTCCCCTCAAGAAAAAATCACCTAACCTATTGACGTTTAATACTACATATACTACATTAAATACTACAAGCTGATTTTCCCAAAGGAGTTAGCCCCAAACTGTAGCGGATAGCTCAAATACCAGAGCGCCCACCTTGCCTGTAAAGGCCGACATATCGAGGGTTATCGCAAATAATTTAAAACACCCTTGAGAAAAATTTCTGGAGGTGCAGGTGAAAATCCTGCTCCGCTACACCTAAACAAAATGCTGAGTCTAAATCTCATAATTCTTAATGAAAAAATCCGTAAAAACCCTTTAGGCAAAGCTTAAATTTTAAATTCACAATCTTATATGTGGCGGGTGGCGAAATTGGTAAACGCACTTGAAAATAGCCTTAATTCATACCTTGTCTGAAAAGGCCGAAGAGTTGAGGGTTATCGGATCTAGCAACGTAAGTTTTGCGGGTTCAGGTCCCGCCCCGTCACACCAAACCTACTTTTAAATTCTCATGTGGCAGGTAGCTCAATGGTAGAGCGCCAAAAACATCTTTGTTCACTCCTTGCCTGCAAAGGCCGACGAATGAGGGTTATCGACTCATAATCGGGAGGGCTGTAGGTTCGATTCCTACCCTGCCACCTTTCATTTTTGCCCGCAAGGGCTGGGAGATGAAGCCATGAACTATAAGTTCTTCACTAAAAACAAGACAACCACCCCACAAAATCAGCCCATCCCCGGACGGGAATCCGAGATGATTCAAGGACGTTCTGGTGGCTGGATGTTTGATGCTGGCATTTGGCAAATGCTGCGGCGTTGTCTGTTAGTTGGGACAGCCCAAAGCACTTACTATGCTGGTAAACAAGAATTAACTGAAGATTTTGTAGCGGTTGTCAACCAAGCTGTTGCCGAAAATCCCAGCCGTGTCGCCGAAGAAATTCTCTATGCTAGCGATGGACGCGCTATTAACAACAGCGCACCTATCCTTGCTTTAGTGTTGCTATCAATGGGTGAAACAGGGGAAGCAAAACAAGCTTTTGGTGAAATCTTTCCTCAAGTTGTTCGCACAGGTAGTCACTTCTACGAATGGCTGAACTACACCAAATCTCTGCGGGGCTTTGGTAAAGTTGTGCGGGAAGCAGGTAAAACTTGGCTATCACGGGAAGATGTCAAGGGTTTAGCTTATCAACTGTTGAAATATCAACAACGCCAAGGCTTCACCAACCGCGATGCTTTGCGTTTATTCCACGTCAAACCACCCACAGAAAATCACCGTCAATTATTTGAATGGGTTGTCAGAGGTTGGTCAGAATTACCAACAGAGATACCCTCACAAGCGTTAGCGCAGATTTGGTGGTATGAATGGCTCAAGCGCAACCCTGAGCAAACTCATGAAGCCATTTTGCAAGGACGCTTAACCCACGAAATGGCTGCACCCGTGGGCAATATGGATAAGCAAGCTTGGCAGTTGCTATTTCAAGAAATGCCTATCGGTGCAATGTTGCGTAACCTGGGTTCATTAACTGAACTGGGTGTATTACGTGCTGACGAAAGTGCAAACTTAGGGCGTGTGGAAGGAGTTCTCAACAACAAAGAACATCTGCGTAAAGGTCGCATTCACCCAATCGATGTTTTGAAAGCCCTCAAAACCTACGAGTCTGGCGGCAGACTTGGACGCAGCAAGAAAACTTGGAACCCAGTTCCTCGCATTGTAGACATCTTAGAAAAAGCTGTTGAGTTGTCTTTTGATGTCGTAGAACCCACAGGCAAAGTCTTCATGCACGCCGTAGACGTTTCCGGCTCGATGGGTAGCTTAGTTGCAGACATGGGGCTAAGTTGCTGTGAAATTGCCACCACAATGGCACTTGTCACAGCCAAAGCCGAGAAAAACTACATGATTCGCGGCTTTGCTACCGAATTCCGGGACTTAGATATCACTGCCAAAGATAGTTTTAGTTCGGCTGTGCGTAAAGCCAGCAACCAAAACTTCGGTGGTACAGATGCGTCGGTAGCTTACGACTGGATGATTAAAAACAAGTTCAAAGCTGATGTAGTCTGCTTCTGGACTGACTCAGAAAGCTGGGCTGGATATAAGCATCCTAGTCAAGCCTTGAAGGAGTATCGCAAAAAAGTGAATCCAGATGTGAAGGCTGTATACGTCACCTTGACACCATATCGCATCACCTTGGTAGATCCCAAAGATCCACTGTCTTGGGATTTAGCAGGATTTGACCCTGGTACACCTCGCATCATCCAAATGCTAGCGACAGGTGAACTGTAAAAAGGCTGAAGTATGAAGTATAAAATTTCATACTTCATACTTCACACTTCTCGGCGGGTTATCCCTTGTTCGCAACTTGCCCTTTGGGACGAAGAATTTAGGGTTATCGGTTAACGTCTCCACCATCTCCGGGGACTAGCGGGTTCAATTCCCGCACCCGCCTTTATCCATTCACATAATTAATTAAAAAACCCGTCTCGGCGGGTTTAGTTTTTGGCGATCGCCTCTAATTTTCATAGGCTTCTTGCATCAAGACTCTTGCTCCACACGTTAAAAATCAATATTTGTGCAAGTAGTCTACCGACCTAATTAATTGAACAACATCCCTAAAAAATTCACAATTGGTTTCCAAAAAAAGCCTGTTAATACATAAGGCGCATATTCCAAGAGTTGGACTTCACTACTCTCACTGGAAAAGTGATTACCGCTTCCGGTGTTAAACCTACTGTTGAGGTGAAATGGCCACGGGATAAATGCGTGGATTTATGGTGCAATTGAACCATTGACTGGAGACCACAACATTATGAGTACCCAAAACTGGATGGCGAATGTTTTCAACAGTTCTTGGACTGGCTATCTCAACAATTAGGCTCGGATTACGCTATCTTACAGGTTGACCAAGCACCTGCTCATACAAGTTCAAAGATCTGTTGGCCAGAAAATATTATTCCTCTGTTTCAACCAGCATCAGCCCCTGAAATCAACCCGATTGAGAGACTTTGGCAACTCCTCAAGAAACCACTTAAAAATCAACTTTTCTCTTCTTTACAAGCTTTACGCGAACGCATCCAAGAAATCTTCGACCAACTCACATTTGAGCAGGTAATTTCTATTTAAAGACTTATCATTAAGGCCGCAGGGTGGCAGATGGGCAGGGGAGAGAGTTTTGCCGTTTCTGCACAGATGTATGGAATCAGAAATGATTAGCTGGATATGATATAATAGGGTTTATTCAATGTGCGATCGCTACTAACTTTTTTATTTTCAACTGCCTGGCCAAGGTGTAGTCGGTGCGTCTGAATCATCAAATGTATTGATCAAAGATTTATCTGTCGGCACAGTATTAATATTCTGATAACTTGTCAATTCATCAAGCACTGCTAACACTTCTAATGCTGACTGATATCGCTGCTTAAAATCATCCAAGACCATTTTGCTGAGAATCTCAGCTAGGGTATCGCTGACAAAAGCCTTATGTCTCCATTGCCACTCTTCATCTTCACTTCTGCTGATTTCATGGGGTGGAATTCCAGTTAAGGCTCGAATACCAATCATCGCGATCGCATAAATGTCACTACTATATTGGGGACGACCAAAACATTGTTCGCTGGGTGCATAACCCTTAGTACCAATCCCAATAGTAAATGGGGTTTGATCTATATTTTCAATTTGAGGTGTGGATAGTTCTTTAACCGCACCAAAGTCAATCAATACTAGCTTGTGATCAATATCTCGGCGGATGATATTGCTGGGTTTTATATCTCGGTGAATGACACCGTTTTCATGAACAAATACTAATATTTGCAATAATTCCCTGATAATTTGGATGACTACGATTTCTGGCAAACCGTAACCTAAAGGTAGTTCCTTAGCTAAGGAATGACCCACTATATATTCTTGTACTAAATAAAATTCATTATCTTGTTCAAAATAAGCCAGCAGTTGGGGAATTTGGTTGTGATTACCTAATCTTTCCAGGGTTTGTGCTTCTGAGTTGAATAAACGTCTAGCTAGTTCTAAACTTTTGGATTGCGTGTTGGCTGGTTTGAGTTGCTTAACAACGCAGTGGGGATAACTAGGTCGTTGCAAATCTTCAGCAATGTAAGTTTCGCTGAACCCTCCAGAACCTAAAACTTTGACAATTTTGTAGCGTCCGGCGAGGATTTTTCCTGATACGGCTAAATCTCTTTGCTGGAGTAAATCTTGCAGGTCATTCTGTTGGCTAATAATTTCTTGGACAACAGGAGATGTTTTATATTTTTGAAAAATAGTTACTAATTGGCGGGTTCTCATCTTTTCTCTGGCCATTTCCGTTCCTAGAAAAGACAATCCATTAAATGCGATCGCTATCATTGGTATAGCCGTCGGGAAAATTAACTGACCATAGATGAAGCTGAAATAGCTAATTCCTCCCCAAATGCAGGCTACAGCCATACTTGCCAAAAATCTTTTGAGATTGTTCTTAGTTTTACTAACAACATAGACTGTACCGCCTACTAAAATCAACACAAATAAACCTGCCAAACCAGGGCTAGAAATTGCTTGAGCGATCGCTTTATTCTGCATTAAAGTAGCGATCGCATTGGCATGAATTTCCACCCCAGACATCCGTTCGGCTATATTAGCAACAGCTACCGGATGATAATCATTGTTTAACTTATCTGTTGAGCCAATCAAAACTATCTTGTCTTGAAAAACTCGGCCTTGTTGCAAATAGTTATTCCAGTTTTGTGAATCAAGGACGTACCATAAAGGGATATGTTCAAATGTTCCCGCCGACCCCCAAAAATAAATGCGATCGCCTTTTGGCTGGGGATATTTTATTTGTGCTGTGCTTAAAACTGCTTCATCAAAAGAAGCTACTTTCTCTGTCAAAACATTATCTGTTGCTAAAAGTTTAGAAAATTCACTTGCCAATTTGTGAACTTTGCCATCTGCCTCTAGAGGGAAATTTACTGACCCATAAGCAACTGAACCTACTTGAAATATGTCTTGCGGTAAAGTCAGTTGCATAAACGTGCCTTGATGGCTTTCAGAATTTTCGTAGAGTGCTGCTAATGTCACTTTACTACCATATTTTTTTAATACAGCTTGGAGTTGGAGATCGTCCTCGCTACTATAGCTACTTGGCGTATCAAAAACTACATCAACGGCAACAGCCTGCGCCCCAGATTTGACTAATTTTTCGATAATTTGAGCATAAGCAGCACGTTTAAACGGAAAAGATTTCAGTGGTTCTAGGTAGGCATACTGTTGTGGATTTAAATTATAGTACTGTTTGGGAACTGAAATTGATTGATCATCAATAGCCAAAATTACGATATCGGCTGGCGGTACTATCGTTCCCCGCAGTTGAAAAAATGCAGAAATTGTCTGACTCTCCATCAAATTAACCCAGCCCCAACCAGAAGCAGCCATTAATGCTGCTCCAATTGTGGAAGCAGCCACTAAAAAATGGTTGAAGCGAGCCACGAGTTGAGATTGGTTAGATGCTGTGAGAGTTACTTTTGTGGGTTTGCCTGACGCTATATTGGCAGTAGAGACATATTTTTTATTCGCGCTAGATGTAGGTTCTTCTGCCATATCATGTTAATAATTGGTTTACGTACAACTTTAATTTATTTATTCAGTCCCCTTTATTAGTAAAAACACATTGATATCAAAGTTAAATGAGAAGCTTATACATTTGTAATCTATTGTCTGTTAGTCTGCACAGTTGGTTAAGCCAACCCAAACTTAGCACTCTCTCAGCCCACCTAATGTCTGGCTGACTCTTGAATTAACATCCCTGTAGAGATTATGCCCTTGAGTGGAGCCGGAAATATTCCGACTCTATATTGCTTTGCGGTAAAATTCTCATTTCTGGAGACACAGTAAGCTTCCTAGAAATAATATCCAGAAAGCTTACTTTTAGGTGACTTCCACCTTTAACCTTAAGTTCTATATCTAAAAATCTGAGCTTTTGTTAACAGTAAAACCTATATGTGGATTAATATACTTGAAATCTCTCTTGTACTTCCCTGCTGCTATGATTTCCCTAATTGCCTTAACCGATAAGTTAACTTAACTCAACTTTATTCATATCTGTCCAACAGTAAATATCTTCCTTTCAGACCTATGCCTTACCTCTTTAGGAGTAAAATTGACACTTATATAACTAACTATGCTGTTACTCAGTCAACTTTATTGGTAGATTTTGATCAGAGGACGTATTTATATAGTGATAGAGGTTAAACTGTTGAACACCCAACAGCTTGGGTTTATGTTAGTGCCAAATTTATGCTTTGAAAGAGGTAGGATAAAAGCCATACATGAAAAGTTACTTCAGAGATATTAAGAATTTTATGTTTTAAGAGTTGCTATAATTTATTGTTCAATCTAAATTCATTTCTATATATTAGGTGTAAATTTTTATGGGTTCCCCTATGAATCGTCTGTCTATTTTTGTAGACGGAAATAATATGTTCTATGCTCAACAAAAAAATGGTTGGTTTTTTGATCCACGGCGAGTTTTAGAATATTTTAAACACGAGCAATCAGAAACAACTTTAATTAATGCATTTTGGTACACTGGCTTAAAAGACCCTCAAGATCAACGAGGTTTTCGAGATGCTCTCATCAGTTTAGGATATACAGTCCGAACGAAAATTCTCAAAGAATATTATGATGATACTTCCGGACGCTATTCACAAAAAGCTAATTTAGATATAGAAATTGTAGTAGATATGTTTAATACTGTAGACCAGTACGACCGGGTGGTTTTATTTAGTGGTGATGGGGATTTTGAAAGAGCTATTGAATTATTAAGATCTAAAAATACACATATTACAGTAGTGTCTACAGAAGGAATGATCGCTAGAGAATTGCGTAATGCTACGGATAGATATATAGATTTAAATGATATTAGAGACCGAATAGAAAAAGTAGATGGTCAAGTGCCTTAGCAATAAATATTTACAAAAATTAGAGTAAAACCCTAAGGTGACAAATATTTAAAGCAAAATAAGAATTACAACTAAACAACGAGCTAAAAAGATGACTAAACCAGAGCGAATTATCATTTTTGATACTACACTCCGAGATGGCGAACAATGTCCAGGCGCAACGCTGAATATAGATGAAAAGCTGGCGATCGCCAAGCAACTAGCCCGCTTAGGAGTGGATGTTATTGAAGCTGGTTTTGCTTTTGCTAGTCCTGGAGATTTTGAAGCAGTCAGCAAAATTGCTCAAATTGTCGGCACAGAGAATGGCCCGGTAATTTGTAGTTTGGCAAGAGCTAGACACGATGATATTAAAACAGCCGCAGAAGCAATTAAAGGGGCAGCGAAGGGCAGAATTCATACATTTATTGCAACTTCTGATATTCACCTGCAATACAAACTGAAAAAAACGAAGTCAGAAGTAATTGCGATCGCGGAAGAAATGGTCGCATATGCTAAAAGTTTCACTGATGATGTGGAGTTTTCCCCAGAAGATGCGGGACGTTCCGATCCGGAGTTTTTGTATCAAGTATTAGAACGGGCGATCGCAGCTGGTGCAACCACAGTTAATATTCCTGATACAGTTGGTTACACAACTCCCAGTGAATTTGGTGCAATAATTAAGGGCATTAAAGAAAACGTCCCCAACATTAATCAAGCAATTATTTCCGTTCACGGCCATAATGATTTAGGCTTGGCAGTTGCTAACTTTTTAGAAGCAGTAAAAAATGGCGCACGGCAATTAGAATGCACCATCAATGGTATTGGTGAACGTGCGGGTAATGCGGCTTTAGAAGAATTAGTAATGGCATTACACGTCCGCCGACAATACTTTAATCCCTTCTTAGGACGACCAGTTGAATCTGAAGAATCATTAACCAATATTGACACCCGACAAATTTACAAAACCTCCCGTCAAGTCTCTAGTTTGACAGGAATGCTCGTACAACCAAACAAAGCAATTGTTGGTGCCAATGCCTTTGCTCATGAATCTGGTATCCATCAAGATGGGGTATTAAAAAATAAACTTACCTACGAAATTATGGATGCCCAATTGATTGGGTTAACAGACAATCAAATAGTATTGGGTAAACATTCTGGCAGAAACGCTTTTCGCACGCGCTTGAAAGAATTAGGCTTTGAACTATCAGAAACCGAACTAAACAAAGCCTTTGTTCGGTTTAAGGAAGTTGCAGACAAAAAGAAAGATATTTCTGATTGGGACTTAGAAGCAATTGTGAATGATGAAATTCAACAAGCTCCCGATTTATTCCGCGTCGAATTAGTGCAAGTTTCCTGCGGTAGCAACGCTCGTCCTACAGCTACAGTCACCCTCCGCACCCCAGATGGCGAAGAATTAACCGATGCAGCCATCGGTACTGGGCCAGTAGATGCAGTTTATAAAGCAATTAACCGTGTAGTAAACGTACCCAACCAGCTAATTGAATTCTCTGTGCAGTCAGTAACCGCAGGGATTGATGCAATTGGGGAAGTAACTATTCGTCTACGCCATGAGTCGAGAGTCTTTTCCGGCCATGCAGCCAATACAGACATCATAGTTGCATCAGCGCAAGCATATGTTAATGCGTTAAATCGTCTTTATGCATCCTTGCAAACCAAAGAAAAGCAAGAAGAAATGAACAGGGTATAGGGTGTAGGGTGTGGGGAACTCCATTCTAAAAAGCAGGGGTTTCAAGCAAGGACGCTGTGTTTTGAGCATCGACGTGTCTTGAAATACATCTTTTTTGTTTCCATGATTAAAATCAGGGGCTTGTACCTTCATCTTTGGGGCTGAATTCTCTTTCCCTACACCCTACACCCGTTCCCATTGCGGGCTTGGTCAAAAATTCTGACTCTACACCCTTGATCTCTTTATATAATCTCAACAATTAATACTTGTGTGCCAGTGCTAAAGGTGCTGAATTAATTCTATTTAAGTAATAATCTGGAGTCATCAATTAAAGTTTTATATCACTACTTGACATTTCTAGATTTGTGTAAACCTTTTGGGAACACTAAGTCTATAAATCTTCAAACTTTAATGTTGTACTTATGACTCCAGTCAGTATTTACGGATATCAAATCAGTGAAGAACTTTACAATGGTTCCAGAACCCTTGTTTATCGGGGATATCGAGAAGCTGACTCACTACCTGTAGTTATTAAATTACTCAAAAATCTTTATCCGAGTTTTAGTGAACTTGTACAGTTCCGCAATCAATATACTATTGCCAAGAATATCAACTCACCCCTAATTATTCAAACTTATAGCCTAGAACCATATCAAAATAGCTATGCGTTAGTAATGGAAGACTTTAGGGGAATTTCCTTGAAAGAATGGTGTGTAGAGACACAATTTATCACATCTCTACAAGAATTTTTACAAATAGCGATCGCTCTCTGCAATGCCTTAGATATACTTTATCGCCATAACACTATTCATAAAGATATTAAACCGAGCAATATATTAATTAATCCAGAGACAAAACAAATTAAACTTATTGACTTTAGCATTGCAACTTTATTAACAAGAGAAACTCAAACTCTTGTTAGCCCTAACATTTTAGAAGGAACACTTGCTTATATTTCTCCAGAACAAACAGGTCGGATGAATCGGGGTATTGACTACCGCAGTGATTTTTATTCTTTAGGCGTAACTTTTTACGAATTACTTACAGGAGAATTACCCTTTCAAGCAGATGATGCAATGGAATTAGTACATTGTCATCTGGCGAAAACGCCTCCTTCCGTTAAGAATAAAAATATTTCTCAAGCTCTTTTGAATATTGTCATGAAATTAATGGCAAAAAATGCTGAAGACCGCTATCAAAGTGCATTAGGTCTTAAGTATGACTTAGAAAAGTGCTTGGTACAACTAAAAGAAACAGGCTCAATTGAAGACTTTCCCCTTGCTCAAAGAGATGTGTGCGATCGCTTCATCATCCCTGATAAACTCTATGGTCGAGAAGCTGAAGTAGAAATCTTACTCCAAGCTTTTGATAGAGTCAGCCAAGGTGCAACAGAAATGATGTTGGTAGCTGGCTTGTCTGGTATTGGTAAAACAGCAGTTGTCAACGAAATTCATAAACCCATCGTTAGACAACGTGGGTATTTTATTAAAGGCAAATTTGATCAGTTTAATCGGAATATTCCGTTCAGTGCATTTGTGCAAGCATTTCGAGATTTAATGGGTCAATTATTAACAGAAAGCGATACCCAAATTGAGCAATGGAAATGCAATATATTAGATGCTGTAGGAGACAACGGGCAAGTAATTATTGATGTTATACCCGAATTAGAACAAATTATTGGTAAACAACCACCCGCACTCCAATTATCAGGAAACGCTTCACAAAATCGCTTTAACTTATTATTTCAAAAATTTACTCAAGTATTTACTACCGTCACACATCCGTTAGTCATATTTTTAGATGATTTGCAATGGGCAGATTCGGCATCATTAAAGTTAATGCAGCTATTAATGGCTGATACCCAGCATCTTTTATTAATTGGTGCATATCGTGATAACGAAGTTAACTCAGCACATCCATTCATATTGGCTTTGAGTGAATTGCAAAAAACAGGAGTAACTATTAACTCAATTACTTTAGAATCCCTGAGTCAAATCCAAATCAATAAGTTAGTAGCTAATACTCTAAAATGCCCAGAAGAGATAGCATGGAACCTTTCTACTCTAATATTTAGAAAAACCCAAGGTAATCCATTTTTTACCACACAGTTTCTCAAAGCATTACATCACGATGGATTAATTCAATTTAATTTAGAATTAGGCTGTTGGCAATGTGACATTTCACAAATTACTCAGCAAGCAGTTACAGATGATGTTGTCAATTTTATGGCACTTCAACTGCAAAAATTGCCACTATCAACGCAATATGTATTGCAACTAGCTGCTTGTATTGGTGATCAATTTGATTTAGCAACTTTGGCGATTGTTTCAGAACAAGATGAGGTAGAAACAGCGGCTTGTTTATGGAAGGCTTTACAAGAAGGGCTAATTTTACCTAGAGATGATATTTATAAATTTTATGTTGGACAAGAAAGACAAACAGTTACTTCCGGAATATCTCAGTCTGTTACATATAAATTTCTGCACGATCGCGTCCAACAAGCAGCATATTCTTTAATTCCCAATGAACAGAAACAAGCTACTCATTTAAAACTAGGTCAACTACTAATCAATAATATTTCTGAAACTGAAAAAGAAGAAAAAATATTTCAAATAGTTAGCCAATTAAACATAGGTTTGAACTTAGTTACTCAACAGCAAGAACGAAATCAACTAGCTCAATTGAATCTGTTGGCTGGACGCAAAGCCAAGACCTCTACCGCTTACACTGCTGCCGTTGAATATCTCATGGTAGGCATAAAAATGTTAGCAATAGATAGCTGGCAAAGTCAGTATGGGCTTACCCTAGCACTGTATGAAGAAGCGGCAAACGCAGAATATTTAAACACTAACTTTGAACAAGCACTGAACCTTACCCAGATAATATTACAGCAAACCACACAGATATTAGACAGAATTAAAGCTTATGAACTGATAGTTCAAATATATATTGCTCAAGATGAACAAGTTAAAGCTATTGAAACTGGAATTAAAGCCCTAGAACAGTTAAAAATTTCTTTGATATCACTTGATTTATCACAGGTAAATTCTTGGTATCAACTACCATCTTTAGAAAAGTTAGTTGATATTCCCGACATGAGCAATCCCGAATCTCTAGCTGGGATACAGTTGCTCATGAGTATTACGCCTGCTGTTCATCATGTGAAACCAGAAATGTTTCCATCGGTAACACTAACAATGCTCAATCTTTGTCAGGAACAGGGAAATTCATCTTTAGCTGCTTTTGTTTATGGGTGTTATAGTGTACTTCTTTGTGCGGTAATCAAAGACATTGATAATGCTTATCATGCTGGCTTGATATCTTTAATGCTTTTAGAGCAACATCAAAGTCAAGCGGTGAGTGCTAGAGTTTATATGATTTTTGGTGTTTTTATCTGTGCTTATAAAGAGCATGGTGAAAACACACTTAAATTTTTACAAGACAGTATACAAAGTGGGCTTGAATTTGGAGATATTGAACACGCCGCCTATTCGATGATGGCTGAGTGTACCCATTTATTACTGATTGGGGAGGATTTAGATACTGTTGAAAAAAGACAAGCACAATATATCAATATACTTGTAGAACTTAAACAAAAGCATTGCCTTGACTATGCCAAAATTTGGCGACAAGTTACTTTAAATTTATTGGGCAAATCATTTAATAAATGTAAGTTAACTGGTTGGGATGTGGAGGAAATAGAGACATTATCGCATCTTCATAATACACACAATCATCAGTCGTTATTTACAATTTATCTTGCAAAAACTATTACTACTTACACTTTCGGCAACTATAAACTAGCTGTAATTAATGCAGAGCAAGCCATTGAGTATAGCGATGGAGCCTTTGGTTTATTAGTAGTTGCTGCTCATAATTTTTATTATTCCTTGTCCTTGCTGGCTCAATATTCTGAATGCGATCGCCCTCAACAAGAGCATTATTTAAATCAAGTATTAGCCAATCAAGAAATCATGGAATTTTGTGCTAGTCATGCTCCCATGAATTTTCAACACAAGTATGATTTAGTTACAGCAGAAACCGCGCGAGTCATGGAAGATATGCTCAAAGCAATTGAGTATTATGAACGTGCTATTTCAGCAGCTAAAAAAAATAAATATCTTCAAGAAGAAGCATTAAGTAATGAGCTAGCAGCAAAATTTTACTTAAATTGGGGCAAAGAAAAGATCGCCCAAACCTATATGCAAGAAGCTTACTATTGTTATGCTCGCTGGGGAGCGAAAGCAAAAACTGATGATTTAGAAAAAAATTATCCGCAACTGTTGCAACCAATTCTGCAACAACGTCAACTTAACATTAATCCTCTGGAAACAGTTACTCATCACAGCGTAACGAATCATAAAAATCAAACATCAGTTTCATCCTCTGGTTCTCATAGTTCCAGTGTTACCGCACATCTCGATCTAGCTGCTATTTTGAAAGTTTCTCAGGTACTTTCTAGAGAAATTGATTTAAATAGCTTGATTACCAGCTTCATGCGAATTTTGTTACATAATTCGGGAGCTAATAAAATTGCTTTAATATTGCCAGAAGAAAATATTTGGAGAGTTACAGCAATTGCAACAGCAGAAGACTTAGAAACAGAACAACCGATTCCTTTAACAGCAATTGCTTTAGATAGTAGTCAAGAGGTTCCTAGTAAATTAATTTATGCAGTTAGACAGACTAGAGAAACTCTATTAATTGATGACATCGCCCAAAACGTAAATTGGGTAGCAGACAATTACATTGCTACTTATCAACCAAAGAGTGTTTTGTGTAGTCCTATTTTGAATCAAGGTAAATTAATTGGAATTTTATATTTAGAAAATAGTTTAGTTAGTGGAGCGTTTACAAGCGATCGCCTCAGCGTTATTAACTTATTATCGTCCCAGGCTGCTATTTCCCTAGAAAATGCTAGGCTTTATCAACAAGCTGGGCAAGCATTACAAGATTTACAACAAGCACAATTACAAATTGTCCAAAGTGAAAAAATGTCTGCCTTGGGCAATTTAGTTGCTGGTGTGGCTCATGAAATGAACAATCCGTTAGGATTTATTTATAGCAGCCTTAAACAAACTCAACCTACCATTGCAGATATTGTTGAACACTTAAAACTTTATCAAGCAAGTCTACCCAATCCTAGTGATGAAATTTTAGATCATGCAGAGACAATTGATTTAGATTTTAGTTTAGCAGACTTACCCAAGGCTATTGATGCCATGATTATGGCTTGCGATCGCCTGAAAAATATTAGCACTAGTTTAAGAACTTTCTCTCGTGCTGATAAACAATACAAAGTCTTATTTAATATTCATGAAGGTATTGATAGCACAATTTTAATTCTCAAACATCGGTTGAAAGCTAATGAACAGCGTCCAGAAATTGAAATTGTAACAGAATATGGCAATTTATCAGAGATTGACTGCTTTCCTGGTCAATTAAATCAGGTATTTATGAATATTCTAGCTAATGCTATTGATGCATTAGAAGAAGCGAATAAAGAACGAATGTTTGAGGATATTCAAGCCAATCCCAACCGAATTACAATTACGACTTTATTAAAGGAAAACCAAGTAGAAATTACCATCGCTGATAATGGAATTGGCATGACTGAAGAAGTCAAACAAAAAATATTTGACCATTTATTTACTACTAAAGCAGTCGGAAAAGGCACGGGGTTAGGACTCGCGATCGCTCGGCAAATTGTTGTCGAAAAACACAGTGGTAAAATTGCAGTTAACTCTACACCAGGTCAAGGTACTGAATTTGTGATTCAGCTACCATTATCGGCATAACTTACAAAATTGTAGTTGTTGTAGGATAAAAGTAAACTTTACTGCCATAACTATGATTCCACGTTTGACAGTTCCTCCATTAGAAAATGGCGATCGCTTGACGCGCTTTGAATTTGAACGTCGCTACAATGCGATGCCCAAATTAAAAAAAGCTGAATTGATTGAAGGAACTGTTTATATGGCCTCACCTCTGCGTTTTGAACCCCATGCTGAACCTCACGCCGACTTAATCGGTTGGTTATGGAATTACAAAATTGCTACCCCAGGAGTGCGTCTTGGTGATAATCCAACTGTTCGCCTTGACTTAGACAACGAACCCCAACCCGACGCGGTATTATTGATTGATTCTCAAGCAGGTGGGCAATCACGGTTTAGCCAGGATGGATACGTAGAAGGCGCACCAGAACTGATTGCCGAAATTGCCGCTAGTAGTGCCACAGTTGATTTAGGTGACAAAAAACGTGCTTATCGACGCAATGGAATTAAAGAATACATTGTGTGGCAAGTGTTTGAGCAACGTCTTGATTGGTTCTGCCTCGAAGCAGGAGAATATATCAATATTCAAGCCAATGAAGCAGGTATATTTCAAAGTCAAGCCTTTCCAGGATTGTGGTTAGATGCCTCTGCATTGCTAGCTGGTAATATGCAACAGGTATTAACTATATTACAAACTGGGCTAAATTCTACCGAACATCAAAGCTTTGTGCAGCAGTTAGCCCAAGCCATAGAATCGAATGGATAAGTTGAGATGAAGTTTTACAAATATCATGCTTTAGGCAATGACTATCTAGTAATCAATCCCCAAGATTTATCGTTTCCCTTAACCCCTGAACAAATCAAAATAATTTGTCATCGAAATTTTGGCATTGGATCTGACGGTATCTTGTTGGGGCCGTTAGCCTCAGAAAAAGCACAGTTTGCTTTACGTATCTTCAATCCAGACGGAAGTGAAGCAGAAAAAAGTGGTAATGGACTGCGGATTTTTTCGCGTTATTTATGGGATAAAGGACTAGTTAATGAAGCACCATTTTCTATAGAAACAGTAGGCGGAGTAGTGCAATCAGTTATCAAAGATGGAGGGAGAACAGTTCAGGTAGAAATGGGACGAGTTAGCTTTTGGAGTAATGATATCCCAGTAGTTGGCGATCGCCGAGAAGTAATCCAAGAACAAATCAATCTTGACGATGCAACTTTTACTTTCTGTGCAGCCACAATTGGCAATCCCCATTGTGTTATTCCTTTAGCTGAAGTTGATGCAGCGATCGCTAAAAAGTATGGACCAATATTAGAAACTCATCCCCTCTTCCCCAATCGCACTAATGTTCAATTCATGCAAGTACTAAATCGCAACACCATCAAAATTGAAATTTGGGAAAGAGGTGCTGGCTACACTTTAGCTTCAGGTAGTAGTAGCAGCGCGGCGGCGGCTGTTGCCCATAAACTTGGTTTATGTGATTCCTCTATTACCGTACAAATGCCTGGAGGAGAAATTTTAATTCAAATCAAAGATGACTTTAATATCTCTATGACGGGTTCTGTTACAAAAGTTGCCCAAGGAGAATTATCAGCAGAAATATTTGCCATAGAAAATATCAGCGATATCTGAAAACATTAAACCTCTGGTATAAAAAAATTCTACCTAATAGACAAGTGAATTTTAAATCTTGGCGGCTTTGCGCCTTTGCGCGAGACAAGAAATTATTGTTATCAATACTATTATTTATTCAATATAATCGTCTGGTAATGCACCTATATCATCAATATATTTAAATAATCTTTCTGATGAAATACTCAGCGTTTTAGAAGGTTTTTCCTTCATTACAATCCAAAGTAAAACTGCACAGCCTCTTAAAACAGCATATTCAAAGTCTGGATCATCAGTAAATTCTTGATAGCGTCCCTGTTGAATCCATTGCAATACAACTCTGCTCAGTATGCGAGATGGAAAAAGCTTCGCAGAAAGCAGATTAGCAATTTTACCTGCATTATGTATATTCTCTATAGCTGAAAATTGGGCAAGGTTTTCCTTAAAAACACTACATATTATCTCTAAAGCTTCTTCAACTGTTAAAGAGTTAGTATAAAGATTTTCCAGAGCTTCGAGTATTGTATGCTCACCTGTAATTTTTTCAATCATAATAAATTTTTTATGTGTTTAATAAATAGGCAATAATGACTACTTTAATTTGCTGCATATTTCAACAGTTATTCAACAATGTTATGAATAACTAAAATAGGACTTGAATGCTTGTGCAATAAAATAATGATGAAATTACTGAAGCTTATGTTCAATAACAGCAGTTATATTCACAATTAGGGCATATTCAAGATGTATAAACAAGGGCGCATCTACTATTTCTCATTATGAATCAACCCGTAAAAACATCTTGGCAAGATGTTCGTGCAGCCTTCCAAAAAATCTGGGGTTACGAAGATTTTCGCCCACCACAGGGAGAAATAATCAGCAGTTTATTAGCACAAAAAGATGCACTAATTATTATGCCGACAGGTGGAGGTAAATCGATTTGTTTCCAACTGCCAGCACTATTACAAACAGGATTAACATTAGTAGTTTCTCCCTTGGTGGCACTGATGGAAAACCAAGTAGAAGAACTACGTCAACGCCATCTTAGTGCAGCACTTTTGCATAGCGAACTGTCTTCATCCCAACGTCGTGCAACACTGCAAGCACTAGAAAGACAAAAACTGCGATTACTTTATTTATCACCAGAGACTTTATTAAGTCCACCAGTTTGGGAAAGATTGTGTCAGCCACAATTGCAAATCAACGCTTTAATTCTTGATGAGGCGCATTGTTTAGTGCAATGGGGAGAAACATTTCGACCAGCTTACCGCAGATTAGGAGCAGTAAGGCCTGCATTACTCAAATCAAAACCACCAGGAACAAAAATTAGTATTGCTGCTTTTACTGCTACCGCAGATCCCTTAGCTCAAAATATTATTCAAACAGTTTTACAATTACAAAAACCTGAAATTTTTCGTCTTAATCCCTACCGTGCTAATCTGCATCCTAGCGTCCGCATAGCTTGGACACCACGAGGAAGACAACAACAATTACTCCAGTTTATTCAAAAGCGATCGCAACAATCTGGCTTAATTTATGTTCGTACCCGCCGAGATAGCGAAGATTTAGCAGCATGGTTAACCCAGATGGGTTATGCTACAGCCAGTTATCACGCTGGACTAGGTGCAGCCGAACGCCGCGCAGTCGAAGCAAGCTGGTTAGGTGGCAAAATCCCCTTTGTAGTTTGTACCTGCGCCTTTGGAATGGGGATAAATAAACCAGATGTTCGTTGGGTTATCCACTATCACGCACCACATTTACTATCTGAATATGTGCAAGAAATAGGCCGCGCAGGACGAGATGGTAAACCAGCAGAAGCACTAACACTGGTGAGTGAACCTACAGGATGGTTAGATTCAGGAGATAAACAAAGACAAAAGTTTTTTGCTGAAAAAATGCGATTGCAATTACAAACAGCACAACAATTAGTTAAAAAACTGCCAAAACAAGGCGATATTAATACAGTAACGCGGCAATTTCCCGATGCATCTGTAGCACTGGCATTACTCCACAGTAGCGGACAGCTAAAATGGCTCGATCCTTTCCATTATTCTATTGAATCAAAACTGCAAAAACAACCGCCTACACAATTACACGCTACCAAACAAATGCAGCAATATTTAACAACTAAACAATGTCGTTGGCAGTTTTTATTAGAAGCCTTTGGTTTCACTCAAGAAGCAGCTAACTGGCATTGTGGAAATTGCGATAATTGCTGTTGATAAAACCTCCGCGCACCTACCCTGCGGTAACGCCTGACGGCGAATGCGCTAACCTCAGAGTACCTTTGCGTTAAAAAAGCTAGGATTTACGGAGTTGTGTACTAATATTTTAAGCAATCACCTATTCAGTTAAATTTAGTTTTCCATTGATAGTAATTGAGTATTTGCTAGACTAAAACTAATAAATTTGTGTAGAGTCAATAATCAAAAATCTAGTCAATAGCTACTTGATTTTGACTATTGACTATAGACTCTTGACTATTTTAAAACTGCCGTAAAAACCGCAAATCGCTAGCATACAAACGGCGGATATCATCAATTTGGTGTAACACCATTGCAAAGCGTTCTACACCAAAGCCAGCAGCAAATCCAGTGTAAATTTCTGGGTCATAGCCTACAGATTTCATGACATTGGGATCAACCATCCCGCAGCCCATAACTTCTAGCCAACGCCCGTTCCACTGTAAATCGACTTCAGCCGAAGGTTCAGTAAACGGGAAGTAACTGGCACGGAAGCGAATCGGCAAATCACCAAACATGGCTTGCAAAAACATCTTAATTGTGCCTTTGAGGTCTGTAAAAGTTAGCCCCTCATCAATGGCTAAAAGTTCTATCTGATGGAAAACTGCTGAGTGCGTTGCGTCTACATTATCACGCCGATAAACTCGCCCTGGAGCCACAACGCGAATTGGTGGTTCTTCTTTTTCCATATAACGGATTTGCACTGAGGAAGTATGAGTCCGCAGTAAATTACCGTCTGGCAGGTAAAAGGTATCCTGCATATCACGGGCAGGGTGGTCGGGTGGCGTATTGAGAGCCTCAAAATTGTAATAGTCGGTTTCCATTTCTGGCCCTTGAGCTACGGTGTAGCCCATACCGACAAAAATATCGAATGCTTGGTCGATAATGCCATTGAGGGGATGAATGCGACCTTGGGGACGGAAAATTCCGGGCATTGTCACATCTAGCGTTTCTGCTTCTAGCTGTGCCTGAATTTTGGCGGCTTCTAAAGCGGCACGTTGCTTGTCTAGACTAGTTTGCAAGGATTCCTTAACTGTATTGGCGATCGCACCAATTTTCGGTCTTTCCTCTGCACTCATCTGCCCCATACTTCGCAATAGCGCCCCTAGCTGCCCCTTTTTCCCCAGATAGCTAACTCTGAGTTCCTCTAGGCCTTCTAGGGTATCTGCGGCAGCGATCGCTTGTTCTCCTTCCTGCTGTAATGCTAAAAGTTGAGCTTCTAAATTGCTAGTCATTAGTTAATAGTCAATAGTCAATAGCCATTGGTCAATAGTCATTAGTCATTAGTAAAGGACAAATGACAGAGGACAAATAACCATATTTCTTTTTACCAGTTTAGAGGCGATTGAGCATGAGAGCATGAATTTTATTTTCTAAGTTGTGATATTAAACACTGACAATCGGTCTTTAAGTGTTGACCATTAACAGTTGACTGTAAATTATTAGCCTATGAGATTACTCATTAGCAATGATGACGGTATTTTTGCTTTAGGTATTCGTACCCTAGCTAATTGCTTGGCAGAAGCCGGCCATGATGTAACTGTAGTTTGTCCAGATAGAGAGCGATCGGCAACGGGGCATGGACTAACCATGCACCAGCCAATTCGCGCCGAAATTGTCGAATCAATTTTTCATCCCGCAGTTAAAGCTTGGGCTTGTGATGGTACTCCTTCAGACTGCGTAAAACTCGCACTTTGGGCTTTACTAGAATCTCCGCCCGACTTGGTGCTTTCTGGTATTAATCAAGGTGCTAATTTGGGAACTGAAATTCTCTATTCAGGAACCGTTTCGGCAGCAATGGAAGGGGTAATTGAAGGCATTCCCAGTATTGCTTTCAGCCTTGCCAGCCACACCTATAAAGACTTTCTCCCAGCTGCTAAGTTTGCCAAAATCCTGGTAAACCAACTCGCAGCTAAACCTTTACCAGATTTAATGTTGCTGAATGTTAATGTGCCTGCTGTCAAGTGGGAAGAAATTGCTGGAGTCACTTTTACCCGCCAAGGTGTCAGACGCTATGTAGATGTGTTTGACAAGCGTACAGACCCACGTGGCAAGACTTACTACTGGTTAACAGGTGAAGTTTTAGAGGATATAGAGCCTCCAGAAGGTCTTAATTTACCGCAAAATATTCCCGTTGATGTGCATATCATTCGCCAAAACTACATCAGCATTACGCCATTGCAATACAATCTCACCTATCCAACAGGACTTGAGAAATTATCTTATTGGGAAATTCCTCTAGACTAGATTATTTTATACACATTTTAGCTAAAGGCAAATACGGAATGAATCTGATCAACCAAAACCTAGAATATCTATCTATGCTCTCCTACCTGCTTTTACAAATTAATGCATAACAGCAAAATTTAGGCTATAAAGTAGGAGCAATTTGATAACACTGATACATATAGTCTCAGAAAAAATCACATAACTGCTTTGCAGTATTCCTGTTAAGCTTACACAATTTACCCTAAACAGGGTATGCTGTTCTACCAAGAAACACATTCTCTACCAAATGTGGTAAGACAGCATAGACTAAACCAAACTAAGAACATTTTTGTTCTTAATCGCCCGCTAAGTCCAGCAAGCAACACCCATGTCCAGGATAGAGAAACATTTTACCGTGCAATTTTGGGGCGTTCGCGGCAGCATCCCCAGTCCAGGTCCACACACTGTCCGCTATGGCGGCAATACCCCTTGCATTGAGATGCAAGCGGGCGGTAAACGCTTAATTTTCGATGGTGGTACAGGGCTGCACGTTTTGGGGCAATCGTTATTGCGCCAAATGCCGATAGACGCACACTTATTTTTTACCCATTCTCACTGGGATCATATGCAAGGGTTTCCCTTTTTCGTCCCAGGCTTTGTCAAGGGTAACAACTTTCATATTTATGGCGCGATCGCACCTGATGGTTCAACTATAGAGCAGCGTCTCAACGACCAGATGCTGCACCCTAATTTCCCTGTGCCGTTGCAGATTATGCAAGCTAATTTGCATTTCCACGATGTCAAACCAGGGCAACCAATCCATATTAATGACATTACCATAGAAACAGCATCACTCAATCATCCAGGCGAAGCTGTTGGATATCGAGTTAACTGGGGTGGTGGTGCGGCTGTTTACATTACCGATACCGAGCATTTTCCCGACAGATTAGATGAAAATGTTTTATGGCTATCACGTAATGCGGATATTCTCATTTACGATTGTACTTACACTGACGAAGAATATTATTCGCCAAAATCACCCAAAATTGGTTGGGGACACTCCACATGGCAAGAAGCGGTGAAAATCGCCAAAGAGGCTAACGTCAAAACGCTGGTCATCTTCCACCATGATCCTGCTCACAATGATGATTTTCTGGATGCTGTAGGAAAAGAAGCATTACAGAAGTTTCCCGATGCAATTATGGCACGGGAAGGAATGGTTCTCCAAGTGCCTGTGTCAGTCCCCTTATCCGAATCTTTTTCTGTGAGTAAATCTGCTGGGTGAAAGTTGTCTGCCAAGCAATTGTAGATTTTAGATTAGATTGGTGATCAAGAGCTATCAGCGCGAGATTTTACCTCCAGAGTAAGCCGCGACAACTTGAGGACAAACCTATGGGTTGATCAAAGTGCAGACCGACACATAGAAAATTAATGGTAGAAGCTAGTTTCTAGGCTTCAAATGTGGGGAATTCCTACAGCCCAGTCCATACAGTTTGTCTAACTTTAAGCGGTGTACCATGAGGTTACTTGTGGCGAATAGCTAAATAAACCTCAAATTCCAGAATCTACGTGCTAAATTTGTCTCAAAATGGATGTTCTGTGTGGGTTGCTTCTTCAACCGCATCGATTCTAACGCCAACTACTGTTGCGCTGGGCAAATTTGATGGCGTGCATCTTGGCCATCAAAAGGTGATTCAGCCAATTTTACAGTCAGCTGGCAGCAAAGATGAGGAGAGCCAGAAAAGGCAAGAGAGCGGCATATCAACAGATTCCCAAAACTTAATCGCTCCACAAACCCAACCACAAGAACGTACATATTCGACAGTTGTCACTTTTCATCCGCACCCGCAGGAGTTTTTTACGGGTAAGCCCCGTACTTGGTTGACTCCACTGGATGAAAAAGTTCAACAATTGCGATCTTTTGGAGTCGAACAGTTAGTATTACTACCTTTCGACAAAGAACTGTCAGCTTTGTCTCCTGAAGAATTTGTCGATAAAATTCTTGTACAACAATTGCGATGTCAGCGAATTAGCGTTGGGCAAGATTTTTGTTTTGGCAAACAGCGTCAAGGTACCGCTCAAGATTTGCAATTATTCGCAGCCAAGTACAACATTCCTGTCACCATCGTTCCATTACAGATTCACGCTGATCATCCGACTTTGGAGGCTCCTATTAGCACTTCACTGATTCGTAAATCTCTCGAAAGTGGCGATATCAAAACAGCCAACCTATGTTTAGGAAGACCTTACACCCTCATCGGTGTTGTGATTCAAGGTCAACAACTAGGTAGAACGATTGGTTTTCCGACTGCGAACCTCCAAATTCCTAGGGATAAATTTTTACCCCGTCAAGGTGTCTATGCTGTGCGGGTGAACATTGTAAGTGAAACACCAGACACAACTACGCCACCGTTGATTTTGGGAGTTATGAATATTGGTAATCGCCCTACAGTTAATGGTGCTAATTCATCTGTGGAAGTACATCTGTTTGATTGGGCTGGCGATTTGTACGGTAAAACACTTGCTGTGCAACTGATTGATTTTTTACGACCAGAACAAAAATTTCCGTCTTTAGAAGCTCTAAAAACCCAGATTCAAAAGGATTGTACTATCGCTCGGAAAATTTTGAGTGAGTAATGGTAACTTCCAATGATGGAATGGGAATACTGTAAGTCAGGAATGGAGAATAAGGCATAGGTTGTTCTCCATTCCAGTTCCTATTAGCCCATTCCTTACTTATTCTGTGGTGCATGAGAGAACAAATTGAAGTTTTAACACAAAATCTGGCTCGTACCATTGTTGGCAAAAATGAAGCAATTCGCTTGGTTCTAGTTGCCTTGTTAAGTGGTGGTCATGCATTATTAGAAGATGTGCCTGGAGTTGGTAAGACGCTGCTGGCTAAATCCCTGGCTCGTTCTTTAGATGGCAAATTTCAACGGCTGCAATGCACTCCTGATTTGCTACCTACAGATATTACTGGGACTAACATTTGGAACCCTAAAAGCGGTGAGTTTACATTTCTCCCTGGGCCAGTTTTTGCCAACGTACTCTTAGCTGATGAAATTAACCGCGCCACACCCCGCACCCAGTCGGCTTTACTGGAAGTGATGGAAGAACATCAGGTAACAGTAGATGGTGTTTCGCGTCCAGTTCCCCAGCCATTTTTTGTGATTGCTACCCAAAACCCGATTGAGTATCAAGGTACTTTTCCCTTGCCAGAAGCTCAAATGGATCGGTTTATGCTTTCTTTGAGTTTGGGTTATCCTTCAGCGCAAGAAGAATTAGAAATGCTGCAAAATCTCCAGCAAGGTAGAAATAATGAGTTGCACCCCTGCATTACTTTGGCAGCATTACAGGAATTGCGCCAAATTTGTTCTCAAGTAAGAGTAGAAACTTCTTTGCAACAGTACATTCTGGAATTGGTAAGGGCTACACGACATGATGAGGAAATTACTTTAGGTGTGAGTCCTCGCGGTACTGTGGCATTACAAAAAGCTAGCCAAGCGTTAGCTTTTATTTCTGGGCGTGATTATGCAATTCCTGATGATGTCAAATTTCTTGTGCCTTACGTTCTTTGCCATCGCCTAATTCCTAGAGGTGGACGTAATGCTAGAAGTGTAGTGGATAGGTTATTACGGTCTGTGCCAATTCCTTAATCTTCCAAAAACAGAACAAGTACATCAATTATCCTGAACTAATAAAACTGATTTTACAGGTCGCTTGATAGGATTTCCCTGTAAATCAACTTTCCCATAAAAGGTTTTACCTTTGAAATAAAGCGAAGAAGAACTACCACCGTCCAGGTTCATCGCTTCTTCCGCACCAAGAGTTTTCATTAAGTCTGCTAGTTGTGGTAGAGATATACCAGAATTGGGTTTTGCAGGTTTTTGGGCTACCATCACTAAAATAATATTGCCATCACGAGTAATACCTACAGCAGTTCTAGCGTTGGGCTGTTTACTCCCTAGTGCATCGCGTCCTGTGGCATTATCGACAAAACCCTCTGATAATGATGTCAGTTGTGGTAAAAGCCTTGGGCCAGCACCAATAGCATCAACTATGCGACAAGTTGCTGGCGGTGATTGGTTATGCAAAGCGATCGCATAACGCGTAATTTGTCCACATAAATAGCGACGAAATTCGGTACGATTAAAAATTAAATTCAGGTAGGGCTTTAATTTGGGATTGTTTACTAAACGCTCATTATCTTTAGGATTAGCTACCAATTGACCATTGACCACCACGTAAGATGTAGATTTTTGGTTGGCTGGGTCAAAAAAGCCAGCATTTAAGATAGCGATCGCTTGACGTTTTTGGGCAAATTCTTCTACAGTGTTTACCTTCTGTGATATTGCTGAAGTTACTACAAATCTGCTATTGCCTGGAATCACCAAAATATGAGCTATACCTTGGGGTAAATTGCGCTCAAAGTAGCGAATGGTTTTGGGTGGGGATGGTGTAACTGTTGGTATAGCAGAAGATATTGAATTTGGAGAAGAACGCACACTTAGCCAAAACAGCGATGTCCCTAAACTGGCTATTGCTATCAGCAGCTTAATTTTTAGCACTTTTTACTCTAAAAAATTTAATTAAATATCTTGCTGATATCGCATCAACAATTGTGGGATGTAATCATACCCATCAACGCCAATAATCGCAATGATTTTTGCACGCTGTTGTTGCCAGAAATTTTGGAATGCTTCTTTGCCTATTTGTCCTTGCAAAATTGTTAATAAACCTGCTGGTTGCCGCCATTCATTTGATGCAATCTGCTCTAAAAGATACATTCCCAAGCCACCAGTGTAAATGGCTTTCTCTGCATTTTGTAAATGATAATACGCTTCGGATAAGGAAGCTAAATTGCGTCCTTGAAGATATAAATCTCCTGAAATCTGGGCTGTTTTAAAACCTTCTTCTAAATATTTGATAGCGGTTTGGGCTTCACCAATTACTAAATAGGCAATACCTAAACTACTTAAACACAAGCCTTTACTTTGAAGATCGCCTAATTTTTCTAATAACTTTAATCCTTGTTCTAAATAATTAATTGGCATTTCATAAGTTTCTGGTTCAATTTGTTCCAACTGTTGTGCTTGCATGACTTCGCTGTAACCTAAATTGACCAGCGCATTGGCTTCACCAGTGCGATCGCCTGCTTGCCGACTCAATATTAATGCTCGTTGGCTATGGTTAATCGCCTCAGCATAATCTTTTTCTTGTACATAAGTCCGGCTGAGGTGGTTGAGATTGGCAATTTCACAAGGGCGATCGCCTGCATTTCGCGCTATTTCCAAAGCTTGCAGGTGAAATTTAATAGAGCGTTGATATTGTCCTAATGCGCGTTGTGAATAGCCTAAAAGTGTAAATATTCTTGCTTTTTCTTGGGTTCCCTCGACTTTTCGTAGAGGTTCATCTAAATAGTCCAGGGCATTTCGCAAATAACTACCCGAAAATGAAGCGAAAATCCCACCGTAAAGAGGGAAATATGGACGTTGGGCAAAGTTTCGCAGAATTTGCAGCATCATTTGCGAACCACCATTACCATACACCGCCGCAGTATTACCAAAACCACTTGCTAACTGACTCCAAACCACGGCAAAAGTCAAGTAAGTAGAAATTGATAATTTTGACCCTGCTTGCACATTATATGGTTGTTGATCAAACCAACTAACTAACCCTCGTTGCAAATACTGTAAAATCAACGCCATTTCTACCCAATCACTCAGGGTAATACTACGTTGTTCGGCAAATTCAATTGCTGATTGTTCTCCTGCTAGGCTACGAAACAAAGCTTGCGGTAATTCACTGTTAACTTTCTTTGCCCAAGTTGCCCAAGGGCCGTTTTCTCCAGGTACACCGCCAAAACCTAGTTCCCGATTTTGTTCGTACATCCAACTTATCAAGTGGTCTTGAAGTCTTTGCCAAGCAGCCAAACCACGAGTAATACCTTGTGAGATTTGTTCTATATCAGTATCTAATTGGGCAAATTGTAGTAAAGCTTTAGCTAGTTGCTGTAATTGAGATGAATTAAAAGGTTGCTTTTGATTAGGGTCAGTCAAACGCAGGAATGTAGCTAGGCGTTCATCGGCTGCGGCTGTGGTGATATCTCTAACTGCTAAAGCGATCGCTTCTGTGGCTTGATTTTGTTCATAATATCGCTGCCATTGAGTTTGAATTGTTTTAATTGCTCTCAAACTCCGATTAGCCTTAGCTTTCTTCAGTTCGTCCTTCTCGCTATCAACTTGACTTTGGATGGTACTCAAGCGATCGCTCACAGCTAGCTCAAATATTTCTCCTGTACCAGATGTTATGCCTTTTTGCAACATTTGGTACACCATCTCCACAGAGCTAATCTTGCCCTGGAGGGTAAGTTGCACAATTTCATCAATTAAACTGAGGTAGCGATCGCGCAATGGCAGAGAGTCTGACACTTTGACTATAAAATAACGTCACATTAATTCTCATTCTAATGTTAAGAGCAGAAGTAAGAAGAAATTTGGCGAGGCTAGTTTTGTTACTAACCTAACTATTGCCTGTTGCCTATTCCCTCTTGCCTATTAAACCGAGTTCATCCCATAGATTTTTTGGTAACTTTTGGCAACATATAAAAATGACAAGGGATAATAAAAAGTGAGCATTTTCCGAGATTCACGTAAATGTATAGAAATATACAAGTGCAAAAAACTACCATTTGACAACTATTTGAGCAACTGATAAAACTCAACAGTTAAAAACCTTGATGCACGGCAATGTAGCGGTTCACTGCATAAATCCTGATTGTCAACGACCTTATCCCCAACCTTGGGGAAACAAATTTTGTAACAGTTGTGGCGCATTGCTACAGCTGCTAGACCGCTACGTGCCATTACAGCCATTAGGTTCCGGTGGTTTTGCTCAAATTTACACAGTTTGGGATGAAAAGACCCAGACAGAAAAAGTATTAAAAGTGTTGGTGGAAGATTCACCAAAAGCCCAAGAATTGTTTACGCAAGAGGCAGCTGTTTTAATTAGTTTGCAGCATCCCGGTGTTCCGAGAGTTGAGGCTGATGGTTTCTTTCAGGTAAATTTGTCCAGTCCCAAACAGCGTCAATTAGCTTGCTTGGTGATGGAAAAAATTAATGGGCCGACTCTTGATGAAATACTAGATAGCTATCCTCAAGGCTGCCCTGAAAACTTAGTATTGAATTGGTTTACCCAAGCCGTCAAGATTTTACAAGAATTGCACAAATGCCAAATTATTCACCGCGACATTAAACCTTCTAATCTAATGTTGCGGATACCAGCATCAACTGCACCACCAACTCAAGCTAGAACAGGTTGGGAACAATTGGTGTTAATTGATTTTGGCGGAGTAAAACAATTTAATTCTGCAAGCCAACGTCGAGAGTCAAGTTCAACGCGATTATTTTCGTCTGGTTACAGTCCGCCAGAACAAGTAACAGGGAGTAATGTGGGGCCTGCTGCTGATTTTTATGCTCTCGGTCGCACAATGATTGAATTACTCACAGGTAAGTATCCGCCAGAGTTGGAAGATTTACAAACTGGGGAACTCCGTTGGCGAAATAGGGTGACTGTAAACCCACAATTTGCCGATTTATTAGATGAGATGGTTAAGGAAGACGTGCGATCGCGTCCAGCCAATGCCGCTATAATTCTCAAACGCGTGGCGAAGATTAGCCGTCCGACCAAACTGGGCTTTTTCTCACAGCTACAAAACTTCGTAAATCAAACCTCAAACCAAACTAACAATAACTTATCACTGCTCACACAAACCATTGAGCGAGCTTTAGCTACTTGTGTGCAAGCTGTGGGCAAGACAATCTTGTTTATAGCTAAAGCATTTCTCAAAATTATCCAAGCCTGTTTAGCGACAATTTGGGCAATGTTGTTATCTGGGCTAGGAGCTTGTGTAGGTACAATTGTCGGTTTCTTTTTGGCATACCGCACAATTCTAGGCGATCGCATTGTGGAATTGATTTTAAGTCAGCTACCCGAAGTAGTTGCCAATTCGCAAAATAAAATTGGTGCAAATCTGTTATTATTTGCGATCGCTGGCTTAGGAACTGCTTGGGGACTGACAACATCCGGGTGTTTTGGTCAAAGGCGGCGATTTTTAGTAGCCTCAATTATGGGTATCATCAGCTATGGGTTCGGCTGGTTATTTTGGGAACTACTGTCATCAAAACAAAGTAGTGACGGCTTGGTAGCAATGATTGCCGTTTCCGTATTTTTGCTATCTCTCAGTTTTCGATTTCGCAGCCATCACATAGTTTATGCCTTAGTTGCTGCCTTTGGTACTGCCAGTATTTTTTCTGTCTTATTTATTGTCGGCTTCCCTACTACAGTTTTACAGTTTTCTAACCAACCACTTTGGTCAGAATTAGGTTTACCCTTGGCTTTGTTTGGTTTTGTCGCAATATTAATGAGCTTTTGGCTAGGAATCAGTCACTATCTAATCGTTCCTGGCTTGCGCTTTTTGGGATGGCGCTAAGTATACCTCCCAAAACAAGATCCCTCCAGCTACTTTGTTCGTCTAGCCGGAGGGATCGCATATGTGGTAGTCTATAATTCGTTCTGTATAGTTCCTTACGAATCGATTTTAAAACCTAATTTTGGTTTTGGCTAGTGTAAATATTGGAATTTATAGGATTTTTATAGCTTCTTCATCACCACTTCATTGCTAGAATTTGCAGAGCAAGCTGTATATGTGTATATGTTAAGTATGACAGTAGATTAACGCTTAACTGCTCACCTATATAAGTATCCGTAAACACTATGAAACTCCAGATTGCCAGCCTTGTTGCCCTAATAGTTTGTACGGGGTTAACAGAAAAAGCCTTTGCGCTGAATCAGCAAGACCTAGAACAGTTAAAAGCATCTGGTACTTGTCCTAGGTGCGAATTAAGTGGTGCTGATCTCACTCAACTTAACTTGACTGGTGCAAATTTGCGTGGGGCTAACTTAAAGGGAGCAAATTTATCGCAGGTGAATCTGACAAATGCAGATTTGACAGGTGCAAATCTAGAGAACGCAGTTCTTCAATCTGCTAATCTTACAGGTGCATCCCTAACAGGCACAAATTTAAAATCAGCATCCCTACAAAATGCTGATCTTTCATTTGCAGGTTTCATTAGTGCCAATTTAGAGGGTACTAGCCTGCAAGGTGCTAACGTGCAGTTTGCAAATTTCCGTGGAGCAAATTTTCGCCTCACAACCATGCCTGTGGGTAACGTAACTTCAGATAGACCCTATTGGTGGTCATCAGATCGTTTAATTCCCAAACAATGTAACAAGTTTCAGGCAGGAAATACACGGGGTACAACTTGCTACACAGAATAAACAGCTTTTAATCAGACAAATTATTAGGGTGGGCATCTAGCTCTCCACCCTAATCAAATTTTTGACACGAAAGTAATAATTAAATTGAGATTAAATTTTACAGCTTAAAAAATAGTGAGTTATAAGTAAGTAACCGAACTTGATATTAAGAGCATTTTCTTCCTTAACACTTCTTTATCATGAGAACAAAGCCCGCAAACCTAAATTGATTGATGCTAACCCGTATAAAAGACTTAACCACAAAACTAGCTCCTCGTTTAGTTGAGATTCGTCGTCATATTCACTCTCATCCAGAACTCAGTGGTCAAGAGTATCAAACCGCAGCGTTTGTCGCTGGAGTTTTGTCTTCCAGTGGAGTTCAGGTACAAGAAGGAATTGGCAAAACTGGTGTGATTGGTGAATTGCAAGGTACAGGTAAAGATAATCGTTTATTAGCTATTCGGACTGACATGGATGCTTTGCCCATCCAAGAACGCACAGGTTTAGAATATGCCTCCCGTACAGACGGAGTGATGCACGCTTGTGGTCACGATGTTCACACCACAGTTGGGTTAGGTACAGCAATGGTATTGTCCCAAGTGGCAGATGAATTAAGTGGTAAAGTTAGATTTTTATTTCAGCCAGCAGAAGAGATTGCCCAAGGAGCGCATTGGATGGTAAAAGATGGCGCAATGGAGAACGTCTCCGCCATCTTAGGAGTCCATGTTTTTCCCTCAATACCCGCAGGTTCGATTGGGGTACGCTACGGAGCGTTAACAGCAGCAGCAGATGATTTAGAGATTACTATCATCGGAGAATCGGGACATGGAGCGCGTCCCCACGAGGCAGTTGATGCGATTTGGATTGCCTCTCAAGTCATTACTGCTTTGCAACAAGCAATCAGCCGAACGCAGAATCCCTTGCGTCCTGTAGTACTAAGTATCGGCAAAATTAATGGTGGGAGAGCACCAAATGTTATTGCCGATAAAGTTCAGTTATGGGGAACCGTGCGATCGCTTCATCCTGAAACTCGCGCCCATCTGCCCAATTGGATCGAAAATATTGTTAGCAATGTTTGTCATGCCTACGGTGCAAGTTATCAAGTTGATTATCGTCAAGGTGTACCCAGCGTCCAGAACGATTATTCTCTAACACAGCTATTGCAATCAGCAGCTGAAGAAGCTTGGAGTAGCGATCGCGTCCAAGTCCTACCCGAATCCTCCCTTGGTGCTGAAGATTTTTCCGTTTATCAAGAACACGCACCTGGTTCAATGTTTCGCTTGGGAGTTGGCTACAAAAATAGAATTGTGAATCAGCCATTACACCATCCCGAATTTGAAGTCGATGAATCAGCGATTATCACCGGAGTAGTCACGATGGCCTATGCAGCCTATAAATACTGGTTGTAAGCAAAATCAATAAATTATCCAACTTAAAAATTGAGACAACAGCAATCTACCAAATATAGGTGACAGTAATACAGCACACCTGCTGTCACCTCATCATTTATCCACAGGAGAAGTTGCTGGATCAAGATATTGGTGCGTTCTTCAAGTCATGCAAAATATGGCTTCAGCCAGAGCTAAAAAAACTTTTTCTGTTACCCCTTGACAATCCAGTTGTGGGTAGTTAACCTAGATAAAGTGTCAAGGCGAAAGACAAGCGCCGCGACAACTGAACCGCGACAAACAAATACTTTGAAAGCTTAAATTAAAACCAATCCTCGTCAAACAAATTGGTTTTGGGACAACCCAAAAACATAATAAATTATAGCAAGGAATCTGAAGAACGAGTTTTTTCAGATGACAAACTCAAAACAAAACGGAGAGTTTGATCCTGGCTCAGGATGAACGCTGGCGGTATGCTTAACACATGCAAGTCGAACGGAATCTTTAGGGATTTAGTGGCGGACGGGTGA
>NZ_JACJRV010000043.1 GCF_014697475.1 Nostoc sp. FACHB-152
TTAATACCTTTGATGAAAATCAATAACTATGGTCGGATTGTCAATGTTTCTACGGAAATGGCATCTTTGAGTACAATTGCCAGCGATTATTACCCACTAGCTCCTTCCTATAGGCTTTCTAAAATTGGTGTAAACGGGCTAACTGTGCTTCTGGCAAAGGAACTCCAGGGTGATAATATCCTCGTTAATGCCTATTCTCCTGGTTGGATGAAAACCGATATGGGAGGTGATGATGCACCGTTTACAGCCGAAGAAGGAGCCGAAACTGCTGTCTATTTAGCAACCTTACCAGATGGCGGAGCGCAAGGACAATTTTTTGCCGAGATGCGGAAGTTTGGTGGCCCAATTCAATTACAGTGGTAGGTTTCTATGGAAACTTCAGTTTTGTTACCTCCGATCTATGCCAATACATCTATAGATTTGGCTCCTGCTAAAATCATTACCTCGTTTCCCGTTATCTGGTGATTTTACGTCAATCCTAACTCTCTCATCGCTTTCCACAGATTAGGTCGTCGCTTGTGCTGGACTTTCCAGTGGGACAACAAACTATCATAATTCTCTGGGGCTAACTCCTTTAAGGCAGACATCCATTGTGCATTTTTCGTATAATCTGAGCTTTTGGATGCTTCTGGTAATGGTACGAAATTGTGTAAGTTTGCTTGCCAATAAGCCATTACTCTTTCCCACAAATCGGGCGGTGCATATTCTTGGAGATACTTTCTCCTAGAAACTTCATCCGGTGTCGATAGTTGGTTTGGTTGAATCACAATCTCATGAAATTTAGGTAATGGGGATTTTCCCTGGTATTTTATTTGGATCAAATCTCTTGTTAACAAATGCAAAACACCATATTCCTCACCTAGTTGCGTCTCATTTTCAGGTAAACTCTCCAACCACTCGATAATTTGTTGCCTAAACCAAGTATGTCCTTTTTCTTCTGTCGTAATACTATCGAGTAACCAATGCAACCACCAACTATCTACGGGTTTTGTATTTCTATAAAAATCTGAGTATCTGTAAGGTGTACTACGTTTAATTATTGATTCACGCCAAGATGTGTATAAAGCTTGCTGAGTATTTTTACTAACTGGTATCTCAGCAAAAGCTTTGAACATACTCGACCAGTCGTAACAACATTCAAAAGTAATCTGCTGAATCTCCAAAGCATTTGCTCGTTCTATTTCTCCCAATTCTCGAACAGCTTGTTGATAATATCGAAGTAAAGTCTTTTGCTTTTCCCCATTACTAGGCTCGTAAGAAAATTCACTCACAACAACAAATAGCAACGAATTTTCTGGTATCCAGGGATTTTTATCTTGTTTGTTTTTTAACAACGCATCCAAAGTCTCTTGAATTACTGTGAGACTTTCTCGATATTCCTGTTTACTCAACAAATCCTCAATCACAGCTAAACCATTTTGCCATTGTTGGGAAATAGTAGCCCTGAGATTGTTCAAATATATCTCTGGTGTTGCGAATTGCTGCATCAATTCCATGTAAATTATATGCCAATAGGAATAAGTGTTTTCTAGTTCCGACTTCCACTCTTCAACTCCTCTATTGGCTGTCATCCCGTCTAAAATTATTTTTTTTTGAACATCTGGTAAATTACAGAAGAAATCAATTACAGTTTCATCATTTAAACTGGTATCAGAAAATTCTGACTCCCATTCCCTCACTTTTTGAGCTAATTTGAACCCATCTTGTCCTTGTGACTGTACCAACAACCATTCCCACTCCAACAAACAGCTTGTCGTCGCTCCTTCCAAATGAATCCCGTTAGCAATTTCCATCCAGTCGGGTATACCATCAGCGATTTCGCTTTCTGCTGATAACAAACTGGCTGCAAAACCACCGTCATTACTAAAGCCATTCTCAAAAGCTGTTTTTACCAACGGCTTCATTTTTTGTGCAACTGCTTCTAAATCTTCCACAAAAGTACAATCATCAAAATAAGGTTCTTCCCAGCGTACTTCTTGGACTATATATTTCCCTTCCTCCTGCGATGCTTGCCAAATAATTTGATTCCATTCTCTCCATAATTCCGACCAAGTTTGCTCTAATTTTGCTAAGGAAGTTAGCCGAATATTGCTTGTTTTTACCTGTTCTACTGTTTGAGGTGGCGTGATGATTTGAATTAAAGTTTCCTGGGTATCTGCTTGCAGGTGAGCAAATGCAGTGACTCGCTGCTCGTCGGATAAAACAATAAATAATTCATCGAGTAGCTGGGAAATTTCATCTTCGGTAAGTGCTTCCAAGATGCGCGAACCAATAGAGTTTTGTGCTGGGGCGTTGCCCTTAGATTTGCTCTGGCTCTTTTTTGGCATCTGGGTCAATCCCTTTAATACTACATAAATAGCCTATTTCAACCAGAGGGGAACGATCATGACAGCCAAATATTATTTAACAAGTATTAATATCTAATCTTTAACTCCAAAACACCCAACAGCTTCTCTTCCACAGCAGTAAGATAAGGACGGTTCAATTTCCCCAACGACTGCAACCGATTTTTGACTGTCTCCTCCAAAGAATCCGAATATATTGCGCTGATGCGATCGCGCCTGTGAAGTAAAACTCTCGTCCCTTGGGTTGAGAGAGAAAGAAAAGTTTTTATACGCATATGACTATTGACATGGATAGAGAAGAAGCCAGCAAACTACTAACTTGGCTATTGGTTTATCAAAACCGCTTCGACCGTCAGAAAGTCAACCAAAATCTACTAAAATACGCTACCGGAGTCAGGGAGTTGATTTACTTTACAACTTCTAAAAATTCTGCTATACGCTTTCCATATCGCTTATTTATAATTACGATAGAAATATAAATGACTTTTTTCGGCTTAGTTAAACTGCTTCAAAGCTAGCCGGATACTATAGTATTTTATCTATGTAAACAATTTAATTTTTATTTAATATTCAAAATTATTAATGAAGATTATTGGTATACAAGGTTGTAAACTATTAATAATCGTATTAAATTACATAATTAAAAAAAACTTGTAGAACTTACAAGTTTTTTTGATCGATTTATCAACTATCTCTACCCACAAGCAACTTTATGGGAGATATGTTGTCATCAAATTCTCCATCCAAAAAACTTTATAAGCCTACTACTTTGCAAAGAATTAAATTTTTCTTTGTTGAGTTTTTCCTACTCATAAAATATGAGCATTATTTATTCAAAGTAGTTAGCGTTTTGATGAACCCAAATTGTGCATTGCGCTTTTGTAACTAGAACCCAAGATGTCTCTGACTAATATTATTCATTTTAGAAACTTAAGAGGCGATATATTCGGTGGTTTAACTGCCGCGATCGTTTTTTTGCCATTAGCATTAGCATTCGGTGTTGCTTCTGGTGCTGGGCCTGTAGCATTCTACTTGATGGCAGCATAAAAATTACATCAAAAACCACAGGGGTCACAGAATTTCAACCCAACTCTAAGTTATTTCCCAACAACTCTAGTACATTTCTTTTACCTTTACTCTTTATAGAATAGGCAACTACCGTGTTAGAAGCTTGCATATTTGCAACGATATTTTGTGGATTTTTTGGCATTATCCTGAAAAAAAATCTTATGATGAAAATCATTTCTATGGATGTTATGAGTACAGGGGTGATCGCCTGTTATGTACTAATTGCATCAAGAGATGGTTTGTTCACACCAATTATTTCTAACGTCAAAGATATCAAATACGCTGACCCTGTTCCTCAAGCAGTAATATTAACGGCGATTGTCATCGGATTTTCGATTCAGTCCTTAATGCTGGTCGGTGTAATGAAATTGGCACGAGATAATCCAACGTTAGAAAGTAGCGAAATTGAGAAAAACAATACGCCATGATTACCATTACGATCGCCTGGGTTGCAATACCATTTTTTTTAGGGTTCGTTATTTATCTACTTCCCAAACTTGATAAATATCTCGCTTTATGTGTGGCTTTTGCTTCAGTAGGATATGCGTTGCAGCTATTTTTCAAGCCGCCACTAACACTAAAGTTACTCGATAATTTCGGTGTTCTCTTAACAATCGATCAACTTAGCGGCTATTTTATATTAACTAATGCGTTGGTAACAGCAGCCGTCATTCTCTACTGTTGGTACAGCGATAAAAGAGCCTTTTTTTACTCACAACTCATTATTTTGCATGGCAGTATTAATGCCGCGTTTGTCTGTTCAGACTTGATCAGTTTATACGTGGCTTTAGAGGTGAGTGGTATTGCTGCGTTTTTGTTGATTGCCTATCCCCGGACTGATCGCTCGATTTGGGTGGGCTTACGCTATTTATTTGTCAGCAATGTTGCCATGCTTTTTTATCTGGTAGGCGCGGTGCTGGTGTATCAAGCGCATCATTCATTTAGTTTTGCTGGTTTGCGCGTCGCACCTCCAGAGGCACTTGCGCTGATTTTCTTAGGATTATTGACAAAAGGAGGAATTTTTGTGTCAGGATTATGGTTGCCGTTGACCCATTCCGAATCAGAAACGCCAGTATCCGCAATGCTATCAGGAGTTGTTGTGAAAGCTGGGGTTTATCCATTAGTGCGGTGTGCGTTAATGGTGGCAGAGGTTGACCCGATAGTGAGAACCTTTGGCGTAGGCACGGCAATTTTGGGAGTGTTCTATGCAGTCTTTGAAAAAGATACTAAGCGGATGTTGGCATTTCATACGGTTTCGCAGTTAGGGTTTATTTTAGCTGCCCCGGTTGTGGGTGGTTTTTATGCCCTGACCCACGGACTTGTAAAATCTGCGTTGTTTTTAATTGCAGGAGTATTGCCAAGTCGAAACTTTAAAGAACTGCAAAATCAAGCGATTGCTACCCCAATTTGGATTGCTTTAGTGATGGCCAGCTTCTCGATTTCCGGCTTTCCCTTGTTGTCTGGTTTTGGGGCGAAAGTATTGACATCCAAGAATCTATTACCTTGGCAAGCGATCGCCATGAATATTGCCGCTTTGGGAACCGCAATATCCTTTGCTAAATTCATATTTTTGCCTCGTGGCGGCAATAGCGACAATATCAATGTCAAGCCCGGTTTTTGGGCTGCCATTATCCTCTTAATTGGTGGGTTGTTTCTGGCTAATATTGTTTATTACGAAGCATATAGCCTGGAAAATGTTATTAAGCCCTTGGCAACCATCGCTATCGGGTGGATAGCTTACATGATTATCTTTAAATATTCATTTATCAAGCTGCCGCGTGTGCTTGAACAATTTGATCATCTAATCGGTGTCATGAGTCTGATTTTAGTCCTGCTATTCTGGAAGGGATTTGCATGGTTGGGTATCTAAATCTCATACTGCGACTGGTCATTTGGTTTCTGCTCACTGCCAATTTCAGTGTGGCAAATATCATTATTGGTGTTGGTATTGCTTTTTTATTACCTGGCGGCTACACAGCAGGAGGATCATTAAAAGATTGGCTGCGTGTGTTGGGTGAAGTGATAGTGGCAATCCCTAAGGCTTACCTTGAGGCATTTGAAATCATCCTCCGACCGCATAAACACGAAGACATCACAATGGAACGAGTGAAACCAGGACGCACGCCAGGGTTGATATTTCTGGATATCTTCTTGATTACCTTTACGCCTAAAACCATTGTTTTGAAATATCACGAAAAAGGTTGGTACGAAGTACATTGGGTACGTCGGAGGAGAAAAGGATGATTCTGAACTTGGTATTAATTGCCATGATTTTGGCAATGCTCATTCCCATGTATGAAGCATGGCAAGATGATGATATTTGGCAAAAAATGTTGGCATTTGCCAGTTTTGCTACCAAAACTTCTATCACAATCTTAGTGGTATCTGTTTTACGTGATGATTGGATGATTGGTGTTGTTGGGGTCATTATTCTCAGTGTTGGGAATGCTGGATTGATGTTGCTCGCCCATATAATTAAACGCATAAATGAAGTATGATTGACTTTCTCAGTTATGTCTGTATAGGTTTAGGACTCATCTTTTGGTTTTGGGGAACCCCTTCCTTACTCGGCAAGCGATCTTTATTGTTTAAGCTCCATAGTCTTTCTGTTGCTGATACCCTGGGATCGATGAACATCATTATTGGGTTGTTATTGAAGATACCCAGCGAATGGCCGCTACTCATCCTGGCTCTCATCTCCCTAGCAATCTGGAACACAGTGCTGGGATATGTATTGGCTTACTGTTCTAGTAGCGAGGGTAATTATGAATGATAGCTATATGTATATCATCATTGCGCTCCTGCCCTTGTCTGCTTGCATGGTGGTATTTCAAGTCAATCCATACAATGCGCTAGTTATTCGTGGCATCTTAGGTGCAGTTGCGGCAATGGTATATGCAGTTTTAGGCGCACCAGATGTTGCTCTAACAGAAGCATTAGTAGGTACAATGCTGGCAATTACGCTCTATGCAGTAGCAGTGCGTTCATCAATGGTGATGCGTCTTGGCATAATCAAAAACGAGGCAGAGGAAGAACAGCATTTTGGGCAACTGTTAGATGAATTACGCACAATTTTTGGCAAACGCCAAATGCGTCTAGAACTAGTTCCCTACTCCAATAACCAAGCCTTGCAGCAGGCGTTGATGGATAAAGAAGTCCATGCAACCTGTGTTAGACGTGAACACACCGAGTCAGATTATGCAACAAGCAACGATGAAAATCAACAATATCACACTGCTATTAGGGTAAAACGCATATATGAAATTATGCAAACTGAACTTACGTCACCAGCAACAACCCTTACCTATATAAATATACCGAATTCAGGTGAAGAGCCTATTTCTCCCTTCCCAACAGCAGATAAGGTTTCTCCGAGGTCTTTATGAAATGGATTTACATTGCAGCAGGGATAGCACTGTTTGTGAAAATGCTCATTTTACCAAATTCAACCGCAGTGCTACCGGATTTCTCTATTGTGGAATCAATCGTCAAAGATGGTGGTATACCTAATGCAGTCACAGTCATTATTCTCAGAAATCGTTTGTATGACACTATTTTTGAAGTAGTGGTATTTACAATCGCCATTATGGGTGTCTACTTTCTGTTAGCCAATGAAAAGCCTTCTACCACAATTTATAGTTTTACCGATCAACCATCTATTGTCCTAGCGCGTTTGGGAGCGACTATTGCCGCGTTGGTCAGTATTGAACTAGCTATTCGCGGACATCTTAGCCCTGGCGGTGGTTTTGCTGCCGGAGTTGCTGGCGGAACAGCAATTGGGCTGATTGCAATTACCTCATCACCAGAGTGGATGCAAGAAATTTACCAGCGATGGCAAGCCGCTACATGGGAGAAAATTTCTGTTCTCGTTTTTATTGTCCTAGCAGTATTAACTCTAGCTGGAGTGGAGTTACCACACGGAGAGATGGGCGCACTTGTTAGTGGAGGAATTCTTCCGTTATTAAATATATTAGTTGCAATTAAAGTTGCACTGGGGTCTTGGGCGGTGGTTTTGGTTTTTATCCGCTATCGGGGATTATTGTAAAAAAACAAGATTTTGTATACTGACATTTTGCATTGCAGTAATTTTAGTCTATTATTCTCTTACTACTATAGGACTAGTGTTTGATTTCTGAAAAAACTCCGTACATCTGGAGAGACATAAAATCAAAGGTAGTGTTTCGGAGAAACCATTCAAACATCCACTTTAAATGAGAAAATGTTGGAATTAAAGCGCAAAAACGTCTAATCCAGGTTTTTGCTTGTAACCAAATATCTTCTATAGGATTTTGTGATGGGCAATTAGGCGCAAAGCGGACGCAATGAATTTTCCATTGCTCTTGAGATAAACCTTGATTTACCTCGCATAAAAATACAATAGCAAATCAAATTATTTAAACGGCTGTCCCAACAGATCCCAATTCTCCTTATTGAACGGACTACGCTGAGAGCATTTTTATGCTTGGCGATGGCTTCGCGGTATCAGTGATCTAAAAACCATAGAAGAATTTCTATGTATACAAAAACTTTTTTCTTGATCACTAAGTAAATATTACTATCCAGAGTGGCGTAAAGTTAAGAATATCAAAATGATTTAACTATTACGATTTAGTTTTTCAAAACTTGAAGTCGTTCGTCAGTCTGTTTTTGAGACTTTTTTGAGTACGCGATCACAGATGTTAGATTCCATTCTCCAGCCGACTTTTATCTATAACCCATCCTTTCTATGAAAAGGGTCGTTTCTAATTTGTTTGATATACCGTTCATTGACCTCCATGATGGTAATCACCAATGTCATCTGGTTCAATAACCTCCGGTTCATTTACATTTAGTTCATTTATTGCAATACTCGTCATCCGAGGAGAAGGGGGCATTCGTGGATTTTTTGTCCTTTTTTTTAATGGACTTCGTTAAGCAGTTGCAGTCCCCAACACTCGGCTTTTTGATTGGTGGGATGGTCATTGCCGCCCTTGGTAGCGAATTGGTAATTCCAGAGGCGATTTGTACGATCATCGTCTTCATGCTGCTCACCAAAATCGGTCTGACCGGTGGAATTGCGATCCGCAATTCCAACCTGGCGGATATGGTTTTACCCGCAGCATCTGCCGTAATAGTAGGAATTGTTGTTGTATTCATCGCACGCTATACATTAGCCAAGCTGCCGAAGGTCAAAACCGTAGATGCGATTGCGACCGGGGGTTTGTTTGGTGCAGTGAGTGGCTCTACTATGGCTGCCGCCTTGACACTACTGGAAGAACAAAAAATTCCCTACGAGGCCTGGGCTGGCGCACTCTATCCCTTTATGGATATCCCCGCGCTCGTAACTGCGATTGTTGTGGCTAACATTTACATCAACAAGAAGAAGCGTAAAGAAGCAGCCTACTCTATTGTGCAGCAGTCTTTCAGCGAGCAGCTCGTTGCGGCTGGCGATTATCCCGATCAAAAAGATTATCCTAGCAGCCGGCAGGAGTATCTTAGCCAGCAGAAGGAGGATGGGGATAATCGCGTCAAGATATGGCCGATCATCGAGGAAAGCCTCCGGGGGCCTGCCTTATCGGCAATGTTGTTAGGCCTTGCTCTGGGACTGTTCACCCGCCCGGAAAGTGTCTATAAAAGCTTTTACGATCCCGCCTTTCGCGGCTTGCTTTCAATCTTGATGCTGGTCATGGGTATGGAAGCTTGGTCAAGGGTTGGCGAACTACGTAAGGTAGCCCAGTGGTACGTCGTGTATAGTGTGGTGGCACCGTTTGTGCATGGGTTAATTGCCTTCGGTCTCGGCATGATTGCCCACTACACGATGAACTTCAGCATGGGCGGTGTCGTGGTTCTGGCTGTCATTGCTTCCTCTAGTTCAGACATCTCAGGGCCACCCACGTTGCGAGCCGGTATCCCGTCAGCCAATCCCTCAGCTTATATAGGCGCTTCCACAGCCGTCGGTACGCCAGTGGCGCTCGGCTTGTGTATACCGTTCTTCATCGGGCTTGCCCAGGCGCTCGGCGGCTAATCCCAGACGAGTCGCGGTCTGTCAGCGCTCCCTTGAACGGGCAGACCAAGTAGATCAATGTACATAATTTAAGGAGGTAAGCAACATGGGCAAACGTGCCAACAAGCTCGTCATAGTCACGGAAAAGGTTTTGCTAAAAAAGGTTGCCAAGATCATTGATGAAGTTGGGGCGACTGGTTATACGGTGGTAGATACTGGCGGTAAAGGCAGTCGCAACGTGCGCTCTACAGGTAAACCCAACACTGCCGACACCGATTCAAATGTAAAGTTCGAGGTACTCACCGAAAATCGGGAGATGGCAGAGAAGATTGCGGATCAGGTCGCAATCAATTTTTTCACCGATTATGCGGGCATTATCTATATCTGTGAAGCAGAGGTACTGTACGGGAGAACTTTCTGTGGGCCAGACGGCTGTTGAGTCGAAAGGACGCGCCATAAAAGGAACCAGCGAGACATTAGTGCGAGTTTCTGTGGGTCAGACGGCTGTTGCATTGAGACGACGCTCACTTAACCTTCTTCTGTCACTTTTACAGGAGAATAATCTAGGATGCTTACATCATAAGACTTTTGCTAAAAAAGCTTGATTACAGCCATTTTATTAGAAAATAAACGCTCAAATGCTCGTTATATCTACAGTTGAAAATTTGGCTTTGATTTTTATTTTCTCAGAGTGACAGAACCGGGTTAAAAGCCAAGGTTATGACCTCGGCTTTTAAGTGAGCGTGTTTTGTGTCCGCCGGAAGTTGATCCTGGCGCAGAACTCATTCCCCCTGCAGTTTTATAACTTCCTCAAACCCCAATACCTTTCGGTTAAGGGGGAAAGGGGAAAGGGAAAAAGTAGAAGAAAACCTTTAACCTTTTCCCAAAACCAGATTACAAGTTAACGTGAGTTCGACGGATGTTAAAAACCCCTTTCCAAACCTCTCCCCTGCAAGGAGAGAGGCTTTCAAAACTTGTTTTTTCGTTCAAAACTAGGAAGATTTATGCCCCTCTCCGGGTCGGAGAGGGGTTGGGGAGAGGTTCATCGAACTCACGTCAAGTTAAAAATGCTTAACCGAACAGTATTGCCTCAAACCCTTAACATTCATTGCTTTAAATCATGATTTTGTCCAATATTCTGCCTCTTTTCAGTGGGGGGATAGCCGCTCTTATGGCTCCGATACCATTCTTGGCGACTGTTGTTGCTGAGGATTCACCCATTATTCTGTCTGGCGTGTTGCTGACGCTGGTGGTGATTTATTTGGCCAGCAAGTTCGGCGCAGAGATCGCTAGGCGATTGGATTTTCCGCCCGTCCTGGGAGAACTGGTCGCCGGTGTGATTGTCGGCGTTTCGGCGTTGCACTTGGTGATCTTTCCTGAAGGGGGGCTGTCTGCCTCTGACTCGGTGATTATGACGGCGTTGCAAGGATTGAATCAATTGACACCGGATGCACTGACCCGAATTTTTGAGTCCCAAAGTGAAGTGATTTCGGTTCTAGCTGAAATCGGTGTGATTATTCTGCTGTTTGAAATTGGACTGGAATCCGATCTGCGGCAACTGAAGGAAGTAGGAATTCAAGCCACGGTTGTCGCCTGTGTCGGAGTCGCGGCACCTTTTGCGGCAGGTACGGCAGGGTTAATGATACTCTTTCATGTCGCAGCGATCCCAGCGATTTTTGCAGGAGCCGCGTTAACGGCAACGAGTATTGGCATTACCTCTAAAGTCTTGTCAGAGTTAGGTCAACTCAAATCCAAAGAAGGGCAAATCATTGTTGGCGCGGCGGTGATTGATGATGTCCTCGGCATTATTGTCTTGGCTGTAGTCGCCAGTTTAGCCAAAACTGGTGAGATTGATGTTGCCAATGTCATCTACTTGATTGTCAGTGCTACGGCATTCTTGATTGGATCAATTTTATTGGGGGGTGTCTTTAACAAAAGTTTTGTGGCGATCGTAGAGCATCTCAAAACCCGTGGAAATATTGTGATTCCAGCATTCATCTTCGCTTTCTTTATGGCATTTTTAGGCAACGCCATTCATCTCGAAGCGATTTTGGGTGCCTTTGCTGCGGGTTTGGTACTTGATGAAACCGATGCCCGAAACGAGTTAGATGAACTGATCAAACCTATCGCCGATTTACTGGTACCAATATTCTTTGTGACAGTGGGAGCGCGTGCCGACCTCGGTGTTTTGAACCCGGCGGTACCGGAGAATCGGGCAGGACTATTGATTGCTGTCTTTTTGATGGGAGTGGCAATTATTGGTAAGCTGATCACAGGTTGGGCGGTGTTTGGACAACCCGGCATCAATCGAGTGGCGATCGGGGTTGGGATGATTCCGCGAGGTGAGGTGGGTCTAGTGTTTGCTGGCATCGGATCAGCTAGCGGCATTTTGGATAAGCCCCTGGAGGTGTCAATTATTATCATGGTAATTCTGACAACTTTTCTGGCTCCACCTTTTTTACGGGTTGCCTTTGGTTCATCCCCAAATCCCATTCCAGAATCTACCACACCTGTAGAAACAGCAAGTGAGTAAGGTATAAAGCCGATATCCCTGCAAAATCGGAAATTTTAATCACACACAAGCAAGGCTCTTGGTTAATCTGCAACCGCCTCAACTCGTTACAAACCTCCGCAATTTCCTGCTTAGACACATTTAAATCAGATTCAGCTTCCGCCCCGGAAAGCTCGTCGTTCTAGAAAAAATGGGTAAACAATGGGTAGTTTCCCGACTATCTTTAACCAAGTAATTCAGGGATGATTAATTGTATAGAAAACCGCTAGCAAAATTTTTACTGCTGACATTTAATAAACCGCATACAAAACCAAGCCCTAAATTGTTATTAGGGCTTTTTAAGTATAAAAAGATGTGGCTGTTGGCGATGGGGTACGTGAAAAGAAAGTTGGGGATAAACAGAACGTACGCATTGACAGGAATCTGACTATGTGTAATCAAGCCCATCTTTTGTTCAAGATGTTCCAGAATGAAGTCACGAGCCACCTGAAGAGACAAATTTCTCTGGACTTCATACCAGTTTTCAATTAACTCCTCGGTTCGCATTAATTCTAGTTGTGTGAAGGCACGGATAGCACTAAAAAAGTGAGTTTTAATTGCCTCAGATGTCCTCACCATGAATAGCTCAATTCCACACACTTGTTTGATGGCTCGATGCGAAGATTCAATTCCCCAATGAATCGAATGCAATTCCTTAAACTCGACGAGAGAAATTAAAAATAGTGCATCTGTAATTCTGTTATACCTTTCATCCAAGGAACTAACGAACCTCCATTTGCGCTATTAGGTTGAAAAGTTGGCTCTCTTAATGGTGAAACTAACCCTTTTCTGTCACTTTTACAGGAGAATAATCTAGGATGCGCCTACAGCATAAGACTCGTTTTGTCCAGACCACCAGGACATCATGCACTCAAAGATGAAGGCATGGGATTTTGCATCTTCTGTAATCCAGCGATCGCTGCCCTTTACGCTTTGGCAACAGGACAAATCCAGCGAGTAGGAGGTGAACTACAAGTAGTTTGTTGAACAAACGTTTTTTGTGCTAACGTTTGTTTAAGCAAGCGTTTTTGGTTCTATGAAGAGACGAATATCCTCCAAGCAATCTGCTGAAGTAACAAAGCGGGAAAGCCCATCAGTTAATTCCCATACTTTTAGTGGACGCGATTTAGACTGGGAGCCTTTGCCAGAATCTCTAAGTCACTGGACAGGCTTTGTACTTCACTGGGTGAGTGAACTTGGCGCACAGTTTTATGCCCGTGCTATGACTCCCTTAAATCTACGCCCGCTTCAGGTTGCTATCCTCCAATTACTGGCTGCTGAAGGTGCAATGGTTCAAGCACGATTAGGTGACAAACTTCGTGTTGATAAAGCTAGCATGGTTACTTTGCTCAATGACCTAGAACAGCAGGGCTTAATTGAACGACGACCTCATTCCAGCGATCGCCGAGCCTATGAAGTTCATCTTTTAGAGACTGGCAAACAACGACTCCAACAAGCAGAATCTGCATCAATTGAAGCAGCAAAACAATTCTTCGCTGCTTTAACACTAGAAGAACAACAGACTCTGAATAGACTGCTAAAACGTGTTGCGACCAGCAACGCTTCATGGAAGCCACCGACATTCAAAGATGTTGACTCCTAACGCAAGTTTGTTTTGGGGTTATATGAATATGATTCCAGCAGACAGCAGATGTTCTTGACTGATGCGGCTTGGTAAGTATTTCTATTACCTCACAAGCCATTAATTGATTTGCATTTATAAGTAATATAGGAAATTAAACATCATGAACATAGAAATTATTGTTTTCGTGATTACAGCTTCTGCAACATTTTTCAACAATGCTCTGCATTGGTACACACAGGTCACTACTTATCCACTCTTTGGTTGGGTTGGGCAAACAGAGTTTATATCGTTTCACAAAGAATATGAACGCAGGCTCCCGTTTACTATCTACATACCTTACACATTGCTGATGCTAAGTACACTGCTACTGGCATTTGTACATCCAGTAGAAGTTAAACTTGGCTGGATACTTATGTTGCTTGTGCTGAACGCATCAATTATGATCACCAGCCTCACATTTGCTGTTCCAATTCATAATCGACTCCAGCACCAAGGATACTCCGATAAAGGCGGCATCCGGAAACTGATTCAATATAACAGTGTTAGACTTATTGCCTCATCAGCTAGCAGTGTTATTATGCTGTATTTGCTGATAGGTTTGTTGATCAATCGGACAGCCACTTCCCTATAGCTTTATGCTGTCATAATCATGCTTACTATCAGGCTAACAATCGCTTATCTTTGAAATCCTGCTGCTTGTTTTTTACTTTCTAAAACCTCATCAAGTTTACTGTTAGCACTCTCAAAATCCTGTAATATGTCTGGTGGCAATTTGTTAATCTGCACTCTCCCAGCCTGCACACTCAAAATCACATCACTATTTCATAACTTACGCATTGACAAGCAGGTGAGTATTGCCCATCTTCCCACGACTTATGCACAATTGCTGCGATCGCCCATTGAACAATCTGTAGTAGACTTAAGCTTTGTTTCACCGACCAGCTTTCGCCGTAAGGGTCATCACTTCCCACTGCCAGTACCAGAAAACTTGTTCCACAGCTATCTACGGCGATGGAATGATTTTTCGCAGCAGCCAGTAGAACAAGAGGTTTTTCTGAAGTGGATTGATGAAAGCGTCATCATTCACCAGCACCGTCTTGAATCGATGAAGGTGGCAGCAGGCAAGCAAGGGTCGGTCACTGGATTTACTGGAGCCATATCCTTGGGTTTGAGCAGGGCAGCTTTGGCAAATACGGAATTCACCCAGCTATTCTATACTTTGCTCAGGCTTGCACCTTACTGCGGGACAGGGCATAAGACAACCTTCGGCTTGGGACAGACACGCTCTGGTTGGCTAGTGGAGCAAAAGTCAGCTACAGCCGAGCAGTTGGTTGCAGATATGCTGGCTCAAAGGATTGAAGAACTGACCGAGATATTCGCTGCCCAACGAAAACGCAAGGGCGGCGAGCGCACAGATAGGATTGCTGTGACGTGGGCGACTATCCTGGCCCGTCGAGAACATGGGGAGTCTTTGGGGGCGATCGCACTGGATTTGGAGATGAAACCTGAGACAGTGAAGACTTACGTGAAGCTGGCTCGGAAAGCACTCAAGGGGACATTGGAGGGGGCTATTGAGAATTGTTAGTAAGTGGCAGAGCAGGGATTGGCGCGAAGCGGAGGGGTGCAGTAGTTACCAGAACAGCAGGAGTAAGAGCAGTAGGAGCATCAGCAGGCGTACTCTTATCGAGTAAGATAAGCCAGAGCCAACTTGATTTCCTCTTCAGATGCCAGACTTTCACCAACTGCCAAAAACGACACTAAATTTAGTGGCTTGTTGGTCTGCGCTGCGGCAGATGTTTTATGGTGTCCATCCAGTAAACGGTATCCCGTTGGGTAACTCCAAAAACGTTCTTAACCACTCATATTTCGTGCAACCATACAATTCAATTGCCGCCCAACTGTCTGCTCCACATATCACAGCACAGATTGCAATAGTGAGAATGTCAATTAACTTGTGCAGTTTTGTACGATCTATTCGTGGGTCTGACATTTGTGCGAAGTGGTCAGCAATAGTAATTTTGGGCTTGAGTTTCACACGAAATAGGGCAATATTACTAATTTTACAATGACTCTACCATCAATGTTTGAATGTTTACTTATATGTCACCCACTATCACTACTTTTTTTCTGAATTTAGTATTCTTGTACTATATTTAGATGCGTTCGCCCTGGGTATTGTAAGTAGCATTTAATTAAGAAATTAGCCAAATTTTCTTTGTGGAAAGTAGTTTGGCTAAATAATTTGCCATAATTAAACATTTTTCTATGAATAAATTTAAATTCAATTTAATATTTTTAGTGTTGATGGCGACATCTAATATATAAGCAATCAATTATGCTATCAAGCGGAATTCGTTTATGTACAGCTTCAGTGCTAATACAAGTTTTATTGCTTAGATAATGCTAACCTTTCTGAATCATTTTCCAGCAAGGTAAAGAACTATCTATGTTTTAAGTGGACTTGAAGAAAGGAAGGTACTACTTTTTAGTACCTTGTAGTCTTACAAGCCAAAATTGTTGTGGCAGGGAAAAGAAAAAAGTAAAGGGGAAGGTAAAAAACCTTTTACCCTTAATTCTTGCTATTTATCCCGCCCGCCAAGTTCCTTTAACACACACTAGTTTTACCAATTAGTGTCAACAGCAGTAGCCATAACAAAACCTGTAAAAGCAACTCTTCGGTATTTACTACATTTCTGTGAGTTAAATATGAAAAAAATCAATCTCTGCCAACTAACTCAAAGCAAGAATAAAGTATTGATTCTAACTTCGTTGGCTGTGCTGTCGTCTCCATTAGTATTGCCTTTGCCACAAGCTGTTGCTGGAACATTAACGACTGTTATAAATTTCAACGGGACTAATGGTGCTAGTCCAAAAGCAGGTGTGCTTCAAGGAACCGATGGCAGTATTTATGGCACTACTTCCGAAGGTGGTTCGCAAAATAGAGGAACAGCATTCAAATTAACAGGTGCTAATTTTAGTACTTTGACTACACTGGTTAACTTTAATGGAACTAATGGAACTAACCCAATAGCGAGATTATTTCAGGCCAGTGATGGCAATTTTTATGGAGTAACCTCTACAGGTGGGACTGGTAATCTTGGTACAGTTTTTCAACTGGCAAAGACAACTTTTACAACTGTGACAACTCTGGCAAATTTTAATGGCACTAACGGAGCCAGCCCAGCAGGAAGATTGATTTCCGGTAGTGATGGCTTATTGTGGGGGACAAGTTCCGCAGGTGGAGGTAATGGTAGAGGAACTGTATTTAAGGTTCCCTTAACTGGGGGTACGCCGACGATTGTAGTCAACTTCAACAGTACAAACGGAGCAGTTCCATTAGCAAGGTTGCAATTGGCAAGTGATGGAAACTACTATGGCACCACCTCAGCAGGTGGTGCAAGTAATAGAGGTACAGTGTTTAAGCTAACTCCTACAGGAGTCTTAACTTCATATAGCTTTAGTGGTTCCAATGGTCAAAGTCCCCAGTCGGCATTAATTGAATCAGATAGATTCCTCTACGGTACAACCTATCTAGGTGGAGCCAGTAATAGAGGGGCTATATTCAGAGTTCCCCTTGGCGGTGGTTCACCAGTTTTAGTCGCCAGCTTTAATGGCAGCAATGGAGCCAACCCTACAGCTGCACTCATAAAAGCAAAAGATGGTAACTTCTACGGTACGGCTTCTACAGGTGGTGCAAACAACAGAGGAGCTATTTATCGATTGGCTGGTGGAAACATTAGTTTGCTATTTAGCTTTAATGGGACAAATGGAGCAACGCCGAACTCCACATTAATTCAACTTTCCAATGGTGCATTTTATGGAACTGCCTCTGCTGGTGGCACTTCTAATAGAGGAACTGTGTTTAGGTACGTAGACTAAGCCAGGAATCCGGTTTGATTAATGAACATACTTGTGTAGTCAAGCAAGAGGCAAAAGTAAAGAAAGCAGGTAACAATATACTGATTTTTTTTAAAAATCAAATATGAGTCCTATATAGGAAGATGGTAGATGGTTTTTAACATCTACCATTTTTTCATGCTTTGCAAGATTACCAGAGACAGCAGCGACTACTCCCAGGCATACTATACTGACATTGATTGATTAAACACCAGGAGTAGTACCACCATCCACCAAAATTTCCGCCCCAGTAATAGAAGAAGCCAAGTCAGAAACTAAAAATAAAGCGAGTGATGCAATTTCTTCTGGCTTGACAATTTTGCCCAAAGGTATGGCTTTCAAAGATTCTGCTTTAATTTCTTCTACACTCACACCACGAGATTGAGCATTTTGTTCTGCCAAACGTTCGGCGCGTTCAGTCCCAGTCAAACCCGGAGATATAGCGTTAATCCGAATATTGTAATGGGCTAACTCTTTAGAAATTCCTCGTGTGAAGTTCAATAAAGCAGCATTGGTTGTACCGCCAGGGAGGAAGTTCGGACGAGGTGTTCGTCCTGCACCACCAATAATGTTAACAATTCGCCCATCGCCCCGATTTTTTTGATGTGGTACAACGGCTCTAACTAATCGGATATAGCCTAATAATTTCAGATTCCAAGCATCTAAAAAAGCATCATCACCCAATTCTAAAAATGACCCTGCACGGGCTGAACCAGCATTGTTAATTAAAATATCAATCTGACCAAATTGTGCCAGAGTTGTAGAAACAATTTGATCAATACTTTCTGCTTGGGTGAGGTCGGCACTAACAGAAAGAATTTTAGCCCCAGGGGTAGGTAACGATTGGATGTCAGCTACAGCCTTCTCTAATCTTTCTTGATTACGAGCAGCAATTACTACATTTACACCTTCACTATAGAGGGCTTTGGCAGTAGCTAAACCAATACCTGCACTTCCACCTGTGACAATTGCTGTTTTACCGGATAGTTTTAGGTCTAAGCTCATAATTATTTACCTGTTGGATATTTGAGAAAAATCTGAATTAGTATCATGCAGAGTCGTGAGATTAACTCAAATCAAATCGCTATAGACTCTGTACGAACTAATAATATTGCTGACTGCTCACCTGTATTGTGAATATTCAAGATGGCTTGATGCTCACCAGATGTACAGCCTAAAAGTATTTTGATTTCTGTATCTCGTTTTTGCAAATCAACACTACAGATAATGGCAGTTATTTTCTTACTAGCTAAACTCCCCAGCCAGACATCAATATTAGCTCCGTCTCCAGCTTGAGTATTTTGCAAATATCCATAGTCTAAGGGGTAAATGAAAGCTGGATATATGGAATGTTTGCTTCCTTGAGGACGCTCAATTTTGATATTGCTAGTAGTTACTAACTGATCTAATTTATTCCAGAAATTATTACTATTTGTCATTACAGTGTCTAGGAAGTCTTATGCTTTTAATTGGCACTGTTAAGAAAATGTTGATTTTGCTGCTCTAGAAGTTTGGGCAATAGTCTCATATCATTAAATACAACAGATGCACCAACTTCTCGTAATTTTTCTGGCTGAATTAGTTCGGCATACCCAAATACTGTCATACCTGCATCAACTCCTGCTCTCACACCTGTTGGCGTATCTTCAATAACCACACATTCTTTAGGTGAAAATCCCATTTTTTTAGCTGCATATAAAAATACATCTGGATAGGGTTTGCTTCGTTGAACATCTTTTGCGCTAAAGATTTTGTCTGAAAAGTAAGGCAATAATTTTGTTGCATCTAAAGCTGTATTTATCCAATCATGACTACTATTTGAGGCAACGCAATAAGACAAATTTAGTTTACTTAAAACTTCATGTATTCCTTTTATTGGTAGCAAATCTGTTATGAAAGCTTGCAGAACTCGTTGTCTAAACTCATTAGTGAAGTTCTCTGGTGGATATTTACCAAACTGCTCTCTAATTATTTCTACACATTGAGACATTGATTTGCCTACAAAAATATCGAACACATCGTCTATAGTCAGAACTATTTCTAGTTCGGTGAGCATTTCCAACAAAATATTATTTGCGATTGTCTCACTGTCTATAAGAACACCATCACAATCAAAAATAACTAAATTCAATTTGTCCATGAATTTACAAAATTTGATAACTCACAGAAGTGGTTGAACGTTTGACTTCTCCCCGGTTGAGGGAAATTGCTGCTACTCGGATAACTGCTTCATTCGCAGCAGAGGTGGGTGCATCTACATCACGCAGTGCTAAACGTCCTGACACATTAGGGTCAACAACAACGGCACGAATTTTACTCATCTTGATTGAACCTGAATGACGTTACAGTTTTAGTTTGATGCAGTTTCGTCAGAAAGAATGGTAATGATTTCTTTCAATTGACGTTCTCGGTTAGACTCTTCTGGTGTTTCCTGACCCAAAGAGGTATCTTTTACTAAACGATAAATATCAGCTGCACCGTAAAAAATACGCTCAGTTAAACCTACTTCTTTGAAGGTTTCTGCAATCTCTTCCATTTCTCCTACCCAACGATGTGCTTTTGGTGTCATAGATGGAATGGAACGAAGCAGGATACTAGCAAGTGCTGGCTGGCTGTGAGATACTTCTTTCCATAGTTGCTCGTCCAAACCTAAACGATGAGCAGCAATCAATAATTCTGTACTAATTGCTGTTAATCCTTTGGTGAGGGCGGCGTAAGACATCTTTAACCCAGAAGCTTGACCAATTTCATCACCAATGACTCGGATATCTAAGCCATAATTACTCAGTTGTTGAAACTCTGCGGCTTGTTTGCCAGAAGCATAGATGCGAGTGCGTCCGGGAACTCTGGGAGGTGGGCCGATGATGGAAGCATCGACAAATGTTGCACCCGATGATTCTATTATTTGAGCAATACTTTTGACTTTTTGGGGTGAAATTGCATTAGCATCGACATAAAGAATCTGTTTGCCTACATTTTTTATAACCTCAGCTACTTGCTGGGCTACCTCTGCGGCAGCGGCGGGGACTAAAACTGATAACACTACGTCAGATTCAATTACCAACTGTGTGAGAGAACCCACATCTTGGATATTGGCGGCGGCTGCTAATTGCTTTGTTCTGGGACTGCGCTCATCTAGAGCAGCAATAATTCTTAATCCATGTTGATGGAGAACAGATCCTATAGCCTGCCCCATATCACCTGGACTTAAAATACCGACAGTTTGAATTGGCATAAAAAGCTTGATAATACTTTGTATTCAGCTTTTAACTATTATTGCTGATTTTGGTGATTGAGTTATTAACTAAACTACTATAAGTTGATATAATTAGTGTACTTAACTGTGATTAGCAACTTATCACAATTCATTCCCATAAAGCAAGCTATTAGATGACTCAACAAGCAAGATTATTTCGATTTGGGCTGGCCTTCATTGCTGGGTTTATTGCTGTGCTGGTATTTCACCAAGGTGTTCTAGCAATACTTCATGCAATTAACTTTGCACCTCGTCCACCCTATCAAACTGCACCTACACAGCCTTTTGGCGTACCACAATTTCTATCGGCGGCTTTTTGGGGTGGAATTTGGGGATTAGTTTGGGCGGCTGTGACACTGCGATCTTCAGTGAATAGAAACTATTGGCTAACATCGCTAATTTTTGGGGCTGTAGCACCGACATTGCTTGCTTGGTTTATTGTGGCCCCATTGAAAGGTCAAGCGATCGCAGGAGGTGGGAAACCAGGAGTGATGATTACAGGTTTACTAGTTAATGCAGCTTGGGGAGTCGGAACAGCTATATTATTTAATTGGTTTGCGAAAAGGCACGTGCTAAGTCAGTAAATGTTGCCTCTATGTTCTTGAAGTTGTTCATAATCTTCAAGGGTATCTATATCTATGACTCCCTCAGCAAAAGGAATGCTGACACAGTTGGAATAGTACTGACGAATGGTTTTTCTCGCACCCATATCACCCTGAAGCAGTGCTAGTTCTGAAAATAACGTTTTATGAAACAGTGCAGGAACACCAACTATATCAGCGTATTTTGAGGCAACTATCAGAGAATTTGTAGTTTGATATTCTGCAACCAGTTCTTTAATTAGGTTAGGTGAAACAAAGGGTTGATCGGACAACATCAGCACAACTGCCTCAATATTAGGTGAAATAGCTTGAATAGCGTTAAGTCCACACTTGATAGAACTCGCCATCCCATCTGACCAATGTTGGTTGTAAATGATGTGGATATCTAGATTCGTCAGATGAGATTTAATGGTTTCGGCGTAAGCACCTAAGACTAAAACAATTGGCTGACACTGAGATTGAATTGCTATGTCTGCAATGTGTCGAATTAGTGCTTTACCTTGGTAAGTCAGGAGTTGTTTCGGTTGACCAAGCCTTGTGGAAGCACCTGCTGCCAGGATTATGATACCAATGTCAGACATGGTTGCTCTAGGGGGGAATGTATCGAACCGACGCGATCGCGCAAAAAACCACCACAACGTCCACTAATCACTGCTTGAATTTCTGCCACAATGGAAAGCGCGATTTCTTGGGGTGTTTCCGCAGCAATATCTAATCCCACTGGGTTATAGGTTCGTTGTTTTTGTCCAACTGTCGGCAAGATATTGTCTTGGGCTAAATCATCCGATAATTGTTGCATCCGGCGTTTTGGCCCTAACACGCCCACGTAACGCACTGGTGACGGAATGAGAGTTTTGAGAAATGCTAAGTCGCTCAGATAACGGTGTGTCATCACAACTGCTACCGTTTGCGGTGTCAGCAAATGTTGGTATGAGTCGGGATTATCAGGTTCACACAAGAGAATTTGGTCAGCTTGGGGAAAGCGATCGCCATTCAAAAACCCTGGTCTGTCATCAATAACAGTCACGTGCCAACCCAGATATTTAGCCAACTGCACCACGGGAACTGCATCATATCCAGATCCAAATACGAGTAGTGGTACTAATGGCTGAATTACCTCGATTAACACATCAACTCGTCCTTGTTTTAGGGTATATGATTGTACGCGAGTTTGTTTTTTCCTCAGTGTCTGATGAGCGTCTGTTTCTATTCTCTGAGCAATGTCAGCATTAGCAATCCCATTGATAACAGTGCCATCCCATTTCAACATCAGTCGAGAACCCACTGTAAGATCTGATGCTCCCTCTATTCTAAATACAGTAGCGATCGCCCCCACTTGCCCAGACTGCAAACAATCCTGAATGAAAGACATTTGACTGACAGCAGTTTCATCGCCTAAAGATTCAATCAAAACATCGACAACGCCATTACACCCCAAACCAAAGCCAAATACGATGTCTTCACCTGATGTAGTGTCGTATCTCACCAGCATCGGCTTACCACCTTCAAACATGAGCAATTGCGATCGTTCAAAAACATCCCCTTCCAAACAGCCACCGCTAATTGCACTAATCATCTGTCCATCTTCAACTAGCAGCATTCGCGCTCCTGGTCGGCGATATACTGAACCACTTGTTTGTACTACCGTTGCTAAAGCAGTACGTTGTCCAGACTCTTGGCTATGTGTAAATGCTTGCAAGATATTCTGTAACTCGTTCATATATAGCAATCCTATTTGATTTACAAACTGCTTATAGAGACAGGCAATAGGGAAGAGGCAATAGGCAATAGGCAATAGGCAATAGCAAAGAAGGCAGTTAAGAATGTACGATTTTTTCAAAAATCTAATATGAGTCCTATATTGTTTTTATCTACCTACTGAACTATTTATTCTAACTTTAGAAGCTGTTAACTAGGCTCTGCATTTTTTAATGAGAGTTACAAGTGAAAATAGTTTTTCCAGCTAGAACAAGTTTTATTTTATTTATAACCTATTAACCAAGCAAATTAATAATAATTATAATTATATGCATATTTGACAAAAAATAACAACTACCTTGAGAAATAAAAATATTAATTTGAATCATATTTATAATAGGTAATTAGCGAAATTCAAAGAGAAAAAATTTTATGATTAAATAAAAATTACTTTGGTTAAAATAAACATTATCGATTGCGGAATTTGGTTATCTACATACAAATGGATGAAATAAATTTTTGAAGCTTGTCAGAGGTAGAAAGTATGTCTTAGCAAAAATTATCAGTTTTCTGCTAACTAATAATGTAGGTTGGTTGAAAATTAAAAGGACAATGTAAGTCGTTCATATTTTTACGATTCAAGCCTTTTTACTCCAGAGGTAAAAATAATGGAAAATGATAAAAAAGGCAGGGGAAAAACATCTCGGCGTGGGTTTTTAGGACAAGCAATAACCGCAGCAGGTACAGCTATAGCAGCACCTTCATTACTCAATCAGACCAGCACTGCAAAAGACAGCCCTCAAAGTACTGAAGATGGTATGAAAGTTACATTAAATGTGAATGGTAAACAGCAAAGTCTGACAATTGAGCCGCGTGTGACGCTCTTAGATGCGTTGCGCGATCGCCTGGGACTGGTAGGTAGTAAAAAAGGCTGCGATCACGGGCAGTGTGGAGCTTGTACTGTGTTAATTGATGGTGAGCGTGTTTATTCTTGCCTCGCTTTAGCTGTCATGCAAGAAGGCAAAGAAATTGTCACCATTGAAGGGTTAGCCAAGGGTGATACTCTGCATCCAGTGCAAGCTGCCTTTATCGAAAACGATGGTTTTCAGTGTGGTTACTGTACACCAGGGCAGATTTGCGCCTCAGTTGCCTTACTTGAGGAAATCAAACGCGGCTGCGCTAGCGTTGTGACTCCAGATTTAACTCAGCCGCCGCAACTAGCTGAACTCTCAGAAGCGGAAATCAAAGAACGGCTGAGTGGTAATCTCTGCCGATGCAGTGCATACAACGGCATCGTTGCCGCCGTGCAGCAGGCAGCAGGACAAACACCACCCTCTCCAGTTGCCGAGTTGATGCTGAGTGAACCAGAGGAGACATTAGTATGAAAAACTTTGCTTACACCCGCGCTACCTCTGTGAAAGAAGCAGTGCAGAAAGCTACGGCAGATGATAACGCAATATTTATCGCGGGTGGGACAAATCTAGTCGATCGCCTGAAAGTTTTTTTAGATGAGCCATCGCAACTAATTGATATTTCCCGCCTAGAGATGAAGCGCATTGAGCGGCTGTCTAATGGTGGTTTACGTATAGGAGCTTTAGTCAGTAATACAGCAGTAGTAGATAATGCCGATGTGCGCCGAGATTATCCAATCTTAGCCCGTGCCATTCTTTCGGGCGCATCACAACAAATTCGTAACGTTGCCACCGTCGGTGGTAATTTATTACAACGTACCCGTTGCCCCTACTACTATGACACTGCCTTTCCTTGTAACAAACGGCAACCAGGGCAAGGTTGTCCAGCCGCCACTGGTATTAATCGAATGCACGCCATCTTGGGAGCTAGCGACCAGTGTGTAGCAGTTAATCCTTCTGATATGAATGTTGCCCTGGCTGCCTTGGATGCGGTGGTGGAAGTAGCAGGCCCCAAAGGGCAGAGACAAATTTTATTTACAGAGTTTCATCGGCTACCAGGAAACACACCCCAGCGAGATACCAATTTGGAGCCAGGGGAATTAATTACCTCTGTGATTTTACCGCCAATACCCTTTGCCAAATCGGGAGTGTATTTGAAGTTACGCGATCGCACTTCCTATGCTTTTGCCTTAGTTTCCGTAGCGGCGGCTGTTGAATTGGCAGGCGAACAAATTAAAAATGTGCGTTTAGCAATGGGTGGCGTAGCTCACAAACCTTGGCGACCCACAGAAGCCGAAAAATTTTTGATTGGTAAACCAGCAGACTCTAGCACTTTTCAACAGGCAGCAGAAATCGCTTTACAGCAAGCCAAACCTCTGAGCTACAACGCTTTCAAAGTGGAATTAGCCAAGCGGGCAATTCGTCGCGCCCTCACCGTTTCTGCCAAGGGAGGCGGGGTAGTCAGCTAAACACCTAATTTGTAGTTTAGGCCGCGGGGGAGCGGGGGAGCAGAGGGGCAGGGGGGCTGAGGAGATAGTTTGAGTCTTTTATTCACAATTTGAGTGCAACTTGTAGGCGCAATAGCTTATGAATAAAGTAATTGGAACGGGTGTTAATCGCAAAGATGGTCGCGCCAAGGTGACAGGTACAGCCATCTATGCCGCAGAACATCAAATTCCTGGTTTAGTTCACGGATATTTGATTACCGCCAGCATTGCTAATGGCGAAATTAAAAGTATAGATATTAGTGCGGCAGAAAAAGCACCAGGGGTAATTGATGTTTTTACGCACAAAAACCCGCCCAAAATATTTAAGCCAGCTAACGACTTCATGACCTCGAAAATCTACGAGGCGCGGTTGCCGTTGTCAGATAACAAAGTTCACTATGGCGGTCAAATTATTGGCTTGGTAGTAGCGGATACCTTCGAGCAGGCGCGTGATGCCGCCCATTTGGTAAAGGTGGAATACACTACCCAAAAGCCATTGGTAGAAGCCCAAAAAGCCAACTATAAAGAAGCACCACCCTTATTTGGTGAAGAATTAAAGTTTGAGAAAGGCAATACCGCAGGCTTGAACAATGCCACAGCCAAAATTGAAGCTACCTACAAGACTGCCACGGAACTGCACGCGCCGATGGAACCCCACGCCATTATTGCCCATTGGCAAGATAGCAATTCCCTGACAATTTATGAGCCTAGCCAATGGGTGATGGGTACTCAGCGCACTTATGCAGAACTGTTTGGCCTACCCTCGGAGCGAGTGCGGATTGTTACACCCTTCCTAGGAGGAGCCTTTGGTTCCAAAGCTTTTCCTTGGCCGCACGGTGTTCTAGCAGCAGCGGCGGCGCGGCAAATCAAACGCCCCCTGAGAGTTGTTCTCAGTCGGCGACAAATGACAGCCAACGCCGGACATCGCTCCCAAACTGAGCAAATTGTACGTTTAGGAGCAGCGGCGGATGGCAAACTGACTGTGATTGACCATGAAGTAAAATCCTCTACTTCCCCTGTAGATGTGTTCCCCGAACCTTGTACTAATATCACGCCAGTCATGTATGCAGCACCAAACCTGCGGCTCAACCAAGAACTGGCAATCATGAATGTAGGCACACCCACATTTATGCGCGCTCCTGGGGAAAACCCAGGTATGTGGGCGTTAGAGTCAGCAATGGATGAATTAGCTTGGCAACTGAAGCTTGATCCTGTGGAACTGCGGCTGAAAAACGAAGCCAAAGAACATCAGCGTAAAGGTTTACCATTTTCAGCCAAGCATTTCGCCGACTGTTTGCGCGTCGGTGCTGAACAATTTGGCTGGAAAGATAGACCAAAACAAGTGCGATCGCTCACCCGTGACGGTAAACTGGTCGGTTGGGGCATGGCCGCCGCCACATTCCCTGGAATGAGAGGTAAAGCCACAGTCAAAGCCCGTTTACTTCCAGACGGTACAGCCCACATCCTCACAGCCGGCAATGATATGGGTACTGGTGCTTATACCGTTGTGGCGGCGACGGCTGCTGAAGTTCTCGGTTTACCCGTCGAACAGGTGAAGGTAGAACTGGGTGACTCGTTATTACCTGATGGTGGCTTGGCTGGTGGTTCCCAGATGACAGCATCGCTTGTCCCAGCAGTGATGTCAGCCTGCAAGGAAGTTCTCAAAACTGCTAAGGCGGAAACTGCACAAGAAGCATTGAATAATCTGCGTCAGTCTGGTAGGGCCGCTTTTGAAGCCACCGCCTCCTCTGCACCGGGTGACGAAGCCAAGAAGTGGGCGTTTCAATCTTGGGGCGCACATTTTTGTGAAGTCAGTATAGACGAAGAAATTGGACGGTTAAAGGTAACACGCTGGGTATCGGTAATGGATATTGGCAAAGTCATCAACGCCAAAACAGCAGCCTCTCAGGTACGCGGTGGCGTGATTATGGGTATCGGTCAAGCCTTAATGGAAGAATGCCATTTTGACCCTAATATTGGCTATCCTGTGGTTTACGACTTAGCTACTTATCACTATCCTGCCCATGCAGACATCCCCCGGATTCAAGTAGCGTTTGTTGGCGAACCTGATATCAAATTCAACCCAGGCGGGGCGCGGGGCGTAGGTGAAATTGGAATTACCGGAGTTTCAGCTGCGATCGCTAACGCAGTTTATCATGCTACAGGTAAACGCATCCGTGAGTTACCTATTACCCCTGACAAGTTGCTCTAATACCAATACGGTACGGATAAGCATTTTGAACTCAGAATTGGTTTGGGGAAAAGGTTAAAGGGTAAGGGTTAAAGGTTTTTTCTGACCCTTTCCCCCTTCACCTTTCCCCTTTAACCTAACCGTATTGGCTCTAATACCAATAAACAAAGAATGCAACAAATAGATAAACCCCTCCCCAACCCTTATGCCACGGCGTTGGGCGGGTGGGTTTATCTGTCGCAAACATTTTTTGAATTGGGATAATTTCTGTCTTTGAGTAGAAGACTTGTCATCATCACTCCATTAAACTCTACACAAAGATAGATTATTTATTTATATTCGCCACTGTCAAAGTAATAGTGCCTAAAGCTGTAGGGCGAAATTTCCAGGAATAAATTTTAATTTTATTTATAAGTACGGGGGTACAAATCCGTGTCTTCGTCAAAACTTTTAGTAAAGCAGCAGCCAGAAACTCACAAAGCATCATCTAACTTCGAGTTTTGGAAAGAAGTAAGTCAAGTAGCGGGTGTGACTCTCTTATCCATTACTATGCTGACAAGTTCTGTTCTTGCTGGAGGATTGACAGGTTTAGCAGTTAGTTTTCGTAATTTGCCAGATGTCAGACAATTAAGAAACTTCTTCCCAGAAGAAACAACTTATATCTATGACATTAAAGGTAAACTTTTAACAGGTATACATGGAGAAGCCAACCGCAAGATTGTACCGCTAGATCAAATTTCCCCTTCTTTAAAACTAGCAATATTAGCAAGTGAAGATAGTAACTTTTACCATCACTACGGTGTTAACCCCGCAGCTGTTGGACGTGCTGCCATAGTCAACTTGACAGCAGGTGGTGTTCGGGAGGGGGGTTCTACAATCACCATGCAGTTGGTGAAAAATATATTTCTATCTAAGAAGCGTGCTTTTACTCGAAAAATAGTAGAAGCGGTACTGGCAATTCGGTTAGAGCAAATTCTTACTAAAGACCAAATTTTAGAAATGTACCTCAATCAAGTGTACTGGGGTCATAATAACTATGGTGTACAAACCGCAGCCCGAACTTACTTTGATAAATCAGCCGCAAATTTGACTCTGGGCGAATCTGCAATGATGGCAGGTTTAATTCAAGCCCCAGAGGAGTTTAGTCCGTTTGTGAACATGAAACTGGCTAAACAAAAACAAAAAGAAGTTCTGGGACGGATGCTGGAAATGAAATGGATTAGCCTGCAAGAATATTATGATGCTCTCCAGCAAGAAATCAAGCTTGGCAAAATCAGATCATTTCAAGGTAGCGCCCTTCCTTATGTCACCAATACCGTAGCCCAGGAAATCATTAAAAAGTTTGGGCGAGATGCATTGCTCAAAGGTGGAATGCGGGTACAAACTACAATAGATGCCAAATTCCAACTTATGGCAGAAGCAACTATTAAGCAATGGCATAAAACCCTTGAAGGACGGGGGTTAAATAAAAATCAAATGGCTTTAGTATCTATTGATCCCCGCACACACTTTATCAAAGCCCTAGTGGGTGGGATAGATTCAAAAACGAGTGAATTTAACCGGGCAACTCAAGCACAGCGTCAACCAGGCTCTTCATTTAAGCCATTTGTTTACTATACTGCCTTTGCTACTGGCAAGTTTACACCAAATACAACGATAGTTGATGCTCCAGTTAGCTATAGAGATGGTGATGGTTGGTACTATCCACGGAACTATGATGGCGGCTTTATGGGAGCAATGCCGATTCGTACTGCCTTAGCATTGTCTCGAAATGTACCAGCGATTAAGATTGGCAAAGCTGTCGGCATGAATAAAGTTATCGATACTTGCCGGATTTTGGGAATTAAAAGTCCAATGGTTGCCGTCAGTTCTTTACCATTAGGCGCAATTGGTGCAACACCTTTGGAAATGGCTAGTGCTTATGCCACCTTTGCTAATTATGGCTGGCAATCACCGCCAACGGCTATTGCCCGTATTAGTGATAGTAGGGGCAATGTGTTGTTAGACAATACTCCTAGACCTCAGCTAGTTCTTGACCCTTGGGCATCAGCCGCCTTGTTAGATGTGATGCAAACTGTAGTTACTGAAGGAACTGGTAGAGGTGCGGCAATAGGTAGGCCTGTTGCTGGTAAAACAGGTACAACTTCTTCTGAAAAGGATATTTGGTTTATTGGTTCTGTACCGCAGTTAACTACTGCTATTTGGGTCGGCAGAGATGATAACAAACAATTAGCCAGTGGTGCCACAGGTGGAGGTATGGTTACTCCTGTGTGGAAGGATTTTATGCAAAAGGCACTTAAGGATGTCCCAGTGATGAAATTTATACCGCCTGCTAAATTTCCTCGACCTAAGCCAGTTTAAAATTATCATTGATTTTGACGAACTGCGCGATCGCTTTAAAAAACATCCCAATCACTGTGCCAAATCTGAGATAACTTCTATCAAACCAGATACAACTCTTGCCAACTTCTTTTCCAGAAAACTATATTACTAGATTAAACATCAATATTTATTTGTTCTATTTGTCTAGCTGCTTTATCCCAAAGCTTGGCAGAATTTTCATCTTGCCAATGAGTTCTCAAATTTTCCGCTTTTTTATGGGAGATTCTTTCTAACATTTCTAAAACTGCGGCTAAAGTTAATTTATCAACCAATAATTCTAAAGACTCCATATATTCTTTTGTCATAGCAGCCTCGGCAATTAATATATACTTGTTCAAAAAAATATTATAGGTTGAAATTTCAATTTTTCAGTATCAGCAACTTAAAAAATAATATTCTGAGCCATATAGCATTCCTAAATCATTCGTAAATAAATATAATGTTGCCCAATTTTCTGCCATCACAAGTTAATCAACTTAAAGATCCAGAGGCGATCGCTTTCGTTAAAAGTATTGAAACAATTGCCCTGGCAACTTCTTTTAGCCAAAAGCCAATCCTCACAACATATACTCACAAAGGTTGCAGAGGAACACCAATTCTCCTGCTGCACGGCTTCGACAGTTCCATCTTAGAATTTCGACTTCTGTTGCCATTACTTGCCGCTAAAAATGAAACATGGGCTGTAGATTTATTGGGTTTTGGTTTTACACAAAGGCCAAAAGGAATCTCATACAGCCCAGATGTAATCAAAATTCACCTTTACAAATTTTGGAAAACTTTAATTAATCAACCTATCGTACTCGTAGGTGCATCAATGGGAGGTGCAGCAGCAATTGACTTTACTCTCACTTATCCTGAAGCTGTGCAATCGCTAGTATTGATTAATAGTTTAGGCTATACTTCTAGTCCTACTTTTACCAGATATTTGTTTCCTCCTTTTGATTTTTTGGCTGTAGAATACTTACGTCAACGACATATTTTGGCATTAAATATCGTAAATATTTTACCTAATTTCGAGACAAAAATAATTTCTGCTATTCAGTGTGCAATGCTGCACCAAGAAATGCCTAGTTGGCATGATGCTATGATTTCTTATGTTAAATCTGGTGGTTATAGTGAATTGGCAGATTCAATTTCTCAGGTTGATAAACCAACACTGATATTATGGGGAGAAGCTGATGATATGCTGCCACCAGAAGACGCAGAAAAATTTCAGCAAGATATTGCCAATTCTCGGCTAATCAAGGTGAAAAATTGCGGTCATGCACCTCAAATAGAACAGCCACAAATTACATTTCAACATATTTGGCGATTTCTCAATCATCTTTAAACTGGGCGTTTTTAATTGAGCTTTGAAAGAATTCAAAATATTTTTCTGAGCCAAACCACCAGCCCACACCGACTTGAGCCGGAATTGTAAAACCATCAAAGGTGAGTTCTGCATAGCATTTGCCGCCCATCGGAATGTAAGTCCAACTCTTGTCTTTGGTATAATCTCCCCAGCGTAGTGCGTAACCTTCTAAAAGTCTGCCGTTAGTATCAATCACAAATGTAAGGGTAACAGGCTCATCATCTACCTTCAATTGTGCCTGAATAGTGTGGTCATTGATTGCCTGCCACTGCACACCCTGTTGTGGTAACAAGGCAGAAGGCAACCACATTAACTCTGCAACGAATCGCCCAATAGCAGACCGAAGTGTGTTGGGGTTCTGCACATTTACAATCGGCACTAATCCTATAATTGAAAATTGCATTCGCCCTGAGCGATTGAAATAATAGTCAGCCCCTTGAAATTGCGATAATCCACTGCCTATTTTTGCTTTCCAGACAAACCCTTTGGCAGCCAGAACTTCCTGCGCTTGCATAGGCAACCAGGGCTTGTCTTGAGCTAACCTAAATTTTCCTTCCATATCCAGCCGGACGGAAGTAGCAAGAACAGTTCCAGGAGCGATCGCCCGGATAAAATAACGTTGGACAGGTTCGGGCAGTTTTGCAACCATGTCCTCTGTAAAATGTTGCTGTGTCGGCTCAGATTGCAGGAGTTTTTCAATCTGGCTTACGTCTTGTTTATGTTTAATTTGTAAAATTACTAAACTCAAGAAAACCAGCACTAGGACAACAGCAATGCTGATGAAAATTATTTTGCTCATAGTGACCTCAAGGGCGATTGCACAATCACTTATGTCACATTGATTTATCAAATTTAACGTAGCTCTTAAATTTGAGGAACTTGTGAAGATATTTTAATAAGTATTCAATTGTAGCAACCCTAAATGGTTGGCAAACAAATCTATTGCCTATTCCCTATTCTCTATTGCCTTCAAATTATAGAGATTGATTTAAGTGCAGCAATAATAGCAGGATAAACTGTATGCAATAATACTATAATCTTCAACAAATATCCCAACCCATTTAAAACAAGTGATGCAAACATTAGGGAAAGCAATCAAACCTTCTGTATCGAAGGTAATTGTAATTGGGGGTGGAATTGCTGGGTTAACTTTAGCTCGCGCCTGCCTAGATGCAAATATTGAAGTTGAGGTATACGAGAAGCGTCAACTAGATGCAATGCTTTCTGGTCCTGGCGGTATATTCATTCAAAGAAATGCCATACGAGTTTATCAACTTCTTTATTTAGGTAAAATTTACCAACGCTTTTATGCCCAGGGTGGCACAATCTTCAAGGGTGCTTTTTCTAGCAAAGATGGAACTCCACTGTACATTAGCTCCCCAAAAATGGCTGACGAAGAAGACTTAGGTGTATGTCTTTCCAGGGGAGAGTTACAACAAATTCTGTATGAAGCATTACCGTCAGAAATAGTACATACTGATAAGACTTTTGAGAAATTTGAAGAAACTGAAGATGGAGTAAGAGTTTACTTTCAAGATGGCAGTACAACAGACGGCGACATATTAGTAGGTGCAGATGGTCTTTATTCACGAGTACGTGCAAGTTTGTCTGGGCAACAAAGATTAGAGGAGCCAGTTTACAGTGGGATGTGCTGCTGGAGAGGTTTATTCAACGGCTCAAGTCTTCCATTGAATAAAGAATATAGTTGGATGGAATTGTGGGGTCAAGGAAATCGCTTTGGATATTTTGATGTGGGTAGAGGGCAGTTCTCTTTTTATGCTTTCAGTAATAGCGAACAGGGTGGAAATGACGATTCAGTTGGGGGTGCTTTAAATGCTTTGAATTTAATATTTTCAGATTATGCTGAACCTGTACCTTCTATCCTCAAAGTATTAGAAAACGAAAGCATTTATCGAGATGATATTTTTGATCGTCAACCTTTAGGTAATTCTTGGGGCAAAGGAAGAGCAACTTTAATCGGAGATGCAGCCCATCCTGTCCAACCAAATCTCGGACAAGGGGGTTGTATGGCCATAGAAGATGCTTTTGAACTGGTCAAGTTGCTGGCTAATGCAGCAAGCCCTGATCAAATTGCGTTGCTGTTACGTCAATTTGAAAGTAGTCGTAGCCAACGCGTAACTCGTGTATTTACTACTTCTCGGCAAGTTGGTCAGCTTGGACAAACTAACTCTGCTATAGGGTGTCTTCTCCGCAACTGGATTTACAAACTGACTCCTACTTGGTTAGCTGACTTGCAGTTTAAATGGCTGTTTGATTACCAACCTTCGTGGAAAGAATAAGATAGCGATTACTGTTGCTTTGCCTTTCCGTAAGTCTTAGACAGTTACAAAATAGCTAGCACTCAGACTGAGGTTACTAAAGCCTTGAATGATGGCAATCAATTATGCAAAAAATAAACACCGCAATGTCGAGTAAGAAGTGAGTAACACTTGTCTCTTATCCAATTCATTATTCTGAGGATAGGTAATTTTAAACCTCAGCCATATCCAAGTTGATTCACTTGAAAAGTCTGCCTATGTAATGATGATTCATTTATGAGTTGACGAAAACAGGTAACAATGGGTAGGAATACGCTTAGTATCTAAGCCAATTATGAGCGATCGCCCTCTAAAATTATTACTAGTTGATCAAGACCCCATCTTTCGTTTAGGACTGCGGGTAGCTTTGGAAGAAATGCCTAATTTGCAAGTCTTAGCAGAAGTAGAATCAGATACTGCTGCCTTGGAAATATTAGCAGAACTGGCCAAACAAGACTCTAATCAAGTAAATCTCGTAGTTTTGGAATTAGTAAATGGTCGCTCAATTGACAGTCATCTAGAAGGGTTAGAACTCTGTCGCCAACTAAAAGCTGTCTATCCTAGACTACCAATTTTACTTCTCACTTCTGTCCAAGATTCGGGAATCTTGTCAGCAGCACAGGCAGCCGGTGTAGAAGGTTACTGTCCTAAAGGTACTCCCGTTGCTCAACTAATCGATGTCATACAACAAATAGTAGCTGGACATTCGCATTGGATAGTAGATATCAAGCTTCCACAACCTCTCAGCCCTTTAGACTCTAACTTACCTTTATTTGGACTGCGGCAGAATTTACGTTTGTCTGGGATTAATTACATTAACACTTTTCTAACAAAAGTAACAGCACAATTACAAATACCAGGATTACCAATTCTAGACCGAGCAGTTCTAGCTGGACAACGGCGAGAACTGTTAGCTGCACGTTGGTTACTCAATCATTTATTAAGTTCAGCCCAAGAAAGGCAACAACAGCAATTTACTTCCTTTCCTCAACAATTACCAGTTATTCCCTCAGCAAATACTTCTATCCTCATCACAGATACCCCACAGCAGCTAACTTCGCTACCTCTAACTAACTCAATAGTTTTGCAATCTACCTTGTTTGCCGATTGTATAAATAAGCTGCAATTTTCTTTAGAAAATGTTACAGATATTCCTTTAGAAATTGACATATTACGTGAAGATAAAAAACGCGAATTACTTTATCTAATTCTGCAAAAGTTAGCAAAACAACTAGATGAACTACGAACTACTCAAATTACAGTTGAGCAATTACAAGGTTTTAAAAGTACTATATTATTTGACTTATGGCAATCAACGATTACTGATTTTTTTGGTAAATTTTCTCAGGTGCAAGTCGGGAGGCAAAATATCGCAGTGATAAATGTATTACTGCAAAATCCTAAAGTTATTCAAAATGATATATTAAATAAAATCCCTTTTGTAGTGGATTTATTGGCTTATTTATTAAGGCAAAATGATTTAAATATAGATAACAATATTTATCCAGCAGATAGTTATGAAGCTAAAACCCAGGCATTAATCATTTTAGAAAATTTGTTGATTCAGGTTGCTAACGGAGTGGTACAACCATTATTAAATTATTTGGCAGATGTAGAAACAATTAAAAAAAATTTTTACAATCGCAAATTAATTTCCACACGAGAAATTGAACGCTTTAGAAATGACTTATCATGGAAATACCGCTTAAATAATTATGTTAATGAAGGGAAAGCAATTTTTGAAAGCCGCTACGAGTTATTTGTCTTAGCACCACGCGGAATTGCTAAAATTTCGATATATGCTCCTCGTAACTCAGAATTGGCAAAGCTTTCAGGGATTCCTTTATTTGTCACATTGGGGCTAGAATTCTGGGATGCGATCGCTCCACGTCTACAATCGCTACTATCTTTTTTAGGGAGTGGTATTGTCTTCGTTTTAACTCAAGTCATCGGCCGTGGTTTAGGTTTAATCGGTCGTGGTATTCTGCAAGGTATCGGCAGTGTATCTTTGCAGGATAAAAATTTCAAACGCAACAGTGAAAGACCAAAGTGAAAATAGGCAACAGGCAATAGGCAATAAATTTGTTTAAATTTTATTTAGGGTTGCTATATAGCTGTTGACTGTTAACAGCTACACAATCAAATCGGTAAGCATTTGCATTTTCTACAGGATTTTGCAACAGTTCAAATAGTAAACTGGGGCATTGTTGAAATAATTTATAAAATATCGAGTCTCGGCGCATCCAATTAAATAATGACTAACAGTGACTTTATCGGATTATTAGCATCTTACACTTACGCCATTAGCTTACTTGTTTTTGCTGAATTACTGCGTAGGCTATTTGGTATCAAGCCAGATTTAACCCGTAAGTTTATTCATATTAGTGCGGGGATGTGGGCTTTTGGCGTACTGCTGCTGTTTAAACATTGGCAAATCGGTATTATCCCTTTTGCTACGTTTATTGGGATCAACTATCTGCTTTACCGTTATCGAGTTATCGGTGCAATGGATACTGATGATAGTTCCCCAGGTACTGTTTATTTTGCAATTTCCATAACAGTACTTTTTGGGTTATTCTGGCGACCAGATGGCCCAGTTGATTATGTCCCCATTGCTGTAGCTGGAATTATGGCGATGACTTGGGGCGATGCTTTAGCTGCATTAATTGGCAAAAGTTTCGGACAACATCAATATCAAGTAGGTTCATCTGTGCGTTCTTGGGAAGGTTCGCTAGCAATGTTCTTGGTTAGTGCAACAGCAATGTTTCTGGTACTGCTGTTTTTACCTGGTTCATTCCTTAGCCCTCTATCTGTGTCTGTTAGTGGTGAAAGGGCTTTATTAACAGCGTTAGTCAGTGCTGGTTTTGCAACTCTAGTGGAAGCAATATCACCCCACGGTACAGATAACCTGAGTGTGCCTTTAGTTGCAGCAGGGGTGGTTTGGGGATTAATGCAGATTTAACTTTACCTAGATTCCGCCAAACGATGGGTGTGATCTTCAATCCACTTCTAGTATCTTAAAACAGCTGCATCCAGAAAAAGTGGAGAAAATCACCATGAATACAAGTCAAAAAGTTGCTGTCGTCACTGGTGGAAATCGCGGGCTAGGATTTGAAGCCTCTCGTCAGTTGGCTAAACAAGGATATAAAGTAATTCTTACTAGTCGGGATGAAGGTAAAGGTAAAGCAGCCGCTAACAAGTTACAGGCTGAAGGATTAGATGTAATTTCTTATCCTCTAGATGTTACGAGTGATGACAGTAGCCGGAATCTAGCTGAGTTTATTCGTCAGCAGTTTGGCAAACTTGATGTACTGGTCAATAATGCAGCTATTTATATTGATGCTCAATCAGGTAACAATAGTATTTTGGATACCAAAATTGAGACTTTGCAAACAACAATTGATACAAATGTTTATGGCGTTGTACGTGTAACTCAAGCTTTAATTCCATTAATGAAAGAACAGAATTACGGACGAATAGTTAATGTTTCTTCTGGGATGGGACAGCTAACTGATATGGAGGGTGGTTCTCCTGGATATCGCATTTCTAAAACAGCTTTAAATGCTGTTACCAGAATTTTTGCTAGTGAATTAAGAGGCACAAATATTTTAGTTAATTCTGTGTGTCCAGGTTGGGTAAAAACTGACATGGGCGGCGCAAATGCACCACGCACCCCAGAACAAGGAGTTGATACAACTGTATGGTTGGCAACACTTCCAGACAATGGCACGACTGGGGGATTTTTCCGCGATCGCCAACCAATTGATTGGTAGAATACTGTGTAATTTTAACCAAAAATTTACTTGTAAAAATTTTTATTAAGTATTAATTAATATCTAATAGTTAATAAAATTTTACATTAGTAAATTTGCAATAATATTAAAATTTCATGACACAGGGATCACTAATAAAATTAAGTCTAGAATCTTGAGAAAACTGTGTGGGCTGATACAATAATTTCCCGATGCCTATTATATGCTTTTAAAGCCCTTTACTTTTACCCTTATGGCGGAAATATCCGCTCAAAAAGCACCAAAGCGGTAGATAATTATTCCTGAGTAATGAGGGTTGATAAATATCAACCATGTGGCATAAATACTAAAGCAGGAAAGTTACTACGCTTTGGTGATTTACTTATTTTGGTCATTAGTCAATGGTCAATAGGCAATAGGCAATAGGAAAGAAGGCAGATAGAAATGTACTGATTTTTTCCAAAAATCAAATATGAGTCCTATATCCGCCTCTTGGGCGATCGCTACACTAAATCACCTCATTCGCCATTACAATCGATTTGCTGGGATACTCAGCATCTTGTAATTATTTAAGTTTTGTCAGCCTGTGCTTAGTTCCGTTTTACCGACTATCAACGCCCTCAAGCAGCCCACCTCTGATGCTTGGATAGAACAAGCGATCGCAAATTTAGATATTATCTTGCTTGACCATTCGCACTGCGAACGCAAAGCAGCAGGTGTGGCGTTAAATTTTATGTTTCGCTACCCTTCTAATACCAAAATGGTAAGAGAATTAACCGCGATCGCTCGTGAAGAATTAGAACACTTTGAACTCGTTAACCAGTGGCTAGAACGCCGCAACATATCCCTAGCACCTTTACCACCACCTCCCTACGGTGCAGGTTTAAAAGCTGCTGTCCGTCCTAACGAACCCGACCGCTTTTTAGATTCTTTACTAGTCACAGGATTAATCGAAGCCCGCAGCCACGAACGCCTCGGACTGTTAGCTAAATATTGCCCTGAGCCAGAATTAGCTAAATTTTATAAAGGCTTAATGGCATCAGAAGCACGCCATTTTGGTACATACTGGGTTTTAGCAGACACTTATTTCGACAGGGAAGTTGTGATGCAGCGACTTGATGAATTAGCAATTGTGGAAAGTGAGCTACTAGCAACTTTGCATCCAGAACCTAGAATTCATAGTTAGGATACTTCATATATAGCAGTTGCCTATTATATGAGGTAACACCTAGCCCCTAGCCTCTAACCTCTAGCCTCCAAAAGATTAACTACAACTTCCAGTCGCCTCAGACATAATAACAGTATAATTACGTAAAACTTATCATAGTTATCATGCTTCAGTTAACACATATCAGGCTGCTAGTAAACAACTACAAAGATTGTTTTCTCTTCTACCGTGATGTGCTAGGCTTTGCGATTGATTGGGGTGATGAAAATAGTGGGTATGCCGAGTTAAATACTGGAGGCTACCTTAAGTTGGCATTATTTAGAAAAGATTTCATGGCTGAAGCAATTCCTAGTGCTTATCTACCTTCAGCTTTGGAATGTCAAAACAAAATGGCTTTGATTTTTGCAGTTGATAACGTTGATGAAGTGTTTGAAAGACTCAAAGAACTTAACGCCATCGTTGTTACCCAACCTTTAGATCGTCCATTATGGGGACTTCGTACCGCCCATTTTCGTGATCCTGATGGGAATTTGATTGAAATATTCAGCAATTTAGTAACGACAAATTAGAGTTTTGCTGCAACTTTACAATAACTGAATGTATTTAGAGCAGTTAGCTAACAGCGAACTCAGTAAATTGCCGTTTAAAAGGAGAGTGAAAAGCCAGGACAATATCTTGTTTAGGTACACCCCGGCTAGTTAATTCATCAGCAATACCGCCTTCAGTACCATCGTGCTGAATCCAGATTTTTTCGTTTTTAATATCGAGATGTAAGACACAACCATATACACGTCGTTTATTTGACCAGCCTACATGAACTAGTTGATAGCGATCGCGCACTTGATCAAAAATTACTTCAGCTTCGACTTCTTCGTTACTAGCTTTGATTTCGCTGTAAGCCTGTAAAAGTTCTTGAATGATTTGACGGTATTGTTCTACTTTTGCCATTTAATAATCGCCTCCTCTTCTGGAGAGAAAATAATCAATCGCACTTGGTAGCGTTGAATTAACAAGCGTGGTAGTTCTAAAGTAAAAAAGGAACGATAAGTATCAAAAGGAACTGCTAAGTATAAAAGTCTTTGTGGTTGTTCTTCTTCCAGTGCTAGCTGGTATTTGAGAAACTGACCCAAAGCCGTACTAAATTCAGTTGTAGCAGATGGACTGACAAAACTTTTGACTTCAACAGCAATTTTTTCTTCACCTCGTTCAGCCGCGAGAATTTTTTCTGCACCGAGGTCTATGTACATATCCAACCCGCCAAAACGGAGAAATAGAGGATCATGAGTAATGCACCACCCTTCTTTTTCTAACGCCCGTCTGACTGCATCATGAAAAATATCCTTTGCTGCCATACAAACCTGAGCTAACTTTATCAATTAAGATACTAAAACACGAGGAATAATAGTTTCTTGAATTTCTTTACCTACTGTTTGTTCAGCTAACCTCAACTCATAGTTTTTTTGAAGATTTAGCCAAAATTCTCCACCAGTCCCAAAATATTGACCTAATCGCAAAGCAGTATCAGCTGTTATCCCTCTTTTTCCATTGATAATTTCGGTAATCCTGTTTTTAGGAACATGGAGAACACGGGCTAAATCACTCGCAGTCATACCGAGTTCTGCAATTTCATCTGCAAGAATTTCTCCTGGGTGGATAGGTACACGTGCCATTTCACTCTCCTTCAGTGATAATCTGTAATTTCGATGTTGAAGGGCTTAAGAAAATCATCAGGCCAGTTAAAGCAAATTTTCCATTGGTCATTAATTCGGATACTGTACTGACCTTTCCTATCGCCTCCCAAAGACTCAAACCGATTACTTGGTAGTTGCATCAAAGCTTCTTTGTTCGGGGCTGCTTCTAGAATGTCTAGTCGTTTTTGTGCTTGTCTTTCAAAAGATTGAAATTCCTTAACCCTTTCTCCTAAAGCAAATTTCTCCGTCCTTTTATCTTTATATTTAGGGTATTCATCTGACGAAGACATAGTGAATGGTCATAACAAAGGCACTGTTATGAGTTACGTAACTCATAACTTATTAAAAATATACTAGCACAGTTAGGCTAAATTAAAGTTTTATAGGACTTACACAAAAGTATGAAGAAACGAACCACAAAGGACGCGAAGGACACGAAGGACACGAAGTTATAAGAGTTTGAGAGAGTTATTGCGTAAGTCCTGTTTTATTCCCAGGAATTATCTAAATGACTGAACCACAACCAAACCAGAAACAAACCTTTAGCCGCTTTGCTGACTGGTGTTTGCACAAAGATAGCCTTTCAGAAGAAGCAAGGCATACAGTTGAAGTGTTATTAGAGAAAGCTGGTACTTCTGATTGCTATGAAGCAGAGAAGATACTATCAAAATATACAGAATTAATTTTTTACAGACAGAGTATTTGTGACTTGAATCCACTGAGTAGTCTAACCAACCTGACTGTACTGCGTCTTGTTTATAATAAAGTTTTAGATTTAAGTCCACTCGCCAAGCTAACTAACCTGACTGAACTGTATATCAGTGAAAAACACTTTGTAGACTTGAATTTCTTGTCTGCTTTATCCAACCTGACGGTACTGCATCTAGCGCATATTCCAATACTAGACTTAAGTTTTATATCTGAGCTAATAAATTTAACCGTACTGCGTCTGTATGATAATCAAATTTCCGATTTAAGCCCTTTATCTGGACTGACAAATCTGACTGCATTACATCTCCATCGCAATCAAATTTTTGATTTAAGTCCTTTGTCTGGACTGACGAATCTAACTAAATTAGATTTATTTGGCAATAAAATTTCAAGCCTAGAGCCAATATTTGAAATGAAAAGATTGACCAGATTGGATATTGCCAGCAATCAAGTTTCAGACATTAATATTATCTCTAATCTGAGTAATTTGACCGAGTTATTTATTAATCAAAATAAAATTTCAGATCTGAGTCCTATATCGAAATTGAAAGAACTAACTAGGCTATATATAACTTGTAATCAAATTTCAGATATAAGGTTACTATTTGGTTTGAAAAAACTAAGTTCGTTAGTTATCCAACCAAAAATCTTAGAATCGAGTATATGGTCATCACTTAAAATCAAATTTTCTAGGATTATTACTACACAAATTGATGAACAAAAAAGCATATTAGCAGTTAAAAATGTTTATGCTTATATGGGTTTGGAAGAACCTGAAATTATTTTTTACACTACTCCTCTGGTGCATATAAATTATCCGTGTGAATCTAAAGAATGGGGCAAGGGACTAGGAGGAGTGATCCATGAATTTATGTGCCGGGAATTGAGTCCAGCATTAAAATTTTTTCTATATAGACATATTCAAAATAGCCTAACGCAAAATAACATTGCTACGGAAATATGGTCACTATTAGATAAGCAATTAGACGATTATGATAGTCTAAAATTAAGGCAAGGTAATATCAAACCAGAACAATTGCTGGCGATGATTGGTACAACCAAATTTATAGTTCAAGAATTTAATTATCAACTTGATCAAGAAGAACAAAAAGCATTGGAATGCCTAAATCAACTATTGGAAAATTGCGGTTGGATATTTGCTTTCGAGAAAGTTTGTATAGTGTGCGATCGCCCACGTAAAATCTCTCTAGACAGCAACAACCAATTACACGCCGAAGCAGAACCAGCAATACAATTTGCTGATGGTTGGCATACTGGTTACTATTATCACGGAGTCAAAATCCCTGAGCAATATGGCAAACTTCATTTCTCACAATGGCAACCTCAATGGCTGTTAGAAGAAGATAATGCCGAAGTACGACGAGTGTTAATTCAGGTAATAGGTTACGATCGCATCTGTGAAGAACTACAAGCGCAAGTCCTCGACTCTTGGCAAGAATACACATTACTGTGCATCGATGCCGATGTTGATGTCGAACCAATTCATTTATTAAAGATGACTTGCCCTAGCACAGGTAGAATACATACATTAAGAGTACCGCCTGGAATAACATCGGCTAGAGAGGCGATACGCTGGGTAAATTGGGATATAGATCCAGAAAATTTCTCTGTACAAACCTGAGTTAACTTGAGCTATTAAGATACTAAAATACGAGGACAATGGTTTTTTAGATTTTTTAACTACTGATTGTTCAACTAATCTCAATTCATAGTTTTTTTGAGTTTCTCTCTGCCAGAGTTGCGATTCAGTAGGTAAATTGGGATATAGAAAGAGAAGAGTTTTCTGTACAAACCTCACCCACACATCCCAATGAGAGAAAATTATCAAGATTTCTTGATTCGTAACTGGGAAAAAGGCGATCGCACCAGAGCGGCCGCCGTTATTAGTTATGTATTATCAGAATACGGATTGGGTTGGGAACCCAAAGGTGCTGACCGAGATGTACTGCAAGTTGAAGAGTGCTACTTAGAAACAGGAGGGGAGTTTTGGGTAATTGAACACCAAAGCCAAATAGTCGGAACTGGGGCATACTATCCAATACAGCGTGGTGAAAAAGCTGTCGAAATCCGCAAAATGTACCTTCTCCCTAGTGTTAGAGGTTTAGGTTTAGGGAAATATTTGTTACAACAGCTAGAAGCAGCGATCGCAAATCGGGGTTTTCAGCAAATCTGGATTGAAACAGCCAGCATTTTAGTAGAAGCCGTCAAGCTATACGAAAGCAACGGCTATCAACCAGCTACAGGTGTGGAAACAGCCAGGTGCGATCGCGTTTACGTGAAATACCTCAACCAATCCTAAATGCCTTCTTGGACTCCTAATTTTCAAGGTTTTCTCAACCTGTTTTTACAATCTCATTGCCCTTTGTGTCAGCGTAGTACATCTACTGCTTTGTGTGAATACTGTACCAGACAACTAAAAAATTGCGGTCAAAAAAACCCCTGTGCATCCTGGCGAGGTGAAATACCTGTATTTGGTTGGAGTGTGTATAGCGGTACAATCAAACGGGCGATCGCTGTGATGAAATACGAAAATCAGCCACAAATTGGTCAAATTTTAGGGGAATGGCTAGGAGAATCATGGTTAATCAACTCGCCGCATCGTCATACTCAACCGATTGTCATACCCATTCCTCTCCACCCGCAAAAACAAAAGCAACGTGGCTACAATCAAGCAGCATTAATCGCCCAAGGCTTCTGCCAAACAACAGGGTTAAAATTACAACCAAACGGTTTGTCAAGGGTACGCGAAACGAAAGCACAGTTTGGTTTATCGATGACCGAAAGACAAAAAAACTTAGCTGAAGCTTTTACAGTTGGGCAAAAATTCCGCAGTCATCATCCAGATGTTCCGGTGTTATTAATAGATGACATCTACACTACTGGTGCTACTACCAAGTCTGCTGTGCAAACATTTCGCCAATCTGGAATTGCAGTCTTAGGGTTAGCAGCAGTGGCGATCGCTATTAAAGACCAGCAGACTAATTCATAGGCGAGCCATGCTTGACGAATCTATAATAAAGCCAATACTACCCTGTGTTGTGGGAAAACTGTCTGAGATTATGAGTAAAGCTTTTGCGGCGGGTTTTAAACAGATCATCCTTGTTCCTGCTTCTTTTTTGGCAATTGCTACAAGTACAACAGCAGCATTGGCTCAAAATAAGTTGTATAGTCCAATTCCTTTAAGTAGTCTGACTGAATTGTCCGATACGCTATCAGAAAAAGATATTCCCACAGGACAGGGTGGATTTGCCCGTGACTACGTAGTTAAATTGACTAAGGGTGATAATCTAGCGGTTGATTTATCGTCAGAAAACTTTGACAGCATCATTACCTTATTAGGGCCTGATGGCTCGACATTAGCAGAAAATGATGATGGCCCCGATGGTACTAGCAATTCCTTACTATTCACCCGCATCAACGAAACCGGGACTTATGTGATTCGCGTTCGGTCTTTTGGCGAAACTGGAGTTGGTAACTTTAAACTAAAGGTGACAAAGTTACAACCAATTAAGTAGAGTCAATAGTCATTTGTCTTCCTTATATCTTCCCAACACCTAAAAGCTAGTCAACACACAGAGAAGCAAAGCTTCCGTCCACTCGACGACTGCACCGTATGTATCTCCTGTGTGTCCACCTAGTTTGTGATTAAACCAGGCACCTGTGAGAAAAGCGATCGCACTTCCTGCAAGTATCATGAAGAGTGCGAAAAATAGCTGCTGGCTATTCAATAGCCAAGGTAAGCCACTCAAGCTAATCAACAACAGCAATGATGGGATGACATCTTTGTAAGAACGAATAGCTTGTTTATGAAATGCACCTTTACCTGTAAGTTTGAGGTAAGGATATCGAAGTATTGCTAATTGCTGTCCCCAACGTCCCCAACCGCAAGCAGCCATTAATACCAACCAACGGTGAGATTCAATATCTGTTAAGGCTGCTGTTTTTAACAATAATATGGCGATCGCGGCCATTGCTCCAAATGCACCTGTGGCACTATCTGCCATGACCTCCAATCTTTTTTCGGGATTTCCTACTGCTAAACCGTCAGCAGTATCCATTGCACCATCTAAATGTAACCCTCCTGTGATCGCAATCCAGGCGCACACTAATAAAGCACTACGAGTTAATACTGATACATTTAAATAATTTAAGCCTGCATCACATAACCCTAAAATACACCCAATTAGTAACCCAACTACTGGGGCTAGATGTGCCACTCCTCTGAAATCTAAACCATTTATATAAGGTACAGGAATAACCGTATAAAATATTATACTAGCTACGCAATTATACAGAGATAATTTCCAACTCTGTAAAAAATTCGTCATAATCAAGTAGATATTTAGGGGATAACCCAGACAATTATTGCTAAAGCGTAACTCTGAAAGTTTAAAACTTTGGCTAAGATAGATTTTAATTTAGAGACTCTTCGCTCAAATTTTGTTATGCTGGTTTCGTCTAAATAAATTTTTAGGGCGTGATCCTAACATAAAATAATCAATTTATCAAGGTAAGATTAAGATAGAAATGCTTTGTATTCATTAGCTACTAAAATTAATTTAGAGTATTGAAGCGATCGCGCCCTAAAATTGATATTTTTTAAATGTAGGGGACTAAAAAGCTATTCAAATGGGTTTTTAGCTACGTTCTCACCTATGTTCTCTCGCTAATATTCCTATGAGTCATCATCTACCCGACACCAGGATACCTGCGCCGTGCATTGTTAACACGGGCGTGATTGTAAATAAGCTCGACATGAAGCGATTACTGGCTGATTTAGGTCGAGTCCACTACATCTACACCCACGAAGACAAGGTAGTGAGCGAGGGTGAAGGGGATGTGATGGAAGTATTCGCCAATCCCCAACGTTCTACACTAGTGGCGAACAGTGCGCTTTACTTGAATGTTTATAGTTTTGATTACATAGAACTAAAACAGTTATCGCCACAAGAAAGCTGTTTTGATTTAATCCAAGAAGGAATGTGTTTACGCCTCATTCCCCGCACTACGCCGTTACAAGAGCGTAGAGACAAGACTTACAATGTCAGTGCGATTGAAGCGATGATGGAGCAAGTTCTCTCAGCGAAATGGGATGCAGAAATTGATGATGACTGCTCTGATTGTTTTTAGAATTGTCATTGGTCATTTGTAAAATTAAGTCCTAGCTAGGGTGTTCCAAAAAATAAAATGTCCAGCAGTCGCAATCCTCAAGCTTACTTGACAACTCTTGAGAAACTACTTGTCTAGCAAACTTTGCGGTTATAGTTTTTTTCGATTTGTTAATTGTCGAGATTATAGAATCAATATATGGGTAGATACAATTTAGTATTTCTATAGCAGAGAATGAAGAAAGTTCTTATTTGTTTTTGTGTAGGCATATTTTAATTAGTCTTCATCCTTGGAATTATTCATCAACTCATGTAGGCTGCATATGTTGTCACAGTTTACCGTTAGCAGCGTAGGTTTTGTGGTACTGTTTTCTAGCAAATACCTCAAATCATCCTCAGCATTCTTTTTGGCGATAATTATCGCTGCATATAGAAGTAAGAAAATTAAGGCATTTAAACCAGCCTAAAGTAAGGATTTTCTCTAATGTTTAAATTCACCAAGTACATATTTATTCTTTCGCTAGTCGTAACACCAATCCTTTTCAAACAAAATATCGCGTTAGCAGGAGGTGGTTTTACAGCGTCGTGTCTAAATATTACTGTTTCCCTGGTCATCGGCAATTTGCAAGGTGAGAGGCATGGTGGACTTATTTTGCAAGCTTACTGCTATAGCAGCACAGGACAACTAAAAATAAGTGCCATAGATTTAGGTAAAAGTATAATAAACAACGATGGTGCTTTAGTATGGTATAACGGTGGTAATTTTGCATCATCTGTTACAAATTGTGCTGTAAATGTTTCAAATGTTACAATATTATCTTGCGGGGCTGTAAAAAGAGATGGTTCTATTGTAAAAGCCTCTATAAATTTGGACGAGGAAATAGCAAATTTGGATGGCAATTTAACAGCACTTGTCGGTTTCTAACAAACCTATATGACGCGCTATAGGGAACAACTTCACCATTAGACATCTCTTGTGCTGAACACGAAAATTCTGCACACTTTACAGCTTTAAGTTGCTTTAATGGCCAATCGCAAATACTGTCTTGGTTATTTTTTATTTTTTGGAATTTTAGTATCATTGCGTCTGGTAATAATGGTGTAATTTTTTCCAGAGCAATTAAAGCTGGAGCGGCACTTAGCAAAACTTCAGTAATGAAATCAATAAAATCTATCCTCTGTGCCATAAATTATCTTTGATAACTTCCCTTGAGTTTTTGCTCTGTCTTTATATATAAGCTTTTCAGGTCATCAGTTAGTTGGATGAGAGATTCTGGGAACATGAAATATATGGCAAGCTAATTGTTTGTCTCAGTATCTCAGCTTTTGGATCATTTATTTCTTGTATTACTCCTAGAGAAATAAAATTGTCATTGGTCATTTTTCATTTGTAAAATTCAACCCCAGCAAATAGAATTTGCTGTTTATCTTGCAGATAAGCCAAGTTCGCCTGTATGGACTAAAAAATCTGGTAAATTGCAATATCAAGGACAAATGATATCGTGTTCGCTTGATTACTTACTCAACTCGAAAAACCCCACCCCGCCACAGCTACGCTTTGTCTCCCCTCCCCGTTTACGGGGAGGGGGTGGGGTGGAATGATTCTGGGAAATATAACTAATTAACCAGACATGATATGAAAAATAACAAATGACCATCAATTATTAAAATCGCCTTAGTTTTACCTTGAGCTATAATTTTTCTTTTCAATCCCTGGCTAGCTGTAGCCAAACAAAAGCTAGAGCCGGGGTATTTTACACTCCCCACGGCCCTGTAGAAACCCCAAGATTTATGCCAGTGGGGACGCTGGCTAATGTCAAAACCGTAACGCCTGCTCAGTTAAAAGAGACTGGCGCGCAGATGGTCTTATCCAATACCTATCATCTCCACCTGCAACCAGGAGAAGCGATTGTGGCTGGTGGCGGTGGGTTGCACAAGTTTATGGGCTGGAACGGGCCGATGCTGACTGATTCTGGTGGGTTTCAGGTGTTCAGCTTGAGCGAGATGCGGAAAATTACGGAAGAAGGCGTGACATTTCGCTCACCTCACGATGGTCAGATTATCAAGCTAACCCCAGAGCGTTCTATCGAGATTCAGAATACTTTGGGTGCAGATGTGATCATGGCTTTTGATGAGTGTCCCCCTTACCCTGCAACTCGCCAAGAAGTAGAAACTGCAACTGAACGGACTTATCGTTGGCTAGAACGCTGTATAGATGCACATCAACGTCAAGATCAGGCTTTATTTGGAATTGTGCAAGGCGGTGTGTATTTAGATTTGCGTTCTCAGGCGGCGGTGTCCTTGGCTAAGTTAGATTTGCCTGGATACGCCATTGGGGGTGTGAGTGTGGGAGAACCAACTCATTTAATGGCTCAGATTGTGCAAACTACAGCACCGTTGTTACCAGCACACAAGCCGCGTTATTTGATGGGCGTAGGAACTTACCGAGAAATGGCGATCGCGATCGCTTCTGGTGTAGATTTATTTGATTGTGTAATTCCGACTCGTTGGGCGAGACATGGTACAGCCGTCGTGCAAGGTGAACGCTGGAATTTAAAAAATGCTAAGTTCCGTGAAGATTTTTCACCAATGGATGAAACTTGCCCTTGTTATGCTTGTCAAAATTTCAGTCGTGCTTATATTTCGCATTTAGTGCGATCGCAAGAAATTTTAGCTTATACCTTATTAAGCATTCACAACATTACTGAACTAATTCGCTTTACCCAAAAAATTCGTGAAGCAATATTAAGCGATCGCTTTGTCGAAGAATTTGGTCATTGGCTAAACCCTGAAAACGAAGCCGAAGCACAAATAACCAATGACTATTGACTATTGCCTATTGCCTAATTGCCAATGCCCAAACCATGTTAAGATACATCTCAATTATGAAAGCTGTGTTGGATAGAGTGGATTAAAACGAACATGGAAGCAGCATTATTATTAGCTAAATTGCCCGAAGCTTACCAGATTTTCGATCCTCTGGTAGACGTTCTCCCCGTAATTCCTGTTTTCTTCCTGTTACTTGCTTTTGTGTGGCAAGCAGCTGTCGGATTTAGGTAAGTTAACTAGTTTTCAATTGCTAGGACAGGTGTTTTACCTGTCCTATTTTTTTTTGCAATAACTTATTACTAATACTTGATGTTTCTTAATTATTTGTAACAAATAACTAGAAGTTAAGTAATATAGTTTATACAGCCTAATTAAAACTTAGCCTTGCCAACCGAGTGTTGTACAGTCAACAAGGATATTAACTAGCTATGGGTAACATCAAGTTTGTCAAAGAAGACAAGGAAGTAATAGCAGCAAATGGTGCTAACTTGCGGCTGAAAGCTGTAGAAAACGGCATAGATATATACAAATTAATTGGCAAAATGACCAATTGCGGCGGTTATGGTCAGTGTGGTACTTGTGTTGTAGAGATAGTTGAAGGCTTAGAAAATCTTTCACCCCGTACAGACTTTGAAAACCGCAAATTAAAGAAAAAGCCAGATAATTACCGCCTAGCTTGCCAAACCTTAGTACATGGCCCTGTCAGCGTAGTTACTAAACCTTAACTAGTGACATAAGAAGTAAAAAAATAAGGCTAACACGGGCATCGATGATGCTATTCTAAAATTGTTGACTGGAAATTATAGAGAGGCTTTTTTGCCATGCAAACTAATGACTTAGGGTTCGTGGCGAGCATTCTGTTCGTACTCGTTCCCTCTGTATTTTTAATAATTCTGTACATTCAAACCGCTAGCCGCGAAGGTAAAAAAGATAGTTAATAGTTTGTGCATTATATAAAGAACCCCTACACCATTGGTGCAGGGGTTTTTATTTATCAACCGCTAAATTTAAGCAAATAGAGACTAGAGACTAGAGGCTAGGCAATACGGTTCGGATAAGCATTTTGAACTAAGAATTGGTTTGGGGAAAAGATTAAAGGGTAAGGGTTAAAGGTTTTTTCTTCCCCTTTCCCCTTTACCTTTCCCCTTTAACCGAACCGTATTGAGAGGCTAGGGGTTAGAAAAGAAAATTTTTTATGTTTGCTGTGGGTTTTTTCCACAAGTCGGTAAGTAGGTTTAGCTAGAAAAATTCCTAGCCTCTAGCCTCTAACCTCTAGCCCCTTTTACCACTATGCAGTGGTTCGTGCCAACAGTACTGGACAAGTCGCATTCACTCGAACATAATCAGACAAAGAAGCACCAATGAGTCTGTCTAAATCGACAAAACTCTTAGCTACGGATGGACGACGATCTGGAGAACCAAGTAATAACAAGTCTACGTTCAATTCTTCTGCCAAGCGACAAATTTCTTCACCAGGTTTACCACTGCTGGTATAGCAGCGAGTTTGTACACCATATTTTTGGGCTTGGGCGTAGGCTGGTGCAAAAACTGGATCTTTGTCTGGGACGATTTCACTAACTTCTGAGGTTTTGCCGCGCAAATCTGTATTAACGTGAGTCAAAATTAATTGACTACCTGAAATATCTTTTAGTAAGAATAAAGCTAAATCTAAACAGTGTTTGGCTGCATCAGAGTTGTCTAGTGCTACCATTACACGCTTAATTCGTTTAACATAAATGTCATCTTTAACCAGCAACATGGGGCGAGAAGACAATTGGAAAACATACTGACTCACAGAGTTTGACAAAATTGACTGCAAACGCTTGAGTCCGCGTGAACCCATGATGACTAAGTCAGCATCAATTTCATCGGCTACTTGACAAACGACATCTTTAGGATCGCCTTGCCGTAAAATCGAAGAAACTTCGCTAGGATTTAAATTCAAAGACTGAATAGCATTAGCGAGGATTTTACCACCTTCTTCCCATTTATCTGTCATGGCGGCAGCAGTACTTTGGGGAGGGACAACGTGCAGAACTGTAACTTTAGCACGATGAATGGATGGGATTTCTTTCAAGGTTTTGAGCATTTCTTCTGCATGACCTAAGCCCGAAACCGCTAGCAAAATTTTTTCTATCATTGTCGCTTCTTGTTGTAAATGTTGAGAAGAGTGTTTGCTCTTAGTAATTGGCTCAGTTGAATTGTCAACGTCTTGCTCAATAACCTAGTGCCTCTACGCAGAAATTCACATTAAAAGTTGATTTTTTGTCAGACTGTAATTATTTCTGCCTAACTGCACTAGTTAAGTAAATGGGTACAAATCAACTTTCATTTCCTAGTATTTATTACTTAAATATACTAAGTAAATTTCCCTTAATTTGTACCTATCTCTAAACTTTGAACTAGGCTTCAATAATTAAGCTTACTCTCAATTTATCTCAGTTAACTTTATAAAATATGATGTTATTTATTATTTTTAATCTATATTAACTTTTGTTCATTAGAGGCAAGTTAAGTATTGCAAAGATATCTCATAAATTAGCGCAATTATACCACTGTTCTTTTGAGCGATCGCCCACTTAAAAAAAATTTAGCTTTATCAGATAATAAATTTCCAATTATATCTTTAGTTATGTTTATGGGAACAATAAACTACAACTATTTAACTGACTAAAAATCTGTGCTTATGCAATTTCCTCAAATAGCTACAACTATCCTGCTGACTTTTGCATCTCCAGCTTTAGTATTGTATTATTCGCAACAAAGTATTGCTCAAGCACCAACACCTACAGCCGAAGAACGCATCACCGAAGCCATTACTTTAAATAATCAAGGTGAGGGGCTGGTTTATAAAGATTTAGTTGGTTTAGATGATTTACAAGCTGGTTTAGAACTATTTCAAAAGTCGTTAGCAATATTTAAACAATATGGTGCTAAAGCAGGAGAAGCTAACAGCCTGGTGAATATTGGATACATTCATCTGAAAAAGGGAGAGTATACTAAAGCACTAGAATTTTTTCAGTCAGGCTTAGATATTCGCCGCCAACTCCGCGACAAAGAAAACGAATGGATACCCTTATCCTATATCGGAGAAGTGTATGTAAATCTCGGAGAATATCAAAAATCACTCTTATTTTATCAACCAGCTTTGAAAGTTCTGCAAGAATTAAAAGCAGCTAACCCTAAAGGTTATAGTTACGCAAATAGCGAAGCTAATTTATTAACAGATATTGGTGCAGTTTACTTCCGCACAGGTAAATATTCTAAATCTCTAGAGTTTTATCAACAAAGTTTGACAATTCAAAAAGCTAACGGCGATAAAAGCGGTACTGCCCAAACTTTAAACAACATTGGTATAGTTTATCTCAATTTGGGCAACTATGCTCAAGCACTTGACAATTATCAGCAAGGATTAAAAGATTTACAAGAATGCTGTTCTGCATTTTATGGTACACAAGCAGCAATTTTTAATAATATTTCAGGCGTATATTTCAACTTGGGACAATATCAAAAATCGTTAGAATTTGCCGAGAAAGCTACAAATATTTATAAAAAACTTGGCACTGGGGAGTACAAAAGTACAGATGAGCAAGCCATAAAGTTACTCTATAATGCTCTCGGTCAAAATGCTCAAGCTTTACAACAACTTACCAGCCGTGCTAATGTTGGCGATGCTTTTGGTAAAGACGCGTTTCAATTTCAAGGTGCAGCATTAAATCTTAATAATATCGGACAGATTTACTTTAGTTTGGGTAAGTATGAGCAAGCACTCAAGTTATATCAACAAGCTTTAGATATATACAAACGAAATAACTATAAATTAGGTGTTGCCGTAGCACTAAATAATATTGGGCGTGTTTACCAAAATTTGGGTAACTATAACCAAGCTCTAGAATTTAATCAGCAAGCCTTAGCTAATTATCGGGAAGTTGGCGATCGCACTGGCGAAGGCGTAACAATTAGTAACTTAGGGCAAGTGTATCAAAAACAAAATCAATACGATAAAGCTTTAGGGCTATATCAGCAAGCAGTAGCTATTCATCGAGAAGTGGAAGATAAAGTTAGTGAAGCTGCAACGCTGAAATTTTTAGGAGATGTACTAGCTGTACGGAATCAACCACCACTAGCGATCGCATTTTACAAACAATCAGTCAATTTAACCGAAACGATTCGGCAAAATTTACGAGTTGTGCCTAGTGATATCCAAAAATCTTACACCGAAACTGTCTCGGAAAGATATCGCCGTTTAGCTGATTTATTACTCAAACAAAATCGTCCGGCGGAAGCGCAACAAGTTTTAGATTTGCTGAAAATTCAGGAAGTTAGTGACTATATTGGTAAACCCGGTACTAGTACACCAAAAGTCACAAATAGAAATAATCAACGGGGAAGTACAACTGTAGTAGCCAAAGCCGAAGCAGCACAATTACCGTTAAAACCACAAGAAGCGGAAATATCTCAGAAGTATAGTGCAATTCAAGAGCAAGCGATCGCACTTGGTAAAGAACTCACCACCCTAAGAAAAATTCCGTCGCAAACACGCACCGCAACTCAAGAAAAACGCATCGCTGAATTGGTGAAACTCGAACAAAATACTAACGCCGAGTTTAACAAGTTTATTAAAAGTCCCTCTATTGTCGCGTTAGTGCAACAATTATCCGCCACATCGGGACAGGAAAATTTAAACTTACGTCAACTCAATTCTTTAAGAGATAACTTACGTCAGTTAAATCAAAAAGCTGTGTTGCTTTATCCTTTAGTTTTAGATGACAGATTAGAATTAGTTGTAGTCTCGGCTGACGCGCCGCCAATTCACCGCGCTGTACCAGTGAAATCAGCCGAGTTAAACCAAGCAATTGATGAATTTAGAGAAGCAGTACTTGTTCCTTACAAAAATAGTAAAGCACCAGCTAACAAGTTATATAACTGGCTGATTAAACCTATAGAAAATGACTTAAAACAAGCTGATGCTAAAACTATAATTTATGCTCCCGATGGCAAGCTGAGATATGTGCCTTTAGCAGCATTATATGATGGGCAGAATTGGTTAGTGCAACGCTTTGTAGTTAATAATATCACTGCTGCCAGTTTGACAAAATTAGTTAATCAACCTCAAACTTCTGTTAATGCTTTAGCTGCTGCTTTCACTAAAGGTGAATATACAGTCAAAGTCGGTCAACGGCAAGAGATGTTTAGTGGTTTAGAATTTGCCAAAGTCGAAGTAGAAAACGTAGCAAAAATTCTGCCAGGTAGCAAAGTTGTATTAGACAAAGATTTCAACCCGCAAATGACAATTCCCCAAATGAATGATTACAAAATTGTGCATTTGGCGACACATGGCAAACTTGTAAATGGTTCTCCAGAAGATTCATTTATTGTGTTTGGCGATGGCGAACGTGCAACTTTACGAGACATTGAAAATTGGTCTTTGTCAAATGTCGATTTAGTGGTGTTGAGTGCTTGCCAAACTGCTTTAGGAGAAAAATCAGCTAATGGACAAGAAATTCTGGGTTTAGGATATCAGATGCAACTCGCAGGTGCTAAAGCAACTATGGCTTCATTATGGGCTGTATCTGATGGCGGTACACAAGCATTAATGAATGAGTTTTATGCAGCGTTAAAATCTGGAAAAATTACGAAAGCTGAGGCTTTGCAAAAGGCGCAAATTGCTTTGTTAACGGGTAAGAATGGTGAGTTTAATCATCCTTATTATTGGTCAGCTTTTATTTTGATTGGAAATGGGTTGTAGTTAGAATCAGTAGTATGAAAATTCACATATTAAGTGATTTGCATCTGGAATTTCAGCCATTTAATATTCCTGATATAAATGCTGATATTGTTGTCTTGGCTGGAGATATTAATTTAAGAGAAAGAGGAATTAAATGGGCAATTCAAAATATTTATAATAGACCAGTTATATACGTGTTAGGCAATCATGAATATTATGGAAGTGCTTATCCAAGACTTGTAGAGAAGCTGAAAGAATATTCATTAGGAACTAATGTTCATGTTCTAGAAAACGATTTAGTTACCATTGAAGGTGTAAATTTCTTAGGTTGTACTTTATGGACTGATTTTAAACTATTTGGTGAGCCACGGATGGCAGGTGTAGAAGCTAGTCAAGTCATGAATGATTACAAGAAAATCAGATTAAGTCCCCAATACTCACGGTTAAGAACTCTTGACACAGCCCTAATTTGTAAAAAATCAGTAAGTTGGTTAAAAAATACATTACCTGGCTTGTCTGGTAAAAGTGTAATTATTAGTCATCATGCTCCTAGTATAAAGTCTATACCTTTTGAATATCAGGAAGATATTTTAAGTGCTGCTTATGCTTCAAGTCTTGATACTTTAGTTGATGAATCTGGAGCATTATTATGGATTCATGGTCACATTCACAATCAATTAGATTATCAAATTGGATTAACTCGCGTTATTTGCAATCCCCGTGGTTATCCAGATGAACCAAATAATTACTTTAATCCAGAATTGTCAGTGGAAATTTAATAAATATGTCAGCAGTACAGCCAATTAAACAAGCAGACTTAGATTGGACTCCAAGCAATTTCTCTCAAGTATCTAACTGGGCTAAGAAGTCTTTCACAGAACCATATTTGATTCTGCCCTCTGCAACTTCTTGGCGAATTTCTTGGACTTCTTCTAGAAGCTGCTGACGTTGTTTCTTATGCAAGCGTTTTGATAGAATTTCTAGCAATAATTGCTGTTCTTCTAACGATAAGGCTTCCGCAACATCGATCGCCTGTTGAAGTCGAGAGGTTTGAGAAATATCTGTCATCTTTGACGCGAATTAGGTTAGTAAGACTGATTCAATCATAGTTGCTTCTGCCTACGATCGCTCACAACTACCTCCATTCTAAGCGATCGCCTTTTCTTTCATAAACTCTGCAATAATTTTCCAAAATTCGCACTACTAACTCTGGTTCTCACTCCTTGAAGCACTCGCGCGAGAGTCTTTGATACTCGTGGGCGAGTGTTTGATACTCGTGGACGAGTGTTTGATACTCGCGGACGAGTCTTTGATACTCGCGCGAGAGTCTTTAATACTCGTGGACGAGTCTTTGATACTTGATAATAAGATACCCAACTTCTTTGAAGAAATCGGGTATCCCAATCTAAAACTTATTTACAAGCTTCTTAAGCTGCTGTATTTAACAAACCATTATGCCGCAGCAAAGCCTCTGTACTCGGTTCGCGTCCCCGGAAGGCTCTGAATATCTCCATTGGGTGCTTACTACCACCAAGTGCCAACACCGTATCCCGATAAAGTTTACCTGTGGCTTGGACTGCTTCTTCATTTTCTAAACCGGCTTCTTCAAAAGCGGCGAAAGCATCAGCACTGAGTACCTCAGCCCACTTGTAGCTGTAATAGCCTGCTGCATAGCCACCTTCAAAGATATGGCTGAAAGCACACAAGAAAGAATCTTCGCTTAGGGGTGGTAAAACTGTTGTCGTCTTAGCGATACGCTGGCGCAACTGTGCAGGAGTTTCATCACCGCCTGGGTGATAGCGATCGTGTAGTTCTACATCCACAATGCTAAAGTGAACTTGCCGCAATGTAGCACTACCACTCATGTAATTGCGCGCTGCTAACAGTTTTTGGTAATAATGCTCTGGTAAGGGTTCGCCAGTTTCGTAATGCTTCGCCATGCCAAACAATGTGGGACGTTCATAGCACCAGTTTTCCATGAATTGGCTCGGCAGTTCTACAGCATCCCACTCGACATTGTTAATACCTGCCGCGCTAGTGTAATCCACCTTAGTCAGCATATGATGTAAGCCATGACCGAATTCGTGGAATAATGTCTCTACTTCATCGAAGGTCATTAAACTAGGCTTACCATCCACTGGCGGAGTTTGGTTACATACCAAATAAGCCACAGGCAACCGCACAGATGTTGTGCCATTATCATTAATTTTGCTGCGGTTAATGCAGACATCCATCCAAGCACCACCGCGCTTTTCCGCCGGACGGCTAAAAGGATCGAGGTAAAAGTAGGCTATGGGTTTACCTGTTTCATCGGCAATTTGAAAATATCGTATATCTTCATGCCATACCGGGGCTTGTCCATCAGCAGGAGTGACGGTGACACCAAACAGCCGCTTAACTAACCCAAATAACCCGTCTAAAACTTGCGGTAAGGGGAAATAGGGACGTAACTCTTCGGTTGTAAAGGAGAATTTTTCTTCTCGTTGGCGTTCTGCCCAAAAACTAATATCCCAGTGTTTTAAATCTTGGGCTTCTGGCGCGCCTTTGGCAGCTGCAAAAGCTTTGAGTTCGGCTAATTCTTTGACAGCAGCATCATAACTTGCACTCCGCAGTTCTTCTAAGAGTGCCTCTACTGCTGCGACATTGGGAGCCATTTTACTGGCGAGGCTTAACTCGGCAAAGTTTTTGTAGCCTAACAAATTCGCTAGTTCTAGCCGTAATTCTAAAATTCGTGCAATTAAGGGATTATTATCTAACTCGCCAGAAGAAGCGCGGGTGATAAAAGCTTTGTACAACTTTTCGCGCAAGTCTCGGCGGGTGCTGTGCTGCATAAACGGGCCGTAGCTGGGAAAATCTAAGGTGATGCGCCAAGGGCCATTTTCTGGGGTGGCGTTTTCTTCACCAGCTGCACGGGCAGCTTGGGCGGCTAGGCTAAGTGAACTTTGGGGTAAGCCGTCAACTTCTTCTTTGGTTGTTAGGGTGAGGCTAAAAGCTTTGGTGGCATCTAAGACATGGTTAGAGAACTTGGTAGATAGTTCTGCTAATTCCATTTGAATATGATTAAACCGCTCTCTGGCTTCTCCGGATAAGCCAACACCAGATAGTTCAGCATCCCGGATGGCAGCTGCGACAATACGGTGTTGGGCGGGTTCTAAGGTTGCCCAACTATCACTAGCACGGAGTTCTTTAAAAGCGTTGTAGATAATTTGGCTTTGTCCAAGTTTAGTGCTGAACTGTACTACCTGGGGTTGCACAGTTTCAAAAGCTTCGCGCAGCTGGGGACTATTCTTCACTCCCATTAAATGGCTGACTATGCCCCAACTCCAGGTTAGCCTGTCTGACAGCCTTTCTAGAGGTTCGACTAAACCACTCCAAGTTGGCTGGACATTCGCCTCTAAAGTGGTAAGCTCCTCATCAAGTTCTTTTAATAACTGCTCGAAAGCTGGGATTACTTGTTCTGGTTGAATCTCGGTGAATGGTGGTAAGCCAGTACCTTTAAGCAAGGGATTTTGAGGAATAGTGACTGCACTCATGGTGTTGTCTAAATTAGGGATTATATCTCTATATATGTTCTAATGTAGCGATCGCTCTTGCTTTTTAGCCTTGACAGAATGCCGAAATAACCGAATGTAAAAACCCCATTTGACTATTTTCTGTTAGGAGTAGCTAATTTAAGATGGCGATCGCTTTATTTTTTATCCTCCCTTCCAGGCATTACACTATAGAGAATTATCAGGTTCAGGAAGAACTATTGTGATTCCGTACTCAGGCGCAGTTGCTAATATTCGATTAATTAGTTCCTGAGTGATTGGTAACGGTGGAACTGAGGAATTCTCTACTTTAGTTCCGACTTGGGCAAAAAACTTTTCAATTCCACCTGGAGTCGCCCAGATGAGCATTTTAGCAGGTGTCTCACCAATATTCTTAAAACTATGTAGTTGACCTTTGGGAGAATGTAAAAATGTCCCTGGAGTTGCTAAAATCGTTTGCTCATCAAGATAAAACTCAATGACTCCTTCTTGAATGTAAAATGCTTCATTTTCTTGACTATGAATATGCGGTGGTGGCCCTAACTGTGGTGCCACGACCACTTCAAACAGTGCATAATTGCCATCTGTTTGTTCGCTTGTCGCTTTAAAGGTAGTGATATCTCCTGCTACTGAATAACTATCGCCTTGTCCTGGCTGCGAGAAAATTCCATGATTAATTGTCATTTTCTTGATCTCCTGAGTTTTATCCCGAACAGATTGCAACTTCCAAAATAGAACTAAGTCATAATTAAAAAGTCTAGAAATTTAGTGTCACTAGGCTTTTACTAATTGTGTGTATAGGAATCCGGTTTGATTAATGAACATACTTGTGTAGTCAGGCAAGAGGCAACAGTAAAGAAGCCAGGTAAGAATATACTGATTTTTTCAAAAATTAAATATGACTCCTATATCAAAAGTAAGTATACCGCTTATTTTTTACCCTAGAACTAGTATTTGCCGGAAGTTTCTATCTAGAGAATTAGTGATATTTTGTGTAAATGACCGACTCAAGCAATTTCATCGCATCGATGCCAGTTATGAGAAGCTTATGGAGTGTAAAATAAAACCCTTATTTGAAACCCTACACCCTTACACCCAAGCGCAAACACTACTCCTACTTCCTTAGATTAGGATGGATGAAAGTACACTCCGCTTGTTGCGGTAATTACATTCAGGAAAATCATCTATGAGGGAACCAAGCAAAGATTTTAAAACCTTACTGTCCAGGGAAGCTCCGCCAGAAGTAGAACGTATGGGGCTAACGTGGTTAGTAGCAGCTGCGATCGCAACTACTGTGCTGTGGCAACTTCCGGGAGGAGATTACATTTTATACCCGTTCACTATTCTGGCAACTTGGTTTCACGAGATGGGTCACGGCTTGATGGCGTTGCTATTGGGTGGACAGTTTCAAAAGTTAGAGATTTTTAGCAATGCTTCTGGCGTAGCTACTTACCGCATCGCCACGTCACTTGGCTTTATCGGCCCTGGTTTAGTCGCCGCAGCCGGGCCGATGGGGCCGCCAATTGCTGGTGCAGCTTTAATTTTGGCTTCTCGCAGTTTTAAAGCAGCTTCCCTCAGCCTGAAAATTCTCGGAATTTTTCTGCTGTTATCTACAGTAATTTGGGTACGTTCTTGGTTTGGCTTGCTGGCAGTTCCCTTATTGGGTTTAATTATTCTCGGTATTTCGCTGAAAGCTCCCCATTGGGTACAGGGTTTTGCTATTCAATTTTTGGGTGTACAGGCTTGTGTGAGTACGTACCACCAACTGGATTATTTATTTAGCTATAGTGCTGGTTATTTAGGGCTTTCTGATACAGCCCAGATGCAGAGATATTTGCTTTTACCTTATTGGTTTTGGGGTGGATTGATGGCGATCGCATCTTTGGTAATCTTAATCCAAAGCCTCCGCCTTGCCTATCGTCACTAATCACCTTAACTTTGAGCCTGATCAATTGCTTGAGTGAGTTCTTCTTTGCTCATTTTGCTGCGATTTTTAATATCTAACGATTTTGCTTGCTCGTATAACTCCTGCTTTGATGGCTCGTTGTCTGATTTATGCTCAACTTCATGAATAGCCTTTTTAATAGCAGGAGTCCACTCAACGTGCTGTTCCCCTTTTTTGGAAGCTTCTTCTTTTATCTGTTCTGCTTCTTGTTTCTCTGCATCACTCAGCTTTTCCCATACTGCTTTCGGTAGATAGCGTTTAGTAACTCCATCTTCACGGGCGCGGTCGTTACCTGTTTCGGTTTGCCAATCTTGTTCAGACCATTCTTCTAATGATTTTGCGGCTGCGTCTTTTTCTGATTTTTTATAGCCACCGCCTTGTTTTTCATATTCCTTGACTAGCAGCTGACTCTTGCGTGCAGACCACTAACCAGGTTCACCACCTTTATCAGATTGCAGAATTTCTTCTTTGAGTTGACGGCGTAACTCAGGGTCAGTATATTTTTGGTCGTAATTATCCTCAGCCATTTTACCTTTCCTAATTGCTGTGTGATGATTGCGAGCGCTCAACAAGAGCAGCTGTATTTTATCTAGCAACAACCAAGGTGGTTAAAACATCAACAGATGATAGAACTTAGACAGTACAAGATATTCATCCCTATCTCCTGTTGCTTATTTCCTCTCACCTACTATAGGATTCCTATTTGATTTCTGAAAAAATCAGTATATTGTTACCTACCTTAAAAGCTATTGCCTATTGCCTATAGCTTTTTGTCAGGATCAGCTTGCGGTAACACTGATTTATCTTCATCTAAGGTTGGTACAGGTACACCTAACAGTCGCCTTGCGGATTCTTCAGCTAACTGTCTGTCTTGCTCATTAGTAAACTGACCTTCATCCAACAAATATTTATGTCTGATGGCTTCATCTCTGCTTGGCCGAGTGCCATTTTTCCATCTGTAATTAAATGTCATAACAAAAGCAGACAAACTGCGGTCTTATTTATACAGTATTCATCCTAGACGTATAATTGATGACTGCACTCTACCAAAAGTTGAAAGAAAATCCGATTTTACTTGTAAAGAATAATCACAATTGGCTTTTAAGCTTAACTCTTATAGTAGAGGAGATAGCTAATTAGAAATGAATATACTGCAATTACCAAGCAATGAATTTATCTGCCTATAGTTTTACAGCAACTATAGGCTTTTTCTTAAAATCTTACCCATCTCAATTTCGGTATATATAGAACCCATTTGACATCTTATGAGGTTTTGAATTAAGGTACTCCTCAGCATCTAAAATCCAATGCTAATGGCGTATTCCAGCGACTTCACTGATGCAG
>NZ_JACJRV010000044.1 GCF_014697475.1 Nostoc sp. FACHB-152
GATTCTGTTCAATGTGGTTCAGTATGTCGCACATTTTTCTGTGTAAAAAAAGCTTTCTGATGTTCTTTTATCACAGAATGATACTATTTTGGAGATGTCTAATACGTGGGTTAAATTTGCTCAAAGAGCAAGCCTGCTGCCGTAATTGAACCAACTCTTGACCTTTAATTTGCTGAGGATTATAGCTAATAATCACGCCGCCGTGTTCTAAATTGTGTACTAAAAATTCGTCGGCTGGTGGATATACATAAATGCCCCAAGCTGCTGGGTATGGGTAGTGTGGCCCGGAAGTTGGTGGATTGGAATTATTGGAATTATAGGTGACTGAAGTACCTACTTCTACGTGTTGTTGCCCCAAATCTGGGAAACGAAATCCCGGTAGTATTGTACCAGGGTATACCCCTGGCAATGGTGATTCAAGTGTCAATACGGGAAAGGTTTCGATTAAGCCGTTCCACTGGATTACGGAATTTGTCCTTGAACCAGAATTTGGAGTGGTACTTGGTTGCTGAGGAGATTCATGAGCGTTCCCAGGTAGATTTCCGAATAGTAGAGTTATGCTCAACGCACAGACTAAGCACAGTAACAACAAACCTGATTTAGCAAGTTTAAGATTCATATAATTTCTGCTCAGATGATAGAAACTGATTTAAACCAAATAATCGAAGTTAAATCTTCAGTTGTATTGCCGAAATTTTGAGAAGCGATAGGCATTATCTAGCTATATAAAATACATCTGTTTGCTATTTAATAGAAAAATAGTTAATAATTTTACATAGGAAAGCATCTGTGCATAAGAACACAGTTTGGAAGCCAGAAATTTCATAATTGTAGTTGCTCTGATTAAGCTTTCGTTACATACTTTAGGAATTTTCTTGCTCACTTACTTCTGGCAAGAAGTGTCATATAAATAAAGGAACAAAGTAGTTAATTATCAATAATTGTAAATTATATGATTCATACATCTAATATGCGGTCATAATATTTTTGATATTACTTAAGCGCAGTCAGACTCGCTGTGTAAAACCCATACAAGTGCAAAGAAAGTGTAGCCCGTTTGATAATGGCTAGGTGTACTTTAGTTCTAATCTTGGTAAACATCCTGAAGCCCTAACAAGAGTGGCAATACTCTTAAAAATGCAAAAAGGAAAGTTTACTTCTGTTGACTATTTTTGCTTTCAACATGAAGACTTGATGGAAGTGGACTATAAAATTCCGCATTCCAAAGACGGTAATTATAGTTACGACAACCTTCAATTAACGTGAGTTCGACAGATATCAAGAACCCCTCTCCAAACCTCTCCCCCACAGGTGGAGAGGCTTTGAAAATATGATTTTTTCATTTAAAACTAGCAAGATTTTGCCCCTCTCCGCGTCGGAGCGAAAAGTTGAGCCAGTGCGTTGGACGGGTTTCCCGGCTTAAAGCAACTGGCGTTGCGCGTCCGGGTTTCCCGGCGCAAAACTTTTCAAGACAGAGGGGTTGGGGAGAGGTTCATCGAACTCACGTTCAATTACTTCATGAACAATTGCCACGATGCTAATACGGCAGCAAATTTATCTGCCGCCATAGTTTCAAAAATAAATGAGGATTATCTCAACCTTAATCCCTTTTAAATGGAAATTTATAGGTGTGCTGGTCAAGTACCAAATTGCTGAGGAGGCGTGTGAAATTAAAGTTTCATACAAGGTTTTGTAACCTCCTCAGCGAGGTGAGTCTTTGACTTAGGCATCCAAACTAATGCCTAAATACTCAATTTAATCAAATCGTCAACTAAATTTTTGGAGAGCATTATGTTGGAAAGCATAGATACCAATGACCAACTTTTTTTCACGAATATCAATGATGAGGAAGCAGCCAATACAGTAGGGGGAGTTGACTGGGTATCAGAATCTTATGGCTCAGTGCCATCAGATGCTATTCTCGCTGGGTATGAAAATGATGGTAGCCCTCTCTATATATGCCGAGCTTTTTACAATGAGGGTTTACATCCGGGGAAAGTGGTTGGTGAGAATTGCAACATTGGTTGGGGAGGACAAGAGATTAGTCTGCCTTACTATGAAGTATTAGTGTACTAGTGGGTCAAATTAATGTGAGTCTGCAACTTGCCTTCGTTGTAGACTCACGTCAAATTAAATAGTTTACCAAAAGGCGAGCGAAGGAGCTGCCGACGCAGCTCCTTCACTCCCTATTAAAATGATGATGATTGCAAATTAGCTCCCCTGCTCCCGAAGTTACCCTACTACCCCCTGATACCCATCACATAAGCGGCAGTTAGTGTATGTTGGGGAGACTCAAAAATTTGCTCTACGGAACCTGACTCAATCAGAAGTCCTATGCCATCTTGTACCCAAAATAGAGCGACTTTATCGGCGATGCGTTTGGCTTGCGCTAGATTATGAGTCACTATCAGTAGTGTATAACGCGATCGCAAGCTGGCAATTAAATCTTCAACCACGCCACCAGAAATCGGATCGAGGGCGCTACAAGGTTCATCTAATAATAAAACTTCTGGTTTCAAACCCAAAGCCCTAGCAATACACAGACGTTGCTGCTGTCCTCCAGATAAGGCCAATGCAGATGTCTGCAATCGGTCTTTCACCTCATCCCACAGTCCAACATCTTGCAGAGTAGTTTCGATAATTGCGTCAATTTCGTTTCGGTCACGGATACCATGTTCGCGCAATGGTAACTCTAAGTTTTTCCAAATAGATAAAGGAAAAGGATTAGGCTTTTGAAATATCATACCAACTCTGCGCCGTAGTGCGATCGCATCTATCTTCGGATGCAGCACATCCCAATTACCAAGGCGAATTTCCCCTGTAACTCGACACTGCGGAATTAAATCTGTCAGCCGATTCAAACAACTTAAAAAGCTGGTTTTGCCACAACCAGAAGGCCCCACCAAAGCCATAATTTCCCCAGCATAAATATCAAGATTGACATGAGCAAAGGCTGTTTTTCTCCCGTACTGTAAAGTCAGGTTTCTTGTTTGAATCAAGGCTTGAGATTCCGGCAGTTTCATCAAGTAATAATTCTCCTATGTAACCATTTTTCAGCCATCCATGCTGCCGTGCCATTAATTAACAACAGCATTAGCAGCAATACCAAAGCAGAGGCGTAAGCATTGGCATCTCCGCCTGATACGTTCAGCGACAAATCATAAATATGAATCGAAAGGGCGCGTCCAGAATCTAATAATGATTCCGGCATTCTATCTACATAACCACTAGTAAAAATTAAAGCAGCTGTTTCGGCGATCGCACGACCAATACTAAGTACCAATCCCACAATTAAACCTGGGACTGCCGCAGGTAATAATAAATTCCATAACGTCGCCATCCGTGAAAAGCCCAAGGCTGCGCCTCCCACTCTATACTCGTTAGATACAGCCCGAAACCCTTCTTCTGTAGAGCGAATCAGGATAGGTAGCACCATACAAGCTAAGGTTAACCCGCCTGAGAGAATCGAAAATCCTAAGCCCAAAACTTTGCAGAAAAAGACATTGCCAAATAATCCAAACACGATGGAAGGGATACCCGCCAACACATCTAAACTGCGACGTACCAAGCCACCAAAAAAACTGTCAGTAGGGGTGAATTCTGCCAATAATATTGCTGTCCCCACGCCAATTGGTAGGGAAACCCCCATACACACCAGCATAATTAGCAAGGTAGACACGAGAATAGGGGCAATTCCGCCTTCTCTACCAGCGTTTAGGGGTGCAGTTGTCAGAAACGTCCAGGAAAAATGCCCAATTCCATGCCAAAAAATATTACTAAGTATCCACCCAAAAACACCTGTCACCAAGGCAGCGTTTGCCCAAACAATGATGGTTGCTAGCCAATCTTTTCTAACCATAAATTTTCCCCTGGCTGATAACTTCAGCCACAGCCACTAACAGCACAATCAATCCCATCAATACCAAACCACTGACAAATAAGGCTGAACGATGATCCCCTGTGGCATAAGCCATTTCTAAGGCAATATTCGCTGTGAGAGTGCGAATTGGGTCAAATATCCCTTTAGGGGTCTGCACTACATTGCCGCATACCATGAGAACTGCCATAGTTTCACCAATGGCGCGGCCTGTTTCTAAAATTATGCCAGTGAACAATCCCGATTTTGCTGCCGGAAATACAATTTGGCGGATAGTCGCCCAACGAGATAATCCCAAAGCCGCCGCGCCTTGCAGGTAAGAAGCGGGAACTTTTGCCAAACTTGCATCAGCTACCAAAGCAGCTGTTGGCATAATCATGATTGTCAGAATGGCAATACCTGCGAGTAAACTTTGTCCAGGGGGATGATTTTTAGCGATCAGGGGAACTAACACTACCAATCCCCAAAAGCCGTAGACTACGGAAGGTATACCTGCGAGTAATTCAATTAAACGACGATAAAGAGAAGCTAGAAGCGATGGAGCGTAAAATTGGCAAAATAGGGCAGATAAAATGCCTATAGGTGTGGCAATCAGCACAGAACTAAACACTACTAGGAGTGTACCCCACAACATTGGCACGAGGTTATAGAGTCCGGCGGTGGGGTTCCAAGAGGAATCAGTAAAAAAGTGCTTGATCCCAACATCTTTGATAACTGGTAAGGATTCTAAAATCAAAAATCCGACGATTAATAGAGCGATCGCGCCTGCTATGATTGCCAAAAAGCGCAATATCCAAACTAACCAGCCATCATTTTGAAACCACGACAAAGTTTTGCTTTTGAACAATATCATTTACCTGTTGTGATTGCGCGAAGTCAAGAAATTCTTTTGCTAGTCCTTGGGGTGCAGTTTTCATTACCAAGTTTAACGGGCGGGAAATCGGAAAAGTACCATTCTGCACATTTGCAGTTATGGCTGCTACACCATTAACAGGAAGCAACTTAATCGGTACTTTATTCGCTACACTATATTCTGCTGCACCAATAGAAACATAAGCGATCGCATTGGGATTTCCTTCTAGAGTTTTAATTCCCTGTTCATTGTCACCAATTACTATTTGAGCTTTAATATCGGTGTTTTTCAATTTGAAGTAATGAGTGAATAACTCTAAAGTTGAACGTCCTTCCGCTTTATTCACAACAGTAATCGTTCCTGGCTTACCTCCCACCTGCTGCCAATTATTCACTTTGCCAGTATAAATATTGACAACTTGCTGATTGCTTAGAGCTGGCACAGGATTATCTTTGTGAACAATTACTGTCACACCATCACGAGCAATAGTAAAGCTCCTTAAATCCTTTTCCTCTGGTTTCAACTCCCGCGAAACCATACCAATATCCGCCACACCTTGGCGTGCATCCGCAATTCCACGAGAAGAACCACCCGACTGTACATCTATTCGCACACCCTGATGCTGAGATTCAAAACGTTTCCCAATTTCTGCCGCTAAGGGTGCTACCGTACTAGAGCCAGTTAATATAAGTTTTCCCTGTAGTTGAGTTGTCTTGCTACTTGCAGCGTTGTTTGGTGAAGCACAACCTTGTAGCCACAAGCAGCCAACCAACCCTGCAACTATCATCCAAATTTGTGAATGTTTCATTTGTCAAAACCCCTCTTTAACTCTTCGCTGTGCGTCCTCTGCGCCTCTGCGGTTCGTAAAAAAGCTAGATAAACGAGAGAATGCAACAGCCGAGGTTAAGAGCCTTATTTGTCGTTACCTCTACCTCTGGAGCCAAACTATAAAGAATTGCTTTACCATCGCGCTGTTGAACTACTAACTTTGCTCTACGTAGAACTTGTAAATGATGAGACAGTAGACTTTGTTCTAAATTTAAAATGGCATTGATTTCCCCTACATACTTAGGGCCTTCATCCATCAATATTTCCAATACTCTTAGACGCGTCTCATCTGCTAAAACTTTCAGAATTTTTACGCAATTAACCTGCACGCGTGTTGTATCCATTCATCTAATTGTATGAGTCATTATTTATTAATGCCAATTCATATGAAAATTTATTCATATCAAGCCTCAAAATAAACTCTCGTATTGCTTGTATTTTAAGTTTCTCTTAAATTAATACCTGTGCCAGGGTACGAAGGTGAGTTGATGTATTAACCCCTTTTCTCGGATGCTTGGCAAAAACAATAATTCATCAAAACTCCTTTAAGGTTTCCCGCGTTTTTTAAAGTATTGCCTGCAATATAAAGGGTTTGAGTTTCAAACTACGTTGTAATCTAAACGCTCAGATCTTGATGATTTTGCTAGTTTTGTCAAAATTGTTATAGGCTCTTATTTTAGCAAAAGTATTGTTTATTAAAAAGTTTTCGTCAATTTATTCAAAATATTTGACTTTTTACGATATTTTACGGATGTCATACTTTATACCAAAAAATATAGTGTTGGACAAGTGTAATTTATCTCCCTAAATTCTTAGAGGGGATATAAAAACAGCGATGCCTTAACGAGCAAAGCAATCACTTTATCTGGCTAATAACTGAGTAATTTACGGTATTTTTAGAATAATAAGCTTATGAAGCTCTTAAAAGCTCTTGGAGCAGTTGGATTTGTTTCATCTGTGGCTACTTGTATTAATATTGCAGGTGAACCTGTATTTGCAGCTTGCAATCCATTCGGATGTTCCCAATCCACTGTTGCAGAATGTAATCCTTTTGGTTGCCCACAAGCACCAATGGGACAAGCATGTACACCATTTGGTTGTCCACAGTCGCCTCAACCTCAACAAACCAATACTATCAACGTACCAACTGGAATGCCTGGAATGCCTGGAATGCCTGGAATGCCTGGAATGACTGGAATGCCTGGAATGACTGGAATGCCTGGAATGCCTGGAATGACTGGAATGCCTGGAATGACTGGAATGCCTGGAATGACTGGAATGACTGGAATGACTGGAATGCCTGGAATGACTGGAATGCCTGGAATGACTGGAATGCCTGGAATGAATGGAATGCCTGGAATGAATGGAATGCCACAGCAATCAGGAACTCAGGTTCCTGTTAACCAAGGTTACAACTTAGTGGGTGGTGTTTGGTTTGGCCCCGATGGTAAGCCTGTTTCATCTGATCGTCGTCCGGGAGAAGACCAAGCCTCTTGCATCGCTAGAGTTCGCTTCTATACTCTAGAAGCATATTCCCGCTCCGAAACACGCGGTGATTATAGATACAATCGCCCAAGTTTTCTTACTGTACAGCAAATGTACAGTGCTGGATTAGATAATAGAGGTGGTGTATTCGATGGAGAAAAATGGCGTGGTTCTCAGCCCCAAGTCACCTTAACAGTTATGGACTCCCAGGAAGCTACAATTCGTTGTCGCTAATTGTAGCTTGAAGGATAAAGAGAACGAACTTATCCTTCACAACCTCGGTAGTTAAAATATCCTTGACTAGAAATTGGGTGTAGACCTTCACAAGTCTACACCCATACTTTTTTTAAGATTGAGTCTGACTTGGCTTGCTAAAAATCCGGTAGTACAGCCCGGTACTAGTTTCCTTAATCGGGAACAGTAAATAAGTCAAAGGATTGATGGCTACGATAATATTGCGGAAGTCTCGCTGGGCTAAAAACAGAATAGCGCGCGCCACTTGCGGTGCTGACATCACCCCATAAGGATTAAGTTGGCTTTTAAACGGGCCGAGGATTAATTTGCGAATGATGCAGTTTCCTTCTAAGCGTTTGAGGGTAATAATATCGCCTAATGTGCGTTTGCTCAGTTCATAAAGCGGACTGAGGGCTGGTGATACCTCAGCCTCGGAAGTATTTACCCAGATTTCTTTAGTTGCTTTGTCTTGTGGCCCTGTCACAGTTGATGAAAATACATCCATCAACCGCAATGCAGAAAAGGTATTGACTTCATAGGAAGTGTTTATGCCTTGTGAAGTGCGATCGCCATAAACATTAATCCCGTGATTAATAATCAAAATATCTACTTTTTCTAATTTATCCCGTAGTTGCGACTCATTACCTAACTCCCAAGGAAACACCGTTACCCCAGGTTGTACTGAGAGTTTCTCAGGATTAGTAGTTAAAGCTATAACCTTAGCATTGTGTTTGAGAAGTTCTGCTGTTAATGCTGTTCCCAAACTTCCAGATGCGCCAGTCAAAGCAACGGTTTTACCTTTGAGAGAAAGTCCTGTACCCAAAATTTTATCTACAAGCGGAAACACACCACTATAGTAAGCGTTGACATCATCAAAATGATGTCGCCAATGGTAAGCACGATTCACCCACCAAACGGAAGGAATGATTTCTAAAGGGCCGGGTAAGTGGTTAAAGTCTGTCTCAATTTTCCCTTGAAAATATCGCACCGATGCACCATACAAGAAGGTGACAGCATAGGCCACACCTAACCATAATCCCCATTGATGACCTACTAAAGCAACTACCGTCAGGATAACCAACAAAAGAATCGACTCTACAATGTCATGGTAAAGCTGAGATTCCTGGTAAACCTTAAGCGAAACTATTGATAAATCTCGGCGATACGCCATGTGATGCTTATTGTGCCATTTAGCCAGCCAACCCACTTGGTGACACAACGCATGATAGCTGTCTCTGAGTACCTCAGCCAGCAAAAGAGAAAAAATTGCCCAAGCAGTAAACTGCAAGCAAGCGTTTATCAACCACCAATTAATGTGTAAATTTGTTTTAATAGCAGTCCAGCTTTCAGCTAACATCTCAATCATGTTTTTCAGTATGCCGTTATCTTAATCAATCTTTATAATCACTTTAGTCAGCGTTGTCGCATTTTAAAACCCCTACTGTAGTGTAGGGGTTTACGTGTAGGCTGGGAATTCATTGCGTTGCAAATCTGCCGCCCTGTTGTAGCAAGTGGCAAGCTCACAATTACTGCTTTTGCGAACTCATTTGTTATTTCGGCGATCACATTTGTTATTTCGGCGATCGCATTTGTTATTTTTGCGAACTCATTTGTTATTTCGGCGATCGCATTTGTTATTTTTGCGAACTCATTTGTTATTTTTGCGAACTCATTTGTTATTTTTGCGAACTCATTTGTTATTTTTGCGAACTCATTTGTTATTTTTGCGAAGTTTTCCTCCTACCTCCTGCCCAGTTGGTGAGCGAAGTCAAACCACTGCCTCCTGCTGTCCTTGATAAATTAGTGCTGATAGTTGATTAAAAAATTAGCAGGCTTCTAGTTATAGTTCTATATCTTAGTCAGCCTGCCAATATTTCGCGTATTCATAATTATTCCAGCATTTATCTATATTCTTGTTCGTGCCTTGTTCTTTCAAGAAGCTCCTATCCAGCCAGTTATTTTTTGGCGTTGGCTGATATAGCTTATAGCCGGAACATTTTCTCTAGTAGCTGGAATAATTTCTCTAACTTTACGTTTGATAGGTAAATCTTCTCTGATTGCTTGTGTTAGCAAACCCGAACCCTGAGAAAGATTACAAGTTAACACAGGCATATCTTGCCAGCAGTGGCGACAAAACCAAGTAATCTCAGAACCACGTATGTGTTGTAAAAGTATTTCAGAACAGCAAGGACAGTAATTCATATTTTTCAAAAATCAGTGATATAAGCGGTTTTAAAAATTAAGGCAGCTATTTGGTCAACTTGTGGTATTCAAACAACTGACTATACTTACGAGGATACTTACCAAATATGAGGAACTTGTGAAGAAAATAATATTATTCAACCATTCGTTACATTAATACATTAATGATTAAGTAATAGCACTAGTATACTTACGCCAAATTTTACTATCGCCAATCATTAGTGTGTCTTATAATACTTGAAATAATAGCGTATCAATGTTGAGCGATAAGTAGAAGCTTGCTGTTCAACAAATCAATCGATAGAAACCTGAAATCATTCCAGAACAACAAGATCCCCAATTATTTAAAACAATCGGGGATCTTGTTGTTCAGCGAGCGAGAATATATTACTCATACACAAAATGCGAATTTTTCTATTTTTTCTCGCCACCAGATAATACGAAGAAGCAAAAGTTACGTTGTTAATCAAAAGATACTTATATTAAAACTAAACAATTATTACTTAATAAAAATCAGTGATAAATTGTTTTTAAATCATCCAAAACCTCTGACTACAAAATTAAGTCAATGCAAATAATTGAAACATTTTATACCAAACGCTTATTTGCTGAACGTCTAAGATTTATTCACTTAAATGACCTTGATCGGATGCATCAAAACAAACAAGTTATGGCAACTTTAGGTGGTATTCGTTCAGATGATGAAACACGCTTATTTATCTTAAATAATGTGCATCATTGGGAGCAGTATGGATATGGATTATGGGTATTTCTAGACAAAATAAATAAGCAGTTTGTCGGTCGTGCCGGATTGCGAACAACTCTTGTTGAAGGAAAAAATGAAGTAGAATTAGCTTACGCTCTTATGGCTAAGTTTTGGGGTCAAGGATTAGCAACTGAGATGGGCGAAAAAATTTTGCGAATTGGTTTTGATTTACTTGGCTTGCAAGATATTGTTTGCTTTACTTTAACAACTAATCTCGCTTCAAAACGAGTTATGGAAAAGCTAGGATTTCAATACGAGCGTGATATTATCCACGCTGGTTTACCTCATTTGTTTTATCGGTTAATAGTTTAAAAATTACTAAAGCAAGAAATGTTGCACTTTGTGCCGCAACATACACATCAGGAGTTATGCACAAATTAAGGTTTAAAAGTTAGTAAAAATTGCTTATGAATTCTAACTCTGCGCTGTGTATAGCCATATCTGAGCGTATCGCTACTAGTCCCCAAAGGCGAATTACCTTTGCAGAATATATGGATATGGCACTATATCACCCTGAACACGGCTACTATTCCAGCAAAGCTGTGAACATTGGATTTAAAGGCGGTGATTTTTTCACTTCTGTTAGTCTTGGGGCTGATTTCGGGGAGTTACTAGCAGAACAATTTGTCCAAATGTGGGAGATTTTAGGACAGCCAAGACCGTTTTCTTTAGTAGAAATGGGTGCAGGACAAGGCTTACTCGCACTGCATATTCTTGACCACTATCAACTGCACTACCCAGGTTTTTTAGCAGCACTGGAGTATGTCATAGTCGAGAAGTCTCCAGGGTTGAGACAAGAACAACAGCAACGGTTACAAAATTTTACAGTGCGTTGGTGCAATTTAGAGGAGATACCCAGTAACTCAATTACAGGCTGTTTTTTTTCTAACGAATTGGTGGATGCTTTGCCAGTGCATCAGTTTATTTTAGAAGCTGGGGAACTGCGAGAAATTTATGTGACTACACTGGATAACATAAATCCCGAACCTGCTGCTGGAAAAGGGAAAGAGTCAATTCAATTTGGAGAATTAGCGGCAGAACCTTCTACGTCACAACTAAAGCAATATTTTGATTTAATCGGTATTGATTTATCGAGAAATTACCCAGATGGCTACCGCAGCGAAATTAATTTAGCGGCTATGAGTTGGTTGAGTATAGTAGCAGACCGCTTACAGCGCGGGTATGTGGTAACAATTGATTATGGCTATCCTGCTAGCCGCTACTATAACCCCCGGCGATCGCAAGGCACGTTACAGTGCTACTATCAGCATCGCTACCATGACAACCCTTATATTAATATTGGGCGACAAGATATTACTGCCCATGTTGACTTTACCGCCTTAGAGCGTCAGGGTGAAAAATGCGGTTTAACTACAGTTGGGTTTACACAACAGGGTTTATTTTTGATGGCGTTAGGTTTGGGAGATAGAATTGCCTCTCTCTCTTATCAAGAAATTTCGATTTCCCAGTTGTTGCAACGCCGCGAGTCACTCCACCAACTGTTAGACTCCACAGGACTAGGTGGTTTTGGAGTTTTAGTTCAAAGCAAAGGACTCCAAAATCAAGAAATTTCGCATCCCCTCAAAGGGCTAACTGTGCCAAAGTAAAAGTAGGGTGAAAAGTTAAAACTATCTATAAGCCTGCGGCATCAGGGTTATTTGGACTAGCATAACTATAACTATTGATTACTGCGAAATCCATTGTTAGGAAAATCATAATTATGAGTACTCATGACCTGTTAATGCTAGTAATGCTGCTAACACCTGGTATTTTACTGTCTGTTGTCATTATGGTGACTTTTGCCGCAGGTGGCTAAATTCTCAACTCTTGGGCGAACTTGATATCTGAGATAGCATCTTAAACCTCAAATCATTCTTCGCCCTTAAATTACAATCAAACGATGGAAACGCGATGTCTATCAAAGGCTTCGCCTCAGCTGTACAAAGGAAAGTGAACAATGAAGGTGGCATTTCTGGGAACTGGACTGATGGGACAACCAATGGCGCAAAGGTTGTTAGCAGCCAATATACAAGTAGTTGCCTACAACCGCACCCCAGAAAAACTAGCACCATTACAAGCAGCTGGCGCAGAAATTGCGACGCAACCCCGTCAAGCTATTCGTGCTGCTGACTGCATTATTTTAATGCTCACTAACGCCGCAGCCATTTATCAAGTCTTGCTCTCAGATACCGCTTGGCGCACCCTAGAAGGACGCACTATCATCCAAATGGGAACCATTACACCCACCCAAAGCCAAGAAATTCGAGATGCTGTAGTTGGCGGTGGCGGCGAATATATAGAAGCACCCGTATTAGGTAGCATCCCAGAAGCAAAAGCTGGCAAGTTAATTGTGATGGTAGGTGCAGAACCAAAACAATATCAAAGTCATTTACAACTACTACAAAAATTTGGCCCAGAACCTTTACTTATAGGCCCTGTAGGCAGTGCAGCAGCGTTAAAATTAGCCCTGAACCAATTAATTGCATCTCTTACCACTAGCTTTGCTCTTAGTCTGGCCTTTTTGCAACGTCAAGGTGTCAATATAGAATCCTTTATGCAAGTTCTCCGCGAAAGTTCGCTTTATGCACCTACCTTTGACACAAAGTTGCAACGAATGTTGGAAGAAAATTATGCTAATCCCAATTTTCCGACAAAACATTTGCTCAAAGATACAGATTTGTTTATCTCAGAAGCAAAGGCCTTAGGTTTAGATCTCAGCAGTATTGAATCAGTGCGACACATCTTGTATACAGCCATGAAAATGTCCTACGCTAATGATGATTACTCCTCGATATTTTCAGCTATTAAAGAATGGGGCGATTCGAGCGCAGAGTAAATTGCTGAATACATTATTATTAGCATCATTTCTATAGAACATATATCTAATATTTGAACAAGTAGGGTGTGTTGTCGCATAGCGCAACGCACCATCTTTATATTAAGATTCTTAAATAATATATAAACAAATTTACTCTCTACTGCTTGTCTCAAGCAACCAGCAGTGAAATCAAATACAATTGCTATATTTAGAACGTTGCGTTAGCTTCCGGCATAACCCACTCTACATTTTATGTTTGGCTACCTAGGAACTTAAAAAATCTTTAGTTTAAATTTCTAACTCAAGATTGTTTTTATTTTGAAGATTATGTCATGAATATATCATGCTGACCTTTTATTTATGCATGAGTTTTATGCTGAACATAGATAGACGCACAAAGGGAATTGTATTGTCATTGTTATTTACAGTACTTGGGCTTTTATTAACAAATTTTTACGATAAATGGCAATATATCTTCTTTTTAAGAATGCCTATTATTGTGGGCTTAATACTCGTCTTCTTCCCGTTGATTGCAGTTAAACTATTACCAAGCACGCTGAAAAATCTTTTTGTACTTCGTACAAATGTTAAGGGACAGTTAATTGGACAGTTAATTTTAGTGATTGTTGGTTCGACATTAGCTGGAATGGCGACAATATTGGTTTATAACGTCATTTTAACTAATGCTTATCTGCGATTTGAAGTCCAACAAAAACAAGCTTTGCCAGAATGGCTACTTTATATAAACGGTATTATATTAAGTCTTCCTATTTCTATTACAAGCATTATTTTAACTAAGAAAGAAAATCAACATCCAAATTCTATCAAAAACCACCATGTTCCTATTTTGATAGGAACTTTTTTAGGGGTAAGTATCGCCGCATTGCTGTTAACTATCAGCAACTTTGTGCAATATATTTTAGAATCTCATCCTTTACCAAAGCAGATTCTATTAAATTTAATCTATCTGTTACCTGAGCCTGTACGCAATGGTTATATAGATCATAGTAATAACTTAGCACCAGGACAAATTGCTGTAACTGCATTTTTGTTAGTAATGCTTGGTGTTTATATTGCTTGTTATTTTATCCTTAAACCTCAAGCAGATTCTAATCGTTTTGAGGCTCCAGCACTATTTTATGTCACGCTGATTCTGACAGTATTAGTGTTGTTATTAAGTGGAATGTCTTTCTTTCTTGATTACTCACGTATTCCCGTACTTCTGCTATTTTTAATTATTTCAATTTCTGGATACTTGTTTTTAGGCGTAGATCATTATTACGTACTCAATGATGAGCCTAGTGATGCAATAAAACAAGAAGATTGGAAAGATATAGTCTGTAACCGTATTAAAACATATCAAGCCGACAATGAAATTAAAACTTTAGTGGTTGTTTGTGCTAGTGGTGGGGGTATTCAAGCTGCGGGATGGATAAGTAGAGTTTTAGCTGGGTTACAAGAACAAAGTAAATTAGGCATTAATTTTACCCAAGCAATTGGTTGGATAAGCGCAGTTTCTGGTGGTTCAATCGGAACTATGTACTATTTAGACCGCTTTGGTGAACATGGTTATCCAGAAGAAAAAGATTTGTCAAGTATATTTGACAGTGCGGTTAAAGATAGTTTAGATGCTGTTGGTTGGGGACTAACTTATCCAGATTTATTACGCTTTATTGGTTTACCTTTTTTAGTACCTAAAATGGAAGATAGAGGTACAGCAATTGAAGAAGATTGGAGAGGAGAACTAAAACATAAAAAAGCTTCTTTAGCCTCTTGGCGAATCAAGGTGCAACAAGGAAAACTACCAATTCCTATTTTTAATGCGACTTTAGTAGAAGACGGTCGGCGTTTTTTAATCAGTCCTATTACTCTAGAAGAAGATAATCCAGCTAATTCTATTAGCCCGATTACTCTGCAAGATAATATTCAATCTAAGTCTATTAGTTTTAAGAAACTTTATCCTGATTTTGATATTAACATAGCTACATCTGCTAGACTGTCAGCAACTTTTCCTTATGTATCTCCTGTTTGCCGTCCCGACAATCCCAAAACACAGCAAAATTTTCATGTTGCTGATGGTGGCTATTTTGATAATTTTGGAGTCTGTACTAATGTACAATTACTCGATGAATTCTTAACAGCAAAAAGTTGTGAAATTAACAAAGTTATATTTTTGCGGGTCAATGCTTTTCCCGAACCTGTAGCTAGTGATCAGGTGCCAAGTGCGCCAGGGTGGATAATGGAAGTTATTGGTTCATTACAAGCATTATTAAATGTTCGCAGTTCTACTCAGACTGATAACAATACCGTGAGTGTTAAATTATTACAGGAAAAATGGCGAGACAAAGTAGACATTGCGGATTTTGCTATTACCTTTCCTATTGATATTGATAAAAAATATACAGCACCACTTTCTTGGAAGTTAACAATAACCCAAAAGGAAGAGATCAAGCGTGCTTGGAAGCGTTTATCTCAATATATAGACAAAGAGCAAGTTATCAAAAAAATTGAAGAGAAATGGGATGAATGGAAGCATTAGGGTAAACTCTTTTAAAGCTTTGATAAAATTTCGGGTAGCAAATGACCAGGAACTTTTGATAAAGCGATATTTTGCCCGTGGATGCCTAATTCGTTGTGGAAGGCGCGGATTGTTTTTACTACATAAGCAAAGGTCATTTGATAAGCCTCTGGTTGTTTATTTAATCCGTTCAAGGCTTGTAAATGATGATCTAATGCTACTTCTAAGTGGTGCGATCGCGTCGGTTTATCGCCATTAAATGAACTATCTGTAACTAACTGATAATGGGCTAACCCTAAGTTATTATGAGCCGCAAATAAATCAAAACTTAAAGGAACTCCACTTAGAGAATGTGCCAAGGCAATGGCTTCTTCATAAGCAATAATGGATAATTTTAATAACTTTTGCTTGCTGTCTTTCGTGGTTTGCGGCAAGTTTGCTAAATGCCAGTAAGCTGTAGCCAGATTATTTTGCGTAGCAGCGCAAGCACTAGGAACGTTAGCGGCTGTGCGATATTTCAATGCTTCGCAGTAGACATCAATAGCTTGCTGAAGATTATCGGCTGGTTGTTCGTATTGCGCCAAATTCCAGTAAGCAGTACCGATGTTGTTTTGAATCATGCCATATTTCAGAGGTTCCTGTTCGGGATTGTAGTGAGCGAGGGCTTGGTTATAGGCGGCGATCGCTTTTTTTAGATGCACCACTGGTTGATTATATTGTCCCAGATGCCAGTAAGCTGTACCTAAATTATTTTGGCAAGCTGCATACTTTAATGTATCCATGTCGGCACTGCGGTAATGCAATGCTTCTGTATAAGCTGCAACGGCTTGTTGCCAATTTTCCGCCGGGTTAGAAAACTTAGCTAGATCACCATAAGCTGTTCCCAGATTATTCTGCACACGGGCATAAGTTTCTGGATGAGTCTGCGGTGAAATCATCTTCAACGCCAGCTGATAAAATTCGATTCCTTGTTCAATGTAATTTTGTCCCGCCTCCACATTAGGTGGTGTGCGGTATAGCATCCAGTAGAGTGTGCCTAAATCATTGAGAATATCTGGCAATTCTGGTGATGCTTCATCGTAGGCGATCGCTTCCTGATATGCAAGAATTGCTACCATCAGGTTTTCTAGGGTTGAATGTCCTTGTTCAATCCGCAGGCGATATGTGTTTCCTAGCTGATGATACGCTACTGCTAAATCCTGCTTTGCAGCTTGCTTGAGGTGTAGTTCTTCAATCTCTAACAGCAATTGTTGCGGTTGCCAGTCATCCTCCTCTTGAGAAATCTTAGTATTAATAGTTGCTATTACTAGCTCGCTTAACTCCTTGTTAATATGCGACAACGACGACAGCGATGGGCTAGTTACCTCACTAGCTTGACTAGGATCTGCTAATTTCGTCTCTGTTTTCAAGAATCCTGGCGGTGGCGGGGGAATTGCCAACACTCTATTTACTGGCTTTACTGGGCTTTCTAGAGAAACCACAGTATTTTCCTCTAATTTTGCGTCTGTTGTCGTTGCTGCTTTGGGTTTTGCTTCAATAGCTGATTCGTTGAAACTAGATCCCTCTAGTTTCCCGAAATCTAGATTTCGGGAACTAGGAAAGCGTTCTGGATAATTTAAATTGCGCGCTGGTGTTGGTTCTCCAGCAAAGGTAAACACACCAGTTCGCCAACGCCAAAACTGTGGTGCTGACTGCTGAATAGCAGACAACCAAGGGCGCGATATCCACAACAGAACACTAGACTCTAGAAAACCGCTCTTTTCTTCGCTCGATAAAGATTCTTCGGTGAGGCGTAGATGGTGCAGAAATAAACGTTGAACTGCTACTGGCTGTTTAGTTAGCTGTTCTACACCCACAATTTGAAATGTCGGGACTGGCAAAGGTCGTCCGGGGTTGTCTTTGGATGCGCCAACAATTGGCGGAGGATAATTAGCCAACCATTGATTGATCTGGGATATCGGATTAGGCTCGTTGAGGTTCAACCGCAAAGTGACTAATCGTGGATAGGCTGAAGTGCTGCTGGCTTCTTGCCCATCTTGGGGCTGATAAAGCACTTGCCCAACTGGATAAGCTAAAGTAGAGTGTAAACGCGCTGCTACTTGATTTCGCAACTGTAAATCGTCACATACTGCTAAAAACAGCTGTCTTCTTAACCCTAAACTTAGGGCAAGTTTTAAACGGTGATATACTTGCCGATTCCAAACAAAATTATCTGTGTGTGCCGGATCATTCACGCTCATGGAGGCTAAACAGCCTAACAAAGTATACATCCCTTATGGGGGCGCGTTCAAGTCAGCAAAGCTTTTTATCAGCAGCATGGTTTGGTCTAATCCTCTCACAGCACTTGCTCACCATGCAATTGGCTTTCTTACTAGCAATTCGGCTATCAAGCAATACGGTTCGGATAAGCATTTTGAACTCAGAATTGGTTTGGGGAAAAGGTTACTGGGTTTGGGTTCAAGGTTTTTTCTTCCCTTTTCCCCCTTCGCCTTTCCCCTTTAACCGAACCGTATTGGGCTATAAAGCATTAGGTTATTTGAATCCAACTTGCCACCGAAGGAACATTATTGTTATCGACGATAAATAGCATATAGTAGCCAGGCACCACCAGATTGCGATTTTTTGTTACATAGACGCTGAGAGAATTGCCACTCCTAGAATTAATCGGCAGATCTACAAGCCGTTGTTCTGTATCTAGACCATGAGTAGGAGCCATTGGTTTAATTAAATGCACCCATTTAATGTTCCTTGCAGGTTGATCTGTTTCGATGATGATTGTCGCTCTATATTTTGCTGTCGCTGGCGCACTAATAATTGAAGGTCTTGGCTGCGATATGTAAGCCGGACTATAAATTTCTATGCGATTTTCGTAAACACCACGCTGAGGATTTCCCCCTGCTACAACTACTTTGCCATCTGGTAGCAACACCGCGATTGAATGATAGACGCGGCCGTTAACAATGGGTGTCTCTACCACCGTCCAGGTATTCGTCTGTGGATTGTAAATTTCTGCTGGGAGTGTGGATTCTCCTATATCTTCTTCCTTACCGCTACCATTACACACAAATACCGTGCGGTCAGGCAAGATCACAGCATTATGGTGCATTCTGGCATAATTGAGATATGGTGCTGTTGTATAAGTAGGATTACTATCCTTGAAGTCTATAATATTAACTCTGTTTGTTGCTACACCTATATCACCACCGCCGATAATCATCACCTTTTGGTCTTGCGCTGGTGGGAGCAATAAGCTGGCGGCTTGGTTGCCATATTCTGGAACTTCTAATCCAGAGACTGGCTGTTCGGCGATCGCCTCATCAAATGTTGCGGGTAAAGTCAAAATACGTGGTAATACGCCATTATTAACCCCCACTTGCGCCCCTGTATAAAAAATTTTTCCACTACTCAACAATATTAAATGTACATATAAACTTAAATTACTGGTTTGTTGTGTAAAAATGCTCCACCCAGTAAAAGCACTATATATTTCTGGGTTGCGATCGAGGTTACCGTTTATATCTAAACCTGAGAGAGCCAAAACTCTACCATTACCAAGCGTTAATACGGTAGGATACCAACGGCCTCTATTCATTGATGACACTCTTGTCCAACTTCCGTCGCCGTTATTGCCAGTAAAATCAAATAAAAAGACATCTATTATACCATAAAATGGATCATATTGTAGCGTGCCACCTGCCACCAACAATCTTCCGTCATGTCGAAATGCATGGCCTGCACAGAAAATGTCAATCGGGTTGCCATTTCTATCGCGTGGAATCGTGGGAGCGGTGAAATCTCCGCTTTGAGGATCCCAAAGCCTAGCCCCTTCCGGGGAATTCTCATATGCTGCTGGACTCGGATCATTACCAGAACCAGCAAAGAACAATACCTTACCTGTTTTTCCCACAGCAGCATGGACAGGATTAATCGGAATTTGAGAGGATAGTTGCCAAGGCATATTGTGGATTCTCTTAGTTAATACACTGGAATTATCAAATTCTTGTTAATTAATCGCGTACACCAACAATGGCAAAAAACTTCTGCCTGTGTGTTTAGAATGGAAAAATTTCACGTCTTGAACCGTAAAACTAAAGACTTTTAATATTTGTTTTTTAGGCAGCTTAAAATTTTTAATTAGATAACAATAAAATTTTTTTTCGTAGTTTTGATATCAGAGAATGTTGGTCTAAAGTTTATTAAATATTTTTTAGCAATTTTCGATATCGACTTTATAATAGCATACTATTTGGTCTGTAGTAGCTTGATATTAAGTTGATAAATTTTGATTATGCAAATCATAGATAAGCTAAGGCTGTTACTAAACTACCGTGATTTGAGGCATTTTATTATGAACTAAACTACTTAACTACCACTATGTTTACATTGGCAAAATTAACTCTTATTTTTATCTTTAAGGAGTTATTAACCAGAATTAAAATATATAGCACTCAAACAATATTAAGGATAAGTATTGCCAATATAATATAACGATAGCTGCACAAATATACTTATTAAACTTGTTAATTTATATACAAAAAACAGGTTCCCTGAAGAGGGGAACCTGCAACACCACAAGAAAATTCAATTTTCGTAAACAGTTCTTGCTAACTGAAATTAGAAACGGAGAAGGCGACAAAAATTAAGCCGCCAACCAAAACAGTGGCGGCTACCCCTAGGATGATATAGTTACGCTTCTGCGCGGCTGTAGGAGGCTCTGCCCGATAAACCTTTGGTTCCTGAGCAAAATTGTTAAGACGACCGCCTTCTTCATTTGTATAGGGCATGAAGTAGTTCCTTATTCTCAATTCTGAACATTTATTATCTAATGTTACAGAAATTGGTCTTGTCTGCTCTCTCTATCAGCGACAAATGTTTACATTTAGTCAACAGTTATAGCAATAACCACTTTTATTAGGACACTGGTACAAGGATACAATCTAGACAGCAAAAGACTTTTAACCCTGTCACCTGTTACCTGTCCACTACTATAACTGTTGAGTGTTGACCATTAACTGTTAAGTGTGAATTGTCCCAGTTACAGGCGAACTAGCACTAGCGTAGGACTTGATGGGCATTCTACCGGCTAGGTATGCCAAACGTCCGGCGACTGTTGCTAAATTCATAGCATAAGCCATTGCAGGTGGATTTTGCGCTAGAGCGATCGCACTATTAATCAACAAGGCATCTGCACCTAGTTCCATCGCCTGAGAGGCTTCTGAGGGGGAACCAATACCAGCATCAACCACGACTGGCACATTAGCGTTTTCAATAATTATTTGAATATTGGCAGTTGTTTTTAAACCTTGTCCTGAACCGATGGGTGATGCTAAAGGCATAACTGTGGCACAGCCAACATCTTCTAAACGCTTGGCTAACATCGGGTCAGCATTGATATATGGCAATACAGCAAACCCTTCTTTCACCAGTTGTTCGGCAGCTTGCAGCGTCCCAATCGGATCGGGTAGTAAATATTTTGAATCTGGTATAACTTCTAATTTGACAAAGTTATTATCTTCCTGCCCCAACAGTTTCGCCATTTCTCGTCCTAAACGAGCAACCCGAATCGCTTCTTCGGCAGTTTGACAACCAGCAGTATTTGGCAACATCCAAATTTTTGACCAGTCTAGTGCTTCTGCTAAACCTTCATGACCAGGGGTTTTAGCTTGCACCCGCCTCACTGCTACGGTAACAATTTGACAGCCACTAGCAACTATGCTTTGCTGCATTTCTTCGATACTGCGGTACTTCCCTGTTCCCGTCATCAAGCGAGATTGGAAGGTTTTGCCAGCAATGATGAGTGGTGAGTCGGGGAGTGGGGAGTTGGGAATGGGGAGTGGTGATATTGAACGATGGCCGTTGGTGAAATTGGCAGAGTGAGTGAGCATAGGGGCGGTAGATTGCTTGGTATGAAAGCGAGAATAATGGAAATTTGGCAGCAAAGAATCAGATTTTTGTTCGCAGATTAAATTCGCAATGATTTCTGCTGTGACAGGCGCGAGTAAAATGCCATTCCGATAATGACCAGTAGCCAAAGTCAAGTTTTCACAATGGCTAGTTCCTAAAATCGGTAGTTCATCAGGGGTAGCTGGGCGAAAACCCCACCAAAATTCCTGAATAGAATAATCCTGCAATTGCGGGTAGAGGCGGATGGCTTGTTGAAGTAAAGCTTGAATCCCGGCTGGGGTGTTATGGGGAGTAAAACCGACATCTTCACTAGTCGCACCCAAAATAATTGAGCGATTCCGCCTCGGCACGATGTAAATATTTTCCCCAAATAAAACTCGTCTGAGAGGTAATTCCGGGACAGAATCGGGTAATCGGAGACTCAGCATTTGCCCTTTGCGAGGACTCACGGGCAGAGGTAACAATTGGTTTGACCAAGCACCAGCCGCTAAAACATAGTGATTGGCACGAATTAAGCCTGTGTTTGTTTGGACACCAATTACTTGCCCTTGCTTTTGGATTATTCCTTCTACTGTGATGTGATCTTTGAATTCAACGCCCAGAGATTTAGCTGCTGTCCACAGTGCTTGTGCTAATGCGCGATTATCAACTTGAGCATCTTCTGGATACCACCAGCCACCGACGACATCATTTCCTAATCCTGGCTGATATTGATGAATAGCTGGCTGATCTAACCAGTAAGCTGGTGATTCATGCGGCGTAGGAGATGTGGGTTGTTGATAAACAGGAGCCAAAATTCCACAAGCCCAGTAACCAGTACTTACACCAGTTAAATCTTCTAGTTTACTTGTCCATTCTGGATATAAGGCACGCGATCGCCAGCATAACTCCCGCGTTGCCTGATCTTGGATAATTTCTGCATCTGGTGCTAACATCCCCGCAGCAGCATGGGTAGCAGCAGCCTGGAAATCACGACAAAGCACGGTGACATTTGTCCCGCGCAGTTTGAGTTCGACGGCGATCGCCAAGCCAATAACACCGCCACCAATAATTAAAATGTCACTAGTCATTAGTCATTAGTCATTGGTTATTAGCCATTGATCATTAGTACACAACTACATAACTTATAGCTAATAACTTGTAACCAATGACTAATTTTAACTGAGTTAGGAGTGAGAAGTTCTGAGTTATAAATTTACTCCTGCCTCCTGCCCCCTGCCTCCTGCCTTCGTTCCTACCACAAAGCCCGAATTGGCTCTCTAGCCGACTCGTTATCATTAACAGATGTATCACTTGATTGACTTTCTGTTGACTGTACTTCTCTAGTGGTTGTATCTGTATTGTCAGGAGTTGAAAATGACTCGCTGGGAGTGGTATTTTGAGCAACGCTGGTTCTACGCTCAGATGTATTGCGCTCAGCTGGACTTAGATTTTCTTGCCTGACACTTCTGCCGCCCCTAGCTTCAGGGGTAGTATTATTTTCTTGGGTAGTGCTGGCTCTGTCTTCGCTTGCGCTGCGACTACTGGGAGCAGTGCTATTAACATTAATATTGGCTGGGAGAACTCGTGATGTTTTGCCGCCTGGAGTATTATTACTGGCTGTTTGTTGTTGTCCCATTGGAAAGTTAATACCTAGCAATGTACCCAATAATATTGCCAAGCCTCCACCCATCAGAATAAGCGGTGTCCATCTACCCATACTGTTTTGCTCCTTTTAAACCTAACCTTTTGATTTCCAAACTCTTCGATAGCCCTGACCTAATAATCTGTAAAATATTCTGTTTGACGGGCTAAACGCAGGTCTATTGTATGAGAATGAAAAGAAAGCGATCGCTGTCTTTGTGACGCTAATTAGCCCTCAATCCATTATCTTGTTTCGACCGCACCAGCACCATCACCGCCTTGCTAAGAATAGTGCAGAATTTAGCATTGTCGTTTGAGAGGTCAATCCCATTTTGCTGCAAAGTTTTTTGTAGTTTGACCCTAAATTGTTTCTATATGCTCCAATCTAATCTGAAAGCGGCGTAGAACATATAGCCCAGCACACTGATTTTTGACCTTGAGCTAGTACCTTGGGCATATTTGAATTACCAAACTGCCTTTTTGTTGTATATTGGCACATTTCTTCTATAGTTGTCTCGCATGATCTTGTCTTATGACCACAAATCCCTCTCCTCAAATTTGGCTTTATGACACTACACTCCGGGATGGCACTCAATGCGAAGGGCTGTCGGTGTCCATAGAAGACAAGTTACGCATTGCCAAGAGACTTGACCAACTAGGGATTCCTTTTATTGAAGGTGGTTGGCCTGGTGCTAACCCGAAGGATGTTCAATTTTTCTGGCAACTCCAAGAAGATCCGCTAAAACAAGCAGAAATTGTTGCATTTTGTTCTACGCGTCGTCCCAATACGGTTGCTGAGGCTGAACCAATGCTACAAGCAATTTTAACTGCGGGTTCTCGCTGGGTGACGATTTTTGGCAAATCTTGGGATTTACACGTTACAGAAAGTCTAAAGACAACTTTAGAAGAAAATTTGGCAATGATCCGCGATACTATCGAGTATTTTCGCACGCATGGGCGACGCGTGATTTATGATGCAGAACATTGGTTTGATGGTTATAAGCAAAACCCTGAGTATGCTTTACAGACATTAGAAGCAGCGATCGCATCTGGGGCTGAATGGTTAGTTTTATGTGATACAAATGGCGGGACTTTGCCTCATGAAGTGAGTGAAAGTGTAGCAACAGTCAATAGTCATTTGTCATTTATCATTTGTCAAAAACTAATGACAAATGACCTAGAACAAAGAACAATTCCCCAAATAGGCATTCATACTCATAATGATTCAGATTTAGCAATAGCAAATGCCCTAGCTGCTGTCATGGCTGGGGCAACAATGGTGCAAGGAACAATTAATGGTTATGGTGAACGTTGCGGCAATGCCAACCTTTGTTCTTTGATTCCCAACTTACAGCTAAAGCTGGGTTATAGCTGTATTGGAGAACACCAGCTTACTCAACTCACAGAAGCAAGTCACTTTGTCAGTGAAGTAGTAAATCTTGCTCCTAATGAACACGCACCTTTTGTGGGACGTTCTGCTTTTGCTCACAAAGGCGGGGTTCATGTCTCAGCAGTAGAACGCAATCCTCTGACTTACGAACACATTCAGCCCGAACAAGTCGGAAACCGTCGGCGCATAGTCATTTCTGAACAATCAGGACTCAGTAATGTCATCGCCAAAGCCCGGACTTTTGGCATTGAATTAGATAAGCAAACACCCCAAGCACGGCAAATTCTCCATCGCTTGAAGCAATTAGAAAGCCAAGGCTATCAATTTGAAGCCGCCGAAGCGAGTTTTGCTCTGTTGATGTATGAAGCATTGGGTGCGCGCCAAGAATTTTTTGAAGTTCAAGGCTTTCAAGTTCACTGTGACTTAGTGGAAGGTAAGGAAGCCAGCAGTGCTTTAGCCACGGTGAAAGTCGCCGTCAACGGTCAGAATATTTTAGAAGCGGCAGAAGGTAACGGCCCCGTTGCAGCTTTAGACGCAGCATTACGCAAGGCTTTGGTTAATTTTTATCCCCAACTTGCCGCTTTTGAATTGACCGATTATAAAGTCCGAATTCTTGACGGACACGCGGGAACGGCGGCAAAAACTAGAGCGTTGGTAGAGTCAGGAAACGGCCATCAACGCTGGACGACTGTTGGGGTTTCAACCAATATTTTGGCAGCTTCTTATCAAGCAGTGGTTGAGGGGTTGGAATATGGTTTGTTATTACATTCCCAAGCAGAGGCGGCATTACAGGTTTAGGGGTTAAAGGCTAGAGACTGGGGGCTAGTGTTTTCACTCGGCACTCCGCACTAAGTAATACAGCCTCTCTCATCTAAATGAGTCTAGCCCCTAGTCCCTAGTCTCTAGCCTCTCTCCTTAAAACGTGTACTGTACACAACTGAAAAATGCTGTCAGACAAGGAACTAATAACAGATGACTCAAACCTTACGTAAACTAGTTACATTTGATGAATTTATCGCTTGGTATCCAGAAAACCCACAGCGACGCTATGAATTGCATGACGGAGTAATTGTTGAGATGCCCCCACCAACAGGCGACCATGAACAGCTTATTGGATTTTTAGTTGGAGAAATAGTTACAGAATATAAACGTTTAAAACTGCCTTACTTTATTCCCAAAACAGCGTTTGTCAAACCATTAGAAGGTGAATCAGCTTACTCACCAGATGTGCTGATATTAAATCAGCCTAATTTAGTCAATGAGCCTCGGTGGAAAAAAGAATCAACTGTCAGCTTTGCTCAATCAATTCCCTTAGTAATTGAAGTGGTGAGTACCAACTGGAGAGATGATTATTTAAAAAAAGCTGCTGATTATGAAGCGGTAGGTATCCCCGAATATTGGATTGTCGATTATGCTGCTTTAGGCGGGAGGCGATTTATTGGCAATCCTAAACAACCCACTATCTCGGTTTACTCGTTAGTTGATGAGGAATACCAAGTTCAGCAATTCCGAAATAATGAGCGGATCATCTCACAAACTTTCCCAGAACTAAATTTAACTGTCGCACAAATTTTTCAAAGTGTTGCCTAATAGCAGAAAACTAGAAAGCTTAGATCCCCGACTTTTAAAAAAGTCAGGGATCTTGTGTACTGAAGAGTTATTTAACACCATTAATTTTTTGAGCCTTTGAGAGTAAAGTTTCAGCCTTTTTGCTTGAACGTTGAGCCTCAAAGGGTGAATATTGAGCCTTTGAGGGTGGAGTTTCAGCCTTTTTGCTTGAACGTTGAGCCTTTAAGGGTGAAATTTTAGCCTTTTTACTCGAATGTTGAGCCTCAAAGGGTGAACATTGAGCCTTTGAGGGTGAAGTTTCAGTCTTTTTACTGGAACGTTGAGCCTTTGAGGCGGAAGTGTCAGAATGCTAATCCCTAGCCTCTAGCCTCTAGCCTCTAACCTCTAACCTCTATGTAAAACTTTCCCAGGCTTGAGCCAGCAGTTGACTCAGCCAGCGTCTTTGCTGACGATCTAATAAGGGATCATCTTCAAGGACTTGCGCTGTTAAGTCTTCTAAAGATTTACCTTGAGAACGGACAATTTTAATTACTCCTGCGATCGCAGAAGCAACAAGTTCTTCATCAACTGGCTTTTGTTGTAAGGCAAGAATGTCTTGAGGACTGTCTGGAATGGGATAATTCATGGCGTGGGTTTATAAAGTTACAAAATGAAAAAAAATTGAAAATTTTTTAAAATTTCTTTACAGAGTCTTTATTTGAGTAGTAGGGCGGATTGTATCGATTCTTTCGCCATTAAGAAATCTGTCGAAATGAGTATTTTGAGCGGAGAAGTCAGCAACACATGAAAGAAATCCTTTATTTAGAAGTTCCAATTTCAGATACGGCAGTTGTACGTCGTTGGTTGCAAGTAGATTTTCAACCAGGATTTGGGGAGAAATCACTGACTCCAGACGGCTTGTGCCTGAAATTACCTACAGACTATACAACATCTGACCAGTTGATTTCCGAAAAATTACCGACGGAACTTTCTATTTTTGTCTGGTCAGTGCAGAGAACCTCTTATTTAAAGGTCTTCCGTTGGTCAGATCAGCCTTTCCCTCACGAGAAGGAAATATTGTTACGTCTCAAGATAGATATTAGAAGGCAGTTTCCGCATCAATACCCAAAACCACCAGCAATTGATTTATCCCAAAAATCCATTTTTGAAGCACTAGCTGGATATTACCCACTTACAGTTAAATACTTTCAGAAAATGCCCAATGGGGAATATGACCTGAAACGTGCCTATTGGTGGGAGCAACGCTGGCGAGAAGGTGTTATTAATCCAAAAGCACCGCGTCAGGTAATCTTTTCTAATCCAGGATCTAAAACCCAAAATCCAAAATTAGATTACGACCTGATTTATATCGGTGGCGCACTAGGGGCAATTCATGCAGCAGTTATGGCCAAACTGGGTTATAAAGTGCTATTGGTGGAACGTCTGCCTTTTGGACGCATGAACCGCGAATGGAATATTTCTCGTGATGAATTACAAAGCTTACTAAATTTGGGATTGCTAACAACCACAGAATTAGAAAGTATTATTGTTAGGGAATATAAAGACGGATTTAATAAATTTTTTGATGGGAATAATCCGCCGAAATTACGATCGCCTATTCTCCACACACCCACAGTATTAAATGTAGCTTTAGATTCCGAAAAATTGCTGCAAATATGTGGTCAAAAGCTGCGTGCATCGGGTGGCGACATTTGGGACGAAACTGAGTTTATACGTGCAGATATTGACAACTCCCAAGTTGTTATTACACTCAAGCATTTACCAACCCAAGAACAAAAGCAAGTCACCGGAAGATTATTAGTCGATGCAATGGGAACCGCTTCTCCTATCGCATGGCAATTAAATGGCGGTCGTGCTTTTGATAGCGTATGTCCCACGGTGGGCGCAGTTATTGATGGGGGATTTGAACCACAAGTTTGGGATTCTCAATATGGTGATGTTCTGTACAGCCACGGCGATATCTCGCGCGGTAGACAGTTAATTTGGGAATTGTTTCCCGGTGCAGGTGAGGAACTAACAATTTATTTATTTCATTACCACGAAGTTCACCCCGATAATCCTGGTTCTATTTTGGAAATGTATGAGGACTTTTTCTCGATTCTGCCAGAGTACCGCCGTTGCGATATGGATAAACTGGTGTGGAAAAAACCGACATTTGGCTACATACCAGGGCATTTTAGTTTAAGTAGTAGCGATCGCAAAGTTGCCTTTGATAGATTAATTGCGATCGGTGATGCTGCGTCTCTTCAGTCTCCCCTAGTGTTTACGGGTTTTGGTTCGTTGGTGCGGAACTTAGAACGTTTGACAACGCTATTGGATACCGCACTCAAACATGATTTATTAAGTTCCCGCCACTTAAATAAAATTCGGGCTTACCAAAGTAATGTTTCAGTTACTTGGCTATTTTCTAAAGGCATGATGGTTCCGACAGGAAAATTCATTGCTCCCCAGCGCATTAACTCCATGCTGAATACCTTCTTTGGGCTATTAGCCGATGAACCGCCAGAGGTTGCGGATAACTTCATCAAAGATAGATGTAATTGGTTAACCTTTAACCGCTTGGCACTAAAAGCCGCCCGCAAAAACCCCGCCTTGCTGTTGTGGATTTGGGAACTAGCTGGCCCTAGAGATTTATTTAGATGGGTAGGTAATTATCTTAACTTTGGTCGCTATGCGTTAGTTCGTGCCTTGCTGAGTTCCTGGTTCCCCCGCTTTTTATGCCGAATTAAACCTTGGTTAGAACCCCGTAATCCGGCATTGTGGTTACAATTATTAACAATTCGCTACGCCATTACCACAGGAAAACCGCGATCGTCAAATCAAACGTCAACAGTGAACCCAGAAGCAGTAATTCTTAATTCGTAATTGAGTAGGGTGCGTTATGGACGTTAGTCCTAACGCGCCGCAAATATCTGATTGTGCATTACACTGACGCGATCGCACACCCTACCAAACTCAATTAAGAATTACGAATTATTTTGACTATTGGGACGAAAGTTTGGTAATTCCACCGATGCCAACGATTTACGCCCCTTAGGCGGACGTTGAGGATACACCACTGGTGACGGTGATTGAGCCTCATTGCTCAAGTCATCAGTCTCCTGTTGAGGTAATTCTGTGTTTAATAATTCCTCAGTACTCTCGGTTGCGGTTTCTGACCAATAATTTTCTGGATCTTCAGGCATCTTTTTGGTCAACGGCAAAGTAAAAGAAATTGGCGAATTATTTTCCGGTAAAATTGTAGACTCTTCTATTACTGAACTCTGCACAGTAATCAGATCATTATTTTCTGTAACTAAAACTTCCAATTGCTGTTCTAGAGGAATTTCTGATTGTTCATCATTTTCCTTCCTAGTCTCCCAAATGGGTACATCAGCTTCATTACTGGTGACATTTATTTCACTAGTAGCAGAGGTTGAAGTTCCAGGCTGAGAGGCAAAAAACATTTGGATGAGACTATCTATTTGCTCATCTAGTTTTGCTGAACTTCCTGATGAAGTAGTTTCTAATGTGGTTGGCTCATCATCGATTTCTGAGGTAGCAGCAGGTTCAACAGGGTCGGGTGTTTCTTCCTGAGTCGGCCAGTCCCAAGGTGAGGATGTCGGTGGCACAGGGCTACTATGGCTGGGTGAAGGTGGGGTTGAAGGTTCACCCCAAGAATTGGCAATATTATCAGCAGTAGATTCTGGTTCTGCTGACCAAGGTCTAATTGGTTGCACGTTAGGGAATAAAGACCGTGCTTTTCTCGAAAATCTGCTTTGCTTAGTAGGGCTGTTGTAAGAGTTAGTACCTGTCTCTTCTGGGGAGTCGTCTTTGGCAGCCGGAGGTTCTAGACATTTTTCTAAAGCTGCTTTAAATTGCAGCGTTTGGCGTTGTTGGCGCATCAACCGAGTACGTAACTCTCGACAAGTAGTTTCTGACTGCAATACTTGCTGAGACTGTTCATTATAGTTAGTTTGTAATAACGCACATTCTCGTTCTAATTGAGCAAGACGTTGTTGACTAATTTGTAGCTGTGCTTTATACGTCTCAATCAGAGTATCTTGATGTTGAATGGTTTGTGCCGCAGTGTCTAACTGTTGAAATAGTGACTGAATTTGCTCTTGGGCAGCAATTAATTCTTGCGCTTGCTGATTGAGCATTGATTCAGTGACGCTATAACGTCTTTTTTGCCACTGCAATGCTTTTTCTGACTCAGCTAAGTCATCTTTGAGATGCTCTACTTGCTCATACAACTCATTGTTAGCTGAACGCAGTTCTTCATTCAATGCCAGCAGTTTTTGAAATTCATCATCAATTACTGCCTGTTGCCTACTGTCTGGTTCTGCTACCCACTCTTGTTGGGTAACATTTTCAGGAGATTGAGGATTTTGCGGATCAGGTTGTTTCTCTGGTGCGGGTTTGAGGAGTGGCAATTGCCTCATAGCCAGATTTTCAGAAGGCACAACTGAGTAAAAAGGACAGCTAGCCTGCTCTGGTTGTAGCGAGTTAGCAGAATTGAGAGATTCCATTACAGCCCTGTTGTTTGAGGTGTCAGCTTCATTCATCACTCTTGACCCACCCGCCTAAAGATAATCAGCGATGCTAAATTGAGCATTGCCGCTCAACTGTGTTTGCTCAGTGTTTAATTTAGAAACCAAGTTGAATTTTCCCCAAGCATGAGTCACCAGTCATTAGTCAATGTTCCGATTTTGCATCTAGGACTGATGACGTTATAACATTAAGAACTTATTACCCGTCAACCTGAGGCTAGACAAGGATTTATAGTTTAAATGTTACAATGTACGGACTTCAGCATAGATGCTTGACAAGGGTTTTATCTGAATTGACTTAGATAAACAATTATTTGGTAGTAACAGCTGCCTGGCAAAAATTCACGCGCTAGATAAATATCTGCGCTGTATATAATTTAGCAAACACCTCGCTTGTAAGGGAACAGGGGTTTGATATCGTGTTCGGTAAAAGACATATCATTAAGGACGCAGAGGGGCTGGGGAGCAGAGGAGAAGGTTTTGCATTGTCTGCACAGATGTATCGAATCACTTGTATTTAGCCGGACATGATATGAGACATCACATAAGAAGCGGAGGGGCAGAGGGGCAGATGGCAATATAGCTCTTGATTTCTCCCCTCCACCCCTGCACCCTAGCCCCCTTGCTTCCTATTACGGTAGCCAACGAGGATAGAAGCCAACTAGAGGGAGCTTTTCTGGTCTGATTGTGGTGATTGCGGCATCAGCAATAGGTAACAGTGGCATTAACCACAGACTGCTAGTTGCGATCGCTTCCCCATCATCTGTTTTTAGGGTATTTGCAGGTGCTTGTACGTTATCAGGATGTGCTACTACTTGATCGAATAACAAACCTAGTCCATCAGGTGATAAGCTCATTTCGACATTTCGCTGATCGACAGGTAGCACTAGCAGGGGTTTTTGCTGTCCACTTGTCAGGTCGATGGCCACTAAGTAAGGTTGCTCTACATACTCTGCTTTTGTGATTAACTGTGTCAACAAACAATACAGGGTAGGTGAGGCGGGATCAAATTGGCAACTAATAATCGAACCTGTAGTTTTTACTAAAGGTTTTTGGATACCTTGATTGGTAACTAAAAATAAATCCCTGGTGTAATCTGTATTAAATTTGACCATTGCCGCTTGGGAGCCATCTTTAGAAAAAGCTTGCACTAGACCAAATTGGGGCAAAAAGTCTAAGGGTTTATTCGCATCACCTTGTAGTGGCAAGATAGCAGCACCCTGACCTTGGGCTACGGCAACGGCTTTACTATCAGGAGTGATCATAAAATCTCCCCCTGGTTGGCTTTGCAGGCGTTGGGGAGTGGGTTTAGCTGCTGATTTATCCCAGGTGGTGGGCATATACCACAACCCAAAGTCACCAGGATTATTTTTATTGCCGCGTTGAACGACTATAGTTTCTCCATCCGGGGATAAGTCAAATTTTAGGTTTTGGTAGTCTTTATTATCTAAAATCAGGTCAACTTTACCTGCGGGTTCTGGTTTGGTGTCTGATTTTCCAGCAATTCCTGTTGTGACGGTGTATATCTGGGCTGAAAGTAAATCATCGTTAGTGGCAGAGCGGGCCGAAAATAAGATTTTTTCCCCATATGGAAATGGTTTAAAGTCCATTACCGTGATGTCTTTGGGGGTAAGTACCTTTTTTTGTTCTTGGGTTAAGTTGTAAAGAACTAATTGCCCTTGCTCGTCGGGGTTTGCCCCTATATACAGAATGACGCGATCGCGTGTGCGAAAATTCCCAATAAAGGGCTGTATAGGTTTATTTTTACCTTCTTTTTGAGCAAATTTATCTTTGGCTTGTTGTAGCTGTACTTTATAATTTGTGCCATAGGGAGCAGGTGTTAACAGTGTATAAACCATCCGCCTGCCTGCCCAACTGATTTTTCCTGCTAGAGGCGGCTCAATTTTTAAGTTATCCTCAACGCTTTTGGTGTCCATTGGACGGCTAAAGGTGAGGCTAAAAGCAATATCTTCTGCGCCAATTTGCTGATTTTTCCAGGTAAAGTCACGGACGCGGGGGGCAACGACATCACCTTGGAAGATGATGAAGCCAATCAGCAAACTCAGCAGCAGCATTACAGCGATCGCTACTCGGTCTAGTGGTTGGATAATTGTTTTAGTAGTCATTTGTCAAGGGTCAAGGGTCAAGGGTCAATGGTCAATAGACTTTGGACTGTTGACTATTGACTAATAACTATAAGGATTTTGGGGTTGCGGAATCTTTTTGAGAGAGTTAGCCACAATGGTTAGTTGACGTTTGCCGTTAAGAGTTTCGGTAGCCATTTGTCCTTCGACTTCTAGCCAAGTATCAGGGGGATATTGTTCTTGATTTGCTGGTAATTTCACGGGTAATCCTACGGGATATGCATCCGCAGCACAGCATGAGAGAACAAATCGGGCTATGAATAAATATTCTTTGCTTAAATCTTGGGGACGCATCACAAATCCTTGAACTTTGGCATTTTGTCCTGTATATGCGTCTGGTTCGGGATAAACGTTGAGTGTCCTTACCCAGTCTACAAGCGATCGCTCTTCTGGACGAATCGAAGCGCGAAAGGCTTGAGGCTTAATGCGTGAGGTTCCAAGTAAATCACTTACACCGCGATTTAGTGCTTTATCACTGGCAAAAACTTGGGGTGTAATAATAAAACCTAAAATTGCCGCCGTCAACAATAAAGCACCACCCCAACCAGGCGGAAACAAAGTCATATGCTGGATATTTGGCATCACATCACGGCGACGACGCTGCCAAAGTTCATGAATTTTGAATAACCCGACAATAATCAAGCAAATACCAGCCACCACCACCAAACCAAAGTAATTCGGGTGAATCAACAAGTTTAGCTTGCCTGTTAGCCAGTATTTCAGCATCAAAATGCCCCAAGCTGTGATTGCTAGTACATCCAGCCAAGGGAGTAATTGAGTAATAAGTTTAGGTTTAGGAGTTTGAGTAGCCATTGGTTAAGAGTCAAGTGTCAAAAGTCTAAAGTCAATAGTCTGAGTTGGTTAAAGAAATAATTATTGACCCTTGACCATTGACCATTGACTAATTTACAAAACGTGCAAGTTAATAAAAATTGTGAACAGGAATGTCAATTGTGCGGCTAAGGCAAAGAGATAAAAAATTGCCCTGGGTTTCAGAATAGATAACATCAACCCAACGCTTTTGATGTCGATCATTGGGCCAAATACTAAAAATGCTAACAAAGAGCCGCTACTAAATGCTGAAGCAAAGGACAAAGCGAAGAAGGAATCGACTGTAGAACAAATCGAGACGACTGCTGCCAAAACCAGCATGACGATGATGGAAGTAATAGGGCCAGCACCGAGACTGAGGATTAAATCGCGCGGGGCCAAAACTTGGATTGCAGCTGCGATCGCACTGCCAATCACTATCACTCCTCCCAGTTCCCGCAATTCTTGGACAGTATTATCTACCAACAGCCGCAGTTTAGCAGCCAATGGTTTATTAGGGTTGGCGAATGGATCATCTACAGGTGATACATTGCCATCTAAACGGGTGGGTATACCTGCTTTACCTCCCAAAATATAAGTACCCGATTGCAACAAGTTGGGTGTAGTTGGTTCCTGTTGGATTTGGTAACGTTTTCCCCGGCGTTGAGGTTCCACTTTGGCTGGTGGATTAAACTTCATATAACGAGCGATCGCCGGTTGAACTATCGGACTCAAGTCCTTTTGAAAACTGAAGATAAAGCCAATAATGGTAGCAATTGTTAGGGAAAATACGACTCGTAAAATTACTATCTCTGGCTGATCGCGAAACGCCGTCCAAGTTGCCCAAATTACTATGGGGTTAATCGTTGGTGCTGCTAGTAAAAAACCAATCGCTACAGATGTGGGTACGCCCTGAATCAGCAATCGCCGCGCTACTGGCACATTGCCACACTCACACACCGGAAATAAAAAGCCAACTAGACTGCCAACTAAAGCACCCAATAGTGGGTTTGTAGGCATTTTTTCGACTAATTTGCGCTCATCAACAAAAAACAGCAGCAAACTAGAGAATAAAACCCCCAGCAGCAAAAACGGCATCGCTTCGACTAGCAGACTCAGAAATATAGTAAAACCATTGCTCAGTTGATTCATGGGTGTCGCAGTCAAAAGCGGTTTAAAGTTTTGAGGTTATGCCTAGTCATTCTATCGAGCAGGGGGATCAAAATTATGTATGGGCTATCAAATATCATTTACATAACCAGAATTACAGCAGGGAACAGTGTTGAAAGGCTTTTGATATAGGCTTGTTGAAGAAAATTTGTACCTCGTTTAGCTGAAATCTGTTGTATGTTTAGCTCTTAGACTTGCTTAATCGCTGATTAGCCTCCCTGTGTTTTATTATAGTCATTTTACCTGAGTGCATTTACTGATATCACCTATGTTTGAGATTGGCTAATTTCCGAAATTGTTCCGAATTCTAGGTTAGGGGTCATAGGCTAAGGTGAGGTTTAATTACCTGATGTTTATACTTACTGTAATTAACAAATTAACGGGTTAATTTCAGTGCATTTTCATAAAGGATTCACACTTTTTAAACATTTGGGGATCGCTTTATGTTGCTTAGATGATTTAAATAAACTACAGCAGATTGCAGTGAATAAGATCCAAATTTCCAGAAAAGCTATGTACCAATAAACTTTCAAACCTGTTGCTTGCTGTATTTTTGGCAAAGTGGGCATCAGATGTAGTTGATTTTTACTATAAAAATTTGCCAACTGCAATACCAATTGGGAATTATTTTAGTAAGTTTTTAGAAAGGATTATTTAGAATACTCTAAAGCATTGTGAAAGCTGCCGTGGAAAATAATCAGATTTGTTATTGTTAGTTAATCTCTGTTTCTGCCGCTATTAAGCAAGCAGAAATGGTTAGGGTATAAAATATCAGCTTATTGCTTGTTAGCCTTTGTATATATCAGGGTTGCCAGTGTCAGAAGAAATTATTCCTCTCATCTCACCGCCAGTTTTCTCTATATCTAGCGATCGCGACCTCAGCCTAGAGTCAAACCTCCAAGAACTTCCCATGTATGAATTTGGGGTAAATATTAATTGTTCTGGGGCAGAAGTGGCGAATTATTTAGAAAAATATCCACTGTTACCAGGAGTGATTTTACTGGAAGGCAGAGAATATAGAGGGATGATTTCACGGCGGCGACTAGCAGAATTTTTGATTCGTCCTTACGGGCAAGAGTTATTTGCTAAAGCTACCTTAGGTATTCTTTATAGCTACGCGCGAACAGGAATTTTGTTGCTACCGGAAACGACGACGATTTTAACAGCCATGCAACATACCCTCAAGCGATCGCCAGAACTTTTTGCGGAACCTGTCGTAGTCCAAACAGCAGCTAATACATATAAATTATTAGATATTCATGACTTAAATCTCGCTGCTTGGCAAATTCGTGGCATTGAAACGCAGGTACGCTACGAACGCAGCCAAGCCCAAATGATTCAAAATGATAAAATGGCACGTCTAGGACGTTTAGTTGATGGGATCGCCCATGAAATTTTAGACCCCGTAGGTTTTATTTGGGGCAACTTAACTTATATATCTAATTACAGTCAAGACTTACTCAAGTTAATATCTACTTACTCTCAAGATTTACCTCAAGAGTCAGCCACAATTAATCATTTTAAAGAAGAAATTGAATTTGATTTTTTAGAAGAAGATTTATTAAAAGCTTTGGCAAGCGCCCGCAGTGGTGCAGAAAGATTGAAAAAACTCGTCACTAGTTTACAAAATTTCTGTCATATTGATGAAATTTATCCTAAGCCAGTAGATATTAATGCTTGTATAGATGGAATTGTTTTATTACTTAATAGTCGGGTAAAAGGTGATATTGAGATTATTAAAAAGTACGGCAAAATTCCACCAGTCTCTTGCTTTACAGGACAATTTCATCAAGTATTAATGAATATTTTAAGTTACTCTGTAGATGGTTTACTAGATGAAGCAGTAAGACAGCAGTTTCAGCAAGAATATAATCATCACAGTGAAAAACCTATAATTGTTATTAGTACAGCAGTTATTTCTCAAGCACCTACTCAACTCAATACCTTAGATTCTCGCTGGGTTTGTATTAGCATTGTTGACAATGGCTTAGGAATGTCTGAAAAATTACAAAAGCAAATTATCGAATCTTTTTCTGTAGAGAAACGGGCTGATGTTGAAACGAGTTTAGCGGTTAGTTACCGCATTATTACAGCTAGACATGGCGGTAAATTAAATTTCCGATCGCAGGTAGGAGTTGGGACAGAATTTGAAATACTTTTGCCGTTGGTATAAAGGCCAATATTGTAGAAATTAGAATCTACTTAAAAAAATTTTAAATGGTGGACATTATAATACCCACCATACTGTAGTTTGGATTTTGAATTACTAGACACAATTTAGGAAATTAGCTTGTAACAAAGTTTCGCCTCGTTGATAAATTTCTCTGGCATAGTCTGTCCAAGTACCTTGTCCCCAATAACGAAAACAGCTAGTTTGCAGTAATAAGTTATAGAGTAATGTTTGGCGGTATTGAGATTGTTTTGTAATGGCTTTAGTTGCATCAGATAGAAGTAATTTATCTACTTTTTCATGAAATAAACTGCTAAGTTGATTCATGGGAGACAACACATTTTCATATCCTTTGACCCAACTGATATGATTAGTCCATGAGGCTCCGTCCATATGAAAGTTAGGGTTTATTTGTTTTAATTCTTGGATAGCCTTTTCTACAGCTTCCGGCTGAGAATTATCTGGTGCAACTCGTTGCCAAATTTGATGTTGGCCTATTGGTTGACAGGCAGGATAATCTTGTGGGTTGCAGCCTGCGGCTTCGATTAACTCTAAATATTCTGTGCCACACATCCCTACAACGCCGGATTTGCCACCGCCATTATTTACCATATCCCACCAAGCTTGTTTAAAAGCACTGGGAAATTCATTCATCATTACGCCGCCATTTTCACCATCACCAATTTGACTGACTATTGGTGGAATTAAGACATTCCTTAGTTGTTGTTTTGAGAGAGTTTTAGCTTCGTAGTAAGGTTGCATTTGAGCAACTAATTTTGTATCTGAACCTTGAGTTTTAATTAAGGCTGTAATACTAATTGTTTCACCTTGGGAATTACGAGCGATTAAACGGTGTGGTAGATGTTTGTCAGCGAGAGATTCGCCGTTAATTGTTTCTACAGAATGTTCTTGTACAAGCAACCAGCGATAGCCGCATTCTTTAAGCGATTTGACAAATTCAAACAGAGTATCAGGATGATTTGGTAGGTGCATTTCTGGTGGTGAAAAGCCTTTGACTCGCGCCAAGGCTTCCCAACCGAAAATCGCGGCAAAATGTTGTTGCCAAGCGATAATGTGCAATTTAATATCGGGTATTGGTGTGGAAGGGACTACAGTATGACTCCACATAGTTCCCAACCACTCGACGTAAGGCTGATAAGCAGGATCGCAAGTAATACGTTTGAGGTTGTCGAGGATGTCGTTGCGTCCCATTTGGCGCAATCCCCACAACAAATTGCCAGAGTAATCTAACATGATGCGGGGGTTGCAGCCTTGGCTGACTAATTCGGGAATGAAATCGCCCATGCGACTATAGCAATAAGCAAACGGCCCGGCGTTGTGGTTATCGCCTTCGTGGGGATGTTCAAACATATATTGCAGATTGCTGATCAGTTCGCCACCATAACCTGCGGGGATGGTTGGCTGGTGCATATGTAATGCGATCGCAAATACTGCATTGACATCCTCTAACTTGAGATTGGTTGAGGGTAAAAAAACCTGCTGATTGTGGTTGACTACCGAGAGAACCTCTTTTTCCCATCCAGATATATTTGGTAAGCCATCAATAATTTCTGGTGGGAGGGTAGCAGGAAAAGATTGCATAAAGTATGAGGAATAAAACTTTTCATCCCTCATACTGTATCTTTATTGTTGCGGTAGGCGATCGCCCCCCAGAATCTCTTAAGACTTACGTGCAGATACCAACGGAATCACATTTCTAAATAGCACAACATCACAGAAACGATTAATTCTGCTCAATAAACTTGGTTTTTCTGCCAGATGCTGGTTTAGGCCTGGCGGTGCGGCGATTTTTAAAATCAACTCTAACAACCAAGGGGCAAGGCGTTGACACCACACTGCTAAATGGCTTTGCCATCCGACTAAAATTTCTGGTCTATCACTTTGCAGTCCAGCAATTAATGCTTGTGCTACTTGTTGGGGTGTCATGGGAATTACCCAACGGAATAGTTGCAAGTTCCGCACCATATCTGTGTCGGTGAGGGAAGGTAATAAGGCTTGGACTTGAATATTGTACTGGGCTAGTTCTTGACGCAAGGCTTGGGTAAATCCTAAGATGGCAAACTTTGTAGCTGAATATGTTGCCATCGTCGGTGCAGCGACTTTCCCCATTAAGCTAGAGACATTAACAATTGTTCCTTGTCTTTGGCTAGCCATACGTCGGGCAATCAGACTGGTGAGGGTATACATCCCCAATAAATTTACTGAGAGTTCTTCTTGCACTTGGGGAAGTTTAGAACGCAAGAATGAAGTTTGATATGCAACTCCTGCACAGTTTACTAGTAGATGAATTGGGCCATGATTGCGCCATAGTTGCGCTACAGCAATATTTACTTCCGTGGCGCGAGTTAAATCTACTGACATGATTACGGCTTCTGCACCCATCGCTTCGATTTCTTGGGCGACTTGGGCTAACTTTTGATGGTCGCGTGCTATTAAGATTAGCCTTTTCATACCCTGTTGTGCTAAAGCTAAAGCGATCGCTTTACCAATACCACGAGATGCCCCTGTAATTAGAGCAATGTTACCTTGAATCTTCATCGGTTTTCACCTCTAAAATTTAAGTCTTACCGCAGGTTTTTTTGTTGATAGACACAATTACAGCTATTCGTTTACCGCAGGTAAAACAATTCATTGCTCCTCATTTAACTTAGAGGAAACTAAGTCTTGAAAAATGAGATTGATGTTTCTTATTCCAGATTGCAAATCCATACTTCAACCAATGGGCTGTATGGATATGGCTAATACTTTTTACCTCTTTTATATTCAGAGTGTTAATTAGCAAGCTTGCTACACATACCTTAACAATTTAATCAAGTACCTGCCACATTTTTTCATAAGAATTTCTTAATAGTTGTTAACAAAGTTTATATATATATAGGGAATATTTTGGAAAATAAGTTTTATGAATACTACTAGATAAATATCTTCACTTCTTGACAATCAATGACGGTTGGATATATCAATCACCCGCCATATCTGATTTATCAAAGCCATACAGATTCAGGAACATTTGCGGCTAGATTGTCGTCAGTAGATTTACTAGATTTAGATTACGAACACTCCCAGCCGTCCTTCTTAATCTGATTAATTTGAATCAATAGATAGGAATCTAAGAATTTTACTTAATTTACAAACTAGTCATGGAGGCAAGCAATAGGCACTCTTGCAACAAATGTGTTTGGCTCTCCTACACGGGTTGCTATAGAGGCAAAAAATGCCATTTTTATTGGCGCGATACTGTCAGATATCCTAATATTTGTATCGTATTAGTGACTAGTATTTCACTATTTTCAACGATGCGATCGCTTTTAAGTAAAGTGCTGTTATTAGCTGTCAATATATTTTCCTAGATAGGATATTTCTGGTTTTGTTTAAATGTTAATCAAGGCCACCTATAGCTAAAGTACTGAGTAGTGGGTACTCAACTTTAATCGAAAAAAGTGCGTTTGCTTAGATACCCGACTTATCAAAGAAGTAGGGTATCTTGTTTTACAGCAGTTTTCATCCCAATGAGGTATAGTCCTCAGTGCCTCTAACCCCTAGCCTCTATCTAAATGTACTGTAAACCGATAAACGCTGTATTTGGTTACTTGATGTTCATTATTTAGTTACGTAAATGCTTAAGTAGCAGTGTAAAAATTATATAAAGACACGCAAAAATAGTTGATATTTATCCTGAGAGAGTTTTATATTAACAATATGCAATAATAAATACTTAAGTATAGCAATCCTATTAGATTTACAAACTTCTTCCTCATAAGAGGAAATAGATTTGTTTGAATTAAATTTGATTTAAGACTGCTATACTTGCAGACATTAAATTAACTAATGAAAGACATTATAAAATATATTAAAAACCAAGAAAATAAATTTTTACAGTTAAAATTTTTTCAGGTTTTAACAAATAGCGGTATAGACCCTATTCAGAGGCTAAGTTTGCTTCCTTACCTCACAGACTTGGCAATGAGTTTTCAAGATTTGAATCATGACCTCCTCAATGATGGATTGAACTCTCATATTGGGCCAGAAACAGTGAATAGTTACTCAGTTGAAGATGGTAGCTATTGGCGAGGGTATCTCAAATATTTAGAAACATTAGAGATAAATCAGGTAATGCAATCTAGTGATTATCTTAAATTTATGGGGAGCAATAAAACTCTAAAAACTCGTCGCCTGGCTAATAGTTTAATTGCCAAATGTCGCTATGAAAATGATATTTTATTAAAAATAGTAATCATTGCGGCTATTGACGCATCAGGAAGCCCAGCTATCAGGGCAATAGCAAAAATTAGTGAAGAATTGCTGTCAAATACTAATGAATTTAACTCTGACTTTAGTCAAGAAAGTGTGAAGTTAGAAACCATCAATCGCAGCTTATTCTTCAGCCAAAAACTATTAAAGTTTATTTTATTTCTGTTTAGGATCATTTTTTAATGCTTGTGTAAATTGCTCTGTAGTTAGAGAAGTTAGCAGGCTGAGATTTAAAGGGTTTTGACTAACATATTGGGCATAAGCTGGTTGCAAATAAACCTGGTATTCAGGATTGTTAAGTAAATTACTTTCTAAAAAAGCCACACTAAAAGCTTTCAAATAAGAATAAGCTACTGTCGGTTCAGGTCCGAGCAATCCCGACGGTACGGGTAACACATTACCTGAAGGAGTAGATTCTTCCAGAGCCGTAAAATGTGTAGCATTTTGAATTAAAAGTAGATACTTGTTAGTATCAGTAAGCCAAGTAAAGGGGCGAATCTGTTCTGGGATGGCTGGGGCAAAAATATCTTGGCTACCCGTCACCAACATTGCAGGAACTTTAATTTGGCTGAGGCCACTTTGACCTAATACGGAACTGTTAATTGGATTAATAGCCATGACAGCCTTAATTCGGCTGTCTTGCAGTGAATAATCTTTTGGTGCTAACTCAGATGCTTGACATTGCAACAATAGAGACAAGTTTAAGGATCTATTGGGATAACAATCTCGACGCAGTTGAGCAAAGTTAAGTTTGGCTCCTGCTAAAGTCAAAACAGTGTAGCCACCAAAGGAATGTCCAATTGCGCCAACTTGCTGAAAGTTTATTTTTCCTTTGAGGGAAGCATTGACGGTTGCTAAACGTTGGAGTTCATCAAGTACATACTTAACATCTAAAGGTCGGTCGATAAATTCTCTAGGTTCTGGTGGCCCTGCTAAACCTGCAAAGTATTGTTGAAAGCGTTGGGAATTACTACCAGGATGGTCTAAAGCTGCAACCGCAAAGCCATAGGAAGCTAAATGTTGAGCTAGGTAGGCCAAAGCATAGCGGTCTGAAGCTAAACCATGAGAAATTACAATTAAAGGAAAAGGAGACGCAGGCTGATTATTTGAGCCTTGGGTTTTTGCTTGTGGAATATAAACATCTACAGGTAGACGGCGAGAGCGTTTAACGTCATTTAGCTCAAAATAGACTTTTTCAAAACTAAATTTTCCTGGCTGGCGTAAATCTGGCTTTTGAGAAAAGTCGATGTTTGCAGTCGTTATAGTTCCCAAGAGTGCTTGTTGTCGCAAATATGCAACCACAGCATCCCTATCTTTGAGCAATTCTGATAGGTTATTAACTATTTTGACTCCCTCTGTAAAGTTCAGGCGAATAGTTGCAGAAGGAAACCTACGTATTATATTGACAACAGTTAATCCTTGGGGATCATTAGCAGCTATAATCAATGCACCCCGCAGGGCATAAAAACCATTTTGGTGAGCTTCAGTTAATAGTAATTCTCCTAAACGCCGTACCACCTGTTCACCTATCGGTGAATAAGTAAACTGGGATACTAAAGTAGGCGTAACATTAAAACGCTGTTGCAGTAATTGCCGTAGTTGCGCTAGTTGTTCAGGCGTAGCTCTTCTGGCATATAGTTCTAAATCACTAGTAATTTTACCTTCTTTAGCAAAAGTCTCTAAGGACTTGGTAGATAACGAAAATTCTCCGAATGGAGCATAAAAAAAGCTAATGCGCTCGGCTCCAAAACTAGGTGCGGCTGATAAAAGTGTAGATATTAGCCCTAAACTGAAATATTTCAGGAATTTTTTCATAACTTCAAGACATATGACGATGCGATCGTTAATATAGAGGGTTTTGACAATTTCCGCGAAGGCAGTAGGGAGGATTTTTGAATCGACTCTAGGCGCGTACAGATGTACACTGCTTTTTAGTAATGAAGAAATTGCAGACATTTGGGTAAGGTATAGCTAGAAATAAATGCTTGAAATTTTCCTAAGTAAGCAATTATTTATAGTCAACGCTGGCGATATTTACAAATCCCTACTCCCATTAATATTCTTAATATCGCACTGATGATTAAACCAATCGAAGCAAAAGTTATAAAAGATAAATCAGCTTGGCTTCTTTGAGGATAGCCACCAATTAAAATTCCAGTTTGAAATCCCATACTTGAGCCAGTAATTGACCCCAATATTACCCACCTCATGATATTTTTAGACCTAACCAATGATGCGATCGCTAGCCCAATTAAACTAACCACTAATCCAACCACAGACACAATAACAGCCCTATACCCAATAACTGATATTACCGAGGTGTAGTTTACAATTGATGCGCCCAACCCGCCAATCAAGGCTCCAAAAACTACCCAAAGTAAGATTTCCAAGATGAACCAAAAAATTTTTGTTTGTCTCATATATAAATCTGAGTTTGGTAATAAATAGTAAACTGTTAATAGCCTTTAAAATTTTTTATTGCTAAAGTTCTATAATTTTTAAGATTTACTACGCGATCAGTATTATTAATAAAAAGCTTGTTAATTCAAGTTAAACAAAACTTCTAACTTCATAAATATCTTACCTAAAGCTTACTTTTAAAACCATCTCATATGTCTGTAGAACGAAGCACATTCTTTAGTATTCAACGTATCTTGGAGTGTAACTTAGTCTACTCAGCAAAAAAGCAATTCAGTAAAAATTGAGTCAGACTTTTGATGGATTTAATGAGGAAATTAATTATGGACATATCACAAATTTACGAAAATATGCCAGTCTATGCAGAAGGACCTGGTGGTTTAGCAGGCGTATCTGACACCCACATTGGAAATATCGATTCTATTCAAGGGGATAAGTATTTCAAATTAACAAAGCACAGTTCTCCAGATGGACAACACCACTGGTTTCCTGTTGAGTGGATACGCGCTGTCGATGAACGCGCTGTTTACCTCAACAAAACAATAACCGAAGTAGACTCAGAATTGCTCAACGAGAAGCCTGCTGGTGTTGAAAACAACTAAATAGTATTGATGGGCTGCTTTGCGAGTGCAGTCCTGGTAATTTCGGATTTCTCAAAATCTATACAGGCTGAGGCTTTGTAAAGAAAAGTATCACAGTTTTGGGAACAGGCGATCGCACTCAAACCACCATATACCATGCAATCTGACAAAAGCTGACCTTGTTTCCATTAATAAAGTTAATCGAACATATAAATCTACATACATTTAATAAGCTTTTGTAATATTTGAGTTTTTAACTAGTCTTTTTAATTTAATATTTTCTTTAGATTCTCAAACACCCTAATACATTTTCCTCCACAGGAAACAGAGTAATGAACATCAACCTGATCAATTCCACAATCTTACGTCAGTTCTGGTCTGTAGTAGAGCAAACTCAAAGCAGCACGCTTCTGGGACTCAATGATACAGATTTAGTCAAGCTATTGTTAAGACAGATTGAGAGCAAAACAACCCTTAATCATGAAGAGACTAGCAATTTAACTGCTTACATTTATTCTAAAACTTTGCTTATACGTGATTTGGCGCAAATATAATCCGCATAAACATGATTATATTAACTGTATCTTTGTGTAGATTCAACCGCCATCTTCAAAATTATCTAGGATTAATGTGCTGATTATGTCTGGTAAATCTTCTTCAGCAAATTTGCCCATATCAGCCTCTAGTTATTCGAGCATCAAAAATGTATAGCGATTGTAATTCATTAGTAAGGGATAAAAACCTTGATTTTTTAGCAAAATCAAGGTTTTGCAATTTTAATGGTCATGATTAGCATAAAATTGGTTTCGTGTGAAAAACTAACATAGCAAACCGTGTAGGATATCCAAACAAATCTATTGCCTATTGCCTGCCTCCACGACTAGTTGGTAAATTAAGTAGGATTGCTATAGCTTGAATAATTATGTCTTTATGCAATAATTGGTAAGTTATTACAATTAGAAATTTAATGAGTAAATTTCCAATTACTATTGATTTTAGTAGTGTAGATTTAGACGCTCTGGAAACCGAAGAAGATTTTAAAACAGAGGCAAAACAACTACTACCTCAAGCATTGCAAAAGCTTGGTGAATCTATAGGCGAACAAACCTGGGAAGAATTAGAAAACAACCTCAAGCAAGGGGGAAGTAAATCTAAAGGTTCTCAACTAGAAAAACGTAAGTTTATTCAAGAAACAGGCAGAACATATCAACGCAAGGCCAGTAGCAGAGAAAAACAAGAACTAGAAGATTACATAATAGAGCAATTACGTGATCTACATAGACAAAGGCCTAGATAAAATTGTGGGCTAATTAATCAAATATAAAAAAAGACGCGAAATTTCACGTCTGTTAATAATTTTTTGCATTTGGATTTTAGCTTTCTATTACTTCTCTTACTAGAGAGGCTAACTTATCAGCACTATCAGGAACTGCGATCGCTTTCGCATTTTCTCCCATTTTTGTTAACTCGGTTGGATTTTGCAACAACTGTAAAACCTGAGTTTGCAATATTTCGGCTGTTAACTCTGATTGTTTATCAGTAATTGCTGCACCAACTTTAGTAAATACCTCTGCGTTATAAGATTGATGATCTTCCGCCGCAAAGGGGTAAGGGATCAAAATTGCTGGTGTGCCACACACCGCTAATTCTGTTAAGCTACCAGCACCAGAACGACTAATTGCTAAAGCTGCACGTCGCAACAGTGCAGCCATATTGTCATAAAAGGGTAACTCTATATATTGCGGATGTTTAAAAATACCGGCATCGGGATCGCGATCGCCTGTTAAATGGACGATATAAGCACCAGCATCTAACCAAGCTGTCGCCGCCTGACGTACTAGTTTATTAATAGCAACTGCACCTTGACTTCCACCAAATACTACAATTAACGGCACACCATCAGGAATCGATAAATCCAGTGATGGTGGTTCCGTATCTAAAAATTGCGATCGCACTGGTGTACCAACGCAAACACATTTGGCACGGGGTAAATACTTAGTTGCCGCATCAAACCCCAACGCCATTGCATTGCACCAAGGGCCAAAAAACCGAGTTACTTTTCCTGGTAAAGCATTAGATTCGTGAAAAACTACAGGTAAACCTAAAGAACGCGCCGCAATTACCGCAGGCCCAGCAATATATCCGCCTGTAGTAAATACACCCTGAAATTTTCCCCGTTTGAGAAGTCGTCTAACTTCTATAATCGAACCAATGAGTTTACCCAAAATCCGAACAGATGCAAGACCGAACCCTTGCTGGAACCCTTCAACTGGAATAGTATTCAAGGGATACTGTTTGGGAACAAGTTGCGTTTCTAGTCGATTTGGGACACCCAACCATTCGATTTCATAGTCTGGCAGTTTTTCTGCCAGTGCGATCGCTGGAAACAAGTGTCCACCAGTACCACTGGCAGCTATAAGTAATTTTATCGGTGCGTTTGTCATCAAACCTCTACCGTTTAGCGCCTAGCTTCATTAAGATAAAACAATTTCCCCACACTCATGAATAAAATCAGTAAACTGTTACCAATGACTAACATTATTGCGGCATTATTAAAACGGCAACCAAAATTTGCCACTAACAGTTGGCTCTTATTATGCCTGCTAACACTGGGCTTAACTAGTAGTTTACACGGTGTGCAAGCTGCTCCAGCCCAAAATCCACCCGCAGACCTGAATAATTTACTAACGCAAATTGATACAGCTGCTAGTAAAGGCAATGCCAAAGCCGTCCTCCAATTTTATAGCCCTAATTTTACAAATGGGGATGGGTTAAACCGCCCAAATCTAGAGAAAGCTTTGGTGACACTTTGGAAACAATATCCGCAACTGCGATATAGTACAAAGCTGCAAGATTGGAAATCTGAAGGTAATGCCATCATTGCAACAACAGTGACAAATATTTCCAGTTTGCCATCTGCTAACACTAATAGTTACGCGCTCAATGCTACGATTACATCCCGCCAACGAGTTACAGGCGGAAAAATCGTCCGTCAAGACATCTTATCGGAACGCACCCTCATTACTTCTGGGAAACAGCCACCCCAAATTGATATGAAATTACCCCAGCAAGTGAAAGTCGGACAGCAGTATAGTTTTGATGCGATTGTTAAAGAACCTTTAGGGGATGATTTTCTGCTAGGAACAGCCATAGAAGAACCCGTTAAAGTTGAAAAATATCTCAATCCCTCACCTGTAGAATTACAATTACTCAACTCCGGCGGATTATTTAAAGTAGGACGCGCCCCCTCAACTCCTGGTAGCCATTGGATTTCAGCAGTGATTGTTCGGGGTGAAGGTATGGCAATGGTGACTCAGCGTTTGCAAGTAGTCAAATAAAGTGTGAAGTATGTAGACACCCTTTGGGTGGCTTGCCGCAGGCTAGTATGAAGTATGAAATTTCAGTCTTTATGCTTCATTTTGTTAGAAGGGAACGGGGGCTTTTTTCCTATCCCCTACTCCCCACTCACCATTCCCTACTTCCTATTCAAAGAGCTATATCAATAGTTCAGAATTATTGGACAATTAACACTGGACTATTGACTCTTGACTAACAATGATTTCCCTACAAAATCAAATCGTTTTGGTTACTGGTGCAAGCAGTGGAATTGGTACTGCTTGCGCTAAAGTCTTTGCTGGTGCTGGTGCAAAGTTGATTTTGGCAGCGCGACGGCTAGAACGGTTGCAGCAGCTAGCAGATAATCTAAATAAAGAGTTTGGGACAGCAACTCATTTGTTACAGTTGGATGTGCGCGATCGCCCTGCGGTAGAATCTGTTATTGCTAACCTACCTCCTGACTGGTCTAATATAGACATTCTCATCAATAACGCTGGTTTGAGTCGCGGTTTAGATAAATTGCACGAAGGCGACTTTCAAGACTGGGAAGAAATGATTGATACCAATATCAAGGGTTTACTCTACCTCACCCGCTATGTCGTTCCCGGAATGGTAAATCGTGGTCGCGGTCATGTGGTAAATATTGGTTCCATAGCCGGACATCAAACTTATCCTGGCGGTAATGTCTACTGTGCCACCAAAGCGGCGGTGAAAGCCATATCTGAAGGCTTGAAACAAGACCTTTTAGGGACTCCAGTACGTATCACTTCCGTTGATCCTGGAATGGTGGAAACAGAATTTAGTGAAGTGCGTTTTCATGGTGACGCTGAACGCGCCAAGCGGGTTTATCAAGACGTAAAACCCTTAACGCCTGATGATATCGCTGATGTCATCTTATTTTGCACCACGCGATCGCCCCATGTAAATATTAACGAAGTCATACTCATGCCTGTAGATCAAGCTAGTGCAACTCTCGTTCATCGGCATAATTAAAGTATTAACATTTCTCCAAAAATAGGCTTCGTAAAGTTATATAAACTATTGCTGACTAATCATAAAAATCGTAGGCTGTTTATGCCTACGATTTTTTATAAAAAATACTCTTCACCCTGTCAGATCAATATTATTGAAGACAAATTTACCGCCATAGCTGCAATACTAATTGTTGTGACTTCTTTTCTACCAGCCTATCTTGGCAGATATCGCTATACTTACACAGGAACTTATTTTGGCTAAACTTTATCTATAAATATTAATAAAAATAAAATCTATCTGTGTGTAGATAGGTTTTTAGTACAACAAGAGATATAACAAAGACGAATTGGTGAGATACTTTTATTTCACCGCATATGCTTAACCTTGTTCAAAATTTGATGATAAATAAACATAGATGAGTCAAGTAATTAACCAATTATGTAAGTATAATATATTTATTTTTAATAATTTTATATATATAAAATAGCAAATGGAAATTACTTACTGGAATTCTATAATTGCTCATGGCATCACTGCATTTTCATACTTTTGTATTCCTATAGTAATAGCAGCTTTATTTAGCAAAACTAAGGCAACCATTCCTTCTAAATTTTGGTTAGCCTTTTTCTTATCAGGTGCATTTATATTCTTTTGCGGATTTCATCACTTTTTGATGATGTTTGAGTCACATACGCCCATTTCCTCAATGCACTTAGGCGTAATCGACATCATGGCGTTTGTTTCTTTATCCACCTTACTGTGGTTGATGCCAACTACTTCTCAGATTATAGAAGTAATTGCCAAATTTCAAGCAGATGCACGCGAACTTCAACGTAGCCAGCAAATGTTACAGCTCTTTTTAAATCAAGGCCCGTTTGGAGCCTATATCAAAGATGAGCAATCGAGAATACTTTACTACAACCAAGAAATCCAGTCTAAATTTTTGGTCGGCCCACAAGAATGGTTAGGAAAAAAAGATAGTGAAATCTTGCCAGACCCAGAACAAGGGCGACTGGTCATGGAAAATGATCAAATCGTTTTGAAAACTCTACGCCCATTGAAGTTGATTGAAGAGGTAAAGACAGCAAATAATGAACAGCCAAACTATTGGCTATCGTTTAAATTTCCATTCAGCGACCCTACCACAGGCGAGCGACGCATCGGTGGGATTAGCATAGATATTACCGAAACTGTAGAAGCACAGCGAGTGATTGCGGATCTAAGTCGGCAGCTAGAACAAAAAACTCTAACATTAGACTCTAAAAATCAGCAACTTACATATCTATCAGACATGGCTAATATGCTGTATACCTGCGAGTCTGAAGATGAAGTATATCAAGTGGTTGCTTTAACCTGTTCTAAGCTTTTTTCTAATATGAGTGGTTGTATCAACATAATTGCTAACTCCAAACATTATGTTGAGACGAAGAGTTTTTGGGGAGGCGAAAAAGAAAGTAAAGAAATATTTTCTCAATCCGATTGTTGGGCATTGCGGAGAGGTAAATTAAACTTGTTATCGCCTCATCACCCAGGACTGGTTTGCAACCACATAAGACAGCCTGTGAACGGCGCACATTTATGTGTCCCATTGTTAGGACAAGTTGAAGTAGTGGGATTTTTACATATCCATTCCCCTGAAGAAATAGACTCAGAACAACAACAAATTGCTGAGGTAATTGCTAGATATTTAGCCTTTGCATTAAATAATCTCTTGATAAAACAACGGCTAACCCATGACAACTTGCGAGATGGGTTGACCCAACTATTCAATTCTACCTATATGCAAACTATAACTGAGCAGAGGTTAGCGGAGGCTCAACGCTTAGGGCAATCTCTTGGGCTTGTTTTTCTTGATATCGATAACTTCAAATCTTACAACTCACGTTATGGGCATTTGACTGCCAATATTGTCCTCAAGGCATTAGGAAAACTGTTGTTAAATTCAATTCGTTCCTTTGACATTCCTTGTAGATGGGGAGGCGACGAATTTGTAATTGTTATGCCTAATGTAACGCTAGAAAAGCTGCGTGAACGAGTAGAGCAACTTAGGGTAGATGTTTCTCAAATGGAACTAAAAGATGGTGAGCAAACCTTAGAAAGTATCACCGTGTCTTTTGGAATAGCAGTATCAGAGCCGGGGATCACAGTTAAGGAATTGCTGAGTCGAGCAAATCAAGCCATGCTTAAAGCCAAGCGAAATTCCAAGAATCAGGTTCTTGCCTATAGATACCCATAATCAAATTTGGAAGAGTCAGCGACAAGATGAGCCGAAGTCAGGTGCTGGTAAGGGTTTCGCTCACTCACACCCTACACCCATATACCTCTGCGCCCTAGTCTAAACCCTTGATTTTTCGTCTCCGGAGTTAGTCTGGGTGTAAATAGCCTATGATTTTTTGATCACAGTAACTTGCAACTCATAGTCATTTCGAGTATGATTTATCTAAAGGATTAGATAAAAGTGATGAAATTATCCCTGAATCTCATCGTCAAGGTTTAGAAAAAGCAGGAACCTTTGGTGTGATGTTGGGCTTTGTAGTCATGATGTTTTTAGATATTGCTTTAGGTTAAAGCAGTGTTGAGGAGTGTACTTGTATTGCGCTTAATTTCTAGTTTTTTCTACTAATTCTATTTCAAATTAAAGGAGCGAATTATGAACTTCCTTCGCTTTGAACATCTGAACCTTGGTTGCAAAAATATTGACCTCAGCCAGAAATTCTATCAAACTTTGTTTCCTGACTGGTATGTGCGTGCGGAAGGTATATACAACGGTAGCCGTTGGATGCATTTTGGTAATGACCAATTTTATCTCACTTTGAATGATTATTCAGAGCAAAATCGAGTGCATCAAGCATACGAAAGTATTGGCATTAATCACGTTGGCTTTGTAATTAAGAATGGCGAAGCTATGCAAAAATTGCTAGATAGTGAAGGCATTGAATATTACACCCTCACAGCACCAGAAACTAAACACAGAATTTATGTCAATGACCCGGATGGCAATGAAATTGAGTTGGTGGAATATCAACCAGATTATGCACTGAGGTAGTTGATATTATTCGGTTGTAAACGTAGTAAATGTAGTGGCGTGTTATGCCGTAGGCTAACGCACCATATGCATAATATTACGATGGTGCGTTGCGCTGCACAACAACGCACCCTACTATACTGGTATATTCACAAATTCCAATTCCGTCGAACATGGAAGAAGCCTTCTAATCTATCTTGCAAATTTGAATTGCTCTTTAATCTTTGCTGATGCCATGTTTGTGCAGTTTGTACCAAAATTTCTGAGAAGCTAGGATAGACAGGAGCTAAATTCGCTAAATCTTTGACTTTAATTTTTTGTACCATAGCGAAAGCAATTAAATTAATTAATTCTGCTGTTGTTGCTCCTAAAATAGTAGCCCCAATAATATCACCATTGCGTAACACAATTAATTTACAAATACCTGTAGTTTCGCTTTGAATTTGGGCTGATGTTAGAGATTTAAAATACTGTCGTAAAACTATAACTTTATGGTGATAAAACTTGTTTGCCTGCTCCTCCGTTAAACCCACTCGTGCCAACATTGGGTGAGTAAATATTCCCCAAGGAATATGCTGATAATTAACATTTAATCTGGGGAAGAAAAGAGCATTATTTAACGCAATCCTGGCTTCATAATTAGCAATGTTAGCGAACTCATAACCACCAATCACATCACCACAAGCATAAATGCGTTTGTTTGTAGTTTGCAGTTTATTATTGACTACTAAGCGATGCTTATACCATTTGACACCTACGGCTGCCAAATTTAAAGATGCAAAATTTGGTGTTTGTCCAGTTGCAACCAGAATTTCATCAGTTTCAATAGCTTTATCTCCGGCTTGAATCCACTTTTTATCATCAATTTGTCTGACTTGAGTGGTGAGTGTTTGAGCCAGAACGCGCACACCATCAACTTCTAATTGGGCTTGAAGTAACTGGGCAATTTCTGGATCAATATTGGGGAGAATATAAGGATATTTAACTACTAATGTGACAGTACAACCTAAACGGGCTAAAGTTTGCGCTATTTCAATACTTTGAGGAATACCGCCAATAATTACCCAATTTTGGGGGATTGTGGGTTGGGTGAGATATTGCCAAATATTATTTAAGGTGAGATAACCAGTGGCTTGTAAGCCGTCAATATTAGGAATTGTTGGACTGGAACCACTAGCTAGTAAATAAGTCCTTCCGCGTAGCAAGCGGAGAATATTAGTTTGCGAAGAAAAATTTGATTGGGAATCTGAAGATTTGCTGTCGTTGTCATAAACAGCAAATGCTAAATTTGGTTTAGATTGAAATTCACCCCGGCCAACAATCACATCAACTCCAAGTGCAGCTAGTGTAGCAGGGGAATTAATTTCATGAATATTTTCAGCAACTCCGTAAGCATATTGCATTGCCTCTTGCCATGCGACAGATACGTGGCATTTTTCGGCAATATCGGTATGAGAAGTATGAATACCAAAGCCAGCAGCATCTTTGAAAGACTTTAAGATATTAGCGATTTCGCTAAACGTTTGATGATAAATAAACCCGTAATTTATTTGTGGTTCTACTAAGGCAACTTTGGCATACAGTTTGGTTGCAGCTAAAGCAGCATAGCGTCCGGCAAGGCTGCCGCCAATAATCACGACATCGTAGTCAATAGTCATTAGTCATTTGTCATTTGTCATTAGTTAATTGTAGAGACGTTCATCATCTCGTCTCTACAAGCAGCAAAACTACGAACTATCAATTTTAGACTAATGTTTGCAGTGCGTTTAATAAAAGCTGGTTATCAGACACAGAACGCACCGCCACCCGAAAGAAGCGATCGCCTAATTCTTTAAAGCTCAGGCAATCCCGAATTAAAATCTGATGGTGTTGAAGTAATTTTTGCTGTAACTGCGAACTAGACTGTTGTGTTTCCACCAGTAAAAAGTTCGCAGCACTAGTATAAGGCTGCAATCCGTCAATGGCCGCTAAACCTTGAAACAGTTGGTTTCGTGTAGGTGGTAGCCATTGCCAGGTTTGATTTTGAAAATTGCGATCGCTAATTACTGCAATTGCAGCCGCCGCAGCCAGATTGTTGACAGGCCAAGGATCACGCCACGCCTGCCACCGCGATAGGTAATCAGGGTGAGCGATCGCGTATCCCAGTCTCAGCCCCGGCAGACTGTAAAATTTTGTGAGCGATCGCAATACGACTAAATTTTTATGTTCCTGCACCACCCCAATTAAGCTTTGTTCTTCATCAGGTGGTAAAAAATCCATAAACGCTTCATCCACCACCACCAAGGCAAACTCTTCTAACAGTGGTAAAATTTCCTGCCGTGAAAATAATTTCCCTGTTGGGTTGTGTGGATTGTTTAAAAGTAGTCCTTTGTCACTTGTCCTTTGTCCTTGAATTTCTAAACGTTGGCTGCCAACATTCAGACTCGTGTCATTGTTGATTAACAAATGACTATTGACAAATGACAAAGGACTGAAATTAATAGGTAACTCCAGGACTTTAGCGTTATAGGCCGCTAGGGTTCGGTAGTAGTCACCAAAGGCTGGAGTAAGCAAGACTGTTGCAGATAATGCTGCTAATTCCCTACCCACCAAAGTTAATAATTCTGCTGAACCATTACCCGGCAGAATCCACTCTGGTGGTAATTGATGGAAGTGACTGAGAGCGAGTCTCAGTTCACGGTATTCTGGCTGGGGATAGTGCTTCAAACTATCAATTTGGGACTTAATCGCAGCGATCGCACTATCCGGTGGCCCTAAAGGACTGATGCTAGCCGAAAAATCAAGAATAGCATCACGAGGGCAGCCAGCCAGTGCTGCTGCCCAGGCTAAATTTCCCCCGTGTGCTGGTTGCTGCATCAAAATAAAAATCCCGAAAACAAAACTTAAGATTTTGGGGGTGCCACTCTTTCTCTAAAGAGTTTACCAGCAGAGAAAGCAGGCACTTTGGTTGCCGGAATTTCCATTTTCTCATTTGTTTTGGGGTTACGACCTTCACGAGCTTTACGTTCCCGTGACTCAAAGGAACCAAACCCCACCAATGTGACTTTATCGCCAGAGGAAACCGCTTCAATAATGGTTTCTAAAGCAGCAGTTAATACTGCATCTGCTTGCTTTTTGGTCACACTAGCTTTTTCTGCCACTGCATCGACCAATTCACCTTTGTTCATATAAACTCCTTCAGGTTTATTTGAGATTTTTTCTAGATGTACCGTGTAGCATCTTTACTCCAATCTCTGTTTGCAGAATTACAAAAGTCATGCTTAAGGAGTATTTCTACTCAAAATCGCTACACATCCTATCGGCTCGACTTTTCAATGAATCATTCTAAGGTGTAGCAGCCAGAAGTGGATATATGAAACCGTTAATTTATATGGATTTCAGGATTTCTTGTGTTTTTTGGGAGACTGTTGCCCTCAAAACTACCGTTTTATTAGGAAAAAATACTTAGTAAAAACCCCTGTTGTGAGAGCAACCGATCAATGTATAAAGCTAGAATAAAATCTGGATTTACGCCATTTTAAAACTAATTTTGACAATATAGCGAATATAGATACTTTTATAATTTATATCTTTCAAATGCTTAAAATACCTTTCTTATAATACGTGAGGCTGCTATTTATGTCGTGTGCATAACTGATCTGAGACGTTTGATCAGGCTGAAAAATTCTTTGGAGGTAATTTCAAAGCTCTTTGCCTTGAAATTGTAAGATAACTTAACATTGAGGACTGATTTTCAGGAGTTTGGACTAAGAGTGTAGGGGTATAGGGGTGTAAGAGAAGATAGGGGAGAAAGCACCTTCTTAAAATTCCTACACCCTGACACCCTCATCTTTACCCGATGATTAGCTAGCAAAAGCAGGGCGGTGATGAATCCAAGGTTTTGCTGTTTCTATTTGCGCTGCGAGGCTAATTAAGGTGGCTTCCGCCGCAGGTTTACCAACTAGCTGCACGCTGATAGGTACGCCGTGACTATCAAAACCCATTGGTAATGCGATCGCTGGTAGTCCAGTAGCGTTAGCGGCGGGGCAAGGGGCAACCCAGCGCATAATATTTTGGAATGCTTCTTCTGGACTCAACGCCGCCCATTCACCCACCCGCATTGGCGAATGTAAATAAACTGGCAATACCAACACATCGAAATTATCGAAAAATGCCACAATTTGGCGGGAAACAATCTGCAATTGCGCTAATGCCCGGAGGTATTCAGCTACCGTACCTGTACGTGCTAACAACCAACGATTTAGAGGCTGTAATGCTTCCACCGGAATTCCTGATGCAGCTACCCCGGCTTGCCAAACAATTTGAAAAGGTTCCACCAACCCGCTAAAATCGGGGCATTTTTCTTCAACGGTGTTACCCAACTGTTCTAATAATTGGACTGTTTGCAATACACCTTGCTGACAGTTGGCATCCGCAGTCCCTAAAGGTGGAATGTTAGTGCTAAAGGCAATGCGTAAACCAGAAATTTTCTCTTGAGTAGCGGCGAGAAACGACGGTTCAGGATCAGGCAACCAATAGGGATCGCCTGTGAAGTAACCAGATATTGCGTCTAACATCGCCGCAGCATCAGCCACAGTCCTGGCAATAGGGCCGTTGACAGCAATTCCGCCCAAGCGATCGCCTACTGGGGCTTTGGTGACTCTTCCCCGCGATGGTTTGATTCCCACCAAACCGCAACAAGCGGCGGGACCGCGAATTGAACCACCACCATCAGAACCTTGGGCGATCGCACAAAGTCCGGCGGCGACTGCGGCGGCGGCACCACCACTAGAACCGCCGGGGGTATATTCTAAATTCCAAGGATTTCGGGCTGGAGGAAAGCCTGTTGGTTCTGTGTAGGGAAAAGAACCAATTTCGGAAGTTGCAGTTTTGCCGAGAATAGTGAATCCAGCCTGTTTAATCCGCGTTACCACCCCATCATCGTATTCAGGAATGTTATTTAACAACGCGGGGTTGCCGTAGGTACAGGGTACACCCGCCACCGTATTCAGGTCTTTAATCGAAATTGGCACCCCAAAAAAAGGCGGCAGTTGGTCGGATTTTGCCAGCATTTCAGTTTTTGCTTTGGCATCAGCGATCGCTAATTCTGCCGTCACCGTAAAATAACTTCCCAATTGAGGATTCAACCGCTCAATTCTTTGTAAATATATTTCCACTAACTGGAGTGGTGACACTTCCCGACGACGGATTAATTGCGCTAACTCCACTGCTGGGGTAAACGCTAAATCAGTTTCATTCATATTTGACTTTAGTGATTAATTGTGCATTTATTTCCAACTTTTCAACTGAAATTGTTATTTAAGCTGAATATCCGGGAACTATGAATTTATGGCTCCTCAGATTTTTTAATCAGGATGCTTCTACCACTGACAAGATTAGGTTTTATTTAAACTCTAGCCTTGCAGCATAGTCATTTTAATTGTTTCATCTCAACTTTCGGCAAATCCCCAAGGGATATTTATGGCTGATCTAGAAACACTGGTAAATGAATTACCAAAAATTGTTAATACTCTGAGGCTAAATATTGGGCATTCTCATGACATCATGCAACAAATTGCCATGATTAATAATGCTCAGGATAAATTACGTAATATCCAAGAAACCATTAGTCAAAAAGTTAACTCTAACCAATTAGAAAAATCGCCTATTTCTACACTTGCTTGTAGAGATACAGCCCACAACCCTTTTAATTCGGGAGGTTTTACAGTTTATCTGTATAAGTATGATTATCCAGGATTGCTCACCGCAAAGTTTGGTCAATTACCAGTAGATATTACCCTTGAAGAAATCCAAGCCAAAATAGAGGTTTGGATTGATTGGGGTGATTTGATTCAGGCGATCGCGGCGGATATATTAAGTGATATTCAGTTAGTTAAACAATTTAATATTGATGCTACCCATGATAGTATTCCGACAACATTTCAAGCAGCAGAAGAAATTTTAAAAATTCAATTAGACTTACTACAACCTAAATTGCTCCAACAACAGATTCAGCAAATTATTAAGGCGGAAGCAGATTCTTTAAAAGTTAAACAAAGATTGGAGTTTATTTTTGATAATATTAAAAATAGTCAAGGTTTATTAAAAATTTTACTAGGAGTATCGTCTTTTTGTGGCAAAACAGGTTTTGCTTTAGAATGGTTAGATGATGATCAGGAGTTAATTATATCTGGTGATGGTAAACTGCAAGAGTTAACAGATATTATTAATGAATGTGAATTTTATCAAGATAAAATAGATTCTTTAATTTTGCAGCTTAGTTCATTGAGAGTAAAAGCAGAAAAATATTTACTCAACCCTAAGTTAGGCAGAAATCAGCTACAGAAGAATTTACAAAAACAAAAATTAGTTTATTCTTTTAGCATGATGGCTGCCAGTTTATTAGCGTTAAGTTTTGGCAGTTGGATAATTAAAGCAGAAAATCCTCAATTGCGACAATTTAATCTAAATTATAATTCTGAAGAAACTGCGATCGCTAATTTTAAAGCCGCTCAAACTTTCGGACTAGAAGCTTCTCGTTTAGCACAAACACCGCCCCATCCTCTCATTGTTTGGCAACAAGCCCAATTTAAATGGCAGGAGGCAATTAAGTTACTAGAAAGCATTCCCAAAACAACATCTATTGCGGCTCAATCTCAAGAGAAGTTAACGCGCTATCGTTTTTATCATCATGCTATTGCTCAAAGAGTAATTATCGAAAAAAAAGCTTTAGCTAATTTAGAAGCTGCTCATAAACTAGCAATTGAAGCACACTTTTTTGTTCAAAGTTCGCCGCATTCATTATCAGTTCGGCAACAAGCTCAAGAAAAATGGCAACAGGCAATTAATCTTTTAAAAGAGGTTCCTAAAAATACATTTGTTTATCAACAAGCTCAAGAGACGCTACAAAATTATCAAACAAACTTTCAACAGTTATCAGTAAGCAGTTATCAGTAACCAGTGAATTGAATTTTCCTTAAAAAAGCCACCCAAGCAGGTTTAGTACATCTTCTTTTTATAAAACTTATATATCAACCTGACTTTTCACGGTATCTGGAAAACCCCTCTCCAAACCTCTCCCCTGCAAGGAGAGAGGCTTTGATTTCTCCCCCTTCCCTAATAGGGAAGGGGGCTGGGGGGTTAGGTTTTGCAGCAGAATTATTTCTTCCCTAAATAAATGCGATCGCACTCTATCAAAATATGATCGCACTTACTCAACTATACTTTAGTGCGATCGGTCAAAATCTCATAACCTGTTTCTGTCACCAAAACTGTATGCTCAAACTGAGCCGAGAGAGAATTATCTACAGTTACAGCAGTCCAACGGTCGGCTAAAGTTCTTGTATGTTTAGAACCAGCATTTAAAATTGGTTCAATTGCCAAAGTCATTCCCGCACGCAATTTCACATTTGGCATACTCCGTGTCCGGAAGTTAAACACAGAAGGTTCTTCGTGCAAGTTACGACCAACACCATGTCCAGTGAATTCTTCCACCACACTAAAACCATTAGCCTTTACATGGTCTTCAATTGCCCCTGCTAAATCCAGCAGATACGCGCCTGCTTTCACTTGTTCAATGCCTTTATAAAGGGCTTCTTCCGCTACCCGAATTAGTTTAGCCGCGTCTGGGGTAACTTCACCGACGGCAATGGTGATGCAAGAATCGCCATGAAATCCTTGATAATAAGCACCTGTATCTACTTTCAAGACATCCCCAGCACGGATGACTTTCTTCGGACTTGGGATTCCATGTACCACTTCATTATTGATACTAGAGCAGATAGAACCCGTAAAACCGTGATACCCTTTAAAGCTGGGTGTTGCATCCATTTCGCGGATGCGTTTTTCTGCATAAGCATCCAAGTCAGCTGTCGTCATCCCTGGCTTGACCATTTGAGAAATTTCTTTGAGTACCGTAGCGACAATTTTGGCAGATTGCCGCATAATTTCAATTTCACGGGGTGATTTCAGTTCTATTCCTCGACGTTGCTTTTTTGGAGGCGCAGTCTTAGCTGGTTGAGAAAGCAAATTGCTGAGAATGTTCATGGGGGAGATAATAATTACTGATGCTTTGTCGCTACGGAGTCCGTGCTTTTTCTAGGATAGTTGAGAAACAATATCTATATTTAACTTAGCTTATTTAGCAAAGCTAATTACGAATTATTGACAACAATCTCTCCTGTCATTCCGGCTTCGGTATGTCCCGCTATGGGGCAGCGTAGGCTATATTTTCCTGCTTTTAGCGGTACAATTACCCACTCTGCTTCCGCAGTTGGTTTCAGTTCTAGTTCGTGAATAGCCCCTTTGATTTCAACTTTGCCTGCTTCTACTTTTTGTGTCCAACTGGCATCAGCGAAATCTTTAGCAGTAAAGTAGTGCTTTAATTGGCTGGGGTTCTTCAGCCGGAGTAGGTAGCGTTTACCAGCTACTAACTCTAGGTGATTGGGTTCAAACTTGAGTTCGTTAGCAGCATTACCTAAGTTAACTGTAATTTCTGTTGCTGGTTGTTTAAGCAAATCACTAGGTAAGTTTGCTGCACTTGCTGGATTAACACCAAATAAACCTAAACAAAGTACAAATGACAGCAGAAGGATGCAGTATGAATTATGACGTATGAACGGTTTGACGTTGCTTTTTTTCATAATTAGTCCATCCTAAAAAACTTAAAAATGTAGGGGAGCCAGTTGCGTGGTGTTAGCGTAGCGTTAGCGACGTAGGAGCGTCATGAATTATGACGTATGAACGGTTTGACGTTGCTTTTTTTCATAATTAGTCCATCCTAAAAAACTTAAAATGTAGGGGAGTTGCGTGGTGTTAGCGTAGCGTTAGCGACGTAGGAGCGTCGGCAGTCACGGGTACGTAGGGGGTTTCCCCCAGGAGGAACTGCCGTTAGCGAAGCGGTAGCGAGTCTTCTCCCAAGGGGAGACGCTACGCGAACGAGCGTCAAGGGTCTCCCGACTTGAGCAAACTGGCGTTGTATTATGGCTTTAAGCCTAACGCACCCCAGTAAACCATAACAAGATAGTGCGTTGCATTACACGACAACGCACCCTACTATTTTTGGATATTTAATTAACGTGAGTTCGATGAACCTCTCCCCAACCCCTCTGTCTTGAAAAGTTTTGCGCCGGGAAACCCGGACGCGCAACGCCAGTTGCTTTATGCCGGGGAACCCGTCCAACGCACTGGCTCAACTTTTCGCTCCGACGCGG
>NZ_JACJRV010000045.1 GCF_014697475.1 Nostoc sp. FACHB-152
TATTGACATTAAGTCCTAATAAGCGTCCTTTCTACCAACAAGGTCAAAGAGCTATGAGACTTATTCTGTCTGCATTCTAGCCCTTTTTGTAGCCCCTTAAGGTTTAAAGCAGTCTACTACGGGCTACAAGAAACCTGGGGTAAAACTATTCAAGCGCAGTCACAGACTAACTGGAATAAAACACAATGGGATACTTTTAAAGCCAGATTTATTGCTACATTCGGCTCAGTCGAAAACCCCAAATATAGTGTACAACAAATGGTTGACTATTCCATTAAGCACTTCAACAAAGGCTTAGAAGAATTACTCGAAGTCAACAAACGTACTTGGCTACAACGCGAACGTTTATTAGCAAAATAATCACAAATCATCTGATTTTACAGAAAATCTCGCTCATACAGAGTGGGATTTATTTTTTTGACTAATGCTGACGCAGCTAAAAGCGAAACACTCATCAAGGAAACAACTATGGCTGCTAATAAATCTACTAAAGCTCAAGCTGCTACAGTCGATGATTCAACAATGGAGCAATTCAAGATTGAATCATTCGACGTGCGTAAATACAACACAATTTTCTATTCAATTCGTGACCTTTACGGACGCGAATCACAACGGCAACTGGGGTCTGACAATTTCGATTGGAAAGCTTTTAAGCTTCAGTTTGAAATTTGTTTTGGTCGTCCTGAAGATTGTCGTTACACCACAGAACAATTATTGAATTTCGCCAAATACAAATTCAACATGAGTTTGGAAGACTTGTTAGCTTATAACCGTAAATCATGGGAACTCCGCAAAAGACGAGAACAACAATATGCAGACATGGAGCAAATTAACTCTGTAATTCAGCACATTCCAGAAATTACCAATTCTCACGTTGATTGCTCCCAAATGCTAGAGCAACAGCCATACTAAAATCTCAAAGAATCAGTTAGAAAGTACTGTTTTATGCAGCACTTCACTCTAGCTGATTCTTTTTTTACTACATTTATTTTTGCCTGAACCTATCAAACATTCTCGTTTACAGCAATAAAGGTACTAGGCCGCTCACAAGGCGTAAAGTTATACCTACGTTTGACTTCTTCACCTGTATTATTTGTATTACCTTCAACAGATTTATTTAACGGTACAACCTCAGAGCGTATATAACCAGTTAACTTATCAAACTGAATAATCATGTGCTGGTGAAAAGCCCAAACATCCGCCATCCGATTGCCCATACCAGAAGATATTTCATCAGGTATAAAAATATTAGCGTGCCAGGATACTTTCATCCCCTCTTTCTGGAAGTAAGCATCTATTTCAGGACGAATGTAATCCGCAGTTCCTCCGCAAAATACTAGTTCTTCAATATCCTCATCCATCTTTGAGCGCAACCACCTGGCGATCGCACGCCAATATTCGTCTCTAGCAAGTAATAAAGCTTTGGACATCAACTCTCCATCAAGTTGAATCTCATCACCTTTGCGCTTGCGTGAGAGTTTTTGCATCACCTGGGGGTCACAACTGGCTCCAGCTTCTATCAGTACCTCAATAATATTGGAATTATCAGGGCTTAGTCCCGATGTTTTGGAAATCAAATTATTTACTAACCAAGACATACCAAAATTGCTGGTTATTCCTGCGCCAATCGAACCACTCCGAAAGGTGAAAATACTAGCGTTGCGATAACCAAGCATTACGTACATCGAAACAGGTACACGATCGCCAAGCGTTCGCCTACGGTGGAAAAATATTCCACTACCTTCAGAAGCTGCATCATAACGAAGCATTTTCACCCGCATCTTACCTGCTGGTGTATCAAACCCCCGAAACGTATCCTTCAACCGAATTTGTAACTGTTCCTTGTCTTGCACTTCACCCGGCGGCAGCAGGACACTCAAGTAAGCTGCAACATCATTACCCAGGTTCAACTTCTCCTTAGCCAGCCAAAATGCTCCGCAAATTTTGGGAACTGCTAGTTCGTATTTTAACTCCCTCAGTTGCGATATACCCCCAAACCGACGACGAGCAAGTTCTCCCAAGGCGTAATACTCATCACCAATTCCTACCCAAGCACGAGATTCAGGACTACCTTCTTGTTGGACGCTTTCAACTGAGGCTTTAGCAACATCCGCTATTTCTGAGTCTAAAAGTAAAACAACAGGCTTTCCTTCTGGATACTCCTGAACGATAGCCTTGGTTTTACTCGCACCCATATCAATCGTAATTACTATCTTTTTTAAATCTGATTTCTCCTTAGTTTTGGGCATATATAAAGGTTTCAATTCATCTCTGCTATTGCTTACAATTTAACCTTTATAAGTATTAACTCGGTATGGAAAAAGGCTTACTTTACAGCAGTATTACCCTGTCTTAGAAAAAATTTTACAATTATCATCCATTTTTTTTGCAGCGCAGACGATGACCTCACTACCTTGATACCCAAATCTATAGGGTGGACAATCTACAAATGAGATCGCTGGATACAGTTTCCTTACTCTAAACGAAATCCCGGATCAACTTCTATCTCTGCTTTAGCAATCACATCATCTTCATCATCATTGAAGAAATCATCATCCAAATCTTCCTCTTGAAAAGACTGTTCCTCCACAACAAGCGGCACCTCTGATGAAACAGAAACATCATCGGTCGAAACTACGCCCGTAAAAAAACTCGCACTCTTCTCTGCTTGAGCCTGAATATCAGTTGCAGCTATCAGAGAAAAAACTCCACTACCATGAGGTTGTGTGGTAGTTGCAGCAGAAGTGGGAAGTCCACTACCATAAGGCTGCACTAGCACTACTTGGGCAAGTCCCTCCATCCCGAAAGCCCGTTTCATCTTAATTATTTGTACTTCCAACTGCGCGATCGCATCTAATACGCACGAAGATAATTTTTCACCCCTTACACCCTCTGAGTAGAGCATATAGGGGAGATAGAGAGGAATTATCGCCTCCATTATCATATCCCCCCCTCCCTTTTCACTGTCCTTCAGGTATTGCAACAATCTCGCTTCACTAGAACCTTTCTTTCTTGCCACTGACAATTCTACATAATCTGATTGCACCTTCCTTGGCATAATTCCCCCTCCGAGTTAGTTACAACAATCAACAGTAATAAAACAATCTCAACTTTTAACCTAATTAACTCAAATTACAATTAGCCAATTTTATACTACATGATGTAGTAATTAGTAATATTAAAACCACTTATTTGATAGGCTTAATCAACATTTCCAGTAATGTAAAAGTGACTAAAATTACTATATCTGTACGCCCCAAGCTACTTCCTCAGTACTCTCCCGCAACTTGCCGAGTACTCACTGACTAAGTGGTAAAAAATCTCTATTTATTAGTTAAATTATTAATTTAGTATACTTTTTCCATTTAAATTAGACCTACATAAGACACACGCACTTCCCTAGTACTCACCGCTTACTCTCTGCTTACTTTTCCCGTACTCACTGCACGCTCTACTACATCCTACCCTCGCACTTGGTGCAATCATGCTAGTAAACAAGGTATGGCAAATGGGCCTATTTCAACCTAGATTTATTATCAATAATTACAATTAATTGATAATAAGTTCTATACAACTTATATTTTTATATGCTACAAAAATACAAAATTGTAGTACAAACCTAATCTAATTAATATACGCTCAATTTTAAACAAATCATTTTTAGTTAATTTTATACATTAAATTAAGTTTATATACTTAGGTAAAATTTCACGATCGCATACTTGATTATTGACTGATAATCTTTTTTATAACTACAATGGCACGATTACTGCACGGCTCTCAGCATTCTACAATAAATAAAATATGTATTATTTTTAACAAAAAACACAATATTCTCCTTCTCTAGTTAAGGACAGGAAATAAAGACTAAATTTTATAATTAAGTAAGTATTTTTACATAGAGAATAATCTGCGATCGCATAGTTCGACCCTAACAGCATAATGCTTGTAAAAGCGATTTCACAGCAGTTGCAGTACTATTACTAGAGTCATATAGCCGCAATGTCAGTTATACCAAGGATAACGGCTATATTATCCGCAATGGTAGTGTGCGTGAGAAAAGTGGAACTTTTGGTTGTCCAACGAGTTCCCTGGCACAGTACAGAAAAGCGTGATACTTCCCCCAGTCCAATGATTAAACAAGGTATGGTAAATAGGCCTGCTAAACGAACCAAATTAGTTAAGGTATACGTCTTTGAGGAAGAAAAAAACGCCATTGAGGAGAAAGCCACCGCCACAGGACAAACGGCATCTGAGTATCTACGTTCATGTGGGTTAAGACGAGTGCTAGCAGCAAAACCACCCGCAGATGTAATAACCATCCGTGCTACGGCAGGAACCCTCAAAAGCGAACTGATGATGTTATCTCACCTTGCCAAGGAAACAAACAACCAACAAATTATTAACCAAGTCGAAATTGCGATCGCACTCGTAGATAAAACTATTGCTGCTGCATTTAATATAGAGATCGCAGGCTCTAAACAAGACGCTGGGAATCCTGTACACAACCAAGAAATAGAAAAATAAGCTTGTTGAGAACTTATACTAATCAATAACGAAGTATTCAAATTTGAATACTTCGATACAAGTGCTGATATATATAGAAAGTAGAGAAATTAAGAAGCGATAAATCTCTATTTTGTTTATTGATATTAGTTGAGATTAGGCAATAATTAAACTTTGTTCAAATCTTTACAGTCAAGTTCTTTGCGTTTCTAAGTAGAATTGCTAGGTTGGAAAAACGTTCTTAGCTACTAAACTCTAACCTCAAGTTGATTCCTGTCATCTATAAAAAACCCAACTTTCTGGACACGCTCAAATATGTGTTGGGCAAAGATGATGCTGCGATTGTCGATACTAATATGATGGGAACAAGGCCAGATGAATTTAATCAGCAGTTTCTCAACATCAAGTACACCAACAAAGCAGTTAAACGGCAGTGCGCTCACCTCATCATCTCAATCGCACACCGCCCCAACTACCACGAGCATTTATCGGACAGTCAGTACAGTTATGTAACACGAGAATATCTCAAAGATATGGGATACTTGCCCAAGGAAGAATCATCTGTAGCAGCTACCAGTCAGTTTGTTGCAGTACGCCACCACGATCGCAACCACGAACACCTGCATATAATCGCTTCCCGGATTCGGTTAGATGGTAGTTTAGTTAATGATTCCTATGATTATTTCAGCTCCCAAGTCTCTACTAGACGCATCGCGGCGGAACTAGGATTGGAAGTAACACCGACAACAAATGAAGCCGTCGCCTCTAGGTTAGAGCAAGAGTACGGAATAATTACACTCATCAGTCCCAACCGATCAAAAAGTATTAGAGCAGTCAACAGTAAGCACAAAACCCCAACAAGTAAGGAAATTATTCGCCAAGCAATAGGAGAAGCCATTAAGGATAGTCCCACAGTTTCTACGTTCATTAAACGCCTGGAGGAAAACAACATTGGAGTATTGCCTAAGATGCAGGGGGAAGAACTACTTGGCTTTACCTATATCCATAATGATGTCAAAATTGCAGGTTATCAAGTATACAAACCTTATAGCTGGAACAAACTGCGGTCTGAATATGGAATCATGTACGACCCAGGTAAAGATAAAGAAGTAATTAAAAAAGCTAAAGCCAAAGCAATTGCTCGCATAAATAGCATAATTTTAAGTAATAATGATTACTTATATAGTGATAAAGCTACTAGCAGCAGTACAAGTGATAGTAATAGTGATACCGATAGTAACTCTAAAAAACTTGTTACTACATATACACTAAACAGTAATTATCTCAGTAATATTTCGACAATACAACCCAAATCAGAAGATAACCCCACTTCAGAAGCAAATAACACCAAGAAAAAAGTTCAGCCGCATCCCCAAAAACAGTACGCACAACAGGATATTTCAGAAGAAAACGGTCTTACTGCTAAACAATTCCTGGAAGAGCAATCTTCCTATGTTCCTCCTTTTCTTAACCTTCTGCCTTCTACTCTCAAACATTTGCCTTCTATAATCACTGACTATATGCTTGTTACCAATAACTTCCGTATAAAAGGACGGGAGTTGAGTGCCAGCTTAGATAGCAATACTCTGAGTGTTTGCCGTCATGGGGATAATACTCCTGTGATGCAAACCTGCTACAGTCAGAGAACTTGGTACGAAGAGATACCAACTCGACTAACAACAAATGAAATTGAGCAGATTGAAAGTTTGCGTTTCTTTACCCAACAAGCATTAATCAATCAACAGCGATCGCAAACAGGTATTGAGCAATAGTAATCTGTAGATAGAGAGAAAACGGCAAACATAAGATTGTTGGCGTTGTAATTTAATTTTTTGACCTTGTAACAATCTTAGCGATCGCACTTCGTCTATCTAGTTAAGCAAATTCTTATCTAGCAAACTTTTTGGGCTGTTCTATCCGTCGAACTCACGTTTAATTAAACCCCCTAGCATACTCACCAAACTCTCCTTCTGAGAGCATTTTGCCCATTTTTTGGTACTCTCGTCGAGTCGCCGAAATCAGATGATCCATAGAAATCGCTCCGCCATCATCTGCTGCGAGGAAGGCAGATGCTAGGGCGATGTTGCGAATGTTACCTCCAGCAATCTCGAAGCGTTGTGCCATGAAATCCAAATCCAAATCTGGGCTGCAGGGAGTAGTTTTAGGGAAGATTTGCTCCCAAATGCGGCGGCGCTCTTTTTTGTTGGGGAAAGGAAATTCTATACTGAAGTGCATCCGTCTGACGAAGGCATCGTCCATATTTTTGCGTAAGTTTGTTGCCAAAATCACAACTCCCTGATACTCTTCTATCCTCTGCAATAAATAGCTAATTTCGATATTGGCGTAGCGATCATGAGAATCTCGGACTTCGCTACGTTTACCAAACAGCGCGTCGGCTTCATCGAAAAAGAGAATGGCGTTGCTAGTTTGAGCTTCGTCAAAAATACTAGACAGATTTTTTTCGGTTTCGCCAATATATTTGCTAACTACGCTCGATAGGTCGATTTTGTAGAGAGCCAAGCCTAATTCTCCAGCAATAATACCAGCAGACATAGTTTTGCCTGTGCCAGGAAGTCCGGCGAAGAAAACGTTGACTCCCTTGCCCAAAGCTAGTTTGCCATCGAAGCCCCATTCATCGTAGATTAAAGTGCGGTACTTGACCGAATTACAGATTTCTCGTAGCATTTGCGTCTGTTCTGGAGGTAGAATTAGGTCGTCCCAGTAGTAATGCGGGTTGATTTTAGTCGCTAAATTGCTCAATTTACGGTTAGACTGCAAGCGACACCCAGCATAAATATCCGCCATTGTCAACTTTTGCTGCTGTGGGTCGCGCCAATAAGCTATATTCCTAGCAGTAGCTATTGCGTCTTTAATTTGACCACCACTGAACCGGAATTTACTGGCTAAGATATTTAAGTCTGTTGCAGAGCCGTAACCTGTTTCTCCTTTGAGGCTCTTTTGCCACAGTTGCACCCGTTCGGCATTGGTCGGGGTGGAAAACTCAACCCGCAAGAAGGGAATATCTTGTAAGGCATCTACTGGTTCCCAAGTAACTTCTCCGGCGAGAAAAGTCAGTAAGGTGGCATCTTCCAACTGTTGTATGAGTAATTCCAGTCGCGCCTGTTTATCATTCTCCAGTAAACGGTCAAAGCCTTTCCAGTAGATAGCGGCATTCTGCAAACGTGCTTCACGACAAACTAAATTTATGGCTGTATCAAATGCTATGGCTTCTGTGTTTAGCAGACGTTCTCCATCGACAATCAACAACCCTGTGTTAACTTCCCGACACAGTGCCTCCGCAGTTGCTTGTTTGCCGACACCGTAGGTTCCCTGAAAATAGAATATACATCCCTCTGTTAGTGCTTGTGGTTCTTGAGTTAATAGCTGGAAGCGTTGTTTTATTTCGGTTGGTAATAATAGTTGCTCTAACTTGACTTGCGGTAATTTATATTTAGTATAAATGCTGATTTGGGAGTCAATTTCGTCAATGTCAAGTAAGTAATTTACTATTCGCTCGCTTATTTTGAGATACTTGCTTAGAAGTGGTTGCTGTGCAGATGGGTCATCGCATAACTGTAGTAAGTTATGTTTTATAAGAGGGGCACTGGGAAGAAAATGTTTGCGTGCTGCTAGTTTAGCTTCTAGGGAAGGACACAATAAATTTAAAACTAAATCGACGCTGGGACGCTTTTTTGTAACATCGCTTTGCAGGTAAGAGTAAAGGCTTTCGTAACGCAAATCGAGTTCTGGGGCAAAACAAATCAGGAGGATGTTAATATCAATAGTGGTAAGATGAAAGAGAAGGGCTAATTCCTCTAAGCGTAGGGTAATACCTTGTTGAATACTGGCTGCTTTGCGCTCTTGAATATTTGTAGCTAATTCCTCAAAGACAGCTTCAACTTCATCATCATCGAAGGGAGTAGTTGCCGTTGCCCAATGCGGCTGACCGATTGGTTTGGCGAGTAATTCCTCTAGTTCGTCTTCAGATATATAAAGTCCTTGAAATGCTGCATCGTTTGATTGGTTTTCCTGTAAGCGTTGAAGCTGGACTTGAATTAGCAGGTCAATTCGTTCGAGTTCTGCTAATATGTGTTGTAGTGAGGTGGCATAATATTGCATAATTGGAGTAAATTTTAATATATATTTTTGTTAATTTATATTTCTGAATCAAAATCGCCACCAGCAAATGAGCGAAGACCACGAGATTTGAAGGATGCGGCAATAGCATCCCGTGCCATTTGGCTATATTCCTGATTTTGCTGTTCTTCTAAGGGTTTTTCTAGTTCCACCAATACGCCTTTGTCCAATGATGCGATGAATTCATCAATTTTCTGCCCAACTAATTCGGGAGATTGGTCGATTTGGTTGGTAAATTCTGGCAGTAGGCTGATAAATTCTTGGAGGTACTGTTCTGTTTTTGTGGAGGAGAATAATTCTTGCAGCTTTTGGGGGAGTTCCTTTTCTATCTCCTCGCTAATTTCAATTCCCTGTACTTGTAAAGTTTTGCGGAGGGAACGCAAACGCGCACGGGCAGCTTTAATTTTGGTAGGTTTTTTAGAGGTGGAGTCGCTGACAAATTCTTTCAGTCCATTGTAGAGATTGAGAAAAGCGGCTTGGGCGGCTTCTGGATTGTTTTCCAGTTCTTCGGGGGTAAAACCTAAGAGTGTGGTGATGAGGGTTTGGGCTGTTTGGGTTTGGTCGGATGATGGATCTGGTTGTGATGTCTGCGTTGGGGAAGTCATGGGGTTGCAAAAGGTAGTTTTTGTTTGGGCGATTTGCTTGGTTTATTTCAGACTGTAGGTAAGCTTTTGCTCCTATTTCTGTAATTTCATTCGGTTGGCATATCAATCTACCTGCATCGCTTCTTGTTCTTTGATGGAAGCCTCCAAGCCCTCCACATCTTCTTGATAATCTCGTTTAGCCTGGTTGAAAGCTAATGAGCCGTTTAGGTCATGGTTTCCCCCTCGGATGGAATTCACGCCATCTGTATAATCTCGTTTAGCTTGGTTGAAAGCCGATGAGCCGTTTAGATCAAGGTCTCCCGCTTGGATGGAATCCAAGCCGTCTTGATAATGCTTCTCTTCCATCCAACGAGTCATGTTATTTTGATTTTGACTCTTTTTTAAACTATCGGATAATTCTTTTTGGTTAGTATACTCTTGAAATATTCCTCTGTAATTTGCCCAAATATTAGGATAGGCATCTTTTAATGACATCTCCCACTCATGTAATACGTTAGACATGTCGAATATTTGTTGTGTTATTGATGTATCTGAAGTCGGAAAAGCAGTCCATTTAATGTCTGAATATTTTAATGCTAGTTGCTGAATGAGTATCTGATTCAATGTAGCTTTTTCTATATCGCTTAGTTTTTTCCAATTATCTATGATTTTTAGATCGGTTGATCTCAAACTTGCTTCATTTGTCAATGTTTGGAAAATCGCCTTAGCAGCATCGTGATTGTATTTAGCTAGAGGTCCAGTAAAATTACCTTTTGTATTGGAGAACTCATTTACAAATTTTTTAACCCATTCGTTTTCATGTACGAATAAATTGTTATCTTCCAAAAGCGTTAAAAATTTATTGGCATCAGATTCCCCACGCCCTTCTGGCATTCCATCACGATAAGATGTTAAAGGAGCAGATTGATATACCTCGATATAATCCGAAATTGTTTCTTGGATGAAGTTATTCCACTGCAAGTCATTTCTTTTTTTACCTTCTTTAAGTGCTTCATCAATCCTTAAAATATTCGATTTAAGCTTTAGTCTCAAATTGCTCAATCGCTTTTTATTGGCATTGTTATATTCTTCCTTTTCTGTAATCAGTCGACTATTAATCATTGCATCCCAGTTTTGAGCTTGAAGAAGTTGCCATTGACCTTTGAGAACTTTTAAAAACTCTTCAACGTTTTTCCCTTTCGCCAGGTTACTGAGTCTTTGTAATGTCAGATTCCATGCTATTAGATGTGATTTTTGTCCAACAGGACCGAATTTTGTAGGAGGGCGATCGTTGGTTAAATAAATAGCCTTTATCGTATATTCTTTAGCAGAGAATAGCGGAGCATCTGTTGTTTGTTGATGTTCTAATTCAAGTTTGGCTTGCCATGGAAAACCTTTGACACTTGTAGAAGAGTCATCAGTGCTGGTAGTTTCTAAAGTTTCAGAACCAGTAATATTACTTGTTTGAACGCCAGACTTTGATGCTTCCTCAGAAGATTTAGAAGATTTATCAAAGGCTTCTTTTAGTAATTCTAGTAAATTTTGTTCTAGTGATGTTCTCCGTCTAGAAAAGACATCTTTCAGTGTCTTATACTGAAAGCTTTTTTTCAAATTAAAAGATTCCGAGAACTCATCCCAGTTCTGCGGCGGTTTCACTTCTTTGCCATCCAGTTTCTCATTGCGGAGTTTGAAAAAACGTTGAGCTTTCTTAGAGATGTCTGATGCATTTGGTGAAAAGTTATTTTTATCGTTTATTGCTTCGTCCAACTCATGAAAAAATTTATTAGTCTCATTGTCAATAATTTTACTTAGGCTAAAGTTCTCATTTATATGTTTCCCATAAACACGCCATGTGTTGGGATTAGCCCTTGCAAAAGTTTTCAAGAATTTCTCCTGTATCTGATTTATCGCGCCTTTGCCAAGCCCCCAAATACCCTGGTCATGATTGCCGAGGTCTAAATATTTCCTAGCATTGTTAATAACTTTGTCTATTTCTTCTTGCGAGATTGTATGATTGTTCCCATTGTGTAGTTGTAATTCCAAATCATTAAAAAATTTATTAGCAGTAGTCTCCCCACTCGATCCTGCTTGAGAATCTTTAATTTCCCTTGCAAAGATTTTGGTTGAATGTCCTACATGAGTGGAAAGCGGAGCCAGTTGCAAAGCAGTAAAATAATCGGTAATAGCTGATTGTATTATTTTATGCCACTCAAGGGGAGAGAGTTTTTTTGTTTTCAATTCATCAAAATAGTTACTTGTATATTGGTTGAGATATTTTTGGAACTGGTTGTGTGGATTGTATTCTTTTTTATTTTGTTCTGCTAGTGCTTCCCAGTCCTTCTTTAAATAATTTTCTATAAAATATTCTACGGTTATATTTTTTATGTTTTTATAGGATCGAATTAATAATGTCCAAGATATGGAATGAGATTTTTGATCCGTACCAAATTGCGTATCTGGACGATCCTGTATTGGCAAATTAATTTTTCCTATTGTGAAATCTTCTGCTGATTTTTGATTGTTAGCATCATCACTTTCTAATACCCTTTCTAATACAACAGCGTTCGCATAATTAAAACTGGTTTCGACTGGTTGTGCATCGTCATTTTCATTGCTTGATTGCGTTGTGTCCTCCACCTCGCCGTGAGCAGTATTGGGTGAGTCGTCTACATTCATCGCTCTGCGGGCGCGCTTTGCCGCTGGAGCCGTCGCTTTAGCCGTAGTACCCGAATTCATCATTGCTACAAACCCCTCACCAGGACTTGTATCCATCACATCCAAGGTTTGCTCATGTTGTTCTAACTGCTGTCGTAAATTCTCAATATCTCTTTCCAGATCGGTAGCTTCATCTAAATCAGCTTTAGAAAGCCTTTCCAACCGCTCGTTAATTATCCGAGGTAATTTTTCAACCTCCAGTTTGGCTTCCCAAGCACGCGAACCAACTGGTGGTTTACCATTTTTACGAATCCAAGATTGAATCCGCCGTTTGAGTATGCGTATTACCCCTAATAAGCCGGAGTAATGCTGCATCAACTCGACAGTTTTGACGTGCAACTTGATATCAACGGCAGTTGCATCTAGTCCAACCCGCATACCAATTTTCTTGACTTGTCCAGTCAAGGTTGCTAACTTGTAATCGACGCGAACAGTGTTACCAGTGAGGTCAGGGTCAACCTGTACGATAACTTTGCTCTGGAGTTTGGGAGGTAGGGCTTGGGTCAAAGTTTGCTCTACAAAACTACTTACCTCTTTACCAAAAGGTTGACTGACAGTTGAGATATTGCGATCGCTAGTTTCGCTAAGTGCAGTTATCTCAGGTGCATTTTCGCCCCTTGCACCTCCTGAAGCTTCCGACCTAGAACTACTAGATATACCTGTATCGACTGGCACAGTTCCGCGCTTCAAAATACTTTCTAACGCTTTTACCGTTGTAGGGTCATTTGTGTGTGCTGCAACATTTAGATGATCGCCATATGCCAAAGTACTGCTAAGTTGCCTAAATCCTATTTCCTCTACTTCCTGTAGGAAGGATTTTTGTCTTCCTCCGATCGCCGTATCGATCGCTAAATGATCCCCAGACTGGCTTTTCCCACTCATCAAATGGATAGGCAAATCTGGGAACAACGCTTGAATCTTTTGCAGCTTAGAACGGGTGTTGAATTTACCCAGGAACAAGTTGGTTACAGACCTACCCACTCCTAATGGTGTCATATCTGCCGCAGCAGAGGTTGCACTTGGCATGGGACTGTGTAAAACTAATCCCCCCACTTTTATACCTTGTTTAGCAAGCGTCTTAACCACATCGGCTGCGATCGCGCCTCCCAAGGAGTACCCGTGAACTATAATATCTTCAGGTTTGATACCACTGTCGATGAGGTGTTTAGCCATTGCATAGCCATCATCATAAAGTCCAGCCTCAGTGGGTTGACCGGTACTTTGACCGAAACCTCTGTAGTTTACTGCTAATACCTGGCTTCCCAACTCGTTATACTTAGCAGCGATGGGCATAACCTGCGCTTCCGATGGTCCGCCGCTACCAGACAGGAGTAAAACTATTTTCCCTTCTCCAGAACGTTGAATTCTATCTGAGGGGGGATGCGGTGTATATAGCCTACCCTTTAAAGTATTGCCTCCAGTGCTAGGTATGGTCGCATCTGAGATATCTGCAATACTGAGATAAGATGACTTAGCTGTTTGCCTCGATTCCTCCTCATTTTGGGTTTTCCAGGTGCCCTGACTTTCGCTATCTCCAAACTTTCGTTCGTTTTTAGTGCCAAACAATATCTCTCTAAAGCCTGGAACAGTTGATTTTCCGGTTCTTCCCCCACCTTTCCTTTCGTTATATTCTGTGGTTGCCTTTCTCAGTTTTTCTTGTGGGTTAGGTTCTTGCTCGGTTGCAGGAGAAAAGTTTCCTGGTTTACAAGGACTCGAACAGATATTTACATCACCTTCTTGGGTAACTTGAATCTCTGTTCCATTAGATACTTGCTGTTTTGCAACCACATTAGGTGCTTGAATAATCGGTTGATCATCGTAGTGAGTGCTAGATGTGCCTACATCTGTATTGCCACGGCTTTCTGCCGAGAGTCCTTGTTCTTGATCGCCAGATGATCCAGACGCAGTTGATAGTTCCCCTATCACCGCCTGTTTCGGCATTAAACCGCCGAAACTCTTATAAATCTCAATTATTTTCGGTGGATATTGTTTGCCATAAACCAAGCCTAAGAATACTTCCGCTACAAATTCTCGAGGTCTGTTTCCATATTCACTGACTTCTTCTTGTGCAAGCTGCGTTAGTGGCTTCCCGGTAGAGTCTGTTCCCTTAAAATGAGTTCCCCATAGACCATGAAACTTACCTTTAGCATTGTGGTAATGCACAGCATGACCTAACTCATGCACAATTGTTGCCACCCCACTGGGATCATGCTTTGTAGATGAGAATTTGTAATTAGAGTCATCGCCCGCTGCTCTGTTTGTCATTGGATTATTCAAATTCTCAGAGCTAATGTGTATAAAGTTTGGAGCAACATAAATAGCTCGATGCGATGACGAACCACTAATTATTGTTACCTCTTTATTGGCTGAAACTTCTAACTTTCGTCCGTATTTTGATAAATTTACTTCCATCTCTGGTATTTCAAAACCTTTGGCTTGAACCTTTTCGACTGCATCTGTAAACATCTGAAGTCGAGCAGAAAAATTCACATCACTGGGGTCGTGAATCACTTTCATTTTTACGTTACCAATTTCCATATCTTTGGTAACGTTATTTGATTGAATATTGCCGTCCTGATGTGTAAAATTCTCCAATTCAGGATATATAGATTTTTGCGTTACCGAATTTATGTTGTCATTCATAATTGCTTCTACATCAGCTTTACTAAGCGATGTAGCAACGGTAATACTTCCTTGTTTACTCTGCTCTAATTGTCTTTCTTTCGTTGATTGATCAAGGACAGTCATTTTGTCTATAACATCGTCTGTTAATGAATTATCGTCATTTCTAGAACGTGAGAGTAAATCCTTTATTCCATTTGGATTCAATTCACTTGATACAAATCCTTCATGCTGGTAAGCATTGTCTCGCTGTGCATATTTTCCTAAGTCTGGCTCGAAAAGGTGAAACACATCATGTAATTTTTTCGCAGCTAGCATATCCGCGTCTTTTTGCTTCTTTCTGTCCCTAAAAGATTGTAAATCATTTTCAATAACGGTCTTTAATTCATCGACCTTGCTATCTCTTTTACTACCTTTACTACCCTTTGTATTTTGCCAATCTTCAATTTTAGTTAAAATGTTTTCAAGGTTGCTAATATTTTCGCCAAGGTTACCTGCTGTCTCTCTACTGTTCTGGTATTTATTAACAGCCTCGTCAAGATTCTGTAGGGCGGTTGAGCGTGATTTTATCCGTTTAAGAATCGACGACTTGATTGTAGATTCTTTTATCCAGTTTTCTATAATATCCTTTGGCACAGGTATGCAGTTCTCAGAAGCGCGACATAAATCGCCATCCTCTTTTTCCTTCAATTTATGCTCATTGGGTAGTTCTGTCTCCCGAACAAATCCTTCCTCAGAAGTTGGCTTAGGCTCAATCCTCTCTACCACTTCACGTTCTGTGTCCCATTCTTCTGGTGTTAGCTCATCCCCACGCTTAGGAGCAGTTGTCTCAAGAATCTCCCGTTCCCTTGGGGTCATCGCCACGTCAGTTTCAGGTTTTAGACCTCTGGGTGCTTCTGTATCTGTATCTGAGCGACTACCAGATGCGTGGATATCTGCATCTATATGGTTTGTAGTTGGGGGGGTTTCAGTGGTGCGATCGCCAGTTTCACTGAGTGTAGTTGTCTCAGGTGCTTTTTCTTCAGTTTCAGGACGTTTAACACCAGCCACATCTGTATCAGAATGGCTAACTGTTGAGATATCGCGATCGCTAGTTTCGCTGAGTGCAGTTGTCTGACTAGGTGCGTGGACATCTGCATCTAGATGGCTTGTAGTTGGGGGGGGTTCAGTGGTGCGATCGCCAAATGGTTTAAACACAAATTGATTGAGCCTAGTATCGAAGCCCTGATAGCGCCATTCTTTCTTTTGAGTATCGACAAGTGCCTTTCCAGAAAGCTCTAAAGGTTTTTTCTTGTGTTTAATAATTTGCTTGTATGTTTCATCTGGGAATTTATTTTTTAGACTGACCAGGTTTAAGCCTAAAGACTCTCCAGTAGTGCCTTGAGGACGAGGGGGAATATTTCTGTTGGGTGCTTTCTTTGATGTTTTTTGCGAATCGGATGAAGCTTCCCGATCTGTACGTGTTTCGGTTTTTTGGATAGTTTGAGCGCGACTAGAAGAAGCTTGGCTGGTTAATGGAGTGTCTACTATATTTTGTGGACCAGTAGATGGTGCTGTGCTGCTTGATGAAGCCTCCGGACTCTTCGGTACATCACCCATTAGTTTACTTACTGGCGTACCTACATCTGCGTCCACTATAAAGTCTTCTAAACGTGTGATACCTGTAGCATTTTGTATCTTTTTTTCAAGTCCTTCTACATTGCGAATTTTTTCAATAAGTTCTTTTGCACCGCTAATTTCTGGTTTGATATTATGTTGTGACCCTTTGCCATTTTGTTCGATATTTTGTTTGACAATTATTTTCTGAAAGTATTCTAGACCAATTGTTCCAAAAAAGCCTTGTTCGTTGTGTGAACTTGGTTTTGCAATTAAATCTTCTATTTTTGGCGTGCGGAATTCTTCTGGTTCTCCAAACTCTCTAGTCATTTTTCCTTTACCTCCTTTCCCTAATGCCAATATTGTTTTCAGTAAACTCCAAGCTGTAGGAAACTCTTTTGCATAAGGAAACTTTTCTGGATTAGGAAGCTCTTTTGAATTTTTTGTAGCTGTTGGTTTCATAGAGGGAGGAAGAAAACCCATTAAATCTGTATTGGTTGTGAACCAATCTTTGCGTGATGCCATATTTGGATTTAGGACAAGCATAATTTGCCCTCCTGCTCCTTTGGAACCTCCACCAAGCGGGGTTGTACTGCTTTTTGTTATCATCCTGGTATATATATAATAACCTCCTCCCTTTTTAGTATCGTGGTTGGATTTGAGTATTTTTTCTTCTACTAGTTTTGCTCTGCTCTTTAAACCGTCATTTTCTAGTATCGTTAAAAGATTACCAGGTGTAGTTTCATGGGTGAAGCCTAGAATTTGTTCATGTGCCAGAATAGTTCTAATTTCTATATCTAACTGCTTTGCCTCTTCAACTTTTGTATTTGCACCGACTCGTCTCTCAATATCATTGAGTTTGTCTAATAAATCTGGTCTTCGATCAAGCAATTCTGCGTATTTTACTCTAATTTCTTGACAGGTAGAGCAGCTAAATATACGACCATCTTTGAGAACTTTGGTCTCGTGTCCATCAGATGTTTTCTCTTTAGCAACCACACCAGACTCGATTTCTGGCTCATCAAAGTGAGTGCTGCGTCCACTCGATATAGTTGTCTCAGGTGCTTTTTCTTCAGTTTCAGGACGTTTAACACCAGCCATGTCTGCATCAGTACGGCTGACTGTTGAAGTATTGTGATCGCTAGTTTCATTGAGTGCAGTTGTCTGACCAGGTGCGCGACTATATGCATCTGGAGGGCTTGTGGTTAGGGGGGGTTCAGTGGCGCGATCACTAGTTTCGCTGAGTGTAGTTGTCTCCGGTGCTTTTTCGCCCGTTGCATTTGCTGAGGCCTCCGAAGGGCCAACCTGTAGGGTAGATAGTACACTTCCTGTAAAATTATTGGCTGATCCAGCAGTTGGAGTATCAACCCCCATCCAAAACGGATTTTTCCCGAATAGATTCCTTGTATCAACTCTCTTAAAAAGCAGATTTATATTATAATTTTTGTTAAGTTTGGCTACCTGTTCGCTTACCTTTTTATACTCTTGAGTATTAATACTATCATTGTTAGCCAGTGCTTTTAGCTTGCTATTGTACTGAACCCATTCACGAAGAATATTACTTTTCTCTTTTGATGTTAACTTTTGAAATAAGGAATTAGATCGGACAACAACTCTGGAGTTATTCGGAGTTGCTTTAAGAGGTGCAGTACCCTGAATAATTTCATCACGTTGATACAGAAGTTCTTGTCGAGCAGCTTTTTCTAACTGTTGGGTAAATTTTTCTAAGCGCTCTATACCTCCAGTTATGTTGCGGTTTTTTTGAGCATCAACTAAGGTATCTTTATATTGTTCAACGCGACCTAAGATTTGCTGTTCAATAGACTGTTTCATCATATTGTCGCCAGTGTTGTATCTTTGACGCACCTTACCGCGATAAGCAACAAAACGAACTTCTAATGCATCTGGACTAATTTTTGGAGAGTAATTATCGAGCAATTGCACAATATCAACAAAATCCGTAGTGAGTTTGTCAACTGATTTAATGTCTCGTTCAGCAAAGGCAAACATTTTATCTAGTATTAGATCATCCCGTCCTATAAGTGTTACTCCTTCTTCTTGTTGAATTTTAAATTCATCATACTTACCAGTACTAGTGAGACTAATTTCAATCGGTTCGTTGCTACCCTCTGCCTTAACTTCAAGTTTTAACACATATGGTAATTCCTTATCACTAGTCTTGTTAGATACTTGAAAACCTGTTTCTTCTAACTTAACAGTAATCTTCTTAACAATCTCACTTCTTTCACTTTGGTCTTGCCATCTTTGTTTAAAATCTTGTCCCATCTTATAATCCAAGTCCTTGATATTACGACCACTTCCCAAAACAGCAGCCGCTCCACCACCACCCAAAAAGGCTGGTATTTTTAAATTGTTCAAAATATTTTCAAGTTCTTTTGCTAGCCCTAATTTAATAGAATTATTCTGTTTTGTAAGAGATTTTTCAATAAGAACTTTCTCGAACTCATCTAGGATCTTAGATTCTTGGTTATCATCTAACTCAGATTGTTTAATTTCTTCCAGTCGTTCTTTAAGTGATTTTTCTTTCTGTAATAGACTACTGTAATTCTGCTCAATAAGTGCTATTTTTTCTGAAGTTTGTAGCTGTGACTCTATAGTTTCTAATTTTTTTTCCTGCGTTGCTGGGATTCCCTCCTGTGCCTGTCTTTTTAGGTTCTCCTCAGTTTTACCTAATTTTGTTAGTAATTTGTCTAGTTTGTCTACCTCGGGTTCTAATCTATTTTTAAACTTGTCTAAAGCTTTCTTTTGATTTTCCTTTTGCTTTGCCAAATTAGGGTTTTCGAGAATATTTTCTATATTTTTTATTTTTTCGAGTGCCTCCTTGTATTTTTGAAGTAGTCCTTCAAAATGTTTAGCCTGTTCAGATTTTTTATCTGGATCACTAATTTGCTTAATCTCCTCAAATTTATCTTTCAGCTTAGAGTTGTTCTCTAGTATGTCTGAATATTGACGCTCAATTTCCTCACAGGTTGTACACCGAACAATGCGACCATCTCTGAGAACTTTAATTTCGTGTCCATCAGCCGTCTTCTCTTTAGCAACCACACCAGACTCGATTTCTGGCTCATTAAAGTGAGTGCTGCGTCCACTCGATGTAGTTGTCTCTGGTGCTTTTTCTTCAGTTTCAGGACTTTTAACACCAGCCACATCTGTATCAGCATCAGCACGGCTGAGTGTTGAAATATCGCCAGTTTCGCTGAGTGTAGTTGTCTCTGGTGCTTTTTCGCCCGTTGCATTTTCTTCCCGTAAGGGTTGCTGATGCATATCTGCGATCTTGATAGCACGTTTCTTAATAAATTTACCAAAACCAGATTTATCAAGTTTTTCAGTTGACTTTTTCGCCTGTTCTACTCGTTTATCTAATTGCTTGGGTTTTAGTTTTGCAAGTTTAGCAACTTCCTTAGGCTTGATTCCAGTTTCTTTAGCAACTTTATTTACTCCCTCATCAAACGCCTTTTGATTACTGGGTTGTAGTTCAGCCAGTCCACGAATTTCATTTAGATGATTTGGCTTAAGTTCAGCAACTTTAGCTCTTGTCGCAATTACAGACAGCTTGTGGCTAAGTCTACTACCTAAAGCATGACCACCTAGACCCATAACAGCGCCTATGCCAATATTTTTTCCAATCTCTTCCCAATTAATCGGCTCTTCCTTCATTGCTGTAACGGCTAAATCGCCAAAGAGGCTACCAAGGGCATTGAAAACCTGATCGATTCCCAGCCTAATAGCCAAGTCCACCGATTTTTTAAGTGCTTCTTTACCCGCTGTGACAGCAAATTTACCCAGTACTCCGCCAACACCACCAAGCACACCACCAATCGCACCAGTAAGGGCTGCATATCCGATATCATCCGACCACTTCTTACCATCGATCGCATTGTTGATGATCTGGACGATGATCCCAGAGACAACACCAACCAATACCCCAACAAAGAGCGCACCAAGTAGCCCTCCTCCTGGAGGAAAAACTATTGTCACAACTATTGTCACAACAGCGGCAATAATTATCACAATCCACTTGAGGGCTGTTTTCCAGCGTGGTTGTACTTGCTCTGCGGCTTTGTCAGCAGCATACTTAATAGCGCATTCTTCACTTTGCTGAGTATGTCCGTAAATGGCTCCCCGTAGACCTTCTTCCAAGTCGTTGACGCTTTTTTGGTAGCGATTCGGGTCAAAATTCTGCTTGAATGTGGTTTCAATCCCTTCTGTTAATTGACTAAAACCTTTAACAACTGTTTGAGTAGCTTTTGTAAATGTTTTTGTATAAGCTCGCCGAATTTCATTGAAGGTATGTGTAGTGCCTTCCTTCAAATGAGCTAGGGTCGTTTTCGTTTCTTCAACAACAGTTGCAGACTCGTCAATTCCACTTTCAGTAATTCCAGTTACAGCACCAACTGCTTGCTTTCCTCCCTGGCTAATTCCTTTCCTTGAAGTCGCAATACCCTTTTGTGTTTGCCTCTGTACCATAGCAACAGCAGTGTCAAACCGCCTCATGATTTCTGCTAAAGTGATACTCAACTCTTCAGGTAATGGTGCTTCTATACCCTGAAACTGGGCAATGCTATTTTCCAAAGCATTTTGCAACGATGTCGCAATTTGATTAACTCCATTTTGTATGGAGGCGATCACATTTTGGGCATCCCGTTCAATTGCCAATATTTGGCGTTGACCGTAACCCTCCAGCAATTGTAATTGCACAGCTTCTTGTAAGTCCAAAGACTGTAATGTCGATTGCAGGGTTTGGTTAGCTGTCTGAGTTAGCTGAATTTCTGCTTCTGCTACTTGAGAAAGAGCTTGCTCCTCAACAACAATCAAATTTTCGAGACTTTGTTGTTGCAGAATTTGCGCCTGTTGGCGATACTGTTCGGCAATGGTATGAGCAGTTTGAATATCTTTTGGCTTCTGTTTTTGGAGTTCATCAGCTTGAGCGTTGGCTTCGTTAATTAACTCACACTTATATTGTTTTGCTACCTTTTTAGCTGCGTCAGCCCTAGCATCGAGTCGATTATCAGTGATTGGTCCGTCCCAGAAGTTGTCATCTCGATGTATCTTTTGAGACTCCCATTCCTTTGCCCTCTGCTCCCCAAGGGCTAGGGCTTCAGCACCTACCATCTGACCCACATTCTGGAATTGACCGCAAACCTTAACATAAGATTCGTTAATCTCATCGAGTTGTTTGCCTTCGCGGTAATCTATTGTAAAGAGAGCTTTTACGTATTCTGTTTCTGTTTGTTGGCGACCTATGGTCGTTTTTTGGGGAATTGCGGCTTTTGCTACCTGATAAAGTGTATGAATGTGAGCGATTGTTGCCTGTGCGTCGCTTTGAGCTTGATCGCGCTGCCCACTAATTTGGGCAGCAACGGCAGCCTTTTGTTGCTCAATTGTCCCCCTAACCGAGGCTATAGCTTCTTTTGACGCTTCCTGAATCTGTGTGAGAATTTCTTGTCCCAGTGCAGTCACCTTTTGCACTTGCAAAGCCCCTTGAGCCAAGAAGCTACTCGCCATACTGGTAGTGATCGCCCTTTGCTGTTGCATTTCTCCAGCATTATCCTCTCCTGCAACAGCTGTTTTCTGCTGAGGTAAGGCAAAGGTGATTCCTGTAGAGGTCAACCGTGCTGTCTCAGTATTGGTCGCATGTAGCTGTGCTTGTGCTTTTAAGGCTCGATCTGTGGCTTCAGCTTTCTGTGCTATAACCCCACTGTTAGCCGCTTCAGCCTGGGCTTCCAAATCTAGGTGTGCTGGTGCTTCTGAAGCAAAAGTTGTAGCTTCTGCGTTCTGTAGTTTGGTTTTTGAGCTAACAACTTTACCCCTACCTCGTGGATGCAGGTGGGAACCATTATTTCTGGAAACAGCTTTTTGACGCGGTTGTGCTTTTGGTATATTACTTGATGATTGACTTTGTGCTTTACCATCAGCACCCTCTTCTGGTGCCGAACTTATGCTACCTGTGGAACATGCACTAGGTTTCTCTTCGCATTCTTTATTTTTATCTTTACCTTTCTTCTCACCATCGCTATCAGGTGGCGGTGGGGGACACTGGGATGAACCCGATTGTGCAGGCTGTTGTGCAGCATTAGGGTCACTATCTTTTGGATAGACTTGCCCGGTCTCTGGAGAATTTGAGGGTTCTTGCTTAACAGTAGCGTCGGGAGTAGCACCAGGATTTGCTTTGGCTTGAATGACTCCCTTCTCTTTTTTGCGATCGCACTGAGAACAAGCCCGTTGCACCCCAGTATCCTCAGGTGACTTAGTAATCATTACCTCTGGCTCTGTCGTTTGTTGAGTCTCACTACCATTTTGCTGGATAACGTGAGTCAACTCGTGTGCCAGTAACTCCTGCCCCTGCTTACTATTAGGATCGTAAGCTCCATGACGGAAGAAAATATCTTGCCCTACGGTAAAGGCACGAGCCTGAAGCGATCGATTCATCTCATCAGCTTTGGCATCGGCGTGAATTCTCACACCACTAAAGTCAGCCCCAAACGCCTGCTCCATCGGTTGCCGGATATTTTCTGCCAGAGGCTCTCCCTTACCTTGCGCCTCTTGGATAGAATCTTCTAGCTCTGTTGTCGCTACTGCCTTCCCACCCCCAACAGGTTGACGCTGTACCAATGGCTGCATCGTCAGTTCTTCTGCTTCTTCTTGAGCTTCGGGCATTTCTTCTTGGGGGAAAGTGCCTGTCTCCGGCTTCATCTGGGCGAGGTTCTCTTCCTCCTTCTTCTCACATCCCCCGCACTTCTTCTGCAATTGCAGGGAATCTGTTTCCTGCTTGACCTCGGCTGGCTGCTCTTCCTCTGTTTCCTCCGGCATTTCCTGCCGTTGAATCGTGCTAATTTCCGGCTTTTTCTGAAGTTCGGCTTCAGGTATCGTCTCGCTCTGTATCGCCTGACCTCGATCTGACTGGGATGGCGCATTTATCCTCTGTACCACCTGTTGCGCCGTCCGATCCGCCTCTTGCTCGTACTTATCCCCCACCGCACCAATCGTTAGCTTTGCTTGTATCAGAGGCTTTTCAGTCGCGTTAGCGGGTGTTTCCTCCCCCATCCCCCGCGCTAATTGCAACACTTGATTCACATAGGGATTTCCATACTGCTGCTGCAATTGCAGTAATAATTGCCTGTTAGAAGATTGCTGATTAGCTGGAGCGCGATTCAGGATAGCCGCATGGGCACTAGGATTAGGAGCATTGCCCATCCGCGAAACTTGCTGTACCAATGGGTCAAGAGGGGCGGTGGCGATGCCAAGTGCATTCCCAGAAGCATTTTTAACCGCAGTTTGTTGGTGGTCTGTCTTGCTATTAACGTTTTTATCCTGCTTCGGCTCGTGCATTTTTTACCTCTTTTCCCAGGCTCCTGGAGTAGCTTGCCCAGTAACAGCGTCAATTTTCTAATTCAGTTTTCTTCTAAGGGATTGGCGGCTAAATTCGCTTCTCCCTCTGGTATTAGCTCAATCTGCTCCGCCTCCTGCTCGTGGTTATCCTCCACTGGTGCAGGTAAAGCTGACTCTTCCAGTGATGGTTCAGTTAGGGCGATCGCTCTTCCCTCATCCATTTGCAATAACAATTGCAGCACCTGGTTGACGTAGTGATTCCCATACAGTTGTTGTAAATGTAGCAACAACTGCCAATTAGAAGATTGTTGATTAGCTGGTGTGCGATTCAAGATAGATGCGTGGGTGCTGATATTGGGAGAATTACCCATCTGTAATATGTACTGCGTTAGAGGGTTGTGTGGGGAGGCTTCTGGTGTAACTGGCGACACCTTTTTTTTAGCCACCCCCGGTTTTCGCCACAATTGTGACAGAACCTGAGCTTTTTTATCCGGTTTCAGCGCGTACATTTTTACCTCTTCATTTGTATGTTCTGCGGAGTGGTTTTCTGTTTTGATATCTCATCTTTATGTCTCTGAGATGCGGTATCTATTACCATTGCCACGCTGGATTTCACCTGCATCAACCAGTTGTGTAAGTACGGGTTCCAATTCAGACCGTGCTACTCCCAATTCTCGCATTAAACCCGTAATTGTTATTCCCTCAGCATTACTCCTAATTAATTCTAAAATTTGATTGTTGGTGGAATTTGATGGTGCATTTATCTCTTGAGAACCAGTAATTACCCAATAAACAACTTTAACTTTTTGCTCTTTGTTGTTGTTGCAAAGGTTAGCATCAAAACCATGAATTTCAAAGGTTTTGTTGTAGGGTAGTGGTACGTAAGCTACATACATACGTGGTAGTTGGATATTAGAACCAAAGATAAAGTGTAGTCCCTCCTTTTTTCCTAAATTTGGACGGGTAATTGGCGGAATATCTGCTGGTAATATGGGAGCAAGCATGACAGAAAAAGGTTGTCCTTCTTTTAAACCCTCCACTGTTACGCTCATAGGTACTAAACTGCCCTTTGGCAAAGCTTCATCTGTTTCAAATTCGAGTTCCTGTATGCCTGTAAATATTGCGCTAGATGTTGATGCACTATCCCCTGTAGCTGAAATTACTAATTCGTTGGGCTTTTGTCCGGGAACGAGGTTGATATTATCTCCAGGGGTGAAGATAAACTTTCCACTAGCATCAGGACCTCTGTCATTAATTAGCAAATTATGAACATGGTCTGCACGAGCAAATTCTGTGGAACTTCCAGGATTTGATGCTTGTTGGATACTGGTTGCCGTCTCTCCGGGAACGGGAAGTTTTACTGAAGAAGCAACTTTTAAATCAAATGATTGTTTATCCTGAGTTTTGGCAATACTAATACTGTTATCTGAGGAAGTGAATGTTTTGGCATTTATTTTGCTAGCTGTGACAACATCATCCTCTAAGCTATGGGCATGATCTGCGCGAGCAAATTGTGGAGAGATTCCCGGAATTAAAGTTTGTTGAATACTGCTTACTGTATCTGCTGGTGCGGGAACTGTAGTACTAATTTTACTCAGTAGGTCATACAGCATAGGATTACTGTAAACAATTTGGCGATACTTTACAGTTTCTTGTTTATCAAGTGTTGGTGGAGCGTTATCTGTCGGAATATTTACGACAGCTAGCAATATTTTATTATCTTGATTGTATCCAGAATAAGTATTTAAGTAATCGTTATAGTAATTTTGAACTAATTCCTGAATAAGAAATGATGGGGTTTCCGATGAGTCAGGAATCAGTATTAAATCTTCTATAGTTTTGATTGATTCGCTTTGCTTATCTAGAGAAACAGTGATTGCTCCTGAAAATTGGGTTTCAAAGCCATTTACTGAAGCTTTTACCTGATAAGTTCCATTGGGGACTAGAAGTGTATAATTACCTGATATATCAGTATAGGTAACTGCTTTGACGATTTGATTTTTTTGATCTACAGCTTCGACTTTGACTCCCAAAATAGATTCCGAATCTGTATCAGTTTCTACATAAATTTTGCCTTTAATCTGTGCAGATGGCACTTCTGAACTAGCAAAAATTGTGTAAGTTTCTTTAACCCTCGCATAACCATTTTCTACCTGAGATACACGTTCTGTCTGCTGCTCCTTATATTGGATGTAAATGTAGTTTTTACCTCTAGTGTTAAATTCCAATGTTTCAGATATATTTTGGGGAACAATAATTTCTTGTCCCAAAGAATCTAAAGCTACGCCTTGAGATATTTGAATTCTCAGGAAAAGTTTATCTTGCTGATTATCTTTTTCAATACTGATTTTTTCATTGACTCCCAAGCCGCAAACTATACCCTTACCCCGAACGAGACGATTGAGGAGATGGCTTTTTTCAATTCCATATTTTTGTTCTATTTCAAAATCACGTACAGTTAGTAATTTGCCATAAAAATAACTATTACGTTCAAAATAATTCAATGAGAATTCTGTGCCTGCCAATCCATTATTTGCCATAAATTATCAACCCCTTATGTCCTAGTATGCTTGAATTATAATTAGTTTAATTTGGTGTCTAAACCTATTCTCGAACGTCTTTCTAGTTGTCCGAATTCTTCAATATCGGTTAAAATATTTTCCTGGGAAATAGCTCCTCCCATATCCAACTGTAAACTAGGTTCAAATACACAACTGTTAAATCCTAAATATGACTCTTTATCCAAAGAAATCCAGGGTTGCAATAGCTTTATCCGAGCTTCTGTATAAGCTGGTGTATCTGCTTCAACCAGACGTTGAATAGTTTGTAGTTCTATTTCGTTATTAACTTGGAAAGGACTGAGCAAAACCCAAAAACGAAAAAGCTCGTTGTCCTCAAAGTATTCCTTTTTCAGGATTGCATTTACTTGGTTATTTTGGTTACTCTCTTCTAGTTGAAAATACTCAATTATTAAAGGGCGATCGCCTGTAAATAACTCGACTGTCGCGGCAATTCCTTCCCTTGTCCCGCGCTGCTTATATAGTTGCGGTGCTTTCCTAATCAAGTTGCGTAGTTGCTCTTGCGTCCAATTGTCATCAGTAGCGATCGCCAGCCAGGTAGATAGCCAAGGTAAGAATTCCTCACCTACAACATCTGCATCAAAGTAGCGGACAATATGGTCTATCTGCCCTTCTAAGTTTCCTAAGAAGGTTTCAAATAACGAGAGAAAACGTTCAAGAAAATCGCGGCTTGTTTCATCCTCCTGATAAACAGCTGGTAAATAACGTAAATATGACAGTCTCGGGAAAACTACACGAAGATTTTTAAGTATTGGCGTTTTATGTTCGGTGCCAATGAATTCTACTTTTAAATGCAGATATCGCCCTCGGGGACTGGGATTTTCTCGATCGCCGCGAATGAGAGCATCCCCAGGATTAATCAAAGGTTCAAAGTATGCTCCTGGCTGCCACTTACTATCTGTAATTGAATAATAAACTTTTATTTGCGTGTTTTGGGGAATCTCCCGCTCTAAAATCAGTTTATGCCACTGTTGACCAGGCATAGTACTATCAAAAACTCTTGTAAAAGAACCTGTCGGTAATTCTTGTCGCTTCTGGCGTAAAAATTGCTGTTCTCGCCGCAAAACGTTGACTGTTTGTTTCTCAGAATTGAAGATAAACAGGCGATCGCCGACGCAAATCATTTTGTGTACAGCACCGCGATAAGCTAAAACTGGTTCCACAGTTCCTCCAGATGGGGGACAGCGAAAAATGAATCTGTCTTCCTCTTCACCCTCTTTCAGACTTCGCTTATCACCAATGTATACATTTCCCTGGCTGTCAACTGCTAGTCCTGAAGGTTCAATTTCTTCTGGAACCAATACTTGTTCGCGCAATTGGCGAAAAATAATCCATGTACTAATACCGTTGCTATCAAACCTCACTACCTTTTCATTATTTTTTTCATTATTTTTTCTACTATAAAGAACATAAACAGTGCCATTGCTACCCAAGGCGATCGCAGTTGGATGTACAGTATCATTATTATCTCTGGTAAATCTTGTTGTTTCTATTCGTTGTCCTGATGGAGCATATTTAGCAACAACCTGTTCGCCACAATCTAAAAGCGCATATACTGTCCCGTCTGTTGTATGCGCCGCCAAATCGACAACCTTCACATTTTCTGGAAGCGTCACAACCCATCTAATTTGCCAGTTAAATCGGGAAAAGGCATAGATACGAGATTGAATTGTATCTCCTGCAACTTGCTCTATAACTTCAGATTCATCTGCTACGTAAATAGTCGATTTACTAAAGGCAATGTTTGTAGGCTTACCAAGTAAAGCATCCAGATATGCAACTGGTTCTAAGTATTTTTGCTCTGAATCAAAAAGCCAAATTCGTCGCTCTTTTGTATTCAGCAAATACAGTTGGGAAAAATCATCAACCCCCAAATCAACAGCTTCCAATTGTCCAAAAAATTGTTTGTCAAAAATCTGGCTTTCAAATACGAATTGATAACCAGGTTTTAGTTGCAATCCCTCATCAGAAATGTGCAAATTTTCCGGCTGGCATTTTTGCCAATCAGCTTTTGTATTCAAAACTAAAAATTTAAATTCTTTCTGGTTCATATCATTGTCTTAATTTATAAATTTTTCTTCTTAATAAGAGATTTCGTGTTTAGTTGAGTAAATCAAACTATTTGTAGAAATATGAATATTTCCGTATTGGTCGAGATATGCCTCCGCATCTTGATCTGCATTTGGAATAGATAAAACTAAGCTTTTTACAGAATCCACCCCTGATGTAAAATCTTCAATTGCTTTATAAACTTCCGATTCATAGACTGTTCGTCCAAACTGCCAGCCTCTACCTTCCGAGCCTCCATTTAAGGGGTGTAAAAATCTCTCAATCAGGGACTTATTTACTTGGTTGCAAACCTCATCAGGGTCAAATCCAGAGCGAATCCGTAATAAAGCCTTCACTTTGACTTCAACATAGCAGGGGGGAATGACTTCTAATTTGGTAGTAATCAACCTGTGTGGTTCTAAATGTTGGCGAACATTTTGCAGAAATCCTGAGCTTGGGGAAGCAGGTACAAGGGTTTCACTGTAAGGTACAACCACTACTTTGACCAAATTTTTTGCTGACGCTGCGGTTGGTGCAATCGCTTTAGCTCTAGCAACACGAAGTCCAGGGGTGGAAAGAGCCAATAACTCGAAATCTTCAGAAGTAACAGTTCGTTCTATTTGCTTCAAGTCTTTTCTGGCACGTAGTTTCGCTTTTTCTAATGTTTCTAGTGGCGCACCCCCAGAGGCGACTCCTTGGTTTTCTACTATTAATTTTGTAGGATATATAGATTCTGCATCCACTAATTGATTAATTGTATTCGCTTCAACATTACCTTTTTCTCCACTGCTGGTTTGACAAGAAACTACACAGATACTTTGCTTGTCTTCAAAATCTAAAACCTGGGGAATATCGCCATTAATACCGTCACCAAAATAAATTTCACCCTTCTCCGTATCTAAGACATAATGTGGGTCTTCTGGCTTGGAAGCATCAAAATCATCAACTCGAATCCAATCCCGCCAGAAGTAATCTTCTTGAATTTGCTCTTTAACTTGAATTTTAAAGCTTTCGGGAACTACGAAAAACTGCTTGAGAGAGAAAGTTTGACCTGGCATTCCATTGCTACCACCGAGAAACCGCTTTTCCTCAAATTCGTCTAGATAAGAAACAAGTCTGATATTGTTTGTACCTTTTGATGGGACTCTACCGCGAAAAGTAACCGTTACTGTTCCTTGTTCTTGGTTTTTTTGTAGCCTATAATTCTGCCAATCTTTCCAGTATCCATACTGCACTTCAAATTTATGAGATAAGACAACAGCCAGCCAAAAAATTGGGTCTAAAATTTCTAAGCGAGAGTTAAAGAATAATAAGGATAGGGTTAAAGGAAATTGTTTAACTTGAATGATGCTGTCGCCAGTTAGCATTAAATATGAAACTGGAAATGATTGAGCACGTTGATAATTACTTGAATAGGTTTTAAATTCGCTGATGCTATGTTTTTGAGTAACTGCAATAGCATTTAATAAAATATTGTTTATTTTAGGAGGTAGTTCATATCCAGCATTTTGAACAGTTACTCGCAGCCAGAAAAGTTGTTCTGGGAAAGGAAATATATTACGTACATACATATCCATTGGCGCTATAAACCACATCCGACCACTCTGGGATAAATTCAGCGTTTCGTCACGAGCGATATCTAGTTGTTTCCACAGGCGATCGCTACCACAATATTCCCAAGCAAGATTAGCTGAAGGAATAATTTTTACAGGTTTTTCTCCATATTTACCTCGCTTAATAGGGTAATCTTCAAAGAGGTTAAAGGTTAAAGAGATGGATTGATTGACGGGAAATGGTTGACCGTATATACGGGTAGAGTTGTCTTTTTTGACGACAATAAAATAAATCTGATCCGTAATATTTTCATCGAAGGTAAGTTTGACCAGATTGTTCACTTCATCAAGTTCCAATGTTAGACATTTATTGCCATCAGTAATAATAATTTTCCCATCATCACTTTTATAAATAGCTTCATGATCTATATTTTTAACCCAACTAAATCCAAGATATAGGTCTAAAAACTGCTTAAGTCTTTCGCTATGTGTGTCACCTTCGGTTCCAGGAACTTTATCCCAATCAAATATATATAATTTGAAACCAAAATACAGGCAACTCCCAGCTTCCGCCTTTTCACCAAAGGCAAAAAATGAAAGTCCCTGTTGCTCAATAGCTTTTATATTGTCTTTCCGTCCTAATTTAAAAGAACTAATCACCTTTTCTAAACTGTCTGGAATTATAAGCAAGGGAGCATCAGTCTCAAATATTATCTGCTCGTTAGTAGTTAGTTTTGTCCCTTGGGGAACCCTAATAGGTGCAATTTCCTGTTTATCAACAAACGAAAATTTGACATCAGTAGTCGCTGAGGTAACATCTTTCAGTCGTGTGCCAACAAGTTTCAGGAACTTGATAATATTTTCATCTCTAACTTGATCCAAATAATAACGCTGAAGTTCAGTCAGCCAAGCCAAAAGCTCGATGAAAGTAATACCAGGGTCGTGGGTATTATAATCTGTCCAGTCGGGGGCATAACGAGGAATTAATTTCCGCGCATCTTCCATCAATTGGACAAAAGTTTTGTCATCTAGTTGTGGTAAAGGTAATGCCATTGTTGCTGCTTCCTAACTGTCTATTAACCAACCGTAACTTCGGAATTAATGTCGGCTTTGACATCAATTATGTGTTTGCCACTGCAAACTAATGCATAGGGAACTATATTGATTTCTACAGAACTATCCGGCGTGATTTGCCAGCTACGGTTAGTGTTTGTATCTCTAACAGTCATCGATAGGTAACTGACACGATCTAAGTTAGGGATGGAACCTAACAAACCATAAAAATCAGACAAGCAAGGTAAGCGTCCAAATTGCCAACCTTGATTGGAGTAACCGCCAGCTAAAGGATGCAGAAATGCATTGAGCTTTTGGATTACCATCTGGTCTACAAACGGTACTGCATCGACCTCAGCCGCGAACAGCCTTGTCTGGATGCCAATCTCGATATAAATGGGGCCACAAACATGAAGATGTTTGGGTGAGGTAACAACATTTGCAGTATGGTTCCGCAGGTATTGCTCAACTGTTTGTCTTAGTTGTAAAGAGGGTTGGGGTTTTGCTTCGCTGCTTTTAGGGACAATGACGACCGTAACCCAACCTGGTTGGCTCTTTTTTTCGTCATTAAAATTGGGCAGGCACTTGACACGCGCAACGCTGCGAGAAGCTTGACGAGTCAACCATTCAAAATCTCCTTTGCTGACGGCGCGGTTACGATGTTTCAACATTTGTGGGCCGCGTTTGAGAGCTTGTTCTAACAACTCGCTATCTGAACCACCTTGGGCGGCTTCTGGGTTCGTAACGCTATCAACAAAAGCAATCGAACTTGTTAAACTGGTGATTTCAAAACTACCAACATTACCTTGTTCTCCACCACCAAATTGATAATTAGCCCTAATATTATTTGTTCCTATGGGTGGGACTGCTCCTTCTACACCGTTACCAAATTTAATCACCCCAAAAGTCTGGTCAATTTCATAATGGCGATCGCTAGATGTAGATTCGATCAAATCATTTCTTGGCTCCCATTTGATCCAAAATTCTCTGGTATTCCCTGCGTCGTCTTTGACTTCATTCACTGAGAATTTATCTAACAGTTCTTTTCTTTCATCCGCAGATAAGGCACTCAATTCATTTACCCAAATTTCTTCTGCAATCGCTGGGTATTTGAACAACTCGAATATTTGCTCGGCTTTGCCATCGCTGGAACCAAGAATTTCATTTTGAATTCTCTTTGTTTGAGATACCCATGTTGTATTTAAATAAATTCCTTTAATTTTAGGAGCAGGAGCAAAGCCTGTAAGCTGCGTATATTTAAGACCTTTCTCCTGGGGCTGAAATTTGTCATTGATATCAACAGCCCGAATCCAGTAAAGTGATTTACCAAAGCGCAAGGTTTGAGCAAAATCAGCCGACCCGAAAAATTCAACTGTTCCGCTTTGGGTCAGGTTGTTAGTTCCATCCCCAACCTCTAGCCTAGACCACTCACCTCTACCATTCTCCCGTCTATAATATTCCCAATTAATCCGGGGCATGTTTGTCTCAGTATAAGCCTGTATTTCCAGAGAAAAGAAAATACTAATTGGACCTTTCAAAGGAGGTGCATCAAAGCCTAAATAAAGAGACTGATGTTCATCTTTTAGAGCCTGGAAGGGCTCGAAGGGAAGAGCTTTTTGGCTTTCTTCAGTTTTATCTTTGTATTGCAGATTATTAAGAAGTAAACAATATTCTAAAGGACTAGCTGAGGGAGCATAGGTAATTTTAAAGTCTTCAAGATGGGGTGGATTAAACCGATATTCACTGATGCTTTCACTAGTTACTTGTCTCCCATAAATGCCATTAACCAAGCGTACTCTCAGCCAGTATTTTTGCTGACCATTAACTAATGTTGGTTTGATATCCTCAGGACAGGTAAAAGTAATTGCTGCAATTTCTCCATCTTGCTTAGTCAAATTGAGTATTGTTTTATCTGGTTCTTCCGCAAATGTTAAAATATTCCAGCCTGTGCCATGCCAATATTCCCAAGAAAGAATTGGGTCTTTTATTTCAGTGCTAAAGTCTTCTTCTGGTTGGATAATTTTAAATTGCAGAGTTAGAGGTGCACCCTTCTTAGAAAAAGCTTCTTGACTAGCAAAATAGAAACTATCCGATAGCCGAGGTTGTTTACCAAAAGGATAAAAATCCTGGGAAATATCAATTGGGACATCATTATAAAATGCCATGTCAGGAGATAGACATGGAGTCGTTTCGTCTTTTACTAATGGTGTAGCTGTGACTTTAATACTGTTTATTTTAACTTGTTGTAAATCGTTGATTGGTGGTAATTTGCTCTCCGACAGCCCATTAACAATGTAGCGAATCCAGCGACTCTTAATACCATTAATCTCTATTTCTTGAATTTCATCGTCATTATTTTTATCTAAAATCAGATTGTTAGACTCAACTCTAAACTCATCAAAGTCACGCCATTCTAATGGTTTATTTTCTTTACATCCTCCGCAGTACTGCCACTTAATTAAATCAGAACCTAAAAGATTTATCTGTGAACACGTTAATTCCAGCGTTATCCGTACGCTAGCTGTAATATTAAAAATATCTTGATGCCCTAAATATAAAATATGTTCTTGTTTATTGATTCCTACAGATAAATCAAAAATTATATTTTTTTCAACTAAAGTATCTGTGTAATAACTAGTAGCAAGTCGATTTTTGATGGTAACTTTCTTCTCAGAGACTTCATCTACTTCTACATACTCAAAACCCGATAGCATACTAGCTTCGCCAATTTTGAGTATGTCCCCTGCATTGATTTCCGAGGTATTGTCTAAAAATAAGCTTGTCTGATTTTGCTGCGCATCCAAAACTAATCTGGCAAAGAAAGCAGTTCGTTTTTCTACTGTCAAGAAATTTGGAGGTGCGGAGAAAATACTATCCTTTTTATTGTTAACACTATAAGCATCAACTAGCTTGGCTGGAGTCGCAAAAATATTCCTTTCCGTCTCAAAAACGATGGAGTCACCTCCTTCTAGGGCTTGAGCAGTCACCTCAGTTTTGGCAGGAATCAAAACAGGTGCAATCGTACCATCGCTCACCTTAAATGTCACAGGTACGCGAGCCTGTGCAGCAGGTAATAGCTTGACACCAAGCATATCGAGGAAAGCGATGAAATTTTTCTCTGGTACCAGGTTCAATTGCTGGAGTGTACCTGTATATAAATGAGCAAAGATTTTGAGCAGTGCTGAACCTGAATCTTGATGTTCAGAAACTATCCACTCCGAAGTATAGAAGGGTACTAGCTTTTGGATTTCTTGTAGAATTGTTTCAAAATTTTTAGAGCCAATTTTTGGTGGTGCTGACATTTTCGTACCTCATTTATTTTATCAAGCACTTTAGTGCTTACTCCCAACTTAAAATCATCCACCTTGGAGATAAAACGGATAAACTAAATTGAACTCATTATTTGTCTTGCGAACGCAATAATTAATATCAATCAAGAGTTTGCCAATATTATTTTGCTCCGCTGAAACTTTAACCTCATCCACATCAATTCTGGGTTCCCAACGAGTTAAGGCTTCACGTACATTTAACTCTACTGAACCTATAGTTGCCATACTGAGGGTTGCAAAGACAAGATTATGGATACCGCAGCCAAAATCAGGTTGCATAATTCTTTCGCCTTTTGCAGTAGCAAGAATTATCCAAATTGCTTCTTGGATGTCTTTGTCATATTCGGACATTGATATTTTTCCAGTTGGGATATCTACTTTAACTGGAAATTTCCAACCGACCCCTAAAAATTCTTTAGCCATAGCGACTTCGTACCTCTTTTTGATTTGATTATGCTTCTGTATCTTTGAGATTTGGATAAATAAAACCCATTACAAAAGGATATTCAAAATTATCTTGCTCAAAGGCAACTAATACCACGTCATGAACTTCTATTTGAGGAGGAGTACCTTTAATCGGTGTAATAATTCTTGCCAATATCTCATCATTTGTGCCATCAGATTTTTTTCGCCATTGAAATTTTATTTTTACTTTTCCAGTACTTAGCTCTGATATATTCGTTACGGTGGCAAGGGCGACACCTTTGATAAGTGCGCCACTGCTTTGGTCTTCAGATTGAATTGAAAGATTATGTAATTGACTCATGATAAGTAGAACGATGGGAAAAAAAACAAACTATGTAACAGAATGTAAACTTAAAGGGGAAGCTTACATTAGCTTTTTAGTATTTGCACCACTCGACCTATCTGCTTTATCTGCTTTACTTCCCTCTGAGCCACCGAATGGTGTTGCTGTTGATGTTAATGTTATCTCATTTTCATCGGGTACTTTTTTGACATTAAAAGTTGTTTTGTAGCCGGAGTTACTAATACTGTGATTTGTCTGACTAATGTAATAAGTTCGGCTGAATTTTGTACCTAAACCTTGAAGGTTAATATTTGTGCCAGCCAAAATATCAGGAATACCAATTGATTCTCCACTACCTTTGAGGACTTCTTCATTTTTTTTCAATAAAATAGATTTTGCGAGGCTTTTGGCATGATCTTCGGATGATACAGTCTGTTTTACTTGCTCTTGTAGAAGTTGCTCGGTTACCTTTTGGCCTGTTAGAGCTTTAAATGCCTTTTTAATAGAGATTTTTGCAATCTCATCATTTAATATCCTTGCTGTGCCGACAATATTAATTTTTTTCTCAGTATTTTGCCCCATTACATCTACTTGAACAAGTCGCTCAGCAATATTAAATTCTGGAGAAAAACTGACTAGACTTTTCTCCCACTCTAAAGTCACAACTGGTTCTGTTTTATATGCTGGCTTGCGGAAAAAAAGTGCTTTTCCAAACACAAAAAATTCATAATAATTCCTTTCAGCTAATCGCTTTAAAAATTCAAAATCATTTTCTTTTTCTTGCTTGATAATTTGAGGATGTTTGACATCCGATTTCTCAATACTGTCTTGCTGAGCAAAAGGTGTATTAGCACTAGGAGAAGTTTGTAGACCATATTCTGAAGCCAGAATTTTTACTACCTCACTATCAGTTGTATCTTTCCACGATCGCGGTTTGTTTTCCTTCATCATTCGATAAGAAATATCAAAACCACCTACTTCTATCTGGGGAGCGCTACCGGAGGGAAAAGTTACTTTAACTGATGTAAGTATGCCAAACATCAGAGTTTTTCGTTGACTGCCATATCCTAGTTTGATCTCAACTTCTGCATCAAAAACTAGTATTTGTTCAACAAATGACCGCAGTTCTCTCTTAGTCGCATCAAAAGCATTATTAACGGTAAAGGAAAAAGTATCAGCACCGTCTAATGTATTGTCAATAGTGACACTGGAAACTTCTATACTTTCCTTTGTGTTCTCCTGACCTAGTTTGAGAATATCATTGCCATCAACGATAATTTCAAAAAAAGGAGCGTATAAATTTTCGTATTTTGCTTCTAATGCAACAATGTCCATAAGGTCATTTTAAAATTGGAATAACAAGCTCTGTACCGATAGCTAGAATTCTGGGGTTACTAATTTGATTGGCATTAGCTATGGAACGCCATAAACTCGAATCTTCGTATTCTTTATGTGCTATTTGCCAGAGGCGATCACTTTGCTTTACAGTTATTCGTTTGGTGCGATCACTCGATTCTTTACGTATAGCTTGCAACTGCTCGGTCAGAGTTCTATATTCTTGGAAAGTAACACTAAGAGTTGCTCTTACTGGAATACCGGAGTCTAAAAATAGGGTGAATTTCTGCGTTACTTGTTCTATAGTTGCTTTAAAATTTAGTGATGCCCAATGAAATTCACAAATTGGCGGAGCATGAAGAGCCGGGTCTATATCCAACAATGATGTAATTTTTTTGGTGTAGTATCTGACATCCTGCCGCTTTTCATAAGAGTCAAAAAATAAATCCATTGTTAGAGTTTGAGTATTTCCACTAACAAATTGGGTAACGGGTGTTGAAGTTCCCGGCACTGCTATCCGTTGAAATTGATTGCTTGTCTCAAGTGAATATTCAGTGGGATTAAATAATACTTGGATTGTTTCTCCCGAACGGCTGCCATTTATTGGTTTAATTGAAGCTTTTTCTAAAGCCATTTTTATTTCCTTAATTTTTAGTAATTTTTCTCACAGCATTCCTCTTCTTTGTCGCTCTATTTTTATTTTTCGCTCAATCACTTGATACACCTTATCTGCAAGACTGTTTACATCTATAATTGGCATATTCAAGTCATTTTGCTTTCGGGTTGCTGGGTCATTTTTTAGCTCAACTTTGCTTTTTTGATTTGTTTGAGTAGAAGCAATATTTGCTTGAGGCTGAACAAATTCCATTGCAACTGCATTTGAGTAAGATGCCGACTTGGGTTGATTTTTGACAGCAGTATTATCAACTGGCTTTTGGATAATAAGATTTTCATAATTTGAGTCAAGCTTGCTTAATCTTCTCCTGCGAAACTGATGTGACGCTATCAAATTATCCTGAAAATTAGGAAAATTATTAGCGGCTTTTCTATACTGCAAGATAGATTGTTTTTTGGTGGTTTGTAGTCGTTGAATTAAATTTGAACTTGACTCAACTATTGATGTTATCTGATTCATATTTGCTAAATGAATCAGTAGAGGTTTTTTATTCTCCGTCAGCAACACAGGATTTTTTACTTGAGAAATCTCAGGTTCAAAGTTAGATTTTTGTACTAACTGTAGATTCTCATTTTGGGAAATAATATTTCCAGGTTGTTGCAAACTAAATGTTACAGGTGTCTCAAAATTTACAACATCAGACACAACGTCAGATTTTACTTGGAATGGCAAATTAAGTTGACTAATTTGCTCTTTTTGCCTAGCTCCAATGTTTACTAGTTGATAAGACTGAGATAGGGATGTTCTGGTAATCAAAATTGTGCTATTTTGTGAGAAAGTCAATCCGCTAAATATCGAATCTTGCAGTTTGTCTTGTACTGGCACATTTTTTTTCACAATTGAATTAATTGAATTCCAGAATACGTCTTTGTACAAATGTACCTGGTTGATGATATTTTCTGGCACAACTGGAGCAGGTATTTCAAAACCTACAGCATCAGCTTTGGACGTAAATAAGAGAACAGGTTTATCTTTTTGTCTCGGTCTAATTTGTAATAGCTGATTAAGCCAATATTGGAATATTTTGGTAATATAAATTGCACTACTTGGCGAGAAAATAAATCTACCAGCTTGCGAACTTTGCAGTTGCGGTTTGCTCTCCCTAAGCAAAATTGTTTGCTCAATTGAATTCAAGAATATATTTCTGTGCGGATGTGTCTGGTTAGTTATAGTTTCAGTCTGAGATACAAACAAAGCTGGTATCTTTGTTTTGGTAATCAGAATTGCAGAACTTGGCGATAAGCCCCATTCACCAGACTGAGAAATTTGAGATTTGCTTGAATCAGGCACAAATCTTTGGATTACTCTATTATTAAATACATCCCTAGGCAGATGCGTCTGCGAAGTGGTATTTTGCCGATGGGCTATACTAAATACCTTTGCTAGCTCATAAACCTGAGATAGCGATGTTTTCATAAGAGAAATTGCGCTGTTCGTTGACAAAGTAGTCGAGACAGTAAATTTATTAGAGGGTAAATTTTGGAGTTTACTTTCGACGAACAGCAATCTTTGAACTACTGTATCGAAAAAGAACAGTACGTTCAAATTCAAATTTAGTTGAGTGAGGGAAGGTGGCGTAGAAACTACCTGATTTTTGAAAATCTGGGTTGTATTAAATACGCTCCATTCACTGCTTATTCTTTGGAGTAGGGTCAATTCCGAAAACTTAAACTTTCCCAGTTTGGTTCTACTATATTTATCGGCGATATGTTTGCACAAATCATCATTAGCCAACCCGAAGCTGCGAAATTCTAAATCTAAAATTTGCTTCGCTAATCTCCCCCTTGCTATTGGAATAAATGGTTGAATGCATTTCATAATAAATTAATTCAAGTTTTCCATAAACCGTTGTGAGCAAGTTCTAAAGTTTCTAGAGCAACAGTGTTACCGTCTGCTTTTAAATCAGGACCAGCCCATTTAACTGGATAGGCATCAGAGAAATTCCAACGCCACTTTTCGCTACCAGTATTGTCCAAGAGAACAACAGAACCGTTTTGTCGCTTAATATCCCCATTAATGACATTTTGGTGCCACTGCCAAAGCTCAACCGACTCGGTGATTCCGCGTTTGAGAACCAGATTCGGAAATTTTGTCCCCTTTGGTAGTCGATGTACAAAATTATTCACGCCGCCTTCATGATAGTCTTCTGTTTCTGTTTCTGCTTGCAAACCAGAGACTTCAGAAAAGCCTCCGACTACTAGACCCTTAATTTCAACCCAAAAGTTAAAGGCTGCATACGGGTCGTTTCTTTGTCCTACAACCATGAATTTTTCCTTGACTACAACCTTTATTGATTGTCTGCATTACTATTTAATTTGCGATTGATCTTGGATATTTCCTCACACCAAATTTGGCGATCTCGATGTTCCATTTGCATAATGTCGTCATAAGACCACGGGAAGTGATATGCAATAAAAGCTACCTCTTCATACAATTTGTCTAAGGGGTAGCCAACTATACTTCCCCCAGGTTGTTGTCCTCCACTTCATACTCATGTCCGCACTTCGGGCAGACTGTCTTAATATTTCCTGTGCCATCTTCATTAATACGACGGTAGAAGTCTTGCAGAAAAGCCATGTCAGTCGCAAACAGCCCTTCAACAATTTTCGGATTGATTTGCTCCACGGAACCCAAACGGGTAATGACCCTAGATAAAAGGATAATAACTAAATAACTTGGGTTGTTCTGCACGCGAGGGTCTTTCATGGGTGCAATCTCGTCGAAGGCAGTTGCCAAACGCATCACCCCTTCTCGGTGGAGATTACCATCCGAGTCCACATAGCCACGAGGCAGAGAAAAAGCAAACTCAGTTTGTAGCATTAGCCTTTAGCTACTCCCTCATGAGCAATTTCAAAAGTTTCAATTGCTACTTCGTTTGCTGTCGCATTGAAGCTAGCACCAGTCCATTTAGTGGGCCAAGCTTCGCGAAAATTCCACCGCATTTTTTCTTGTCCCAGGTCATCTAAAAGAACAATCGAGCCGTTTTTGCGCTCTACAGCGCCCTGTACAGCTTTGGTTCGCCATTCCCAGAGTTCTTGGTCATCAGTGATCCCATATTTGAGGGAAATATTTGAATATTTTACCAAACCAGTCAACTTGCGGACTGTGAGAAATTTCTCGTTGCCTTCACGATATTCGATTGGGTCTTGGGCAGAATCCAACCCCGAACATTCGCGAAAACCAGCACGAGTAATGCCATCAATTTCGACTAAAAAGTTATAGGCACGATATGGATCTTTGCGAACACCAGTTGTCATAATCAAACCTCCTGATTTTGTGTTTTAATTTGTGATAGTGATGCCGTTAGCACTTTGGATAATCCGAACAATGATGAATTCACCCGGAACGACTGGAGCTAAAGCAATCTCAATTGCTACGTTCCCTAAATCTCTACTTTCCGGGGGGTTAGTTTCTTCGTTGCATTTGACGTAAAAAGCTTCCGTGGTTAAACGACCCTTCAGTGCTCCTTGTTGAAACAGGTCATATAAATGAGCGGTTAATTCTCGCTCGATATTTGCCCACAACCTGGTATCGTTGGGTTCAAATACCATGTCTGCCATATTCATCTCTAACCATCGCCTAACTGTCAGGAACAGTCTACGCACGTTGACGTAGAGCCAGTCCGGCTCTAAACTCAGTGTCCTCGCTCCCCAAACTCGAATACCGCGTCCAGGAAATGCCCGCAGACAATTGATATTTTCCGGATTAAGTTCATCCTGTTGGTTATTGGTCAGGGCAATTTCTAGGTCGATTACACCCTCTAATATTTCGTTTGCAGGTGCCTTGTGAACGCCAATGAGCTCATCACTACGGGCATATACACCAGCAATATGACCACAAGGCGGAATAAAATAACTGCCCTCTCGGTGACCGTCGGCGATGCGAATCCAAGGGTAGTATAAAGCACCCAAAGCATCTCGGCTTCCAGTTAATCTTTGCCGTTGTGCCTGAACTTGTTCGAGGTTCGCTCTAGGTAGGGAGTCTAAAATAGCAAAGCGATCGCCTAAACGACTGCAATGCTCCAAAACGGCTGACTGCATAACCTGTATCCTATCAGGGTCAATTTTTTCAGGAGGTTCACCCATAATATCCGGCACACATACCAAATCAATGGTATTTAGACCTTCCAGTGCAGTTAGTCCCTTAGAAAGTGCATTTAAATTAGCGTCTTTGAGGCGCACCACGTAGCACAAGCTACCTCCATTTTGGAAAAAGCCCCGCACAGCATAAGCTAAATAACTATTGGGCAAAGGTTCTCCAAATAACTGCTCGAACTCAGACCAATGTGTTAAAGTTTGAGGCTGATCGATGTCAATTACAGTATTTTCACAGAGTCCTAAAAATGCTGGTACGCCTGTACAGAGTTGAACCTTCGGCTCTGATAAAATATATTCTTTATAGACACCTGGGGCTTTGTACATAATAGTTTCCTAGCTATTCTACATGGGATAGCGTGCCTTCTCTACAAAACGCTTCGCGAACGGTATCGCCTACCCAATCGCTGCTTGTTATTAGTTTAGTTATTAGCCATTAGCTTTTGGTCCAGCCCACTGACTGATACGGAAGATGACAAACTCAGCTGGTTTGACAACTGCCACACCAATTTCTGTGACAACCTGACCTAAATCTCTAACTTCCGGTGGATTAGTTTCTTCGTCACACTTGACGTAGAAAGCTTCTTGGGCAGTCTTGCCAAATAAAGCTCCATCACGCCAAACATTAGTCAGAAAGGCTGAAACATTGCGGCGGATTTTAGCCCACAGTTTAAAATCGTTAGGCTCAAAGACTGCCCACTGAGTACCTTCGTCAATGGATTCGCGCAGGTAAAGAAACAAACGGCGAACGTTGATGTACTGCCACTCTGGATCTTCTTTGCTTGCGAGAGTCCGCGCACCCCAAATTAAGATATTGTTGTTGCCACTAAATTTGCGAATCACATTGATTCCATCTGGATTCAATCCTGCCTGATCTGCTTTGGTGACAACAATCTCCACTCCTTCTGCACCACGAATTACCTCATTAGCTGGTGCTTTATATACTCCACGCTCAGTGTCAACACGAGAGTATACTCCAGCAATATGACCGCTAGGAGGGACAAAAATATTCTTGTCTGTGATGGGGTCGAAAACCTCAATCCAGGGAAAATAGATAGCACCATAGCTACTATCTCTAGTTCCTCCTTGAATCGCCTCTTTAGTGAGGTTGAAATTAGTAACTTCTTCATGCCGACCATCTAAAATTGCAAAGCGATCCTGCAAATATTGGTCTTCACAATGCTCCAAAACAGCATTCTGGACTTCATCACTAATCGCACCAGGTACGACGACTATGGCAATCTCATCAATAGGCTTGAAAGTTTCTAAGACTGCTCTGACATTTTCGGCATCGATTTCATCAGCGATGCGAGCTATCCAGCAACGGGTGCCACCATTGTTAAAAAAGCCGAATACAGCATGAGCTAAGGTTGCATTACCCTCGTGAAAGTCGCCAAACCTTGTCTTGAACCTTTCCCAACTAGTAATTAATTGTGGCTGATTCACAGGAGCTAGGGGGTAAGTTTCTGGTAGCTGGTTAAATTTTACTGGCTTATTTGGCATTGTCACATTATCGTCCACGCGACCGATAAACCCAGCAATACTAGTCCCGACACCAGCAATCGGTTTACTACCTGAGGATCCCTCTTCAACATATACTCCTGGTGCTTGATATACGGGCATTGTTTCTACTCCTCTGTGCTAAATTTTGTTTTAAATCAGGTTGGACATAGAGCATTTACCTAGAACGAGCCTCATCCTTGTAAAACAAAGTTCAAAGGTAGCGGCAAATCTGTACTGGAATGACTGATTACTACTGATTGAGAAATGGGTTTATAACCCTGTGCAGATACAATCACAATGCGCTTTATCTCTGATGATTCCAACCCAATCAGTGAATATTGCCCTTTGTCATTACTGAATGTACTTTCTGTGCCGCCCTTTACCCGCACTTCTGCCATGAAAACAGGTTCGCCATTCTGGTTAGATATATTACCCTTGAGGACAGTGGGTGGCAGTGCCATGTCAGCAGCAGTCACGATAATTTTGCCCTCAACCTTGGGGGGTACTGTAACCCTTATCATCGCTGTACCGTAGCGTCTAGCCGCATTTGGTAGTGATGCAGTCAAACTATACTCACCCTCAGGTAGATCCCAGAAATGGAAGTACCCATCAAAAGTGGTTCTAGTCAGATTGGGGTAATACTTGCCATGCTGCAAAGATTTTAGCTTCAGCCAGTCGGTGAAAGCCTGAGGTGCTTTGGTAATCATAACCTCGACGTTGGCGATCGCTTTTTTGGTTTGGGCATTCGTTATCTGTCCTGCGATCGCTACTTGATGTCGAATTAGTTGCCACTGCACCATTGACTAAGCCTCCCTTGAACCAGGCTTTAGGCGGAACTGGGCATCTGTTACCAGTGGTGTTTCCACGGGCTGAGATGGCTCTACACCAATAGTTACGGTGTAATTGAGAGATGCCTTCGGCTTACCTCCCAGTGCCTGCCAAAATTCGCCTAAACTTTGCAAGCGACTAGGCTGTAAAGTACTCGTTGGTAGTGGTGGCTCTTGCCCTGCCAAACTGCCTTCGAGTACGCTCTCTGGCAGGTTGGGATGCCGTAATAGCACCTTCATCACCTCACCCAACAAACTGTGTTCGCTCAAAACATCTCCCGACCAAGCAGTCACCAAATAAGAACAGTCCACCCGTACTAAAGGCGGTTGTCTGCGAGCAACACCATTACTTTGTCGCTCTACCAACCACTCATTGCTGCGTAGTTCTAAGTTCTCCCGTACATCATAGAGAAAGAAATCAACTGTTCTTTGATTGGGATGAAATTTATCATCAGGTGTATCAAATACAACGGTGACTTCCTCAGAAAAAACATTCAGTAATTCAGCCTCAAGAAGTTTTTTCAGGCTATTATCTAAATCCTTGATCATTTCATCTCATTCGCCCTACGAGAAGCTCTGACGGGAATGCTTTCTGGTGGTTGCTCCGATGCTTTTGCAGTTAATAAACTATCTTCGCAATAATCTTCTTCTTTTGGCTCAATATCCTGTGCTTCCCGGATAAATTGATCCCTACGGGTTTGCAGAAACTTGTCATAGCTCTCCCAAACTTTCTTTTCCTTTTCCGCAATTTCCAACGAATTTTTATGCCAGTAGAAGTACTTAAACACTGCCAGACAATATTGCCTCAAATGTTCCGTCAACTCTGTCTTTAACCATTCATGGTCTTTTACTATTAAATTTTGTGCTTGCCACTTTGTATCTTCTTTTTTCAGTTGTTTTACTTCTTGTAAAATAGAAGCAAATTCTAGGTTATAGGCATACAGTGCTTTATAATTTGCTGTGTCAAGAAGGGGTTCTGCCTTCTTATATAATTCATCAAGCTGCTTGAACCAATTGGTAACTGTGTCTTTGAATTTTTTATTAGTTTCAAAATTTTTCCCTGCCCTATTTTTTAGAGCCAGTGCTTCCTCCTTGCGACAATAATGACCATTTTCTAATTCCTTCCACGCAGATTCCCATTGCTTTTTGAGATCGGCTTCCACTTCCTCGTAGGAATTCTCTCTCAGTTCATCTATAGCTTTACGAATTTTTGCTCCAGGATTATCATTGTCATTAGTCCAGTTATAGAGCTTTTTGTAGTTCTCCTCAGCCTTAGGTAACTGCACTCTCAGAAAAGTTGAAAAGTACTCCTTTTGATAATCGTCAACAATCTTGGGAATTTCTTCTCTGTATCCTTTTTCGAGAATGTCAATATCTTTTTTGAACTCCTTGGTTGCTTCTGAATCTGGGCTCTCTTCCTGCTCCTGTTGAAGTCTCTTTTGCAATCGGTGAAGCAACCGAGCAACTGTCGGTTCTTTGTCGAGTTGTCTCGCTTCTTCAAATTCACAAGAGTCATTGTCATAAATGACAATGATAGTCTCAATTCCCATATAACAACCTTCCTACATTTAATAGAATTTGTCAGACTCAATAACTTCGCTATATTTAAGGAATTTTTAGGGTTATTGTTTTTGCCCAACCCTAGATAAAGAGATGTTAATACATGAAATTCCCCTCGTAAATTGGCAAAGGTATTGTTAGCCCAGGTAGTTTTTCACTCTCTCCTATTAAAAGGAACGAGATCGCAATTGTGACCGCAACCATAAGCCATCCGTTGTTTATACCAATTTCATGTGAAGTTGCGCATATTTAGATATACCTAAATCCTCCTGAAAAAGGGGAACCACTGCGTTGGGAGGCTTTACCGACTTGAAGCAAGTAGTGTGGAATTTGATAGATTTCTTACGGTTACCTCTTAACAAAGAGGGCTAGGGGGGATCTCATTCTATGCAGCTTCATAAAGAACAGGTATTAGTTCATTAGTAGGCAAAACCTAATATGATGCAGATTTTCTTCTTGCAACTTGTACATCAGCATAAATACTGATGTTATTCATTTTTTCCTTATACTCTCTTATTTGCTCTTATACTCTCTTATTTGCTGGATGAATAAGTCAAGGAGATTTTACAAGCCGTTATAAATAAACATAAGAATTAATATCTCTTTTCTGTCACTTTCCGGGATAAGCAAGTAGTAAACAAGCCCTTTCATCCATAAGCATAACAGGAGAACTCTTGCATAAATACTTGAGTTTTTAAACCCGGATTTCTCACAAGCAGTAAAAAATCAATTTATATGACCTGATATAAGGCTTTTCTTGATACATCATCAATCAAAATTTAGGCGCAGATATAAATTAAGTATAAAACCGCACTTGCAAAGTTAAAATAGTCACTATGTTTTTACTGTTAGTAAAATCAAAATGCTCTGTTCATAAAATTAAGCATTCCAAAACAAGACTTGAATCAACTCAAGCCTAAACTATCATTATTAGAAATAAATCAAAAGCCAGGGAAAACGCACCTTATTTCCTAACAAAAACTAATCAGGATTTCAAAATCATTTATATAAGTGTAAAGTTTGACAAAACAGATAAACAGAATAAATCGATTCTTTGGCTAAGACGTAAATTAGCTTATCTCTAATGAAAGAACTCTTGTCTAAGGATAAATTAGCTAACTACTCAGCCATGAATAAGTAAGCTTATCCCTCAAAATAAGTAACAAACATAACTAAATTATTGACAGGTTAGTTTACCCTAAAGATAAAACTCTTTCTAAATATTTATTGTCCATTGCTGCCAGGAACTGTTTATTTTTAATTCCACGTTTCACACGCTTCTCTTTACCTAAAAGATTTACGGCTATCTGCCGCATTACTGCAAAATTGTGTGGAGCATTATCTTTTCTAATCCGACAGTCATCTTCTTTTAAAGCTACATCTAATAACGGCAGTCGCTACAACGGGGGGAACCCCCGCAACGCGCTGCCTCCCCAATGCAATGAATTTTCTATCCCCCAGTGGCTGCGAACAGAATTAGCGAATTGTTTGGCATTATCTTCTAGACTACTAATAAAATAACGAGTCTCCACTGTTGTTTTACCATCTACTTGTCGGACGGATTCTACCATCCCAATACTATTAAAGTTTGACCAAACTGAATCAGGATCAAGCCGAGATTGAATTCCTGTTAACATTGCATAGTGGCGGATTTCATGACGACCATGCCCATGTTCTTCTGTTTTGTATGTGCTATGTTGAAAATCTTGAAAACCCTTGCCTATCTCTGCTTTAAATAGTTGCTCTACTTCATCATACAGATTACCTTGATTCTTTTTGAGAGTAATTACATAATCTGCGTTTTGTTGGCTAATTAACTTCACAATCTCCTTCTGGCAACCGATGGCATCAATTGTCACAATACAACCAGATAGTTCTAATACTTTTATTAATTCGGGAATTGCTTTAATTTCATTTGATTCCTCATCCACCTTTACCTGCCCTAACACTAATTTATTTGTAGTTGCCCACGCGCTTACCATTTGTATTGCACTTTTGTCACTGCTTTTATCATGGGAGCCACATAAAGTTTTGCCGTCAATTGCTACTACTTCACCATCCGTCCTAATCTGTATTGACTTTATCCAATTTAAGAAACATTCTTGAAATTGCTGCGGATTCAACTGTGCAAATACTCGTGCAAATGTATCGTGCGTTCGCGTAGCGTCTCCGTCAGGAGATGGTACTCCGTTCGGTAGCTCTAAAAACGTTTTCAACCACTCATATTTTGTGCAGCCATACAATTCAATTGCTACCCAACTGTCTGCTCCACATATCACTGCACATAAAGCAATTGTGAGAATGTCAATTAAATTGTGTCGCTTCGTGCGGTCTATTCTTGGGTCTTCCATTACGGCAAAGTGGTCAGCAATCGTAATTTTGGGCTTGAGCTTCACGCTTTTCTAGGGGCTTTCCTCTACTTCTAGAATGACTTTATCATCAAAGCCTCATTGCTCAATCTCCATCCCGGAGAGCGATCGCTACTTTTGTCGCTTTCTTAGTATACGTGTACTATATTTAGATGCGTTCGCCCTGGACTTTCCATCACATCTATCACAACTAAATCTTCTTAAGATGACATTTTTAATAGTTCTTTTTTACCAGACAGACTAAACTTTCTGGAACTAATTAAAATGTTTTCTATTTTATAAACTGTTCTGCATACTGCTGACTCTGATAGTTCCCAGTCTAATCCAATATGATAGTAAGTTCAGTATTCTCTCCAATATTGAATGATCATTAGAACTTGGTTTTCAATAATTAATTTAGGTCGGCGGCCAGATTTTTTCTTCTTTTGATCATCAGCTTTAACTACATTAACTATCAATTCAAAGGTTCGACGGCTTACTCCAGTCATTCGCTTAAATTTTTTCGCACTAAGGTGTTTGGCTTTCTCTATTTTCAACGCTCTTCAAAATCATAATCGCAAATTGCCGAGTCTTTTATCTTACCATAAAAAACTTTTGCAAGAGTTCTTCTGCATCATTTACATCTCTTGGATACGCTTTGCATCTCATTGTTGAGATCACTACTTTATTGCTTCAAAATCAATTTTCATTTGTAGCGATCGCCTTGCTTTGCTCTCTTTACATTTGTTTAGAGACAGCCTCTTAGAGAGGTGTAAAATTATCAAGGTGCTGCCACACGAATTTAGCTTTTCCTCTCAAACTGCAAACATAACCACAATGGCAAACATGAAGAATGTTACTACTGATTCAGGGTTAAGCAAGAAGTAATCAATAAGTCAGTATATTTTTTGGCATACTTAAATTATGGCATTAGGTTCAATAAGGCTTTATTAGGAATAAACTAAGTAAATTTTCTATAAACAAGTATTTTTAAATACTGGCAAATTGTTAGTCTAAATTAGAAACTTGTTGAATAGATTACAGATAAAAAGAAAGTAAAATTTAATTTTACAGGCATTTTAGTGCCAAAAAGTGAAAATTTATCTTTAATTTTATAAGTTTAATTGTTTATATATGGCAATTCAAGCTAAACATTTTGACACTAGATTAAATCAATGGATTCATACAGATGGTAATACAAATAATCCAGATTCGCTGTTAAAGGAAGAACTTAACAATACTCTACTAGAACATTTCTTTCCTGGGGTAAACTTTTCGTTCGGACATATGGACGAAAAGTCTACTGTGGAACAATTAATTAATCATCCTGAAGGTCATAAATTATTATTATCGTCAAAAACTCGGTTGTTATATGGCCCTGAAGAATGTCTAGATACAATTAGGCAATTATGCCCTGATAACAAAGATAGAGGTGCTTACGGGTCTATCTTTCTTGGTTCATGTAAAAATGCTGTCAATAAAGAGTTAAACATCCTAATAGTTGATGATAATAATGGTGAAAATGGCGGCATTATCAGTAATGACCAAGCATATCGGCTAACAGGAGACTGTTACGGACAAATATCAAAAGACCTGTATCACGAATTAACCAAGCATCAAAAAGGTGATAAATATCGAGTAATTCAGCACCGCTTCGGTTGGACTGATCGAGACGGAAATGACAATAAATACCGCTTTGGTAAAGGTACACTACGCCCTGCTAACCTTGAGCAAATCCTCAATTATCAAGACCCCAATAACTTAAATAAAATTGATCTAATTCTTCCCTTATCTGCGTTCAAGGGAACTGATAAAGATAATCCTAATGGCCCGACTAAGCCTCAAATTCAACCTGGATTGTACCGACAAAATATCTGGCTAGGTGAAAAATCACAATCTGAACTCGGCAAGACAGCTATATCGCAGTTACTCGCTTCATTCCCTAACGGACTGAAAGACTTTACTGAACAGCTAGAACTTGAAGCCAAAAAGCTTAAAGAAGCACAGGATGATCCTCGGCAACTTGTACAACTTTACTGCGAAAAGTACGAGAAGCGGAAAGCTTTTTTAGAAGAACAAGCAACCATACTAGAAGAACAAGCAGCAGAAGATCCAATATTAGCAGAAGAGTTAGAAACTTTGCGCGATCGCATTGCTACTGACTCGTTTATTTACAAACTCATCAAAGCTGACTTGCAAGGAGAAAGGCAACTTCTCGAAACTGAGAAAGTACAGCGCGAACTCGCCCGGTTCGTCCAAAACGAATGGAAAGAAATCGCCATCGGCAAGACGCTCACATTTGAGCGAGCAATGGTCATTCCCTCCAAAGACCTGCAAAATGGGGAAATTTCCATACCGCATTATCAAGACGGTGAAGAAGTTCTCAACTTCCGCTCCCCTTTCCTCAACTCAAATGGTCTGTGCGTCTCAACTAACAAAATTGTAGAAGATATCCTTGGGCCTGATGGCCAACCTCTCGCTGGTGCGATCGCTGTCTCGGACGAAACAAGCGATCGCATTTACAACCGCCTCAATGAGCAAATTAAATCTATCCTGTCAGAAGCTCAAGGAAAAAATATCCAGTTAGCAGGTATTGAAAATTACTTAGACCAAAGTATTAGTAAGCTCGAAACTAAAGATAAAATCGAGTTTACTAACAAATTTAATCAGTATATTTTAGAACTAAAATCAGCTGGTTATGAATTAGAAATTCTCCCTCAAGAGTCCGAACAAGAGCGTCAAGCACGTGACTACGATGGTGATTGTATCGGCTTCGAGCGGGCAAGCAAGTATCCCAACCTCACCGCCGAAGCAAAGGAGCGCAACCTTCCTGAAAACGCTTACGCTCCAACTGTCAAACTTAAGAAACAATCTTTTTACCAAGAAGATGGCAGTCAGCCAGAATTTGAGGAAATCGCCATCCACATGAGCGATGACATTAGTGTGGGTGTTATCAACAATCACCTTACAGCAATTGAGGCGTTAGAGTCAGAAATTACGATTCTCAAAAATTTTGGTAGTGAAAAAGACTCAATTGAGTACGTACAGCAGGTAGCCAAACACTACGAAGATTTATTCAAAACAGAAGCCTGGGCAAAATCCAAGGGTATTGAAGGGAAGGAAATTTCAAGCAAGTACCGCAGTTACATGGAAGAGTTCATCAAAACTGTTCGACAAGAACCCGCCAATACACTAGTGGCGATGAACATTAATACCCAAATGTACCGTGAAATGATTGCTGAGGCAGCATTTCAAAATCAAATTGCAGTTGACCTTTTCAAGAGTGCCAAAAAACCTAAAATTGAAATTATTCGCAATAATAGTCGGATTCTTCATCGTGAAGTCAACTATATTAAGGATAAGAAGAAAGATGTCTATATTGACAATACAATTCAACCGACAGGATACTCTCCTGTTGAATTACTAATTGCTCAAACCAATCAGTATTTTGAAAAAGCTCGCCTCGAATCGCGTGAAATCGTTCAATTTCAAGCTTTATTTAAAGGGGTTGAATTTTCTCACAAAGAGCGATTAAGAGCTACCCTCATCAAAAAAGAATTCGACAAATCATTCAACCGAGCAAGTGAGTTATCTAAACAAAAAGAAACTGAAAAAGGGCCGTCTGCAAATATTACCCTTGCTAGTGGTAATCAAGTAAGTATAACTAATCTTCTACAATATGATAATGAATTTATCTGGAAAGCTAACACAATTACGATAAAAGTATCAGAGATATCCGAAGATAAGCGCAACAACAACCGTCCGCATAAATATTTAGTTTATGCTCAAATTAACGATGAAACTGAGAATGGTAAACCCAAGTTTAGAAAATTAGGAACACTAGCGAGGGAGCAAGAAAATAAACTCGAAGAGATAGGAATTACACTTGGGCAAGAAGTAAAATCTAACAAAATATCATTCCAGCCTGAACTAAGCGAAGGTCAAATTAAACTTCTTTACCAAAAAGCTTACGAAGTAGCAGAGGACTTTTATAATTCGATTCCAGAAGACCAAAAGCTAACAATGGCAGCTGCCACCTGGGCAGTATCAACTACTCGTGAGACTGGTAATGATAAAAGTAGCGATCGCCAGAACAAAGTTTCTAATTTTGCCTTTGCTGCCTTTCCTCAAGAGATTATCAGTCAGTTGGATACACTCAAGTTTACCGAGTTTAGTATCACTGGGTTTGACCGAAATAATGAGTTTTTTAATCAAAATCAACCTCAGAGTATTCGATTTAATCTAGCTGAAGATGGAAAAAGCGTAATTGAGATCCAGAATCAAGAGGGTAATTACGAATCATTCGGAAATATTGAACAAAGTAATGCCCGGCTACCAATTGGTACTATTGCTATTGGCAGTATTGAAAAAGGTGAAGTATACACCACGTCTGTTACAACCAAAGTACCTGGACTACCAGAACTCACTTTCAAAGTAGGCGAAGTTAATAAGTTTGGGAATTCCCAGAGGTTTAATAATGAACCTGTAATGTTAACTATTGAAAAGGTTGACCTGATTCGAGAAGACTATACTATCTATCTTCAAAATGGTAACAAACCTGAAAAACTAGGCAATATTGATAAAGAATCAATCAAAGAAGGTATTGCTCAAGGCTGGCTAGCAGAAAAGCCTGGGAATGGGCAAAAGTTACAGCTTAAAATTCAAACTATCATCACTGGACAAAATGCCTATGCCATAGCAGAAACATCTCAGAGCAATCTGTTACGAATTAATATTACGAATCCAAAATACAAAAAACATGAGATTAGCAACCAAGCATTTCAAGAAACTTTAATTAGAGCATTTGATAAAAAGCACGTTTATATTGCTAAAATAGGTGACCAATCGCTCGGTATTATTGGTCAGCATAATGAACGTCTCGAAGCTGATTTAAATAAAGGGAATACACAAAAACAGTGGCAAAGGAAAGAAACTAGCACTGTACAAAAATTAATTGATACGGGTATTATTCGCCCAAACCAACAACGAACCACTATCCCTGTAGAGATTAACAGTAATGAAAGTACCTGTAAAATAATTATCGATCCAGAAACAGTACAGTATCCCGACAAATGGGTTAAACGCAGTCAGCTTATAAGTAATGAAAAGCCTGTAAGAACCGAACAGCAGGAAAAACGCAACCAAATACTCGATAAAATTAACGAACGCCCTACAATCATGTTCCAAGATAAAGAACAAAAATTAGTAGGGCTTTTAGGATTAGCAGTTGATGAAAATCTAACTGAAAAAACCAAAAAGTATCTCGAAAAAGTAGGAGTATCATACGAACAGCTTCCTGTATCACAAGCTCGGTTAGAAGCTAAAAAAGGAATGACTGTATTCGTACTTGATGAAAGTACCATCAGCAGCGAATTAAGACAAACCTTTATTAACCGTGCTGGTGGTCATATCAAAAGTGCAGATACACCATCACAACCCACTCCAATCATTCCACAACAAACTATATATTTTTATAATCCAAATCAACAATATAGTTCCCCGGATGGAGCGCTCTTAGAAACTAAAGAAGCTTTTGGACTAGTAGTTCCCGCACAAAACGCGATCGCTGTAGCCACTTGGCTAGAATCAAAATCTACTGAAAACAACTATTTTATTGAGAGTAACACCGCTACATTCATTTTTAATAAAAATGAGATTAGTGAGGAAATAACCGAAGAATTAAATACTTTGCTTGGAGAAGCTATTAATATTGGTGAAGTTGATGGTTTTGACCGCTATGAACAGCTTAGTGCAGAGTTAAATGAAAAAGTTGCAACTGAAGGTAGTCTTTTAAAATTAACCAATATTCCAGAAAATAGTGATTACCAAAAAGCTTTACAAGCACTTCCTAACCGTCCAAGAGAACTGAATCAAGAAGATTCTCCAGTACCAACTGTTCCTGCTAAAGCTTTATCTGAAAAGAATACAACTAATATTCAATCAAATACTAACGCCACAGTTGGAGGAATTTCACAAGTCTATCAAAACGCGGGTGAGATGCAAGTATTAACGGATATACAAGCAGAAGCTAAGAATCAATCAATATTACTACCCAACTCGCGTCAAGCCGATCCAACTAAAGCTATCGAAATATTGGGTAAGGTAAGCGAGGAAAAAGTTGACCAGCTGCGATCGCATCTTGAAACCCACCTCAAACCTATACTTGAAAATGACAAATCTAACTATGCACCACTGAGACAAGTTGCCTGGGTCGGTGCAAAATGGGACTTGAAGGATAAAGACTTCAAGCCAGGGGTGCAGGACGACAAGTTGATGGAACTTGTTAAGCAAGTATATCCTGACGCTGATATTGTGCTGGTAACTTATTCCGAGAACCCCGGTGCTGGCATAAACTATCACCGCGATGACTCCTACGCCGCGACGGAAGCCCGCAACATTAATATCGGAAATTCTGACTGGGGCTATCGCGCTGCTAAGGAACGAATGGCATGGACTAGGGAAGAGAATCAGGAGGCACCATACCAAGAGTTTAAACTTGAGTCGGGTACAGTAACCCGCTTTAACTGCAAGAACGAACACGCTGCACTGAATACTGAGGCTGGTAGATGGTCTATCAACATCTGGTCAATTAAAAATGACCTGGGCAGAGAAAACAGCGTTCGCCAAAAATTTGAGAACTTCCTCACCTCAAACCAACCTCCGCGTGCGGTAGTCCAAAGCAACAACGACCTCACCATCAAAGCTAACGAGTGGACACCAGGGGGAGAAATTAAAGTAGAGCGCAGTTATACCAGCCTCAGAGAAGTCGCCCAAAACATACCCTCACACCCTTCAAACCAACCAACTGTCGAAGAAATTATCGCCATTGGCAATTCCACTGCGGCACGCGCTGCTAATCCTCAGATTCCAGACAACGCGAGTATATCTGGCAAACCAGTACCAATGGTTTATTTGCTGCATCTGCACGGCGAAGCTACCACAATACCAGTTGATACAACCATCGATGCTATGCGCGGACACGGTAGGATACACACTACCAGAGGTGTAGACTACCACAAAACTTATGGTATCAATGAGGGAGATATTGCGATCGCCCAAGGTAAAAACGGCAAGCAAGTTGCTTTTCGGGTAGGTAAGCAATATAAAATTACCACCCAAATGATTCAAGACCCAAGTTACCAGCAAGCCTGGGCGAGATGGGAGAAGCATTCACCAAAAGAACTTACCCAAACTCAAGCGATTAAGAGTCAGGTATATGGCTTATTCATGGAGCCACTAGGAGATTATGTCAATGGCAAAATTATTCCGTTCCCAACCATCCAAAAACAAGCTGCAACTCCAGTAAATATCAGCCCCGACTCCAAAGATGGGCTGGGAGTAGCACTAAGTCTTGCCACTGCACTGGCAAAAGAACAAGGCAAGCTGCAAAACGATTACCAAGTTTCAGTCAAAAATAATCCAGAAGCCCCCGCCGGGCAGTATGGAGTAGAAACCCATGTCCAAAAACCTCAAGGGGTAGCATACGCATCCGCCGAACACGCATTTAATCACCAAAAGCAGTTGCATCCATCAGTTGATGAATACCAGCTAATGGTAGAAGTGCTTCAGGCTAAACTCGAACAACACCCCCGGCTAACTGAGGCGATCGCCAAACGTGGGGGAGTCAATTGGTTAGAGAATTGTACAAGCATAACTAACGCCCAAGATAAACAGTGGCAGGGTAAGGGTAAAGAATCCGCATTTATTCAAGCCCTTAGCGAAGCATATATGTATGTAGTTGCAAAATCACAACAAACTACAGTACAAACCCAGCAAGACAAGTCCCAAAAGACTGCTCTGCGGCCCACAAATCCACTGTCTCAACTCGAACCTATAAACGCCGCCGTCGCTGAACACATGAAAAAAGACATTGCGATGGCCCAAATAGCTACCCAGTTTATCGGTAAATCAGCTGCACCTCCCGGTACACTTTCAAGCACACGAAATTACGAGCAAGCATGGGGGGAACGCGCCAACACAGGAAATTACTCAAAAGAAGACATCATTATGGTGTCCGGATCTGGCCCGTGGCGTGGAGTAACAAGCGAGCAAATTGCCCAAACATTTGAAAATCACTATAAACCCTTACTTGATAAAGCAATAACAGCGAAAAGCTCTTTTCTAGTTGGAAATGCACAAGGAACTGACCAATTAGTTCAAAATTATCTCCAAGAAAAAGGGTACAAAGTAGAACAAACTTCCCAAGGGTACGCAGTATTTAATCCTGTAGAAAACACCAAAGTTAGTAGCGATATTATTTCTACCAATACACAAGTATTACATAACTCATTAATTGCTAAAGACAAGAGCATTTTCTCCCCGCAACAAAGCCAACAACCAAATATTGACCAAGCACTCGCATCACCTGCTCAACCCAAAATGCAGCAAGTTGGAGCGATGGATAGCATTATCGAGCGGATGAAAGCTAATACAGTGCAAAATCTTCAAGACTGGTATATGGCGGCTGAAAAACTCGGTAAATCAGACACATATCTCAATAGAATTCAGGAGGTAACTAATTTATACATTCAAGAAAATATTAGTCTTGAGAATGCTTTTAAGGCAATGGAACAAGACATTAAAGAATTAGAAAAAGTTAATGAGATGACCAGTCTTGCTCAACGTGTAGTTAAGACAATTGGACAAGAAGATATTAATGGCATTATGACAGTCCAAACAGAAAAATATCAGATTGCTACTCAGACTCAAAACCAAACTTATTTAGTTAAAGATAAAAAGGATAATATCTTGCTATATGTCAAACAAGGAAAAACTCAAGTAAGTAACATTAGTGATGAAACATTACAAGATTTTCAAGTTATGAGCGATCGCATCAATAATGCACTCAAAGATGTCAAAAAAGATTTAGTAGAAAGGTAATTTTATTATGAAAGAACTAATCAAGTTTCCAGTAGAAGGTTTAACTCCAGCAATGCAAGCTTGTCTCCTCAGAGAATTAATCGCACAGCTTAATATACCTGATAAGAAATTTGAAGAATCTGCAAAAAATCCTCCAACTGCTGAGGAACGACAAGAGGCTGTGTTAAAGTTAAATTCAGAAATGAATAGAATCAGTGAAATAGCACAAGAGGAAGTAAAGTTAAGCTCCACAGAAATTGAACCTATCAATTTTGTTAATCCAGTTAGTCCAGAGTCATCTTTACAATCCGAAGTAAGCCAGTCTAAAGAAAATAGAATTGAACCAGATGTTCTAAAAAATTTTACAGATAAAAATGACGACAATAATGGCAACTTAGTAGAAGAAAGTCAACACGATAAAGTGCAATCTTTTATCGCTAATTTACAAATTCAACAATTTGTTATTCCTGTAATTTTAGACCGCTTAAATATATTTGGGAAACCAGACAAAGAGACAGAAAGTATCATTTATAAAGGTGAGGCATATACTGCAAGTCTCAAATCAGGAGAAGATTCACAAACTCTTAGCCTTGATAGAAATTCCCCTGATTCAGAAGCAAGCCAAGAAGCACTCCTAGCATCTCGTAATAATAGTTCAGAGAATTACTCTATCATCATCAATAACCTTACCCATAATGAATTTGAACGGTTTAAGGCTCTGTTCGATGAGCAACAAGCACACTGCGAACACAACCAACAACAATTCAAAAACCAGGATGCTGTTCAAGAGATAAATTAAATCAACCCAAAGCACACACCATACGAAAAAGCTATAAACCCCAAAACTAGCTTGTTATTAAAACTCAAGGGAGTTTTGGGGCAAATAACAACCGCAACAGCAAAATAATAAAAAGACGCAGTAAAATCAAACAAACTCGTCGGGTTAATAGGTAATCTACCTAACCCGACCAAACATAGCATTCCTATTAAAGACCAAACAACAATATTTTCTATCCATCCTAGAAGTTTATTGAAATTCATAAAAAATCCTTTATTACCCCCTAAATTTGATAAATACTATTAAAACTAAAACCGATCGATAAAATTGCCTAGTAAATAGATTGCTTAATGAAAACTACACAAACCATCCAATCACTTTGTAAATTTTTTAAATTTAAAAATAAAGTTTTTAAACAAGCTGATTAATTTATAGTAACTGTAAAGATTAAAAAATAGTAAAAGCTAAGTGTTATAAGTATAATAATCAGGGAAAATACTAAACCGAACAGTATGTAATATGAAACCTATTAATGTTGTCATCATTGAAAATGAGAACATATCTAGGGTTGGAGCGGCGACGATATTATCTGAAACTGGTAAAATCCAGGTATGTGGCGTTGCAAAATCTGGAAAGGAAGGAATAGAAACTGTTGACCAACAAAAGCCAGATATCGTGGTGATAAATATCGATTTACCTGATATCAATGGCACTGATGTCATAAGTTTAATTAAATGCAAACACGCGTCAATTAAAATAGTGGTTATGACTGCAAATAGCAGTCGAGATACCATTAACGCAGCAATTAGTAATGGCGCAGACTGCTACTACTGTAAAAATAATGCCAGAGAAGAAGTAGGAGAAAGATTCATTGAAGCAGTAATGGCTGCATACAATAATGAATCATGGATTGACCCAACGATTAATCGCATTCTGATTGATAATCTTAGGTCAAATGACACAGCCGATAGAAATTCACTAGATTTGTTAAGTGATTTTTCTAATAAAGAAATTACAGTTCTCAAATTAGCGGCTGGCGGCATGAAAAATAATGAAATTGCTAATGTCATGTATGTTTCCGAAGGTACAGTCAGGTCATATTTACATAATTCATTTATCAAGTTAGGAGTCAAAGATAGATTAAACGCTATCCGCGAAGCTATCCGCTTGGGAATTCTCAGCTTTGCAGACATGAAAATCGAAGAAGAAGTTACTCAAGAAACCCACACAAGAGTCAAAACCAACCAAAATAGTCAAAAGGATACAGCTAAAACGAGTAATAAAGGATACAAAGGGTGGGTTGCCTAGAAAATTAATCAACTGCAATTATGCAGCCACCTGAATACTTCTTCTGCTGGCGGCAAGTTTTAATGATGGCAGCGTTTCTAACATAAATACTACGTGCTACCTTACCTTCATTAGATTTGGCCCAATCCAGAAGCTTTTTATCTTCGGGTTGTAAAATGGCAGATCCAGAAGCCGCCTGCTGAAAAGTTACACTTCCAGTAATAGTCTTGTATGTAAAAACACCAATTGCAGATCCTAAAGCCAGTACAAAACCCAACACTCCCGCTACTTGTGCCAATCGCCAATTACTTACGCTCAAGAGAGGCAATGCCCCACCAGCTTGCTTAGTCATCTTAATTAAATCTTTAGCGGCTTGGGCGATCGCACTTTTTTGTTGTTGTATTGCCACCTTAGAAGCACTATTTAACTTATCGTCCACCATGTCAGTCCAACCCACCACAAGCGAGTCAAGCCTACCAGGTAGCTGCTGCAACGCAAATTGGGTTGTACCTAGTTCCGCGTATAGGTTAAACAAGGGGTCATCAGGTCGAACACCTAATTTAAGTATCCAATCAGCAACCTCTGCTTTCTTTTCTTCAGAATATTCTGCAATAACTTTTTCAACAACTTTTGCAATATTGGTCATAGGTTGTCTAAATAGTCAATTTAAAATCTCACTGTCAATTTGGTAAAGCTCATACTTACCATTCTTCAGATTCAATATTTTCATTTACATCAAAATTGGAAGGATTTTGTTGATTTGCACCTACAGAAGCTAGTTCTGTACAGTTCTTACTCAGCCCTAAATAATTAGAAGCGATCGCATTAGAAACAATAGAATTCTTAAAATTATCCATCCAGTTGAATACTATCGAACGCTGAATAGTATTAAGAGGGGCGTTAGTTTCAATAAGTTGAGCATAGGGTAAACCAGTATCCTCAAGCAACTGGTAAAAGTCGTTATGCAACCCGCCCAAAACTAGCTCCAAACCATTTAATTTTTTAATATCAGCTTGGAATCCACTACCTTCATAGTATCGAAATTGTTTGCCAAAGTAATAATTTTGGCTCTCCCAGAGTAACTATGGTAAAATAATATAAGAAAATTAAATAAAACTTAGATAATTTAGATTGGTTAATAGAGAAAACCCAAGCTATAAACCGAAT
>NZ_JACJRV010000046.1 GCF_014697475.1 Nostoc sp. FACHB-152
GCATCTTTGAGTTGCTCACAGTATAAGTTCACCCTATCATTGCTGTGTCTATTTTTGGATCTTATTTAATTCTCAATCCTCAGCTAACGCATCACGCACTGAGCCAACACCTAGTTCATCTCTGGTAGTCTTTTCGTTGAACAGGCTGATAACATCAAGCATTTTGCGCTTGTCTTGTTCTGAGTAGTCCAACCAGCTAAAGGATGAAGCCATTTAAAAAATGATAATCTTTAATCTTTTTATTAGAGTTCCCTATTCTCTGTATAAAATTTCAAACTGGTAGTTGGGAATTTTACATTGCACAAGAGTGAAAGGAAATTGTCGGTAAATTGCTGCTTTATTTTTGTTAAGTAACTCTCGCGCTCTCGCGGAATGAATTGGGTTTAATGGTTGTTTATTGGTGTCAACAAGAAAAACATAATTGGTTTGCATTTCTGCATCTCCTTACGGGTAAAGTTTGCCTCGTTCATGTTTACGATCGGTAACTATCCAAATTGCACGGTCCTAAACCTCCTCAGACGTTTAACAATCTGGTTTCAGAGCCTGGGGCTGGCACGCACCCCAAGGTGAGTTCTTAAACGCTTGTCGTAAACGTAGTCCTTTAATGGACTTGAACTGGTCAACTAGAGTTAACTGCAAGCCCTTGCCTTATAGGGGTTTGCACTCAACGGTTAGGTCGTTGACTTACCTATTTCAGTCACTGCAAATAATTCAAGCTGCTTGTTTGTCCCAAGCTTTTGATGATTTGGAGATAGCAGCCAAGGCATAGCCCAAGGTGTGCTTGTGAATTTTGGGCATTTTGTGAAACGACATATCCTGACCCCAATCTTGGACTGACTTGGTGCCAATATGTAATACTTGCGTGAGGGTTTTGACACAAGTTACACGAAAATTGGCGTGAGAAACAGTTTGCAGTATTTGCTGTTCAGTTAACCCTTCAAGGAGTATTCTTTCAAGAAAGGTTTGAGCATCTACTTCCGGTGCGTTGTATTCTCCTCTCAAGATGCTTTTTAGCTGGTTTGGTATGATTTCGGCCGCGTGAATGTAAGCAAGTGAAATTTTGCAGTAGTTGGGTATTCCGTCAAAATTGAGATCGCTTCCCCATTTACGAACTGTTGGTCTTTGTACCCCTAAGACTGCACATAGTACAGTGATACATTTTTTGCGGTATTGTGAGTCGGTTTCTTCTTCCAGCAGTTCTCCTGCATTGAGTTCGGCGATACTAAAACAGTGGCGTAAGAACTGCCTGGGTTCTAAGGCTTCTTTGGGAAGATTTTTGAGGATTTCGCAGTATTTCATATTCAATTCGTGCAGAAATTTTGATTGAAATAGGTGTTTTTCTGCCATCTCAACTTTTTTGTGCTTTTGGTTGAAGAATACCAAATTAACTAATTATGTATGTGGTTTATTTACATTTTGTAACTATTTAGCAGTGTAAAAATATTTTTACACTGCTAAATAGTTACGTTTGTTAACGTTTTTGCATACAAAGGCTTCAAATATGCTTTGTGGTTCCGATAAACTGAAGTAACATGAGTAAACAACAGCCCGAACAAAACCCAAAGCTACCTCCGAAGCGCGGTCGTCCTGTAGATGCAGAGAAAGATCGCGTGACAGTCCATATTAATGTTGATATGCGGAGTCAAATTGAGAAGTTAATACCTGACATGGGTAAAAGCTTGTCAATGGTAGTTAGGAACTTAGTGAATTTGGGTTTAGAGCTTGTTGGTTTATCTCAAAAGGGGCTTACTGCTCCTCGGTCAGGTAATTTGGAGGAGTGGCTTGCGAGTTATACGTCTTTGGGAACTGAGCTGCTTATAGCCTGTGAAACTTTAAATTTATCAGCTCCAAAATCAGGACAAATAGCTATTTGGCTTTTAGACAAAATGGCTTTTGGGTCAAATGACCCTCAAATCATTAATGAAGAAGATACTGGTACAAAGCTTTTAGAAAGAATTCGTTTAGGAAAGAAATTACAAACATTTAGCCTTGAACAAGGCATAGAATTACCTGAAAATGAGGAATTTGCTACTTGGTTGGGGCAGCTATATACTAATGCTGTTATTGGGCAAGAGTTTTTAGCTGCTTGTCAGACGCTGGGTTTGCAGTTACCAGAGACAGGAAAACTACAGGAATGGTTACAAGATTTGGTGGAGCGATCGCGCAGCCTGTCTACAGTAGAATCCCAATTATCAAATGAGTTATTAGAAGAATGTGAGCGATTGGGGATAGATCCGCCAAAACCTGGTGAGGTTGGAGCGTGGCTACAAAATACCCGCCCTGCGGTATTTGAGGAGCCAATGCACGAACATAGGTTACCTTTTACAGATGATGGTTTGCCTTTAGGGGGGTCGCAACCGTTTTTGGAGCATTTACTGACGCTAAATGCACCGCCAACAGAAGATGAGGAGTATGACATTGCTAATAGGTTTGGTGTAGACCCAGCGCATCTGAAGGAACTCATATCGCGTATGAGATTTGACAGGAACGGACAGACAAATAATTGTCATTAATTTGCTGAGGGGATAAATGCATGGATGCCATTGAAGATTCCTCAACATTGTGGACTTTATTATCTAGACCTGGATGGGAGATTAAGCCGAATCCAGTAAAGCATTTACTCAAAATTAAAGCTCCTGACTACCAGGAAGCATTAATACTTTATACTAACTATCGAAAATTTCTAGCGACGTGGGCAGCGTCTCTCAACTGTACCTGTGCTTTGATTGGAATTCAGGGGATGCGCGGATCTGCATTTAAAATTCTTGCAGCAACGCCAGCATCGCAGCAGAAGTTATACGAAGACTTAATTTTTGCAAGCTTACAAAAGTCGGTTCGTCTTGAATCTAATGGACTGGCCGAAAGCGATCGCTACGCCCACCGCAGGCATCGCTACTTTGAGGATAATATCTACGAATCTCCAGGCTTTTACATTGCCGAAACTTTTTTGTACCCTGAACTCAGACCAATTGTTGATGAAGTATTTTCAAACCCAGAAAAGAAACTTGCTTTAACACGAATGTCTGACAATTTTCAATTGATCGTGTCTGCATCAGCAGCACGGGCAATGAGTTCTGACTCACAAGATGTGGTGCGTCGTCGAACCACAGATTTTTGGCACGCTAGAGACTACCAGATTTTCATACAGAAGTTTGAGCAAGATGGTAGCACAGGTTTTGAAATCACTTACCAGGCAACGACAAATTTGCCCAAGACTAATCCTTTAGCAGCGTGGGCACAGTTTACTACGAGTTATAGGTTTTTTGAGATTGATATAGGCGGGCGCAGGGAAGTTTACCGTTTGGGCGAAGGTAAAGACATTACACCCATCAGTCGTCCCAAGGTTGTTTCATAATTAGCGAGGTTTTATGGCAGTAAGATTCCTAGAAAACAAGGGCAGTGGCAATATCCTAGAGATTAGTAAAGCTAGGCTTTTAGAACTTACTCCTAATGTTTATCCCCTTACTTGGGAAGCCATTCTTTCAGGTAAAGGTGGTAGTGTAGCTATTTTGGGTGCAGGTTTTGCCGAGCGAGAAGTTTTTTTTGGTTTTGAAGAAGTTGACCTAACGCGCTACCAACTTCCGACAATCGACTGTTACGACATTGCTACTAATCCGCCAGAAAAGTTTTTAGCTTTACGCAGCCAATACCCAAACCTACAGCTAAATTATTTTTGCGATCGCAATTTAGCAGAACTTGAACTGACAAAACTTTACGCTCCTAATAGCCTACGGCTAGTTTCAGTTCATGGAGTATTAGATTACTTACAATCAGATGCGGTTACCAAAACATTACTTGATATTGTGAAAGTACAGCCAGAGGCAATATCGATACGCCTATTTTTAATAGGTAACCCGTGGTCGCGGAATTTTGCAAGTATAGAGCAACTGGCAATGGAATTAAATTCAATTGAAATTATTATAAGTGGCTTAGTTAAGTCGATTGACTTTGATGTATTTTGTAGTACAGGTGTGATGCAATTAAATATTTCAGACAAGGATAAAATTGAACATAATTTATTACCAAGTTATGGCGCATCCCATGTCATGCCTGATAAATTAGTTGCTTATTTAATTAATCAAGGATATCAACTTATTGCAACTGATGTGTACTCACTTTCAAGTCAAGATTTACAAGGAGATAAATTGGAAAATACCAATAGTAATAAAAATGTATCTTTAGATAATCCACATGGAATGTTGTTATTTTTTAAAAGATAAAACACTCATTTTAATCGAGCTAATCAACGAAAATAAATCCGTCTATAAGGACAATTTATGAAATAATTTTGGTAATTAATATTGGCGGCTGAGGTTAAGTAATTGATTCTGGTGATCCGCGATGGCTGCGCCAATGTCTTCTACGAACGCGCGACAAAAGAGCGTTTATTTGCGTCTTCCTACTTATCACTTAAATAATTCCTTAATAAAAGCAAGAAATTTTACTATAAAAATACAAATATCGCGTATTTACTGATGAATGCTCAGGTTTCGCATGGTTAATATGTAGCAAATAATATAGCATCAGCTACTTAAGCTAGTGGATCAAGTAGAAGTTAAATGAGTATCAAAAAACCCTTGGCTATCAACCAGCCAGAGGTGGGGCAGATCATTCATAATTTGCGGCTTGCCTTCAAGCTTACGCAAGAACAATTTGCAGCCACTGTAGGCGTTACTTATACCACGATAAATCGTTGGGAAAATGGACGCTCTAAACCGTCACCGATGGCGATGAAGCTTATTGAGCAGAAGCTTGATGAGATGGGCAGTAAGGGTCAGGATTTATTGGCTAAGTATTTACCGAATTAACTGTTTGCTCAGTTTTAGTATGGGTGGTAGTTAGACGAAAAATTTTAATTAGTTCACCAACCTACACTTTTTTACATGGCAAGTGAGAAAAACATGAATCCTAAAGAAACCTGCCCAAAGAAAATACTTGATGCCATGCAGAAAATAAATACTAAATGGCACGGTTTTTATGATTCTTTTAATGGTGGTACATTTCCACTTTCGGAATTACCAAACTTTGCAAATGATTTTGATGAGATAGTTTTTGAATTTTGCGAGTCAGTTCATGAAGCAGAGGAAGAATTGTTAGAGGAATAATTACTGCGCTCGCCCCACCCAATCAAACGTTCACGTAGTGTCTTGCAGAGAATAAATCTACTATGACCTACTGGCTATTTTAAAGCAACCTCGAATATTACCGCATCATAGATGGCAGGCATCTGCGACTTTAAGCAGATGCTTTGGTTTGTAATACGCTATGCAAAGGATATGGTCGCTGGTGATGGGGTGCTGATTTGGAAATTTGGGGTCAGGCTGGAGTATATGCCATAGCAGAGATTATCGAATCACTAAGTAATCTAAAAACCCAATTTCAACATTCTTGACCATTTCCAATTACAAAAACAAAAAGAGTATTAAGTATGGCAGGTTATCAAATTCCACCTGGAACAATTGTCAATAATATCAAAAGTTTATTGCGTGAGAGATATAAGCAAGGCTTTCCTATCATTAAAGAAATAATTCAAAATGCCAATGATGGACGAGCTACAACTTTAGAGTTTGGAATAGTGAAAGAACTGGGAGATGCAGTTAAGCATCCCCTTTTAAAGATACCAGGACTCTTTTTCCTCAATAATGGTACATTTTCTAAATCTGATAAAGAATCTATATCTTGCTTTGGCATTGATGCTAATGCTAAAGATAAAGGGAAAATAGGTAAATTTGGACTTGGACAAAAGAGTATTTTTCATTTTTGTGAAGCCTTCTTTTATATTGCTCGTTCTCAGGATATTCAAGAAGGTTGCGGTGAATTTATTAATCCTTGGGCTAATCGTGATGGAATTGATTCTAAACGCCCAGAGTGGGGAGAAATTTCTCTTGAAGATCGCCAGTTTTTAGAAAATTATTTAATTCAGCAAAACTTAGTAAACCCTACATCTAATTACTTTTTATTATGGATACCACTGCGCCAAAGAATGCCAGATGAACGTTGTATTTTGGCTAACTATTATAATGATGCCAAATCAGTGGAATCCAACCTCCCTGAAGACATGAAAATGAGGATTGGGCAATTATTACCCTTGTTACGTCATATTAGAAAAGTTAGATATTGGCTAGAAAATAATAGTGGTTCTCTTCAAGCGCAATTTTCCGTTACTTTAGATAGCTATAATCCATGCGAACGCTGTATTTATCCAAATTCAGAAAGTAAAACAATACAACAAGATGAACACGATTTGCAAGGGAGAATTATCATTAGTGCCGATGCAACAGGAATCCGGTTTGCAGGTAAAGAACGAATTTTACCAGAGAGTGACTTTTCATTACTACTAGGTCAAGATTCAGAAAGCGTATCAAATACTTTTTGGGATGATTTACAACAGTCACCTTATTGGACAAAAAGAGTATCAATTAATGAATTGGCAGAATCAGAAAGTATACCTGATAAATCAATCCCTCATTGTGCTGTGGTTTTTACCAAGCAATCTCTAAACAATAGACATAAAGCTAGGTTATTACTGCAATGGTCAGTTTTTCTGCCTTTAGCCAGTGATGAAACTAGTTATAGTTCAGAGGGAGCCGAACAAGAAGCCTACGAAGTCATTGATTGCAAAGGCGACCAAGATTATACAATTTTTTTACATGGCTATTTCTTTCTTGATTCTGGTAGAAAATATATTGAGGGATTGCAAAAAATTCGCACTGATGGGTTCGTGCAAAAGGCTCCTACGAATGAAGATGAAATGATAGCTCAGTGGAATTATTTGTTGGCTACTAAAGGAACTTTAAAACTTTTTCTTCCTTCATTTGAAAAATTTGTGAAAACTCATAGTTTATCTACTCCAGATATATCTAATCTTTCGGAAGCAATTTTTCGATCGCAGTTATTCAAAAGTAAAGTATACAAACAGAGTATTTGTAGCGAGGCTCAGTGGGTATTTAGGATTAAATCATCTGGTAGTGCTTGGGAACTAATTCCGGTTAATGCAAAGGTGCGATCGCTACCTGGTGTTCCCCCCAACTGGGAAATCTTCCCTGGATTAAGCAATTTAGAAGAAAAGTATTATTTAATTGACAAAGAACAACCTAACCTCCTATCTAATGAAATATTAGTAGATTGGCAAAAGCAAGAAATTATTAATTTACTGACATCGTTAGATTTAAATTTACTTTTTGCTCAACCAAAAAATGTCAATTACTTTGTGAATTTTCTCAGCCAAAATAAGAAACTTATTGGGCAATCTGAAATTCAAACCTGCCTAATAAATATACTTCGACAAGCATTTATAACCATTGGTGTCCAAAACCTCCAACAAGAGCAATTCAATGAAGCTGTTAAAAAAATAGTTGCATTAATTCATCCTGAAAAAAGGTTGAAACTTAAAAAAGTTACTTATAGTGGGCAAGCTATACAACTTGTTTTAAACGCATTATATCAGCTAGATATTGAACAACCACTATTAATTTATGAATTATTTGAGTCAAATTCCTCTGCTAGTACTGGCTCTTTGAGTAATGAACAAGTAAAACTTACTCTAACTTGTCTTAGTCAATTATTAAAAACTGCAACTACCCAGACGGTAGCTAAAGAAATTATTGAGCAAATTATTGAGCAGATTAATTCGCTGGAAACTGTTTTAAACCTTGTCTCGAATCTAGCTTTATTTTTTGGGTATAATCATCACCTGAATAAAACCTATATTTACTCCTACTTAGATTTACAAAAATCCAAGCAAAAATATTTGTTGTTTCGAGGTACTAAAAGAGACTATGAAACAGCGATCGCAACTGCTATAAAAGTAGCCTTGCCTGAATGCAGACTAATTTTCATAGAACCAAAAATTTCGCAGATTTTAGAAAAAACTAGCACCTTAAAAGCTATCCCTAAATTGGAGCCTCAAAGTTGCTTACAGCTTTTAGCTACAAAACCAGATTTAGGCAATTCCAGCCAACGAAGCAATTTATTGAAGGAGTTAATTAATCATGTCTAAGCAATTGCGTTACTTGTTACATGGAAATAAAGAAAAATACGAAGATATTACAACTCCTTTATATATCACTTCGCAAGAAAGTACAGTATGGCAAAAAGTTGGACAACAGGTTTTACAAATACGAGGTGAAGATTGGCGATTAATTGATCCGCTCATTGTTGAGTATATTCCCTCGGCTAAACGCCAAATACTGGGAATTAAATTATTACAAACTGAAGAAGTTGTAGATTTAATTCGTGAATTAGGAGCAGACTGTGTAGATGGGAATTTACTAGAAGCATCTGAGAGATATGAGCTATTGCGCTATATTAGGCAAAGACCTAGTAATCAAGAGTTATGGAAATCTCTAAAACTCCATGAAACAGTCAATGGGGAGCTAGTTTCTATTGAATCTGGCAAAATGTATTTAGAAAATCCAGATTTTACCCTTGATGAACGCCTGAAAAAATATATTATATTGATTCGCCAAAATAAACAAGAAATAGACCAAGAGTGGATTCCATTTTGGACTCCAGATGAAGCAATAGCAAAAATTATCAATTTGACCAATCCTGAAAAATATTATAATTTAATTTTGAATGCTCTGCCACAATTGTCTACATTAGAAAAAGATAAATGGGAAAGTGAACTAAAAAATCTTCAGTGGTTAGTGGATGTAGATAGTAAACCAATACAACCACGAGATGTAATTAAATTACCAATAAATTTAGTACGACATCAACAGATGATCTGTACTTTAGATAATACCAAATATGGTGAACTATCTTTAAATCCCAGTATAAAAAATCATCCAGCATATAGTTATGTCAAAAAACTCTTTACCGTTTGGAAGACAGAAACTATCCTGGAACAAATTTTCGCTCGACCGAAAAAAACATTAGATTATTGGCGTGATTTTCTACCAGTAATTTTAGACGCATTACAAGATATAGATATTTCTAAGAACCCAACATTAGAAACATTACTCACAACAGAAAGATGGCTAGTTTCTACTGATAAGCTAATTGCTCCTCAACAGGTAATTGAGATTGTATCCAAAGAAATTAGTAAACATTTATTTACATTGGTTGAGATAAGTGAAGGTGAATATGCAGAACTATCACTTCTATCCCCAGATGTCCAAAATCACGATAGCTTGAAAATAGTCAAAAATCTGTTTTCTCGATGGAATGAAAATCATGTAATTGAGTTTATTCTGAGTCAGTCTCAACCTTACTTATATTTTGAGATTATTCTGGATGCTTTAAGTAGTGTATTTAGTAATGCAAATAAAAGGCTCTTAAAAGAGAATTATGAACAGCTGAAAATAGCACCTTGGCTTGTAGATATAAATGGAAATGCTGTTTATCCAGAAAATATTCTACATTATCCAGATATAGAAATAGAAATTGAAGAGTTACTATTGAAAATTTCTAGTTCTTACATAACATCTTCACAATTAAATAAACAAATACGTAATTATGAAACTTGTTGGCAATGGTTATCTAAAGAATTATTTTTAACTCAAGAGCAAGTATTGTCAGAAATTGGGACACTTTTAAAACAAGCAGATGACTACCAACTAGGAGAATTTGAAATCAATGAATTTCCATTAGATGAAGTTGTGCAAATCTTTAACAATATAGATGTTAGTTTTTTGCCAGTTTGGAATTTAGTTCAAAGAATTAGCTTAGAAAAATTTCAAAAATATCTACTTTCTAATTTATTAGGTAGAATTGCTGAAGAAAAATTAATTAAAATTCTTCAAAATATTGCTGACTTAAATAATGAACCTGAAGCAATTACGATTAAAGTTTTTAATTGTTACCTAAAATTAGCAATTCAATATAATAGCTTTTCACAAATCATAGGTCAAATTCGTTTACTTAACCATTACAATCAGTGGCAAACACCTGATAATTTAACTTGGGGAAATAGAGAAAATATTGATGGGGCCTATCTTCTCAATAAGGAGCAAACAGCAATTTTGCACCCTTATTTAAAAGATATACAGAAAAATAATTCTTCAAATGCTTTACAAATTTCTGTAACAGCAACAGATGCAACAAACTCTGATGTTCTGCAAAATTACTTTCGGGCTTGGGAACAATATTGTCCTACAGAACCAATAGGTGCATTTTTAACTTTATTATATGGTAATGAAGGCAGTGTTAAAAACCTTGCTCATCTCTATTTAGGTAAACGAAATTTAGGCATCTTACGCCAAAGATTATTTGAGTTTCAACCTGTAGCAAATCGCACCTTTCGTATCTATGTAGGTCAGGCAAGCGATCGCACTAGAGAAGTAGAGTCTATAATGGGCTTTACTTTTAAAGCAAGTCTCGTAAATACTAAAAATCCTCCTCATCTGTTTGTTAACAAACTTGCACCTGATGTTACAGAACTTGAGTTATTACCCATTCAACCTCAACATTTTATTCCCACACAATTAGTAAATATTTTAAAGAACTCTACAAAAATCTTATTGAAAGAAGTTTATGAAGTAACTCCCTCATCACTAAATCAGATTTGGGAAGATTTATTAGAGTCTGATCAACTAGATATCCAAGTAGCGAAAAACTTTTTACTAGAAGGTGCGCCTTATGTAATGAGAATGCTAGGCGCACATGAACGTATTCCTCTGATTAAAACACTTTTGACAAATTGGGATAACTGTCGTCATCAGAGAGCAGAAATAAAGCAGCAAAATCGCTCTGTAGAGAATATCGATAAAAAAATTGAAAATCTGATTTCTGAATTATCTCATTTACTAGAAGATGAATCTTCAGAAAGTGAGGAGCTAAGAAAGCAGTTATTAGAAGCTGTACGAGCCAAGATAAATTTACACGGCTACAGGTGCCAAAGTATTCCATTTGAGTTATTTCAAAATGCTGATGATGCAGTAGTTGAATGGCAGTTTATGTCATCCCAACAAAAACTTAATGATAGTAGAAAGCAATTTATTATTAAATTTGATGATAATAAAATTCAATTCATTCACGTAGGTAGACCAATTGGCTGTTTTCAACATCCTGACCACCCAGAGAAACAATATAGAGATAAAGGATTTGATCGCGACTTAGAAAAAATGTTAACTTTTAATATCTCTGATAAAGGAGAAGGAGTAACAGGGAAATTTGGCTTAGGATTTAAGAGTATTTATCTTGCTTGCAGAAAACCTTATGTATTAAGCAAAAATTTAGGTTTTTCTGTTGAAGGTGGGCTGATACCATCACGCTTAAAAGCACAAAAAGCCAGTGAACTTCGAGGCGATTTTAAACGCTATATCGGTTTATCCGATGCCACAATTATCGAATTGCATCTTGAAGATAATCTAACTTGGCAAAATGTACTTCAAGATTTCCAATCTGTAGCTAATATTTTGTTAGTTTTTTCTAAAGCCATCAAAACCTGCAAATTAGTTGATTTCTATTGTCAAGAAACTACTTTACATTGGAATCCTTCTTCTGTTTTGAATATTCCGACAGTGGAAACAGGTAAATATCAAACTGCAAGTAATACTCAAGATTCAATACTACTATGTCTAAAAACTGGCGGAGAAACAAAAGCCAGTTTAGTTTTAGGTCTATTTGAAAAAAACGGTTGCCTTTATAACGCTTTACCAGAAAAGATACCAACTTTTTGGGTAACAGCACCCACAAGGGAAGAGTTATTTTTAGGTTTTGTTTTGAATGCTAACTTTGACATTACCACAGGCCGAGAAAGTTTAGTGAAGTCTTCAGTTCGTAACCGTGAGTTAGCGCAAGTTATAGGTAAAAATTTAGGAGAAGTTCTTCATAGCCTTTTCCGTGCCAGTGAGGGTAACTGGCAAGCTTTGGCAAAAACTTTTGGTTTTACAAATATTGATGAATATGAGTTTTGGAACTTCTTATGGAAGGAGTTGGCAGTTCGTTGGCAGCAAAAAGACCCCAGTGAAGGAATTGATATTATCAGTAATATGTTGGCGGGCGATCGCGCTATGGGTTATCTCATCACTCGCTGTCAGTCTTTACCCAGTGGTTTGTATGGTCGCTACCGTCAACTCGTCTCACTTGATAATGTGAACTATAAATTAACAGGTAAAATCTCAGAGCAAAACACTTTTTTACAAGTCGCAAATTGGCCAGGGTTTCAGCAACAGTATCAGAATAACCTCATCGCCCGTGATAAATGGCAAGAAGTTAAGAAACTATTAGGAGAGGATTTTGTTCAAACACATTATGTTGTCAATGATTTACGGTTAGTTGATATATTAAAAAATGAAATAGGAAAGAATCAACCAAGAGTGGGGGCATCCCAAGCTATATATGTTGGTAGTCTGATTTCCGAAAATTTTATTAATAACTTTAGTGCAGCTTATGAACTTAATGAACTTCAGAGTTTTTTAAAGACAGTTTACTTTATGTCTAAAGCTGGTAGTTATTTGCCTTGCCAGCAACTATTAATCAGTAATCCCAATGCTATTGAAGAAAAATTGTTAGTTGATTTTGCACCAGATAGCCGCATCCTCCACAGTGAATACAAGGATACTGCTTTAGGTTTCTTCTATGCTTGTCGTTCCCGAAGAGACAGTATTTCCAAAGACGAAATTATTAGATGGGTGCTACAAGCAGCAACTGAAGAGCAGCGTAAAGCTGTATATATATATCTTTTGCAGGGAGAGCAACGAGAAGAAATAGCATCTAGTTTATATGCTAATCGACAGCTTTATTGGTTTGCCAATGATAAACAGATAATAGACATACTTGAGCTTATGGTACTGATTGTCATTGAAAGAGGAGACACTTTACCACCGATAACTATAAATCCGATTCCAGAAGATAAACCAGAAACAGATGACTATAATCCTTTCTTTGAAATTCATACTAATTGTACAGAGGATGATTTTTCTTTACAGAGAACACCAGAACAAATAGAAGAATTTGCACGTAAACTTCAAGCAGGGTTAAATCGTCAAAATTCCTCTTGGAAAGGATACATCTACCACTTTACTCACGTTGAAAATGCTGTTTCAATTCTCACAGATAGAAAACTTCTAGCCAGAAATCTTTGCCGAAAATTCAGCGATTCAGCCGGCGCAAACCTTATTGACCGCACCAGAAGCAATGTAAAAGATTTTGCACGTTTCTATTGCCGACCACAAACTCCAACTCAGTGGCATAATGAGGGGTTGGGCAAACGTAGAGGAAATATTTATGCTCTTTGTCCTGTACCAATTTTCTTCCGCTTCAATCTAAAGCGAGTCCTGGAAACTCATGGCAGCAAATGTGGTATAAGTAGTGGGAATCTTGCAGCTTCAGGCTCTCATTATGGTAACAGTACAACTTTCTTGGAGCAGTGTTTTGATTTTGATCATGTCTATTCTACACTGGCAGTTGGTAAAGAAACTTTTTTGAGAGCATCCCAACAAGAATTTATCGTTCATAGTTACCTCGATTTTACTGAGTTAAATTTAGAGGATATAAGTATTATTTGTCGAACAACTCAGGATAAAGAAACTTTATTAAACCTCATTGGTACAGACTCACAATATGCTAGTCGAGTATTTAAAGAACGAGAAATAGTTGCTGAGGGTAGTTTGTTTTATCATGATAACCCTTATGTATCAATTAAGGACGAGGGAAATTTTATTGATGTCAAAATTGATAACTACGATAAATATGGAAATATCAATGGGGAATTAATTCTGAGTTTTACAGAAGATCCTCCATTTAATCGAGAAATTATTTCGCCGTTCAGAGATATTTCAAGAATTAAACTTGGAGAATATATGAATATTAGTTCATCTCGTCATCTCCAGTTACAATATAAACCTAATACTCGTATGAATATTAAATTTCAAGAAAACAGTCAGGAATGGTTAATTTATACAAATGAGCCTCAAAATTATTAATGGCAATTTATTTACTTCAAATTGTCAAACACTGGTAAACACCGTCAACTGTGTGGGAGTGATGGGTGCAGGTATTGCATTAGAGTTCCGCCTGAGATATCCAGAAATGTATACAGATTATGTAGAAATATGTAATCGAAATTTGATGGATATTGGTAAACTGTGGTTGTATAAATGTGAAAAACATTGGGTTCTTAACTTCCCAACTAAAAAACACTGGAAGAAATCATCAAAGTTAGAATATCTGGAATTGGGTTTGCAAAAATTCGTCGATACCTACATAGAAAAAGAGATAACTTCTATCGCTTTTCCTCTGCTTGGAACACAAAATGGAGGAATTCCCCAAGAGCAATCTCTAGAAATTATGAATAGGTATTTAGGTGAATGTGAATTACCTATAGAAATATATATATACGATCCTCAGACACCTGATGATATATTTAATGAATTAAAAACTATTTTTCTTTCACTATCAGATAGAGAAATTGTAGAGGGAACTGGATTGGCGAAAACATACATTAAAAAAGTCAAGCAAGCAATGCAAGAAGAAAATATATGTAATTTATCTAAATTTCTATCAACGAAAGGAATAGGAATTACTACAGTACAAAAAACTTTACTTCTACTCCAAAAATTTTACCCAACTATCTTACCTAACACTAACCAATAAATTTTCATTCAAAATCTAGGTGCGGAAATATCAGCATTCGAGTTAGGTGTTGTTAGTTGAGGAGACAGATTGCAATACAAACGACATTAGCGATAGCAAGGAACGAACATCAGCTATCCCGAAGGGAATCGCGCGACAAAGGAGCAACTTGACCAAATGCTCAAAACCTGGGACTATTTAATTGGCAGTAGACATCACTCAATTTCAGCTTCCTGCCAACCTTTAATTGCTCCTACAATAAAAGCACCTACAGGATTATCAATGGCTTTCTCGAAAGCTTGAAGGCCACCCTCTCTAACTGCGTTTACAACTCGTTGTTTCCAAGTTGAGTCACTTTCTATACGCTCAATAGCTTTTGTTGCAACTACCATCTGCTCCGTTGTGGTATTGGTGGGGTAAGTCTGCTCTAGCTGTTGCAGAAGCTGTTGAATTTCTGCGGCGGCTTCAGCAAGAGTCTGCTTCTGCTCAGAAGGGTAGTTGTTGATGGTGCCACCAAGTTGATTAGCCTCAACGTTCTCACTATAGCCAACACCAATTGATGCCCCACTTTGATTAATATTTATTTTGCGCTCTGACATAGTTTCTACATAATTTTGATTGTTGCTCATGGTAACATTGCCTCCTGTGATTGTGATTCTTTGATGATTAATTATCTGATTACCAAGTTTCTGTCTCCTTGTATCTATCACCTTAGTTACTACAGCATCAGTATCTGACCGAAGCTGCGATAGAGAGTTCAACAAATCTTGGATATCGTACTCATCACTAATTTCAATTCCTTGATGTGGAGACTGGATCTGCCCAGCAACAAGATGGAAGCGATCGCAAAGAAATTTAATTAATTTCAGTGGTTCTTTTGCACTTTGACCAACTTGACAGTAATCTTCCCAATTTGCCTGAAACACCTGGGTAACACTTTTTTGCAGAGAAAAATATAGTACAGCAGCATGGGAAGTATCATGCACTGAAATAGATGCTGTTATACAACTAGAAAGCAAAGCCTTATCTATTTCGCTCTCAAGGGATTTGAAACCAAGCAGTTGAGCCAAAGATGAATGAACAGTACATATCAACTTGACTAGAGACAGTTCATCAATAGTCATTTCTTCTGGCAGTGGTAGATTTTTTAACTTCCAAGATACCGAAAGAATTTTTGCTGCATAAATGCCAAGGAGAAATGTCCATAATTCGCCATGAGCTAACTTCTGTTCTCCCTCGGCTAACACATCCTGTAACCAACGCAAATTTTGTGAGCTAACCTTTGAGCAAGAGCTAACACCAAGCGATATACCCAATAGTTCTACGGGTCGATAGAAAAACGAAGCGCGATCTGAAGGAAATGCTTCACGAGAGGCTAGCCGCGCCACACCGTTTGCCCAAGCTGACAAAAAACTTTCACCAAAAACTCTACCACAAGCAAGCTCATAACCCACAGCAGCAAGAATAGGTGCTTGATGTAGTCGCCTTGGTTCTAAACTGTTAATTACTGCATCTGTTGCCAAACTAAAAGGTGGCTGGCTATCAGCACGGTAAAAAATATAACGTGCAAAGCCACTGTCTGGTGATTCCCAGTTATAGCTTGCTCTCAGATAATCTGTTAGAAAATCTAATTGATAACCGAAGCTTCTTGCTACTGCATCTGTCATAAAAACCACTTGCTTGCACGAAGTTTTATATTGAGCAATGCAGGTGACCAATCTCGAATATTGCGAAGGCGGGCAAGTAGTTCGGCAATTAGTTCAGAGTAGTAGATAGTGACAGGTTTGCTAGCTGGAAGCAAGGAACGCCACGATAATGATGTAAACTTTAACACTTGTTCAGAAAGATACGTTAAGTCACGATAAGTAGACTGTGGGTGTAGGTGAATTAATAAAGGGGTTGGTAGAGGCGATCGCGCCATTTTCACTAATGCTGGGCCGTTAGTACACAAAAGTCGGGTATATCTTCCAAGTTGCACAATTATGCCTCGTTGTGGTGCTAATTGTCCTTTTTTAGCACCATCTTTGAGAGAAATACCTTGTTGTGACTTATCTAGCAGAGTAAACGGGTGTTCGTGAGAAACTGTTAGGAAAGCAAATTCAATATTTTGTTCTTCTCCAACCTCTGCAACGCACTGTGCCACAATATCTGCAACATCAAGGTTCTTGAAAGGTCTTGCAGCATGAAATACAAGGCGAATAGTATCTCCTGGTTGCCAACCGTTGCGTCGCTTAATGTCCTGTAAGATTGATACAGTAGATGTTTTCAAAATATTTGGATATTCAGAATAAGAACACTCTTGGGAAAGATTGCCCAAGAGGTAGTTCCCATCACCTCTAAAAACTGTTGTGATACCTACAAACCTTTGTCGCTCAAAGAAGCGACTCCCAGAAAGTTCACAGTTTCCTATGCCAATGACCAGTTCATCGCTAATCGTCAGATCATGATCTACTGTCCACGGCAACCCGTTCATTTTGGCGTAGAGAGCAACACTGAGATTTTGCAGCGTGTATTGCAATGAATAACGTGATTGCCCCAGAGTAGATGCCCGAATACCTTGCACAGGGATTCCAGCCATTAGTAACAGAGCTTTGGACTGAAGATATGGATTCTCTGAGTCTGGAAGCCTTGCGTGTTCGTCTAAGACAATAACGATAGCTGCATCTGGCATGGTTTTTTCTAAAACCTGCGCCACAGCTTCTCTATAAGCGACTGCTGGCGGTTTCTGTTTACTATTGAGCCAGGGAATTTGCCGCAGAGTCAACTTAGGATTAACAAGACCAAAAATTTTGGCAAATCCACCTGAGTATTTGGAGTTTTCCTCCCAATATTCAATCCCATCTTGAAATACTTTTTTCTTGATACTAATTCCGTCTCGAAATGATTTTAAAAAATTTTCCACTGCACCCTGAACGGTATCTGGAAAAATAACCAATATTTCAGGGGATTTTTTTGAGAAAATCTCACGGCTAAAAGGCCCGTATTTCTCGATTCCACTCCAAGCATATAAACTTCGTTTTGTTCTGGCTGCATCAAAGCAATACTCTACTGGTGAAGCAGAAATCACTGTTTGGTAACTATCATCATTCACTGCTTCAATACGACCTTTAACATAAGCAGATAAATTGGGTGCAAGCTGCATAGGAGATTTTTTTGCTAGAAAGGTCTCCATGCGAGTCAAAATATTGTCTAGTGCAGGGCCAGTTAAAAAATTAGCTTCTTGAATAAATCTTTCTGATTCAAAGACATCATAATTATCTCCCAGCAATGTTTTAAGGCAACGGACAAAAGACGTTTTGGAGCCTTCTAGCCATACTTCATCTTCATTGATAGAAGTAATCCCATCAAATGATTCTAATAAATTAACCGTTCCTTCACATATATGACTGATTTTTCCAACCAAACGGCGTTGTCCTGGTTGAGGTTGGCGACGAACAACATATAAATCTTGAAGATTCACTCCTGCATTTTGTAGATCGCTCAGGGATGCAAGGATTTCCCAACGAGTTTCTAATCGCAGGAATAGACCAATAAATGTCTCCTCGTGGCGGAGTTCAACCAACTTTGCTTCAAGTGCAAATTTAGGTTTAATTTTGAAGGCAGAAATTAGTGATGGTAAGTCTTTGATTTTAGTAGCAATAGAACTGACTAATTCCTCTTTTTGAGCAAGGAATGTGAAGGGTTTAAATCGAAAAACTGAATATTGGTAAAATATATCTGGCAAGGCACTATTAATGCGATCTGCTAGAAGTTGCAGGTGTTCGTCACACTTCAGTTCAACGGGTTTACCAAAACTTTGTGTTAGCTGAGATACGTTAACTTTAGGAATTCCGTAGACTTTACCAGCTCGCCAATGAAGAAACCAGTCAGGCTGGAGTTGTTCTCGTAATGCTCGTAGTCCTCTATTATCTGGCATATCTTGAACATACGCAGTGAAGGTGTTAGCGGAAAGTTCTACCTTAAATCCGTTGAAGCACATGGACATATCTAACACTTACTTTATATCTGTGAAAATTTTGATGCAGTTTGTACCTCAGTTCCCTTGGTTATCTGAACTAAGTCAAGTACATTAGTACTGGCTAATTATTCTATATTTAACGTATTTATTTACACTTGATAGAATAATGAACTATTCTCTAGATTTTTTTAAGATTTTAAGTTGACTTTTTATAGATAAGCGATCGCTACTACCTACTTTTTAAATAAATAATTGCTAAATTCTATACTTGTACTGAATTCGCCAGAACCCAGTCAAAATTTGCTGCTGAAGATGTTACAGCCAATTGGTGATGTAGTTTAGTGTATTATCAATTATCCTCAAATACTGAAATTGGTAGTGATAACCGTAATCAAAAGTGGAAATTATTGCCTGATTCTTGAGAATTTTTGCGATCGCCTACAATGCGCCCATCATCTCAACAAAGCTCCACATTATTGTCGCCTACCCTTAGCAAGGAAATAATACAGTTAATCAACCCACCCGTTGAGATATACAGGTGATATCTAAGGTAAGCTGCGACTACACAAACTACAGATATCTCTAAGTAAAAAATATGACGCAAATTCCACATTTTGATTTACTGCGTGTGCTTACATAGCAGATGCTTTGCAACACTATTTTGAGAACACATCGTAGAGAATTTTGACTGTATTAGAAAATAGCAGTAACAATAGTAACAATACAAAGCTGTATTTGGGAATTGGTGATTGGTAATTACTCATTCCCAATTACTCATTCCTCGCTCCCCAAACTATGGCCATAGTCAGAGCTATCCCAGAACAAGGTCAACTGGTTAACGTTCGCTCCCGGCAATTCGTTGTTACGGATGTGCGTAATACGACTTTACCCACCAATCCAATGCTGAGTGCAGTGGAAAAGACCCAGCATTTGGTTAGTCTATCCTCTGTTGAAGATGATGGTTTGGGAGAAGAATTACAAGTAATTTGGGAATTGGAGCCTGGGGCAGTAGTTTATGAAAAGATGGAGTTGCCCAAACCCACAGGATTTGACCCACCTGGGAGGTTAGATGCTTTTCTTGACGCTGTGCGCTGGGGGGCAGCATCAACAGCTGATATTCGCACTTTACAATCCCCCTTTCGCAGTGGCATCGATATTGAAGATTATCAGCTTGACCCAGTAGTACGAGCAATTCAAATGCCTCGCGTTAATTTGCTGATTGCAGATGATGTTGGGTTGGGTAAAACCATTGAGGCGGGGTTAGTTGCTCAAGAATTAATTATCCGTCATCGCTGTCGGCGCATTTTAATAGTGTGTCCATCTTCACTGCAAATTCAGTGGCGAGACCAAATGCGCGATAAGTTTGGTTTGGATTTCCGCGTTGTGGACAGTGCCTTAATGAAGGAATTGCGACGGAAGCGGGGAATTCACGTCAACCCTTGGCAACATTTTCCCCGGTTAATTACTTCGGTAGATTTTCTCAAACGCGATCGCCCTCTGCGCTTATTGCGCGAAATCTTACCCGCAGAAGGCGAACCGATGTATCCCCGGCGATTTGATTTGCTGATTGTGGATGAAGCACATAATGTTGCCCCCTCTGGCGGTGGGAACTATGCTGTGGATTCTTTGAGAACGGCTGCTATTCGGTTTTTAGTGCCGCATTTTGAACACAAGTTATTTTTAACAGCGACACCACATAACGGCTATCCCGAAAGTTTTACTGCACTGTTGGAATTACTGGATAGTCAACGCTTTGCACGCGGAGTAGCACCAGACCGCAAGCAGTTACAAGTAATCATGGTTCGCCGTCTCAAATCGGAGATGAAAGGTTGGGACGGTTCTGACTTATTTCCACAGCGTTTGTTAGAAGCAATTCCTGTAGATTATCCCGCAGCCGAACGCCAAGCACACGCTGCTCTTAAGCGTTATACCGAATTGCGCTGCAAAGGAGTAAAAGATAATACAGAAAAATATGCCACTGAATTTGTGCTGAAACTGTTAAAAAAGCGGCTGTTTTCCTCTCCTCAAGCCTTCGCTCTCACTCTCGCCCAGCATGAAGAATCTCTACAAAATGCCCGTCGCCGCACTTCTAGCAGTTTATCCCGGCCAACCGAAGGAATTTTACGCCGTCAGTTAGCACAAATTGAAGAAGATTTTGCAGATGATGAGGTTTATGAAGAATCAGCAGATGAGGCAATTACTAATACAACTCGGTTATTTAGGGAACTGAGTGCAGAAGAACAGACGCTGCTGCGGCAGATGCGAGAATGGGCAGAGACAACATCAAATACTTTAGATGCCAAAGCTAGAGAATTACTGAATTGGATTAATACCTACATTAAACCAGGTGGTAAATGGTCTAACGAAAGAGTAATAATTTTTACAGAATATCGAGCTACACAGAAATGGTTATATAACTTATTTGCCACAGAAGGGTTAGTAGATGGCGATCGCCTAATGACGCTTTATGGTGGCATGAAATCAGAAGACCGAGAACAGGTAAAAGCAGCGTTTCAAGCATCCCCTGATATTTCTCCAGTGCGAATTTTGCTGGCGACGGATGCGGCGAGTGAGGGTTTGGATTTGCAGAATTTCTGTTCACGCCTCATTCACTACGAAATTCCTTGGAACCCGAACCGTATGGAACAGCGTAACGGTCGAATTGATCGTCACGGGCAAAAAGCTAAAGAAGTGAGGATTTACCACTTTGTCGGTAAAGATTATCAACATAATGCAGCGACTGGCCTACGTCCTGGTGAGTTGGAAGGGGATTTAGAATTTCTCATGCGGGCGGCTTTGAAAATTAACAACATCCGCGAAGATTTAGGTAAGGTGGGGCCAGTGATTGCGGCGCAGGTGGAAGAAGCGATGATGGGGTATCGCAGCGTTTTGGATACTTCAGTCGCAGAAAGGGAATCTGAAGTTGTACGGCGGATGTTAAAGTTTGAGCGTCAGGTGCGGGAGCAAATTGAGAAACTAAGGGAACAGCTAGATGAAACGCGCCAGCATTTGCGGCTGACACCGGATAATATTGAGGCGGTAGTCAAAATTGGTTTGGAATTAGCCCAACAACCAGCTTTAATTGCTACCGAGGTAGAGGGAGTAAATGGACAAGCATTTTACCTACCACCATTAAAAAGTAGTTGGGCAGTTTGCAGCGAAGGTTTAGCCCATCCCCACACTAAAAAAATTCGTCCGATTGTTTTTGACCCGGAATTAGCACATGGTAGAGATGATGTAGTGTTAGCGCACTTAAATCATCGTTTGGTGCAGATGTGCTTGCGCTTGTTACGTGCTGAAGTTTGGTCAAAAGAAGGTAGAAAAGCTTTGTACCGGGTAACGGCGCGTTTAGTTCCTAATTCGGTGTTGGATACACCAGCAGTTATTGCTTACGGTCGATTGGTGATTTTAGGTAGTGACCAGCAAAGATTGCATGAGGAAGTAATTACGGCGGGTGGGTTGATCAAAGAAGGAAAATTTAGCCGTTTGGGTGTGATGAAAATTCAAGAAGCTTTAGCAGCCGCTTTACCAGAATTAGCACCGGAAAATATCACGCAGAGATTAGCCCAGTTATGGGATAGTCATGCACCGTCTTTAATGCAAGCTTTGGAGGCGCGGATGCAAGACCGTAGTAAAAGTTTACAACGAGATTTAGGCGATCGCGCTGCAAAAGAGGCAGCTGATATTACGGCGATTTTGACGGAACTGCGTCAAAGCATTCTCAATGAATTGGATGAACCTGAGTTTAAGCAGTTGGAACTGTTTAATACTACAGAAAAAGAACAGTTCGAGCGTAATATTAACAGCCTGAAAGCCAGAGTTGAACAAATACCCGCAGAAATTGAGCGTGAGGTGGCTGCAATTGGAGCGAGGTTTGCTAATCCAACACCAAGATTGTTTCCCTTGGCAGTTACTTACTTAATTCCCCAAAAGTTAGCACGATAATGTTACCGAGAGGATTGGATAACTTACTGAGAATAAAATTCATTTATTTTGTGACATCTAGAAAATTTTTATTGGAAACCAAATGAACATAGATATTGAATTAATTCCTAGTGTCAAAAAATCAAGTATTAAGCAGAGATTGAAGGAGTCTTTGTGTAAATGTGAAAATGTTAAAGGAGCAGTTGCTTACTGGACAATTGATATTGACTTTATTGAGGAGTTAGCATCAGTTCTTAAAAGAGATGAGTCCTATTATTGCATTGATATTCATAGCCCTACCAATATTGATTATTTAGCAAAATTTAAACACTTTGGATCTAATATACTATTACATAATTATGAAATAAAAATAAACTCAAAGAATTATGAATTAGAAGAAAAAAAGAAAGTATCTTATTTATTGCATTCCAAAATAATTCTGTTTGAGATGCCTGATAACAATGTTGAAATATGGTTAGGTAGTCATAACTTCACCCAAAGGGCTATTCTTGGGGTAAATATTGAATCTTCTTTTATTGTTAAAAGCAATAAGGATAGCAAAATATACAAAGATGTATTAGATTATCTTACTTTTATTAAAGATAATTGTATTGTTTTTGATGTTAATGATGTAGATTTTTATAAAAAGCTGCAAGGACAACAAGAAGAAGATAGTGCTAAATGGGTTCTAGAATTAGTTGGTAAGAATGTAGATAACCTCGTTGAGGAGAAAACGATACAGTTATTGGGTGTTGGTAATAACGATATAGGTGATACATTAGGAAAAGAAATTATTATTCAAATTTTAGATGTAGATAACGGTAAAGAATATATTTATGAAGCGAAAATCATCCAAGCAGGAGAAATAGATCCGCAAAATCCAAAGTCACTAGAAATTGAATTTTCGGCGAGACGATATGCTGTGCGCGGGGAAGATAAACTTCCATATTTAAAACAAGAAAAGGAAATAGATTCAGCTATTTTAATAAAGCACAATTACTTTATTAATTTGGAAGTCACTAATTTAGTGACGGGGCATAAAATTTATGTGAAACCACAAAGAGGTAAATCTATTTGGAGTGATATTGCAAGCTCTCCTCATTTAGAAAGAATGAACGAGGAAGATATAAAGCTAGTATTTAAAGATGCAGGTAAACCTATCAAACGTTCATGCAAATCTGAAGTGAAATATAAAGAGGTTTCGCTACAAAGAATTTATCGTTTTAGGAGTGAAATCGTAAATTACTTGTTAGAAGACAATATTACTTCCTCTAACAATGAAAAAATGGTCAAGGAAATCGAAAGAAAAACTATCCTAATTAAAAGATTATTAAAACCAATGAATAAAGATGAGAAATAATTTCAAACTTATCGCTAACTTGATCGTGTAACTCTTCAAATTATAATCTCTCCCTTATTTATTTCCTATGTCTACAGCCCGTCATCACGCCGAATGGTTATCTTTAGTTGAAGCTTCTGGCCCATTTCTCAGTTTACCCGTACTGGTAAAAGCATTTCCTAATGGATTGGATGCCCATGACCCAGAACACTTGAAGCTACTGCGGTTGGCTTACGAGGAATGGCAGGATAACCAATTTGGCGCACGTCCTGACTCAGCTATTCATCGGGCTTGGGTAGATTTTGTGCTGCGGCAGACTTTAGAATTTACGGATGAGGTATTGCTGTCAGGCCAGCGCATTTCTACAGGGTTGGCTGCGACTATTGCAGAACATGGGGAAACGTTACGTCCTGATTGGGTAGTAGTAAATCCTACAGGAACATCAGACGCAGGGACACCTCGGTTGCTGGTACAAATTGTACCGCCTGAGCAAGATTTAGAAAAACCCCTGAAAGACCGTCGATGGAAAGCCAGCCCAGCAACGCGGATGATGGAGTTGCTGCACGCCTGTAATGTGCGGTTGGGGTTGGTGACGAATGGAGAACATTGGCTGCTGGTAAACGCGCCACGGGGGGAAACGACTGGTTTTATTTCCTGGTATGGGGTGCTGTGGCTGGAAGAACACATTACGCTGCGGGCGTTTCGGAGTTTGCTGGGTGTACAACGCTTTTTTGGGGTGGATGACTCCCAAACCTTGGAGACTTTGCTAAAAGAAAGTGTTACCGACCAGCAAGAAGTTACCGACCAACTTGGCTATCAAGTCCGCAAAGCAGTAGAGGTGTTGGTAGAGGCGTTAGACCGCATTGACCAAGATAGAAACCGCACTCTCCTGCAAGGTATTTCGGAAACCCAACTGTACGAAGCTGCGTTGACAGTGATGATGCGGCTGGTGTTTTTGTTTTCGGCGGAGGAACGGGGTTTGTTGCTACTAGGCGATCCCCTTTACGACCAGTATTATGCTGTTTCTACCCTGCGGGAACAGTTGCAGCAACGGGCTGATAAAGAAGGTGAGGAAGTTTTAGAACGGCGTTATGATGCTTGGTGTCGGCTGTTGGCGACATTTCGGGCAGTTTATGGCGGTGTTCAGCATGATACTTTGCAGCTTCCCGCCTATGGTGGTAGTTTGTTTGACCCTGACAGGTTTCCATTTTTAGAAGGTCGAATGTCAGGGACAAAGTGGGAAGAAACTCCGGCCGACCCGATTCCAGTAAATAACCGGATTGTGCTGCACCTGTTGGAAGCTTTGCAGGTATTACAAGTGAAGGTGGCTGGTGCGGTAGAACCACGTAGGCTATCCTTCCGGGCATTAGATATTGAACAAATTGGTCATGTTTATGAAGGTTTACTCGACCATACAGCAGTCAGGGCAGCTTCGCCTGTTTTAGGGTTGCTGGGAACACGGTATCAGGAACCGGAAGTTGCTTTGGCAAGGTTGGAAGGGATAGAGAATGGGGAATTGGTTAAGTTTTTGAAAGGGGAAACGGGGCGATCGCAGTCAGCTTTGCAGAAGGCATTACAGCCGGAGTTGACACCCCATGAAGAACAACGTTTGTTAACGGCTTGTAACAATGACCAAGAATTATTTAACCGGGTGTTGCCTTTTGCTGGGTTAGTAAGATTAGATACTTTAGGTTATCCGGTGGTGATTCCCACGGGAAGCGTGTATGTGACGCAGGGAAGCGATCGCCGGGAGACAGGGACACACTACACGCCGCGCAGTTTGACGGAAGAAATTGTGCAGTACACCTTGGAACCGTTGGTGTATGAGGGTGTGGCTGAGGGTAAGCCGAAAGAACAGTGGAAACTCAAGTCAGCAGCAGATTTATTGAAGCTGAAAATTTGTGATATGGCGATGGGTTCCGGTGCGTTTTTGGTGCAGACTTGTCGCTATTTAGCGGAACGGTTGGTTGAGGCGTGGGAAAATGCGGAAAAGGCGAATCCTGGTAAAGTGGTCACAGCACCGGAGGGAACTTTATCTAAGTCGCGTCCAGAGGAGTGTGTAATTCCCAAGGATGCGGATGAACGGTTGATGGTGGCGCGGCGGATAATTGCGGATAGGTGTTTGTATGGGGTGGATAAAAATCCCTTGGCGGTGGAGATGGCGAAGTTATCGCTGTGGTTGATCACGCTGCAAAAGAACCGTCCGTTTACGTTTGTGGATCATGCTTTAAAGTGTGGGGATTCGCTGATTGGGGTGAGTTTGGAACAGTTGCGTTATTGGAATTTGGACACAAGTAAATCGAAACAGAAATCGGAACAATTAGATATTTTAACTGATACAATTAGGCGAGAAATTCAGCAAGTAATTGAGTTACGACTACAAATTGAGTCAAAGCCTGTTTTAACTCCTCAAGACCAAAAAGAGAAACAATGGCTGTTACATGAAGCTAATTCTAGAATTAATGATTTAGCTTCTGGTTGTAATTTATTAATTTCTAGTTATTTAGTTAGTTTACCTACTGATGAACAGGAAAAGTTAAGGCAAAGATTGTTAATTTCTTTTCAACGGCGAGAAGACATTTCCTCCGAAGATAGAGCAATCTGCCCTGATTTAGAAAAGTTGCGTCCATTTCACTGGGAGTTGGAATTTCCAGAGGTGTTTGTAGTAAGCGATTTATCGCTGAATAATGATAAAAGTAGTAAGAAAAGCACTTTATTACTTACTAAATACGAAAATCAAAAGTTAGGATTTGATGCGATTGTGGGAAATCCGCCATTTATGGGTGGAAAAAAAATTACGGGTATATTTGGTACAGCTTATCGAGATTTTTTAGTTAAATGGATTGCAAATAATAAACGTGGTAATGCTGACATTTGTGCTTATTTTTTCTTAAAAGCGAAACAGATGTTAAATGATAATGGCAATTTTGGATTAATCGCTACTAATACAATTTCTGAAGGTGATACTCGTGAAGTAGCACTTGATGAACTAATGAAAAATAGTGTTGTTTACAGAGCTTTAAGTAGTTTAAAATGGCAGGGCAATGCCACAGTAAGAGTTGCTAATGTTTGGCTACATAACGGTAAATGGAGTGGATTATATTGTTTAGATGGTCAGCTTGTTTCTGGAATTACATCTTTTCTTACTAAACCAGGTATAGCTTTAGGAAAACCTGAACGTTTAGTGTCCAATAAAAGTAAAGCTTTTATTGGTTCTTATGTATTAGGTATGGGTTTTATCTTAACTTCAGAAGAAGCTAAGATACTAATTGATAAAAACCCAGACAATGCGGATGTTGTATTTCCATATTTAAATGGAGAAGATTTAAATTCTAGCCCTGAACAATTACCAAGCCGTTGGATAATTAATTTTTTTGATTGGCCTTTAGATGCTGAACATGATGATCCCCAAAATCCAAAAAGGACTCCCTATGCCTCTGACTATCATGAATGTTTATCTATTATTAGAAATAAGGTTAAACCAGAGCGAGAAAAGCTTGGAGAAAAATCGGACTCTTCTGCTAAAGGTTATGCAAAATTTTGGTGGCTTTATGCAAGAAGAGCATTAGAACTTTATGATGCAATTTCAGGAATGAAACGTGTCTTGGCACTTTCATTAATCAATAATCATTTAAGTTTCGCGTTTGTACCAGCACAATGGGTTTTTGCTCATAAGTTGGCTATTTTCCCATTAGAGAATTATGCAAATTTTACTATTCTTCAATCTAATGCTCATTATGTTTGGAGTTGGAATTATTCTTCAACAAATCTCTCACTTCTAAACTACTCTCCTTCGGATGTTTTTGAAACCTTCCCCTTCCCGACATCAACCGCAAACTTAGAAGAAATAGGCGAAAAATACTACACCCATCGCCAAAACATCATGCAAAAACGCCAAGAAGGATTAACCAAAACCTACAACCGCTTCCACAACCCCGACGAAACCGCCGCCGACATTCAACAATTGCGCGAATTGCACATAGAAATGGATAATGCTGTCGCCGCCGCTTACGGTTGGCAAGATTTAGAATTAGGTCATGGTTTCCACGAAACCAAACAAGGCTTACGCTTCACCATCAGCGAAACTGCACGGCGAGAAGTGCTAGATAGATTATTAGAATTAAATCATCAACGCTATGCTGAAGAGGAAGCAGAGGGTTTACATGATAAAGGCAAGAAAAAAGGTAAATCTGGAGGTAAGAAAAAGGCGCAATTACAACCTAAAAAATCAGATAATGATAGTGAGCAATTGAGTTTATTTTAGGGAATAGGGAATGGGAGGATAAGCTAATAATTTCCTATCTTTTTTACAAAGCGATTTTCCCAATCTTTTTCATGTTCATATTCATCCAACCAAACCTTTAAATCAATTGCATCTGTAAATTCCATAAAAGCTATTGCAAACCCTTCTATCTGTTGCAGATTCAATCCCCGAATGCGTGCGGAGATTCCAGGTATTTCTTCCTCAAGTTCATCAAGAGTACCAAAGCGACTACGAACTAAACAAGTAAATAAATGATACGCACCAGGATATAAAATATCATAATTATTTACTGACTCTTGCATAATATCTTCTCTAAGAATTGCTGAATTAAATCTTTTTAAAACTTCAAACCTGCTAATATCTCTGTGTAAGCTGCGATATTCTGCCTTGTCTCCCTATCCGAAATTTTAGCAACAGTTTGGGCAACCTGCGATAATAACCTCTGGGGTGAATCTGTCTGTGTTAAAGGTGCTAACGGTAATAATGCAGGATTATCTAGAAAGAACGCCGAATCTTTCACATTCTCACAACACGATAGCAGTAATGTATCATTCTTACTAAACTGAGGAAGAATTTATGCGAACAGTACCAATCCAATTACCCGAAACAGTATTTTCAGCACTCCGCAAAAATCCTGAAGAATTTATTCAAGAAATGCGAATCGCAGCAGCAGTCAAATGGTATGAATTAGGCGAAATATCACAAGCCAAAGCAGCAGAAATTGCTGGACTAACTCGTGCTGAATTTATTCATGCTTTATCACGCTACAAAGTAGATTTTATGCAATATACTGCCCAAGAGTTAGCTGAGGAATTGGCAAATGTCGATTAATCGTGCAATTATTAATTCTTCACCGTTGATTGTGCTTTTAAAAAGTCAACAAGCGCAATTAATTCCACAATTATTCACAGAAATATTAGTTCCATCAGGTGTTTTTGAAGAAGTCACCACAAAAGATGATGTAGCATCAACCCAATTACCTAGTATCTCTTGGGTACAAATAATAGAAGTTAATACTATTGCACCTGAAGTAGCAGCTTGGGATTTGGGAAAAGGAGAATCACAAGTATTGAGTTTGGCACTAAAAAATTCAGATTGTGCGGCTATTGTTGACGATAGGGCAGCACGGCGTTGTGGTCAAGCTTTAGGTGTTAGGACTATTGGGACAGGGGGTTTGCTAATATTAGCAAAAAGACGTGGACTGATCCCCAGCATATCTCCTGGTATTCAAGCTTTGCGTGACGCTGGGTTGTGGTTATCCGATACTTTGGTCAATTTGCTCAAACAACAAGCTGGGGAATAGGGAATGGGTAATGGGTAATGGAGAAGTATATAACTAACCAGTTTCAGTTTTATTTTATACAATGAGTTTAAGCTTTGTATAGAAATAGCCATTTACCATGACCTTCGAGATCATCCACAAACCCACCTTCACGAACCAACTCTTGGCTATTCCTAAAGAGTATGTAGTGCAAATCTTAGAGAAAATCGAAGTATTGCGCGATGATCCCAAACCTCACGGTAATTTAAAGAAGAAATTACACGGCTATAAGGGTGATGTCTATCGCCTGCGTTCAGGGGACTATCGCATAATTTATACTTTTGGCGATAAATGGGTAGCTTTGCTGGGTGTAGATGCTCGTAAAGATATATACAAAGGTGATAAGCTCGTTGCTGAAACAACCGATATCGATATCAGCAACTTACCAGATGTAGAAGCAGTGCTGACTGTTAAACCAACTTATACCCCAAGCTTTGCTTTACCTAATGTCTCCAGCACAGAAACCCCACTACCTGTGGAAATTACAGAAGATTTGCTTCGTAGGCTGCGAGTACCGGAAGAATATTGGTCAACATTAACTGCTTGTCGGACATTAGATGATTTGATGGCAGTCAATTTACCCGGTAAGTGGTGCGATCGCATTTTTGATTGTATTGCTGAACCCAATTTTGACCAAGTTCTTAATCAACCCAGCTTTGTTACAGGTAGTACCGATGATTTACTGCGCTTCACTGAAGGTGAGTTGCTGGGATTTTTGCTGAAACTCAACCCCGAACAAGAGAAATTTGTCAGTTGGGCAATTAATGCCAGTGGCCCTACCCTATTAAAAGGTGGCCCCGGTACAGGTAAAAGTACCGTCGCACTTTACCGTGTTCGTGCGTTACTAGAAACACTTCAAGCCAACGGGGTCGAAAAACCCAAGATATTATTCACAACCTATACAAATGCGCTAGTTGCGTTTTCTCAACAACTTTTAGCAAGTCTCTTAGGCGAAGACATCCGGTATGTTGAGGTAAAAACTGCCGATGCCATAATAGCTGCAATAATTTCCCAAAGCACCGGAAAACCCAATATTGCTTCTGGTGAAGTCCTCCGAAAAACCATGAAGCAGGCGTTAAATAATACTATTGATTCTCTCGAAGGCAATCTACTACAACGCCAAGCCCAAGAACAAACGTTAAAACGCCTAAGCATCGATTATTTAATTGATGAAATCGGTACAGTTATCGAAGCACGCGAACTCAAAACCCTCGATGCTTACCAAGCAACACCACGAAACGGTAGAACAATTTCTCTTAATAAAACACAACGTCAAGCAATCTGGCATCTGCGTCAACAATTTTACCAACTGCTAGAAAAACAAGAACTCGAAACGTGGCAGCAACTTCGTACCCGTGCTTTGTCAACATTGCAGGAGATGGATAACCCGCCAATTTATGATGCAGTAGTGATTGACGAAGCCCAAGATTTAGATCCCAACACTTTGCGTATCCTCACCCGGCTTTGCCGTTACCCCAACCGCCTGTTTATCACCGCCGATGCTAATCAATCCATATATGGTAGTAGCTTCCGATGGACTGACGTTAGCCAAGACTTGAAATTTGTTGGACGCACAGGAGTATTGCGTGTTAACCACCGCACTACCCGCGAAATTAACGAAGCGGCGATTTTGTACTTGACTAACGGTGCATTAGATGAGATTGAAAATACACAGGACTATATTCACAATGGGCCGCCGCCGGCTGTCCGTGCTGTAAACAATCCTGGGGATGAAGCCGAATTGCTGGTACGCTTTTGTAAAAGTGCAGCCCGTGAATTTCGCTTGGGTATTAACGCTTGTGCGGTAATTGTGCCAACAGAGAGTGTTGGTACAAAAATAGCTGCTCAACTTTCATACTTAGGCTTAGAAGCGCATTTCATGACCAGCAAAGACTTAGATTTAAATAAACAAGGTGTTAAGGTTATTACGCTGAAAGCTGCCAAGGGGTTAGAATTTCCTATCGTAGCGTTAGCCGGATTTTTGGATTCACCCTATCCGACAATTGCCAAAGGCACGCCGGAGGATGAAGTTCTAGAAATTTTGGCACGCGAACGCCGTACTTTGTTTGTTGGTATGACTCGCGCTATGAGGGCATTACTCATTATCGTTCCTGCAACTCATTCTTCTGCTTTATTGGAAAATTTTGACTCCCAATTGTGGAATCTAAGGAATAGGGAATAAGAAAAAAATGGCATTGCTGAATTGCGGAATTTGCCCTCATCCCCAGCCCTTCTCCCTGGGGGAGAAGGGAGTTAGAAAGAAGTTTACACGCATAATTTAGGCTAACTATATATACTTTTATCAGCAACATGGATATTATTAAGCTTCCTTCTATACTTCCAGGTGATTTAGATTTAGCTACAGTTAATCAACAACTACGGGAACACACTGGTCAATTGGATTGGAGTGCGGTAGTGTCTGCACCGGAGCCTCAACTGGCGATTTTGCTCCAAGGACTCGACCTGACAAATGATGCAGATTGGTTGGGAGTTGAGGGTGCGATCGCTGATAATGTTATTGAGGATATTCTGCGTTATTTTCAACAGCACCAGAAAAAACCAAAGAAATCCCGTGCTAAGAAAAAGCCACAAGAAACCAAAGTCACTCCACAAGTTTGGGTACAGGGGAATTTATTAGAATCGCAATTTGTGCCAGCCCAAACAGAAGGTCAGCTATTAAAAGAACAATTTATCCCTGCTAGTAATAATTTAGTTGTTGAAGACCAGCCAGAAACAATACAAGCTGAAATTTCCAACATTCTTGAATCAAAGATACCTACGCCCTATGAAATCCGTAATGAATTAGAAAAGGCAGTATTGGCAGATTTACTGGGGCCTGCGGGTGGAGAGGAAGAAGAGGTAGATGAGGATAGTGTAAGCGATCGCTATCTTGTGGGGTTACTCGCACCACTACAACGCAGCATGAGTGCTGGGACTATTAATAAATCGGCTGTTGCTGGTAGCCTAGTGTCTCGTACAGCAGCAGAGAAAGTCACAGCACCTGTTGATTCCGAACTGCCAAACCCAGAAAGTGAAATACAAGACGAACCCTTCAGAGAAGTTGACTTTCAACAGCCAGAAAATCTTGATGAATTAGCTGTAGTTGGCAAAGGTACTGCCGAGGAAGGCACGACCGAAGTTAGTGTACCACCTGCTGAAACCATGTTTCCCTCTTCCTTCGGCATGACTTTCTGTGTTAGTGGTGCAGCTAAAAAATTACAAATTAACGCAGGCTGGGGACAATATAAACGCGAAAAAAGCGAAACTATTACTAAAAAAGATGACACACCCAAAATGGTGTGGAAGCGGCAACAAATTCGAGAAAATTCACCTCCCATTTCTTTAATTGAGGGAGACATTGCCACTTGGATAGTTCATCCTGATTATCCTCAAGTGCAAGTAAAAGGCAAAATTCGCCAACAAAATAACGGCGATTGGATTGTTAGCTTGTTTTTAATTAACGGACAAAAAGAACCCGCCAAGTTACGTGATGAAGCGTGGTTATTTCAACCAGAATTAAGCGTACAATCAGCAGATCCTCAATATCCCGACATTTTTCTCAAACGCAAGGAACCGCGTCAGGCAGGTAAGCTTGACCCGGTGATTTATGCTGAAGAAAAAGCAATGTCAATGCTTTATCGTAAACAAGTAGAATTCGCCATTGGTCATGGAGTAAGCGTCCACGCCGAAACAGCACAAGACACTAAAGAACGTGCTATTAAATTATCTACCAGTGTAGTACCTGTATACGAAGTTCCCAAAACCTCTCCACCTCAAGCAGATGAAATCCCTGAATTAGCGGGATTGGTTTTAGATATGAAGGAATTGGGGGAAACTGCTACCCCAGATTTTATCAGTAAACTAAATCCCTTAGTCACAGCTTATACAGTCTGGATTCAGCAACAAGCACAACGCATCTCTGACCCGAATGAAGGATTAGTGGATTACCAAGATGTTGCAAAAGAAGCGATTAAAAAATGCGATCGCACTCTGCAACGTATTCAAGAAGGTTTGACGCTGCTGCAAACTAACTCCCAAGCAGCTGAAGCTTTTCGATTTATGAATCAAGCCATGTACTTGCAGCGTCTTCGTTCCATTTACTCAGAACAAGTACGCCAAGGTAAAACACCAGAATTAGACAAAATACCTAATCCTACTTGGTTTCCCTTCCAGTTAGCCTTTATTTTACTGAATTTACCCAGCATAACCGATTTACACCATTGCGATCGCAGTCATGAAACTGATGCTGTTGCAGACTTACTATGGTTCCCCACTGGTGGTGGTAAAACCGAAGCTTACCTGGGATTAACCGCATATACTATTGGCCTGCGGAGGTTACAAGGGGTAATTGCAGGACGTTCCGGAGAATATGGCGTTGCAGTGCTGATGCGCTATACCCTACGCCTGCTTACCCTACAACAATTTCAACGCGCCACTGCCTTAATTTGTGCTTGTGAATCTATCCGTCGAGACAACCCAGCTAAATGGGGCAACGAACCATTCCGCATCGGTTTATGGGTAGGTCAGCGCACTACCCCCAACCACACCGACCAAAGCGAAGAATTTTGCAAGCAAGCGCGAGGACAGTACCAACAAAGTGCTAGCGGTTCCCCTCACCAACTCACAAATTGCCCGTGGTGCGGTTCTAAAATCGACCCAGGTAAAAATATTGAAGTCGAAGCTTTTAGTAAAGGTCGCGCCCGTACCCTAATATACTGTGGCGACTCTTTGGGGCGTTGCCTGTTTAGTAAAAAACAATCTTCAAACGAAGGTTTACCCATTCTCGTAGTTGATGAAGAAATCTACCGTCGCTTACCCACACTGTTAATTGCTACTGTAGATAAATTTGCCCAGATGCCTTGGAAGGGCGAAATTCAAATGCTTTTTGGACAGGTAGACGGTTACTGTGAACGGCATGGGTTCCGGACTTCGGATATCGAAGATACTGATTCACATAAAAAAACTGCGTATTTGTCCGCAGCCAAAACAATTCCTAGCAATGCCCTACGTCCACCCGATTTGATCATCCAAGATGAGTTGCACTTAATTAGTGGCCCCCTTGGTACATTAGTGGGACTTTATGAAACCGCAGTAGACCAGTTATGTTCCTGGGAAGTTAATGGACAAAAGATTCGTCCCAAAGTTATAGCTTCTACCGCCACAATACGTCAGGCAGAAACTCAGATGCATAACCTTTTTCTGCGGAAAGTACAAGTGTTTCCACCGCAAGGTTTGGATGTAGGGGATAATTTATTCTCACGCCAGCGAGAACCAAATGAGACAAATCCAGGACGGCGTTATGTCGGTATTTGTGCCACAGGGCGACGGTTAAAAGCTGCATTAATTCGAGTTTATGTTGCTATCCTTGCGGCATCTCAAGACCTGTATGAAAATAAACAATATGGCAACCGTGTTGACCCCTGGATGACATTAGTCGGTTACTTCAACTCGATGCGGGAACTAGGAGGTATGCGACGCTTGGTAGATGATGATATCCGCATCCGCCTTGCCAAAATGGATAGCCGGGGACTAGCGAAACGCCTACGAATTAACTTAGAAGAACTAACATCTCGTAAGGATTCCACCGATATTCCCGTAGTTCTAGATAGACTAGAAACATCCTTCGATCCAGTGCGAGAAGCACAAATCAAAGCCAAACGCAAAGCTGGGGAAAAAGTCGAGGAGCTTGAACCACTAGATGTTTTACTTGCTACTAATATGATTTCCGTGGGTGTAGACGTGAAACGTTTGGGGGTGATGGCTGTTACAGGTCAACCAAAAAATACCGCCGAGTATATTCAAGCCACCAGCCGTGTCGGGCGGACATTCCCTGGTATCGTATTTACAGTTTATAACTGGGCGCGTCCTAGAGATTTATCACACTACGAACGGTTTGAGCATTATCACGCTACATTTTATCAACACGTAGAAGCGTTATCTTTGACTCCCTTTGCGCCTCGTGCCATTGACAGGGGATTAGCTGCATTGTTTATATCCCTTGTGCGTTTGGCGGGTAGAGAATTTAACGGTAACAGCCAAGCAGGAAGAATTGAACGCAACCATCCTTATATACAATCTGCCATTAATACAATTTGCGATCGCGCTAATTTAATTGCAGGTACAGAAACCCAAAAACTTGTTAAACAAGCCCTGGAAGCTAAGTTAGATGTCTGGTTAAGTAAAGCGCAAAACTTGATTGGTGGCGGTACTCTCAAATATCAGACAGATAAGCGCGATGGTTTGACCATTGAATTATTAGAGTCGGCAGGTCAAGGAATTTGGCAAGACTTTACTTGTTTAAACTCCCTGCGAAATGTCGAACCGACAGTGGGATTAATTTTTCAAGACCAAGTGCCTGATGATGACTTTAATCGCTTACCTCAACCAATGAAAGAAGAGGGAATCGGTAATGGGTAAACTTTCAATTACCAATTATCAATCACTAATCAGCAAACCCTAATCCCTGATTACCAATTACTAATCACCAATTACCCATTACCAAAATGAGCCAATCTAACTATAAATACAGAGTAGGTGAACTGCGACCCAGCCAAATTTTATTTTCCTTTGGTGTAGGTGCTGTACTCGACCTGCCCAATCTTTCAGTTATGGTTATGGGTTTGGAAGACTGGAATACATTTCTAGGGGTAGTTGAGTTGGGGGAGCAGCGTCTCCTGGCAGCTATTCGCCGTGAATTGGGTCAACAAGTTAAAAAATTACTTGCCCCTCCAATACCTGCTGAAGATGGCTCCTCCGGCAGCCCATTTGATGAATACGCCAGAACAGGAATCCCCGTTGCGCCCTTTCCTGGATGGATGGTATGCCCAAAATGTCGTTTGCTAGCACCCTTATATCCTTATTTCCAACTTAAGGAAAATCCTTATCGTCCAGACCAAACCCGTTATGTTCATCTCAACTGTTCTAAAAGTCAAAAAAAAGATCCAACAGCAATACCATCGCGCTTTCTCGTCTCTTGCGATCGCGGACATTTAGATGATTTTCCTTGGTTATATTTTGTTCATCGTGGCAATACAGCCTGTAAGGGGCCATTAAGGCTGGAGGAATACGGTGTATCTGGTTCACCTACAGATATTGTAGTCAAATGCAGTGGCTGCAATATTGAGCGACGATTGTCTGATGCGTTTGGTGAACTAGCCAAGAAAAATATGCCGCGTTGTCGTGGTCGTCATCCGCATTTACGTAGTTTTGATGAAAGCTGTGATGAACAAATGAAAACTATCTTATTGGGGGCATCTAATAGCTGGTTTCCAATCACACTCTCAGCCCTATCAATTCCTGTCACTTCTAATCAATTAGAGCAGTTGATTGAACAAAATTGGACTGTTTTGGGAAAAGCTAATGATTTAAACGCCTTAGAAGTACTGTTACAAGCGTTATCCGCTATAGGGCAACTTCAGGAATTCTCTAAATACAAAACCGGTAAAATTTGGGCGGTAATCCAACAAAAACAACTTCAGCAGCAAAGCAATCTTGATGATGAAAACGTCAGGGATTTGAAAACACCTGAATGGCAAATTTTTTCATCTGCTGATCCAAATCTTAATACTCCAGATTTTCAACTGCGGCCTGTAAACCCACCATCTGGGTATGAAAAATATTTTTCACAAGTAGTGTTAGTAGAAAGACTGCGAGAAGTGCGTGCCTTAATTGGTTTTACACGTATTCAATCTCCAGGTGACTTTATTGACTCTGGACAAATTCTTACAGAGCATCGAGTAGCTTTAAGCCGCAGCAAACCTAAATGGGTACCAGCAAGTGAAGTCAAAGGCGAGGGTATTTTTATCCAGTTTCAAGAAACAATTCTTCATCAATGGGAAAAAAATCAACAGTTACGGGATTATGAGCGTCAAGCTTTTGATGCTCATAAAAAGTGGTGTAACATCCGTTCCCTAGATCCAGACAAAGTTAAGTTTCCTGGTATACGCTATATTTTACTACATTCCTTTGCTCACGCCTTGATGCGGCAAATGGCTCTTGAGTGTGGTTACAATGCTGCCAGCTTAAAAGAGCGAATTTACTCCAAACGACCAGAGGAAGAAGGTGGGCCAATGGCAGGCATACTAATTTATACTGCCGCACCTGATAGCGAAGGTACTTTGGGTGGGTTAGTCAGTTTGGGAGAGCCTAAAACACTTGGATATCATATAGATCAAGCTTTAGAACAAATGCGCTTATGTGCTTCTGACCCATTGTGTGCAGAACACACTCCATTTAAAGGAGCTACATCTCTGCATTGGGCAGCTTGCCATGCTTGTCTGTTTAGCCCGGAAACCTCTTGTGAACGCGGTAATAAGTATCTTGATCGTGCAGTTTTGATTCCCACTGTCTTAACTACAGATTTGGCATTTTTCCCAGAGGTAAAAGTGTGAGTTTCTTGCCACCGCTTTTATTAGCTCAAATTCGCACTTGTGCCAAACAACTTCCATCTCCTATTTTGGAAGCTGTGATTGATTTGTTGAGGAACAGTGCAGCAAAATATTGTAATTTTGAATTGAAAGCATCTATCTTGAAACAATTGCCCAATGTTAACTTTCGCCGACTCGTAGGGGAATTGTTAGAAACTTGGTGTCGGGAAGCTGTTTATTTAGACAGTACTGCGATCGCTGCTGCCCTTTCTACAGCAAGCTACTGTGAAGTAGCAGCACAGGATGAGTTATCGGTTGAGGTAGTATGGACTGGGCCTGTGACTGAAGGAATGCCTCTACGCAGAACTGAACAGGTGTTGCTACAAATGATTCGGGAAGCCCAACAGGAATTTATCTTGATAAGCTTTGCTGTATATAAAATTCCAGAGATTACAAAAGCATTAGTAGCTGCTATTAATCGGGGAGTTAGGGTGCAGATTATTGCTGAAACTCCAGAAGCAAGTGAGGGTAAAATTTCTTTTGGAGCGAGTACCGCCCTTGGTCAAGAAATTGCAAGAAAAGCACAATTGTTTATTTGGCCGCGACATAAGCGGTTGACAGATTCAGAGGGACACTACGGTTCATTACACATCAAGTGCGCGATCGCTGATAGAAAGCATCTGTTTATTTCCAGTGCTAACCTCACTGAGTACGCTCTGACACTAAATATGGAAATGGGGCTATTGGTTCACAGTGAATATATAGCTCACCAAGTAGCGGAACACATCGAACGTTTAATTCAAGAAGAGTTTCTTGTATCTTTAAACTTACCATAGCGTAAGTATTTAGTTTTGGCTACACATTTCTGTGATAGCAGTTTTTTACCTAAAGAGTTATTTTTCTATTTTTTATTACTCATATATACAAACGTGCTTGCATTATCAATAGGCAGTATGTAACTTGGCTATTGTGCAGTTTATTAACAAATGAACTGAAATATAGATGTATTTGAGTTGAGCTATACCTGTACTAAACTGGCATATTTGGTAAATTATTTTCTAATTTACAAACAATTTAGTAATGTGCTAGTTGAATTCGCTTCTCATTGATGTTGTCTTTCACTTGGAATTGAGTTTGATGATATGTGAAAACGTTATCTACACCCAAAAAACACTTGCCGAAAGATATGGGATTTCAATCTCTGCTTTACAAAAGTGGTATCCCTATGCCGGTATAGTAAAACCGCGAAAGCGGGGAGGATATTTTGATGCAGCAACAGTTGAGATTGCTGATGTTTTCTACGTTGCTACCAAAATTAGGCGGTTGACGTATAAGGAATATTTACAGCAAGTAATTCCTGCTGGTGGCTTAGATGCTTATTTACAAAAAGTTAATGGCTTAACCCTTTATAACTTTTTGACCAAGCATATATCTGAGGAAGAAAAAAATAACCCGATTGTGCAATCAGTAATTAGGAGAATTGAGCGCAATGAAGCATATCAACAAAGTGGCAGAGACTTTGCAGGTGTCGCCTGATGTAGTACGTACCTGCTGTCGGTTGTTAGATTTAGCTTTACAGCCAAATGATACGCTTGACGAAACAATCGAACAGCAATTAGTTCAACTTAAAGAGATAGCTTCTCGTGAAGGTATGTCCTTGGAAGAAGCTGCCCAGCACTTGATTGCAATGCGCGATCGCAAATCAGAAGTAGGTGAACATAAGTTCGATAAGCGCGAGTATATTAAACAGCGATTTGGCGTAGACCCAGAACAAGCTTCTCCCGATAGTTTTGTAGGAATACTTTATCGGGATGCAGACAGAGGAATTCAGTTAGGAGAATTACGCCATAAAGTGGTGCTTGAATCTTCCACACTTGCTCTAGAAGAATTTGTTTTTCATGGCAGTAGTTCGCTGGCTGAAGGTAATACTTCCGTTGCGGCTGGTTACGACCAGGCGCAAGAGCGAATCAATTCGCGCATTGATAACGATTTTTTCGGCAAGGTGAACTGGGGGGAAGAGACTCATCCACTGTTGGTCGGTACATCGACACCGCAGCCCAGACAGTTGAAGTCCTCGCAGCCGAAAACCGGGCAATCTCCGAAGAAATAGTAGCTCAGATGCTACCCATCTGCTATCGAATACGGGATGAGAGTTTACTTAATTTGAGAAAAACATCTACTCAGGCAGTTGGTATAAATTTACTTTCGGTAGTAGCTGGTACTGTAGTTGGGACATGGGTAGCAATTCCGCCAACGCAGGATAAACAGGAGATTTACAGCATCCAGCCAATTTTGGTGGGTGTAGGCATAGGTGAATTAGTTGGTTTAATTCTGGCATTAGTAGTTATCTGGTTTACCAGGGAGTAAGTATGAGTGCAGCATTTGACTTTTTGGTTAACACAGCAGGTGGTTTGTTGATGAACCTGGGTGTTTCTGGGATGGTAGGACAGCTATTGGGAGTGGGTGCTGCTCTTGCCCTGCACCCTCTGTTACTACTAACCGGAATAGTTGTGGGTGGTGCAGGAATTGCGATCGCACGCGAGTTAAACAAGCGCCCTCAGTTGCAGTTGGTTGTTGATAATACGTGAGGGGTAAATTATGTTTACTCCTACACCTGTCCGAAATAAACAACCAAATCGAAGAAGACAAAAGGTAAATGTCACCCTGTGGACGGTTTGTTCGACTGTTAGTGCGCTGTCTGTTATTGGGGCGGTTGCATTAATGGTTGGATGGAAGCAACAAATTCCAAGTAATCAGATATCGGAGGTACAGCAAGTAAAGGCGCAAGTTGCCCAAATTCGAGAAGTGTACTTAGAAAAGCTTTCCCGTACTGACTACAATATAGACCATCTGTCCAGTTACTCCTCAGTAGAGGGTGCGCCTACTCTTACAGGCTGGCGACAGTTGGCGGCGGCATTGTGGGGACAGCAATTGCGGGGTGAAATATCCAGAATGCAAGCTAATGAGAAATCTGGGTTTTACCGCCTTCATTATATGCCAGCACTGGAAATAGTTAAATTCAACTCGCTGGATGTTTTACTAGAAGCGGCTTCTGGAAATAATAGTTTTTATTGGGGATACCGCAAAACCGATGGTACGAAAGTTGAAGAGAAGATACCAACCGGGGCTGCTGCTGTTTTGATCTTGGGTAAATTAGAGGCGATTGATTACGCCCAGAATTTAGAATCTCAACCATCGGTCGATCTCAATCAAATGCTAATTCAGATTAGGAATGCTCAAGAACCATACTCGCTTGCACAGGCGCAGCTGTTACGGGCGCGGGGGTATTTAGACCCAGTAGAGCAGATGGCACAGGTGGCAGACATCCGCGAGAAAATACGCCAAAAAGAGGAGCAAAGGCAAATATATCTCCAACAAATGAAGAAGCAATTACCTCAGCCGATTCCTAATAGAAAGCCTGTTAATAAATCAGGGGAGTGATGTCATGTATGTCAAGTTTGCTGCTGCGATAATTTGCATAGCTTTGTGTTCGCTCAATGTTGTAGCGGCAGTCAAACGTACCCCTATTCGTACTACCCTGGAAGGCTCAACTCGCACAACGGTTGAAATGATGCCATCTCCCAATTCAGAAGTGCATTGGATGAGTGCAGTTATATTTCTGGCTGGGTTTGCTTGTTTCTTGAGTTGGGGAATTTCTGACTATAACAATGCAGTTGAAGAAACAGATGAAGTTTCTGATAAATTGGGAAAATCTGGCAATCAACAACTTTATGTTGGTGTTCCTAATACTGATATTCAGCCTTCTTTAATCCCCCCAACTTCGCCTCCTGGTATAAGATTTAATAACGAGTTTTCTGCTAAAAATGTCGTTCAATTTTCTCCTCGTTCTGCTGTTTCTGGATTAGAGCGAGTAGATAGTAGCCAGTTTGTTGAAGATGGAGTACAAAATCAACCTGGAATCTTATCTCCAGAAGAGTTTTACGCTCAACTTCAAGATGAAGATTTTTGGGAAGATACTAACTCCCAAATAAATAATAAACCCGCCAGCTAGTTAATTTGAGGTCATATTATGAGTAGAAATCAACGCCGTAATTTTGATGTTGATTATTCTGAAGGTGGAGCAATTGTGCCTGCCAATCGGTTGCAAAATATGTTGCAGCAGGTACAGCAAGGAGGAATGGTAAATCAGCAATCTAGCGTTTCTCCTATGACTACTTATGATACTCAACCCGTAGAAGTTAGGTATATCAATGCACCTACTGCCTATAAGCCGAGAGTTCCTCAGATAGAAATTCCCTACATTGAGACTTGGAAAGCACATAGGTTGCATCCACAAAATCCCTGGAGATTTGGCTGGTATCCAGTATATTTTTTATCTGATGTAATTAAATCTCCTGTGGGTGTCGCTGCTGTAGGAGTGTGGTTATTAATAATGCTGTTGAATTTTCTCCTTAATGGCAGTTACACCGGGCCAGGATATGCAGCTGGGAAGAAGATTGAAGTGGTACCCAAGGAAGTTCCTTCTTTTGCCCTGCCTGTGGTTAAGCAGTTGGATTAATGTGGGTAAAGGCAATTTTTTGGTTCGTACTGCTGGTATGGATTGCAGATATCTTGCAACCAGGATATTTGCAGTTTTATAACTGGCGTAATGCTGTGGCATTAGCACAAAAGCTTCAATTTTTATCGCCAACAGTTGTTTCTACTGCTGCACCTAGTGTGAATATATCTTCTAATCCTGTCTCTACTCGCTATTCCCCTAAAGTTAAGGAATCTGCAACATCCGGAGATGGCCTAAGTTATCCTGATTGTCGTGTAGCTCAGAATGATTTTGAGGAAGTATTGAGTACTGCAAAGATTGGTTGTTGGCAGGTTTCTCCTGCTAATGCAAAAAGGCGTTGAGACAATGCGAATAATCTTTGAAACTGACGGTAAAAAGGAGGTTAGTAATTCGACTGTAACTAGTTTGGATGAGACAGCCGATACTAATTCGAGTGAAAGTTGGAGATATGCGATCGCAACCTCAGTTGTCATTGCAGCTATGGTCATTCCCCAGGTTTCTGGATGGATTGAATCTCAATTGTTAGTTAAATCTCTCCAGAATCTAATACTACCTAGAACTTTTGTTAGTAATAAGGTTTTAAATAACGGTCGAATTGCCTTTCCTACAGCGGCTGGTACTCCTGTAACTAGTGAATTTGGTTGGCGGACACATCCCATTACAGGCGATCGCAAGTTTCACAGGGGAATTGATTTTGGCGCAGCCAAGGGTACGCCAATTTATGCGATTGATGCTGGCCGAGTAGCTTTTGCGGGTGACAAGGATGGTTACGGCAAAGCAGTTATTATTCAGCATCAGGGAAGTTTATCTACTCTCTATGGTCATGCCAGTCAGCTGTATGTACAGCAGGGACAACAAGTTGTTCGTGGGCAGATGATTGCAGCAGTAGGTAGTACGGGGTTTTCGACGGGGCCACATTTACATTTTGAGGTTCACGTTAACGGTGTAGCGCAGAACCCCCGCCCTTATTTACACGAATATTTAGCAAACCGTTGAAAGTTATTTAGCTATTGGCAAGAGCAATGCAAATTGTACCGATTTTTATATCAGGTGTAGTTGGTGCAGCCTGCTCTGTTGCATTTTCTTATGGAGTAGCTTCACTGCCATGTGGATTGGTATCCAAGGGTGCGGATACTGTTTGTCAGGTGCGTAGTTTTGGTAAAGCAGTTGATAGTTGGAAATTTGGGTTTATTGTTGGTGGTTTAGTAGGATTGATTTTCAGTCCTCGTCATCAATTTATATCCCGTTTTCAACCCATTCATTTGTCAACTGCTTCTTTAATTACTTTAGGCATTTATTTCTCAATTTCTCAAGGTAATAGTGTTTCTTCATTGTCGTCAAATAGTTTAAAAAAAACAGGTAGTACAAGCTCTTACCAAACATATTCTTATTCACCAAGATTGAGTGCTTTTTTAGCAACAATTCGTTGGGCAGAAACAGGAACCAGTGAGCCAGAAAGTTATCGCAAGTTAGTATTTAACGGAACTTTTAATGATTTTTCTACGCACCCGTTAAAGAAACAGTGCGCTCCTATTAATGGTAAAAATGTTTGTTCGACTGCGGCTGGTGCTTATCAAATGTTGGATATAAGTTGGTATGACCTTCGGCCAAAGTTAAACTTAAAAGATTTTAGTCCAGCTTCTCAGGACAAGATGGCAATTGAATATATTCGTCGTAATAATGCTTTAAGTGACATTGAAGCAGGAAGATTTGATACTGCTGTATGCAAAGTAGGTAGGGTATGGGCCAGTCTTATTTGCAATTCGTACAATCAAAATCCTAAATCAATTGTTCAATTAAGAACTTACTATCAGCAGCAATTACAGAAGTTTGAAATTTCTAGAAAGTGAAACTTAGTAATGTTACTACCATACAATAACACTAATGGTAATACTGAAATTCAAAAACAACAGCTTTGGGCTGCAATTGTACAAGCCAAACAAGATGCTTTGAGCAATGAAGAGATTATAGAGAATGTACGGGAAGCTTTACCAGATGCAATGGTTTTTTATGCTGAAACTGTTTTAAAGCAGATTGACTTTAGAGCAAAATTATCACGTCCAGTCGTTGAATTTAATTTAGAATTTTTATTTCAGGTAATATACGAATCAGTAATTGCAGGTACAAACGATGAGGAAATATTATCAATATGTGCAGAACACTGTACTTTAAACCAGTACGAGTTTGTACGTTACGCACTTGAGTATATTCACCTCAATCGAATGCCATCACAGTGGGAGCAAAATAACGTATATCAAAAAATGATTCAGATAGTTAATCTATCACCCATTGAATCTTTATTTGAATATATAGAATCAATCAAAAATATTTATCTTAAGCAAATTGGTTATAAAGTAGTTCAGGATAATCTTTATAATTTATTTTTGAGCAATAAAGAAACTAGTTATTTTACTGATTTGGCGAATAAATCGAGAGATGAATTTATTAAAAACTATTGCTGCCGAACGGCAGTGCTTGTTGCGCGTGCCACAGGTAAACCATTAGATTTAAAAGTGACAGTTAATGGATCAATTCTTTTAAAAGAACCTAAATATCTGGATAGTGAAATTGCTAATAATAAGATTGTTGGCTCAAATATTTTAACTATGGGACAAGCAGGAAAACTATTAGTTGATACTTTAGAAGATTTTAATATTAATGCTAAGTATGTTGATGCCAAAAATGGCCCTACTTTTAACCGTATTAGGGTAAAACTGGGACGGGGTGTTAGTTACAAGAAAGTAGAAGACATAGGTAATGACTTAGTACAGCAGCTTGGTGAAGAATTAGGCTTGAAAGTTGCGCCAATGGTCAGTGTAGTGCCTGGGGGAGTTGTATTTGACATACCCAGGTTAGACAGACAATTTGCTTATTTTCGTGATTATTTTACTTTTGAGGGCGAACCTGACATTTATTCGGTGTCTATCCCCGGTGGTGTTGATGTTGATGGCACTTATGTCGAAATTCCCCTTTATAGCGATAACGTGACTCATATCCTGGGTGGTGGGCGGACGCGGGGTGGAAAGTCGCAGTTTGAGAAAGCCGCCATCTTATACTTAGTGCGACGATATCCCCCTTCTGTTGTTCGATTGGCACTTTCAGATGTTAAACGTGTGACCTTTGGTAAATTTGATGGGCTTCCCCATCTTATTGCCCCAGTTGCGCGTGATGCAGAGTCTACCGCTAACTTGCTTGATTACTTGGTCGAAGAAATGGAATTGCGTTACCAGGAATTTGAGCGCCACAGCAGCATTGAAACGATCGCACAGTACAACTCACGGTTCGCACCTGATTGTGTCATGCCACGAGTAATTTGTCTAATTGACGAGTGTTTTGATCTACTTTCCGATGATAACTACTGCGATCGCATTGAGACTGCGCTGATGAAGTTGCTTGCAAAAGCGGGTGGTGCGGGGATTCATGTATTGTTATACACCCAGCGACCTGACAAAAACGTGATAGATCCGTTGATTCGCTCAAACTTTCCAGCCAAGACAGCCTTTGTTACAACCCGTCCTGAAGATAGTTGTATTATCCTGGGGGACGATAAAGATAAGCGTGCAGTTTATTTGCTGGGATACGGTGATTTTTTGTACAAGACGACTGAAGTTTTACGACTCCAAGCTTTATATGTTGCTGACGATGAAGATCCTGAATACTTCCAGCAATTACTCTTGGAAGCAAAAAACCAGAACGATCCTTATACAGCATGGAAATCTGGGTTAGATTTTGATGAATTTGTCGCTAGTCTGTATGGCGAGAGTAGTAGTAATGATAATGGTAAATTTAAAGCCACTACTGCTACTAAAACTAAGCAGTCTAAGACTGATTTTGAGGGCAGTTTTAGTTTTAAGGTGCAGCTTGACGAAGAAGCAAGAAATTCTATTTTGAATTTGCATCATAAGGGCTATCAACTTGATGAAATTGTCAAAGCAGTATTCAATTTATCCCGTCAAGATGGTAGATCATACAAGAAATTTAGAAACGTTGTCGAAGAATTTTTAAATAACTTTAAAGATGGTGGTGAAGATGATATTTGAACTAACCATGCCTTTACCCCCTTGTATGAACGAAATTATTAACCAGGCACGGTCAAGTTGGCAAGCAAGTGCTGAACTTAAGAAGTACTGGACAAACTTAATTGGTGAATTTGTTAGAGAATGTGAATTCTGTTTAGATAGTACAGTGTGGATTGAGTTTCATTGGTATCTCAAAAATTTTGCACGAGATAGTGATAATGTAGCTGCTGCCGCTAAATTTATTATGGATGGGCTAGTTACAGGGCGAGCAATTCGTAACGATAACCTGACAGTTATCCAATCACCTGTTGTTCATTACTATCATCGCAGTAGTGGTGATGATGGTGTGCTGTTAAGACTTTCACAATCACCTGATTTTTTATTAGATAATTTTATTGTATCTAACAAATTTTCCAGAACTAGTTTAGAAAGACACAATCAGAAAATCACACATTTAATCTCAAGCAAATTGTAGTTTATCTAAAGGTTAATAGTAATGTTACGTTATAAAGAATATACTTGGTTGATTGGTAAACTAAATGCAGGCAAGAATGTTAATTTATGGGGTAAACAGGATATTGGTAAGACTTTTACTGTTAAAAACTGTTTACTTAAAGATATTACTTTAAAGTCTGTCTATCTCAATCTTGAATATCCTTTTAGTGTGGCTCATCTCTTTGATGTTATTCCTATGAGTTTTGATTTGTACTACCAGCAGGATTGGCAAAATATAATAACCGAATTATCTGATGGATTAAATAGACTACTTGTGATTGATAATTTTGATAGGTTGCACTTTGTGAGCGATAGTTTTAGCAATGATTTATTGAGATTACAACAGTTAGCAAAACTAGAAAATTTTTCTTTACTATTAATATCTCGGATGCCGCTAAGATGTTTTCATTTTACGGGTTTTGTTAACTATTTTGAAGAATTGGAATTAAACGAAACTAATACTTGGACTTTTAGAAAGTAGATATGGGATTTCTAGATATTGTTATTTGGTGATATTTCAGTTCGGGTAGATTGTTGTTTTAAGCAACAAAGCAAGTTCGACTCTTGCTATCACCATTGGGAATGAAACTACTACTGAGACTGAAAATTAACTATTACGAATCTATTAAATAGTTTTGGAGTTATTAATAGAGTAAGGGGTAGGTTAGTAGTGTAGTTCTCAGGAAATCCCAATTTGTGCCGGGGCGAGAGTAATTAAAAACCTTGTGACCTGCATTTGGAGGGATGAATTATGTTCAAGAAGTTTGCGTTTAATTGCTTGAGAAATCTTAATGCCGCTTTTGGAATGGTGTCTTTGACTGCTATTGCTTTAGGCACTGTAGCAACTTTTTCTGGTTTGGGCTTATTGTGTTTAGCTAAGGGCGGATTCCCAATAATTGAGAAAGAACGCTCTGAACAAATTGCCTATATTGGCACTGGTGCTATTGTATTGGGCTTTACCGGAATTATTTTTGCTTCCTTGGGTGGTGCTTCCTTGGGTGGTGCTTTCTTAAGTGTTGTTGAAGAATCGGAGGAAACTAATTCGAGTAGAGAAATTGCAAAAATAGCTGACACAAAACCGCTTGTATTAACAAAAGCTGAGAACTCTGAAAAATCTGATTTTCTGCCTTCAATTTACACTTACACGGTGATGATTTTTGAAAGAAATTCTGATTCAAAGTGCTTGGTTATTTGTAGATTTGAGGAAGAACCATATCGGAAATTCGTACTTTACGAAGAACTACGTTCTCACCAAATTGACGACTTGGCAGTAATCTATGATGAAACAGATCCAGACAGATTAATTGGACAAACATTCTCCTCATATAAACCTTTGCCTTGTGAAGCTTTAGAGGAGCATTTAGATATACACCGACGCTATATTAATGCAGTTAATAGCGAAGAATTTAGTTCTTGCTATTTGCAAGTATGTGCTGGGTGTAAGTTACTGCATGGTGCCAATAATATTGTTTGTGGTATTCATCCACATGGATGGGTTGAAAATGGCTGCTGTCCAGATAAGCAATGGGATGAACGTAAGGCGTTGTTTCCATTTGAAGATGATGCTGTTGTCGAAAATTTAAATAGAGAAATATCGTCCAATCAAGCGAATATTTACAAATTTTACGGCAATCTTATCTTGTGGGATGAATACGCTAACCGTAGGTTTTCTTTTTCCTATTCCGGTATCTTGCTTAAACATTCTGACAGACTGCTTGAGCTTGGTATGGAAGCAAAACTTCTTTCTTACATCCAGTATTTCCGTACTCGAAATGTAGTGGTCTTTGACTACGTAGCATCAGGACGAGTTTTAGAGTTTGCAAAGGAACTCAAGGGCATAGCTCAAATCGAAGTTGATGGAGATGAAATATCTATCTTTTTTGATATATATGCGCCCTGTCATCGCTTTCGTCGTGATGGTGTATCGCTGCATCCTTACTCAACTTTCGTTCCTCAAGAACTCAGGTATAACTACAACTTGGTTAGCTACGTTAACTACCTTAAGAGTAAAAAATCTGGAGTTTTGAGATGAATAAGGAAGTTTCTAAAAGCTGCGAGTACAAGCCGGAAAAATCGCATTTCGCATTTTTGCAATTTCTGTATCTTGAACTGATAATTTCTCCAATTTAACAACTGCAAATTTTGGAAAACTTAGTTCATCTAATTGCTTAAAAAGGCAATTTACCCTCCTTTCTCCTGCTATCGGTTGGGATACGTATAAAAGCTTTCACTCAGTACGGGGGTTTCCCCCGCTACTGGGTGGTAAGTCGTTATAACGCCGCCCATCAGTAATTCATGGAGGAACTACCCTATGTCTGCTTTTGCAGTATCGCCTTTTGTGCAATCTGTTAACGATGTTTTGTTTCCAATCGAGTTGTTTTTGATGGTCTTCCCAATCTTCTATGTGATATTTGTTCCTGCTCAATCAGTATCACTTCAAGTTAGTAATAGCGTTGGGGTGATTTCTGAAGAGTTGCCAGTTTTGGAAACTCATGGGGATTTGACTGGTGTTGGTGCTGTTTCTGTTCGGGAAGAATTTTCTAAACCGGAATCTTCGATTATTGAAACTGCGCCGCCAGTTGTTGAAACTGGGGTTGCGGATGAAGCTAGACAGCTTGTGCTGGTAGACGTTAAGGAAGAAAGGAAGAAGCTTTTAGATTTAGGTGTGCGGAAGCTGCGACAGTTCTGCAAAGAACGCCGAATTCAAGGCTATTCTACTGTATATAACCGTAAAAAACTCGATGGACTCGTTGACTTTCTGATCGCACAACAAGTGACCTCTGCTCAAGTGGTCGAGTGTGTGGAAATGCTTGCTTAGAATTAGAATTTGGTGAAAAGCCTCGGTAAAAACTGGGATTGCAAAACTACTCCCTTGGGCTAGGATAATACTTGCTTGATGACTCTTTCTATTAAGGTTGAGCTTCTAAAATGCGTCCTATACTTCTTGGCGATAGTGTTGGTAAACCTCTCCTAGCGGCTTCTTCTGCTACCTGCATATGGTAGTGGTGCTTGGAACGACTAGGTTTTCGGTTCTTGCTCCATTCGCTAATTTCGACAATTTTGCTTGCCTCTGTACTTTTGCACTTCTTAGGTCTGCCTACGTTGACACCCAATACTTCATTAGCTTTTGCGATCGCCGACTCCTGGGTTTCTGACAAGATGGTACTTGATGTCCATCTTTTTTTCCACTTTGCTATTGAGTTTTCGGTTACACCAATTTCTTGCGCTAAGGCTAAGTATTTCTTGCCTTCGTTTAGCCCTAGCAGAATTTTAGCTCTTTTGCTAACTTCATCGCTGCCAGTTGCCGCTATGTGTTCTAGTGCTTGTTTTTCAAGAGAATTTAATATCTGAAGATGAGGCATCTAAAAATTTACCCCTCTTTACTGTACAATTTTGCCAAATGGAATGAAGCCTGATATACTCTTTTTGTAGCGTTCATTTTTTCTAAAAACCCACCCAAAGCCCTGTTTGCACCAGGGCTTTGAGGAGAAAACAAGCCCACCTGTTAGTAAAACAAGGCGGAACGTTGTTTTGTCAATTTAATTAACTAGAGACATCATATCATGAGTTTAACCAGTTTTACAAACCTTTCTTTAGGTAGATGTATTTTTCCAAAAAATAACATCATAAAATCTCTCTTCAATCGCGCTGGTTTTAAATGGGTCAATAATAATATTTCTCTCCTGGAAAAATTTTATTTAAGAGATTGTTTGATAAGTAATTGTTCATTATTTACATAAGTTAATTATTTTTTAATAATATTACTTCACTGTAGAAAGTGCCATCAGTCCTGCTGCTTAAGTTTTCCTGCTTTCTGCTCAGGCTTTTCAAAATTGAACTTATCTTTTTTAGGCAATTTGTGACCCGGAGTATCGATATGTCTGAGGTGCATAATCCGGCAATTACATATATTTCTCCTACGGAGTTGGTCGTTCATCCGAAGCTGATAGAAATATATGGTGAATATGAGGTTCGTCCCGCTTTAGAAAAAAGTATCTCGGAAAAAGGGATTCTGGAATCTTTAAAGGTATCTGCACGCACTGGTGTAAATGTTGTCTTGGCAGGTAAGTGCCGCTTGCAGATAGCCCGCCAGTTGGGAATCTCTGCTGTGAAGGTGGAATTTGTCGAGTCTAGTTCGCCTGAAGAAGATTTGAAATTAGTGCTTGATTTTAATCTTCATCGGGAAGGCGGAAAGACTCATTACCAAAAATTTCACGAAGGGCAGTACTGGGAGAGCGTACTTCGTCCCCAAGCGAAAGAAAGACAACGGGAAAGTGCCCGTCGTTTGAATGAAACGAAGTATTCAAATTTGAACACTTCGATAGATGAGAATCAATTTCAATTAAAGAAAGGTAAACCTGTGATTCAGGAGGTTTCAGAGAATTTAAGGATAAGCGTTGGTAGTTATCACAAGGGTAAAAAAGTATTTGAATATATTTCTCAATTAAGGGAACTGCAAAAATTTAAGGCAGTTGTTGCACTGGAGGCGGAATTTAACCGGAGTATTGATGCAGCTTACAAGTTTGTTTGCAATCAAGATATCTGTGACCAGGTTATAGAGCTGATTGAAGCAGACGAGATAGGTAGTATAAGTGATGGTATCGCTTGGATGCGGAATGGCGATCGCAATCCGTTTCGGCGTTTCCAAGTTGGTCAAGTATATCAATTTAAGGAAAGACTGCGGCCAGAGTTGGAAATCGTGGGGCGTGTTATTGGTATAACTAATGAATTTGTTGTGTTTGGATTGAGGAATTTAGTAAATATGAACCTAGAAATTGTGAATCTACGTCCGCGACAGATTGATGCAGAGTTGCGAGATGAACCATCTGCTGAACAGAGAGAAAGAATACTTCACTTAATGGAAAAGTTTAGGGATGTTTTTCCAGTTCAGGTATCTTTAGCTGAATTGTTAAAACTACCAAATTTAACTGATAAAGAGGAGGTTTTATTGCGGATGTATGAATCTGACGTATTTGAAAAAACTTGGGAGGACTATAAGAGCCAAATGCAAGCAATAGAAGTGTCTACAAATAGAAAAAAGGATAATATTCGTGCTGCATAGGTAGCTGTGAGCAGTTAATCTAGCAGAGAATTTATCCTACAATTTAACGTTACCTAATAGATTAGCATCTCAATACTGATTGCAGTACGAGTTCATATTTTGGGTGCTGAACTCGTATGGATATATTTGACTGTTTTTTGTTTTTAAATTCGTTGGTGAAGTGTAATTTCATCTTCACCAATTGTACTAAACTTTGCCAGTTTTTGGTGACACTTTTAGGTGTTACTAGCTTTGCATTCTTATTCCAAAACTATTTTCTAGATTTAGTCACAACTTCGCTAGAACTGACGTATTTAAATAGCTCTCAAAAAAAAGTTGGGTAGCCGCATTGTTGTTGGTGAAGCGTGTTGGACTAAATCTTAGCCTAAGCCTACGTATGTCTAAGCCTAAACAAGTATAACCTCTGTTTGCTTTCAACCATGAGACGATTACCAGTCGCCTCCAACAAGCGGATAACCAACCGCTTCTTAATCAAAATAAAAATTTCAAATTTAGGCTAACACATTTTGACCAACAGCGAGGCTACCTGATGCACTAAAACCATCAGGACAGTCACTCATGTTCCAAGAAGATTTCGGGGCAGATGTTGATAACAGGCCCCAATTAAGTCTTTCGCAGCCTGCAAAAAAGAAAATCAAACCCCACCTACCCGCAGAATCTTTAGGTAAACGCTACGTAGAGCGTTTTTGGCATCCATTTGGGGCAATAGTTGCCCCTTCTTTAGTAGAAGGTGCAAAACCAGCATGGCGTACTATCGACCATTACCTGCAACCTTCCCAACTGTGGAAGCTGCACCAAGATAAGTCAAAATTAGTAGGTCTGCGTTTTGACAACACAACCCGTTACGGCACAATCGATTTAGACTTTTGTGGCGACTACCATAACATTGAATCTATAAATCGCATCAAAGCCGCACTAGAGGACATTGGCATAGTCGATATCGTCATTCTCCAGTCCAGCTTTAGTGGTGGTTATCATTTGATTTTAAACTTTGCATCTCCCCTGCCAACCTTTGCCGTAGCTTGCGCCTTAGAAATTACTTTGAGAAATGCAGGCTTTATCCTACGCCAAGGACACCTAGAAATCTTCCCTAACACTAAACCATATAGTGCCAAACAAATAACTAACTACAAAGCCATCCGTTGTCCCATGCAACCGGGTAGTGGGTCATTTTTACTTGATGATGACCTACAACCAATTAGCGATTCCGTTTCTATCTTCCTCGATTATTGCGATCGCGCGGCCAGTCGGCAAGATTTAACCAAATTAAAACGGGTAGCGAACAAAGCCAAAAAACAAATTGCACAGGAGAGATATCGTAAGCAAGAGTCTGCTGATGCTGCACAGTGGCGTGCCAACTGGGAAGAAACAATTGTGATCGGTTGGACGGGGCAAGGACAAACAAACACCCTCCTACAAATCTTTGCAGGTTACGGAATCGTCTTTCTAGACTTAAGAGGCGATAAATTAGTCGAATTTTGCCTTTCTACCGCAATTAACGCCCCTGGCTATGAGCAATATTGCCGACACCAACATGAAATCGAAGCTAGAGTACGGCATTGGGTAGAATGCACAATTCGTAACAAATGGTACAGTGCCTACGTTAGTTATCCCGAACGGTTGTTGGGTACATTCGCCAACACATTTGCAGAAGCCATAGCAGGTGTTAGCAGGATCGATCAACCCAAAGATAACGTAATTCCATTTGACCGCCGCCACCAGCAGAACTGGGAACGTAGCCAACAAGCCCAAAGACGCATCCAGATAGTAGTAACAGCAATAGAGTGGGGTAGTGGGTTACCAGCAGGGGCTACTGAACGGGCAAAAGCTATACGTGCTGAGTATAAACACCGCTTTAACAAAACTATCTCTCAAGAGACACTACAAAAGCACTTACATTTGTGGCATCCCACACGCTACATTTTAGACCCTTGGGCAGAAAATAGCTCAAACCCTTATCAATCAAAAGAGAACGGGCAATTTTACGAATTTCAAAGCTCATTTGTAAAACACGATACTCAAAATCCTTGTGGAATAAGTAATTACGTTCATTCTTTTTATATGAAGGTTTTGTGTAAGTGTTTACCTCCTGCTGCTACAGCCCCCCAAGGGCTGGAGTCAGCAGGTTTAGTTGAACAGCCTGATGTTTCTCAGTCAGACTCAGCTGTCATCCAGCCCGCGGAAAATCTTGAATTCATAAATTCTGCTAATACTGCTGAAATTAATTTAAATAAAACCAGCAATCAATTAGAGAATTCAGTTCATACAAACATTTTACAATCAGATGAATTTAGTTCTCATCAGGATTTTATATATCTCTGTAGCTCCAGCACGTTGTCAAAAGTTGATAATCAAAACTTATCTAACAGGGAGGATAACGGGCTGGGTGTAGTTTCGATACCTGCTGCGGTTGCGCCAGAACCACTACAGGAAATTGCCAACAATGGGCGGCAGAGTGCATCCGAGGGTAATTCAACACCTGCTAGAGTGACAGCAGAATCATCACTCCAAAACCCAAACAACGGCTTGCAGGGTGCATCTGTTGGTGAAAAGACTGCTGATGTTTCCTACCGCATCGAGGAACTCAAGCGAGTAACAAAACTGCGGCTAATGGCTTTAAACCAAGCTAGGACTAAGGTGCGCCAATACTGCGTAATCACGGGACATATTCTCAGTACTCAAGAACGCGATCGCTTAGAGCAACGTGCCAAAATGCAATTTTACCTCGATTCAGGTAATGAAACTCTAATTGCAGAAGCTAACGAGTGGGCTGCTGCCAATCCTGAGTGTCTACCATTTTCCTTGGAGTTAGAGAGCGAAAAATTTTGGGAAAAATGAGGGATATAAGGCAGTAAGATGCTTGGTACTTCAGACTTTAACTGCACAAAAAGAGGTAATTCAGCTTACAGAAGTTATTATACTTGTGAGTATAATTTTGTACAAAAATATAGAAGGAGATATGAAAGATATCTTAATGGAGAAACTGTTTAATCAAGCAGTTGAACCAATCTTCCAAGCCAACAATTTAACTAAATATTCAGCACTCAAACAAAGAGAGGATGAATTTAAATCGTTGTTTCATATTGAATTAGCAGAATACGTGGACTCGAAAAGAGGATTTAATTTTTCTTTATTTATTCGTGACTTTTTAAGTGAAGATTGCTTGCCGTACAGGGATGCTATTCAACAAAAATATGGAAAGCGGGCAGCGGATTTAATTAGGGAATTAATTTGTATTTGAAAGCAAAAAAAAGTTGGCTGTTAGTTAGAATTTTATAACTGTACAATCAGCATTCCGTGCAAATTTGAAACTATGTATTTGTATCTTCCTGACTTAATTGTTGCCCAAACTCAGATATTGAACCTGTAGTTACGGCTTTTTCTAACAATTGATTCAATAACTCAATGTCATATAATTCATTTAGTTTTTCTACTAATTCAGTAGGAACATCTTTAAATCGAATTGTTAGGATTTGAGCAATATATTTCTGGGTAGCTTTTGCTATACCTATGCGTTCTATGCTTGTCATGTATGTCATAAAAAATCCTCGGTAAGCGGTAAACTCAGAGGCTTGATCCCTGAGAGGGAAGCGATAGGAGCGAATTTATTCGCCGTGGTCTTTTTAACTTGAATAACTGTAACCATCTTTTTTGTGAATTGATTTACAGAACTTATAGTTTATTCCTTGAATCAATCCTTTCTGAGCAGAGATATTAAAGCTACCTGTAGAACGTACAGCTACACGTCCAATGTATTCACCAATTTTTTTTCCATTGGTGACAACAGCTTTAACAATATCACCTGTCTGAAAACCTTTGATAAATTTCAGTTTGGGAACATATCTATTAGGAAATCCAAATTTGTCAGTTCTACACATCTGCCTTGTTCCGTGCCCATTAGCGGTAATTAACAACGGTTTGATACCTTTGATAATTAATATTGGAGTTGATTGACCAACACAAGCAGCGTCTAACCAATGAGTCTTGATTAATTGCTGCCTAGTTCTGTTGAACTTTGTTAATCCACCAGAACCACACTCAACGGGTAAGCCAGTTGATTTCAAAACCTCTAAAAGCTTGTATCTAGTAGCATTAACTGCTGCTGCGTCAGCTAATGGTTTCTTAGCTTGTGCCAAGATTTTCTGTAACTTAGTAGGGTCTTTTTTGAGGAAATCCTTAATATCCTTAGTCCCTTTTTTGACGTTACATTTTTCGCAACTTAATGTAAGGTTTGTGATTGAATTAGACCCACCTTTAGAACGTGGGTGAATGTGTTCAATTTGCAAAGGTATATCTTTGATACCACAATAGGCGCATTGTCTGTTCCACTTTTCAAGTAGATATTCTCTGGCTTCATATCCAGCTAATGTACCTTGTTGATATTCCTTACCTTCGATTTCAGGATTACGCATTAATTGCATATCAAACTTGACTAACTCGGTGCTAATCGCTGTGATTGGTGCGAATTTGCGTAATCTGTTTACCCATGTTTCAACATTGTGAACCCGACTCATAAGGCTAGGAGCTAACCATCCTTCTGGTCTAGTTCTGTTGAGAAATCTTGGCTTTCTGTAACGGGTTTTACGATTTCTTCTACTACTCCTTAATTGTCTCCTTGAAATAAGAGCATCTCTGATTGCAAAACCTCTATGTTTTAGTTCAGCAGCAAAAACTACTTCACCAGTTGAATCGTTAACTAATGCTATACCTGTGGTTTTAGCACCAGGGTCAAGCTTTAATCGCAGTGCTGTTACTGGCAAATCTGCTCTAGCTTCCTTCAAAATTATTGTGAAAGGAAAACGCCGAAATATTGCAGCTTTCCCGTTGCTTAATAACTGTCTAGCCTGTGCTGGATGAATTGGATTTAGCGGTCTTCTTTCTGTATCTAAAACAAATACTTTGCACATCAAGTGCCTCCTTGCGGGTAATGTTAGCTTCGTCAATGTTTTAAGAGCTTTTTAGATTTGCAACACTGTTTCAGTGACTTTAAAACTGTTTAATTGCAAATGATAGAGCAGAAAACTAGCTACGCATTCTCTGGTATCGTGACTCAAAAAACGTAGTCAGTTAAGACTTAGACTGGTCAGTACAGCTTGTTTGATTTCTCTTACAAGCTCAGTGGCTTTAGCCATGAGTTACTGACACATTCGTTTAATTAAGCTCAACTTCCACTGAAAATGACTTCACTCATAGATTATTTCCGATCAAAATATCATAATGCCTTTTTTGAAAGTCAAATTACTTTAAACAACATAAAATTTATGACTAATTTACATATCAACAAATGTTGGTTTAATGTGGAATTTTGTTGCTTGGCTTTTTGAGCGAGAGGTTGCATACTCAAAGTAGTTTATTCAAAATAAATTAGGAAAATTTTATTGAGCAATATAGTTGCTGATTTCTCTATTTTATTAATTAATTTATTGATTTTTGTTTACAAATTTAAAATTTTAGATTGACATTAACCTAACACAACAAAGTTTAGTCACTTTCTAAACAATATTATGACCCGAAAAAATAAAGAACAACCAGCCATGTCAAATAATACTTCCTCCAATACTAATGATAAGCCTCAAAAGCAACTGATAATTATAACAGGTGATAAAGGTGGCGTGGGTAAAAGTACTTTTGCACGAGCAATATTTCAACTTTACATTAATAAAAATCTACCCTGTGTTGCTTATGAAGCTGACTTAAGAAATCCTCAGATAGAAAGATATTTTCAAAAAGATTACCGCCCTATAATACGTTATATTGATATTTTTCATAGAGGTGGTGCTGACGATTTATTAATTAATCTAGATGAGAGTGATTGTCCTATCACATTATTAGACTTACCTGCACAATCTGGAGGTTTTTTTGAAAGTTATGTCAAAGAGCTTGCATTTTTTGAAGTTTTAAAAACTGAAATTAATTGTCGAGTGACAATGGTTTCAGTGATTAGTAGAGTTCTTGACTCTATAAATGTTTTAGAAAAACTTCGTGAACTTTGTAAAGACCAAGTAGATTATATTGTTGTCAAAAATCTATTTCATGGTGAAGAAGAAAAGTTTGAGCGATATAATGACTCTTCCCTACGTCAGAATATGCTTGCAGAAGGTCTAATAGAACTTGTAATGCCAGATTTATTCTACAAGTCTTATGACTTTATTGACCGCCATGCTTTAACCTTTAATGAAGGTCAGACTCATAAAGAAACAAATATTGTAATTAAGTCAAGAATTAAATCTTGGCTTGCTGAATTTGAAGCACAAATTAAGCAAGCATTTAATTTATTAGGTTTTGATATACAACCAGATGACTGTTACTACCCGGCAGTTGTAGAAAAATCTAAAGAGCTTAGAGAAAACGAAGAAAAAGCTAAAAATCAAGATGCAAATTTAACATCTGAAAATATAGCTGCTTAATTGAATAAGTTGCTTGATTTATTATGTTTGGAAAGCGTTTTGTAATGACATCGGGTGATGCTCGTGTGGGTAAGTCCACAGTTTCTCGGCTCTTGCTGGAGTTATACTTGAAAAGTAAATGCAATGCGCGTGTTTTCTACCACGGTTATCGTAACAAGCTATCGATGTATAAAACAAAAGGTTTTGAAATAAACCATTTGGGATTGTCTAGAGGTGATTCGGATAGATTATTACTGGACTTAGAAATGTTTCCCAATATTGATGTAGTTTTGACAGATATGCCAGGTCAAAATCATCAAGAGTTCAAGTTTTTTGATAAAGATGTTTCACTGATAGAAAATCTTAACCATCTTGGATATCGTGTTACTTTCTTGCACCCGATATCACATCGTAAAGACTGTGTTGAAGATTATCTTCAGGATTTATACCAGCATTTTGGTAGTCAAGTTGACTATGTTGTTATCAAAAATTATGGCTCTCCCAGACTAGATATGATAAATTAGTAGCAGAAATACCAATTGAGTAGAATTCTTCTTCTAAAATTATCAAAGTTAGTTAAACCATAAGCTCTTCT
>NZ_JACJRV010000047.1 GCF_014697475.1 Nostoc sp. FACHB-152
CGAACTCTAGCTAGTGCCACTGCCAAACTCAACCTCTGCTTCATCAGGCTCATGATTAAGAGGCTTGCAGGTTCTTCCTAAGATGTCAAATGGGTTCTATAGAATGAAAAACCAAGTTTTCATAAACTTTCAAATGTTTATTTTGGACAAAATATCTTGAGTGTAGATGTTGCTGTTTGCCCTCCTCTCATTACAACTACCAATGACGTAAATCATTAAGGATACAGATGCTCCCTTTGCTAAGAGAGCATCTGTTTACAGAAATTCTGTTAATTTATAATATTTGAGACTTACAGCTAGTAACTCTGACAATAGTTAGAGATTTATGCAACAAACCTGTGTATAGGTTTAAAAAATAGCTCATAATAGCTTTCTTAAGCCATAAATGCAGAGATGAGACAAGTTACAAGGTTTTACCCTTTGTAAAGAAGCTTGTGAATTTTACTTTAAAAACAGCTAAACCCAACATTGATAAAGTTGTTGGGTTCTATGCTTCTTATTGTTGATGCTGTGATTTATTACCAAAGCTTATCCCGGAAGCTGTTTTTTTAACGCTTCCAACCCAGCCCAACGGTTATCAACAGGCTTATCTGAAATATCATTAGCACTGCTCAAAATACCTGGGCAATTAAGGTCACACAGCTGACGCTGAGGTATTTCTAAACACATTTGCTCGTACAACCATTCGCTAGGATAAAAATAGCCATTGGGTGAGATAGTTTCTACCAAATCTTCCATAGCCACTTCTCGCTCTAAAGGCAAGTCTTGTGCTTGACTTGCATCTTCATCCAACCAAATAACTTCTTTGGTGTTTAGCGCCAATCTGTGATTGTACTGCTGCAAACAGCGGTTACAAGTACAAGTAATGATTGTTTCTGCCTTGCCAGTAACTTCTAGGTAGTTACCGTGATGTTGAACACGTAAGCGACCGCGAACGGGTGTCAATGTTTCCAGTCCGGGCAGAAACTCTGTCACTTGAATTTCCTCTGTCCGCTCCGGGGCTTTGGTTAGCTGCGGAATAAAAATTGCGTCCATAGGATTTGTGAGGCATCCTCACGAAAACTGATGTTACAAATCAGCAAAATTGCTGAAGTTAGATATCTATTTTAGCTCTTGGAGCAGTCGAAATTATTGACTGGGTGAGCTTTCATAATTTCAGAGCCGAACGAACAACTAGATGACGATGTGGTTCTTTGCCGCGACTGAATGTTTCCAAATCAGAAAATTCCTTCAAGAAGGTATGGATTTGCCGTCGTTCAGCTGAACTGAGGGATTTTATTTCCACTTCTCTACCGGAAGTACGTACTTCATTGGCTGCATCTTCAGCTAAGGCACGAATTTCTGCTTCTCTTCTCACCCGATAACCATTCAACTCAATGGTATAAGATGCTTGCTCTTCCTGTGGTTGGTTCAGGTTAAGAACAGAATTTGCGAGATACTGAATCGCATCTAGTACAGAACCATCAGCACCAATGAAAATTTGGATTTGCGTTGGTGTTAAGTTGGTTTCGTCAATCGTCAACCAGTAATTATCTGGTTCTGGGGAATCTTCATCTTGAAACTGGGCTATTTCTAAATTGCCCCGGATATCAGCAGAGACACCAGTGAGTTCTAGCAGTGATTTTAACCACTGCTGACCTCGCTGCATGGAACTATTACTCATCTATTAACCTGTAGCCTTTTTCTTAGAACTTTTTGGCTCAAAAGGTAATGACTTTTGTTCGGTGACTGCTTCTTTCTCCTGCGTAGCTACAATTTTTTGTAATTCCTCTGGTAAGGGTTCGCGGGAGAGCAGATAAGTTTGCAAAGTCTGGAAAATATTACCAATTACCATATACATCAGCACCCCAGCCGGTAAGGGGAAGAACAAAAACATCCCAGAAAAAATAACTGGGGTAATTTTGTTGACTGTATCCTGTTGTGGGTTGCCGCCACTGGAGTTCTGCCCAGAAAGTATTTGGCTAACGTAAAGACTGATCCCAAAGAAAATCACCATAGCAACGATATCCCAGTGGATAGTACCGTCGGGATCAATTGCACCAACTCTGCCTAAAGCATCAATGAAGAGGAATCCTTTATCTGCTGCCAGTCCGGGAATTGTACCTTGAAGGGTGACATCTCCTGGCTGCAAGGCTTCAATATTACCTTGGGCATCGATTTTGATTCTTTCTTCACCTTTGGTAATTTTCCATTCGGGAGTTAGCTTTGTTTCTGGGTGTTCGGTTAATAAGACATCAAAAGGTTTACCTTCTAATGTCTGATATTGTATTTTTGTTTTTTCTCCCACTGATAGTTTGTTACCACCAGGGAGGATAGCAGTTACTTTATGGTGTTCCCCATCAGCAACATAAATGTTTTGGGGGGCAGTAGCAAAAGCTTGGGGTTGAATTCTTTCAATTTGTTCAGCAGGAAAGATTTGCAGGTTAACAGAGTAGTTAACTCCAGCAAAAGGTGATCCCCGTAAAGTGGCAAACAGAGCTAACAATACAGGCATTTGCAAAAGCAGTGGCAAACATCCTGCTAAGGGGTTGCCAAACTCCTTTTGGACGTTCATCATTTCTTCTTGCTGCTTTTGCGGGTCGTCCTTATAACGCTCTTTGATTTCTGCCATCCGCTTTTGCATCAGAGGTTGCACAATTCGCATCCGCCGCATATTGCGGATTGAACCAGCACTCAGGGGATAGAGCGCAAAGCGGACTATCAATGTCAAGGCAACGATCGCCAATCCATAGCTCGGCAAAATGCCGTAGAAAAAGTCTATGATTGGCAACATTACGTTGTTTGAGAGGAACCCGATACCAAAATCCATTATTCTGAATTCAACCTGAGGTACTGTAAATTTAACTGAATCTAATTTATCTAAATCGTGATTCGGCTGCGACTATATCTCGCTACGGATAGCCGCACCAGGGCGAAAGTTGGGAGTGGGGAGTGATGTGTAGGGAATGGTATGAGTTTTTGATAAGTGGGAAGTTTTGAATTTTTTATCTTATACAGAATTCCCTACTTCCTACTCCCTATTCCCTACTTCCCATTTTTTATTTAGCACCAGTGTAGGTGGGGTTTTTAGTGGTGATTCTTTCAGTGATGTAGTCATATACTTCACGAAACTTGGGAATTGCCCGCATTTCTAAACGACTGCCATTTCTGAGGGTGACTACCATATCGCCCCAGATGCCTATGCCACGGGGAACTTTAACGATGTTGACAATTTCTGAATAGATAATGTCAGTGCGATCGCGTCCCATCCAACCCCCAGTTACGGAAATCCTGCGGTCTGTAATGCGATAACGTAGCCACAATGCTCTGACAATTGCCCCAATTGTTAAGGGAATAGCCACAACAGTTAGTCCAAGCAGTAAATTGAGAATTAAGTCCCCAATGTGTGGCCCGCCTTCATAATAAACTTCTTCACGAATGCCCATTTAATACCTCAGTTTGTGCCAACAACTGCTTTAATTCTTGCAGAAATTGTTGGCTTCCGCACTCTTGTTCTGCTGCTGTTGGTTTTACAACAAATACTAACCGCCATCCTGGTGCTAATTTTGGCAACAACTGATGCAAAGCTGCTGTCATTTGACGCTTAATTCGGTTACGCACTACTGCCTTTTTACTGACTTTCGTGCTGATTGATATACCAATTTTTGTACTAACAACTTTGGAATTAGTTGCTAGTGTAGTTGTGGCAGCATCCAAAGAAAGATCTTCGGAAAACTTTGGTCGTAAAGCTCTCAATGTGAAATGAGAACTCTGCCGCCGAATTCCTTCTCGGAAAACTGCCTGAAAATCTTGACGAGATTTGAGTCTATTCGCCTTAGGCAAAGCCACAGCTGCTCTGGTTGCTGAAAATGCTCTAAACGCTCAAACGATGACGGCCTTTTCTTCTTCTAGCCCTAATTACATTTCTGCCATCTGGTGTCCGCATTCTGGCACGAAATCCTGAGGTTCTTTTTCTCTTACGGCAAGTGCCGCCTAGCGTTCTTTTCATACTGTTGTCCTCTAAGGCGATTATGATAAAAAGTCACAATCTATAATCTTACCATCGTCTATAGTCAAGAGTCCATAAAATTAATTCTATTAACTATTGACCGTTGACGCTTGATTCAACTGATACTCAAAATCCAAGATCCCAAATAACGCAATAGTGGCACATCGCCAGGCGAAAGAACTTGACAGTTGAAATAGTAAACGCCACCAAAGGATGGATTCTGCACGTTAGATAACACTAAATCGACTCTACTGCCTGCTGGGACAGGTTCTTGAGGAAATATTTCAATTACTCGACCTTCTTTATCCCATTTAACTTCTGAAAGGGGTACTTTTTTGCCTTTCACTCGGACTTCTATTTTTTTAGGATCAAAACTTCCTTTGTAGTATTTAGGATAGGTAATGGCAAATTGAGCAACTGCCAATTTCATCTTTTGTTGGGGAATTTTTAGAATATATCTATCTCTACTGTTAGTCTGTCCACCAAAATCTAAGCGGAAGGGTAGCTGATTTTCTGATTTGACACCGCTAAATAGTGTGAGTCCAGGTAAGCTTTGACCTAAAGCTGTAGTAGTCAAGCCAGTCAGCAGACAGCTACTTACTACTAAAGCCGTAAATACTGCCAAGTGTGGCTTACGTCGCTCAGAATTGCCCCCAAGTAAACGTTGCATAGTTAAGCTCCTCTACCAGATATAGCTTTATTTATGTAAACACCTAAGTTTAGTATTCTTAACTAAACTTTACTACTGAATTCTTGACATTGGACGATAACTTAAAACAAAAAGTGCCGTCACTCATAAAATAATCGAGTCTCAACTCAAAAAATCGCTGAAATTTACTGTCACTATTTGCTAAAAAATTAAGCTTTTGAATTTTGTATTTTTCTGCTTGCTGTCTAAAAAAAGGTGAATATATTACTAAATATGTACAAGTGTATCTAATTTTGATGTCTTTGTCATAAAAATTGATCCAGGCTATTAGCGATCGCCAAGGAAATTAAGCTAGATTGAGAAAAATAAGGTGGCATTACAAAAAGAGTAATCTTTAAAAATTACCTAAAATTATTAAGCTTTCAAACTTTTACAATATTGCAATATGTAAGTAAGGCAAAATTTTCAAATTCCGAAAACAAGCTAAAGACAAAGACCTACACTAAAGAATCAACCTAGGATTGGCAGTATGTGAACCTATGGGTCACTATCAGTAAGCGTGACCAAATCCAAAAAGCAAAGTTAGGCTTTGTCTGCATCAGCAAGAGTAGGAAATATCAAGGTCAAGGTTCAATCTACAAGCAAAGCGCGATCGCGCTGCAATAAGTGCAGATCCACTATCAGCGTGGAAAATTCCTAAACCAAGGAAAATTGCAAATTTTGCAGATATGTAAGTATTTATCTTTAGGAGATTTCATGAGAATAGCAGTTGCTAAAGAAATAGAAGTTTGTGAACGTCGTGTGGCATTAAATCCTGACACCGTTGCCCGATTAGTAAAACAGGGTTTAGAGATATGGGTAGAAAAAGGTGCAGGAGAGCGATCATTTTTTAGCGATTCTGACTATGAAGCAGCAGGAGCAACAATTATTAGTGATGCTGCTCAATTATGGAATCAAGCAGATATTTTACTTAAAGTAAGTCCACCGCAAGAGCGAGAAGATGGACGTTCTGAAATTGATTTACTAAGAGAAGGATCTGTCTTAATTAGCTTTCTGAATCCTTTAGGAAATCCGGTAGTAGCGCAGCAGTTAGCTAACCGTAAAGTTACAGCTTTGAGCATGGAATTAATTCCCCGCACCACCAGAGCGCAAAGCATGGATGCACTCTCTTCACAAGCATCATTAGCAGGTTACAAAGCTGTATTAATTGCCGCCGCCGCATTACCAAAATACTTCCCGATGTTAACAACAGCAGCAGGTACAATTGCCCCAGCTAAAGTATTTATTATGGGTGCAGGTGTTGCAGGACTGCAAGCGATCGCCACAGCTAGACGCTTGGGAGCAGTAGTAGAAGCCTTTGATATTCGTCCCGCCGTTAAAGAAGAAGTCCAAAGTTTAGGCGCAAAATTTGTTGAAGTCACACTAGACGAAGAAACCACCGCAGCAGGTGGTTACGCCAAAGAAATTTCTGAAGCTAGCAAACAACGCACCCAAGAAGTTGTCGCTGAACACGTCAAAAACGCTGATGTGGTAATTACTACCGCCCAAGTTCCTGGAAGACAAGCACCAAGACTAGTTACAGAAGAAATGGTAGCTCAGATGAAACCAGGTTCAGTAATTGTCGATTTAGCTGCTGAACAAGGTGGTAACTGCGCTTGCACAGAACCCGGCAAAGATATTGTTTGGAATGGTGTAACGATTATTGGCCCGATTAATCTACCTTCATCTATGCCAGTCCACGCTAGCCAATTGTATTCCAAGAACCTGACATCTTTACTGCAACTATTAATTAACAAAGAAAAAGCTTTGCAAGTAGACTTTGCCGACGACATCATCGATGCAGCTTGCATTACCCATGCAGGTGAAATTCGCAATCAACGAGTCAAGGATGCGTTACAAGCTATCAATATTCAACAACCAGCAGTTAATTAGAGGTTAGGGACTAGGGACTAGGGACTAGGGATTAGAGGCTAGGGACTATGGGCTAGAAATAAGCAAATTGTGCTTGAATCTGCCCATAACTTTAGAACTAGTTTTTTAATCTACATCTAGCCTCTAACCTCTCACATAAGGAGTTTTTCAACATGACAGACGCATTACTTGCAGCTTTGTTTGTATTTGTGTTGGCATCTTTTATTGGCTTTGAAGTCATCAATAAAGTGCCACCGACGCTGCACACACCTTTAATGTCAGGCTCAAACGCGATTTCTGGTATTGCAGTACTTGGAGCGATTGTGGCTGCGGGTGCTAGAGAAACAAATATCTCGGTAATTCTCGGTTTGATTTCGGTGGTGTTAGCCACAGTTAACGTCGTCGGTGGATTTTTAGTCACCGATAGGATGTTGCAAATGTTTAAGAAAAAGGAGATTAAGGCGTGAGCGACTTTTTACCAACTGGGATTCAGCTGACGTATTTAGTCGCTGCATCTTTATTCATTTTGGGTTTGAAAAAGCTGGGATCACCGGCGACAGCGCGGAATGGGAATGTGATTGCAGCAGTAGGAATGCTGTTGGCAATTGTCGCCACCATGCTGGATCAACACGTATTAAACTACGAAATGATTTTGTTAGGCTTGGCAATTGGTTCGGCGATTGGTGCGATCGCAGCCTACAAAGTCCAGATGACAGAAATGCCCCAAATGGTTGGTTTACTAAATGGTTTGGGCGGTGCAGCTTCCGCACTAGTTGCCGTTGCAGAATTTTGGCGGTTGTTAGATAGTTCTCAACCCATACCCCTGGATGTCAACATTTCCATGTTGTTGGATGTGTTAATTGGTGGTGTCACCTTCACAGGTAGTTTTCTAGCCTTTGCTAAGTTACAAGGTTTAATTAGCGGTTCCCCAATTACATTTCCATTTCAACAACCATTTAACCTGTTACTGCTGGGTGCTTATCTAGCTGGTAGTGCTTACTTAATCGTCACACCAGATAGCTTACCTATATTCTTGGCAGTAGTTGCAGTTTCCTTGGTGCTGGGTGTGATGTTCGTCATCCCGATTGGTGGTGGCGATATGCCTGTAGTCATTTCGCTGTTAAACTCCTTATCGGGGATCGCCGCCGCCGCCGCTGGGTTTGTGGTGATGAACAATATGTTAATCATCGCTGGCGCATTAGTAGGAGCTTCCGGGATCATCCTCACCGAGATTATGTGTAAGGCAATGAACCGTTCTCTATTCAGCGTGCTGTTCAGTGCTTTTGGTTCAGTGAGTGCAACTGGCGGCGGTGCTGCTGGTAGTAGTACAACCGATCAAAGTGTTCGCAGCATTGATCCCGAAGAAGGCGCGATGATGTTGGGTTATGCGCGTAGCGTGGTGATTGTACCGGGTTACGGTATGGCAGTTGCCCAAGCGCAACACAGCGTAAGAGAATTGGCAGATCAACTAGAACGCATGGGTGTAGATGTTAAGTATGCTATTCACCCTGTAGCTGGGAGAATGCCTGGACACATGAACGTCTTGCTGGCTGAGGCAAATGTACCTTATACCCAGTTGTATGACATGGATGATATTAATCCTCAATTAGAACAGGCAGATGTAGCTTTAGTAATTGGGGCTAATGATGTGGTAAACCCTGCGGCGCGTAGCGATACTAATAGCCCAATTTATGGGATGCCGATTTTGGAAGTAGATAAAGCCAAGCACACAATTGTAATTAAGCGCGGTATGAGTGCAGGTTTTGCTGGTGTAGATAATGAGTTGTTCTACAAAGATAAAACCACAATGTTGTTTGGTAGTGCGAAAGATATGGTTGCGAAGTTAGTTTCTGAAGTAAAGCAACTTTAACGAACCGCAGAGGCGCAGAGAGCGCGGATTAAAAAATTAAAGAGTTGGCTTGCCTTGGGAGTGTAATGCTTCTAAGGCAAGTTTTTAATTGGGAAATTAGCCCAAGCATAGGCGCAAAGGACAGAAAATGTATTAGTTATAACCCACCTTCCGCACCCAAATTAGTTACCTTCACCCTAAACTCAAGATTCCTGCTGAAAAATTTACAGATAAAGGCAAAATTCTCAACCACTGTAGACCTAAAAGAGGTTCAGGTATGCCATCACTAGCTAAAACAGGAATAATGTAGTCCTGTTCATCCAAACTTATTTTGCCTTCATATATATTGAAGAAAGCTTCTCCTCTTGCCATTTGCATAATGCTATTACGTTGAATTAAAGGCCATCCTATACTTTCAGCATCTTGTATATCAAGTGCCAACCAGCCAGAGGTAAATCCTGTGTCTAATAAAACCTCGATAGGGTAGTTGTCTCCATCAAACGAAATTATCTCTACATCGAAAATTAGCTCTCCAATCTCACCAAATCTCCCCAAAATCATATCCGTCCACAAGTACCTGTTTCATTGAGACGGAACGTAACAAGCCAACCAGTAGGATATTTTTGGCGTGCTTTTTTGTCAGCAATATTTTCATCTAGATCAATAAAATAATCACCACTGTTTGGTTCAATCACAATAAAACAGTTGTAATGTTCATCTATTAATTGCGGACAAACTTGATCAAAAATAACACGAGCTTTTTGTCCACGAGCATTATTTTCTGCTTTCCGTTTAGCTAATTCTTCTGGTGGTATTGTAAACTCTGGAAAGATTCTTCCTAGTTGACGGCGGCGCACGGGTTTTGTATTAGTCATAGTTGCTTTAATTTTGTTTATCTTTTGGTGTTTATCTTAGCAAGAATATTGGTGCGATCGCTCCAGTTATGATAGTTCATTAACTATTCGTCAATCCACTTTTGATAGCCGCAATTAACTAAAAGTTGTTTTAACTTAGTAATATCTTCAGCTTTGGGAATATCAACTGACTGTACTCGGTATACATCATTGAGTACCACACTATAGTCTTTACCAATGTAGTAGGCGATAACTTCGGCTACGTTTCTATCTGACATTTCCTCACTTAGTAATGCTAAAAGGACTTCATAATTTTCTTCTTCAATTCCATTAGGAAAAGCACATTGAATTAATCTATAGGTGCTTTGTAGATGGGGCGGAATAGTTATTTGCATAATTAATTACCAGTTAACGGAAAAGGTGGATGAATATATACGAGAAAATCCACGCCTTGAGCAGAAGCGGCTCTAACAGCTTTTGTATCTGCTGTTGTGGTCACAATACCTAATTGATCACCTGTACCTAAAATAATAATATCGCTTATTCCTAACCTTCTTGTTGGCTGTAGGTTTAAGGCTCTAGGTGATGGGTTATCTGGAATTATGGTTACTTTTTGCAAAAATCTTCTAGCTCTATCCTGTTCTAATATTCCACCAATACTTTTGACTATATTAGTGAACTCACCAAAAGCAGTTTGAGTCATTAGCATTTTTTGAGCATTTATATATTGTCGCAACAAGTAACGGACAGAAGAACCTTCTGCAATGAAAGCTATAGCCGTTACAGTATCTAGATTCACCATGTTATGGTTAAACTTCAAACCCTCCGGTTGATTGAATCTTAAAATTTATATATTTTCCAAGCCCAAGTACATATAAATTTACAAGTTTGATGCTTTTGTATTGCCATGTAAAATAAGCAAAATTTTTAAATCAATAAAAAAGTAGATAATTCATGAGTGTTTTCATTTGTCGGCTTTATGTAAATTTGACAGTATATATTTGTTGAGTATAAACATAATTTTGCTTTTGAAAAAGTAATAAAAAAAACATATGAAGGAGGCAACATAATATTTATACATATCTCAATAAATTTACAGTCATTCCTCATCTGAGAAAGACTAGTTCCTTGCTGCTTCTGTGACCACATCTGTATCTAGCTTTAATCTTTCTGCTATTTGCTGAATACTTAACCCTAGTTCTAGCAAAAGTGGCACCATTTTTAACTTAGCTTGTATTTCTCCTTTTTCAAACGCTTCTTCATAAACTTTGGTGTTCCGAATCAGGTTTAAATTCAACATGGTTTTTACTTCCTAACAACTTAGATTAGAAAACTTAAAATTGTTTGCTAGAAACTAATACAATTGAGTGTGATAATAATAAGTTTTATGGTTATAAGTAATTTTACGATAATTCTCTAAAAATAACACCCACTTAATAAGCGTAAAAATTCGGAGGCACAGGGATAAAATTACGGAGATGATGTAATTTAGGATGCACAGCAACTTATTTATGTAGCCATTAAAAATAAGTTTCTTGCAATTACATCTTAACTAGTCTCATCTATTACAAAATATGGATTTTATTGATCAAATAAAAGCTGTATCTCAGCAAATTCCAAAACTAAAAGAGCAAGTATTGACTGAAGAAGCTACCAAAAACGCTTTTGTAATGCCTTTCATTAATGCACTAGGGTATAACGTTTTTAATCCAACAGAAGTTTGCCCTGAGTTTACGGCTGATGTACCTGGTTTAAAAGGAGAAAAAGTAGATTATGCAATTAACATGAATGGTGTTCCTATCATTCTTATTGAATGTAAATGGTGTGGTGCGAGTCTAGAACATCCAAAACATAGCTCACAATTACACAGATACTTTCACGCTACAGAAGCTAAGTTTGGTATCTTAACTAATGGTATTCTCTATAGATTTTATACTGATACAGAGAAAACTAATGTTATGGATGAGAAACCATTCTTTGAGTTCAACATGATGGATTTTAATGAATCTATGGTGAATGAGCTTAAACGGTTTTCTAAAATAGCGTTTAATCCTGAGCAGATGGCAGATTTTGCCAAAAATCTTCTTTACACAAAAGAGATTAAGCGACTTATGGCAGAGCAGCTGACTGAACCCTCGCCGGAATTTGTTAAATTTTTTGCTAGCCAAGTATATACAGGAAGATTAACTGTATCAGTCACAGATAAATTTACAGAAATTACAAAGCGTTCTCTCAAGGAATTTATTAATGATCGAATCACAGATAGATTAAAATCAGCTATTGATCTTCCTGATACTATGACTACAGGAACACAATCTACCGCTAATCAAGATACAGAAGTAGATATAGAAGCAGATTCTTCCTTATCTGGAAATGAAGTTCCTATCACAGAGGAAGAAATGCAAGGGTTTTTAATTGTTAAGGCTATTTTACGAGAAGTTATTGATATTAGCCAACTTAAATTTAGAGGCACAAAAAACTATTTTGGAATTAACCTTGATAATAAGGTATCTAAAACTGTTTGCCGACTCTGGTTTAAGTCAAGTAAAAAATATATCGGCATTATTGATGTGGATGGGAAAGAAGCTAAAAAATCCATTTCGAGTCTAGATGAGATTTATGGATTAGTAGAAATTCTAAAAGATAGAGCTAAATATCTAACTCAAAACAGTGTAAAGCAGCCAAAATCAGTAGAGTTATATGAGTCATAGTTATCTATGATTTCGTCTAAGGTTCAGGGGAATAACAGTCTAGCTATAGCAACAAATAAAGAAAAACGGTAGAGGATAAATTTCTCTACCGTTTTTGAATTTTTATTTGAGAATCAAATCCCAAACTTTAATTACGACTCAACACCTTGAGGCATTAATTCTCGGCGCTGTTGAGAACTAACTTGCACGTTGCCGTTTTCATCAACATCAACTAGGGCGATATCGCCATCTTTGATGCGACCAGACAGAATTTCTTCTGCTAGGCTATCTTCCAGCAAGCGCATAATTGCCCGGCGTAACGGTCTTGCACCGTAGCTTGGGCTGTAACCTTCTTGGATGAGGCGGTCTTTGAAGCGTTCGGTGACTTCTAAGGTTATGCCTTTTTCGGTCAATCGACCAAACACTTCTTTGAGCATGATGTCGGCGATTTCGGTAACTTCGGCCTTGCTCAATTGACGGAAGACGATAATCTCATCTAGACGGTTGAGGAATTCTGGACGGAAGTACTGTTTCAGTTCTTCGTTGACCAAGGAGCGAATACGGTTATACTGCGATTCGCTTTGATCTTCGGCAAACTCGAAGCCGATACCGCCGCCGCCTTTTTCAATTACCTTGGAACCGATGTTGGATGTCAAAATCAGCAAGGTGTTCTTGAAGTCAACGGTGCGACCTTTGGCATCAGTTAACCGACCGTCTTCTAAAATTTGCAGCAGCATATTGAAGACATCGGGGTGGGCTTTTTCGATTTCGTCGAATAGCACCACGGTATATGGACGACGGCGTACAGCTTCGGTTAATTGACCGCCTTCGTTATAACCAACATAACCAGGAGGCGAACCAATCAGTTTGCTGACGGTGTGACGTTCCATATATTCCGACATATCCAGGCGGATCATTGCTTCTTCAGAACCGAAGAAGTAAGAAGCCAAGGATTTTGCCAACTCTGTTTTACCTACACCAGTCGGCCCGGAGAACACAAAGCTAGCAATTGGTCGATTGGGGTTCTTCAAACCGACACGCGCGCGGCGAATTGCCCGTGAAACTGCTTTCACAGCATCTTCTTGACCGATTAAACGCTGATGCAATGTGTCTTCCATGTGCAGCAGCTTCTCGGATTCAGATTCGGTGAGTTTGTTCACCGGAACACCTGTCCAGGAGGCGACGATGTGAGCAATGTCTTCTTCGGTAACTACGGGTTCTACGCCGTCACCGCTAGCACCGTTGGTTTTGCTTTGTGCGATCGCCCGGATTTCGGCTTTGATTTCCATTTCTCGATCGCGCAGTTCCCCGGCTCTGTCAAAGTCTTGGGAACGCACTGCATCATCTTTTTCTTTTAAGATTTGGCGCAGTTCTTTATCTAACTCTTTGGCTGCGGGAGGCAGTTGGGAGTTGATTAACCGCACGCGCGAACCTGCTTCATCAATCAAGTCGATGGCTTTATCTGGCAAGTAGCGATCGCTGATATAACGGTCAGACAATTTCGCTGCTGCGACTAAAGCTTCATCAGAAATTTTCAACTTGTGATGTTGCTCGTAGCGATCGCGCAATCCATGCAATATTTCTATAGTTTCATCGACTGTCGGTTCACCTACCATCACTGGCTGGAAGCGGCGTTCTAAGGCTGCATCGCGCTCGATATGTTTGCGGTATTCGTCGAGGGTGGTTGCACCGATACATTGCAATTCACCTCTAGCCAATGCTGGTTTGAGGATGTTGGCTGCGTCGATGGCACCTTCGGCTGCACCTGCACCAATTAGGGTGTGTACCTCGTCAATCACCAAAATGACGTTACCCGCAGAGCGGATTTCATCCATGATTTTCTTGAGGCGTTCTTCAAATTCACCCCGATATTTGGTACCTGCTACCAGCAAACCGATATCTAGTGTGACTACGCGTTTGTCTTCCAGGATGTCGGGGACATCTTTGTTGGCAATACGGCTCGCTAAACCTTCAGCGATCGCAGTTTTACCAACCCCTGGTTCACCAATCAGCACTGGGTTATTTTTTGTCCGGCGACCCAAGATTTGGATTACACGCTCAATTTCTTTCGCGCGTCCTACGACTGGATCAAGTTTATTATCCGTCGCCATCTGGGTTAGGTTCGAGCCGAATTCATCCAAGGTAGGAGTCTTCGTGCGTCCCGATTGCCCGGTCGCCGAAACCTCTGCTGTTTCTCCCAGCATTCGGATGACTTGGGTTCTTACCTTAGATAGATCCACCCCAAGGTTTTCTAGCACCCTGGCTGCTACACCTTCCCCTTCCCGGATCAGGCCCAACAGCAGATGCTCGGTGCCAATGTAGTTATGCCCTAATTGGCGCGCTTCTTCTAGGGATAGTTCTAGAACCCGCTTTGCCCGTGGCGTAAACGGAATTTCCACGGCCACAAAGCCTGAACCCCGGCCTATGATTTTTTCTACTTCAATACGGGCATCTTTGAGATTGACACCCATTGATTTCAGCACCTTGGCCGCAACTCCTGTGCCTTCCCCGATTAGACCCAAGAGGATCTGTTCGGTTCCCACAAAGTTGTGGCCTAAACGGCGGGCCTCTTCTTGGGCCAGCATGATTACCTTAATGGCTTTTTCTGTGAAGCGTTCAAACATGGCATTTTTCCCATCACCTGCGTCGTGCCGGTACGCTGATTTTAGCACAGGCTAAGGTTTTGGGTGTCTGTATCACAAATAATAGACATCCAAAGAATATTACTTAAATTGATGGATGAGGTTATCAACTACTTATAAGTTTTGCTGCGGCTACTATGTTGAGGAGCTTTAATTTACTAGCTTTTGAGCTTGGATTGTAAATACTTAGCCGCTGGTAAACATATATTAATTTTACCAGTCACAAATACTAATTGTTAGCACAATTTGACTCTCAAAGTCAAAATTTTTATGAAAATATTTTATTTACAAATATAAAAAAATAAATTGATTAAATATTCTAATGATTCAAATGTTGTTATTGGTCATTGGTCAATAGCTAATAGTCATTAGTTATCCCTTCTGCCCCTCTGCTCTCTTGATCCCCGTGTTAACTAATTAATTAACTGCCAAGAAAATTGGCTTAACTGTTTGCTAACAGTCGTATGCCAATGATCTAAAGTTTTTTGAAACTGTGGATACTGTAAATCTGATAGCCAAAGAATCAAGGCATCCTCGCCGTTATCTTTGTAATAACCCCGTCGCCGCCCAGCAGTTTTAAAGCCAAATTTCTGATATAAGGATATAGCGGCAACGTTAGAAGCTCTGACTTCGAGGGTGGCACGCTCTAAACCGCGATCGCAAGCTGTCTTCAACAGAGCATACAATAAAGCCTGTCCCAAACCTTGACGGTGGTATTGGGGATGAATCGCCAATATTGTGATGTGGGCTTCGTCTAAAATCGACCAAAAGCAGCCCATACCTAAAAGTTTAATGCTAGACAATGGCGAAAACAAACCCAGTAATTCGCTGTTAGGACTGTCCAACTCTCGTTGGTAGCCTTCTATTGTCCAAAGTCCGCCAAAACAAGCTCGATCTAGTTCTAAGATTGCACTCAGGTCATCTTTTGTGAGCGATCGCAATTTTAAGTCTGATGAAATCACATTTATTTGGATAAGATTACAAGGCCTTTGTAAACTGAAAATCGGGAGACTTCCTCGCGCCCTTAATTTGTACAAGGACAATTTATATAGTTATGGTATCGACTCACCCCACTGAGGTTCAACTTACTGGTAATCAGTATTTATCTCAAAAGCTCAACCCAAACGCAACTATTTCGCCTAACCAGCAACTATTACCATTAACAGCTAAAGTTAATAGTGATGATTGCTTGGAAATTGGTGGGTGTGATGTCACAACCCTAGTTCAACAGTTTGGTTCACCTTTATATATTTTAGATGAAGAAACACTCCGTTCGGCTTGTCGGCAATACCGAGATGCTTTTAAGCAATACTACAAAGGTGAATCCCAAGTATTGTATGCTTCTAAGGCGTGGAATTGTTTAGCCGTTTGTGCGATCGCAGGTTCTGAAGGTTTAGGAATCGATGTTGTCTCTGGCGGCGAACTTTACACCGCTTTAACTGCTGGCGTTAGTCCTGAGAAAATTTACCTACACGGCAATAATAAATCGCAGTCAGAGCTAGTTTTAGCGATTGCATCTGGTGTCACGATTGTCGTGGATAACTGGCAAGAATTGCACACATTGGTGGCATTGAGCCAAAACAGCCAGCCAATTCGGATTATGCTGCGGTTAACTCCTGGTATTGAATGCCACACCCACGAATATATCCGCACGGGACACTTAGATAGTAAATTTGGCTTTGACCCTAACGACTTAGATGAAGTATTTACCTTTGTTAGCAAGCAACCTTCCCTAAACTGCGTAGGATTACACGCTCACATTGGTTCACAAATTTTTGAACTGCAACCCCATCAAGATTTAGCGGCTGTGATGGTGCAGTGGTTCCGAGATACTGCTAAGTACGGTTTAAACTTAACTGAACTAAATATAGGTGGTGGGTTAGGGGTTTGCTATACAGAATCAGATGATCCACCCAGTATTGATGAATGGGTAAAAGTAATTTGCGAAGGTATTCAAGAAACTTGTACTGCGGAAAACTTGCCTTTACCAAAGCTATTATGTGAACCAGGGCGATCGCTGATTGCGACATCTTGTGTCACTGCTTATACCATTGGCGCAACAAAAGTAGTACCAGAAATTCGTACCTACGTATCTGTTGATGGCGGGATGTCAGATAATCCCCGACCAATTACTTACCAGTCAGTTTATCGTGCCGTAGTTGCCAATAAAATGTCTGCTCCTGTAAGTGAAACAGTTACAATTGCTGGTAAACATTGTGAATCAGGCGATATCCTAATTAAGAATGCCCAACTGCCAAAAACTGAATCAGGAGATATTCTCGTAGTTATGGCAACGGGTGCTTACAATTACAGTATGGCATCTAACTACAACCGCTTACCCCGACCCGCAGCAGTCGTAGTCGCAAATAGCGAAGCGAATTTGATTTTGCAACGCGAAACTTATCAAGATTTGATTCGACAAGATTGCCTACCAGAAAGACTAAAAATTAGTCATTAGTTATTAGTCAGAAGTCAATAGTCAAAACCAATGACCATTGACTATTGACTTCTGACAAAAAAGTATTATAGACAGAAAGAAATCCAGATGTCATGAGAGATTGGTCAAAGCATTGGCTGACAAACCTAGGATGGTCGCAGTCCTTGCTATTTAGGACTCTGGATATTGTATTGGTGCTGGCGCTGACTTACATGATACTAGTTATTATTAATGAGCGCCGAACATTGTGGATGGTGCGTGGATTCATTATATTAATGCTGGCATCGGCACTCAGTGGTAGTTTGGGTCTACCACTACTAAATTTTGTCTTAGAAAAATTAGTGATTGGTTGTGCTGTGGCGATGGCGGTGGCGTTACAATCAGAGTTTCGCCGATTTTTGGAACAATTAGGACGTGGGGAATTACGTCAGTTGTTTCAAACCTCCAATTTAACAATCCCCAAATCTGATAGTGTGATTGATGAAATTGTGGAAGCGGTTAAAGAACTTTCAAAAAACCGAATCGGAGCTTTGCTAATTTTGGAAACCACTGGCCCAATTGACGAGCGAGACTTTTCTGTGCCTGGAGTTAAGCTGAATGCTGATGTTTCTAAAGAACTGATACAAACAATTTTTCAGCCGAAAACTTTGTTACACGATGGGGCGACTTTGATTCGTGGCTCACGGATTGTATCATCAGGTATAATTTTACCACTTTCGGGACGCACAGCCTCGCGCCAGTTGGGTACACGCCATCGGGCCGCGATGGGGATTACGGAACGGGTCGAAAATTGTATTTGTGTGGTTGTATCGGAAGAGACGGGTTCTATTTCCTTAGCGGAACGGGGAACCCTAAATAGACCACTGACAATTAGAAAACTTAAAGAGTCTTTAGAGGCTCGATTATCTCCAACTGTAGATCGGGAAGCCGTAGCTCCGGGTTTATTGAGTTGGGTGCGTCAGATTGGTAGTAAGGCACTAGTACTGGTTTCACGTTTACTCGGATTACCATCGACCGCTTCTCGAGATAAAAAATGACTGTACAACACACTGATTTGGAATATTTGCCCCCTGACTTAAAAAAAGAACTACTACCCAAACACGTTGCAGTGATTATGGATGGCAATGGTCGATGGGCGAAACGTCAGGGTTTACCGCGAATTATGGGGCATAAGCGCGGTGTCGATGCTTTAAAAGATTTGTTACGTTGTTGTAAAGACTGGGGGATTCAGGCACTTACTGCTTATGCTTTTTCCACAGAAAATTGGAAAAGACCTCAGGAAGAAGTAGATTTTTTGATGACTCTATTTCAAGTAGTTTTACGCCAGGAACTACGGGAAATGGTTGAGGAAAATGTGCAAATTCAGTTTGTCGGCAATTTGCAAGCTTTACCGCGCTCGCTTCAAGAAGAAATTACCCGTTCAATGGAGGCTACTAAGAATAATCGCAGTATTCGGTTTTCTGTGGCAACTAATTATGGAGGACGGCAAGAAATTTTACAAGCTTGTCGCGCGATCGCTCAAAAAGTCGAGCAAGGTATCCTCAAACCTGATGAAATTGATGAAACGGTATTTGAAAGTCATCTGTACACAGCTGGAATTGCTGACCCCGATTTATTAATTCGTACTAGCGGTGAAATGCGTCTGTCAAATTTCCTTCTCTGGCAAATGGCTTACGGGGAAATCTATATTACTGATACTCTTTGGCCAGATTTTGACCGTACTGAGTTTCATCGTGCTTTGTGTGCATATCAGCAACGAGAGCGAAGATTTGGCAAGGTGTAACAAAGGGAGTTGGGAATGGGGAATAGGGAGTAGGGATATTTACCACTCCCAACTCCCAACTCCCCAATTTACGGGCCAGAAAACACAGCTTGTTCTATATCTTCCCGGCTGAGGGAATACTTAAATGAGCGTTGGATATCTTGGCTATTTTCTCCAGCTTCTATATATCTAACTACGATTTGTTCAATATCCAGCCAGAGTTCAGCTTGCCAACTAGGCCTTTGTAAATGCCAGCAATGAAGTTGTGTTTCATCTTGTTGACAGCCTTGGTCTTTTAACCACTGCTCAATTTGGGGCAGTGGATGATTATATAAAGGTGTATCTGCTGGAAGAAGGGACATAAGAATTTAGGTTGTGATATGGAAAACAGTTTATAGCAGGGGACAGGGGACAGGGGACAGGTTACAGAGTTAAAAACTTTATGGTGTTTAATTTTTTTATATGTTGATATCCTCTGATAAATTTGCAGATGAAAAGTTAAAACTTTGAATTTCCTCACAGCTAGGTGATTGCGATAGATAAGAAATTGGCTTTTCGACTTTGGTGACTGGTTGTGGTGCTTGGGTTTGGAAAGCAGCTTCACCACGTGCAAATCCGATCGCGATTGCGAGTAATAAACATCCCACAAAGGTTAGCCCAAGGATAAATAAAGCAAAGATTTCGCCAGAAGAAAGCGGGCGATCGCTTGCATCTAAGTAAGCGGATTTAGAGTAATCGTAAGAATAACGTACTGGACGATTCAAGTCAGCAGGTGCTTGAATCACACCAAAGCGGGAATAGCCGATTTTCAAGTCATAGCTGAGTCGCCGTTCAGGATGGCTAAGGGTTGCGTAGGCTTCATTAATCTGCTGGAATTTAGTAGTAGCAAGAGTAGCAGGTAATTCTGTAGTGTCAGGATGGTAGCGTTTGCTCAATTCCCTATAAGCACGACGAATATCAATCACCGATGCTGAGGGATGCAGTCCTAGCAGGGAGTAGTATGTGGTACCACTGCTTTGTGGCTTTGCCCCGTTTTGATTCACGGCTGTATGAGTTACTTTGCAAGCGAGTTTTTTTTAATATTGTAAACCTCCTACTTGCACTAAATCCGAACCCACCATCGTAATCGCATCTCCAAGGGACTACAAATACTTATGACTATCATATTAACTAACGATGACGGCATTGACGCTCCTGGAATTAAAGCTTTAATGCAAGCTGTCAAAGGTAAAAATACTATTATTGCTGCGCCTAAAGACCATCAATCTGGCTGTGGTCATCAAGTTACCACAACTCGCCCGATTACTGTCCACAGGCGTTCTGAGACAGAATATGCGATCGCCGGTACACCTGCCGATTGTGTGAGAATTGCAATATCACAAATTAGCCAAGATATTAAATTTGTCTTATCAGGAATTAATGCTGGTGGCAATTTAGGGGTAGATGCTTATATATCGGGAACTGTGGCTGCTGTGCGGGAAGCTGCTATGAATGGTATTCCCGGAATTGCGATTTCTCACTATCGCAAAGCCAAGCAAAATTTTGATTGGGAATTGGCAGCAAAATTAACTGCTGAGGTAATAAATGATTTACTTCAGCGTCATCTAGAACCAGGCTATTTTTGGAATGTAAATTTACCACATCTACAGCCAGGAGAAACAGAACCCAAGATGATATTTTGCCAACCTTGCAATAAAGCTTTACCGATTAATTATCGTGTGGATGGCGATGATTTTTATTATGTTGGGGAATACGGTAAACGCGATCGCACTCCCGGCAGTGATGTGGATGTCTGTTTTTCTGGCAATATTGCTATTACTCAGTTAAGAGTTTAAATACTAAATCAGAAAATTTTAGATTTTGGATTCTCTATTGATTCCGCCGATAAATCCGGGGTCTTTTCTACTAAGAATATCTTGCTAAGGTATCATTCCTCACACCATACACCCTTACACCAATACCTATCAAGATATCTTTCATCAGACTGGAAATCCTTATACCCTTATGCCAATTTATTTATAGCGAGGGTTTTATCTTTTTTTAGTGACTTTAGTATCTGACCCTTCAATCAAAGATGTTAGCCTGTCTAAAGTTTGCGTGAGTTGAGTCAGTTTTTGCAAAGTATGATTTTGAGATTCAGCCAAGCTCTGTACTGTGCCACAGAGTGCAAAAATTTGGTTGCCTTGCTGCTGCAACTGTTTTCCTTGAGCTTCAACTTGCACGCTTAGATAATCTACTCTTTCCGCGAGGCTTTCAATTGTCTCAGTAGTAGTAAGTACTGCTTCCCCAATTTGTTCAACAATTGATTCTAAGCGATTAACTTTAACTTCGACTCCACCTGAAATCATGTCTTTACCACCTCATCATAAAATATTAGTCCTCAGTGCCTCATTCCTTTTTTATTCATGTTGATGTACATAGTTAATAATTACTACGTACATTCTGCAATATATATTAGCTAAGGTTATTTCTAATACATTATTTATTTAAGAGTTTATTACCCTGAGCAAGTAATAATTTCTCAAACAAAGTGTTTGAGATGCCTAACTTATGGAATTAATTAGTGATTAATTCCAAATATTGCAGAATTTCTTGTACATATTAACTAAACTTAATCAACTTCCCAAAGATATATTTTGTAGAATTTACGTAAGTTTTACAAAGTCATCTGTAGCGAAGTTGGGGCTTTCTCAAGCCTATAACCGTTCACTATCACACCAAAATGTAATTTAGTTAATTAAAAGAGCCTTGCAAGAACACAATACTAACAGCGCAGATAGCAAAGCCTACAAAACTTATAATTCTTGGCACAGTACTTGAGACTTCAAGTGTATCGCCAATTTTTTTAGAACTCATAACTACTGCATACTGTGTCAAAATAGCACCAAAAATATAGAATCCTGAAGTTATTGTGTCTGCTCCAACAATTGATTCACTACTAAAATAACCTTGAAATAACCCAGCGATCGCACTGAAGAGAAGTAGGATTAAAAATTTCGGTTGTGGTATCAACAGCATGACACCAAAAGCCACGTTGGTAATGGCGATCGCAATCTCTATACCAGGTACACTTATTTGCGATAGGTGAATTACTGTGCCTAAAATGGCTGCTAATACAAATGAGATAGCTATCCAACTACTGCTAACCATCCGCGCAGCAAGTAAACCAATAGCAATGATACTAACAAAATTACCAAAGCTGAGTACAGGCTCTGCCATTCCCCACAAAAAGCCGTCCCCAGGGTTAGATATCACATGATGAGAAGGTAGCCCACTCCATAAACTCAGCAGACTAATCAAAACTAAAGCAGCGATCGCACCAACAAGGCGATCAAATAACTTATCCTTAAGCATAACAATTTACTCAATTAGTTTTTTGGTACTTTATACTGCCCAATTACCAAAAAAAACTAACATTATACTTACTTATAAAAATAAGCCAGCCTGTAATCTATAACCCAGGAAATATTAACCAGAAGTTATGCATATCGGAATTTGCAGTAAAAACTCTGTTCCCTGCATTGGTGCCGAATTACACTTTAGTTGACCACCGTAATTCTCGACGATGTGATGGCTAATCCACATTCCCATATTTGACCCTGATGTCATATCTTGAGTAGCCAAGAATGGATCAAATATTCTTTGTTTTTCTGTTTCTGTCATCCCACAACCGTTATCAGCAATCCGAATCATCACAGAATGGTTATTGACAACTTTGGTAGAAATATGAATTTGGGGATTTCTAGCTATTATTTGTTCTTTATTAGTGTTGTTTGATGTCTGATAACTATGTATTGATTTTTTCAAACCATCAATGGATTGATTGAGAAGATTGATAAAAACTTGGTTGATTTGTCTGGGATAACACTCAACCTTTGGTAAATCTCCATATTCCTTGATAACTTCGATTTCAGGATAGTTAACTGTACCTCGCAAACGATTTTGCAAAATTATAAGCGTGCTATCAATTCCTTCGTGAACATCAACTACCTTTAATTCAGATTCGTCTAATCGGGAGAAATTTCGTAAAGATAAAACTAATTTGCTGATGCGATCTGCCCCTATTCTCATAGAAGATAAGATTTTTGGTAAGTCTTCCTGAATAAAATAGAAATCTATATTTTCAGTAGCGGCTTGAATCTCTGATGCTGGATTAGGATATTTTTGCTGATAAAGTGCAATTAATTCCAGCAAATCGCCAGCATAGTTTTTGATGACATTAGTATTGCCAGAAATAAAATTAATCGGATTATTAATTTCGTGAGCTAGACAAGCAACTAATTGCCCCAAAGAAGAGATTTTTTCAGTCTGAATTAGTTGTGCTTGAGTGGTTGCAAGTTCTTTTAAAGCAAGTTTGAGTTTGCTGTTAGCGGCTTCTAATAGTGCTGGACTTGGTAAAGCTAAAGCTTGAGGAATTATTGGTAGTAAGACAAGGGCTGTGTAAACCGATATAAAAGCCGTAAAAGCTTTGACAGTACCAGACAGCCAGTAGGCGGGATGCCAAAGTGTCCAGATGTCCAACAGATGGGTTGTACCGCAGGAGACAATAAAAATTCCAAACAATACCAGTAATGATTTGAAAGGTAAATCCTGACGTTTACGGACAAAGTAAAGCAGGGCAATTGGGATAGAATAATAGGCGAGAGCAGTTAGCGCATCTGATAAGATATGCAGCCAAACTAAACCTGGTTTCCAAAGGTAGCAATGGCCGTGTGGAATAAATGAGCCATCAGTAAAAAATCCTTGAATCAATTGCAACATGAGGAACGAGTATATTTTTGTCAGTAATAAACGAAAAATTATACTCGCTTCATACAAACATCGTCTTCAGTAATAAAACTTTAACGTAGCAACTCTTCAACTTGATGTTGACTCCATAAATTTCTATAAAGACCTTCTTCTTGAAGGAGTTCTACGTGATTACCAGTCTGGACAATTTTACCTTTGTCCATCACTAAAATTCTATCTGCGGCGGCTGCTGCTGATAACTGATGAGTAATAAAAATTACTGTTTTACGGACAGTACCACTAGAAAGATTTTTAAGAATTTTTGTGGCTGTTTGATTATCAACGCTAGATAAAGCATCATCCAAAATTAAGACTGGGGCATCAACTAGCATGGCTCTAGCTAAAGCTGTACGTTGCCTTTGTCCACCAGAAAGGGTAATACCACGTTCCCCAACGATGGTTTCGTATTGTTGGGGAAAATTCGTAATTTCTGAATGAATCTGAGCCATTTTAGCTACAGATTCTACATATTCTTGCTCTCTAGCGGGATCACCGTAACGAATATTATTTTTGATGGTGGTGCTGAAGAGAAAACTGTCTTGGGGGACATAAGCGATCGCACTCCGCAAATCTGCCAATGCTATTTTGGTAATATCTACCCCGTCTAAAAATAATTGTCCTGGGCCAATATCTAATAATCTGGGTAAAGCATTTGCCAATGTGGATTTCCCGGAACCAATTGCGCCAACAATAGCCACGGTTTCCCCTGGCGTAATTGTAAAGTTGAGATTATCTAAAGCAGATGTAGTTGCATCAGGGTAAGTGAAGCTGAAGTTTTTGGCGGTAATTTCTCCTTTAACTTCTGCTAGAGATAAATTTACAGTGTCAGCTGTATCTTCAATTTTAGGTCTGACGCTGAAGATTGATTCTAGACGATCAATGCTGACTTCACCCCGTTGATAAGTAGTAATTGTGAAGCCTAACAAAGCAGTGGGAAATACCAGACGTTCAACATAAATAAGTAGTGCTAAAAAATCGCCAACTGCTAGACTTCCTCCAGAAATACGGACTGTTCCTAACCAGATGATAATTAAGGAACTGATATTAGCTAAACCACCAATCAAAGGAAACAAAATATTGCGGCTTTTTGCTAGTTGCAGGTTTGCTGTTAATAGCTGCTGATTTTTCTTAGCAAAAGCACGACGCTCGTTTTCTTCTTGGGCGTAGATTTTAATCAGGGCAATACCGCTAATATCCTCTTGAATCAGTTCACTCATATCAGAGAGTTGCTCTTGCACAGTTGCTTGTTGTTTGCGGAGGCGATTACTAAACAAATGCACCATCAAGAACATGAAGGGATACACTGCTAATGAATATAGTGTCAGATCTACACTAATTGTTAGCATCACAGGCAGTGTTAAAAGGTAGGCAAAGAAGGTATTTGCCAAACTTAAAACGGCAAAACCCAACAACCGCCGAATATTTTCGACATCGCTAGTAGCCCGACTAATCAAATCCCCAGCAGTGTTAGTGGCAAAATAAGCTGGCTCTAGCTTTAATAAATGTTCAAAAATTCTTTGTTTGAGGTCAAATTCTACCTGTCGCCCTACCCCAAATAACCAGATCCGCGATGCCATACGGATGAGCCACATTGCTGTACTCAACAAAATAATGATGACTACATAATGTATTAGTTGGCTCCAGTTAAATTCAGTAGAGAGTTTATCAACACAGGCGCGAATTAACCAAGGAATATAAACGCCCAAACCATTGACAGACAACAAAGCAAAAATGCCTAATGTTGCCTCTACCCAGTGGGGACGTAGGTAAGCACCAAGTTTAGCAAGTCGTCGAGATTGTGCCATTCCAGCAGTTTTGCAACTTAATCATCGTAAACCTACAAAATGTAGGTTGATATTTTATCGAGAAAAATCAAACTAAGGTTATATGACTAGGGGATGAATCAACAGGATTTTTATCTGGATTCAGGCTTTTTGAGAGCGTGAATCAGGAAAAGTGATGTTTTTATGGCAATAGCCAAGGTCGTTAGGATTAATGATCAAACTTAGACAATAAAAGACTTTGAACTCTATAACCTGTCACCTATCACCTGTTACCTGTTACCTATCCCCTGCTATACCTCCTACCTTGACCTTAAGTTTAGGAATGTTTATTGAACAATTAGGTGGAAGTTTAAATTACCACCTAATTGTTTTGTGAATTTTGCATTCTGGATTTTGCTTCAATTGAAGTTCAGCATTTAATTCTACTATCTTTACCTTCAAGGTATACCCTTGAAAAAGCGGCAAGTTGCCCCAAAGAAATCTGCTTAAACTTCTGAGTTTTTAAATAAGGCCAGCCACCAGGGCATAGTGTTGTGGCCTTGTTAATTTTACTTTTTTAAGTTTAGGACTGGCGACCACGTAAGAAAAAGTAAACCTGGTTGAGATAACTTTCCCAAACTTGAGTTGTGAGTTGTAGTGTTTCGGCACTAGGTACAAAATCCTCTAGCCGCAAACCGCGTTCCCGAATTTGCTGAGGATTTTGTAAGAGGTAAGGTGGGATGTTGAGATTTAAGGATGCGATCGCTGTACTGTCTATTTGGCTATCTGAGAGAATAGTGTCTCCCATTAAATCATTAGTTGTCGTTGTTGGTGCTGATGCGATGAGTATTTCGGGTGCAGCCGCATTGGGCAGATAATGACTGACAAATGTCGGATTTGCTAGAGTGAGATTAGTTGTTGTGGCGATCGGTGTTCTCAGTAAGAAGTAAGCGATCGCTGGTGTACTAGACAATAGCAGGATTGTCAACGCCCAACCAATTAAATATCCTCCTGGTTTATCTATTCCACCGCCCTTAATTTTTTGGGCGGCAAAAATCATCATTAATATTGATGCTCCCAAAGGTTTGAGGGGAAATGATATTACCCTCCACAAAGATGCGACAGCTGGTTCATTGGGGTTAACAAACGATAAAGCTAAAACAACCAGAATAATTGCTAAGACTAATCGCCCAGCAAAAGTTCCTTGAGGATAGAACCTCTGAAACAAAGAATAAACGATAGTGCCAATCAGCAGCCACAGCAGTACCCGGCTTAACAATATGAACATAGTTTAACTCTCGAATTTTCTGAGGCGGTGAGCCAGTCAAGTTTTGGGAGCCTCTGCAATGCAGGGTCATTCCCTAACTTACTGACTAACCTGATAAAGGTCAGCCTTGGGTTTGGAGCAAGATGTATATTTGACCGTCAAATTGTAATCGCACTTTTACTTGAGAGCAAATATTACCTGCTTTACACCTAAAGACTACCGTCGTAGTGATTTTAGAGCAATTTTTTCACACTGCGTTCATTATTTATAATTTTCCCAGTGAGTCAAAAAATAGGGGTGTGAGGGTAGGTGTGAAGCAAGTTTGGCTACAACTCCTTTGTTTCTTAAGTTCCAACTTAGTTCTTTCCTATACACCCGCTCCTTTGGGGCTTGGTTATGTAGCATCAGTAGACTAGATTAGTTGAGTAATTGTCAACTCAGTGAGAAAAAATAATTATGTCGTCTGAAAAGCCTAGCATTTTAGTCACAGGGGGAGCAGGATATATTGGTTCTCATACGGTACTAGCTCTCAAGCAAGCCGGCTATGACGTAGTGATACTTGATAACCTGGTTTACGGTCATCGGGAGTTGGTAGAAAAAGTTTTACAAGTAGAACTTGTAGTGGGTGATACAAACGATCGCCCGCTACTGGATGACTTATTTAAAACCCGTAAGTTTGAGGCTGTAATGCATTTTTCTGCCTACGCTTACGTAGGGGAGTCAGTAACTGATCCAGCAAAATATTACCGCAACAATGTTGTGGGGACGCTGACCTTGTTAGAAGCAATGCTGGCTGCGTCAATTAATAAGTTTGTCTTTTCTTCTACCTGCGCTACCTACGGAGTCCCAGAAGTCCTACCAATTCCTGAAAACCATCCCCAAAACCCTATTAATCCTTATGGTGCTACTAAGCTGATGGTAGAGCGGATTCTTGCTGATTTTGATGTAGCGTACAACTTCAAATCAGTGCGTTTCCGTTACTTTAATGCGGCTGGTGCTAATCCTGATGGTTTGCTAGGTGAAGATCATAACCCAGAAACTCATTTAATTCCCTTAGTATTGTTGACAGCCTTAGGCAAACGCGAATTTATCTCTATTTTTGGTAATGATTATTCAACCCCTGATGGTACTTGTATTCGTGACTATATTCATGTTAATGATTTAGCCGATGCTCATGTTTTGGGATTGGAATATTTATTAAAAGGTGGCGATAGCGAGGTTTTCAATTTAGGTAATGGGAATGGTTTCTCTGTGCGCGAAGTAATTGCAGCAGCCCAGACAGTTACAGGATTGTCTATTCCCGTGAAAGAATGCTCCCGCCGTCCTGGAGATCCCCCTGTTTTAATTGGTAGCGCTGAAAAAGCCAGAAATATTCTCGGTTGGCAACCACAATACCCATCTATTCAAGATATTGTGAGCCATGCTTGGCAGTGGCATCAACAACGACATAAATAAAAATCAGGGTTTAGACCAGGGTGTAGGGGTATAGGTGTGTAGGGTGTGAGTGACTAAAACCCTGACCGACAAACCCTTACACCCACTCTCAACAATCAATATGAGTCCGTAAGTTCTAAATGTTATAACGTTGACTCTTAAGGTTACGATATTAAGTCTTAACGCTAGAACATCAAGCCTTTAGATTACGATATTAAGCCTTAAAGTCACAACATTAAGTCTTAAGGTAAAAGCGATCGCAGTTAAAACTAACTTCTTGTCTTTTTAAAAAATGTAAAAGCGATCGCTATCAGTACCAAGATGGGAATAGCGATCGCCCACAATGGTAAAGTATTATTATTTTCCTGAGCTACATTACTATTGACATTTTGTGTATTTTGTGGATTAGCTGTACCAGCAGCCACAGTAACTTCAAACTTGAGTTCAAAAGGTTTAAATTTAGCTCCTTGTGCAGGCTTACCATTTAGCTGTAGTTCATAAAGCCCTGGCTTAGGAAAGGTAATTTCAGTTCCGGGAATACCTTGGAAGCGTTCTGCTGTGACTGGTTCTAAGGATGGTTCTAATAATGCAGGTTCTCCAGGGGTATAGGGTTGGGCATAAACTGCTAACTTGCAGTTACATTGCGCTAGAGGAATAACTTGCCCACCTTTGCGAGTCAGAGCAAACCAAGCTTGTGTAGGTTCACCAGCACGAGGATTATCATTAGGTTCAAGATGCAGCGTCGCGCCTACATCTGCGGCTACTTGCACTTTATGCGCCAATACAGGCTGAATAGTAGTAATTACTGTAGCGATACAAAATAGCAAGAATATATATTTTTTGGCTTTTTTGTTTATTTGGTAAAACTTCATCCTGACCCTGCTTGTGTCTTTAACTTAACGCTTTGCCCAACGCAATAGTAAAACACCAAGGGTGGCAATTCCTAACACCACTGTTGCTAAGTTATTCCCCCAAGTTGTTTGAGAACCTAGATAATGGGAACCAATTAACATCGTATGAAAGACACTCAAGATTAGAGCAGGCAAACTTAATAGATGTATCTGCCGCCAATGCTTACCCCAAGATTTCTGCAATGAGTCCCAACTAGTTAAAGCAGCTGGGGTCATTAATAGCAATGCTACAGCACCCGCAGCCATAGCCCAACGAAATTCTGCGGGAAAAAACCAAAAAGCGGCAAAATTCCATTGTAGGGAATGTTCAATCATGTGGACGGTGTGAACCACAGATAAGACAAAAGCTCCCACCCCGATAGCCCGACGATAACGCATTGGTGCTGCCCACCAGTTACTAATAGGACGAGCAATCAGAGCTAACATTAGACAAAATAAGGCGGCGTGTCCGGTGTAGTCTACCATTGTGTCGCCAGTCCGCAACAAGGTAATTGCGCCAATGGCAAGTGTTACCCAACCGCCTAAACGAAATAATTGACTGCGCCTGTCTTTGCTTACCAACGAGGTGGAAACGCCAACTCCAAGCATTGTGGGTAAGGTTCCTAAACCAAAAGCCAGCATAGTAGTTGCACCCATCCAGAGGTTGCTAGTTTCTGCGGCTTTGATTTGGGCTGCATATAGAAAGCCACAGGGCATTAAACCCCAAGTCATCCCTAAAATTATTGGTGTCCACCATTTGTCTTGAAAGGAAAGATAAAGCATTCCTCGACTCAGGCGATCGTGTAAGCTGCTTTTTAGTAGAGGGTGTAATAGCGGAATCTGTGGCAACCAGTTGGGTTTGATTTGTCCTAAACCAAACCAAATCAGCATTACACCAGTAATAATAGCCATGAAGCGGCGAAAGTCACTGCCAATACCCGCTAGTTCTCCACCTCCCTGTAATATTGAACCTAATGTAGCGATCGCAGCACCAACTAGGGCATAGCTTAACATTCGTCCAAGGTTCAATAAAAAGTGAAATTTTAATTGCTGTTGCCAACTAGCAGACTTTTCTGAAGAATTTGCTTGTGGCGTTGTCTGCTTTCCAGATAAGGAAAAAGCCACTGTTAACGGGCCGCACATCCCAAAGCAATGCCCAAAACTTCCTAGAAACCCTAGGATTGCAATTAGCCACAAATCTAACATATTCCTAGGAGATAGGAGTTAAGCATAGGTGTAAGGGAGGCAGGTTAAGTATTGAATACTTATAACTTTCCCAATATGGAACAATATGCCAAATTCGTACCTCTGTCAAAAGACAAGCTGTCAAACTTTGCGTTTGCGCTACCCTAGGTCTGAAAGGCAGAGTTCAAGGCAAATGAAAAAACGGATTTGGCTGGTGCTGTTGGCACTGGTGGCGGTGGTAATTATCGGTAGTCGAAGTAATGCATTTAACAGTTTTTTCTCACAACGTCCCTCAACAACAATTGATGAGAGAAGACCAATAGAACAAGTTCAACCACAGTCAAAACCGCTAATACAGGAAATTAGACAACAAATTTCGGCTGATAATTTGCTTGCCCATATTCAAAAGTTAAATTTTCCACGTTATACAACATTACAGCGATCGCTTACTCGTACATATATCACAACCCAATTAAAAAAATTAGGCTGGAAACCGCAGTTAGAAAAATTTGCTAACGGTGTAAATATTTTTGCCAAACGTTTAGGTACTGATAAAGCAGCCGGAGCGATTCTTGTTGCCGCACACTACGATACAGTGCCAGAATCTCCTGGTGCTGATGACAATGCTACGGGGGTAGCTGTGGTATTAGAAGTTGCCAGATTACTTGGCTCTCAGTCCACACCACGGACTTTGCAGTTAGCTTTTTTTGACAAGGAAGAAGCCGGACTGTTGGGTAGTACAGCTTTTGTCTCTAAAACAAAACGGCTAGAAAATTTAAGTGGTGTAATTGTGATAGATATGGTGGGTTATGCTTGCTATACTTCAGGTTGTCAGCAATATCCGCCGGGTTTACCTGTAACTCAAACCAGCGACAAAGGCGACTTTTTGGCGGTGGTTGGTGATATGGAACATTTGCCTTTGCTGAATGCTTTTCAAGGTGAGAACTCAGCTAATTTGCCTTCAGTGTTGACAGTACCAATTCCATTAAAAGGGTTACTCACACCTGATACTCTCCGCAGCGACCATGCACCGTTTTGGTATCAGGGAGTAGGCGCAGTTTTGGTTACAGATACAGCTAATCTTCGTACTCCCCACTATCATGAATCTAGTGATCAGCTTGAGACTGTTGATCGCACTTTTTTTGCAGGCGCAGCGCAGATTGTTCTCAATACTACTACTGTTTTGTTACAGAAGCTTGATAGTCTAGCAACTCAACCGTCTGTTTGATATTAAGTAGAGCCAGGCAATAGGGAAGAGGCAATAGATTTGTTTGAAACTCCTACACGGACTGCTATAAATTATCCAGATATTACTTGATAGGTTTGGCTTGTGGGTAAGTCAAAGTCCAGTTCTGTTTATCGTTGAGTTGAAAGTACAAGCCTTGAAGCATTAACCGCAAAGCGATGCGAGTTCTCAGGTAATACCTAATCAAATGAGTTCCTGGCTCGGCAAAAACATCATTATAGTTTTGGCTGTAACCAAATGGTTTGGAACAGTAGCTATCACCACCGGGAACTGTTAACACGAAAAATGGTGTTTGCTGATATTCGTCGGGAACCATAAAAATGCCATATACATGATGTTCGCCAAACCAGGGCTGCACCACAATTTGAGAAGCCTGTACTGAAAATTTTTGGGTTGTTGATGCCAAAAAAGCTTTCCAGTTACATTGAGAGCCATTAACAGGCCACCAAAGTGTAATGATTAACATCGAAAACAGCACAATCAAAATATAGATTATTTGGCGACGTATAGTTAGACAATTGTGCATTTCGGATTTTGATCAGGTATCTTTATCGTGCATCTGGTTACTATATCTAAGGTTGTACAGTAAAGATAAAGTTAGTAGACAGAAAACTTTCCTGAAAGGTCTATTTGAATTTAGGCAGACTGCGTTTTCAAGGAAAAAAAAGCACTGGTAAAACTTATAAAAAAGTTTTCGGTCTACTAACGTTGTGTTCATCTTAGCGTTCAGCTTGCTTGTAGCTTAAAAGCGTTACGGGTTCGTTTAGAGACTAATAACATATCTACAAGTTCCTTAAAACTTTGGTATCAACCGCCATCTTTGATCTGAACTTCTACCACCATTGGGGTTAAATCCAGAGAGTTCGCAATCCCACAGTTGCAATGGAGTACCATTAGCGGTGGCTGGATTTCCAGTTACATCAATGCATTTGTTGGATAATTGATTCTTGATAAATCCCGCGCCAATGTATTCCCACTTTTGATCTGTGGGACTACCGGTATTGGGGCTAAATCCAGAGAGTTCGCAATCCCACAGTTGCAATGGCGTACCATTGACTGTGCCTGGATCTGCTGCTACATCAATGCATTTGTTGGATAATACATTTCTAATAAATCCCCCACTAATGAATTCCCACTTTTGATCTGTGGGACTACCGGTATTGGGGCTAAATCCAGAGAGTTCGCAATCCCACAGTTGCAATGGCGTACCATTAACTGTGCCTGGATCTGCTGCTACATCAATACATTTGTTGGATAGTTCGTTAATTATAAAAATCCCGCTTCTGATTTGTGAATTAGCAGCTTGACTTGCCAGAATGCAAGTTACTACTGTTGCTACAAAGGAAATTGTGCTATGAAGTAGAATTCTTTTTTGCATGATTCTCCACGCTCTTATAGTAGTCATAAATCACTTCTGAATTAGTCCGCTTTTGCCAGTTGTAGACAATTCAATAGACCGAAGTTTACGGGGCTTTAATTCTTACTTTTTGTCTATTTTTTTAACTTCTCTGAGAAAATAAAACCACAAACCTTCCTGAATTTAAAGCTTTAAGATTTTGCTTCAATTATTTTTTGTCGAGAGTGGCAAAATAGGGTTGAACTAAGGCTTACAAAAACAGTAAACAATCAATGAGTGAGCTTGCGCTATTCTAATAATTAGAAAAAAATTTTGAGGAACTTGTGAGTAATTAAAAAACTTTGTGCTTCTTAACATAATTTTTAGGTGAAATTCTGCTCTTGACTATTATTTGAAGCTTGGAATTGCCCTTTTGACCTTCTCAGTATTCGTCAAATCTGAAAATATCCGTTATAGTGTCCCGTCAGGATGCATTGACTAAAATTTTTATGAGAATGAATTGGCGAAGTCTAAATTTATTGGCTGGGTGCTTTTGTGCTATTGCTTTCGCAAAATTTTTGGGTGTAACTACATCTGCAAAGGCTGCTGAAACAGTTGTTTTGCGTTATGGCTTGTTAGCGGAATCTGTATCTTTGGCTGAGTTACAAAAAGCAGCAGAAATGGGGGACTTACCTAAAGATTTTAAAATTTATGGAAAAAGTTTGTCTACACAACAGCGTCGCTTCTTAGTAGATACGCTGAGGAACCCAATTCCGATGGATGTTGTGACTGTTAATAGGTTGCTGAATACTCAGATTGGGACAACAATTCTCAATGATTTCTCTAAAGCTGTGGTTCGTAAAGATAAAGCTGGTGTACAAGCTATTAGAGCCGGATTAGTGTTAGGTTCGACTGCACCGCAGGGTTTTTCACTACTTAGTTTTATTGCTAATTATCCTAGTCAACGCCTGGAAATTGATCTACCCCAAGCTTTTAAAATTTCTAAGAGTCTGAATACGGGATTTTGGCAAACTCAACAATTTATGTTAGCGATCGCTCCCCTATTCAATCAACAAAAGCTACAGGTTTCTTTACCTTTTGACCCCAGCCAACCTGGTACAGATGCAGTACAAGTCCTGCAATACAATTGGCATGACCAACAGCGTAACCGTAAAATTCCTGTTGATGTTTACTGGTCATCTTCTGCAACTACTGCAAAACCTGTAATTATTTTTTCTCACGGGTTAGGTTCTGTTCGCACTGATTTACGCTATCTTGCACAACATTTAGCTTCCTACGGTTATGTGGTGGCTGCTGTCGAACATCCTGGTAGTAATCAGACAAATACTGATTTTGGCTTTAAAGGTAAAAACAGACTCCTCAAACCGCAAGAGTTTTTAGAACGTCCTCAAGATATTAGTTTTGTTTTAGATGAATTAGCCAAGATTAACCAAACTGCTAATAATCCTTTAGCAGGAAAATTAGCAACTGATAATGCAATGATTGTTGGTTATTCTTTTGGTGGCGGAACAGCTTTAGCTCTTGCTGGTGCTGAGTTCCAACTTGATAAACTTAAACAACGCTGTCAGCAAAATTTAGCTATTTTCAGTTTAGGCGAAACTGCTCAGTGCGTTGCTCAAGAATTGCCAAAAAATAGTTATTTATTACGAGATAATCGCATTAAACAGGCGATCGCACTTAGTCCCACAACTTCTTTGATTTTTGGTGAAACTGGTTTAACTAAGGTGCAAGTTCCAACTTTGATATTGGCAAATTCCGCAGATAAAACAACTCCAGCTTTGAGTGAACAAGTTATGGGATTTCAAAAGCTGCCTACACCTAAATGGTTAGTTGGTGTACTGGGAGGTACTCATCTCAGCGTCAAAGACCCCAGCACTACTTTAGATCAAGTAGGAGTACCAAATACTCCTTTTAGCGGTGGCGAAGTTGTTGGAGATCAAGCCGCAGATGTTCGCAAGTTAGTAAAGACTATAGTTTTGGCAATGGCTGCACAGTTAACCCCAGAGGCTAAACAATATGCTATCTTTTTGACTCCTAATTATGCTCAGGCTGCTTCAACAAAAGCATTTCCGTTTCGCCTAGTTACAGAAATTCCTCCTGATGCTTTAAAAGTGCTGAAGGATTATGTAGAAAAATAATTAATAAATTTACTTATTGATGAAGTTGTTGGAATCTGTCGAGACGTTGTATTGCAATGTTTCTATATTCGTATACAGATTTATATAAGTTTATGTTATGAAATAAGAATTAGAGCCAGGAGCAGATAAGAGGATGGAAAGGCTCTTAGTGTAATTGTTTGATTGTTATGTATCTTCATAAGCTATCTGAAAACAGACATTAAAGATATTTAACTTTTTTTGTCAATTTATGTTGACTTATCTTAATAATCTTGTTACAGTTATTTACATAAGTTAATAAATAAAGAAACAAATTCAATCATCGCTACTAAGAGAAAGGATATTAATTTGGCTTCTTTTGCAGTTAGCTAAGAACAACGGATTTCTGTATCGGTAACTCCCATCGACATTTGGACTTCTCCTAATCACCTCGGTCTAAACAACAGCCGAGGTTTTTTCTTTTAATACCAATTCCTATAGGAATCTGGTTTGATTACTGAACATACTGTAGTCAGGCAATAGGCAATGGGCAATAGGCAATAGGTAATAGGCAACAGGCAACAGAAAAGAAGGCCGGTAACGATGTACTGATTTTTTCAAAAACCAAATATGAGTTCTATAGAACTGTATTGGCTTATAAATCATCATTATTAGTCAGAATACGTTGACAATACCGGAAATATTGGTATTTATTCCAACTTTTTTGGTATTGTCTTCTAAAGTTGACTCTACGTAATAATTTAAAAATTATCTATGAGCAAGAAAAAATTTGTTACATGGATGGCTGGGGCAATTATTAGCTTAATAGTGGCGATCGCTTTCCCAACGTTAATTTCTGTACCAGTTACAGCACAGGCAGCACCGCCAACGCCCCAGTTTACAACAACCGTCACATCACCAAGTGCCACAGCAAGTTTGAGCGTTTACGCTGCGTCTAGTTTGTTAGAAGTGCTAACAGATTTAGAAAATGCCTACAACAATAGCACCAGCACACCGAAAATTAACTTTACGAATAGTCTAGATTCTTCCGGAATTTTGTTACAAAACATCAATTATGCACCAAACGAAACAGCTGGTATTCCTGATGTTTTCATTTCAGCAGCAACATCTCAGATGAACACGTTGCAAACTGCTGGGAAACTAGCTTCTGGTTGGCCGCAAAACATAGCTAGAAATAGGCTCGTCTTAATCAAACCTAATACATTTAATGCTCCTGCTCCCAAAGGCTCTACCGCGATTACGAATTTTAGTACACTGGTCAACAACTCATCTTCTAGAACTGGTATTCGCGGCATAGTTATAGGCAACCCCACAAGCGCCCCAGTCGGAGAGTATGCCCGTCAACTTTTAACTAACACCTCCAGTAGTTGTGGCGCAGGTACTTACAATACATTGCTGAATCGGCCAGTACCTAATAAATTGTATTTTGCTAGCAATGCACGTAACGTTTTAAGAGCAGTTGAAACTAAAAACCTTGATGGTAATATCATTGATGCCGGTATAGTTTATGCAACCGATAAACAAGTTTCTACTCTCTCATCACAAGTAGGCTCATCTGCCCCTTCAAGCTGCCTCAGTACTCCCATTGTTTATCCAGAAGCTGTACTCAAAAGAACTAGAAGATCTACCTCTGCTAATGCCTTTGCTAACTTCCTTATTAATAATCAAGCAGCCAGAAATACTCTAACAAATCGTGGTTTTCTTCTACCTTAAAAGCTGTATAAATTTCATAATTCTACAGATATTCACAGCATTTTTTCTATAACTTTTCTCTGCAAATAATTAGAGATATTCGGAATTACTTCTCATGAAATTAACACACCCCTTGAAAGTAGTTGTGTCTGGTATCACCAGCACTGTTGTAAGTATTGCTTTTATTGCTGGTACTGGTATTTTTAAGGCACAAGCAGCAAATCTAGTGGTCAATGGAAAATTTACAGCAGATTCCCTATTAAACCCCAATGATTCTACTCGGAATAATCCTTTTATTACAGGATGGTTTAATAGCACACAAAATGAAAGTTTATACACAAACTTTCTAGATAATTATACTGTTGATGATGCAGATCAATCATCTTTGAGCGTGCGTCTTGCGGCATATCGCCCTGACTTTACTTATATTTCACAGAATTTAAATACTGTTATAGGTCAGAAATATAAATTGAGTTATTACTTAGCTAATTCCGACGAAGACCAAAACAACACATTTCGGACTTATGTAGGCGGTAATTTGTTAGCTGAACAAGTTAATTTGCCTCTACAAGATTTTCAAAAATATGAGTATGATTTTGTCGCCACATCAAACTTTACTGAATTAAAATTTTCTAGTTATCAATTTTATGCTTGGTACAACTTAGATAATGTCAATGTCACACCTGTACCTGAACCATCAATGATTGCTGGTATTGGAGTTTTAGTATTGATACCAATTTTACGTAAGCGCAAGCAAACAGCTTAGACTTACTGGAGGATTACTACTATCCTCCGTTTTCTGTTGCAGAATCAGATGTACCAAGTCAAATTAACTACTTTATGTTTAAGCTAAAAGGCGAACAATTTTAGACTTCAGACTTCAGACTTCATTTGGTTATCTAAGCGACGAAATAAATATAACCAAACTGGTAAAGAACTGTTAATCGCAATGAGTCTGACTAAATGACCTGTGGTCACAATTTCCACATTATGATCTAAGGACAGGGAGACTAAAATCATTTCTGCGGAACCCCCTGGTGCTGTGACTAACAAACAAGTCAACCAGTCCCACGATGTTAAATGCATGGCTAGTATAGCAGCGATCGCTCCTGCAACCAGAGTCAAAACTACAGAGATAAGGGCATAACCTACAGTTCGTTTCCCAAAAGCAGGTTTTTCTCCCCAATACTCACCAATGGTAATTCCTAACAGCATTTGTCCCACTATATTAATTAATGGTTGAGGACTCAGGTGCATTTCACCCATAAAAGGTAGGCAATGTAATAAAGAATTAAAAGCTATACCAATCAACAATGCGCCAAAAAAATCGCCGGCGGGAATTTTGAAGGCGATCGCCAAGTAAACTATTAATGCAGTTAACAGCAAGGCTACGAATAGCAGTTCTAGCTGCGATCGCTCTAAACTGAGCAAAGTATATTTTATGGGAAGTGTTGCCGAATTCCAGTAATTACCAACTGCGCTTCTAGCAATGAAGGGAATTAGCAACACTACAGAAGTGACGCGAATTGCTTGCACTAACGCTACTAAGGTAACGTTTTTATTGTAATCTGCGGCAATTGATGACATAACTCCCACACCACCGGGAACTGTAGCCAGCATTGCTGTTAATAAGTTGGTTTTGCTGAAGCGGGAATAAAAATATCCAATACAGCTACCACAAAGTAATAGAAATAAAGTCAGAACAATAAATATCGGAATCCCAGAAGCTAAATTAAAAAAATTACTATTGCTATTGGATAAACCAACCGTCAACCCGACAAGTCCCATACCAACTTTTCGGGCAGTTCTGTTAGGTTTGGGCGTGTATTGATAAAATATGCGACATCCTTGAAGTATGACTGTACCTGCGGCAATACCAGCAAATATCCAAGCAATACCGCCAATGTGAAACTTTACCAAGCCTATACCTAGTGGTAATGCTAATAGCATTTCCAAAGCGAGAACAATTAGTTGGCGTACAATTGGCTTTTGAGCAACAGTAAGGCTTTGATGGGAGGATTCCTCCTTATGGGCAATAAAACTAACAATTTGACTCATTGATACAATTTTTTAAATTAATTTAACTATTTACATAATTTCCGGCGATCGCATGACAGCACTATTAATAAAATTTAAACATAAGATTAAGTTTTGTTGCCATATAAAAAAATTATCTAAATCACAATAAATAGTAGGAAACATTTGTTTCCTACAGATAAATTATGTTTCTCATGGAATTTTTAGCTGAGAAACCGCAAATAGCCTTTAGTCTTCATCCAATGGGGGGAAAGCTTCCTCGAATTGCCACAATTCATCCTTATATTGGAGAAACCAATTACGAGTTGCGATAGTTAATTGTTCCCAAATAATTGTCCCTGGAATATCAGGGCAAGCATATCGATATTGTTGACCAAGCAATCTTAAATTTTCCTCTACGTCAACAGGAATACCAAACTCTTGCCAGTCAACTTCTATATATCTTCCTGAAATTCCTGCTGCGGGGTCAAAAATTAATTGTGCAGCCCTAATTAAATCAGCAAAGTGGCGTGGTTTAAGGTCAGATATCTGCTGAATCTGAAGCGATTCGTTATAGTCTTGAGACATTTTCACTGGAGTTAAAAAAGTTTACCATTTCAGGAAATTACTGCCAGAGATTACTATCCCAATAGCTCTAGTTTAGCGCAAAGTATATAGAGCCTATCTTAATCAATTTTGACTTACTTAATATTTATGAATTATCTAACTCAGGATATAAATTTAGAGTAATAATTTACTCATGATTGACGGTATCAAATATTAATAAATTTGCTAAATCGTTACTCATGTCTCTTATGCTACTTGATTTAGCTAGCTATAGGACTCATATTTGATTTTTGAAAAAAATCCGTACATTCTTAACTGCCTTCTTTGCAAGCATTTTGGAGGTAATAACTATGATGACAGCATTTTGGTTATTAGTTTTTGGTTTTATTTGGCTTGTTGGCTTATCTCTAATAGCAGAAATTTGGTTTGCTGAAGAAGAAGAGCAAATGTAAGCTGCTTAGGGCAGGCAATAGGGAATAGGCAACAGGCAATAGTAATAAAATCCTTCCTGAAACCTGGATTAGTAGCACCATTATTTCTTGATGAGCAGAAGTAAAACATTTATTTCTCATCCTTCCCGTCTCGAAATATACATTTTAGGGATTTCCAACCCATAACCTATTGCCTATTGCCCATTGCCTATTCCCTTCTTTAATTGCCCAATTGAGCGATAAAGTGAAAAGTGGAATATTCCTAGGAGATGGCTGTGGGGCGTAAACGCTTAGTAATTGAGATGGGGATGGGTGTAGATCAGCACGGACAGGAACCCACTGTAGCGGCTGCAAGAGCGGTACGAAATGCGATCGCTCATAATGCTTTACCAGGAGTCTGGGAAGTTGCTGGTTTAAATGATCCTAATGAGATGATTGTCGAAGTTCAAGTCGCAGTCCCCTATCCTGAACAAGTCAGAACAGATGAAGTTTTAGCTGTACTACCTTTTGGTCGCAAAACTATCACTGTTGAGTCTGGAGGAATGGTTGTTCAAGGACGTGCTATTCCCTCTCTCAATGATAAAAACGATGAGATGTTAATTGCGATCGCGGCTGTGACTGTCTTAGTTGAAAATGACTGAAATTTATCTAAACTTACTTTTCAGATTTTTCACTATCCTCAACAGAACTAGAAATTGCAGCTAGGGGTTGGGTGGAAGCATCTAGCTGTGTTGTTTCTAGTGACGCAGTTGATGCAGTCATGGAAGTGTCGCTGAAGTAATAACCAACAAACTTGTCGTAGTTAGAAGCAACGGCTAAAAATGCTCCACCTAAAATATAAATGGGTAATGGTAGAGAAAAGTCTTTTAACCAGTCAAACAGTTCTGCTAACGCAAACAGTAGCACAAAGCACGCAAGCCAAACTCTCATGTTTTCATCCTTTGTTACCAAGCAACTCTACTAGTTTACTAATAGAGTCTATCTTCCGCATTTTAGATTAGGCGATCGCTAAATTAGATAAGTTACCTTTATATCCACTAATCTCAATCACCGCATCTGTGAGGGCAGAAAAACCCTTAGTATCATCATTAAGCGCGAGAAAAGTTCGCTGATGATTATCTGTAGCTAAAATAAAAGTTGCTGCACCTTTAGCTGCAAAAGCAGTTGCAGTTAATACCTTTTCTACATCTGACAAATTCAGACTCGTAACAGTACCAAGTTGAACCACATTGCCAGCTGAAACCTTATTCACACCATCAATTTTATCTTGGTCAATGTTGAGATCAGTAATCCTATCAAAGCGGGGCAACAAGGAATCACTCAAGCTGCTAAACACGAATTTATCAGCACCATGACCACCTATAAGGATATCACCACCAGCACCACCATTAAGTGTGTCACAACCTTTGCCACCAACTAGTTTGTCATTTCCAGCTAATCCCAAGAGTTTGTCGTTGCCGTTTTTGCCGACAATATGATCATTGCCTACATTACCTCTAAGGGTATCTTTGCAGTTGCCTCCATACAAGGTTTTACCCTGTACAGTTCCTTCTTTGGTAGTCTGGCTAATCAATTTTCCCTTGGTATCATACAAATAACTGGCAACTGCATCAATGATGCCATCACCGTTATTGTCTATATCTGCGGAAATCAACTTACCATTGGCATTGTAATTGTAAGTCGTAATTTCGTTACCAATGCCATCATTATTTTTATCTACTACTTGGGCAGTTAGTTTGCCTTGAGTATCGTAGCTGTAAGCAACCACCTCGTCAACAAGGCGATCGCGATTATTATCAATCTCCTGTGATTTCAGCTTGCCGCTAAAATCGTAGATGTAAGTGCCAACTGCATCAATTACACCATCATTGTTCTTGTCATAGCTGGCGGTTGTGCGTCCATAAGTATAGGTAGAGATGTCGATAGAATCAGCAATTCCATCGCCGTTTGTGTCAGAACTATAAGATGTCTCGTTACCGTAAATATCATAAGTACGGGTAAAGACTCGCTCAACTATGCCATCGCCGTTATCATCATAGCTAGTTGATGTCTCATTACCCTTGGCATCATAAGTATAGGTAGTGATAGAACTATACTTAGTGTCGCCATCATAATATTCAGAGCTAGAAGATGTCTTATTTTCATCGCTATCATAAGTATTGCTAAAGACGCGATCAACTATGCCATCACCGTCTTCGTCAATATTTTCTGATGTTTGATTACCCTTGGCATCATAAGTATAGGTGTAGACTCGTTCAGCTTTGCGATCACCATCATCATCATAGCTAGAGGATGTCACCTTACCATTTTCGTCATAAGTAGAAGTGGAGATTTCATCAAATATGCCGTTACCGTTTCTGTCAATACTTTCAGATGTCCGGTTGCCTTTAGTATCATAAGTAGAGGTTTTGACATAATCAATAATGCCATCATCCGCATAATCAATGCTTTCTGATGTTTGGTTGCCGTTGGCATCATAAGTATATGTCGTGACCGAAACATCATTATTCTCGCCTTTGTAGTCAACCTTTTGAGAAATTAAGTTGCCGTTGACATCATAGTTATAACTAGTGATGCTATCAAAAGCCTCACCAACGGTGTCATAGTTTTGGTTTATCAGCTTGCCGTTGGCATTGTAAGTATAGGTAGTGACAGAATCTAATAAAGGAGGGCTGGTTTCACCAGCATAAACTTGTGCATCAATTATATCGTTGCCATTATACTCATATCTTTCAGATGTTTTGTTCCCGTTGGCATCATAAGTAGTAGTGTAGAATCGTTCAGCGATGCCATCGCCGTTGGTGTCAAAACTTTCAAATGTTTTGTTACCTTTAGCATCATAAATATAAGTGTAGACTTGCTCAACAATGCCGTTGTCGTCGTAGTAAAAAGTTTTAGATATCCGGTTGCCATTGACATCATAGGTATAGGTGTTGGTAGTATCAGCTATACCGTCGCTGTTGTAGTCATGGCTATAAGATGTGCGGTTGCCATCGACATCATAGGTATAGGTTTCAGTATCGTTGTAGTAATACTTTTTGGATGTTGCGTTATAGGTGTAGGTAATAACTGAGTCTGTTATCCCATCACTATTGTTGTCTACTTTCTCAGATATCAGCTTACCATCAGCATCATAAGTATAAGTTGTGGTTGAGGTCATAAGCTTATATTCCTGAATAAGGAAAGAAGGGAAAGCTACATCTTGAAATCTCCTAATAATTATGGTATTTTCTCTAACTCTATTGCGAACAATTTTTGTGCTAGTAGATAACTAGTAACAGCAAAAAGGCTATATAGTACGCAGATTGTATAATACCTGCTGTTGACTGAAATACATAAAAGAAAAGGCTCAAGTATTACTACTTGAGCCTTTGCTAAATTAAATTAATTAGCTGATGAACTTAGTAGCGGTTACGGTTGCCGTAGCCACCACCACGATTACCACCACCACCACCACCATAAGAAGAACCACGCTCTTCTCTAGGCTTGGCTTTATTGACTTTGAGGTCACGACCCATCCACTCTGCACCATCTAGTGCATCAATGGCTGCTGTTTCTTCAGCATCGGAACTCATCTCTACAAAGGCAAAGCCGCGCACACGACCTGTTTCGCGGTCTGTGGGTATCTGAATGCGCTTTACAGAACCATATTCTGCAAAAACATTGTTTAGCGCATCTTGTGTAACTTCGTAAGAGAGGTTACCTACATAAATTGACATAAATAGTTATCCGAAATCGCAAGTTTGCAGAGATTTAGATTTCGGGGAAAAGTCTGTAAATACCAAAAGGAAATGCCCATCAATACTAAAAACAAACGCTATCGCCGAATTAATTCTCACACCCCATTATTACACAGAATGCCACTCTTGAGAAAAAACTATAAAAAACTTAATAAAAAGATATATGGTAGAGAACAGGGTTGAAAGCCGCTTAGTGTTCTTGTTGTGATGATGAGATTTTGTTTGAACCTATCCGGTTGTTAGGTGAGTCTGCGATCGCTTTTAGGTTCAAATGTTGTAGCGATCGCTACAATCTACCAACTTATTGAGTATTAATCTAATCAGGGTAGTAGCTAATTATATAAAGCTTTTACATCAGCGATTCAAAAATTTTTAGATTTCTATGTATTTGCATAATTTTGATGTTTTCTACCAACTTTTTAAATGCTAAGTTGGTAAAAACCCATTAGTTGAAAAACTGGTAGAGAGATTTTCAATGACTCGTAAACGTGTTTTGGCTTTTGCTTGTTGGCTATTATGTTGTTGCCTGTTAGTTGTGGGGTGTAGCCAAAAGACACCTAACTCTGTCTCAAATCCTAGCCCAACAACACAAACAACAAGTTTGACTATCTCTGCGGCCGCCAGTCTCAAAGACTCATTAGAAGCACTCAAGCCAATATATGCCAAGGAAAAACCAAACATTAAACTAGTCTACAATTTTGGCTCATCCGGTGCTTTGCAGCAACAGATAGAACAGGGTGCAAAAGTTGATCTGTTCATCTCAGCAGCAACTAAACAGATGGATGCGCTAGAGAAAAAAGGTTTGTTAGTTGATGGTACACGTAAAAAGTTATTGAGCAATCAAATGGTGTTAATCACACCGCAAAATTCTACAGCAATATCAGATATTAAAGATTTAACTTCGCCTCGCATTAAAAGAATTGCTCTAGGTGAACCTAAGAGTGTACCTGCTGGACAGTACGCACAACAAGTTTTAACTTCATTAAAAATTGCTGACAAAATCAAAAATAAAGTTGTTTACGCTAAAGATGTACGTCAAGCTTTAAATTTTGTAGAGTCAGGTAACGCTGATGCTGGACTAGTTTACCTTTCAGACGCGAAAATTACCCCGAAAGTAAAAATAGTCACGATTGTAGAAGAAAGTACACATTCTCCAATTGTCTATCCAATTGCGGTACTCAAAAGTAGTAAAAATGTCGATGCTGCTAAGGAGTTTGAGCAATTCTTATTTGGTGGCGATGCTAAAACTGTTTTTGAAAAACAAGGTTTTACACTAGCAGGCAAGTAAGACAGGAGAAATTTGATGACATCAAGATTTTTCGCCATAAGAAAACGAACTGCTAAGGGCGCAGAGAACGCTAATAAAGAGAGAAAAGTCTAACAAAAATCAAATTTTAAAGACTACATCCAACCCTACAAATTTATCCATTTATTTCTTGAAATTTGATTCATATCAACTAATTTGTAAGATTACTATGCCACAGGATTTAACACCGCTTTGGATATCACTTAAAACTTCATTATTGGCAACTTTTATTACTTTTTTTGTGGGGATTGGTGCTGCTTATTGGATGCTAAGTTATCGCGGCAAAGTTAAATCTTTAATTGAAAGTATTTTTGTGGCACCCTTGATTTTGCCGCCGACGGTTGTGGGCTTTTTATTACTACTATTTTTTGGCAAAAATGGCCCCGTAGGTAAATTAATGGAGTCTTTTGACATAACTATTGTTTTTACTTGGTATGGTGCGGCGATCGCGGCTACTGTGGTTTCTTTTCCGTTAATGTATAAAACTGCGTTGGGAGCCTTTGAACAAATTGATCGCAATTTGTTGAGAGTAGCAAGAACTCTGGGTGCAAGTGAATCAACAATATTTTGGAAAATTAGTTTACCTCTAGCCTTCCCAGGGATTTTAGCCGCCACGACTTTGGCCTTTGCCCGTGCTTTGGGTGAATTCGGGGCTACATTAATGCTGGCTGGTAATATTCCCGGACAAACCCAGACGATTCCAATGGCTATTTATTTTGCTGTAGAAGCAGGGGCGATGGATGAGGCTTGGTTTTGGGCGATCGCAATTATGGTAATTTCTCTGTCAGGGATTATTGGGGTGAATCTTTGGCAAGAAGTACGAGAGAAGCGAGGGGAGAAGGGGAAGCGACGAGGAGAAGCGACGAGGGGGAGTAGGAGAGCAGAGGAGCAGGGGAGCAGGGGAGCAGGGGGGCTGTTTGTAGATATTGAAAAAAAATTGCCCAGTTTTCATTTGCAAGTATCCTTTAGTACAAATAAGCAAACACTAGGCTTATTGGGGGGTTCAGGTGCAGGAAAAAGTATGATCCTGCGGTGTCTAGCAGGAATTGAAACCCCAACTAAAGGGCGAATAGTTTTAAATGGTAGAGTTCTGTTTGACTCTGAGAAAGGAATTAACGTACCTAGCCGCGATCGCCGCATTGGTTTTTTAGTCCAGAACTATGCACTGTTTCCTAACATGACGGTGGCGCAAAATATTGCCTTTGGTTTACCTAAAGGCTTATCTGCTGGAAGTATACGAGTACAGGTTGAAGAACAACTAAGCGCTATGCAACTAGAAGGATTAGGCGATCGCTATCCACACCAACTCTCAGGCGGTCAACAGCAACGCGTCGCCTTAGCTAGAGCCTTAGCCAGTCAACCAGAAGCATTACTTTTAGATGAACCGTTTTCGGCACTCGATACCCATCTGCGTAGCCAATTAGAACAGCAAATGACGGAAACTTTAGCAGAATATCAAGGTGTAGCTTTATTTGTCACCCATAATATGGAAGAAGCTTACCGAGTTTGCCCTAACTTGTTGGTGTTGGAGCATGGTCAAGCAGTGCATTATGGTTCTAAATACGATATTTTTGAGCATCCTGCAACTATGAGCGTTGCTCAATTAACAGGCTGTAAAAATTTCTCTCGTGCTGTTATTCAAGGAGCGCAACAGTTACAAGCTCTTGATTGGGGTTGTAACCTTGAAGTTCTCGAACCAATTCCTAGAGAATTGTCTTCCGTTGGTATTCGCGCCCATCAAATCATTTTTAGCCATGATTCATCCCAAGCCAACACCTTTCCCTGCTGGGTGGTAAGAACCAGTGAAACACCCCACCGGATGACATTATTTTTAAAACTACATAGTTCTCCAAATAACCCTCACGACTATCACTTGCAAGCAGAGGTCTTTAAAGAAAAATGGGCGCAGATTAAAGATAAACCTTTGCCTTGGTACGTGCGTTTAGACCCTATGCGCTTGATATTGATGGAGTGATGTAATAGGGAGTGGTGAGTGGAGAAGACCTCTTACAAAAGTAGTTTTTGCAAGAGGTGGGAAAAGGGAAAAGGTTAAAGGGGAAGGGGAAAGGGGTAAAAGAAAACCTATGTGCTGGTCATTTGTCATTGGTCAAAATTCTCCCCTGCTCCCTGCTCCCTGCTCCTCTACTCTCCCGCTCCCCTGCTCCCAAACCTCCATTCCCCGTTAAAATTGAATGAGTTTTGTAACCGCCACTTTACACAGCGCGGATAAGAGATAAATAAAATTGAAATTTATGGGCAAGCAGCGTGTTCTTTCTGGAGTTCAACCAACAGGCAATTACCATTTAGGCAACTATTTGGGAGCCATTCGCAACTGGGTAGAAGGCCAGAGCGAATACGAAAATTATCTCTTTGTGGCTGATTTGCACGCGATTACAGTGCCACATGACCCCACTATGTTAGCATCTGATACTTATACCCTAGCTGCTCTCTATCTGGCTTGTGGGTTGGATTTAAATCATTCTACTATCTTTGTGCAATCTCATGTTTCTGCCCACAGCGAACTCACTTGGTTGCTTAACTGTATTACGCCGCTAAACTGGCTAGAAGATATGATCCAGTTTAAGGAAAAGGCTGTCAAACAGGGTGAAAACGTCAGCGCAGGTTTATTAGATTATCCTGTACTGATGTCCTCGGATATTTTGCTTTACCAAGCAGATAAAGTACCAGTAGGTGAAGACCAAAAACAGCACTTGGAATTGACAAGGGATATTGCAGCTCGGTTAAATCACTTATTTGGAAAACCAGATCAGCCTGTATTGAAGTTACCAGACCCTTTAATCCGTAAAGAAGGTGCGAGGGTGATGAGTTTGGCGGATGGAACACGCAAAATGTCCAAGTCCGATCCTTCTGACTTAAGCCGGATTAACTTGCTAGATACACCAGAGCAAATTCAATACAAAATTAAACGTTGTAAAACTGATCCAATTCGGGGTTTAACCTTTGACGATCCTGAGCGTCCAGAGTGTAACAACTTGTTAACGCTGTATATGCTGCTGTCTGGAAAGAGTAAGGAAGCGGTAACTGCGGAGTGCCAAGATATGGGCTGGGGACAATTTAAGCCATTGTTGACAGAAACAACAATTAATGCGTTAAAGCCAATTCAAGAAAAATATCAAGCAATCATGGACGATCGCAGTTATTTAGAGTCTGTATTGCGTGATGGGAGAGAAAAAGCCCAAGCGATCGCTAATCAAACTCTAGCGCAAGTTAAAGCTGCTTTAGGCTATTCAATGCCTTTATAAGGCTTTCGCTTTGAGGTGTGATTCGTAATACTCTGTAAGAAAGCAGACGATTAATTGTATGTATCACACCCATAGCCCAACAGCTTTGAGTCTATTTCAAAAAGCCGCGCAAGCAGGCGAATTCTTAATTACCGCAGAGGTAGCACCTCCAAAAGGGGTAAATCCTTCCCACATGATTGAAATGGCGGCGACCCTTAAGGGGAGGGTTCATGCTGTCAACATTACTGATGGTAGCCGTGCTGTGTTGCGGATGTCATCGCTAGTAGCTTCGGCAATTTTATTGCAAAATGGCATCGAGCCGATTTGTCAGATTGCTTGCCGCGATCGCAACCGCATTGCTTTGCAAGCCGACCTCATGGGCGCTCATGCCTTGGGCATTCGTAATATTTTAGCTTTGACAGGCGACCCAGTAAAAGCAGGCGATCACCCCGATGCTAAAGCTGTATTTGATTTAGAATCAGTGCGGATGCTGAAACTAATTCAGAAAATGAATCAGGGTTTTGATTGCAACGATAAACCCTTAACCGATGGTGCAACAAATTTATTTACTGGTGCAGCCGTAGATCCGCAATGTAGCAGTTGGTCAGGCTTGCAAACTCGCTTTGAACGCAAAATTGAAGCCGGAGCGCAATTTTTTCAAAGTCAATTAATCACTGATTTTGAAAGGCTAGAAAAGTTTATGGACAAGATAGCTTCTGTCCATAACAAGCCAATTTTGGCAGGAATTTTTCTGTTGAAATCAGCAAAAAATGCCCAATTTATTAATAGGTGTGTTCCAGGTGTAAATATTCCCGAACACATTATTGATAGATTAGCAAAAGCCAAAGACCCACTAGAAGAAGGTGTAAAAATTGCTGCCGAACAAGTTCAGACTGCGCGGCAATTATGTCATGGTGTCCACATGATGGCCGTCAAGCGGGAAGATTTGATTCCCAAAATTTTGGATTTGGCAGAAGTGAAGCCTGTTGATTTAGTTCTAGCGAAGTAATTCAAGTTAGGCGATCGCATTTTTTATCAAAGCAGCTGGTTAATTGCAGCTGCTTTCTTAATTTAATGAGTGTGGAGATTAAGAATAATTGGCTATGTTGGTCGTCATCTTCCTACCAAATATAAAACTTAGTAAAAAGAGAGCGATCGCCTCTCCTCCCCTTCTATTGCTAAACTAAAAAACAACCCTTACCTCTGCAAAGGTGTTTTATGACCTCTGCAATCAATCAAACCACTGAAGAACTCACGCCTTTCCCAGATCATACGCAGCTACCTGAATCAGACGGCACTTTCGTGAAGAACTTTCAGGAACATCCCCAAAGTATTCTACTCACAGATTCGATTAAACCTGTATTGCAAAAACGGCATCCTGATGGGCAATACTGTATTGGTCAAGATAGCGGTATCTACTGGCGCATGACTGATCCCCCAGAGAAAGGCGCAGAAGCACCGGATTGGTTTTATGTACCAAATGTACCACCCTTGCTGGATGGACAAACACGACGCTCCTATGTATTGTGGCGAGAGTTTATCGCACCGTTAATAGCATTAGAATTTGTGTCTGGTGATGGTAGTGAGGAGCGCGATAAAACTCCTTGGAAAGGTAAATTTTGGATTTATGAACAGGTGATTCATCCGGCTTTTTACGGCATTTATGAAGTAAGTAAAGCCAGCGTAGAAGTGTATAAATTAATTGGTGGGCAATATCAGTTATTAGCAGCAAATGAACGGGGACATTATACTATTGCACCCTTGGGTATTGAGTTAGGTATCTGGCAGGGAGAATACCATAATATGGAATTACCTTGGCTGCGCTGGTGGGATAGCGAAGGTAATTTGTTGCTGACTGGTGAGGAAAGAGCAGAACAGGAACATCAACGGGCTGAACAAGAACGCCAACGAGCCGATCGCCTGACTGAACAATTGCGATCGCTCGGTGTGGAGCCAGACGTATAATGCACTAAAGAGAATTTGGATCAATGCCTAATTCTTGCAGTTTTGCTGCCAAGCGATCGGCTCGTTGTGTCTGTTGATATGCAACTTCTTCTGGTGTGGGAACTAATTCAGCTTCCGCCGTAAAAAAGCGTAATTTATCTTGATCAATTCCTAAATATAAATCTAGCTGCTGACTCCATAACCAACCTTGTGCGTTAGGTTCTAATGGTTGATACTTACCAGCCACCAAAACAAACCCTGCAAATTCTAAATTATTGGGGTCAAACCAGAAGTATTCAGGAGTGCGAAAGGTGTTCTGATAAATTTCTTTTTTTAAGCCTCTGTCTGTTGCGGCGGTAGAATCTGATAGTAGTTCGATAATCACATTGGGATATTTACCGTCTTCTTGCCAGACAACCCAGCTTTTACGGGGTCGGCGTTCTGTCCCCAACACTACCAAAAAATCTGGCCCGCGAAAATCTTCTGACTTGAGTTGGCGAGGGCTGTAGTAAATTGTAATATTACCAGAAACATAAAAATCATTGCGGTTGCTCCACCACAACTCCAGACACTGAATCAGCAGCGTCATTTGTAATCGATGTAAGTCACTTTCCAACGGTGGTTCGTCACTATATAAATCCCCTGGGGGATTTATCACATCTTCCGTAGTTTCTAAATCTGGGGCAACAGACATGATTGCAACTATCTCATTGCTCTTAGTTTAGCGTAGCGGCAATGGCTGCACTGGTGGGATTGACCGTAAAATACAACAGGCTTTTTTAGCCTTTAGCACTAGCACTTAAATTTCACCGAAAACGATATGATTGCCTGAGCTAAATCAAATCTACAATAGGGATAGGCAATTATCGCTTCATTCCCGTAAAGTGATGAAAAACAAAATCAAACCTGATTGGGCTGGTGAAAGCTTACTCTCCAAGTTCGTAAACCTGCTTATCCAGACTAAACCTGTTTACAATGTGATGAAACACCAAGCTAGGCAGGTATTAATTACAACAGCAGAAAAAAATGGTATTCCCTGGCGCAAAAACGCTGAAGCCCTACAAGCACTGATGACAAAACAACTGCTTGGGTCTGTTACTAACCACGAAGTTGTATATCCCGAATACTACAAAGTACCATTTCATGCTTATGCTGAGGGTAATCTTTGCTGGGAAGCTGCTTTTGAAGCGGAGTCAGCTACCTATGCAATGGCTTTACGTGTCTGGCCGCAAGAAAACCTGAGTTGGGAAGCTGCCCATGCCAGACTTAGAGGCACTTTTCATGATGTTTTGGCAGCCTACGGCCCGGTACAGGTGAGAGAAGTTCTCGATATAGGGTGTTCAATTGGTTTATCTACCTTGGCATTGCACCGTTACTACCAACAAAAACAAGAACAGCCAATTCGCACCGTTGGTCTAGATTTGTCACCATATATGCTGGCGGTTGCCAAAGCTAGGGATGTTAATCATGAAATTTCCCAGTGGGTTCATGCTAGAGCCGAAAATACAGGCTTGCCAGATAATTCCTTTGATTTAGTGACTCTCCAGTTTGTGTGTCACGAGTTGCCCAGCGATGCCAGTAAACAAATTTTTGCAGAAGCTATCCGGCTACTAAGACCAGGTGGTTATATTGCCTTGGTAGATAATAACCCGCGATCGCCTGTTATTCAAAACCTACCACCTGCCCTTTTCACTTTAATGAAAAGCACTGAACCTTGGACTGATGATTATTACGGTTTCGATATTCAAGCCGCTTTACAGGAAGTAGGCTTTTCACCAACCATTGAAGTTGCCAGCGACCCCCGTCATCGAACGATTATCGGTAAAAAGCCATTATAAGTGCTAAGTAAGCTCTTAATTTTAGTGGACTGACCAAGCCCCGTTGGGGCGGGGTGTGGGGTGTGTGGGATAGGGGAAGAGACAGCCCCAACAAAGGGTGGGTCACAAGCCCACCAATGCGTCTTTCCTACACCCTTCTTCTTGACTTTTTGGTGGGATAGGCATCTTACATACACCACAAAAGTTATATTTATGCACTGTTTTCACTGGGTTACGCCAGTAGGTTTCCCTCGACAATCATTGCTTGTAATGGAGCAGGAGTTACTTGAGAATTTCTTACCGTTGTATATTCATCACAATTCCACAATTTCACTGCATCCTCCCGTGACGGACACTCAAAAACTATTGTCTGCTGTGCCGGAGCAATATCTAAAGAGCTAACAGTAATCATTCGACTACCATAGCGTTGGATAATTGGTTTTACACATTGGGCATACTGCTCAAACAACTGTGAATCACTGATGACATCTTGGATAACAAGATAAACAGCCATACTCTGTTGTATTTATGAAAGTGATGTTAAATCAGGTTTAATTGAATAACCTTGCTCAAAAAAATCTTTTGTAGCCACCGATGACATATGGTTATCATATATGTTAATGGTGTCACAACCATCCAAAATATTAAAATTCCACTTATAGTTTTCTTACGCAAGCTAGTTGTAGCTTACCTGTGACTGAGTACTACGAAGAAACTACGCGGACAGATATCTTGCACCTACGGAAGACTAGCTACAAGTGCAAAGTCTGCCTAGCCTGTGGTAACGGCAAAGCTAAATGCAGGCTATGCAGGCGGTTGGTATCTTGTGTCAGCATAGCAACTTTTTTAATGGTGTTGGCTGTCAACTATAAACAACTCCATAAAGCACTGACGTAATACATAACTGCAATTGTGCGGAGCCTTGGATATCTCCAATTTACTAAATACCGCAAAAACACGGTTACATTCAATTACCCTTTTAAGCAAAACTGCAATCATTGAAGTTGTGAAGGTGCATTTATGAATTATTCTGCAATGCAAAATATCCAAGTCAGCCAGCAACTAAGTTCTGAGCCATTAGAAATGGCGGTAGCAGCAACAGAAATAGATTCAGTAATGTTAGCTGAGAAACTGACCGAGTATGAAGTTCCCTTAAAGGTTTTGTTGCAAGCTCTAGCTATTGCTGCTTACGATGGTGCAGCTGCTATTCGCTACGCTGAACAATACTTAAATAAGCGTAACAAGCAAAAACAGATTCTATTAAGGTCTTTCTCTAATGCCAGACGAAAGAGATTTTTACAGAAACAGAATTTTTTTAGCTTAACTAATTAAATTTTTGCTGATCAAATCCCAAAAACTTAAGCTAATCATGATTGCTAAACAGAGTTAGCTAAATTAAATTTTTACTAGATAAATCAACTAATAAATTAAGGATATAAATTACAGTGTCACAAGAAAACAAAGACAAATTTCTTTATACTCGTAATCATTATTACGGGAGAGTTAAACCAGAAAACATAGCATTTAATGCCAATCTTCAAGAATTTTCTCAAAGAGTTGGCTATATTGTCAACCTAGAAACAGGTGGCAAGTTGCCTCCCGAAGAAGCTTTCAATCAAATTGAAAAACTTTGGGAGAAGTTGCAACGTAGTAAACAGGGGCTAATGATTGGGATGGATAATAATTAGAATTGAAAAATTGGATTTTTATACTTATAAATATTGGCACTTTTCGCTGTAATTACTGTTGAGTACTTACAGCGAAATTTATTTTATTATTTATAATTTTTTGAAAATAAATCGGCTCCATTTAAGAAATTTATTGATTATATAGCCATCCTATTTGATTTACAAACTGCTTATGGAGCCAGGCAATAGATTTGTTTGCAACTGATTTAGGGTTGCTATAACTTTTGACTTCCGCTTTGCGGTACTAGTCTTTTACTCCCGTAGTCCCAATAACTATTGTGGTTGATACAAACGAAAACGGCTGCATAGGACTCATATTTGATTTGGGAAAAAATCAGTACGCTCAGACAAGGCTTATTTCGCACTCTCTACTCCCTGTCTACACAAGTAAATTCGGAAATCGAACCGGATTCTTATATCAGTGTTTGTCTAATTCTCTACTTTTGGTAGAAGTCAACCTAATCAAGAGATTTTTATAATAAAAATATCAAATAAAGTTACTCGTAAAACAAACAAATCGAAATTTTTATTTACTTAAATTAATAGTTAATTTACGCAATATATGTATTTCTAATCCTAGAACAGAGAAATTTCAATAAACAAGAGGTTTTAATGAAATTAGTAAATTTTGATAATAGTGGAGTTGAAATATCTGTTAAAAGCGATTATCAAAATGCTGATGACTGTAAAAAATTAATACATCCACGTCCACAGTTACAGCGATCGCATTGGCAAAGCCTCAATGGTTTGTGGAAGTTTGCATATGATGACGAGGGAAAATGCATTCAACCCAGCGAACTCAAGCAATGGACTCATGTAATAAAGGTACCTTACGCGCCTGAATCTATCAAAAGCGGCATAGGAGATCAAAATTTTCATCCCAATTGTTGGTATGAGCGGGAATTTGCTACACCAGAAGGTGATGGTAGATTACTATTGCACTTCGGTGCAGTAGACTACCGCGCTCGTGTGTGGGTAAACGATCAATATATAGCTGAACATGAAGGTGGACACACAAATTTCTCGCTCGATATTACCCATGTCTTGAATGACAGTGGCACCACAAAAGTTACAGTCTGGGCGCAAGATGATCCGCAAGACTTGGCCAAACCTCGCGGTAAGCAAGATTGGCAATTAAAACCGCACAGTATTTGGTATCCGCGTACTAGCGGTATTTGGCAGACAGTCTGGCTTGAGCAAGTTGGTAAGACTTATCTTGGCCATCTGTGCTGGAATTCTGATTTTGAGCGATGGGAGGTTAGTGTTGAAGCGGCGTTAGCAGGTGATCTGCCTACCCACGGTGTCCAAATTAAGATGAAATTAAGCATTGGCGATAAAGTCTTGGCGAATGATACTTATGAAGTGTTGAATGGAGAAATCAACCGCCGCATAGCACTTGGTGATCCGGGAATTGATGACTTCCGTAACGAATTATTGTGGAGTCCAGAAAAACCAACGCTAATTGATGCCGAAATTCAACTTTGGAGTAATGGGCAGCTACTCGATGAAGTAAAATCTTACACCGCAATGCGAACTGTCAGCATACAACGCGATCGCTTTATGCTTAATGGTCGCCCCTACTATTTACGTCTTGTTCTCGATCAAGGCTACTGGCCAGATACGTTAATGACTCCACCCAGCGATGAAGCATTGCGGCGTGATGTAGAACTAATCAAAGCAATGGGTTTCAACGGAGTACGCAAACACCAAAAAATTGAAGACCCTCGCTTTTTATATTGGGCAGATGTTTTAGGTTTATTGGTATGGGAAGAAATGCCTAGTGCTTATCGCTTTACCCGCACAGCCGTAGAACGCATGACACAGGAGTGGACTGAAGTTATCAAGCGAGATTCTAGCCATCCATGTATTGTTGCTTGGGTGCCGTTTAATGAATCTTGGGGCGTGCCAAATTTAACCGAGACAGCAGCCCACCGCAACTATGTTTTAGCAATGTATCACTTAACCAAAACTCTTGATCCAACTCGGCCAGTGATTGGTAACGATGGCTGGGAAAGTACAGATACAGACATTTTGGCGATTCATGACTACGACACCAAGCCACAGCAATTACTTCGTCGTTATGGGCCGGAAATGAAACTGTCCGATATGCTCAATCATAAACGCCCTGGAGGACGTATCCTCACACTCGACAACTATCCCCACCAAGGGCAACCAATTATGCTGACAGAGTTTGGTGGTATTGCTTATGCGCCGGATGATGAGCCAAACGCAGATAAGGCTTGGGGATACGAGCGCTGCTGGAGTATTTCAGAGTTAGAGATGAAATACACTGCCTTGCTCGAAACAATCAATAATATTGAACTGTTCAGTGGATTTTGTTACACCCAATTTACTGATACTTTCCAAGAAGCCAACGGTTTATTGTATAGCGATCGCACCCCGAAATTTCCCATTGAAGTAATCCGGGCTGCAACCCTCTCAGATGGAGGATTCTGTACTCCTAGTAGGTGTTAAACAAATTCGCAATTCCTTGTTGTAACAGGGATTTAGTTAAAAGTTCTGATAAATTAGGGTGTGTTAGCTTACGGCATAACACACCCTGATAAACGATAACTAAACTTTTCTCACGCAAAGGCGCAAAGGTATTTCATACTTTGATTCAGCAACGCCAATATTTTTATAGCAAGCCTAGATGAGCTCCAAATAAACCTATTATCTATTGCCTGCCCCCACGAGTAATTTGTAAATCAAATAGGATTGCTATACTATCGCCTCCTGCTATATTTCCCCTAGTTTGATTCTTGTTTCAGCGATGCGATATCAATCACAAAACGATACTTCACATCACTTTTAAGCATCCGCTCATATGCTTCGTTAATCTTCTGTATCGGGATGAGTTCGATATCACAGACAATATTGTGTTCAGCACAGAAGTCGAGCATCTCTTGCGTCTCTTGAATTCCACCAATGAGTGAACCAGCAAGCGAGCGGCGTTTAAAAATCAAATTAGCAATACTGGGTGATGGATGTGGATGTTCTGGTACACCAAGCAAGCATAGCGTACCACCACGCTTGAGTAACTGAGTATATGCGTCTAGGTTATGCGATGCCGAAACCGTATCAAGAATGAAGTCGAAGCTGTTGATGTGCTTGTTCATCTCATCTTCGTTTTTGGAAATCACAACCTCATCGGCTCCAAGGCGTTTAGCATCTTCGGTCTTATCTGGCGACGTTGTAAACAGGATAGTATAAGCACCAAAAGCGTGAGCAAATTTTAGTGCCATATGTCCTAACCCACCCAACCCGACGATCCCAACCTTATCACCTTTGCTAACATTCCAGTAGCGCAAAGGCGAGTAAGTAGTAATCCCGGCACATACAGCAGTTTCCTGTGTTATGAGGTACAGTAACAGCAATTAGTAAACCAGTTTCTTAAATGTTGAGGATTCATTAAGTTGAGTGCAACTGAGATAACTGT
>NZ_JACJRV010000048.1 GCF_014697475.1 Nostoc sp. FACHB-152
TTAAAAGGATAGGGATTCATCGCATCTTTGAGTTGCTCACAGTATAAGTTCACCCTATCATTGCTGTGTCTATTTTTGGATCTTATTTAATTCTCAATCCTTAATGGCTCTGAACACAGCAATATGAAAGAATTGCGTTTTAATGCTGGTGGCGGTGTTTGGCGTGTGGCTTTTGCTTTAGACCCAACAAGGCAAGCAATTCTACTTGTAGCAGGTGATAAATCAGGGGTTAGCCAGAAACAATTTTACAAACAATTAATTAAAAAAGCTGATGCCCGGTACAACAACCATCTTCTAAAATTAGAACAGGAGGATATTTAAATAATGGGCAAGAGTTTAAGCGACAAAATCAAAGAGCTTCCATTAGAGCGTCAAAAGAAAATTGAGGCACGCGCTCAGGAGTTAATAGCTCAAGAAATGTACAGAAATAGAACAAGACAAGTGATGTATATAATGAGAAAACCGGGGGTTTTCTCAAAGCAAGAAGTAGCTGTTCTTAGAAGAAATAAAGGACAGGTTTTAGTCTAATACTTCAGAATAAAGACATATGTGATCGTACTTCTGCTTTATTATCGGGCTAGGCGCGATCGCTTTTTGCTTTTATGCTTGCTATAGCTTGTTTTATTAAAGGTAAAAACTGACATTAATGTATTAAGGATAAAGCAATTTTCTAGCTTTATCCTTATTCTCTTCAGAACATCTGTCAAGTAGGGACTCTTTTACTTGACTGCTCAAATTTTCCGCCCTAAGCCATTCAGTTAAATTGTACTTCCAATCATTTTCATCATAAAAACGCTTTACCCTCCCGTCTGCGTACAGCGTATAATCATTATCTTTAGTAGATGTACCCAGATAAGCGGTACATATTTCTTCAGGTTCGGTCATAGTTGTCCCTATTGATTGAAATTTTTACTTAAAATAAGACAGTCTAGCAATTTCTTTTTATTGCATATCGAACAAAAATTGTGCAAACGTCTCAAAAAGATTCGAGACGTTTTTGCTATTTTAATGCCAAATCACTGGTTTGGTAATTTTGGCTGTGAGGCTGAATATTTCGCCACTACACCAGCAATTTCTGGGTTGTATAGTCGTAAATAATTCCAATAATTACCAAAAACTTGACGTACATAATTTCTGGTTTCGTCAAAGGGAATTGCTTCGACAAATTCATCTGGATCTTCTTTGGTGAGAGTTTGTAACCATTTAGAAACATTGCCAGGGCCAGCATTATAACTAGCGATCGCTAACAGTGAATTATTCCCGTACTGCTGATGGGTATAATCCAAATACCAAGTACCTAGCATGATGTTGTCATTGGGATTGGTTAAATCAATTGTTTTGCTATCTAAGTTGGTTTTTGAGGCTATCCATTTTCCTGTACTAGGCATTACCTGCATTAGCCCTGTGGCACCAACAACTGATTTAATTGCCGGCTCAAACCGTGATTCTTGTCGAATTAACGCTGTAACTAGCAGGGGATTAAGTTGACGTTCGCCAGACCATTTTTCAATCTCTTTCACATAAGGAAAGGGATAACGCGCCTGCCAGTAAGTGATTTGTTTACTTAAAGCTTGATACTGGGCTTGTTCTTTGGGTGTTTCCCGGTCTTCCAATTTAGAAATTGTGTCTATTCCCGAAAGATTTTCGCCTCTAGCTAGGCGCATCAATCCTTCAGTAAATTGTTCTGCAACCGTAGGCTGCTTTTTATTGGTAAATTCTGTTTCCCACTGCAACCAAGCATCACGATCTTGACCCAACAAATACAATTCTTTAAAGGTGTCTGAACCCGCAGTAGGTACTGGACGCTGGCGCGCCACTACTTCAGGATTCAGTTGACGCACATCATTAAAGTTGCCAACATTTAGCCCCAAAATATTGGCCGAGCGCCAGGCATAATAAGAGTAAGGAAACTGGCTAATTACGTACTCAAAGGATGTTTTGGCTTCTGGTTGCTTGCCAAGTTTCATCGCCCATTTACCTACCCAAAAGCCTGCTCTGGGAGCCAATATACTGCTAGGGTTATTCATGGCGATTGGTTGCGCCCATTCCCAAGCTGTAATGTAGTCTCCGGCTTTGGCTTTATCTTGGGCAACTTTCCAGCGATACTCTGCGGCTTCATCTGACTTAGCATATTTGCTAATCAATAAATCCCAAGCTTGTTGAGCCGATTTTGCATCATTTAGGCTTTGAAGAGTTTTGGCTTTGGTTGCTAATGCTGTTGGTGCTTGTTCTGGAAACTGAGTAATGACTTGCTCAAGATAAGGCAAGGCATCTTTGCGGGTTTTTGCCATATCTGCCAAACGTAATAATGCAGTTCCCGTTTCTGAAGCTTCGGGGAATTCCTGCACTAGTTGCTTGTAGATTGCGATCGCTTTTTCTCTGTCTTGGCTTTGACCTTGGGCGCTTACCTGCAATCCCCGTGCTATGCGATAGAGAGTGCGGGCTGTTCTTGGTGCTTTGGTATAAGCGACCGCAGCTTTGCGAAATTGATTATTGTCCCAATAAGTCGTACCGATAATTTCCCAATCTGCTGATTTGAGATTTGGTTGTTTCACCAACTGATCCAATATCCCAACTATGCCAGGTTGGTTAGAGGCATATTGCGCCAAAATTAATTTTAACTGCGGCTGATTGGGGTTTTCTTCCAGACGCTTGCGTATAATTTCCCAGGTGAGGGGATTAGAAGGAAATTGCGCGATCGCTTTATTTTGATTTTCTGGCTGACCTATTAAATAATGCGCCTTCGCCGCCGCCGCTTCTTTGGGATAGTCTTTCAAGACTTTTTGCCGCAGATCTGAAGCTTTACCTTCTTCACCTAAAATATCTTGCGCTTGTGCTTGCTTTAGCAATATATAAGGCGCTAAAACCGGATAATCTTTCTCTAAGCCTAACAGCAAATCAAGGGCTTGTTGTGCGTCCCTAGTTTCAACTAAATCGCTGGCTAAAAGATAGCGGGCGCGATTGCGGTCTGCTGAGGCTGATCCTTTAGTGAGTGCTTCTAACTTAGCTGCCCTTTCTACTGGCGATTGAGAGACTAGCCCAAACACTGCCGATTTGACTGTGTTGGCTTCTGATAGCTGTTCTGACTGATTTTTATCCAGTTTGAGCCATTGACTGAATGTTTTTCCAATTTCTGGTGCTGCCACCATTGCCCCAGCTGAAAAGGCAAACACTGCCGCGCCAATCATTAAAGGAACTTGGTTTTTTTGTAGTTGCTTCAGCATTGATACCCGCTGAAAATGTTGACAGATTTTTGAAACTCTAGCACTATTAGCCAGAAATGTTAGCAAATTTTAATGTTTTCGGTCTTTTTAATTTTACATAACAAGATTCCATAATAGATCTACTTTCTTTATTCAGCCACAACCGTTACAAAGCTATAGTTTATAACAATTTAACCCAGAGTTTATCTATTAACCTCTCTAGTGCTGAGTTGTGGTGTACCATTGCGATCGCTACCCACCTAGACGACTGATCCCGGTTTTATGTTGCACTTTCTACATAATTACTCTTATTACATCTATCCCAAGACTAAAATAGGTCTATTTCAACCTAATCATAGGTAAGAATATGGGTACATTGATAGGTACAGTTTTTACATTTTTGATATTCTTTGCAGTAGCCGGATTCAAGCTAGATAGAGAATATCAGCGTGGTGTAATTTTCCGTTTAGGTAGAATAAATGGTGTACGTGGCCCTGGCTTATACTGGATTATTCCGCTTGTTGAGCAAAAAAATCAAATCGATATTCGCACCAAAACTGTCAATATAGAGCCTCAAGAAACAGTCACAGCCGACAGCGTTACTATTAAAGTCAATGCCGTACTTTATTACCGCATTCTTGACCCTTCAAAAGCGATTAATAAGGTAGAAAACTACGAAATTGCTGTTTATCAAACCGCGCTGACGACATTACGTAATGTTGTCGGACAAAATATTTTGGATGATGTTCTACAAAACCGCGACAAAATTAATAACAAAGTTCAAGAAATTGTAGACGAAATTACCGAACCTTGGGGAGTTGTCATTGAACGGGTAGAAATGAAAGATGTCGAAATTCCTCCCGCAATGCAACGCGCAATGGCTAAAGAAGCAGAAGCAATTCGAGAAAAACGCGCTCGCATAATTAAAGCGGCGGCTGAACAAGAAGCCTCCATCAAACTAGCAGAAGCTTCCAAACTAATTTCCGAAAATCCAGCCGCATTGGAGTTACGGCGGTTACAAATGCTTACAGAAGTAGGCGCAGAAAATAACACGACTACCCTAGTAATGATTCCTTCTGATTTTATTACTTTGGCTAAACGTTTATCAGATGCTGTCCCCAATAAAGAACAGCAGCAATAGCTATCCTAATATCCTTTCACTTTAAGTTTGATACAAATAGGCAGCAGGGAGCAGGGGAGCAGAGGAGAAATTATTTGTATCATTTATAGGGTGAAATGGTATATGATACAAGGCTTTCAGCTTTGATTAGATGTGCAGTGTTTGTAATGTTGGGAGACTCATTAATGAAATATATCTTAATTAAGTTATGAAATTTTGACATTACGACACTTGGAGAATATATACCTATAGCGTATTTTCCATCTACGCGTTATTGCTGATGAAAATAGCCAAAAGCCTTACAAGCTAAGTATTCTATTGATTAGACTAGACACTGAAAACGGATGTATTAACTTGAATAAATATGTATATCTGTATCTAAAAATACATAAGATTTCACAGTAATTGGCTCGCTGGTGAGTAGGGAATTAGCCCTCATAATTAATGTTTGGCAAAAAACGAAATATTTGCCAGCTTTATTTCATCAGGATTTTGGCTATTTCTGCTGCTATCTAACTTATCTCGATAGCTTAATTTCCATCAAGTTCATAGATTTAGTGGCCTTCTGTTTGTGGGAATTTGGCAACCTATTGAATTACTAAAAATAACTCGTTAACTTATTAATTAAGCCCTATTTCACAGCATTTCTTTTAGGAAGTTAATTCTAAAATGACTGAATCTATCCTCACCACAGTAGAAGCTGGCAAACAAACTTGCATCGAATGCCATACTATTTGTATTGATACCCTCAAATACTGCAAAGAGCATCGGGGTAAGTATATAGATTTAACCATGATGTCGATGATGCGTGACTGTGCAGAAATGTGCATGATGTGCGTCAACATGATAAACGATGGTTCTGAGTTTATGGGCAACGCCTGTAGTTTATGTGCCGAAATGTGCGATCGCACTGCAATGGCTTGCGACCAGATGAATGAAGATCCTAAAATGATGTACTGCGCTGCCATTTGCCGCAAATGCGCTGAACACTGCAAATCAATGGCATTAAATTCGGCTTCTTACTTCCGCAGAGCTAGTTCAATTAACGAAGATGCTCTTTTACCTAGCTAATTTAATTTTCCCAGCATTGAGAATAAAAATTTAAGGCAAAGCGGCGATATTAATATTAATATCGCCGCTTGTTTATTGAATTTTAATCATTAGGTGCATTAGGAATTTGGATATCAATATTGGCTTGAGATAAATTAGGAACTGGCCATGTTACTTGCTCAGGCTTGAGAACTTCCATCAGTGCAGGTGAAACAGTAAATTGAATTTCTTGCGTCATCGGATTAGTTGTCGCAATCAGTTGCGCGCCATCTGTAAGTTTTAAAAGTGCTGGTTCTCCTGGTGTCAAGTTTAAGCCTGCCACTTGAGCATCATTAGGTAGATACACAGCATCACAATCCCAGTCTTCATCGGTAGTTTGTCCAGTTCCTAAATAATAAAGACTGTTCTGAATTGAGTCTTCAGGTTTGCGAGTATAAATAGCCAGAGGTCTTCCGGTTTCATTCCGACAACTTGCCCAATCTTCTGAAGTTTCGAGAGTTTGTTTTTGTAATTGTAGAGCAGCAATTTTTTGTTGTAATTCTTCTGCGGTATAGCCAGACTGTTCTGGATTGTTGCTAGCCATTAAAAGACTATTTAATTTTTGTACAACTACAGGATAGTCAGGGCTAACTTTAGACATTTTATCTGCCCAAGAAGGTTGGGCTATGGCTAAATTTATCAAAAAGAATAATGCACATAGTAAAATTTTAGCTATTTTCATAGACTGGCTCCTGGTTAAAAGCATCCTGGTTGTTTATAACAATTTGCTGTGCAAGCAATCAGTACAAACACATCTTCAAAATATTGATTTTAAAGAATAAAGTCAAACACTCTTTTTTTTTAATTGCATAAACAAAAGTAATGGTATGTTATTAAGCTATCAATATTTTTGTTGATTTATTTAAAATTAGATAGTAACATCATCAAACCATCTAAATTAAGGTGATTTCAAAGCATTTCGGCTAAATTAAGGCATGATTTGAATTAACTGATAACCTTTTACTTGACCAAAAACACGATGAGGTCGAGATAATTCAGGTGCATTTTTTAAATCAATCCAAGCGTAACTAGAAGCTGGTAGTTCTGAAATTGACTCTAACCTTGAACCGTGAATAGGAGTGTAGAAATTCAACAAGACAGCGTTTTTTCCATAAACTTTGACAAAGTATATTGGATGAGTTTGAATAATCGAAGCGATCGCTCTTTGTTGAAAAAAACTTCTAAAGGCAGGGTTATAATCACCTATTAAACCCAAACTTCCAGCCACCGCCAAAGCCAGCCAACAAGGAATCAACCAACCAGCCAACCAGTAACGCGCTGTGAGAAACTTGTAACCAAAGTGATGACGACCAAGCCACACCGCAGGTAACATTAACCAACCTAACCCTACAATCAAGCCAAGGGGTGCATACTTGCGGATGTCTGCATTACCCCAAATTAAAATGCATATACCCGCTAGTAAAAGTAAAAAACCTAATCCGCCAAAGCCATAACTTAGATTACGAGAAATGTTTGTTGCTGGTTTCGTCTTCTCGTAAACTTTGCTCAACCAATCTAAACCTAACGCTGCTAACAAAGCAATAAAGGGATAAAGGCAAAGACTATAGTGCGATAACCGCGTTGAGAAAATACTTAGTTCTATAAATAAAACTATAGGAAATCCAACTAATAATAAATGATAGTGAAGAATAGGACGGCGAAATTCTACAACAAATCCCAAAATACTAAAAAATACCCAGGGAAATGCTTTTAAAGGAATATTCCAAAAATAAAAAATTATTCCGTTGCCCTCACGTTCTTCCGAGCCTAATTGCAAAACAAACTGTAATAAAGCATCCAAACTACCGCTACCAAAACGTTGCCAGCTAAACCACAGCCAACTCAAAGTAGGGATAAAACCTAACAGTAACCCTAAATATAAAATAGGGCTAGCTAGATGGCGATGACGGCGATGTTCCCCAATTAAATATGGCAAGAGTGCCACTGCTGGTAAAAATATCATAAAGCTTCTAACTAAAAAGCCGAAGCCTAAACATAAACCTGCAATAAATCGCCAAACACTTGCATATTTAGGTTGTAATTCTGCTTGAAATAAAGAAAAAATTGCCAACAAGACTAAAAATATCATTGGCATATCAGGCGTACCTAAACGGCAGTATTGCAGCCAAAGAAACTCTACACTTAAAATTGCTGCCGCCAGCCAAGCTAATTTTTTACCAATGAAAATTTTGCCGATTTCATATGTTAATAATAAACAAAATATTCCGGCGATCGCACTAGTAGCCCTCCCACTGACTTCACTCATCCCAAACAGTTTGTAAGCACTAGCAATTATCCAATAAGGGCCAGGTGTTTTATGATGCACAGTCCCCCAAGGTGCTATCCAATCGCCAGAATCAAGCATCTGCCTAGCACGCCAAGCATACAGCCCTTCATCGTGCGCCATGAGGCTATTCTGCCCAGAGGTGAATAGCAATAAAGGTACTAGCCAAGTTAATAAACTGAGATAGGGAAAGGCTGCTGATAAGCGAATTCGCCGCCAAATAGACTGGATAAACTGGGATGTCGTCAACATTAATTTGAAAATTTTATTTCTGTATGGGCGGAGTTATGCAAACTTATTTCATTAAAATATGTAACAGAGTGCTTGTGTAGATGAATTTTTGTAAAAAAGTTTTCTCATAGATATTTATGATACTCAAACCAACTCAACGCCAAAAATTAGACGAGACAGACGATAAGCTATTTTATGCCTATCCCCGGTTTGTAACTCATGTTGATGATGGATTTATTCAACAGCTAACAGATTTATACCGCGATCGCCTTAAACCCAACACCCGCATCCTTGATATGATGAGCAGTTGGGTGTCTCATCTGCCAGAGGAAATACAGTTCGCCCATGTCGAAGGACACGGACTCAACGCGGAGGAATTAGGACGAAATCCCCGCTTAAATCATTACTTTGTCCAAGACATCAATGCAATTCCGCAGCTACCTCTCCCAGACGAAGATTTTGATGCGGTTTTGATTTGTGTTTCTGTGCAGTACGTACAGTACCCAGAAGCAATCTTCTCGGAAATTCATCGCATCCTCAAACCCGGTGGCGTTGCTATTATCAGTTTTTCTAACCGGATGTTCTTTGAAAAAGCAATTCAAGCTTGGCGCGATGCTTCCGAACCCGCAAGAGTCGAATTAGTCAAAGGCTACTTCAACTCAGTACCAGGATTTAGCACTCCGGAAGTGGTTTCTCAACAGTCAACAGTACCCGATATTTTAAGGTGGATGGGTATTGCTGGCGGAGATCCCTTTTATGCGGTGATTGCTTATCGAAATTAAGCCAGAACTCTCTCAAACTCTTCCTTCGCGCCCTCTGTGTCCTTGGCGGTTCGATACCTTACTGGCTCGTAAGGTATCAACATTAGCTAGGCTATGGATATGAAATCATAAAACGCGATCGCAATTTTAAACTTCAGCCAGAGAAATCTGACGTTGTTCTTGTAAAGACTCGTTAATTACACAAGCAGTTAACCAGACTAAACCAGCAGCATAGCCAGCTACCACATCAGTCGGCCAGTGTACTCCTAAATAAAGCCGACTAAAACCAATTGCCAAAATTAAACCAGCAGTCAAGGCTAGAATTTGTTTCCGCCATTGGGGAAATTCTTCAGCCAGAGTATATCCCATCAAACCATAAACCACCATTGATACCATTGCATGACCACTCGGAAAACTATAGTGATTCACATTAATGATGTGATCCCATAGTGCAGGGCGTGTCCTGACAAACATTTCTTTCAGTAAGTAATTTAAGCTGATGGCACCAACCGCAGCTATACCAAAAGTAGCTGCTTGTGCCTGACGCTGACGATATAGCAAGCTAGCTTCCCATACCAAACAAGTCAACACCAACAGTGGCGGTTGACCGAAAGAAGTTATCCCCACCATGATGCGATCTAGTAGAGGCGTGTGTAGCTTTTGAATCGCTAATAAAATAACTGCATCTAAGCCAGATTTATGTAATAGTCCAGTGCCGACGACTAGGGCAGAAAAAGCTCCTGATACTGGAACTAGTTGACTTTGCCATTGGTTTATGGGTGTTTCTAAGACTGTATTCTCAGTAGTGGTGACATTTGCCAGTGTAAATTTTGGTGCGCTGCTGGCTGGTAACTGTCTCAGATCCCTTCTATAGTCTAAAACGATATTTTGCAGTAGCCAGGCGATCGCCTGCAAATTAACCTCTGGGTGAAAAAGCAGCAAAACATTACCAGTGAAATGATTAGCACTAGCCTGAATGATGTTTTCTTCCTTAGGCAATCTAAATTCTAAGTATCGTTTCAGAGCTTGTGAATTATGTAGCCCACTCACCTTATATCTAGCTCTGCCTTTGATAGAGGTATGTATAGCATGAATTACAGAATTCTCTGGAGATAGATTGCCTAAATCAATGTTCATTTTCTGGCTTAACAAATTTTTGTAATAGTTGGCAAAGTTAAGAGAGAATAAAATCCCATTTCCAAATAGTATCAAGGCTACCCTTGCTGTTGCCTGTTCCCTCTTACCTATTCCCTTCATACTCACAATAGTTATCAAAAAATAAAGTTTATTGCCTAAAGTTGACAGCTGCGCTGATAATTGCCTCAAAGACGCATCAGGAGAATGAAATATGAGTTTACAACGTGGGCGTAAAGTGTTTGCTGTTTTGTTGCTCTCAGTTTTATTACTGACAACAGCTTGTACACCCAAAGCACCCGGACGCTTTGATCAAGTACAACAAGAAAGCACCAAACAAAAAAGTGGTCAAGCAGTTGCAAAAAATGCGACTCAGGGAAGCGAATTTAACAAGTATTTTCCCAAATCAGGTGGTGGTTACGATCGCGTCTATACCCAAGAGAAAAAAGGTTTTGCTGAAGCTACGTTGAAAAAAGATGGCAAAAATGTAGCAATGCTGTCTATTTCTGACACTAGTAGCACACCGAGTGCAGCAGCCAAATTCTCTAAAAGCACCAACAAGATTGATGGATATCCAGCAGTAGAACAAGGTTCAACCGGAACTGCGGTTTTAGTTGGAAAATATCAAGTAAAAGTCTTGTCTCGTGCTGCATCATTTACAGCTAGCGATCGCGCCGATTGGCTAAGTAAATTTAATCTTGATGGTTTAGCAAAACTCAAATAATTTGTACTCAAAATATTTAGATAAAAAACTCGCAGTCAGGAGAATTTCGTGAGCAAAGCAATTTTTGAATTGGTTGATCAACTACCAACAGGTGGCTTAACTGTATCTATGTTGAATGCTCTGGATTTTGTCGCTCCTGGAGAGTGGCAAAATACTGTTGGTTTTGTCAATACTATTAAAACTGTCACTGGTGAAACTGACGAAGATTTAATTCAACAAATAGCTGAACGAGCGATTTATCTTTATAATGATCGCTCTCAAGGCTATCAACGCGCTATGTGGCTTTATCAAACCGTGGATGGTACAGACAAAGCCCTCGGTGCAGCAGCTTTAGCTAACAAAGTTGGCGAAAAAATCCCGCTTTTGGGTTTTCTTAACTCTGTTACTCCTAAACCTGACAAGGCACAAACTATTGATTTGTGTTTAAAACTAGTAGCTGAATTGGTTGCTTTTTGTCAAATTAATGGCATTCCTGGAGATAGTATTGGCGATTTTGTCGGTTCTTTAGGTGAGTATAGTGGTGAGTCACTCATCCGGATGGTGGCATTAGTTTGTGTTGATGGGTTGATACCTTTAGGCCCAGATTTTATTAGCAAAGCTTTATCTTTGGTTAACCAAACCAATCCTCAAGAACTAGAACAAAACTCAACTTTTCAAGGAATTAAAGATGTAATTCCTGGCAGCAACGCTGGCAGCAAACTCAACTTTATTGGTGAAAGTTTTGATTCTGTGAAAGGTTGGATGAATGGCTTAGTTGTTAGCAATAATTTAACACCGCAAAAAGTTACTAGTCACTTGCAAAATTTTATGGAAGTCAGCGATAGCAAGTTAGATTATGTTGCAGCTTTTTTAGATGTGGCGACTAATTATTATGAACACACAGGCACACAAACTTTAGCACGTCGCTTAATTGAACGCGCGGTGGCTGAAATTTAGTAAGGTGATTAAAATACCCGACTTCTTGAAGAAGTCGGGTATTTTGTTGTTCACTCAAAGGACTAATGACTAATGACAATTGACAAATTTATAGATTTAAATTTTCAGCGATCGCATCATAATAAGGCTGAAAAATTAAGAAATTTTCAAGTTTTTCAAACTTACCTGTAGCCGCACCAGGATCAAAAGAAGTGCTAATTACATAAATTACCTTGCCATCGTAAGCAGCATGACTAATGTATTGCTCTTGTAATCCGCCTTCTTGTTTAATACCTGTAAAACCGTAGCGTATTCCTGGCAGTTTCCCCACCGATACTTCTTCAAAAGGATGAGTAGAGAAGACAATTTTATTGCCATAACCTTTTTGACGGTCTTTTAGCAACGACTGATAGTAATCAGTAGCCCAGGCTTTCAACGCTGTTAAGACCTTAGTTTGATTGCTAGAATTTTTATAATCTGGCTGAGTGCCGAACGGAATACCTGCTTCTGTGAGATGCTTTTGAAATTTCGGATCTTTGCTGACTTGATCAACCCTAATTTCAACAGTACCTAAAACTTCTCCTTTTGAAGACACACATAATAAAGGCTGATTACCTTGGCAAGGTGCTATTTGCCAACCATTAGGAACTGTAGAATTTTTATTTAAAATTTTCTGCCAAATATTTCCTTCTATGGAAGTGGAAGCTACTCCAGGGGAGATTTGTGGCGAGGGTTTCGGTGTTGTTTGGGTTACGGGATTTTTTGGTTCTTCTTTGCTGAAAAACAATTTGTAACCTAATGGTGCTAACAGCAGTAAGACGACAAGCAGGAAAAGATGATAAACACGTAACATTGTTTCTGAAAATCCAGAGCCAGGATTGCCAAATGAGGCTTATAAACAATACTAATTTAATATATATACTTATTTACATACGAAGTAGCACTAGTTTTTAATTTTAGTGCTACTACAAATCACTGTGTCAGTTAGAGACTATTTATAAAGTAGATCTTAAGTAGGGTATGTTATGGCGTTAGCCTAACGCACTGCTAATTTATATGGTGCATTAAGCACTTTGATAGTTTTTTGTGATAAATCATCTCGAAAATATGCGCTTAACACACCCTACAGTAATTTTATTTATACTTTATAAATAACCTCTTAACATCTGGCTAATTATAAAATCCATTAACCAGATTTAATTGAGAAATTTTATTTGAAGCGACGAGAACCATTACTGCGGTTTTGCTTGTGTCTAGCAACTGCTTTGCGTTTTTGTTTTTCTAGTGGTGTCTCGAAGTGACGCTTCTTTCTCATGTCTTGGAAAATTCCAGCTTTAGAAACTTCCCGTTTAAATCTTCGCAAAGCTGAATCAATACCCTCATTTTCCCCCAAGACTACTTGCGTCATTCCCATTCCTCCCTGTGTGGATGAATAACCAAACCTAGAGAAAAAATAAAATACTCCAGCAGAATTGAGCCTTTGGCTTATCTGCTGGAGACTCTAGATGTTAAATGTTTATTTCAAAAGTTTAGTAACGACCACCACGGCCGCCGCCGCCGCCGCCACGGTTGTTGCCGCCCCAGCCGCCGCCGCGAGAAGGACTTCTTTCTTCACGAGGTTTAGCTTTATTAACTTTTAAATCACGACCCATCCATTCAGCACCATCAAGTGCTTCAATAGCAGCAGTCTCTTGTGACTCATTTTCCATCTCTACAAAGGCAAAACCACGAGGACGGCCAGTTTCACGATCAGTTGGTAACTGAACGCGACTTACTTTACCGTATTCGCTAAATGCCATTTTCAAGTCTTCCTCAGTGACTTGGTAAGACAGGTTTCCGACGTAAATTGACATATAATGTCTCCGAATTCAGGGAGTGTAGAGAGTTAAATTCGGAGAGACGCTTTTCAAATTCAAAACGAGTTACTCAACCGAAAATAATCTTTATATGCAAAAGTATAGCACAACCTTCCAAGAATCAAAATGATTCATTACTTAAAAAAACTTTGCATTTTTAATGTATTGCAGAGATATTTCATAAGTATATATGCTGAACTTACTATTAAAAAGTTAAATTATATGTATTTTTATTACTTTTAGTAGATTGATTTTTTTTTAGTTGTTTAGATGTAAATTTAATTACAGATTTAGTAGCTTATCCAAGTGCTGTATGGCACTTAATTTTACTCAACAAAGTTATTTTTGGTTGTCTATCTCCGCTAAAATCTTTTGGGCTGCGTTGCATAGAAATTCATGATGATTACTATTACTAGCAAGTAATCCTCCCCACTGATTAATATCACCAGTGTTGTACTGCAAAGGACTACCATCAAAATGAGTAAACTTACCGCCTGCTTCCGTTAAAATTAATTCCGGTGCTGCTATATCCCAGTCCTTGGGGGCAGACTGGCCAGATAGAGAAATATATATGTCTGCTTGTTGTTCCAAAATAGTGGCAATTTTACAACCGACACTCCCAACACTTTTGTGAGTTTGACAAGGCAGGTGTTGTAGTAAGTTATTTAACCTTTGATTACGGTGAGAACGACTGACAACTAAAATTAAATCTTCAATTTGTTTGTCTGAAGTAATTTTTACCGGAGTAGATGCTGTTGGGGTTGCCATAAATGTACCCCCGCCAATGGTTGCGTAATATATCTTCTCGGCTTCTGGTACAGCCACAACTGTTAAAACGGGGCGATGATCTTTAACTAAAGCAATGTGAATTGCATAGTCTCCTGTTCTGTCGATAAAATCTCGTGTACCATCTAAAGGATCAATTACCCAGACAAACTTAGAAGTATCTTGATGTATGGCTGATTTGTAAGTTTCTTCACAAATGTAAGCAAAATCTTCGTCACCTAAATCTGCTTGTAATCGTTGCAAAATATATTTGCTAACGGCGATATCTGCAACAGTCACAGGCTCATTTTGTTTGTATTCAATTTGCAGGTTAGAGTCTTTTGCAGTGCCGTGGTAATAAGAGTGTAATATATCGGCTGCACCCCAACTGACATCACGAGCGATCGCTAATATTTCTTCTAAGTCTTTCATTTTTTCACTCCATCCAGCGACGTGTGCCAAAAAATTGGCAGGAATTAGCGGCGATATTGGCGGCTTTTGCTAAGGCATTAGGAAAATTTTCACTTAATATATAGTGGCAAAACGCGCCGTGAAAAATATCTCCAGCCCCCAGTGTATCAACTACTGGAATCTGCGGTACGGTTATAGTACCAATTTGATTACTACTCAAATATGCAATTGGTTGTTCTCCGTGGGTAACTACAATGTGAGGAATGCCAAAACTCTTGAGATAATCAAAAATCTGTGTCTGTATCTGACAGTCGGGAGGAGAGAAATTTGCCGAACAAATGGCGTAGTCTACAAATGGCAAGATTTTTTCAAAGCCTGCTTTCCAGCTACCACCGTCAATGACTACCGGAATATTCTGCGCTTTCGCTGTTTGAGCGATCGCTTCACTAACTGCCATCTGGTGTCCATCAATTAATACAATATCGATATCTTGCAAAATATTAGCTGGAATAGAACCTGTATTTGCTTGGGTTTTCGCAGCATTAAGTGAAATAACTGCCCGTTCACCTGTTGCTTGAGTAACGATAATAGAAGATACAGGCGGTGGTGTCTGTTTGTTAGGTTCCAGGTCAGCGATCGCTACTCTATAATTTTCTAAGTCACTACGAATTAGTTGTGTCATTGGGTGTGAACCAACCACACCTAAGATAGTTGCTTGATTGCTTAAATGAGCAAAAGTCACAGCCGCATTGGTAGCTGGCCCGCCTGCTGCTACAGTATAGTCAGCAGCAACTAGCTTCTGATTATTTTTAGGGGCAGAATCAGCAAGATAAATCAAATCTAAAGTAACTAAACCAATAAATAATCCCCGATACACCAGTAATTTTCATTCTCCACAACTAAAACGACAAAACCTAATTACGAATTACGAACTACGAATTATATTCTCATGCAAACCGATCCCAAACCAGGAACACTTTACGTTGTCGGCACACCCATTGGCAACCTAGAAGATATTACCTTTCGGGCGGTGCGAATTTTGCAAACGGTAGATTTGATTGCTGCGGAAGACACCCGTCACACAGGGAAACTCTTACAACATTTTCAAGTTAAAACGCCTCAAGTAAGTTATCACGAACATAATCGTAATAGTCGCATTCCAGAGATATTAGAGCATTTAGGTAACGGTAAAGCGATCGCTTTAGTTAGTGATGCGGGTATGCCGGGAATTTCTGATCCTGGTTACGAACTGATTAAAGCTTGTATTGATGCCGGAATAACAGTAGTTCCCATTCCCGGTGCAAGTGCCGCAATTACCGCTTTGAGTGCTGCTGGTTTACCCACCGATAAGTTCGCTTTTGAAGGCTTTTTACCACCAAAAGCGCAACAACGACGTGAACATTTAGAAAATTTGCAGACAGAATCCCGCACTGTAATTTTCTACGAATCGCCGCATCGTTTAACAGATACGTTACAAGATTTAGCAGAAGCTTTTGGCAGCGATCGCCAAATTGTACTGGCACGGGAATTAACTAAACTATACGAAGAATTTTGGCGCGGCACAATCGCTGATGCGATCGCTCATTACCAGCAACGAGAACCGCAAGGTGAATACACCTTAGTTGTTGCGGGAACTCCAGCCACGCAGCCTTTATTAACAGAGGTAGAACTGAAGACAGAATTGCAGCAGTTAATTAGTCAAGGAATATCGCGATCGCAAGCCAGCCGTCAACTAGCTAAATTTACTTCACTTTCCCGCCGCGAAGTTTATCAACTAGCCTTATCTATAGTGTCGAGTTCTGAGTAAATTTGGGCAGCTTTTACGTATAATTGCTGGATTTTATATATTTCAGTATAAACATTTACTAAAACATATATTCTATTAATGAGAAGTCAAATATAATTAATCAATATTTACTTCAGATTCAACCAAGATAAATCAAATAATTATGGGTAGGCTTTTCATAAAACTTCTAGGCTTAATTTTATTACTTCTAGGTTTATATTTCTTTGGTCAAAACATTATATTTGTTAGCGGTTACTACTCATTTTTCTATCGTAGTTTACCTGCTAGCGGCTCAGTTTTAGCAATTATGGCAGGTATATTTGCCTTGATTTTCTTTCCTAGAGAAACTGGTAATTTTGGCTGGATATTGTTAGGTATTGGCATAGTACTAGTTTTCTTAAGTGGTGGAGTTATTTTAAGACCAACTAGTTTATGGAATTTCTGTGTTGCATTTACCGCACTAGCAGCCGGATATAAGTTATTAAATCAGGGCAGAATTAACTTCTAAATCAGAAGATAGCGGCGTGATATTAGTCTTAAAAGTTACGCAATAAATAGTTATAGTATAAAATTTCCAAGCTTAAATTTATCAAAAATCTGCCTGAAACAGACAATGATTTATGTGTTTGAAATTGTATATAATGGCAAGCTGCTATCATCAGTAATATTTCTAACCCCGCTCTCCTGCTTCATCGCAGCTGCTTCCTTGCGCTTGCCAAAACTCATATGTTTGAACGCAAGTGAGAGGCAATTGGCTAAGTTGGAGGCTACTATTACAATGGAAATTATCTATAACGAGGAAACAGAATGACCCAAGTGGTTCTAGGCGAAAATGAAGGAATAGATTCAGCACTACGTCGGTTTAAACGACAAGTATCCAAAGCTGGTATTTTAGCTGACGTGAAATATCATCGGCATTTTGAAACACCATTAGAAAAGCGCAAACGCAAGGCAGTAGCAGCCAGACGCAAGCGCCGTTTTAAATAAACCTATGTGGTTTGGTACTGGCGTTGCTTGAAGAAATAATTCTCAATCAGCAACAGCACTTTGCCAGAGTACTCACATGAAATTAGCAAAATTTACCCATGCCTAACTAAGGCGTGGGTATATTGCTTTATATGAGAGAATAGGCAATAGACAATAGGCAATAGGGAATCAAGTAATAACAAATGGCTATTGACCATTAACCATTGACTACTCATCATTAACAGTGCGACTATTGCAACGATTCATAGCTTTTTCGACTCCCTGCTTGAGGCTCATTTCTACACACTCAACTACAAATTGCAATACAGCAGACATTAGTTTAGTTTCAGTGGCAGAAAATTTTCCTAATACATGAGAGACCGTTTCTGAGTTATCGCTGTTAGCTGCGTCTTTTGGTTTACCGATGCCGATACGCAAACGAGGAAAATTTTGCGTGCTAAGATGAGCGATCGTACTCTTCATACCATTGTGTCCACCAGCAGAACCAGACAAGCGCAGGCGAGTTTTTCCTAGAGGTAAATCCATATCGTCATAAATTACCAACACAGACTCTGGCGGTAATTTATACCAACTTGTGACAGCTTGGATTGCTTGTCCTGAACGGTTCATGTAAGTCAATGGCTTCAGCAAGCGGATTTTGCTTCCCGCAAATGCCATACCCTCGCCATACACTCCCTGAAACTTGCGGTTTTCCGCTAAAGAAATTTGCCAAGCACGAGCCAAAGCATCGACGGCGGCAAAGCCAATATTGTGGCGCGTTTGTTCATACTTCGGCTCTGGATTCCCCAACCCAACAATCAGTTGAGGAATTACCAAAGCTGGTTGTGTTACAGCTTCCGTCATTTCACTTACAATCAATCGATTCGCAGCACTATTTTAGGGGATTAGAGGCTTGAGGCTAGTTTTTTAGTGCAGGTTGGGTAAAACTTAGACACCAGAACGTAGTGAAACCCAACATCCTAGGAGTTTTGTTGGGTTGCTACTAATGACAATTGACTAATAACTCAGCTAGTTTGAGAAGAACTAGCTGCATCATGTTGTGGTTGAGCAGGTTCGATTTGCTTGGTTTCGAGTTCAGCTGTAGTTTTTACAGCTTGTTCGATTTGCTCGGCTTCTCGTTTAAACTCACTTTGAAATTCATTAGAAGCTTCTTGAAAACCACGAATTGCTTTTCCGACACTCCGTCCAATCTCTGGGAGTTTCTTCGGGCCGAAGATTAACAAAGCCACTATCATAATTACAGCCATTTCTGGCAGACCAATACCAAATATATTCACAAGGTTGCTCCTATAAGTATGCAGGCAGATGACCAGAGGCAAGCGGGAAACTAGAATAAAAATTTCCCATCAATATTATGCTTACTTTTTCCAGGCTAACCTTTCAAGTACATAACTTACAAAAAAACCCGGACAAGCCGGGTGTAAATTCGCTGAATACGCAAGCTTGATTGGTATGCTTCTATTAGCCGCCTAAGCTGCGCCAATCAACCAACACATCTTGAATTGTGATTGATCTATTGTAAAGTTGCAGAATAATTAGCAAAAACACGAAAAACAGCCCCATAAAAACAGCCATTACTGGGGTAGTTCCCCAGCCTGGAGCCACTTTACCATACTCAGAATTTAAAGGTCGCAGGATATCTCCCAACCTAGTCCGTTGTGCCATAGTTCACCTAAGATTAGTTGCCAAAGCTTTTTTTAATCTTCTGTAATATTCTATAAGAATAGCACTCATAATCAATCTATATTTTATGGAACCCGCAATAGTTCTTAGCATTTCTGTCGGCGCAATACTTGTAGCAATTACTGCGTATGGAATTTATACCGCATTTGGCCCTCCTAGCAGAGAGTTGGCAGATCCCTTTGAAGACCACGAAGATTAGAAGGCAGGAGGCAGGAGACAGGAAGCTTATTAGCAGACTGTCTATTTACCTGCTTCTGTTATCTAAAAAATCACTCTGGATGTGGTATTACTTTGACAGTAGCGATTTTCCAAGGCTGTATTATAAGTGATTGTTGCTCACCTGAAAATTCACTGATATCTAGGGGACGTTCTAATAAATCGACTGTATTGCCCAGATATAGCCCTAAGTCGCTCTGTAAATGTAACTCGGCTGTTTCTCCCTGTGATTCGTAACACCGCAAGATAAACTCCTGGGGATGATCTTCTGTTGGCTTGAGTGCCATTAAGATTAAATTTTGAGAAGTTAAATTTAAGAAACTCACTCTGTCGGGAGTGGGGAGTGGGGAGTTGGAAGTAGGGAGGGGATTGAGTATTACTTGCAGGGGAATATTTAGTTCATAGCCACGTTGTACTGTTTGGGCTGATTCCCAAGTACCAGCGTGGGGATACAAGGCGTAGGTAAATTCGTGAAAGCCTCGGTCGGCTTCTGGATCTGGCCAGTTGGGACTGCGTAACAGGGATAAGCGTAGTTGATTTGGTTGACTGTCGTAACCATATTTACAATCATTGAGCAAACTAACACCGTAAATACCGAGTTCTGTTTCGCCTGTTAAGTCAGCCCAACGCAAGGCGGGTACTTCCCATTTGGCTTTTTCGGTGGGTGTTTGGGGCTTTGTTGAGCGACGAATAGCACCGCAGGGAATTTCATAAGTGGCAAAGTCTGCTTCTACATTCAAAGGAAACGCAGCTTTGACAAAGACTTGATTTTCTTGCCAATTAACTGTAGAGGCAATTTTCAGCAGAGGTGAACCTGCTTGTATAATGTAATCTTGTTGAAATTCTGATTCGCCTAACTGACGCACCACACGCAAGCGATGTTGCACTGGCCCCTGTTCTAGCACCTCAACAGATTTGAGACTGGTGGCTGGTAAGGGATGTTCTGCATAATTGGGGTCGATATTCCAAGCATCCCAATATTGACCACTATCTTTAAAAGCTTGTAATTGATTTCCTGCACCATTCAACACTTCTCGTTGATGAGTCTGATCAAAAACGCTAGTTAAATCACCGGTGTCAGGGTCAATGACTACCCGCAAAAATTCATTTTCAATCACAAACTCAGGGGTAGGCGATGTTAAATTATTGGGAAGTTCGGATGCTGGAACCAGCCAAAATAGACGGTAGCCTACAGGTGGGATATCGGTCGCTAAAAATAATAATGTTGCGGGTTGGGTGAATTGAGATATTAGTTGATTTCCGGCGACATCATATATTTGCCATGCTTGATTAGTTGTAGGTAAGCTAACAGCAACTACCTCAGAACGTTGCCAGTTGAGAGAATTAAAAACAAAAATTGGTAAACTATTTGGTTCTGGTGGTTCTGGTAAGGTAAAGTGAGATGCGATCGCCTGCATCGATTCTTCTAATATTCTTGTCCCCACTTGTTCGACTTGCTGCCACTCGACCAAAGCATCAGTATAAACTTGAGTAATGGAAGAACCAGGCAAAATATCGTGAAACTGGTTAAATAACACCTGCTTCCAAGCTTTTTCTATGTCTGCTTTGGGATATGTAGCCCCACAGGTAATAGTTGCTAAAGTCGCAAACAATTCAGCTTGATATAGTAAATTTTCACCACGTCGATTCCAACGCTTTTGATCACCGTGAGTAGTGTAACAGCCACGATGGAATTCTAGATATAGTTCATCATCCCAGGTGGGAAAGTCTGCTTGGTTAATTTGTTGTAAATACTTTTCGGCGGTTGTAAATTCTATTTCTGGAAATACGGGTGAATGTTGCCAGCGTTGAGCAATTTCCAACATATCACGGGTAGGGCCGCCGCCGTGGTCGCCAACGCCAGGAAGCCAGAGAGATTCTTGTAAATTTGTTTGGGCTTGCCATTCTAGAGTGTAGGATGCCATTTTAATTGGGTCAATGCCTTCCCCAACAGGCGCAGACATATAACTAAAGACTTGACTACCGTCAGGCGATCGCCACCAAAAAGCCCCATAATCAAATTTAGTAGTATCATTCCAGCGCAGTTTTTGCGTGACAAAATACTCTACACCTGCATTAGCGAAAAACTGCGGTAAAGTTGCACAAAATCCAAACGTATCAGGAACCCAAACTATCGGCGACAGCTTGCCGAATTTTTCGTGATAATAACGCTGACCATACAATAACTGACGGACTATAGATTCACCACTAATCAAATTTAACTCTGGTTCTACCCACGTAGCCCCTAGAATTTCCCAACGACCAGCCGCCACAGCTTGTTGAATAGCTGCAAATAAATCTGGGCGATGTTCTTGCACCCAAGCATAAAGGGCTGGCGTAGAATGACAAAATATTAATTCTGGAAAATCTTCTTGTAATTTCAGAACCGACTCAAAAGTATTTTGGGCTGCATTCCAAGTTTCACTCACAGGCCACAGCCATGCTAAATCTAAGTGTGCGTGACCCAGTAAATTAATCTTAAATTTTGAACTACCGTACAGATGATTTAAGACAGACTGACGTAAAACAATAATCTCTTCCTTTGTGTCCTTTGCGTCTACCCTTCGGGAAGTTGCTTCGCATCTAATGCGATTCGTTATTTTATCTATCTCCGCCGCCAACCCATCCAACCCTTCCGGCGCAAACCTTTCCAAATAAAGCTGCGTCACCGCCAACTCATCAGCCACAAAACCAGGGTCAGGATGATTATAATCTGTAGACTCATAAACTAAGAGCGATCGCACCAAAGCCCCATCACAATGACCCGGACTTGCCAACCGCAAAGCTACGATAAACTCATCCCCAGGAGTTACACTCTGACTCAGCAACACCCTTGGTGAACAATCAAACAAATCTCCTGCTTGTACCAATTCTCCATTGACATAAATCTCAGCAGAGTCCGCCCACCAAACCAAAGACAAGCGCAAACACAAACCCGCCAAAGGATAACCCTGTAAATCTTGGGGAACCACTAGCTTTTGTACTAGCCATAAAATTTGTTTTCCCCCTGTCCAAGCAATATTCCTTTTAGAATTTAATTCTACAGGTTGCCAATCAGACCAATTAGATGTATTAACATCCGTAATATTTCGGTCAGATTCTTGGTATAACCAATGAGACAAAATATTAACTTGACAATAAGAGCGTAATTGCTCAATAGTCTGGGAGATTAAATTTGTCTGGGATTGAGATACAGAAGAGGTCATATTTTCGCTAAGATGATGGCACTTACGATGATTAACAATTTGTTGTTAACTACTTTTTGGTGGGAGTCTCACAACTAAACAAAACTCAAACTTACAAGTCACTATCATGTCATCTGGTTCTTCTGGGCGTTATCAAAGCAGACTCTTTAACTATGTCCACCAGCAGTCTCGGCGGTTGACACAAAGATGGGAGCAAACCTTCCGACAAGTACAAGTTGCTACTAAGTGGGGTGTAGAAGCATTAGTTTATCCTGTGTATCTAATATTGCAGTCAGCCGAGTCAAAGGTGAAAACGCTGTATACCAAAGAACCAGAACCTAGGCTAAAGTTACAACCAAACGATACCAATTGCCCACCCGAAACTATCCCAACTACTGATACGCCTATACAGCGTGTCTTAGAAGCTGTGCAAAATCTTCCATCTGAAGAAATAAGCACTCCTGTCAAAAAATCAACACTTTTAACTTCCGTGGGGAAATGGTTGAGAATACCGTTTCAACATAGTCCCACAAATGACCTGTCTTTGCCGCAATCCTTAACGATTTCAGACAATTCCCTATTGGGCTATTTACCAGCAGTTAGGGGAATTGCAACTAGTTTAGGCGATCGCAATTTAGTTCTCGTTTCTAGCGATAATCAAATTCTGGATGTTTTGACACCTCAGCAGCAGGCAAAATTGAGAGACAGAATTATTAGCGAAGTTGCTAATTACTGGCATTCTCAACAGGTAATAGAAGCTCAAACACAATCAGATTTACTACCAGAAATTAATCGTTTATTATCAAAGTTGACTGGTGAACCTATAAGTAACATACCAGCTTTGCCAGCAGGAGTATCAGCAGAATCCCTGAAAGCTGGCAAGATATTAGAAATTTTAGACGCAGTTATTGCCAAATTTGAACAAAATACTTTAGTCCCGGTGCAGCAACGCAGTCATGAAATTATTCAATTTACCCAAACACAATTAAACATATTTCTTTATGGCAAAGAACAGTTAAACAATAAAGGAGATATTGCTGTTACACCAGATGGTTTAGAAACCCAAACACTTAATTTTCAAGCTTTAATTGAAGCGGCATTGAATTACTTTTTTGGTGTTGGTAAAGAGAAAAAACTTCATTCAGCTAATAGCAAAAGTCAATACTTACATCCTAAAAATTATCAAGCTTTGCCTAAAAATAGAAAGTTACGTAATCAAAATGTAACCGCAGAACCTTGGCTAACTTGGAATGACTTATTTGGTAATTCTCAAGCAGTTGCAGACAATACTATTAAACTAACATCAGAGCAAATTCCTACCTTATCTCCTAGCCCATTAATAAAGCCTTATCCACAGCAAAAAATTAAAATTCCACAACCAAAACCTGGTGCTGGTTTAGTAAAAAGAAAAAAACAAAATCGTAATTTGAGCCAAAGTCAAAAAACATCTGGTAAAGTTGCAACTAGACAACAAAGCGAAATAAATCAACACCAAAGTCACAATCATCAAGTTGAGGCTCAACCAGACTGGATAGAAATTACAGCAACTGCAATTGGTTATGAGCAGCACTTTTTAGAAAAAATACTAGTATGGCTTGATCGCGCTATGTTGTGGTTGGAAGAAATTCTGGTGAAAGCTGTTAAGTTGTTAAAAAGGCTGTGGCGAGGTAAGCAGTAGATCAGAAAAAATAACAAATCACAAATGACTATTGACTATCGTGAAAGTTCTTGTTTATTGTAAATACTTCAATTTCAAAAATCCGCTAGATAAACCGAAGATTGAAACATTTATAATGCAATATTTTAGCCTTGCCACGCCAGTAGGCTGCGTTGTCGTGTAGCGCAACGCACCATCCATCTTTTTATTTTTTATAGGAGTGGGTTAGGTTAAAGCCTTAACACGCCAGTACATTTTACGTTTTTTAGGGTAACGTTACCTTAGCTCAATCTCTGGCGCAGCCACAAACCTAATAATGGCATAGCTAACTTGTAAGCTTGTTCTGCACCATAAATCAAACCTTTATGCTGTAAACCAGTCAGCGCACCTTGTAAGCTCCCACCCCTAGAAAGACCATGTTTTTGAATGTAATCTTTACTCTGTGGTTTTTCTGTGGGATCTAAAGCTAAACATTCTAAAAGATGCACTTGATTAGCTGGTAGAAGCATCAGCAAGGATTCATAAGTCATTGACAAATCTTTGAGCAACGCTTCAATGGCTTCTGTAACATCTTGTTCCGTGATTAAACTATCAGGCAGACATGAACTTTGCAAACGGCGAATCAGTGCCATTGCATCACCAATATGTCCTTGTACTGCATCTAAAAACAGTGGTAATGCTTTGGAACGAGAATCAAATGTTAGTCTATGTGCGTGTAACATTTCCCTCGCCCACACAGCTAACACATCTCTCGCTAAAGGCGGCAATTGCACAGTTTCTAAAGGGTAATTATTTTCATCTGTGTGATGGCTTTTCTCAGCGATCGTTGCAATCAGAACATAGTTAACATGAGTATCTTGATTGATTTTGCGCCGAAATGTTGTTTCCCATAAACTATTGCGATCCCAAGAACGGATATGAGGAAAACTATGCAAAATCAGCACCAAACGCTTGTGTAAATCTACTGCCATAATTTGTGGCAATTCTACCAATATTTCAAATGCTTGCCATAGTTGCTTTTGGTTGAGAGAACGCGACAACTTGAGTTTTTTGTCTACATCAAAAGTAAAAAACTCACTAGCATTGTAATTTACCCAATTCTGAATCTTAGCTATTTCCCAGTTTTGACTAATAGCTTCTGCTAGCAGTTGTAAAAATCTTTCCCCATCTGTGGCGCGGATGCAATCTATCTCCAGTACGACTGCTCCAACTTCTTGCGCTCCTCCCTTCACTAGGGTACGTCTCCCGCTACCAGGTACGCCGGTAATTAATAAATCACCATCTTCAGACAACACTTCGACAATACGCTGAAACTCTGCCGATCGCCCAATCAATTGCAATGGAGTAGACAAATCCGAACTCACAAATTTTTCGCCTTTGCAATCCTCACTCTAATGGTCAGCATACTCGATTTTTGGGCAACCATTGAAGGAAACTATGGTGATTATTCAATTTTGTTAGTGCTTTGATTTTGTAAACACTATTTTATAGTGCTATTGTTTATTTAACACTCTTTAAAGGAAACTAAATAATTATGCTTCAAGCTGTATCTACCGTTGCTGCACCAGGAGATAAACAGCCGGAGTTTTGGCATTCCTTGGAAATTGGGGAGGCGATCGCCCGTCTCAAAACCGATCCAGAAACAGGTATAAGTAGTATTAGAGCAACGCAATTATTAACTGAGGTAGGAGCAAACGAACTCACCGCTAAGAAAACCCAGCCTTGGTGGTTAAAGTTTCTGCTGCAATTCAACCAACCACTATTGATTATTTTGTTATGTGCAGGTTTAGTTAAAGCCGTTACTGGTAGCTTTGTAAACGCTGGGGTAATTTGGGGCGTAACTACTACCAACGCCATTATTGGATTTATTCAAGAGTCGAAAGCCGAAAGTGCGATTTCTGCATTAGCTAAAGCCATCACCACCGAGGCCACAGTCTTGCGGGATGGGCAGAAAGTCCGCGTACCCTCACAGGAATTAGTACCAGGGGATGTAGTGCTGTTAACTTCCGGCGATAAAGTCCCCGCAGACTTACGCCTAATTCAAACCCGTAACTTGCAAATTGATGAATCTGCTCTCACAGGTGAGTCGGTTGCTGTCGAAAAAAATACACGAAGTCTCCAGCCAGATACACCTCTAGCAGAACGAAAAAATATGGCCTATGCGGGGGGCTTTGTCACCTTCGGACAAGGCGCTGGGATAGTAGTAGCCACAGGTAACACTACGGAGACTGGGCGAATATCTCAGTTAATGGAGCAGCATACAGATATTACTACGCCATTAACCCGCAAATTTGATAAATTTAGCCGTAATTGGCTGTATATGGTGCTAGGTTTAGCAACACTCTGCTTCGCTGTAGGATTGAGCTTTAGAGGTATGAACGAAGCTCTAGAAGCCGCAGTTGCTTTAACAGTCAGTGCCATCCCAGAAGGCTTGCCAGCAGTAGTAACTGTAACTTTAGCGATCGGGGTTTCCCGAATGGCACGGCGGAATGCCATCATTCGGAAATTACCTGCTGTCGAGACTTTGGGTAGTGCAACTGTTATTTGTTCTGATAAAACCGGGACTTTGACAGAAAATCAGATGACAGTGCAAGCCATTTATGCAGGGGGACATCAATATACAGTCACAGGTATCGGTTATGTTCCTGATGGGGAAATTCTGCAAGATGAAAAACCAGTAGATTTAAATAGGGACAAGGGTTTACAAGAATGTTTAATCGCGGGATTACTCTGTAATGATTCACACCTAGAAGTTAAAAACAAAAAGTGGGTAGTGATGGGAGATCCTACGGAGGGGGCTTTGATTGCATCAGCGAATAAAGCTGGTTTTAATCAAACTATTTTAGCCCAGCAAATGCCTAGACTAGATGGCATTCCCTTTGAGTCAGATTATCAGTACATGGCAACTTTGCATGAAACACCCAGAGGAAAAACTATTTATGTAAAAGGTTCAGTAGAAGCAATTTTGCAACGCTGTCATCTGATTCTCAATACCGAAGGACAACCCTATCCTCTAGATTGTGTAGATACATTATCACGAGCCAAAATTGAACGGGAAGTCAATATCATGGCACGTCAAGGCTTGCGAGTTTTAGCCTTAGCGAAAAAGCCTATAGAAGATGAGCAAAATACAGTAGATCATCCAGATATTGCTGAGGGGTTAATCTTTCTGGGATTGCAAGGAATGATTGATCCGCCACGTGAGAGTGCGATTAAAGCCGTGCAAGCCTGCCAATCAGCAGGGATTCAGGTGAAGATGATCACGGGAGATCATGCTGTAACAGCACAAGCGATCGCTCGGAGAATGGGAATCAACAAAAACGGCTCAGTTCTAGCTTTCACAGGTGCAGAACTCGTCCAAATGGATAAAACCGAACTCGCCCAAGTAGCAGAAGAAGGCGTAGTCTTTGCCCGTGTTGCACCAGAACAAAAACTGCGTTTAGTCGAAGCCTTACAATCTAAAGGCGAAGTCGTCGCCATGACAGGTGATGGTGTCAACGATGCACCCGCCTTGAAACAAGCAGACATCGGTATAGCAATGGGAGGCGCAGGTACAGAAGTAGCGAAAGAAGCTTCGGATATGCTGCTCACCGATGATAACTTTGCCTCTATTGAAGCAGCAGTAGAAGAAGGAAGAGCCGTTTATAAGAATCTCATCAAAGCGATTTGCTTTATTCTGCCTGTGAATGGTGGAGAATCAATGACGATTTTAATTAGTACATTGTTGGCTAGAGACTTACCGATTTTATCTCTACAAGTTCTCTGGTTGAATATGTTGAACTCCATCACCATGACAGTACCTTTGGCATTTGAACCCAAGGCACAAAACGTGATGCAACAACCACCACGTCATCCCAATGAAGCATTATTATCAGGTAGTCGAATACAGCGAATCTTAGCAATTTCTCTATTTAATTGGATTGTGATATTTGGAGTATTTGAATACATCCGCCAGACAACAGGCAGTCTAGAATTAGCTCGAACAATGGCGATTAACTCGCTAATTGCTGGGCGGATATTTTATCTTTTGAGTATTAGCCAATTAATACCTAATCTGATTGCCAAGATGGACGGCACGTTGAAAGAAAACGTTGATGTTCCTGCAATTGGGTTTGGAATTTTAGGAGCAATTCTTTTACAAATTGTCTTTGCTCACGTACCGTTGATTAATGAAGTCTTTGAAACTGCACCATTGACTTTGCAGCAGTGGTTGTTCTGTTTAGGCGTGGGTTCACCGATGATTTTATGGGCTACAGTTGTGAATCGTTTAGATCCACCAAATTAATTAAAGGTGCAGGGGTGTAAGGTAAAGAATTAAGCTCAACCATTACAAATTTACCTCTGATGTGAATTATCCAAATCAACCAAATATCAAGAATTATCCGTCCTGTAGAGACGTTGCAATGCAACGTCTCTACAACGATAAATCAAGGGTTTTAGTGCCTAATCCACATAATGAGTAATTTACAAATTCAAATTTCTCACCTACACCCAATACCCCTACACCCAATTTCAACAACTAATCTTAGTGCATAACTCCTACTAGATTTCCGGTAAAATCAAGTTCGGAAGACTGTGAATCGGGAGACTAGGGTTGCCTACACTCGGAGTTAACATTGACCATATCGCCACCATCCGGCAAGCGCGGCGGACGGTGGAACCTGACCCTGTGGCGGCAGCTGTGCTGGCAGAACTAGGGGGGGCAGATGGTATTACTGTACATTTGCGGGAAGACAGACGGCATATCCAAGACCGAGATGTGCGTTTATTGCGGCAAACAGTGAGAACCCATCTTAATTTAGAGATGGCCGCTACAGAAGAAATGCTAGCGATCGCTCTTGAAATTAAACCAGATTACGTGACTTTAGTCCCAGAAAAACGTGAAGAAGTCACCACAGAAGGCGGTCTTGATATCGTTGGGCAAATTGCTAGAATAGGAGAGATTGTCGATAAATTGCAGAGTGCTGGCATTCCTGTCAGTTTGTTTATCGATGCGGAACCTGCACAAATCGAAGCATCTGTCAATGTACAGGCGAAATTTATTGAATTGCACACTGGCAAGTATGCTGAAGCGCATAATGAAACCAGCCGCAAGCAAGAGCTAGCTTTATTAGTTACAGGGTGTGAACAAGCGATAAAATCTGGTTTGCGGGTGAATGCTGGTCATGGACTCACATACTGGAATGTTCATCCTGTCGCCGCGCTTCCCGGAATGGAAGAACTAAACATCGGTCATACTATCATCAGTAGGGCAGCTTTAGTCGGAATGGAAAGAGCTGTCCGGGAGATGAAGCAAGCCATACAAGGAAATCAGTGAACAGTGACCAGTTATCAATTTTTACGGATAACTGATAACTGACAACTGATAACTGATATTAGGGGGGTTGTAACTGCGAAATCCAGAAAGAAGGATGAAGTGTGAAGTACGAAAACTACTTTTCTTTCAGCCTTTGTTGGGTAAATTTTTAACTAAGACTTTTATGACCTCAACACAATCTAACAACCTTCCGCTTTGGGTACAGGATCGGGATAAAGTTATCGCCGCCAGCACAGATGCTGAGTGGCGTTATCAAACACCTCCTGATTATTCTCGCTCAAAAGAAAATCTTGCCAAAGAAAGTGTATGTAATCACATGGAAGGATCGTTAGAAGCGATCGTGCAAAATTTAGTGAGAACCTTCGAGATGGAGGTATCATTCAAATCGAACCCCCAGCAGTGGTTATCGGTTGTGAGTGATAAGTTTCGCGTTAGTACCAATGGTAGTAAAGAGTATACAGCAGCCCAGTTAGGCAACCAAGGTACTTACAATTTATTTATGGCTGATTCTGAACATTACAAAGCTTCAGAAGAAAGCTTTGAATCATCAGCCAAAATCTTCCACACAACATTTCCCCAAGGCTTTCCTTGGGAAGTGCTGGAAGTGTTCTCAGGGCCACCAAACGTAGCATTTAAGTGGCGGCACTGGGGACATTTTAAAGGTGCATATAAAGGTTATGCACCCACTGGAGAGACAGTCGAAATTGTCGGTATGAGCATTGCTCGTGTCACTGATGATTTAAAGATTATTTCCGTAGAACACTATTTTGACAACACGCTGTTTTTACAAAAACTCACAGCTGGTGGCAAACAAATAAATAGTGAAACTAAAGGAAGTGGTTGTCCCTTCAGTTCTTGGTTCTCAAAATTTCGTAAGAGTTAGTTAAATAGGGTGCAGAATTAACACTGTACCCTGTTTAACCCATTATTAACCCAAGGATGAAAATGCAAACATATTATTACGTTTTAGCCAGCCAACGCTTCTTAATACAAGAAGAACCTCTAGAGGAAGTGCTAAAAGAACGCACTCGTCATTATCATGAAAATGAAAAAGAAATTGATTTTTGGCTAGTTCAACAACCAGCTTTTTTAGAAGCACCAGAAATGGCAGAAGTTAAAGCTAAGTGTCCTAAACCCGCAGCAGCAATAATTTCTACTAATCCTCAATTTATTACTTGGTTAAAACTGCGATTAGAGTACGTAATTACCGGAGAGTTTTACGCTCCTTCGGGAACAATTCCTGATCCTTTGGCATCCCTTGCTAGTGTCTCCTAGTCAAGAGTCAAGAGTCAAGAGTCAAGAGTTTTTGTTCATCAAAGTACTTGATTATTTTGCTTGTTCATTGACCATTGACTTTTGACCATTGACCAATGACGAATTACTAAATATAAAATTTAAAAAATATTCAGCTTATGCATCTCAATTTTGTGCAGAGGTTTGAGACTATATCTAGTGTATTGCTGCTAGCGATCGCAGGGGTTATAAATACTACAATTTCTGTTAATGCCCAACAAAAAATTCCTGTGTGCCAACCTCCTAATCCTGGTGAGTATCTGTTACTAGTAATTACTCCCACAGGTGATTATCAAAGGCAATTACGCAATGCTTTGCCAAATGAGATTTCTACCACTACCTGTCAATATCTCACCGACACAGTCTCACGGATAGGTGGTTTTAAAAGAATTGAAGATGCAAATCGTTGGGCAAGATATATTAACAATATTGTTGGGTTGTCTGCCATCATTACTACACGACCTGCCGAAGTTGCTCAACAAGCCGCAGCCACAACGCCAACAGTTAGTTATAATCCCAAACCCCTAGGACAGGGTTACGCCGTACTGGTAGATTACTTCAACCGTCCAGAAATAGCTAATAGCGTGCAACAAGTTGTGGGAGGAAACGTTGGTTTTGCCTCTTATGGACAGCGACCTTACTTATTAGCAACTCATACCACCAACCAACAACAGGCATATAAAACACTACAGCAACTCAACGAGCGCGGCTTTTTCGCCATCCTCGTCGATAGCCGTAAAGTAGTGTTACTGCGTTCAGCAGTAAAAGTACAGTAGTGTGAGAAGGCAAGAGGGGACAACGAAGACAAGGTAGCAGAAAAAGAATTTATAAATTCTCACTCAGCACCTTTAACAAATGACAATTGACAAATGACCAGTCACTAATAAGCCGCCCTTGCTAACCAATAGATAGTGATCCCCAAAGCTGACCCAGCTATTACTTGTACTGGTGTGTGTCCCAGTAGTTCTTTAAGGCGGTCTTGGCTAAACTCATGTTTGTCATCAAATAATTCTGCAATCATTTGATTGAGTATCCGAGCCTGCTTACCCGCAGCTTGGCGAACTCCAGCTGCATCGTACATCACGATAATGGCAAATACTGTCGCTAAGGCGAACTCTGGAGATCCCCAACCGACAGTTTGCCCTATACCAGCAGCCAAAGCTGTTACTAGAGCAGAATGGGCGCTGGGCATACCTCCAGTTGTAACTAAAACACGCACATTCAGTTTTTGATTTTTGACGACCTCGATAAGCAGCTTTAATGCTTGAGCAATGAAACAAGCTATCAGTGCTACCAGCAGCACCCGGTTGTCTAAAATATCGGTTATGTCCTGCATGGTGTTTTGGTTCAGTTAGTTAAAATTACTAGTAATTATTTTGTAAGTAAAAATTAGACGCAACCCCAAATTCCAAATTTTATAAGGAACTGATACCAAATTGGCTCACTTAATATTATTTGAGTTTTTGGAGTAGCCTGTTAGTCAAGACTATGAATCTAATTGCATAATAGCCACCTAGGAGTCGCTTACCCTCCTTTAATGCTGATTCACCACAACACAGTGGCTCCAAAATCGAAGATCCAAATTGGTACAGCCTAGTTTTTGCGATTCACGATAAAGTGCGCTAGGGCTTGGAGTGGTTGTGCAAGGGTGCCAAATGGTTCTAACTCGGCACAAGCTGACTCTACTAGTTGTTGAGCTTTAGCGCGTGATTCTTCAATTCCCCACAGGCTAGGATAGGTGACTTTTTTAGCTGTGAGGTCTTTACCAGCTGTTTTACCTAATTGTTCTTGGGTTGCAGTCACATCCAAAATATCATCGATAATTTGGAATGCTAGACCAATGTTTTGTGAGTAGCGAGTTAATCTTTGTACATCTTCTGGTGATGCTCCTGCCAAAATACCGCCACAAACAACACAAGCTTCCAGAAGTGCCGCAGTTTTATGGTTGTGAATAAAATTCAGGGTTTCGAGAGAAATATCCGATTTACCTTCTGATTCCAAATCTACTACTTGACCACCTACTAAACCTGCTGCTCCCATCGCTCTGCCTAAGCGAGCAATGACTTGCAAAACCCTGTCTCTAGGAATGCTCTCAGGTGTTTGAGTGGCAACAAATTCAAAAGCGTAGGCGAGTAACCCATCTCCAGCTAAAATCGCAATATCTTCGCCATAGACTTTGTGATTCGTCAATCTACCGCGACGATAATCATCATTGTCCATTGCTGGCAGGTCATCGTGAATTAATGACATTGTGTGAATCATTTCTACGGCACAAGCTGTAGGCATAGCCATTTCGATAGTGCCGCCCATCATTTCACAGGTAGCAAGGCAGAGAATGGGACGGACACGCTTACCTCCAGCTAGTAGAGAGTAGCGCATTGATTCGTAAATTTTTTCTGGATAGACAACAGGAATAGACTTATCCAGAGCAGTATCACAAAGCTGTTTACGTTCTTTGAGATAGGCTGCAAGGTTAAAGGTTGCTGTTTGGGGCATCTTCTGAAGGTTATCAGCTGCTACCATTCTTATAATTCCTTCAATTTTTGGCTTTTGGCTGTTTGTCTTATACGTCACAATTTTACGGGGCTTTGGCACCCAAAAGTTATGAGGGATGAATTGGGAGTAAAAAATTCATAACCTATAACTTTTGATTAGGTTGTGGCGCGCAAATAGCTGGTAAAAGTGTTTTGCAACAATATGGCAACGGTCATCGGGCCGACACCACCAGGAACGGGGGTGAAATATTCTGCCACACCAGCAATTGAGTCCAAATCGACATCGCCGACTAAGCGACTATTGCCATTGGCATCAGTGACGCGGTTCATCCCCACATCTACCACGATCGCGCCCTGTTTTACCATGTCAGATGTAATGAGTCCTGGACGACCAACTGCGGCGATGAGAATATCGGCATTCTTGGTGATGCTAGCCAGATTTTGCGATCGCGAGTGAGCTATAGTGACGGTAGCATCGGCTTCTAGTAGCATCAAAGCCATTGGCTTCCCTACTAAAATACTGCGCCCTACAACTACCGCATTCTTGCCGCGCAACCCAATTTTATATTCTGCCAACAGATGCATTACACCTGCTGGTGTGCAACTGCGTAACCCATTTTCCCCACGTACTAGTCGCCCTAAATTCACTGGGTGCAGTCCATCAGCATCTTTATCGGGATGTATTTGATGTAACAAAGATACAGCATCCAGGTGGTCTGGTAAGGGTAGCTGCACCAGAATACCATCTACCCGTTTGTCTTCGTTAAGTTCGGCAATTACAGCCTCTAATTCTTTTTGGCTAGTTTCTTTGGGAAAATGCTTACCAAAAGAGGCGATACCCACCTTAGTGCAGGCTTTTTCTTTATTGCGTACATAAGCGGCAGATGCAGGGTTATCGCCGACCATCAACACTGCTAAACCGGGAGGCCGGCCAACTTTGGCTTGTAATTCCTGAATTTGTGTTTTTAGTTGTTGGTGAATTTTTGCTGCTAACGCTTTACCATCAAGAAGTTTGGCAGTTGTTATTTCCATGAGAATCCTCAGAAGATTCGCCCTAATCCAAAAGTTAAGTTGTCTGTAGCGAAGTTAACATTTTCACAAAGTCTTTGTTTGTTAATTGCTGTTGCGTCTCTCCTACCACAAGACCATACTTGTTTATCTTCTCAGATCAATTGCCTTATCTAACGGATAAAAGCGTGAAATCTTATGGTCTGGGGAATAGGGAATAGGGAATAGGGAGTGGGGAACAGGGAAGAGGTAAAAGGCAACAGGTAATAGTAGAACAGTAGAAAAGTTTTCTAGCCCCTACTCTTTATGAGAATACAAAAATCTTCAAAATATTACCGTGTATTATGCAATTTGTTACTACTGGCGGGACTTTTTGGTTGTGGTTCTTGGACACCTTCTGATTTAAAAGGTAGCAATTTTATCTTTGGTAGCAATGTGACTACAATCGAAGAAATTCAAGCCAAACCAGGCAAAAAGGCTAGTGTATATATTCAAGGTAAGGTAGAAAAGCAAGTTCCTCTAATGAAGCAGTGGGCATACCAAATCAGTGACTCAACTGGCAAAATTTGGGTAATTACTAATCAAAGTAATCTGCAAAAGGGAACTCAAGTAGTTTTAAGGGGTAAAGTTCGCTACAAAAGTATTCCCATCGCTGGGCAAAATTTTGGTGAAGTATATATAACAGAAGAGTAATTATAAAGTATAAATTTTATGACTAAACCAGAAGTAGCGATCGCTATTCTTTATCAAGACAACAAGTATCTCATGCAACTGCGAGATAATATTCCGACAATTCCGGCTCCTGGTTGCTGGGCTTTTTTTGGTGGACATATTGAACCCGGTGAAACGCCAGAGGTAGCAGTTAAACGAGAAATTATCGAAGAAATTGGTTATGAATTGCCAAATTTTGCAAAATTTGGCTGTTATCCCGATGAAAAAGTAATTCGCCATGTCTTTCAGGCTCCCTTGTTAGTGGACTTAAATCAACTGGTACTGAATGAAGGCTGGGACATGGGACTTTTGACAGCAGAAGATATACGTCGCGGTAGTTGTTACTCAGCGATAGCTGGCGAAGTTAGACCTTTAGGGGCGATGCATCAAAAGATTATGCTGGACTTTATTAATAAACAGGCAATGGGGAATAGGCAATAGGCAAAAATTCTCTTTCCTCATACACCCTAGCCTCTAGCCCCTAACCCCTTTACAGAAACTCATCTAATGCCACAATAAACTAAATAACTGTGGTGGAGCCTCTCTCATGCAATCAGCAAACAAACTACCACGATGGTTAAGTTATGGCTTGGCCTTTCCGCTAGTCATTCTCAACGGATGGCTATTGATTCAGGTTGTCAAGTATTTTCAACCCTTGGTTAGTGTAGTTGCGATCGCTATCTTACTAGCTTTTGTCTTAAACTACCCCATCCAATTCTTTCAAAGACGCGGTGTACCCCGAAACTTGGCTATTATTGGAGTCTTGCTGTTAGCTGTGGTGGTTTTAGCTGGTGTTGGTGTTACTTTAGTGCCAGTTATCTTACAACAGCTTAACGAATTAGCTAATATTCTCCCTTCATGGGTAGATTCTGGCTTACAACAATTAGAAGCTTTTCAAAATTGGGCAGCTACGCAACAAATTCCTGTTAACTTAAGAGGTTTAGCACTCCAGCTTTTAGATAGGTTATCTAATCAATTCCAATCTTTTACAGGTAGAATTCTTAGCTTTGCTTTTGATACCATTGGTGTTGTAGTTAATATATTAATTGCAGTTGTCTTAACTATTTACTTGATATTAAATGGTGAAAACTTGTGGGATGGAATTTATCAATGGTTTCCATCTCATATAGGTACGAAAGTTAGACAAATACTCCGAGAAGATTTTCAAAATTATTTTATTGGTCAGGCAACATTAGGGTCTATTTTAGCTGTATTAGTAACATTAGCATTTGTAGCCCTCAGAGTTCCTTTAGCTTTACTATTTGGAATTGCTATTGGCTTTTTCTCATTGTTTCCCTTTGGTACAGGAATAGGAATTGGCATAGTTAGTTTATTAGTTGCTTTGGAAAACTTTTGGTTAGGTGTGGAAGTTCTAGGCGTAGCACTAGCCCTTGACCAAATCAACTCTAATATCGTTGCACCAAGAATTTTAGGTAATTTAACTGGGTTAAATCCTGTATGGGTAGTTATTTCCTTACTCATAGGTGCAAAATTAGGCGGCGTTTTAGGCTTGTTAATTGCTATTCCTATCGCCAGTTTTATTAAGGATATTGCAGATAGCTGGCGAGCCGGAGAACTTAGCCAAAAGGTTATTTCTAAGGAGGATGGTGTAAAAGTTTCACCAGTTGAAATTAATAATTAGACAAAAATAACCTTGTCACTTTATATCCCCAATTTCTTTGAGAAGTTGGGGATATTAATTTTAGGCAAATTTATGAATAATATAACCATTTATTAACTGCTAGATAACTCAATATTTACTTCAATCATTCAAAGAATATATAAACCTTTTCAAGGTAAATTAATTTTATGGAATTTAATCAGCCATTAAAGGTAAATCGTCGTCAATTTTTACTACGTTCAGCCTTGACAGCAGGTGGAATCATTTCTACCAATCTTGTCTCTAAATCACAAGTTTTTGCTCAAGCACCTGGCATTATTACTTCAGAAAAAATGCGTCCGAGGATACCTTATGGTGTAGCTAGTGGCGACATTACTGAAAATAATGTTGTGATTTGGAGCCGTAGCGATCGCCCCGCCAAAATGATCGTAGAATATTCTACTAACGAATCTTTTCGCAATGTGCAGCGCATTGCTGGCCCTGATGCTTTAAAAAATAGCGACTTTACCGCTAGACTCAATCTCAAAAATTTACCCCCAAATCAACAGATATTTTATCGGGTAATTTTTCAAGATTTAAACTATCAAAATACTTATAGTGCGCCTGTCACAGGTACTTTCCGCACTCCTCCTAAATATGGCAGAGATATATTCTTTGTTTGGGGTGGTGACACTGCTGGTCAAGGATGGGGTATAAATCCCGACTTTGGTGGGATGAAAATCTATGAAACCATGCGGAAACTTCAGCCTGACTTTTTCATCCATTCTGGCGATAATATCTATGCTGATGGCCCTATTCAATCAGAAGTTTTGCTAGATGATGGCACAACTTGGCGAAACCTCGTCACACCAGAAAAATCTAAAGTAGCAGAAACTTTAGCAGAATTTCGCGGTAATTATAAATACAACTTGACGGACGAAAACATCAAGCGTTTCAATGCCGAAGTTCCTATGCTGGCGCAATGGGATGACCACGAAACTACAAATAACTGGTATCCAGGCGAAATTCTCCTCAACGATGACCGCTATACAGTCAAGGATGTTAACTTGTTAGCAAAAAGGGGAAGACAAGCATTCTTAGAATATATGCCCATTCAGTATACAGATGACCCAGATAAAACCAAAATTTACCGTTCCTTTGAGTATGGGCCATTACTAGACATTTTCATGCTGGATGAGCGCACCTATAGAGGCCCGAATAGCCCAAACCGTCAACCAGAACCCAGTCCTAAAACAGATTTCTTGAGTGGAAAACAAGTGCAATGGATAAAAAGGCAATTACTCTCATCCAAAGCGACCTGGAAAGTTATTGCTAGTGATATGCCTTTGGGACTGATAGTTCGAGATGGGGCGACTGACTTTGAAGCTTGGGCTAATGGTAACGGCCCAGCTTTAGGAAGAGAACTAGAACTTGCAGACTTACTGCGGTTTATCAAATACAAGAACATCAAAAATGTTGTGTGGTTAACTGCGGATGTTCATTACGCTGCCGCCCACTACTACGACCCGAACAAAGCGCAATTTAAAGATTTCAAGCCTTTCTGGGAATTTGTCGCTGGGCCTCTCAATTCTGGTACATTCGGCCCTAACGAATTAGAAAATACCTTTGGCCCACAGTTAAAGTTTCAAAGCATCCCTCCTGGTACAAAAGCAAATAGACCTCCAAGTGAAGGGTTGCAATTCTTTGGCGCAGTCAAAATTAATAGCAATACAAAGGTGATGACGGTATCATTACGTAACTTAGCTGGAAAAACTGTTTACAGTGTAGATTTGCCACCAGAATCATAAAAGAAAAGTGTAAATTTCAAATCCCCTTAACTTGTTCATGGGGATTTGAGTGTTTCCTGTTGCCGATGACAAACTATAGTTATTGCTGCCTTTTTTCTGGGTACTCTAACGGAGTTAGAGCTTAAAAGAAGGTCGGCAATGCAACTCAGTGCAGGTATACAAAAATTTTGGATGGCGATCGCCAGCTATATATTATTCGGTATAAGTTTATTTTTATATCTTTTGGCAGGTAATCGTTGGCAATTGACCAATATGTTAAGCTTGCCAGATTTAATGGGTTTTACACTAATTGTTGCTATAGTTGTATATCCCTTACTCTGGTTTTTCACTAATCTTAAATCCCAGTTACTTCAAGCCATGCCAGATGAATGGCGGTTCAAAGTGGCAGTTCTGACTGACTACCCACAGATAGATTTAGTTTGGTTATACCAACAAACTAATATTTTAGAATCACTTGGATTTGTTGAGCTAATTGATTATGATGTTAAACCTGGTTTTGGTTTTGCCAGGTGTTTTGCTCATCCCGAACATTATTGTTTTGCTGAAATAGGGCAAGCTTTTAAAGAAACAGGCGAAGTCATTGCCCAGAATTTTGCTTTTTTTAGTATTTTGCAGCAAGGCTGGGTAGTAGCTGAGATTAATCGAGAAATTAACAGTAGTGATGGTATTGCCTACATCTGGCGACATCCTCAACAGCTAAGGCGATATCATGCCAATATTGATATAGAGAAGCTGTTTTATTCACACTTACAATTTAGACAGCAAATCCTTACAGATTTAGATATTAATTTATCAACAGATGTTTCTTGGACTGCTTTTAAAACACAAGAACAACAAGCAACTATTTATCGTAAACAAGCCATCCGCCGTAAAAATTTGTTGATGGCAATGTTAGAAGCTACTTTATTTGAATTAAATCCTAAATCGATGTGGTTGGGTAATTACCCAAAACTAGCGGCAGAAAAACAAAGAAAACGTTGCTAGTAATTGTAGAGACGTAGCAATGCTACGTCTCTTATTTATAGTTGGGTGTTGCATTATTGCTGCAACATCTTTGAAAGAACCTCTGGGTCATCCATTTTGCTCATTATCACTTCAATAAAAGCAAGCTGATCTTGGTTCTGTTCGACTTTTTGCAATGCTGATTCTAACTCCGATTCTGTACTTAATTTAATTCCCCAACTATTACTACCAAAAATTTCATGAAGCTTGTGATAATTCCAGCGTTGAATGTCATTATATGGCATCTTTTCACCGTGGATATCGCGCTCTATGGTATATCCATCGTTGTTAATGAGAAAAATAATCGGCTTAAGATTATAGTGCAGCATTGTTGAAAGTTCTTGTGCGGCAATTTGAAAAGATCCATCACCAACTAATAAGATAGACCGTCTTTGTGGAGCAGCGATCGCACAACCAAGCAACGCCCCAACTGAATAGCCAATCGAACCCCAAAGCACTTGTCCAACAAAATTAGCTCCCTTTGGTAAAGGAACTACTGTGGCTCCAAACAAAGCAGTTCCAGTGTCAGCAACAATAATGTCATCTTCTTTCAGGAAATGAGCTAATCTGTACCAAAAACGCTTTTGTGTAATCGGTGTTTCATTAGGCTGAAAAGGCTCGGTAAAACCAGCGTCTAAAGTTTCTATACTATGCTGGAAGTCCAACGTTTTTGTATCTCGGTGCTGTAATTTTTGACTCAAAGCAGACAGCACATCCCGCATAGCGACATTATTATATAAAGCACGTTTAACTTTTACAGACTGTCCATTTACTTCAATAGTGCGACTAGGATCGAGTTTGGCTGAGAATTTTCCTGTATTGAAATCAGTCATCAATGTACCGATACTCAACACACAATCAGCCTCTTCAATACGTTTCTGCACATACTCTTTACTCGCAGCACCATTGTATATGCCAATAAATTGCGGATGTGTTTCCTCAAGTAGTCCCTTACCCATGTTCATAGTGGCATAAGGGTATCCAGTCACTGCGAGTAACTGTCGCAATTCTTGCTGCAACCGATAACGGTCAACAGCAAAATCAGCAAGAATCACTGGTTTTTGCGCTTTTTCTAGCATCGCCACACAAGCATCAACTACCTCAGCTAAAGTAGCAGGCTCACTTTGCCAGACAGGCGGAATGAGTGGATTAGATGGTGCAGTCACTTCATGTTTAGCCACATCCATAGGTATAGAAATGTAAACAGGTAACTTTCTCAGCAGACACTCTCTTAAAACCCTATCGATTTCTGCTGTTGCATTTTCTGGTGTGAGATAAGCTTGAGCCACTGTGACCTTTTCATACATTTGAGCAAACAGGGAGAAATCACCAGTACCAAGCGTATGATGCACAAGTGCGCCAGATGATTGCATTTTGGTAGCAGGAGAACCAGTAATTGCGACTACAGGAACTTTTTCAGCGTATGCACCAGCAATTCCATTAATAGCACTGAGTTCACCGACACCAAAAGTAGTTACTAATGCTGCAATCCCATTAATTCGACCATAGCCATCGGCTGCATAGGCTGCGTTGAGTTCGTTGCAAGTTGTAATTAATTCAATACCATCCTGATTCACAATAAAATCGAGAAACTCCATATTGTAGTCTCCCGCAACACCAAAAACTTCCTTAACGCCAATCTGCTTGAGACGCAGCACTAAATAGTCGCCAACAGTACAGTTCGTCATTGTTTTAGCCTCCCTCAATTTCTGCTCATAGGATATGGAATGTTTCGTGCAGATACGTGCCTCTTGAGGAAGACAGCAGGCTAGACTTTTGGAGGGAAAGTAGAATTAACCAGTTAAATTTGTTGTGTAGCAATATCAAAGCATAAAAAAACCTTGAGCGATCGCTACTGCTGCAAGCTAGATTTAAGTATGTGCTAAATTTGCTAATTGCTCTGCTTGCAGGCTACAGCAAATCATAAGTTTAAATTTAAACGCAAAGTAACGCGGAGTTTGACGCAGAGTGACGCTGAGTTTTTTTATTGATTCTGTAGAATAAATAAGAGTAAATTTTTAGAGTTTTTGGAGTTGGTAATGCTTAAGAAACTCATCCTAGAAAATTGGAAAAGTTTCCGTTATGCGGAGCTTCCACTTGACCCTTTGACGGTGCTTATTGGTACAAATGCAAGTGGTAAATCTAATGTAGTTGAAGCTTTAGAATTTTTACAAAGAATAGCTAGAGGTGAAAACGTTGAGGCTGCTTTAGCAGGAGATAAAACACTTCCTTTAATTAGAGGTGGCGTTGAATGGGCTGCAAGAAGAGGTAAAACTGAGTTTACATTAAAAGCATTAATCCAGGGTGAGGACGAAAGAATAGATTATTTATATTTTATTCAGATAAGAACACTTCCTGAAGCAAGGGTTATAAAAGAGTACATTAAATTTCAAATCTTTATTGAAAGAGAGGGCCTAAACACTAAAAAATATACTATAACTATAAAGCTAAAAGATAATAGATTATCTACAAAAAGTGGTTTACAAAATAGAGGAATTGACCTAAAGCTTAATGAAGATATAGTATCTAACCTTACTAACAATAAAAACGAGGTAATTTTAATAGAAGATAATGATTTCATGGAAAAATTGCATAATACAATTTTTGTTTTAAGCAAGGAAGGAAAAAAAAAAGTTGTTTCAACGCTGGAAAATATTTTAGTTTTAAATCCAATTCCTTATAAAATGCGTGACTATGCGCGCCTATCTGAAACTCTAGAAAGGGATGGATCAAATATTGCTGGGGTAATAGCAGCATTGGATAGAGACAAAAAGATCGAAGTCGAATTAAATCTATCAAATTACACCAAAAATTTACCGGACAAAGATATAAGAAAAGTCTTTGCAGAAGCTGTCGGTAGATTAAAAACTGATGCAATGCTTTACTGTGAAGAAGAATGGAAACCTGGAGAAACTACATTAATAGATGCTAAAGCTATGTCGGATGGAACTTTACACTTTTTAGCAATTCTCACGGCTTTATTGACTCGCCCCGAAGGGAGTCAAATTGTCATTGAAGAAATAGATAATGGTCTACATCCTTCTCGTGCAGAATTACTGGTGAGAATACTACGCGAGATTGGCGGAAAAAGAAATATAGATATCTTACTGACTACTCATAACCCAGCATTACTCGATGCTTTAGGCCCGGAAATCGTTCCCTTCGTGGTTGTTGCACACCGCGATTCTGAAACCGGAGAAAGTAAGCTTACACTGTTAGAAGATATTGATAATTTCTCTAAGTTATTTGCTTCATATTCTTTGGGAAATATGACAACTAAGGGTGCAATTGAAAGAAGCCTTTCTCATGGTGAATAGTGAGTAGTATGAGAAAGGTATTACTGATAGATACATCGCTGTTATGCGTTTGGTTACAAGTGCCAGGTAAAAAAACTGCTGGTAATAATGAATGGAATTTTGAGCGTGTAAATCAGAAAATTCAGCTAGAAATATCAAAATCTACAACGTTAGTATTGCCTTTAGCGACTGTTATCGAAACGGGTAATCATATTGCACAGGCTAAAACAAATACAGCAAATAAGTATCCAACGGCGCAAAAATTTGCCGAAATTATAACTTATGCAGCTGATGAAACAAGCCCTTGGGCGGCTTTTCGTGAACAAATTGTGCTTTGGGAAGCAGAGGAACTAAAAAAATTAGCGGTGCAATTCCCTAATCAAGCCATACAAGAGACTTCTATGGGTGATGCCAGTATTGTCATCTTGGGTTGGCATTACCATCATAAGGGATATCATGTGGAGTTTTTAACTGATGATGAACAGTTAAAATCGCAGGAACCACCCCCACCACAGCTACCTACACGCCGCAGCAGTCGTAGAAAAGCATAAAAAAATCTTGAGCGATCGCTACTCAACCTCACATCACGTTATCATCGAGTATTGTGGCTTTTCCGTGTGTGAATCCTTGCATCTATGACCGCCCCTGACTCTGATAACCAGCCAACAGAATCTCATCAACCCCCTGCGCCTCACGCGGATACGCAACTGGTAGACCGCAGTAAGCTGAGTAAAATGTACCAGCATTATGTGGAAGTTAAAGATAAGCATCCTCATGCGCTGTTGCTATATCGGGTAGGCGATTTTTTTGAAACTTTTTTCCAAGATGCTGTGACTGTCTCTAGAGAACTCGAATTAGTTCTCACCAGTAAGCATGGCGGCGAAGCTGGGCGAGTCGCAATGACTGGTGTGCCGCATCACGCTTGGGAACGCTACACCACCCAATTGGTAGAAAAAGGCTATGCAGTCGTTATTTGCGACCAAGTAGAAGATGCTTCGGAGGCGGTGGGTTTGGTGCGACGAGAGGTAACGCGCATCCTCACCCCTGGCACGTTGTTAGAAGCAGGAATGCTGAAATCTAGCCGCAACAATTATTTGGCTGCGGTTGTCATTGCTGCTAATCATTGGGGTTTAGCTTACGCAGACATCTCAACAGGTGAATTTCTCACAACTCAAGGTAGCGATTTAGAACACCTGACGCAAGAATTAATGCGTCTGCAACCTTCAGAGGTGTTGGTTCCCACCAATGCGCCTGATTTAGGTGCTTTGCTGCGTCCGGGGGAAACATCGCCTCATCTTCCCCAATGCTTACCACCATCATTTTGTTATAGCTTGCGATCGCAAATACCTTTTTCTCAAGGTGAAGCTAGAAGTAAATTATTGCAGAAATTTAAGGTGCGATCGCTCGAAGGTTTAGGCTGTGACCATCTTCCTCTGGCTGTTAGGGCGGCTGGCGGTCTTTTAGAATACGTAGAAGATACCCAAAAAGAAAACGTAGTTTCTTTGCAAAGGCTACGCACCTATACCCTCACAGACTACTTAATTATTGACCACCAAACCCGTCGTAACTTAGAAATTACCCAAACAGTCCGTGACGGTACTTTTCACGGTTCCTTGCTGTGGGCATTAGATAGAACTAGCACTGCAATGGGTAGTCGGTCTTTACGACGTTGGTTGTTGCAACCGCTACTTGATATTAAAGGCATTCGGGCGCGACAAGATACAATTCAAGAATTAAAAGAAAATACACCTCTGCGTCAAGATTTGCGGCAATTATTACGGCAAATCTACGATTTAGAACGCCTTACAGGACGCGCCAGTTCCGGTACTGCCAATGCGAGAGATTTAGTTGCTTTAGCTGATTCTTTATCACGTTTACCAGAATTAGCCCGCTTAGTAGCCGATGCCCGTTCTCCTTTCTTGAAAGCTTTGCAGAAAGTGCCGCCTGTATTAGAAGAATTGGCACAGAAAATTCAAGCCCATGTTGTAGAAGCACCGCCTTTACATTTAAAAGAAGGAGGGCTAATTCGTCCTGGTATTAATGTTTTGTTAGACGAAAGAAAGGCAACTGTAGAAGCAGACCATCAATGGATAGCTAATTTAGAAGTAGATGAAAGGGCGAGAACTGGCATTCCCACGCTGAAAGTAGGATTTAATGAAACCTTTGGTTACTACATTAGTATTTCGCGTACCAAATCTGATCAAGTACCCACTAACTACATCCGCAAGCAAACCCTCAAGAACGAGGAACGTTACATCACCCCAGAACTCAAAGAACGAGAAGCGCGTATTCTCAGTGCTAGGGATGATTTACATAAATTGGAATATGAAATTTTTGTCGCTTTGCGCGAAGAAGTTGGAGAAGAAGCGGAAGCTATTCGCCAGCTTTCTCGCGCTGTCGCGGCGGCAGATGTATTGTGTGGTTTAGCCGAGTTAGGGGTACAACAAGGTTATTGTCGCCCTGAAATGATATCCGGAAGAGAATTAGAAATTGTTGACGGTCGCCATCCCGTTGTAGAACAGTCTTTACCTGCAGGTTTCTTTGTGCCAAATTCAACACAATTAGGGAGTAGTGAAGAATATCCACTCCCCACTCACCACTCACCACTCCCTGACTTGGTTATTCTGACTGGGCCAAATGCTAGTGGTAAAAGTTGTTATTTGCGGCAAGTAGGGTTAATTCAGTTAATGGCGCAAATCGGTAGTTTTGTACCCGCTAAGTCTGCAAGGTTAGGAGTATGCGATCGCATTTTTACCCGTGTCGGCGCAGTTGATGATTTAGCCACAGGTCAATCTACTTTCATGGTAGAGATGAATGAAACCGCCAATATTCTCAACCATGCCACATCTAGGTCGTTAGTATTATTAGATGAAATTGGTCGTGGTACGGCAACTTTTGATGGTCTTTCTATTGCTTGGGCGGTTGCAGAATATCTCGCTACAGAGATTCGGTCACGGACAATTTTTGCCACCCATTACCACGAATTAAATGAGTTAGCGGCGATGTTAACTAATGTGGCAAATTATCAAGTCACAGTTAAAGAATTACCCGACCAAATTATCTTTTTACACCAAGTTCAACCGGGTGGTGCTGATAAATCTTATGGAATTGAAGCCGGAAGATTAGCAGGTTTACCAGCAGTAGTAATTCAAAGGGCAAAACAAGTTATGGGGCAAATTGAGAAACACAGTAAAATTGCGATCGGCCTGAAAAATTTGGAGTAAAGTTCAAATCTTCTCTTTTTCTCTCTCTTTGCGTCCTTTGCGTCCTTTGCGGTTCGATAAATTAAACTTTTTAGTAGTTTTACATAAGTCCTTTTAAATCACTTCTGTCGGAAAACAAACTTCGATCGCTTGTTCTATCAAATCAATACCTTGAGAAACTACAGCATTCCGCCAAGCAACATCGGCTGGTGCAAACACTTCTTGCAAACGTTGGCGCGCCCATTCTCTAAAAGGATGCCCTGGTGGGGCATAAAAATGGGCGCAATTTTCTGCACGTAAGGCTTCCACAACTTTGATCACTGGATAAGTGCCGAACTCAGCCGTAATGCACCTATATTGATATTGGGGAAACATTGCTTGACACCAATTTCCCAAACTGCCACGTATTTGATACATTTTTCCTGATTGGTAAGGTTGGACAACATCAGCACCAAACTTTTCTTTTAACCAGCGTGTAGATTCTGAATCTGGTGCATCTCCATTAAAGAGTTTATAAGTTGCCTTTTTACCCAAACCAGTATGTAAGTCAATATGCAAAACATTTTTAGCATCGCCAATCCATCGCGGAAGATTAGCAGCTAAAATTTCATAAGTTTTAGATGGGCGGTGTCCACCAAAAAATAGCCCTTGGGGAAAGTCGTATTGCCCTACGGGTAAGGTATTGATTAATGAATCTAGGCCGTAACGAAAAATAGTAGCGATCGCTTTCAGCAAAAATGGCTCGAAAGGAGATGGTAGGGAAGTAGGATTAAAAAAGGCATCCAACTCACCATACATTGGGGGACTACCTGTATATTCTTCATTAGGTAACAGGAAATTACGGTTGAGGTCGATATTCTCTTCATTCCAACGCCTTCCCCAAGCATAACCATAGGGGTTTAACGCGTGTAAAAATACCAAAGCAGACCCTTGGTTAGGACACCAACCAATTAGACGTTCTTCTAATAAGGCACATTGGACAGCAGAACCGAAAAAACCCTCAACTCCATGTAGCCCACTAGAAACTACCAGAATTTTCTCAGGTTGCGAACTTCCTAATATCGCCACATCAATTGTTAAGTTTTCTTCATCCGGGCCTGTTTGGTTAATCGGATATGTTTCTAATTGAAAACCTAATGCCTGTGCTGCTGCACAAAAGCGATATCTTGCCGCAGCGTAGTTGGGACTGAATGCAGAAGCGTAAGACATGGAGGCTGAGGTTTTATTTACAACACATTACAAGATTGTGCTTGCTTTTACTCTAATTTTTCTCGCTTCACAGTAAATTAGACATTTTTTCGTCTCTTTACTCAGAACTGACACCCAATCTCAACAAATATATCCCTTGTTTTTTAGTTCACATTTATATACAGTTAGCTGACACATTTGTAAATCAAATTTAACAAAATGTTTAAATCTTTATGTAATAACAAATTTAAATATATAAGTTAAGAACTTTCAAAGAATAACTTATGCAATTTATTGATATATTGTGAGACAAGTTACAAATTACGTTGTGTGCCATTTTGTCTTTCGCTCACTGCTCGACTAAATCAGCGTCCAGTAGATTCTCTCCTAGCTTGTTTTTTATAAGAGGAACACAGCAAGAGCGCGGATGCGGGAGTGTAAGCTAGAAAGCCCATTCCCTGAAATAACCGAATGTAAAAGAGAATAATCTCATACTTTCTGCGAAGTGGAGAGTTTTTAGTGAGGCTGAGAAGATTTAGCGAGTAAAGAGGAATAAATAAAAGAAATATTTTCATCAACCGAGGGAAAGGCAAGAGCGTCAGATGATGCAATGCTAGGCGTGAACAGCACTACTGAAGCGGGTTGCCGCTACAACAAGTGTTAATAAAAAAATGCTGCCCTTTGGCGAAGACAGCCTCTAACAAAAAATTTTGCCTAATCTTCTCTTCTGTTGATCAGAGAAAGAAAAAAGGTGAGAGGAAGTAGCACAAAACGTGATTTGATAAGTAAAAAGAGTGACATCTTGGAAGGATAGATATGTCTTACGCTCAAACGAAGACTCAGTCAAAAGCTGGGTATCAAGCCGGGGTTAAAGATTACAGACTTACATACTACACACCCGATTACACACCAAAAGATACAGATATTCTGGCAGCGTTCCGTGTTACACCTCAGCCCGGAGTTCCTTTTGAGGAAGCAGGCGCGGCTGTAGCGGCTGAGTCTTCCACTGGTACTTGGACAACCGTATGGACAGACTTGTTGACCGACCTAGATCGCTACAAAGGTCGTTGCTACGATATCGAACCTGTTCCTGGCGAAGACAATCAATTTATTGCCTACATTGCCTATCCTCTAGATTTGTTTGAAGAAGGTTCTGTTACCAATATGTTTACCTCCATCGTAGGTAACGTATTTGGTTTCAAAGCTTTGAAAGCTCTGCGTCTAGAAGACTTACGGATTCCTGTTGCTTACCTCAAGACCTTCCAAGGCCCTCCCCACGGTATCCAAGTAGAGCGTGACAAATTAAACAAATACGGTCGTCCTCTGTTGGGTTGTACAATCAAACCCAAATTGGGTTTGTCTGCTAAGAACTACGGTCGTGCAGTATATGAGTGCTTGCGCGGCGGTTTGGACTTTACAAAAGATGACGAAAACATCAACTCTGCACCATTCCAAAGATGGCGCGATCGCTTCTTGTTCGTAGCTGACGCTATTCACAAGTCTCAAGCAGAAACCGGCGAAATCAAAGGTCACTACCTCAACGTAACCGCTCCTACCTGCGAAGAAATGCTGAAACGGGCTGAGTACGCGAAAGAACTCAATATGCCCATCGTCATGCATGACTACCTAACAGCAGGTTTCACCGCTAACACCACCTTGGCTCGTTGGTGTCGTGACAACGGTTTGTTGCTCCACATTCACCGCGCGATGCACGCAGTAATTGACCGTCAAAAGAACCACGGTATCCACTTCCGTGTATTGGCTAAAGCACTACGGATGTCTGGTGGTGACCACATCCACACCGGTACCGTTGTAGGTAAACTAGAAGGCGATCGCGGTATCACAATGGGCTTCGTTGACCTGTTGCGTGAAAACTACGTTGAGCAAGACAGATCTCGCGGTATCTACTTTACCCAAGATTGGGCTTCTATGCCTGGTGTAATGGCAGTTGCTTCTGGTGGTATCCACATTTGGCATATGCCCGCACTAGTTGAAATCTTCGGTGATGACTCCGTACTACAATTCGGTGGTGGTACACTAGGTCACCCCTGGGGTAACGCTCCTGGTGCAACCGCTAACCGTGTTGCGCTCGAAGCTTGTATTCAAGCTCGTAACGAAGGTCGCAACCTAGCTCGTGAAGGTAACGATATCATCCGCGAAGCTGCTAAGTGGTCTCCTGAATTGGCTGCTGCTTGCGAACTGTGGAAAGAAATTAAGTTCGAGTTTGAGACTGTTGATACCGTCTGATAAAGGCTGAAGGTGCAAGGATGAATGTTGAATGAAAAAAACTTCATCCTGCACACTTTATACTTCAACCTTTAGAAGGGCTGGGTCAAGCATGAATCTCAAGCAAATTGCGAAAGATACAGCCAAAACTCTCCAAAGCTACCTAACTTATCAGGCGCTAAGGACTGTACTGGCACAGCTAGGCGAAACGAATCCACCATTGGCAATTTGGCTGCATAACTTTTCCGCCGGAAAAGTCCAGGATGGAGAAGCTTATATTAAAGAACTTTTCCAAGAAAAGCCAGACTTAGCCTTACGGATAATGACAGTCAGAGAACATATTGCTGAAGAAGTGACAGAATTTTTGCCAGAAATGGTTCGCACTGGTATTCAGCAAGCCAATACGGAACAGCGTCGCCAGCATTTAGAACGCATCACGCAGCTGAGTTTGTCAAACCCCAGTCCTGAATCAGAACAACAGAGATTTTCCGATCCTGACTGGGACAACTTAGCCAGTTAGGACAGGCATATAAGCCTAATTCCAAGTCGTCACAAAATAGCAAACAGTTATCACCAGTTATGCAAACCCTACCAAAAGAGCGCCGCTACGAAACCCTTTCTTATCTTCCCCCCCTCAGTGACGCTCAAATTGAAAAGCAAGTTCAGTACATTTTGTCTCAAGGTTACATCCCAGCGATCGAGTTCAACGAAGTTTCTGAACCTACCGAGTTCTACTGGACACTGTGGAAGTTGCCTTTATTTGGTGCTAAATCTACCCGTGAAGTATTGAGCGAAGTTCAATCTTGCCGTTCTCAATATCCTACTCACTTCATTCGTGTTGTAGGTTTCGACAACATCAAGCAATGCCAAGTATTAAGCTTCATCGTTCACAAACCCAACAAATACTAAAATCTGATTTGGTTTAAATAATTTATTCATCAAAGAGAGGTAGATAATTTTTACCTCTCTTTTCTTATATTTAAAAGTTTTTCAGATGAGTGAATTAAAAGTTCTTCTCAGCACATCATCACCTCGCACTCGCCAGAGTTTAGCAACCGATTTATCCAATGCTGGCCTAGCACCAGGTATGACGGTGATAGTCCATTCATCTCTTAGTTCACTAGGATGGGTTTGTGGCGGTTCAGTTGCAGTAGTTCAGGCATTGATGGATGTGATTACACCAACCGGAAACTTGGTAATGCCTACCCATTCTGGTGATTTGTCTGACCCTGCAATGTGGAAAGAACCACCAGTTCCTCAAGAGTGGTGGTCTATGATTCGGGAAACTATGCCAGCTTTTGACCCTAAAGTGACTCCAACACGAGGTATGGGAAAGATTGTTGAAACCTTCCGAACTTGGGAAAATGTGATGCGAAGTTCTCATCCTCAAGTTTCTTTTGCAGCTTGGGGTAAAGATGCTGAAAAGATAGTTTCAAATCACTCTCTAGACTACTCTCTGGGAGAAAATTCACCGTTAGCTCGTTTGTATGATTTGAATGCTTGGGTACTGTTATTGGGAGTTGGATATGAAAATTGCACTAGCTTTCATCTAGCTGAGTATCGGGTAGGTAAAAGACAGGAAGTGAAAAAGGGCGCGCCGATTTTGAAAGCAGGACAAAGAGTTTGGCAATGGTTCTCAGATATTGAGTTTGATACTGACTGTTTTGTCGAGATAGGTGAAACTTTAGAAAAAACTGGTCAAGTTGGAATCTCAACAGTTGGTTCAGCAACAACAAAATTATTTAATATGAGAAACTCTGTTGATTTTGCAGCTGCTTGGTTGAGAGATAATTGCAATCATATATCTTGCACCTAGCCCCAACGAATGAAATTCGTGGCTATACAAACGCGCGTCCGCCTATCGCGCTTGCGCTGCGCTTGGCGCACCAAGCGGACTAACGGTTGGAACCCGCGCAGGCGGTCACTGAGGGGCTGGTGAGCGCAGTCGAACCATGTCGAAGTGCGGGTTTTATCTGTGTGCAAGATGAACCGCGACTTCAGCCGCTTGGTGCAAGATTTGAATCACCCGAACTGTTTTGTTCTTATTCATCTTAATTCATTTTTTGTCTTATTTGTCAATGCTTAAATCTTAATGTATATCTAAAGACTTATTGACAAAACTACCTCATCTTCCAATTCTTCCGGATGTAATAGTGTATTCACTGATTACATTCATCTTATAGTGTCGATACTATGTAACAAATTCAATATCTTATCTTTTTAGGGAGTGAAATTACAGAATTTAAGCTAAACATCTGTGAAAAAACTTAAATCAATCAACAAATTCCCTAAATACCTGGAAAAAACCGGGTTACATAAGAATATTTAAAGCAAAAACCTTGATTATTCTTTGTGTAACTTAGTTTTTTAACTCATGTTGAAAATAATGCAATATATGAGATTAATGAAGGAATTATTTCAATAAATAATTCATCTTTTTTCATGAATATAAACCATATATTTTCAACAAAAATATGAGTACATTCTGGCAATAAGTATAAATTCTGAACATACCTTTAAGTGATGTATAAGAATTTTGAAAAAAGCAGAGTGTCTTTTATTGTGTCATGACATGGGTTATCTATAGTTTTCTAATCCATAATTAAAATCCTACACATTAGACCATGTGCGCTAAATTTTAAAGTCAGGTATTTTTGCGACAAAAAAATGTTGGTTGAACCCACTAATAGTTAAATATTCATTGCCCTCTAATAAGTTAGCCATTTTGTGTAATTACTTGGCTCAATACCAGATAAACATAGAAACTTTTACAAAATTAATTAAAAGTAAGTTTCTTCGGTTTATCAAATAAATTCGACTTTTTATTGTTATCAAGGTACAGAAGTATTTGTATGAAAATCAATCCGTTTTACTGGTATACAATCAAACAACCTATAAAAGGTAAATACCGAAAATTACTGATTATACTGTTTACTAGACTATTCTTGCCAGTTGGACTGATAAGTATTTTATCTCCGGCTGTTCAAGCTCAAAACGTCAGACTTACACCGAATGCTACTGGTGGAACATTTAGCTCTACTATACAGGGTTCAAATGCTACTGCTATTGGTTCAGGCGCATCTGCTCAAAGTCAGGACTCAGTAGCTGTAGGTACTAATGCAATAGTATCAACAGGCGGTTCATCTGGTGCAATAGCTATTGGTGCTAGTGCTTCTGTAAGTGCTACTGTTTCATCTGCTGGTGCAATAGCAATTGGACAATCAGCTAATGTAAGTTCAATAAATGCAACAGCAGTTGGGAAGTCCTCAACTGCTGGTGCCGCAGGCACAGCACTGGGAAATAATAGTAATGCAGCAGGTTCTTCATCCACAGCACTAGGAGATGGTGCAAAGGCTCAATCTACTAATTCAATAGCAGTCGGTGCTAATGCAACTACTGGTAGTGGAGCTTCTAATGCAATTTCTATAGGTACTGGTAATATTGCTGGTACTATTGGTGCTTTAGCTAACAGTGCTACTGCGATAGGTAATGGAGCAACTGTTAATACTGGAGCATTAAACTCCACTGCGATAGGTAATGGAGCAACTGTAGCTGCTAATATTACCGATGCGATCGCCACAGGTACAAGTGCAAGTGCTAGCGGTAACAATGCGATCGCCACAGGTATAAGTGCAACTGCTAGCGCTACCAATGCGATCGCCACAGGTAACACTGCCAAAGCTCAAGCGACTGGTGCTATTGCTACAGGTAATAATGCCAACGTCAATACAGGTGCAACAGCTTCAACTGCCATTGGTAACAATGCCACAGTAGCGGCTAGTGCTACCAATGCGATCGCCGCCGGTACAAGTGCTAATGCTGGTGCTAGTAGTGCCACAGCTATCGGTAATGGTGCCAATGCTTCAAATACTTCATCTGTAGCTTTGGGTGATCTTGTCAAAGCACAAGGAGCTAACTCAGTAGCTATCGGTTCTAGTAACACGACTGCTAGTGGTGCATCTTCGATTGCTACAGGTAATAATGCCCAAGCTACAGGCAGCACAGCAATCGCTACAGGTTTTTTGTCTCAAGCAACAGGGCAGAATGCGATCGCTACAGGTAGTGGTGCTGTAGCGAATCAAGGAAATGCCCTTGCTACTGGGGTTTTAGCCCAAGCTACTGGTGGATTTTCTTCAGCCTACGGTTATAGCTCTCAAGCTTCAGGAACTTCAGCAACAGCCACAGGCGATACAGCTAAAGCAACAGCAAACAATGCTACTGCTTTAGGCACGTTTACTACTGCCAGTGGTACAAATGCCACATCTGTAGGTAAAGGCTCCACCGCATCTGGAGCCAGTTCTATTGCCACAGGTGACACAGCCACAGCCAGTGGGACAAATGCGATCGCGGCTGGTACAAATGCTCTGTCCAATCAACAAAACACCACCGCCACAGGTAACGCTGCCAAAGCTACAGGTATTTCCGCCTCTGCTTACGGTGACGGAACTACAGCCAGTGGTCTAAATGCCACATCTATAGGTAAAGCTTCAACCGCATCTGGAGCCAGTTCCATTGCCACGGGTGACACTGCCACTGCTAGTGGACAAAATGCGATCGCCACAGGTACAACTGCCACTGCCAATCAACAAAACGCCACCGCCACAGGTAACGCCGCTAAAGCCACAGGTGCTTCTGCATCTGCTTATGGTGACAGTGCCACAGCCAGTGGCACAAATGCCACATCTATCGGTAAAGGTTCCACAGCATCTGGTGCCAGTTCTATTGCTACAGGTGATACAGCGACAGCCAGTGGTACAAATGCCACATCTATCGGTAAAGGTTCCACAGCATCTGGTGCCAGTTCTATTGCTACAGGTGATACAGCGACAGCCAGTGGACAAAATGCGATCGCCACAGGTACAAATGCTCTGTCCAATCAACAAAACGCCACCGCCACAGGTAACGCCGCCAAAGCCACAGGTATTTCCGCTTCTGCTTACGGTGACGGAACTACTGCCAGTGGCACAAATGCCACATCTATAGGTAAAGCTTCAACCGCATCTGGTGCGAGTTCCATTGCCACGGGTGATACTGCTACTGCCAGTGGTCTAAATGCCACATCTATAGGTAAAGCTTCAACCGCATCTGGTGCGAGTTCCATTGCTACGGGTGATACTGCTACTGCCAGTGGGACAAATGCGATCGCCACAGGTACAAATACTCTCGCTAATCAACAAAATGCCACCGCTACAGGTAACGCTGCCAAAGCTACAGGTATTTCCGCTTCTGCTTACGGTGACACTGCCACTGCCAGTGGGACAAATGCCACATCTATAGGTAAAGCTTCAACCGCATCTGGTGCCAGTTCCATTGCCACGGGTGATACGGCGACAGCCAGTGGTCTAAATGCGATCGCCACAGGTAGCAACGCTTTAGCAGATCAACAAAATGCCACCGCTACAGGTAACGCTGCCAA
>NZ_JACJRV010000049.1 GCF_014697475.1 Nostoc sp. FACHB-152
TTAAATAGAGCTTATTGCGAATAAATGCTCTTTTTCTTTTACCACAAATTGCTACACTCTTTGTAAGATAAGCATTCTAGACCATTTTGTCCCCCCGCAAGGCTTTAAACTTACGCTCGTTGTAGTCAGCAATTTTGTAAATACCCATTGCGTTGTCATCAATTAAACTAACTTTTTTGGTTCTAGTAGCCATAATTTTTATCTCCTATGTGAGAGTTACTTTTTAAGGATTTGAGCGTTAGCTATAGTGCTTTCTCTTCTTTATTTGGACGTAAGTCCGTGTAAAAAATAACAATCTTAAATTGCAAATGAATGCTAACGCCTCCGCTACTATCCTGTTTTCAAAAATTTTCAAATAGCCCTGTTGTGTCACTATCGCGGTAGCGGCAGCTAGTGAGCTATACCTTCTCCTGTCAAAGACGCTCCGCGTAGCTTGCTTCCCCGCAGGGGTACGGCACACTTCTCTACGAGAGGCTACGCCAACGTGAACGCCGTATAACAACGCCCATGCACACCGACCGCCGAGAGCGATCGGTTATGATACAAAGGCGATCTGCGGCAGGTGATGGACACCGTTATGCACTTGAAGTCATATTTAGGAGTTGCATACAAAAATGAAAACTCAGTACTTTACAGCGACAAGTCTTGATGGCTTCATTGCGACTGAGAATGACTCACTAGATTGGCTGTTTGGGCTTGGCGACCTGAATGACTCCAGCTATCCAGAGTTCATTTCAGATGTGGGTGCGTTGGCAATGGGATCAGCAACTTACGAGTGGATGGTACGCAACGCCCAAAAGGTTGCCACTGAGACTGGCTTTGCGTGGCCATACACTCAGCCTGCCTGGATATTCTCTAGTCGCAAGCTGACAATAATCGAAGGTGCGAACATCCGATTCGTCAATGGAGATGTACACCACGCCCACACTGAAATGCGAGCTGCTGCCGGCACCAAAAACATCTGGATAGTTGGAGGCGGAGATTTGGCTGGTCAGTTCTACGATGCTGGTTTACTGGATGAGCTGATCATCCAGGTTGGCTCGGCCACCCTCGGCAAGGGTAAGCCGCTATTCCCTCGCAGAGTACTAAGCCCAGTTCTGCGCCTAGTGTCTGTTCATCAGATGGGTGCTGGCATGGCTGAGTTGCGCTATGAAGTACACAAAGGCGGTGTGAGTGGAGCCGCCTAACAATTGCAATGTAGCGGACTTTTGAAGCTCCTGATTGTAATGCAAAGGCTGTTTGCCGCGGCTGATTGCAACCGTAGTATCAATTGCCAAAGGAGGAAAACTGATGAGTTCATTTGTCCTTTGTTTTCAAGATATTGACAAAACAAAACTCAACGTTGTTGGGGGTAAAGGCGCAAACCTGGGGGAACTTACCAAGATAGAAGGAATACTTGTACCGGATGGCTTCTGTATTTCTACTGAACCCTTTAAAAGAATCATTGGGGAAACGCCGTCGATTAACGAATTACTCGAACAGTTATCGCATCTATTGGTGGAAGACAGGGATAAAATCAGTGAACTTAGCGGTGAGATTCGCTCTTTCATTGAAGGGATAACCATCCCTCAAGACATTAATGAAGAGATCGTTCGCCTTCTCTCCAAGCTTGGAGAAAAAAATGCCTATGCAGTACGATCCAGCGCAACTGCTGAGGATTTACCGACAGCCTCTTTTGCAGGGCAGCAGGATACGTATTTGAACATTATCGGGAAGGAAGCAATTTATCAGCATATCAGCAAGTGCTGGGCATCGCTATTTACTGAGAGAGCAGTAATGTACCGCCTTCAAAACGGCTTCGACCACCGTAAAGTCCACCTGTCTGTGGTTGTTCAGAAGATGGTCTTTCCGCAGGTGGCAGGAATTTTGTTTACTGCCGATCCCGTCACTTTTAATCGGAAGGTGTTATCCATTGATGCAGGCTTCGGACTTGGTGAAGCCTTGGTCAGAGGTCTGGTGAATGCTGATATCTATAAAGTGTGTAACGGCAAAGCGATCAATAAAAAGATATCTACTAAGAAACTGGCTATTTATGCCTTAAAAGATGGCGGTACAAAAGAACAGGAGATTGAGCCTAAACGGCAGAATAGGCAAGCGCTGACAGACGAGCAGATTTTGCAGCTTGAGCGCATCGGTAGGAAGATTGAAGAACATTTCGGACACCCCCAGGACATCGAATGGTGTTTGGCTGATGATACATTTCATATTGTCCAGAGTCGCCCCATCACTACTTTATATCCCATTCCGGAAGCAAACGATCGCCAAAATCACGTTTATGTATCTGTCGGTCATCAACAAATGATGACTGATCCCATCAAACCATTGGGATTATCTTTATTCCAGTTAACAGCTGCTCGACCCATGTATAAAGCGGGTGGACGTTTGTTTGTTGATATCACCCATGATTTAGCTTCACCTGTGAGAAGAACAATTCTGGTAGATGTTTTGGGAAAATCCGATCCGCTTATAAGGGACGCACTTATGACCATACTAGATCGGGGAGATTTCATAAAATTGTTACCAGATGACAAGCAAGAACAAAGTTCCGGTAACAGCAATAAGGGTGCATCGTCTTTGGATTTTCAAACGCTGACCGAATACGATCCGGCGATCGTTTCTGATTTGATTGGGCGTAGTCAAACATCGATAGAAGATTTAAAACAGAACATCCAGACGAAATCAGGAGCGGATCTGATTGATTTTATTCAAGAAGATATCCAGAAATTAAAGAAGAGTTTATCCGATCCACAAAGTTTTGGCGTGATTATGACTGCTATGAATGCTTCATCGTGGATCAATGAAAAAATGCAGGAGTGGTTAGATGAAAAAAACGTAGCAGACACGCTTTCTCAATCTGTACCCAACAATATTACTTCTGAAATGGGTCTGGAACTATTGGATGTCGCAGATGTGATTCGTCCTTATCCTGAAGTAATTGATTATTTACAACAAGTAAAAGATGATAGCTTTTTGGATGAATTGGTTAAGTTTAATGGCGAAAAGGAAACCCAAGACGCTATCTATGCTTATCTCAACAAATACGGAATGCGATGTGCCGGAGAAATCGATATTACAAGACCTCGTTGGAGTGAAAAACCAACTACACTTGTCCCCATGATTCTCAGTCACATCAAAAACTTTGAGCCTGGTGCAGGCGATCGCAAATTTGAGCAAGGGCGACAGTCAGCTTTGAAAAAAGAACAAGAGTTATTAGAGCGATTGCAGCAATTACCGGATGGTGAACAAAAGGCCGAACAGACCAAACGAATGATCGGCTTAATCCGGAATTTCATCGGTTATCGTGAATATCCAAAATACGGCATGATTAATCGCTACTTTGTTTATAAGAAAGCTTTACTCAAAGAAGCCGAACAACTCTTACAAGCGGGCGTTATTCATGAAAAAGAAGATATATATTATCTCACTTTTGAAGAACTTCGCTCAGTTGTACGTACAAATAAACTGGATTACCAGCTCATCAACAAACGAAAAGACGAGTACAAACACTATGAAAAGCTAACTCCGCCACGTGTTATCACATCTGACGGTGAAATCATTGCAGGTCGGTACAAACGAGAAAATCTCCCTACCGAAGCTATTGTAGGTCTACCTGTTTCCTCTGGAGTTATAGAGGGACGAGCGCGTGTCATCTTAAACATGGAAGATGCCGATCTAGAAGATGGAGATATATTAGTCACCTCCTTTACTGACCCTAGCTGGACACCATTGTTTGTATCCATAAAAGGTTTAGTTACCGAAGTTGGTGGTCTAATGACACATGGAGCAGTTATCGCACGTGAATATGGCATAAGTGCAGTTGTTGGAGTGGATAATGCTACCAAACTGATCGATGACGGACAGAGAATTCGGGTTAATGGAACGGATGGCTATGTAGAAATCCTCAGTTAATATACTCTGTAATGATGACTTAATCTATGAGTTGACTTCTAGCCATCCAGTACCTTTTACAGAGAGTTGTCCGAGACTAGACTACCTTGCTGTAAAGAAGGATCATCTTTGTTTTCTTCTTCTAGAAGTGCTTCAATTTGAGTAAAAAGCTTATTAATTTTTTTTAGCTTTTTCTCATCATTCCAAATTTTACTTTTTCTAAGTGCTTTGTATATTTTGTCAACTTTTTCTTTTTGCTCTTGGTTATGAGATGATGGCTTACTTTCTGACTGTGAGGTCAGAATATTTCCTACTAGAATCCTAATTTCAGATAGTGATAAACCTTCTGCGATCGCTTTATTTAAAACTTTCTGTCTTTCATCATCATTTTTTATCCGGTTGATTTCCTTAGCTTTTGTATATTCAATTTCACCTTTTTGCAGTGCGGTTTGGATATCTAAATGGAGTTTGAGTAAAGGAAGACGATTGGCTACAAATGACTGCCAAGTAATTTTTCCTAATCTCAAGAATACATCTTGTATGATTCGTCCTTCATCACTAACCATAACGTTATGGTTAGAATTACCTTTGCTTTCGTTATTCATGTCATAGAGCAGTTTGACCACTGTCTCTTGGTCAACATCGAGTTCTTCGGCTAGTAATTCGAGAATTCCGATAGTTTCCTCGTAAGCATTGAGGTCTTCCCTTTGGAGGTTTTCAACTAAGCGGAGTTTACGAGCTTTTTTTTCGTCGCATTCAATAATGACTACAAGGATTTCCTCAAGTCCTGCAATTTCACAAGCTTTGAGACGGCGTTCACCAGCGATCAACTCATACTTATCTTCCTGAATCTTTCTAACAACAATGGGTTCTAGTAACCCTACTTCCTTAATGCTGTCAGCGAGCGATTTGAGTTTTACAGGGTCAAAATAGCGACGAGGCTGACTCGGCGGAAGGATGATTTGAGATAAAGGTAAAGTGGAATCAGATAAAGATTGTTCGTCTTCATCTCCAAATAAATTATCCAGTCCAGTAAGTTTTTCTAGTTCGCGTTTTTGGCTCATACAAAATCCTCGGTAAGCGGGAAACTCAGAGGCTTTAGCCCTGAGAGGGAAGCGACGGGAGCGAATTTATTCGCTGAAGTCTTTTTAACTTGAATAACTGTAACCATCTTTTTTGTGAATTGATTTACAGAACTTATAGTTTATTCCTTGAATCAATCCTCTCTAGACTTAGACTGGTCAGTACAGCTTGCTTGATTTCTCTTACAAGCTCAGTGGCTTTGTCCCTGAGTTACTGACAGTTGAGTAATATATTTTGTAATTTCTTCGAGTATGCTAACTGCGGGGTGGTTTTTCTTGTGGAGTGCAAGTGGTAGATGTGCTTGGGTTGCGTCAGGAAAAGCTGTTGATTTAGGAATGGGGGCAGTAACGTGTATCCGTCCTTCAACCTGTTGTTTAATTTCTTCCAGTATTCCTGTGTCTTGAAGATTACGATTATCGTATTTGGTTGGAATTATACAGGCAATTTGTAATTTCTGGTGTCCTCCTTTTTTGAGTCGGGCAATTGTTTCTAGCAGTTGGTTGGTGCCAAGATAGCACTTATATTGCGTTTCAACAGGAATAATAACGTGTGAAGCAGCGACTAAGCTCATAATGCTTAGGATTCCTAAAGAAGGCGGGCAATCAATCAAAATATAATCATACTGGTCAAGTACATTTGATAGCACAAACTTGAGCCGTTGGCGGTTGTCGATGGTCAAGTCATGAAAAATTTTTTGCTCCGTACCTGCCAATTGGATATTTGTTGGTACAATGTGCATCCCGTGAATAGGTTTTTCCCATATATACAGGGGAGTTTCTTCAGCGATCGCACCATAGATAGTTTGTTCAGTTTGCAGCTTGACTTCCCCTAATCCCATAAAAGCTGTTAGTGATGCTTGTGGGTCCATATCCACAAGCAGTACACGGTGTTTTTTAGCAAGGTGGTATCCAAGATTGTGTGTAATAGTTGTCTTAGCTGCACCGCCTGACTGATTGAAAGTGGCAATTATTTTGGTTGATGACATATATTAATGAAGCGATTTTGTGAACCCATGTCAGCGATTCTACCAAACAGTGGATTTTTATTCTGGATTTTTGAAAAAAAATAACGCTAGTTCAAACCAGTAAACCTGTCTGGACTAGCATTATTCAGTTAGTTGGTTCTAAAATGGGGGTTCTTCGTCTAGGTCTTCATTTGTCGAAGTAACGTTATCTTCGAGTAGTTCCTTAGCAAAATCGGGAGTTTCAGGCGAGTGAGAATTTTTGCTAACTTGGGTGAGTTCGTTAATCGGTTGTGCTGAGATAAAGTTTCTAATTACGAATGTGGCAATCTTTTCTTTGTACTCACCCCTGTTATCTACTACTAAATCAAGATATCCTTCTGCTGTACCATGTACGCCTTCCCCCTGTTCGTTGATAACGACAGCAGGTGCGCCTTTGGAACGGAATGGTATCTCGTCAGTAACGACTCCTTCCTTGGAACGGTAGTAGAATTCAGCAATTCCAAAAGCAATCAAGGAACCTTCTTTGTCGTGGGTTGTGTTCACTGATTTAAAATTAATAGTTGCAGTATTATGAATCATGGTCGTTTGGTTTGTAGATTGATTAGATGGTTAATCGCCTATGATTTATACTGCATAAGCGATTTGTAACTTTCTAGAAATTTGCGTTAGCTACAGCCTGTGTTTCGTTTGATACAGAAGTAGATGTAGATTCTTCCTTACGGGGTGAACCTAATAATTCGATTGCATTGATTGTAATTACGGGTTTTTGCCGCATAGTGCCAGAATTTTTATCAGCCCAACGATCAAATCCAAACTCACCAGTAATTGCAATCTGAGTTCCTTTACGAATGTAATTTCCAATCACTTCTGCTTGATTTCCCCAAGCGACTAAATCAAACCAAAGAGCTTGTTCACTTCTGTAGGGTGGTCTTACTGCAATAGAGATTGAAGCCTTAACTGCACCGGACTCGAAAAATTTAAGATCAGGTTCTTGTCCGCATCTGCCAACTAGCATGACTTTGTTGATATAGTTCATAACGCGAGAATTGATATATTTCTTTTATTGCTGCGTCAGCATTAGTTCTTTTAATATCTATCATTTTGACGAATTGTTTTCTTTAAAGCACACTTTTTGATTCATACTTGTGAGTTATTTTTTATCCCTGTTTCTCATTGCATTGCGGTTTTTACTAAGGAACGGCTAATTATCCTGTGCTATGGTGGTATCGCAAATGTCGTGGTATGTATCTAAAAATTATAAGTAATGACTTATGCTTGAATATCTTCTCCTAAAGCGAGTAAGTATTTGTAAGCTGATGCTCTTGGCTTTGATGTGGATACAGTTCGATGAAGACAGCCAAAATCAGCTAACTCCTGACTACTCTTCACCTTTGCAAGTAGAAAATCTTACTTGGTTAGGAGAAACATCTGTTGGAGAAGAGGTCGAGCATTTTTGTGATGTTTCTAATACCGCTAGGATAGGCGTTTGGGGAGAAATTCTAGAACTGAAGTTAGTAGATTTAATTGCTGATTTACCAACTTGTTTGCACGATGCTTCATGGTTTGCTCTACTGGCAATTACTATGATGTTGGTGGATAAGGAATTAGAGGGGATATGCGTACACCCACAAGATGAGTATTTTGCCCGGACTATTGCGCTTGAAAGTTTAGCTGATTTAGGTGATTCTTACTTAGCTAAAGGACATCCTTATTTAGATTTTCCTCTATCTTTAGAAGACGCTAAATCATTACTGCCAGTTAATAGAAAGCAAGAGCTAGAAATCGAGTTAGAGAAATTTCTTATTGATACTTATGAAGACGATTTTGATGATGAAGCACCAAATATTTGTGAGTTTTCATCCATCTACTTGCAAGATATTTTAAAAGAGTTTTTTGTTGAATCTGACTGGCAAGGTGATATCAATCAAGAAGCGGTTGTACAGCTTCAAGAAAAGTATGGTTCACAGTATTCAGAAGGTGCGTTCTCTCCTGAAACTAAGGAACACGAACGTTGGGGCAAAACGCTTGTTTTTCTTAAACAGTTTATAGGTCTGGATTCCAGTTTTATCGAAAGCCAAAGCGATTTGTTCCTTGATGAATCTCAAGCAGCTGATTTACCTGATTACTTCCGTATCAAGACCCGTTTAGAACGTTGGCAAGACCGAACAGTTGTCTTACCCCGGTTGGTTCATACTTTAGTTCATTTTTTACTGGTAGGACAAAATTATCATCCTAGTCATATACAAGATTTGATGCCTATTCCAGTTTCTTCACGGGCTATATCCAGCCTACAAGCTTGTTTAGGTGTAGCTGCTTACAGAAGTGGTTATTACATGGCTGCTTCAAATATTCCCGAATCAGAAATTGGGCGGAACTGGTTGCTACAAAAAGCTTTTCCTAACCTGCTTGATTTTTATCAAACAGGTCGTTTGAATGGAAAACAATAATTAATATTCTGCTGTTAGTTAATAAAGACAAATTTATTTTTATGAAAAAATACTTATTTATACAATACCTTTGCCAAAATAAGAGTCTACAAAAATTAAAAAAGCCTTGCGAGAAACCTGGAAGGAATTTTTAGGACTGATTGTTTTTGCCCAGCTTCGGAGAAATGGCAGTTTGTACATCAACTCACCCTCGTAAATTGGCTAAGGTATCGTATGCATTGGGGTTTATGTACTAAGCCACTAAGTTTAACGTTCATCTCAGCGATTGCTGAACAGTCAATACTCAGGCAATTCGTAAACGCTCAATATCCTTTATAGGTGGCGCACCAAACATGCGGGAATATTCACGGCTGAACTGTGAAGGACTCTCATAACCAACCTGATACGCCGCACGGGTTGCATCTGCATTTTCAGCCAGCATCAAACGACGGGCTTCTAATAACCTCAACTGCTTTTGATATTGCAACGGACTCATTGAGGTCACTGCCTTGAAGTGCCGATGAAATGATGCGGAAGACATTCTCGCTTGCTTTGCCAAATCATCCATGCTCAGTGGCTTTGTAAACTCTGCTTTGATCTGTTTAATCACCTCGGCAATGCGCTGCATCTGGCTGCCGGAGGTCGCAATTTGCCAAACCGCTTCGCTCTGGTCGCCCATTAAAAGACGGTAATAGATTTCGCGAATCATCATCGGTGCCAGGAATGGAATATCTTCGGGCGTATCCAGAAGCCGTGTGAGTCGGGTAGCACAATCAATCAACGGAGCATTTGCATCGCTGACGAACAAGCCTCTGACTGAACTTTCTTTTTGATCTCGATGGCGCTGAATTTGGTCAATAATGTCCCAAAGCCCAGTCGCGTCCAGACTTAGCTTAAAGCAGAGATACGGCTGATCCGGTGTTGCTTCGACAATATTTCCGCTGAGTGGCAGATCAACCGTGACAACAATATATTGAGCCGCACCATAGTGATAGGTTTCCTGTCCTAGTAAGGTTTCTTTTCTGCCTTGAAGAATAATGCAAAGCGTCGGTTCATACACCGTGCAGAGTTCTGTCGGAGCCGCAGATTCTCGCATAAATTCCAACTGAGCGATCGCCGTTGAATGAACACCGTTTCCTCTGCCATCCGTGTGGCGAGTCACTAATCTTGCCAATTCTTGACAAGCATCAATCGTGGTCTCGCGCTTTAGAAATTCATCTGCCATACCAAGCCCTCGTCAACACTTAGCGACGTATCGTGAGACATCCCTCTCATCGTTTTCCTGCACCTATTATAGAGGACTCTTTTAAACACCATTTCGCTGTTTGAGAAAATCAGGCAATAAACTGCAAAGTTTATGTATTCAGAACCTTCTTTCCAAAGCATAAGATGAACTCATGCCAGAAGAGCAATGAAAAAATAAGGCAATAAAGGAGAGCGATGCACAAAAGAACTGCCAGTTTTGACAGTAAAGGGTTAAAGTGTTCCGTCACCTTTTACACTCCAGATCAAGCCGCATCTGGTCAACGTTGTCCTGCCATTGTCATGGCGAATGGCATTGGCTTGACCAAAGAGATGGGTCTACCACAGTTTGCTGAACGCTTCGCTCAAGCTGGATTCGTTGTCACACTGTTCGATTACCGCTACATCGGTGGCAGTGAGGGAGAACCTCGTGGACAAATGCTCCCGACCGAGCAGCACGAGGATTACCGCAATGCTATCACCTGGACTCAACTCCAACGTGAAGTTGATCCCCATCGCATCGGTGTTTGGGGCTTCTCTTATAGCGGTGGTCATGTGCTGCATCTAGCGGCATTTGATCGGCGCGTGAAAGCCGTCGTAGCCCAGATGCCGACAGTGAATCTTTTTCTCAACTCCCGTCGTCTGACTTCACCCCTTGACCTCGATGAACTCACAACGTTGCTTTCACAAGACCGCATCAAACGGTATCAAACTGGGGAAGTGAGCTACTTTCCTCTGGTTGCCCCACCCGGACAACCGAGCTTTCTGCCGACACCTGATGCATATACCTGGGTTGAATCTGCTAAAAGCGCCAGTGAAGGACGATGGGAGAATCGCATCACCTTTGAATCGATCGAGCATTCTCTCTATTACGAACCCGTTCCTCACTTGGAGGCGATCTTTCCCACTCCGCTATGTCTGATTGCAGGCGAGAAGGATTTTCTCACACCTCCTGATTTAATTGCCTCTGTCTATGCAGGTGCAATGGAGCCGAAGTCTTTCACCATTTTGAAGGGTGGACACTTCGACGGTTTCCAGGGAGAAGGTTTTGAAATTGCCAGCACAACTGCCGTGAAATGGTTTGAGAAATATCTGAAACAGGTTGAGGCTCCTGTCTTGGAAGTTACTGAACAATCGCTCGTCATTGATAGCGGCGTTAACTTCGCCATCACAAAAGATGGTGAATGGAGGAGTGTATTGGTGTAAATCCATTACTGTTCATGACACAGCGTATTGATGAACAGGAGTATTTCTATGTCTTTAAACAATGAAAGGAAGTAAATAATGTCAGAACAACATCAAAGAACTGCTCAATACGAGCAAAATGGGCAAACTCATGTTCAAATAGCATCTTCACAAGAGAAGCTGCATGACTACGAAGAAGCGATCGCGATACTTGCCTCGAAGATCCGAGGTGAACTGATCCTGCCTAGTAACCCTGCGTATGAAGCTGAACGAAAAGTCTGGAATGGTCTCGCTGATGGCTATCCTGCTGCGATCGTGCGCTGCATTGATGCGGAAGATGTCAAAATCGCTGTCAATTTTGCCCGTGAGCAGGCAATGACGCTCTCTGTGCGGAGTGGAGGACATAGTGCAGCCGGACATGGCACCAATAACGGTGGGCTGGTGATCGACCTCTCCTACATGAAGACGATAACAATTGATCCAGTACACCACACAGCGCGTTTGGAACCAGGTCTTACCTGGGGTGAGGTTGCCAAAAAGCTCCAAACCTTTGGATTGGCATTGACATCAGGCGACGTTGCTTCTGTGGGTGTGGGTGGCTTGCTGCTGGGCGGCGGCATCGGTTGGATGGTTCGTGCCTACGGTTTAACGATCGATCGCCTGCAAGCAGTGGAACTAGTTACGGCAGATGGACAATTGCTGCGTGCTAGTGCTGATGAACATCCCGAACTGTTTTGGGGCTTACGCGGTGGCGGTGGCAACTTTGGCATTGCAACGGCTTTCGAGGTAAATCTACATCCAGGCGGAACTGTTTTGGGTGGTGCTGTCTTTTATGAGGCAACCGAGGCAGAGCGCATTTTGCGAGAGTATACTCGTCTAGCAGCAGCAGCACCCGATGCACTTTCCACTGAAGTTTTGTTCATGCTGGCACCTCCTGCCCCCTTCATTCCCCCTGACAAACAGGGAACCCCAGTCGTCGGGATTATGGTCTGCTACATCGGTGACATCAGCGAGGGTGAGGGGGTTGTGGCTCCCCTGCGTCAGCTTGCCACCCCGATCGCCGACCTGATCGCCCCCATGCCCTATTCAGAGATTTTTGCGCTTACAGGAGTTGGTGAGATCCCTGGCTTTCAACATCATTCGCGATCGCAGTTTTTCGAGACGTTCTCAGACGAGATGATACACGCATTAGTTGAATCTGCTCAATCTGTCATATCTCCTGAAACGTTAATTTCCCTGCGTGTCCTGGGTGGCGCAATGAGTCGGGTCGCACCTGATGCGACCGCCTTTGCTCATCGTGATAAACAGGGCATGGTGTTGATCACTCATTTCGCACCATTATCTGCCGATGCTGCCAGTCTCGATGCCCTTACCCAGCGAGTCTTTCGGGCGCTCTTACCCTACGCTAACGGTGCTTATGTGGGTTTCCTGGCAGATGAAGGAGAGCAGCGGATTCGTGAGGTTTATCCGACTGCCACCTACGAGCGACTCGTGGCGATCAAGAACCAGTATGACCCAACCAATCTGTTTCATCGCAACCAGAATATCAAACCCACCGCTACAAGAGCGATGCTTGTTACCTCAGTAAGTTCATAACACTACCTTTACCCCTGAAACAATGAGTACTCAATTCAATCAAAGCAAAGTTGCAATTGTTGGACAGAGCGAGAACCTCGACTGGTTCGATACAATGCTCGACGAGCAGATGGCTATCCGCATCCATAGCAAAGATGTCGATGGGGCTTTCACAATTATTGAAGTGGATGTTCCGCCGTTCTCAGGCCCACCACTCCACTATCACCAAGATAGGGAAGAGATCTTTGAAATCCTGGAAGGCAGATTTCGCTTCCACTGTGCTGGTAAAGAGTTTGAGGCTGGGCCAGGAACATCGGTTGTGGTACCCCGTAACACTGTGCATGGATGGGTGAATCTTGGACCCGGAAGGGCCCGGTTGCTCGGCACTTACGTCCCCGGTGGCATCGACGAATTCTTCCCCCAAATCGGTCAAACGCCGCCCGAAGGTTGGACAGAGCTTGCACGCCAGTACGACACTTGGATCGTTGGAGCGCCTCTGTCTGTTCAAGCTCCATCTTCTAACGCTGCTACTGAACCTGCACTGAATTAACGTGAGTTTGGGATAGGGAGGGGTGGAACAGATACCCTTAGAAAGTACTTACTTCTCAACCCATCTAACCACCCCATCCCTATGTCGCAACATAGATGATCGGTTGATATGGAAAAGCTTAGGGATAGCCTCTGAATGCTTGGGTTTAACCCTCTTGTGTCACTATCGCGGTAGCATAATAATGTACAAAACCTAGAACGAAGACACAGAGCATGGTAGAGCCTCGTTCACCCATTAAAACCGTCAAGTTTGTGGATGAATATTGCTTGTGGTATAAAAACCTGTTTTCAGATGTTAGGAATTTTGAAGCTTTCAAATATCTACATATAGGATGTATTTCTGATTTAAAACGAAAAAGTCTACCAGAAATAGCGAAAATTGTCGGGCTAGATAATTATCAAGGACTACATCATTTCTTAACTACATCATCTTGGGAAGTAGAACAGTTAAGAGCTTTGCGATTTAAACTAATCTTAGAGGTACTAAAAGGAAGACCAATCATTTTAATTATTGATGAAACAGGAGATAAGAAGAAAGGAAATACAACAGATTATGTGAAACGGCAGTACATCGGAAATTTGGGAAAGATTGAGAATGGAGTTGTAGCAGTCACCGCGTATGGTGTATTCTGCGGGATGACTTTTCCCCTACTATTTGAAGTATATAAGCCACGGGAAAAATTAAAGCCAGGAGATAAATATCTTACCAAGCCTCAAATCGGGGCAATGCTAATCAAAAAACTACAGTTAATGGGTTTCAAATTCAACTTGGTGCTGGCAGATAGTTTATATGGAGAGAGTGGAACGAATTTCATATCAGTGCTAGATGAACTTGATTTAAATTATTTAATGGCAATTCGCTCAAACCATTCTGTAGACTTACTTAAAGGGCAGTACACTCAATACTTAAAGTGGCAAAGGTTTAAAAGAGTGTTCTCTAACTTAAGCAGTGAGAATCGGTTTATTCGAGAAATAATTCACGGAAAACGTGGAGAACATAGGTATTGGCAAATTACTACAGACACTAAAACCTTACCTGGAAACTCTACCTGGTATGTCATGAGCAAATATCCCGACATTACACCTAGAGAGGTTGGTAATTTTTATGGGTTAAGAACTTGGGTTGAATATGGCTTAAAACAAAGTAAAAATGAATTAGGTTGGGCAGATTATCGTTTTACTCGCTATGAAGATATCGAGCGGTGGTGGGAGATTATTTGTAGTGCCTACTTGATGGTTAGCCTTCATTCAGAATCTCTACATCTTTCTCCCCCAGATCCTCAATCAACATTTGCTTCTCACCCCTGGTGGGATAATGGTAAAGGTTGGAAGAATATTCTCAACAATCTGCGTTTAGTTATTCAACCTTTTGTCCTATTTAACCTCATATATTCCTGGTTGACAGTTTTTCCTATTCCTCAACTGTCTTTGGGTTTTTCTACGCTTCAAGCCATCGTTTATAGGCTCACTTCCCCAATTTTTTTCTTCCTGGCTCATCCTGAATTCTATTTTTCTTCTGCCTAAAGTGACACAAGAGGGTTAACCAGGGCTGACTATTTAGAACACATTGTTCGGAATAATGCCAACCCTTGTATTTCACCCCTACTTAAGTTGACGCTTAACTCATGGATCTTGAGTGGGGAAATTTGAAGAAAGTTGCCAAACTATTTTATTGAACGTTTGAATCTTTGAGCATAAAGTTTATAAACTATGAACCTTTTGCAGTCACTCCGTCACTCTGGACAATCCATTTGGCTTGATGGGTTTGAGCGAAGCTGGGTGAGCAGTGGTCAGTTGCAACAAGCCATTGAAGAGGATGGGTTAAGGGGCGCACGATCAAACTTTAACGCGTTGAACCTTGCCATCCAGGGACATGCTTATGATCGCGACTTCACTACGCTGGCACAGCAAGGGATGAGCCGGAGCGCTCAAGCAGATTATGAATATTTGCTTGTGCGAGATCTGCAATTAGCAGCTGATCGGTTGAAACAAGTTCATGCTCATACACAAGGACGAGATGGTTATGTTCAAGTCGATCTGCCACCTGATACGCTATTTGAACCTGAAACTGCGATCGCTGCCGCTCAAAAAATCTGGCGGGCTGTAGGGTGGAGTAATTTATTGCTGAGAATCCCAGCGACTCGATTAATGCTGCCAGTGATTGAACAACTGCTTCGCCAAGGCATGAACGTGAATGCTACGTTAGTGTTTTCTCTAAACGTATACAACCAGGTTTTTGACTGTTATCTCAGAGGATTAGAGAAGCAGATTCAGCTAGGAAAGTCCGTGAGTAACGGTATTTGCTTTGTCAGTTTTGCCATTGATCGGTTGGATGCGGCGATTAATCCACTCATGGCTCACTCAGAGATATCTTTTGGCATGATCCAATCTAGGCTGCTCTATGAACATTATCAAATGCTCTGTCAAAGTGAAAGCTGGAGATCGCTTCCTAAAGGGGCAAAGCCACTGCGATTGGTGTGGGATTGCACAGATATTCCACCTAAATTCGCATGGCATTATATTCAGGCTCTAAGGGTTCCTGAAACAGTGATGTTGCCGCCATCGCTTTTAGAGATGTATCGTAAGGTTTCTCTGCTGCCTCTAAAGCTGATTGACGATGAAAGCGATGAACAGATGATAACAAGCGCAACAGAAATTCTTATGGTTTTACCCAAAAAATGGCCAAATTATGAACCATAACTTGACCAAAAGTTAACGAAATTACAGAGCTTACAGGCAACAGGCAAATAAAATTTTGTATCAATTCATGGCCGCGTGTTGAAAAAATGAATCATAATAAAGCCAGAAGTTTTTTAGCCGGAAAACTTTAAAATTCCACAAAACAATTAGCTCTTTCATCAACTTTCCGACCAAAAAGTGGTTCAAAATGACTAAAATATGGTTCAAAAAAGCTTTGATGAGTAGTGTTTGTGGATTGCTGTCAGGCTGAAAACTCTGATTATTGGCACTCTCAATGGTGCAAGTCAATGAACTCACAAGAGTTTGAGTATTGGTGTAGACGGCAACAACTAAAGGCACAAACTATTGATTTGATTGCCAGTATTCGCGCTGCCCCACCCTCACGTCGTGTACAAGGACGTGCCAAGAATGTCAGTGGAGTTTACCCTAGCCGCAAAATGGGTCAAACCATCCAATTTGAGAGCCACACAGTAGAACTATGGGCAATTTACCAAATGGAACACGACCCAGACGTTTTAGAGTTCTACGACCAACCCCCACCCTTCAAAATCCAGTACAAAAATGCAGCCGGACGGAACATAGGTCACTATCATACCCCTGACTTTTTCGTGTTGCGCTCCACAGGAGCAATGTGGGAAGAATGGAAAACAGTTCATGAATTAGAGCGACTAGCCCAAAAATACCCAGGACGCTACCAAAAAACCGAAACAGGTGATTGGTATTGCCCACCAGGAGAGGCAGTAGCCGCTTCATGGGGACTAAAATATAGTGTCCGCACAGATGCTCAATTGCATCCAGTCTTCACTCAAAACTTGATGTTTTTGGAAGATTACTTCGGATTTAACGCCAATATCCCCGCCATCGTTACCGAAAAAATACAGCAATGGGTAAAAACTAACCCAGGAACAACCATTGCAGCAATGCTGGCATCAGTGAGCGGAGTCAGAGCCAACGATGTATACACTATGATTGCTACCCAACAAGTTTACGTGGACTTGTATGCGGTTGGTTTAGTGGAACATTGGCGGGTAAAATTGTGGCCAGACCAACAAACTGCTGATGCACATGGACTAATAGCAGTAGAACAGTCCTTACCCAAAAAGGAGTTCATCTCAAAAGCGTTGCTCTTACCTAACACAACATTCTTGTGGGACTCAAGACTGTGGACTTTAGTCAACTTGGGTGAAACTACAACCACGCTATTACCATGTGCAGGGCAACCAATACAGTTGCCAACAGCATTTTTTTTCCAATTACTAGAAAGTGGTAGTATTAGCATCCAGTCACAAGAGAAACTCGATAGCACCAACGAAACTGTACGCTTATTGATGGATGCCGCTTCTTCTGCTGACTTACAACAAGCAAACTACAGATTCCATCTAGTACAAGCATATTTTCAGGGTCAGACAGATATCTACAAAAACATCAAACCGCGCACCCTGCGACGTTGGGTACAACAGTTCCGTGAAGCCGAAGCCAGTTTTGGTTGCGGTTATGTTGGGTTGCTGCCGCGTACCGCTAGTAGAGGAAATCGCCAACCCAAAGCACCAACGGATGCAAGCAAATTATTAGATCAATTTATTACCGAACACTTCGAGACACCAAGACAAGCTCCCGCCGCTTCCGTTTATCGCGCCTATACAAGAGCCTGCTGTGCTGCCAACGTTACCCCACTGAGTCAACGCACATTTTATACTCGTCTAAAAAAGCGTCCCATCCATGAGCAGACTTTAAAACGTCAGGGAGCAAAAGCCGCATACGCAACCGAACCGATTGTTTTAGAACTAGCTAAAACAACACCCAGGCATGGAGACAGACCCTTTGCTATCTGCCATCTTGACCACACCCAACTCGACATTGAATTACGCTCTCAAGTTTCTGGTCGTAATTTAGGACGACCTTGGCTAACATTACTGATTGATGCCTACTCCCGACGAATCTTAGCAGTTTATCTCACCTTTGACCCACCTTCTTACAGGTCTTGCATGATGGCACTACGGTTGTGTGTTCAGCGTGAGGGTCGTTTTCCTCAATCTGTAGTTGTAGATGGTGGTAAGGAATTTCATAGCGTTTACTTTGATACCTTATTAGCACGTTACCACTGCATTAAAAAGACTCGTCCTGGTGCTAAACCCCGTTTTGGCTCAGTAGTTGAGCGATTATTCGGCACAACCAATACAGAATTTATCTTTAACTTACTGGGCAACACCCAAGCCAGTAAACAACCGCGTCAATTGACCAAAGTTGTTGACCCCAAACAACTTGCCGTTTGGACATTGGCAGATTTATATACCTACCTGTGTGAGTGGGCATATAACATTTATGACACGAGCGTACATGATTCCTTGGGTGAGACACCATTACAAGTTTATACCGACGCTATCGCTGCCACAGGGGAAAGGGAACACCGCCGCATTGCATACAACGAAGACTTCCTCATGGCAACACGCCCTAGTACACCCAAAGGCAACGCTAAAGTCCAGCCGGGACAGGGAATAAAAGTCAATTATCTTTATTACTGGAACGATGCTTTCCGCAATCCGGTTGTCGAAAAAACCAAAGTCAGTGTGCGCTATGACCCTTTTGATATGGGTGTAGCTTATGCGTACTTAGAGGGAAGATGGGTCAAATGTATCTCCCAGTATTACAGCACCTTTGCCGGACGCACGGAGAAAGAAGTGCTATTAGCTGCCCAAGAAATTAGGCAACAAGATAAGCGTAATGCTGTGAGTACAAATATCTCTGCTAAACGCCTTGCCGACTTCATCGCGGCGGTGCAAGAGCATGAAACCTTGCTCTTGCAACGGTTACGAGATTTGGAAGCGGTTGGAGTGCTAGAGAATGTCACACCCAATACCCAAGGTGTACCCCAGTTCCCAAGAGTCAGCACTCTTGAGCCGGAGATAGAAGCACATAATCAAGATGACGAACCATTGCCACCACTGCAAAACAACGTTGAACTGTTGGATCTCACACGACTGCCGATACTAGGGGAATACCGTTAATGGACAACTTTTTAACCGGCAATCAAAACGGCGAAATACAGTCTAGACTTACCCAGTTTAAGGAGTATGCAGTTTTACATCCCCAGTTAGCACGGGTAGATATGTTGTTAATGCGTGCGATTCGAGAACCTGCCGGATTTGCTCATGTGTTAGTGTATGGGCCAAGCGGTGTGGGCAAGACAACGATGATACGGCAGATTGCTAAAAGGTTAAATGAAAATGTAGCCGAACAGTTACCGGGTGTATCTAATTCCTTAAGCTATCGTAACGGCTCTGGGCCCCCAATGCCGTTATTGCTCTTAGAAACACGACCACCGGATGGTGGGGTGTTTAATCGAGCAGATTATTACCGCACTGCACTGAAACTTTTGGGAGAACCATTCTATGAGCGGCGGATGCTGATAGATATTGACGCTGAACAAACTTGGGAGAAGAAAGGGCGTGGGCGGACTAAAACAGCCCAGTTTAATGATTCGCCTGAACTGCGTCACGCATTAGAAGAAGCGATGACCAAACGTGGTGTACGGGCGGTGATTTTGGATGAAGCACAGCACTTAATGAAGATTGGGACTGGCGCAAGTGCTGGTAAGCTTTTAGACCAGTTGGACTGGATTAAGTCCATGACTAATGTTACGGGAGTGCTACACATTCTGATTGGGACTTATGAACTGCTCAATTTCCGCAATTTAAGTGGTCAAGCATCTCGGCGGGGACTGGATATTCATTTTCCGCGTTATTTATATCAAAATGAACTTGACCGCCAGGATTTTCAAGCCGCATTACTGGCACTGTTGATGCAAGTACCTATGAATGTGGATGTAAAAGAGCTAATGCAGCATTGGCTTTATTTTTATGAACGTTCCATTGGTTGTGTTGGGGTACTCAAAGACTGGCTCATCCGGGCTGTGGCGGCGGCATTGCATGATGGTCACGATACCCTGAGTTTAGAACGACTGCATGAACATACCCTCACACTAGCCCAATGTGAACGCATGGCTTTGGATACGACTGAGGGAGAACAAAAACTCTCGTACATGGAAAGTCGCCGTGAACATTTGTGGCATTTGCTACAGATGGGTATGGGTTCGACCTCTGTACCAAAAGCGGCGGTGGATTTATCCAAGGGCGCGGCGACTGCAACTGCATCGCCCTCTAAATCTGACAAACCAACGTCAAAAGCAAAACGGACTCGTAAAAAGTCTGCACCCCAGAGCAATGATGAAACGGCTTCTACGACACCAAGCGAAACTTCTATAGAACCAGCACCTAAGAAAAAACAAACTCGTAAGAAGACAAAACCAGGTGATTCTGACCTTAGTGAGACACCACTGGAAACAAATATTACCCCATCTCCCACGGATGCACAGAAGACAGATGAAACACCGGAGCAACCGCAAACGCCTAAAAAGTCTTCGGGGCGTGTTGGTCAACGCAAACCTAAACGTGATGCTGTAGGACAACAGTAGAACATCAAAAAACTAAGTATTAAACAGAGCTATACAATCCTCTTCTACCGTGTAATACATGGAGTTTCTGTCTCTTTTTCACTACATCACCCGTGTAATACTTGGTAAAAGGTGATTCTTTATTACTTCAGTTAGAGATTTGGTGTTCAAGCGATCGCTTGAAGGTGGGGCGGAGCATCGCCGTACTCATGCAGATATGTTTTGCTGTTAGCAACTGCAATGGCAACGCTACCCAAAAACGGGGCAGGCGTTAAAATTTTTGAGCTAAATTACCTGCTGTAGCTAAGTTTTAGGTTTTTTAAACTCGAATTATAGGTTTGAACTATATCTTGTCCACTTGGGTTGTGAACTATATCATGTCCTCTTTGTCCAAGTTTTAGGTAAAAGCACAATTCTCTCGGATGAGCAGATTGACCAACTCGTGAACGAGGAAATGGCGCGATCGCTCAACGCCTATCAACAGTTGCTAGACACCATTGAACACAAGCGAAGACGCTGAATCTGGCTGCCTATCGCCTCAATGGTCAATTGCTCCTAACGCTTTAAGAGTCGTTCTTTGAGCTACTGTCAACCCAGTTGCTCCTTGAATATTCATGCCTTCATACAGACGATCAACCGTCAACGTTTCGATACAACGTCCTGTCTGCACATCCCAGAGCTTGATTGTGCGATCGTCACTCCCACTGAATAGGATTTGACCGTTAGAGCTAAAGACAACTGACCGAACCCAACCGCTATGTTCATCCAAAATGTGAAGGCAATGCCCTGTTTGCAAATCCCACACTCGAATCGTTTGGTCATCACCGCCACTTGCCAAGAATCGACTGTCGGGACTGTTGGCGGAGCCTGCGCTTGGTGCATAGGCAACTGTCCAGACAGTTCCTGTATGCCCCTGCAAAACTTTCAGACAGGCTCCAGTTTCTACATCCCACAATCGAACGGTTTGGTCAAGACTGCCACTTGCCAGTCGGCGACCACTGGCATCAAATGCCAGTGCGAAAACTGCGTCTGTGTGTCCCTGTAAAACCTTCAAACATACTCCAGTTTGCACATCCCAGAACCGGATGGTGTGATCGAAACTGCCACTTACCAACGATTGACCACTCTTGTCAAACGTAATCGCGGGAACACCGCCCTCATGTCCGCGCAACACGTGCAAACAGTGATGCGTTTGCACATCCCACAGTCGCACGGTGCAATCATAACTACTGCTTGCCAGAATTTGTCCCCCTGGACTAAACAGAACTGTCCACACGGCTGCGTTGTGTGCTGACCAGCGATCAAGGTGTCCGGTTTGGATATTCCATAAAGCGATCGACTCATCGTGTCGATTGATCGCGAGAGTTTGATTATCGGGACTGAAGCTGACGTTGCTTAATGATGAAATCTGACGCAACCGACTGGGAAAAGCTTTGTAGGGCTGAAACGATGACAGATCGCCACCTGGTTGTAAACGCCACAGCTGAATCATTTCATTCTGACCACTACTAGCGAGTATCTGGTCATCCGAACTGAGGCTCAGGGAATGAATCCCGCCAGTATATCCACGCAACGTTTTCAGGTTTCGTCCGCTCTGTAAATGCCACAGCCGCACCGTATGGTCTTTTCCAGCACTGACCAACAGTTGACTGTCGGCACTGATGGCAAGTCCATAAACATCGTGGGTATGACCCTCAAGTACACAGATGAGTTGCCCGTCTTCAACACTCCAAAGGCGCAGCGTACTATCGAGACTGGCGCTAACCAGCCAACGACCGTCCGGACTAAACACAACTTTCCAGACCCAACCAGTATGTCCTTGCAGCAATGTGAAAGTAAGTTTTGATGAGCGATCGCCAGGGTGATGACCGCGCCACAGTCGAATTGATCCATCACGACAACCGCTAGCAAGCAGTTGTCCATCCGGGCTGTAGCGTACACACTGAACTCCGGTGGTATGTCCCTCCAGAACACGCAAGCAGTTGCCATCGCGTACATCCCAGATCCGAATGGTTGCATCATTGCTGCTACTGACCAGGGTTTGCTGATCGGTCGCAAAGTGGACGGAATAAACACTCCGGGTATGTCCTGTCAAGACACGGAGACACTGCCCTTGCAAATTCCATAAACGCACCGTTGTGTCATCGCTGCAACTTGCTAATTGCTGGCTATCGGCACTAAAACTCACTGACCAAACACAACCTTCATGGTCTGTAAGCACCTGCAAGCATCGTCCACTCTCGATATCCCACAAGCGCACGGAACTATCACTACTGCCACTGGCTAACGTTTTGCCATCGGAACTAAAGGCAACCGACCAAACCCAGCCTTTGTGTCCTGAAAAGGTGTCCAGAAGTTGGGCTGTGCTAATGTTCCAGAGATAGATGTTGCCATTAGAATCGCCAACGGCAATGGTCTGTCCATCTGGACTCAAATCGATCGACCTCCCAAGATTGTGGGTTTCTGAAAAGATTGATTTCGCTAAGTCAGCATTCTGAAAATTGACTCCTGCTAAATCGACCTGTCGCAGGTCGGCTTGCTGTACTACTAAGCCAGAAAAATCCCAGCCGCGTAAGTCCACTTGAAGCTGCACCAGCAGGTTAATTAGGTTGCCTGCGGTGTATCCTGGTTTCTTTCCCTGTTGCCTTAATAGGTGTCTTGCTTGCGCCTCGATCGCTGCCACACTGCCAAAGCAAGACAGCAACTGTTCCATCACAGGTTGCACAATCAAGCGCGTCTGAATCTCTCGAATGTAATCTTTTGCTTGTACTCGCAGTAAGGAGTGCGTTTGCCAAACGTTAAGTTGCTGCGTCTCAAATTCGATACAGACCTGCTGTACAAAGCGTTCTGTAACATATTCCATCACCACGGGTTGCAAGAGGAATAACCCATCGTTTTTTTCAATGAGCGTAGGCTTTGCCTTCTCGATGAGCGATCGCCTCAGTAGTGAGTTGATTAAATTAGGTACACTTTGTTGAGCCGCAGGATCAACCACATTCTCTCGAATATCTGAGATTGAGACTGGCTCCCGATGAATTGCAAACCAGAACAGTGTTTTCTGTTCGGCTTCGGATAGGCGAGCGAACTGACGGTCTAGCAAATCGCGGATGTCTTCAAAAACTGCCAATCCTTGACTCAGATAGGGCAACACCTCAGTAATGCTGCCGTTAAATAAATCCCCAATTGCGGCTGCCAACAGTTTCAATGCCAGAGGATTGCCGCCGTAGTGACGGATCAAAGTCTCCCATTCGGCTTCTGAACCTGTAAACGCTCCTTTTTGCCGAAAGATGGCGCGTCCGTCATCAGGGGTTAGTCCACTCAAGACCAGCGATCGCACTAGCGCCTGTGCGCCTTCCATCAGTACCATTTCCCGTGGCTTTTCTCGACTAGTGAGCAACAAACAACTTTGGTGGGAAGCTTCGCCAATGGCTCTGAGCAATTGTCCGTAACCTTCGTAGCCTGATATCCATTGTCCCACAGGCTCACGCTGCAAAATGGTTTCAGTATTATCCAAAATTAATAAACACCGACGCGATCGCAGATATTGCATCAGTTTAGATATTTGTTGATCGAGCGTGGTAGGAAGAATGGGATCTTCCCCAAAAAGCGGCATGAGAAACTTCAGCAGGCTCGACAGGAGTTCATTCAGTGGTGGTGCATTAGCCAAGGAGCGCCAGACAATAATCTCAAATTCTGCTTGCATTTGCAGCGCCGCTTTGACAGCGATCGTACTTTTGCCAATGCCGCCAATGCCCAATAGTCCGACTATGCGGCAGCGCTCAGATACAATCCACTGCCAAAGTTGTGTCAGTTCTACGTCACGCCCATAAAACACCGAGGCATCGACGGCAGTATCCCAGTCCTGTTGGGGATTTGTCCATCGGCTCTCCGTCTCTTGGGATGAAGCAGGGGATGTCAGGTCTGCCTGCGTCAATTCCAGCCCAAATGCCCGAAAGAGATACTCTAATGACTGGCGATCAACCCCCAGTTCGCGCTTGAAAATGCGAGCGAGGGTGTTGAGGGACAGTCCGGTGCGATCGCTGAGATCTTCCTGGCTGAAGCGTTTACCCCAGGTTTCGTCGGATTCCACCTGCTGTTTTGCCGTCTGAAACTTTTGCCACCCTTGAGGCGATAGGATGGCTCCTCGCACTCGCCCAGAAGTGGAGCGACCTCGTTTAGTTTTTGATGAGTTGGAATCCATAGATCAGCCGATGGTGCAAAGGAATGAGCGAATCTTTTTTTAAGATATCGGGCGTTTCTTTAATCAATGACTCACGAGGAGTTTGAGCAACACAGATTGACAGGCAAATGATTCCATTTTGGTTAGAGTATACCAGGTTTAATTGCTTCTAGCTCATTTGCTGTGGCGTTACTCAACTAAAGAACAATTAAATCGCGTTTTAACTCACAGAACTTGAGTGGTGTAAATTGGACTCTCACGGAAGAATGAAGTTAATCGAGGTGGGCAGGAAGCTTCACCAATCTAAAAGAGAACAAGATGAGCAGCAATCACGTTAACACTCAAAACATGAAACTCGAATACATCTTAAGGAGATTAACCATGCAATTCCAAAAATTTACCATGAGCATAACCTTGGCGACCCTTGCCGTATCTGCACAGCAGCACGTAGCTACTGCTAACCCGCCATCAGCATCTCATGCTTCAACTAAGTATGAAGTCATCCTTCAACAGCTTGGATTAAAAACAACCCAGTCTCAAGCAATCTCGTCTCCAACACAGTTCCAGTCACAAAAAAGCATTTCAACTGATCAAGCTGGGCAAACCTTCTTTAGACAGCCGCTACATCTGCTTCGGTCTGCTGCCTTCCCAGATGGAGGGTATGTACCTTCTACCTATGAATTCACGCTAACCATTCCTAAAGATGCTGGGCAACCTTTGAAAGCAGTAACAATCACGCAAGCAACTAACGTAGAAACTGTCCAATTTGATGTCACTCACAGTAAAGCCTTTAACAGTCGACGTGCTGCTGGTACTGAAATCCAGTTAGCTAGTGTTGGCGGTAATCAGCCTTCTAACGCCGGTGAAGCAACGATCGTGTTTGATCAACCTATTTTGCCTGGTAACACTGTGACGATAGCACTTGCAGCTCGAAGAAATCCAATCGGAAGTGGTGTTTATCAGTTTGGTGTTACTGCTTATCCAGATGGGGAGAACAGCCTGGGGCAGTTCTTAGGCTATGGACGCATCAACTTCTACGGCAACTCAAACTAAGTAGATTTTCATTAGCTGATTCCATGAATGAATTAGACATCGAATGGATTAGAGGTATCAGTTAAATTCATCTCACCCTTTGGTACACCAAAGCTAAATTCAGTTGAATGCTGAAAATAACTTACGCATTAATCGGAGCAATCTCATGACCCAATCTTTCTGGCTGTTTGGCTCTCGCCTGGATATCATTGCAGACCACACTGCAACCGAAGGTAAATACGATCTGATCGAAGGTTATTTTCCACCAGGCTCACAAACTCCTCTTCATCGCCACACGCGCTACTCTGAACAACTTTATGTCTTAGAAGGAGAGTTCACAGTCTGGGCAGATGAAAACAAGGTTGTGTTGAAAGCTGGCGAAACCTTCCTGATTCCTCCTGGTACAGCCCACGCGATCGGCGTTTTGAGCGACAAGCCAGCTCGCGGGTTGATGGTTGCTTCTCCTAGTGCCTTTGCACGACTAATTGCAGAGGTAGGAACGCAGAACGAAAACGAAATACCAGATATGGAGTTAGCTCAACGTATTTCTGCTGAAATTGGCGACGAAATTTTGGGATCACCTGATGATCTACCAAGCAAATGAGGCAGCGAGAAAAATAAAAAAGGAGAACTAAATATGCAGCAATTACTAGAAACAACAAAACCGCTTAATTTCCTTGCTATCGGTTATCAACTTGCCCAGGAATTTACTAAAACTGCCGCAGAACGAGATCAGCTTCGCTGCGCCGAAGGCGATCGCAATGGTGGCAACCGTCCTATCCATGAGATTGAGCAGTTGCGCCAAAGCGGTTTACTCAATCTGGTGATTCCTACGATTTATGGGGGATTAGGAGAAACTTCCTGGGTCAAAATCTTCGGCTTGATCCGCGAGTTCGCCAAAGCTGATGGCTCTATCGGTCAACTGTTTGGCAATCACACCACGATTATCAGCTCACTCTCAATCAGCAATCCAACACAAGTAGAACAACTTTATTTAGATACAGTGCAGCACAACTGGTTTTGGGCAAATGCAGCCAATGCCCTTGATCCAAGATTGGTGGCAACTCCGACTAAACATGGCTGGCAGTTCGATGGCATCAAGCGATTTGCTACAGGAGCAAGCCTTTCAGACAGGATGATTGTCAGTGCCTTAAGTGCTGATTCTAAACAGCCCGTAATTGCAATTATTCCCAGCGATCGCCCTGGCATTCACTTTAATGGAGATTGGGACAACATGGGACAACGCCAAACTGACTCAGGTAGCGTCACGTTTGAGCAAGTTTTGGTGACACCAGATGAAATTCTAACTTCTATTTATCCAAGTGACAGCCCGATCGCCACCCTAATCAATGTCTTCAAACAACTCAATCAAGTGAACATTTATCTAGGCATTGTTCAAGGTGCGTTTGCAACTGCACGGAACTACACCACAACCAGAACTCGCCCTTGGATTACATCAGGGGTAGAACAAGCGATTCAAGACCCTTACATTCTGCATCATTACGGTGAATTTTGGATGGACTTAGAAGCGGCAACCTTACTTACTGATCGAGCAGCCCAAGTATTGCAAGCCGCCATCGAAAAGGGCATTAATTTAACAGCCCAACAAAGAGGAGAAGCGGCAATCGCTGTTTACACAGCAAAAGCATTTGTCACCAAAATTGGTTTAGCAATTACAACACAAATGTTTGATGTGATGGGTGCAAGCGCCACAGCACAGAGTTATGACTTTGATCGCTACTGGCGAAATCTTCGTACAGCAACGCTCCACGATCCTGTGGACTACAAAATTCGGGAAGTCGGCAACTGGGCATTGACAGGCACAGTGCCAACTATCACACCTTACTCTTGATAAAATGATCTTTGTTTCTCTGCACAGCGATCGCTCTTGGCAATGAACTTTATAGGCGATTGCTTCCATAAAACTGCATCGAAGACAATTGCCTGACCCATCCTGGCACTGTTCAATAGCTTTAAAAGCCGTAATATCAAGTACGGCTAATTACTTACGATTTTGTTGTGAATTGGTGTGTTGTTTTCAGCTTTCGATTCAGATATTTCTTATATATTGAGACAGATTGGCATACTATCATTCAAAGAGTAGTCTTGCGAGACTGGGCAATGCCTCACCGTAAGTTGGATGAATGTGAACCGATTGTTCAAGTAGCTGCCACGTTGCTTTAGCTTCCATCAGCGACAAAAAGACATGGACAAGTTCAGCCGTTTCGTACCCAACCAGCGTTGCTCCTAAAATCAGATTTGTGTCGGTGTCAATGACCATACGATAGAACCCCAGATCGTGTCCCCACTCAATGCTACGGGCGATGTAAGCCATTGGCAGGGTGACTTCGCGGGCAGCAATACCTTGTTTCTGAGCCTGTTCTAGTGTCATCCCCACTCGACCCACTTGCGGCTCTGTGTAGACGGCATAGCCTAACACGCGATCGTTGCGTGTCCGGTGTTCGCCAGACAAAATTGCTTTCAAGCGCCGATAGTCTTCCCAAGAAACATGAGTAAAAGCAGGCTGCTTGGCAACATCTCCGATCGCATAAATTCCAGGGCAAGTCGTTTGAAACTGATCGTCGATTTTAATAAAACCCTGTGCATCTAATTCAATCCCTGTCACCGCAGAATTTAATACCTGAGTATTCGGTTTGCGTCCAGTTGCAATCAGCAATGCTTCTCCATCAAGGACTTTACCATTATTCAGCGTTAGGGTAAACACACCGTTACTGTAAGCAACCTGCTGAACCGTCACGTTAAAATGCAGCCCAATTCCATCTTGTGCAAAGGCATCAGCAAGCACAGCACTGACATCAGATTCTTCTTGAGCCAGCAGGCGATCGCCCCGGACAATTAATTCGATCTGGCTTCCTAAGCGCGCCATTCCTTGTCCTAACTCTAAGGCAATATAGCCACCACCGACCACGAGCAATCGGGGCGGAATCTGCTGCAAATCAAAGAAATTTCGGTTGGTGAGATAAGGAGTTCCAGCTAAACCGGGAATGTTAGGAATATTAGAGGATGTTCCTGTATTGATGACTACGATCGCAGCCTGCACAGTCACCCCTCCTCCGCTTACAGTTCGCTCTCCGGTGAAAGCAGCTTCAGCACAGACAACTCTCACCCCTGCACTTTCTAATCGCCGCTTAGTACCCTGGTTAAACTGGCTGCGAATACCACGCACACGCTCCATCACCGTAGAAAAATTGACTTCAACCTGTGTATGTATGCCTAGCTTTGCGGCTTGTCGAGCGCGACCTGCGGCATGGGCAGCCGCTAAAAAGGCTTTAGAAGGAGTACAGCCATAGTTTACACAACTGCCGCCTAAAGCATCGCGCTCAAATAAAACGACATTTCGACCTGATGATGCAAAGTCAGCCGCAAGCGGAACTCCGCCCTGACCACTTCCAATCACGATTACATCTGCTGTTTCCATTGTTACCTCTGTTGATAGCTGGTGATTACAGTTTGTTGAGTACGACGGACTTTAATTAAATCGGCTGCTTTTTCGCCAATCATAATTGAGTCAACCGATTCTCCTTGTCTGCTGTTTGTGGTGTGAATCGATTGGTTTTAAACTAACGCAGTGACCTGAACGCCGCGCGGATCTCCTCAGAGAATAGCTCCGGCTCCTCCCACGCTGCGAAGTGTCCGCCCTTGTCAGCCTCATGGAAGTAAATCAGGTGGCGATAGGCACGCCGTGTCCAAGTCTGTGGCGCTGCATATATCTCCCTGGGAAATACCGTGACGGCTACCGGGAGCGAGATATCGGCGGTCTTCTGCGCGACCGCGTTCAAGATACTGTTGTTGTTCTCCCAGTACAGCCGCGCTGACGAAACCGCGCTGTTCGTCAGCCAGTACAGCGTGATGTCGTCCAGCACCTCGTCTTTTGTCGGGGACTTTTGAGAATCGCCGCCTCTGTACGTCCACTGCGCGAAGCCTGGATGCCCAAGCATCCACGCCGCGAGTCCGGTCGGCGAGTCCGTCAGACCATACCCGACCGTCTGCGGTCGCGTACCCATCATCACGGCGTAGGCTCGTTCCTTCTTATTGAACCTGTCGAGTGAGTCGAACGCCGCGCGTTCTTTCTCGGAGAGTCCGTCCGGCGCAGGCCCGCCGACGGCAAGCACTGCGGCCACGTCGGGCGGTATCGTCGCCGGCAAGTTGATGTGGATGCCGAGTAATCCTGCTGGTGCTTGACGCGCCATCGCGCTAGAGATGGGAGACCCCCAATCGCCGCCCTGAGCGACGTAGCGGGTGTAGCCGAGGCGCTTCATCAGATCGGCCCAGGCTCGCGCGATGTGGTCGGGGTTCCAACCGATGCCCGTCGGCTTCCCAGAAAAGCCATAGCCGGGAATTGACGGGATAACCAGGTCGAACGCATCCTCTGCACGCCCCCCGTAGGCCGTTGGGTCGGTCAGGGGGCCGATGATCTTTAGCTGTTCAAATACCGAGCCGGGCCATCCGTGCGTGACGAGCAACGGCAAAGCGTTAGAATTTTTGGAGCGGACGTGGATAAAGTGAATTTCCAAGCCATCGATGTTCGTTACAAACTGCGGTAAGGCATTCAGCTTCGCCTCGGCTTTGCGCCAGTCGTACTTCGTTCCCCAGTAACGAACAAGTTCCTTCATTGTCGCCAGTTGTACGCCCTGCGACTGGTCGGCGACAGTCTCCTTGTCAGGCCAGCGAGTCGCCGCAATGCGCCTGCGGAGATCGACGATCGCCTCTTGCGGGACGTGGACGCGGAAAGGACGGATGGTGTTGTCTTCGGTCGCTTTTGCCTTGGCTGCCACCTGGGCTTGTGCGCCGATTTGGGCAAATTGCTGGGCAAGCACACGAGCGGGCGATGCTAGAAACACCGTTGCCGCCAACAGCGCAACGAGGAGTCGCAACAGGACGAAGGCTCTTGCAGTGCGGGCTTTGGTTTTGTAATGTACTTTTTTTATGATCATGGTGTTTTCTCTTTGCTGCAAATTGCCCGTTTCACAATTTAGGCTAAACCCAATCAGTAACCGTCAACTTCGATGACAGCCTTGGCAAACTCCCGTGGCGCTTCCTGAGGCAGGTTGTGACCGACACCGCCGTTGATGACCCGGTGTGCGTATTTGCCTAAGAATTTCCTTGCGTAGGTACTGGCATCTGGATGTGGCGCGCCGTTGGCATCACCTTCAAGAGTGATGGTGGGTACGGCGATCGCCGGGGCTGCGGCAAGCCGCTTCTCAATCTCGTCATACTTCGACTCGCCTTTGGCTAGTCCCAGCCGCCAACGGTAGTTATGGATGACGATACCGACGTGATCTGGATTGTTAAAGGATGCGGCACTACGTTCAAACGTCGCGTCATCGAAGTGCCATTGCGGCGAAGCAAGCTGCCAGATAAGCTTGTTAAAGTCATGCCGATATTTTTCGTAGCCAGCGCGGCCCCGCTCCGTCGCAAAATAAAATTGATACCACCATTCGAGTTCGGACTGCGGTGGTAGCGGTGTCTTGTTGGCTTCAAGGCTGCCGATCAAATAACCACTCACGGAGACGAGTGCCTTGCAGCGTTCTGGCCACAGTGCCGCGATAATGTTGGCTGTTCGCGCCCCCCAATCATAACCAGCGAGGATCGCCTTCTCGATCTTGAGCGCATCCATCAGTGCAATAATATCGACAGCGATCGCCGATTGCTGCCCATTGCGGAACGTCTTGCTGGAAAGAAAGCGCGTCATGCCATAGCCGCGCAGATATGGAACGATCACCCGATACCCTGCCGACGCTAACAAAGGAGCGACATCGACATAGCTGTGAATGTCGTAGGGCCATCCATGCAGGAGAATTACTGGATGGCCATTCGCGGAACCCGCCTCAGCGTATCCAACATTCAGCACACCAGCATCGATCTGCTTGAGTGAGCCGAACGACTTGTTTGTCCCCGGCTTAGTCGTGGACAGAACTGCTGGTTTTATTTTGCTCGATTGTGCGATCGCAGAACCGAATATGCCTAGCTGTGTAGTCGCAATGGTCATGGCCGCAGTACCCAAAAACCGGCGGCGTTGATAGTTGATTTTTTCGGACATTTATCTTCAAACTGTGGCTTTACTGGGTGTGAATTCAGCAGCGTGCAATTTTACAAAGTCGTACAAGCTCATTGGTGTCTCGCCAGTCAGCTTGAACAGGTCATCTGTCATGCGGTCATACCGCCCCTGTGCGTGAAGTTCTGCCATCACCGCGAGGTGGTTGAGAAGGTGGGTTGACACCCCAAATTCACGAAGCTAGAACTTACGCATTGTCAGAAAATTGAGATTATGCAGTCAAGCCCAACTTCTGTGATAGGTGTTCTAAAATAAAGTCACGAGCTACTTGAAGAGATAAATTTCTTTGGAGTTCATACCAATTTTCAATTAACTCTTCTGCCCGCATTAATTCTAATTGTGTAAAGGCTCGTATGGCACTAAAAAAATGAGTTTTAATTGCTTCAGTTGTTCTGACCATAAATTGACCGATACCACATACTTGTTTAATAGCTCTGTGGTAACACTCAATTCCCCAATGTATTGAATGTAATTCCTTGAATTCTGCTCTAGAGATTGAGTGTAATGTATCTTTTTCGGAAACATACATAATGTAATATCTGTAAGTCTCGTTTTTGAAACTTCTGCGAAATACCTTTACTTGCCCGAAATTTTTTAGATACACTATTAAACCAGATTCGGGAATTTCTATATTTTGGACTTGAGTAAAATTTTGTCCATCTACCGCACATGAGCGATTTTTAGCTATTCCCGTTAAAAACTCCAATCCTTTGTCTTTAAAGAACTTTAGATTTTTTTGGCTTGAATACCAAGTATCAGTAGTTATGGTTTTTGGACTTAAACCCCAAGTCAAAACCTCGGCAATCATTTCTCGTAAATATTCATTTTTAGTTTTCCCTTCTTGCTTGTTATAAATGCGATAATTTATCGGTACAGACTTACCTGATAAGTCCGTATAATACAAGGTGATTAACTGAATTCCTTTGACGGCACGATGATGTCTTCCTGAATAATAGTAACCAATTAATTCTGTGATTTTTGGCTCGCTATGAGGTTTATCAACTACCGTATCGTCTCCACTAAGTGTCCCGCCTATCAAGTTGATATTTAATTTAACCTCATCAAATAAATCTTTAGGTTCATACCGCTCACGCAGCAAAAATCTATTCACACTATCATGAGACAAATCTTCCATTATTTCTGCCAACCTTGTGCAGCCTGGGTATTTTGATTCTGCCAACAAAAACAGAGTGTAAGTATCGAGGTTACACTTTGCGGTGGATGGCTTACTAATAGCTCTGATAGTCCCAACCCTAAATCTACCCAACATTAAGTATTATCTGCCATTTTATTGCCGCTACTGATTCGCGATCGCATTTTCAATTTCGTCCGTTAGTTTCCACACATTTAGCCACTTTTGTCAATGCGTAAGTTCTAGAAGCTTATCAGTCCACCCAGAGAGCGGCACGTTACGATAGCGGATAGTTCTGCCAAGTGCCTCGGAAAAGACGCGCGCGTAGTGGTTCAGATCGGCTGACTCAAATCCGGTCAGATTGTAAACATGACCAATGTGCGAGGCAGGGTCGTCGAGGATCACGGAAACGGCGTGTGCCACATCAACGGACGAGATCGGCGAGGTCTTGCCGTTACCTAGCGGCAGCGCCAGTTCATCGCTGTCGCGGATGCCAGCAGCAGCCAGACGCAGGAAAAAGCCTTCGAGGAAGACCGTCGGCCTCACCGTGACTACAGGCAGCCCCGACCACGCCAATGCCTGTTCTGCCAGCCAGTGCAGCTTGTGCTGCGGACTTGGGGTAGTTTCAGTAATGCTCATTTGCGTCACCGTCATCTGCGACATATTCACGAAGACCTCGACCCCGTGGTGGCGCGCCACTGCGGCGACGTTGACCGTGGCTTCGAGATAAGTCGGCGAGACAGACATTCCAAAATAGATGCGTGTAACCCCTTTGATCGCCCTGTGCATCGAGGCAAGATCGGTCAGATCGCCCTGCACAACCTCGGCCCCCAGCTGGCGCAGGCCAAGAGCGCGTTCATCCTCCCGCCGAACCAAAGCACGCACCTTATGCCCTTTAGCGAGCAACATTGCGGTAAGGTTGCGACCGATCGCACCGAGATCGCCAGCTGCTCCGGTCACGAGGATTGGGCTATCATGTATGGATTTCATCGTCATATCATTTACCTTCTTGTCGCTTGTTGCGAAAGCGTATTTGTTTGCGTTATCAGCCGAACGTGAACGCAAAAGCCTCCACCCCTGAATCTAGAAACTCGATCTCGAACTGTTGAGCGCTGATAGGCTTCGGCTGTCGAACCAGTTGGTACAATCGCTGTTCGGTAGCCGTGCCTTCGCCTCGCACATCGACATCAAGTCCGCGAGCTGCAACTATCGGCTGTCCATCTAGAAGCACGCGAAACCGCACGGGTCTTCCTCGCTCGGCTGGCCCCATGACGAGATGAAGGTCGCGTGCATGGAAGCGGTACGCGATCCGCCCGCCGGACTTGTTCAGTACAATGGCTTGTCTTGTGATTGTCCAATCGCCCGAAAGCGCCCATTGATTAAGTTGCAATTGCGCGGGGACGCTATATAAGCGAGGCTTGTTTAACACCGCGCCGTTGGGAGACGCAAAATTCTCCGTTCTTTCGTAGCCGAGGTAGTTTTCAGGCGATTTTAGGTTGTTCCAATCAGCAGCAGCCTCAAAACCACGAGCATCGACTTCGACCATTTCCTGACCGACACGACCATTTCCGAACTCAGACAGTAGCCGTTGAATTACTCTTTCCGATTGCTCGTATTCGCCCTCGCCGAATTGGTGATGACGAATGCGTCCTTGCGTGTCTATAAAATAAAGGGCTGGCCAATAATGGTTCCCGAAAGCACGCCACACCGCATAATCGTTATCTACGGCGATCGGATAGTCAATTTTCATTTCTGTTGAGGCTCGGCGGACATTATCAATATTCTTCTCGAATTCAAACTCCGGTGTATGTATACCAATTACTACTAGTCCCTGATCCTTATACTTCTCAGCCCACGCGCGGACATAAGGGAGTTGGCGCAGCCAATTGATGCAGGTATAAGTCCAGAAGTTGATCAGCACGACTTTTCCACGCAGTTCGTCAACCGTTAATGGCTGTGAATTGAGCCACGCGATCGCGCCGACAAGAGAAGGCAGTTCACCTTCAATCGGTAACTCAGCCGTTGCCGACGTAGCAGACTGTTTGGTGCAGGCGAGTATACCGATCTGGGTGGCAGCAATAGTTTTAAACATGGTTATTAAAAAGTAGCGGCGATTACGATTGATTGTTTTGGACACGCACTGACCTCCTTGTAGCTGCGTTCCGATAGGTACAATGGAATTAGAGTACCTCGAAGGTCTTCTCCTCTGGGACAGCCGCACGTATCGACTCGACCTTGGGGTATGCGGTGCGCTCATGGACGTGCGACGTGGGTGTTCGATCAATCAGCAGGCTGAGAAGTTCGGGGCGGTTGTAGTGACCGCGCGCGTCCATCAGCCGCTTACGGGCATCGATCTGGGCAAAGTCAAGATCAGCAATCACTTCGCCTTCGCCCGCTTTGAGAGGTTGGCCGATGATCTGTCCGTGCGGATTCACAATGGCGGTGAAGCAGCCGCCAGAAATCGGCTCGATCGCGCAACCCGTGTCTTGCATAATCTGAGCCTGCTGATCTGCATCCAGCCACGCGGTCGCGCAGACGACAAAGCAGGCGGATTCAAGGGCGTGCTGGCGGACGTTAATTTCCGCTTGCTCTGCGAACATCTGACCAGCGAACGATCCGGGATACATCGCCGAGTGGATTTGCTCACCATCGGCGATCAGAGCGTACCGTATCAAAGGATTGTTATGCTCCCAGCAGGCAAGTTGTCCGATGCGCCCAACGGCACTATTGATGGCGCGCAGTCCTGAGCCGTCACCCTGGCCCCAGAGTATCCGCTCGTTATAAGTCGGTGTCAGCTTGCGACGGCGCTGGATCAGCGTCCCGTCTGCGTCAAAGAGAAGTTGCGTATTGTAGATAGACCCGCCGTCGCGCTCATTAACGCCGATCGAAACAACCATGTTTGCTTCCTTCGCGGCTTCGGCGATCGCCTGGGTTTCAGCAGACGGCACTGTAACCGACTCTTCAAGCAACCGCAGATGTTCCTTTGCCAACGCGAACGGGGCTAACACGTATGAGAAGTAGGGGTAATAGGGAATGATGGTTTCGGGGAAGGTTGCGAACTGAACGCCCTGTTGACCCAGCTCGCGGATTTTCTTCACGACCTTCTCGACGGTACCCTGCCGGCTGTACAGCACGGGGCTGATCTGCACGGCTGCTGCTTTAACTTTCATAATTTACTGTTCATCTCAGGTAATAAAACGATCTTCGGTAACAGCCGAATCTGATATGGGGTTCAGCGCAGCGATCGGAACTTTTTAACATTTTGGATTTAACTGAGGTTAAGTATTATTTGCATCACAACTGAGTAATGGTGGGGCGAGCGATAGGTTCAAGTTCTGTGTTCGCCCTATCGCTCAATTCAGCAAGAAAAAGGTTGTCCAGAACCCAACCTGGCAACTGCTATTCTGACCGCATCATGTGGAAAGAACAGGAAAAATTTTCTCCATGTAACGGTCAGCAATGGCGGCGGCTTCTTCTGGGTTACTGCCATTCTGACGCGCACTCAAATAAGGCGCGTACCAATCCCACCAGTGATGCTCGGCGTGAGTCTTCTCGTAATGGTCGTGGTACTCTGCCGTCTCACGGAGAAGGTTTGCCAGGGTTGGAACGTCTAGGTCTCCTACTCGCTTCGACTCCCACAGACGACCAGGAAGCCGCGTTGTGATTTCCTGAAGCAACCAGAGGTTTCCGTCCGGGTCTTCAAACGAGGCAAATGAGAAGTAAGAACGGCCTTGCGGGTCGCGCCCACTGACGCGTGGGTTCTCTACGGCGTTGTTAAAGGGGCCGCCAGCGTAGTGGAATATCTCGCTCACGTTGACACCGCGAGCGATCAAGTCTTCGCGGGCAGCGTCGAGGTCGTCCACAGCGAGAACCAGGTTCTGCACTGAACCAGAATTATTTGGAGTTACTCCTTTGCCGAAGAGGATCGAGGCTTCCGAGTTAGGTGGTGTAATATGCACGTTGCGGTAGTCGCCTTCCGCTATGTCGATGTCTAGCCGCCAGCCAAGATTCTGGTAAAATGCCTTAGTACGTTCCACGTCGGAAACGCTGAACACCACAACTTCGAGTTTCATGTTTGGACTGTTTACGTGATTGCTACTCATCTTGTTCTCCTTTAGATTCGTGAGTTGTATCTACTTCGGTTACTTTTGATTATTCTGCGATCGCCCCATCCACACCACTCAAGTTCGTTGAGTTAAACCGCAACTTAGATGAATGTCTTCCTGGGCTTTTAGCATTCAATTTATTTCATTCCTAGAATCAGTTGGCGAGCAGGTAGTAATTCACTGATGCCATCCTCCGTGAAACAGTTTCATTTCAGGAGCCAAACCTGTTTCACTGAGCTTTATAATTGGCGGTTCACTGCGAGCGGTTGTTCAGAGATAGACTTTGCTCTGAACTCTTAACTTATTATTTGAGTTATAAAGAAGCAGTTACGGCAAGAAATTCTTGTATGAGTTTTTCGATTAACTCACCTGCCGGGAGAGCTTCGGTTAATGCTGCTGCTTGTCCTGCCCACATACTGACAAAATCTGGATTTGATTGTTGAGCAGAAGTCTGATATAGAATCCGCCCTATAGATATCTGAGCCGGGAAGGGCAGTACTTTATCCCGGTGATTCTCCATTTCACGTATAAATCGATTTCGGATTGCTCTGGCGGGTTTGCCGGAAAATACTTCAGTAATAACCGTGTCTTCATCCTGAGAGTTGAGTACCGCCTGCCTATAGACTTCTGGAATATTGTTCTCAGGGCAGGCGAGAAAGGCAGTTCCCATCTGTACCCCGCTTGCCCCAAGTGCAAATGCAGCAACTATTCCACGAGCATCCATGATTCCACCCGCCGCCACGACCGGAACTGATACCGCATCAGCTATTTGCGGCACTAACGCTGCTGTGCCAATCAATCCCTGTTCATAAGGTACTGCAAAAGTTCCGCGATGACCTCCGGCTTCAAAGCCCTGGGCGATGATGACATCAACTCCTGCAACGACTAGAACTTTTGCTTCCCGGACGGTCGTGGCGGTTGCTAATACAATTGAGCCTATAGCGTGTATCTCCCGAATTGCCTCGATTGGCGCAGGCCCAAAGTGGAAACTAAAAACAGGTACTTTCTCCTCAAGCAGGACAGTAAATTGCTCTTGGAATGGCCCTACTAATGGTATCGGTTCGGGTACAGGCCCAGCGTCAAGTTCGTTGTGCCATTTTGTTAATAGCTCAGACATCGGTGTTTGCTGCTCAGGCGTAAGTTGATACGCTTCAACTGCTGGGGCAAACAAATTAACTCCAAAGGGTTGATCTGTCAGTTCTCGAATTTGCCTGATAATGGAGCGAAGTTTGGCTGGTGCGGTGGCCGCTCCACCATAAGAGCCAAGACCTCCTGCATTAGAAACAGCCGCAACTAACTCAGGTGTGGAAGCACCAACCATCGGAGCCTGAATTATTGGATGCGTGATTTTGAGCAAATCTGTCAGTTCTGTTTTAGGCCACATAAGTATCTCCCACGCTTGCTAATAGAAGCAAGATATATGACTTGAAGTGATTACTTTCCGCATGATTCACTTGTGATGGTGGGGAGGAGCCTGTAGGACGGATGCTACAGATTTGAGTTCCGTAGGTCGCCCCACCGCTCATTTCACCGAGGAAAAGGCGGTCGGTGTCAGCAACTCGTTGCGGATGTTCTGCACAAGTGGGCCGTCCTTCTCAGTTTCGGTCTTGGTTGCGATCCATTCAGGGTCTGCGAGGAATGCACTCCAGTTCTTCTCACGCTCAAATAAGCTGTCCCAAGCAAGCAGGTAGGTAAGCTGGTTACTCTCGCTCTCGCCGATTAGCGTTGTCCAGAATCCAGCTTGGCGGATGCCATGCTTGTCCCAAATCCGCAGCGTGTGGTTCTCGAAGCGCGCGAGCAGCGCGGGTAGTCGTCCGGGCATGGCGTGATAAATGCGTAATTCGTAGATCATGCCTGTGTTCCTTTAAAAGTTAAGCGGTTGAGCAATTCTGGTTGAGAGCGTCAGAGTCATTCTTCTTAGCGCGAGGTGGTGTCAGTGACCTGCACTCTGGCCACCATCGACGTGAAGGATTTCGCCCGTGACAAAGTTGGCTGATTCGAGATAGAGAGCCGCATCAACAACATCGGATATTTCGCCCATACGATCAATTGGGTGCATGGCAGCGAGCTGTGCATGGGTCTCGGCAGAGTGCATTGGTGTCTTGATGTTACCTAGCGCGATCGCATTCACCCGGATACCGCGTTTGGCATACTCAATCGCTAGTGATTTGGTTGCGGCATTCAGTCCGCCCTTTGTCAGCGACGCGAGTACGGAGGGTACGCCAGCAATCGGGTTGTCAACCAGGCTCGTCGATATCTGCACGATATGACCACTACCCTGCTTTTCCATCTGGGCGATCGCCAGTTGCGTGATATGAAAGAAGCCAGTGATGTTAGTACCCAAATATACCTCATAGTCAGCCTCGGTGTATTCGGTAAATGGCTTGGCGATGAAGATACCCGCGTTGTTGATGAGTGTGTCGATGCGCCCGAACCGGGACACGCCTTCAAAAATAGCACGCTCGGCAGTTTTGCGATCGGCAATGTCACCAGGTACAGTGAGAATTGCCTCATCGTCTGACGGCTCGATCGAGCGCGAGGTGGCAATTACCCGATAGTTGCGATCGCGGTACGCCTTGACGAGGGCTGCGCCGATGCCCTGTGATGCGCCGGTAATAATAGCGACTTTCTGTTCAATGCCCATAATAAAACTCCTTTATGCTTTTGAGGGGTTGGTGAAACGACGGACGAATCTATTGAACGGCACAGTGCAATTGCAATTGACAAAACTGTATTTGCGTGATAAAAGCTGTGAAAAATAAGATATTTGAACCAACTAATGAAAAGTGTGGTGGTCTATTGCCTGCCTGAGTCTGTTTTTACAGTAGTTTGCAGCTGATGTTCGAGATGTAGAATTTCCGCCGCCCGCTCCCCGATGATCACGCAGGGAGCCATCGTGTTACCAGCCGTTACTCGCGGCATAATCGATCCATCAGCGATCCGGAGATTGTCGATTCCATACACTCTTAGGTTGCTATCCACCACCGACATCTCATCCCGACCCATCTTCGCGGTACAGGTTTCGTGCCAGAAACTTGTTGCAGCATCCCGAATAAAGCTTTCGAGTTCGGCTCCTTTCAAATTACCTGGCATCACTTCGCGCTTAACGAACGGACGAAGCGGAGCAGAGTTCCCGACTTCGCGGCAGAGTTCTACGCAGGCGATCGCGGTTTTGAGATCATCTGGGTCAGACAGCGTGTTGGCATCAATCAGAATTGGGTCGGATGGATCGGCTCCCGTCAGGCGCAGGCGACCTCGGCTTTTAGGATGGGCGATCGCCCCAAATAACGTCCAGCCTGCATTAGGCAGCCCAAAGCGGATGGCATTCTCGGCGCTGGATTTTGACACCTCAGCCTGACAGACAAATAAGTCTGGACTGTCAAGCCCGGACTGGCTTGTCGAGAAAAAGATTGCCTCGGACATATTGTTTCTTGGTTCGAGAGCGTCTTCATATTCCCAGACACAATCGAATGCAACGTGGTCTTGAAAATTTTGCCCCACACCGGGAAGGTGCTGCACGACAGGAATTCCAAATCGCCGTAACTCTGCCTCATCGCCGATACCAGATTGCATCAGCACTTTCGGCGTATGGATCGCACCGAGCGACAGCACGACTTCGACTGCTGCACCAATGCGATAGATCGCGTCCCGATAAGATATCTCCACACCAGTGACCCGCTTCCCCTGGAACGTCAGCCGTGTGACCAGTGCATGACTAAGAACCGTCAGGTTTGGGCGATCCATATAAGGAAAGACATAGGAACGGAATATTGATTCACGCCTGCCATTGCGGACTCGCACATCGGTGATAGAAGCGCCCTTAGCTGCTTCCATCATCCGTCCGTTGGGATTTTCAAAAGTAGGAATACCCACCAGCCGCGCTCCTTCAACCGTTGCGGGTGCGATCGGGTTTGGCTCTGGCGCGGGCTGGACAAATACTGGCCCTCCCGTTCCGCGATACATTGGGTCTGGTACGCCATGCCAATCTTCCAGACGGCGATAAATCTTCAAGACGGATTCATAACTCCAGGCCGGATCGTTGGCAACGGATGCGAAGAAATCCCAATCATGCTTGTGTCCGCGCGCCCAAACCATGACGTTGATGCTCGATCCACCACCTAGTACCTTGCCCATAGAGAACGGAATCGAACGACCGTTCACATATCGATTCGGCTGACCTGCGAAGCTCCAGTCGCGATCGGTTCCAAGATTTATCGGCCATTGATTTGCTTCCATGACACTTGGCACATCATCAGTGCCTCCAGCTTCCAGTAACAGAACGCTGACATCCGGATTCTCAGCGAGTCTGCGGGCAACCACCGAACCAGAAGATCCAGATCCGCAAACAATAAAATCGTACTGGTGCCTTAGCTGGGAAGTGAGGTTGTGCTGGTTGCTGCGGACAAGCTCGGCGAAGATATCGTGGCTATCATTGCCACGTTGATAGTTGTCACCATCCTCAAAGGACTTGTTCTCAAAGTTCGTCTTCATTGTGCCTACCTCACTTTCAAAATCGAATTAGCGTAGGTTGCTTCGTCAGTGTTTCCTATAGGTGTAGCCCCGCCAATACCAGCGTTAACGAAGATGAATCAAGCGATCGCCAAGCTAATGCCAGTAATCAGTGCCTTCTTATCTTCTAGTTTCATCACAATCTCCAAAGGAGATTATGTGGTTGCTGTTCAGGCTATGCTCGAAGCCATGATGCGGTGGTCATGGTCGGTGCTGGTAGCGACTGGCAGCCATGCTTCAATTTCCTGTGCCATTTTCGCGGCGTTGCTCTGGTACAGGTTGATCGTGTCCTTGCCAACGGGCAAATGTACTGGAGGGCGTTCTGTATTAGCGAGTTGAAGAATCACCTGAGCAAACTTTTTCGGATCACCCGGTTGCTGTCCGTGTAGCGCATCGGCTCCGCTCCGCATCGGCCCTACCGTTTCCTGATAATCGTCGATGATGGTCTTAGCGGCCACATAGGATTCAGCGCTGAGGAAGTCGGTACTAAAAAGGCCGGGAGCCACTACTGTAACGTGGATGCCGAGCGGTGCTAGTTCCACCGCTAACCCTTTCGAGAGACCCTCAACCGCAAATTTAGTAGATCCATATAATCCCCAGCCCGGAATTGCATCGTAGCCAAACAGCGACGAGATATTGATCACGCGCCCGGACTTTTGCTGGCGCAGGTACGGTAACACGGCACGAGTCACGTTGAGTAAACCAAATACGTTGGTGTCATACTGTTTGCGAACTTCGGCATCCGTAGCTTCTTCGATTGCAGTAACCATGCCAAACCCGGCATTATTAACTAAGACATCAATCCGACCGAAATGGGCAATGCCTTGTTTAACAGCTGCTTGTACTTGGTCTTCCTGGGTGACATCCATCTGCACAACGTACAGATTCGGGTGGTTTTGCAGGGATGTGGCGAGTTGTGTGGCCTCTTGGCGAACCGTTGCCACTACTTGATCACCCACTGCCAGGGCTGCTCTAGCAATTTCTAATCCAAAACCTCTGGAAGCTCCGGTAATAAACCATACTTTCTGCGTTTTCATTTTGTTCTCCTTTAGTATTGATAAGCTTGCTGCCCACCTCGATTAACTTCATTGTTCTGCGATCGCCCAATCCACACCACTCAAGTTAGTTGAGTTAAAACGCGACTTAATCATTTGGATTGGAGGAAAGCAGCAAGGGAAGTTGTTAGCAAGAAAGGCAGAGGGCAGGAGGCAGAAGGCAAAAGGAAATTCTGGTTCCTGTCTTCTACTACGACCAAAGGGAGTAAGGGTTTAAGCCCCACACCAAAATTTTTAATTTGGTGTCTTGCAATCAGTGTAGGTCTGAAGCCTACACTGCATTGCAGTCCTTCTGCCCTCTGCCCTCTGCCCTCTGCCTTCTGCCTTCTGCCTTCTTCACACCTGATATGCTTGGCTGTGAGCTGCGTGATGAAGTAATTCTGGATTGTCCTACTCACGAACATAAAGTTGAGTGATATCGGCAACGGTGATGTTGTTATCATCCCAACTCACTAGCTCTACAGTGTCTCCGGTTCAAACTTCGGTAGTGTCGATACATGAAAATCCTTGCAATTTTGGGTCTTACTCTTCGTTTATGACCAGGTTCTGTTCATTGGTATTGGCGATAAGCACTGCTAGCAGGCGTGCAGGTTCAGTATCACTGGCATTGGCGCTGACACGATGATGATCGCCAGGTAATTCAAAAAAGTTCTCACCCGCGTGATACACCTGCTCCGGATTATCATTGATTTTGCTACGAACCGCACCTTCCAGGACTGTTGCATAGATGAAAGCCGAGTCTGGATGGGTGTGAGGGATCGACGAGACACCTGGCGCATATTCGACCAGCTGAACTTTCATGCTCTTGCCGGGCACATTGGGAAGGGCACGATCAAAGACCAACGTTACCTTTTCACCCAACACACTGGCTGAAGCTGGCAATACGGGGAGTGCTGTGAATACGGAAAAAGCTGCGAATATGGAGAGTGCTGCGAATGCAAATCCGCGAAGAAATCTAGTAAACATTTGGGTTCTCCTTGCGTGAATACAAAAGTGAACACGAATTGGTGAATAAAAATCATCCGTTCGATGTGTTCTCATGCTGAATCAAGCCGATCGCAGATTAGACAGGGGTAGGTTGAGTTGAGTGTTGCAAAACTCAGCAGTTGCGGGATGTTGAACTTTGTGTTCTCAAACGCCAGTTACTATAACGGGGGGAAGCCCGCCCACGCGACTGGCTCCGCAACGCACTGGCTCCTCAACCGATGTCAGCACTAAATTCTCATTACTGATCTTTGAGCGATCGAGCGGTTGAGCCAGTCCTCGAAACGGGTCGAGCCAATGAGCGAGTTGCCCTGTGGAACGAGCTGATCGTTCAACGCTGCACCAAAGTAACGGGCGTGACTGTCTACAACTACCTGACGTGAGTCGTGAGTTGCGCTCAGGAATTGGCGGATGATTTCCTCGAAACGGAACCGATCTGGGCCTGCTAAATCGATAATGCCGTTGACTGGCGCTCCCAGTGTGATATCGACTAACGCATCTGCAACGTCATCTGTGAGGATGGGCTGGATAAAGGCAGGGGGCAAGTGAACCGTTTGTCCATTGCTGGGGAATTGAGCGATGATCGTCTCGATGAACTCAAAAAACTGCGTAGCGCGAACGATTGTATAGGGTACTGCTGCGGACTGGATCAACTTTTCCTGAGCGACTTTCGCACGCATATAGCCGCTATCAGGAATGCGATCGGCACCAACAATTGATACTGCAATGTGATGACCTACACCCGCATCTACCTCCGCCGCCAGCAGGTTCTGGGTTGACTTCTCGAAGAACTCCAACACCGCCGCATCCTCAAAGGAGGGTGAACTCGTTACATCGACAACAACTTGAGCGCCCACTAACGCCTCAGCCAGTCCCTCACCTGTGACAGCATCGACACCTGAAGAACGGGACGCTGCCACCACCTCATGTCCATGTTCACGTAGCTTGCTGACAAGCTTCTTACCAAGCCGCCCACTGGCACCAACAACAACAATTTTCATGACAAAACCTCTGATAATTTAAAGAACAGGTTGTTGAGTTTTGAGCCAGTCGCTTATTTGATCTCAGCCGGGTCAAACTCGGTCACTCGTCCCGGACGGGCAGCCAGAAAGACATCGTAGGAAGTGCAATAGGCGATCGTGACATCATTGGCTTTGTTGTAAAGATGAACTACGGTATTCGCTCCTCCGGGTTGCAGGGCAATGGGTTCCAGGTCGCCAAAGAAGAGACGACGAATCGTATCACCACTGCCCAACTCATCCCTTAACTTCCGTAACAGAGCCAGTTTTCCTTCCAGGGTGGCAGGGGTGGGATCAGCAGGAGGCTTTGCTTGAGACATAGTTGCTTCAGCCGTATTTGCTTGAGACATAATTGTTCTCCAATGTTGTTGAAATGTACTGTGTTGTTGAAATCTATTAGTCAAACTTTTTCATACCCAGACGCAGCCAAGTTGCGATGGAACTATGCTGCTCAGGCAGGTGGCAGGTTTCCTTTTAACCAAGAGCAACGGTGGTATTAACGATCCATTCCAACGATCGCGGCTGAAAATTCAGTTCGCGTTTTGCTTTGGCATTCGATGCGCCTCGCATCTGAGTCTGGTAGTAAACAATGTCCGTACCGCCCTCCATTTTCAGAGCATCTTCAACGGATACTTGCGGTGGGGGTGGAGCATTCAGCGATCGAGCAAACGCAGGCAGCCAGTCGCGCACCGCTAAAGGCTGATCATCCACAATTAGATAAACACCAGGATTGCCCTGCTCTGCGGCTGCAACAGTGGCGATCGCTGCATCCTCAATGTGTAACCACGACCATACGCCCTCCCCATTGCCCACAATGGGAAACTGTTGCTGCCGCAACTGTTGTGCTACATCGCCATCTGGATTGAACCAGGTGCCGGACCCGTAGAAGAAGCCATAGCGTAAGGCAATTCCTTCGAGATTGGATTCCGATAAACGGTGTTCAATCTCAGTCACGAGGCGAGCATCTGCGGCAACGGCGGGCGAGGCATCAAGCGATAACGGTGTTTCTTCATCTGCCAATCCAGCACCAGGAATTCCCCAGAAGGCGATCGACTGTCTCAGGTAACGGCGCACCCCTGCTGCCTGTGCTGCCGCCAGCACATTTGCTCCGCCTTCTAACCGAATGCGCGTATTCAGAGGTGCTGCTGCACTCATGGATTCGCGGCTGTAAGTCCTGGGTAGGGCGGTCAGTTGTTCGATCACCACTTCCGGTTGAGCGTGGGCGATCGCTACTTTGACTGAATCTGGGTCGAATACATCGGCGATCGCCGGTTCGATTCCCTGTGCCGTTAATGACTGTGCTGTTTCTTGGGAGCGAGTCATCGCTACAACGTTGTGTCCTTTGGCAAGCAATTGGTCGAGTAGCGGGCGACCGATCGCTCCTGTTCCCCCGGCAACAAAAATCTTCATTTGTGACTCCTCCAAAACTTGTTGGTTAGTACGGTACTACATTGCGTTGATGGCGGAAGGGGAAGGGGGTAGAGGGAATGATAGTAGCTCCTCTAGTCCTCCACTTCTTTACTTCTCCACCCATTTGGTTGTCATACTCTCTGTTGTGAAATTCGCTTCTGTCCTTAAGCGATCGATATCCTGTTACCGTCCGGGAAGCCGCACCCTGACTTCTTGGAGTATCCAACCATTGCCATCTGGGTCGCTGAACGAGGCATAGGAGGCATAGTCTCGACGTTTCGGATCGGGGCCCGGAACCCGTCCCTCAGTTCCGGCGTGGTGGAAGATCCCGCCGATGTCGTGAAATATTTCACTCACCTCGACACCCCGATCCACAAGTTCGGCATGGGCTGCCTCAATGTCGTAAACAATTAGATATAAACCTTGAACTGAACCAGGCTCGGCTAACGACACTCCTTTACCAAAGATGATTGAGGCTTCCGATCCAGGAGGAGTGAATTGCACTACCCGGAAGTTTTCATCGGTGACAAAATCGGCATCGAGTCGCCATCCCAAATTTTTATAGAAGTCTTTGGAGCGATCGACATCGGCAACGGGTATCACCACAACTTCGAGTTTCATATTTTGACTGTTTACTTGATTGGTAGTCATCTTGTTCTCCTTTGGGTTGGTAGATTTGATATTCAGATTGGTTACTTTTTATTGTTCTGCGATCGCCCAATTTACACCACTCAAGTTCTTTGAGTTAAAACGTAATTTAATCGTTCGACATTGGAAGTAAGTAGCAGGAAATCAGCCGGAAGAAGTTAGATTTAATATGCTTCAGTGAAAGATCGCATCATTCGCCGATTAAGCGGCACGCTCTCTATGAAAACCTTTGTTGCGATAAACATCAAAAACGTTCGTTAATTGCTGCCATAATGGTTACTATTAATTGCTCAATAGTCCAACGTTCGCGATAACGAATCTCATTCACAAACAAAGCTGGTGCAGCTTTTACCCCACTTCGATATCCACCTTGAATGTCTGCAATGATGTGATCGATATAAACTCCTTTGGATAAGTCTTGCAAAAATCGAGGGATGTCAAGTCCCAAATGATTTGCATATTCCACAAGGTATCCGTTCTCTAACGCTTGTTGATAGATAAAGAGCATCTCATGCATCTGCCAAAACTGACCTTGCATTGCTGCTGCTTCTGCTGCTTCTGCTGCCCGTTGAGCATGAGGATGAATCTGTTTCTGGGGAAAATGACGAAAGATAAAACACACATCATTCTCCGCAAAAGAAGGACTTAACTGCTGTTGCGCGGCTTTAATCAACCTATAGGCGTTTGCACTTTGAAAACATTCATAATCTCCATACATGATGAGTACAACACTGGCACTTAGCACACCTTGAATGTGATCTTGAATTAAAGGCGGGACAAACAAGGAATGATGCTCGCGATCGTCAACCATCTTTCAGACCTGTCAAGCAAACTTAAACCCTGCAACTAAGTTGGTTAGCGTTTGCATGAATTTAATATAGGTAATTGACTCCTACATGTCATCCACTGAAAGTCCATAATTTGGCACATTATAAGGATGGACGAAGTAATCCGTCAAAAGCAGTAGCTTGACTCCAACTAAAGTCGGAATCCAAGCCTCAACTAACATGAAACCTATAAATTAACAAGCCCACGTTTAACAGCAACAATGACGGCTTGCGTGCGATCGCTAACTCCCAGTTTGCTCAAAATACGAGTCACATGGGATTTAACAGTGCTTTCACCAATATTTAAAGCAGTTCCAATGTCTTGATTACTCAATCCCTGCGCCATTAAACGGAGTACTTCTAGCTCTCGCTCACTGAGTACTGGGCTGTTCATCCGTTCTACCAATTTTCTTCCCACAGTCGGAGAAACATACTGTTGACCATTATGAACGATGCGGATCGCATTCAAAAGTTCATTTGGTTTTGCATCTTTAAGCAGATAGCCCTGAGCGCCTGCTCGCAATCCTCGATAAATATCTTCATCGCCATCATAGGTTGTTAGCACAATAATTCGAGCTGACTTAAATTCAGCACAAATCGCAGTGATGGCTTCAACCCCTGCCATTTTCGGCATTCTTAAATCCATGAGGGTGACATCAGGCTGATGTTCACGATAACGGTCGATCGCCTGTTGTCCGTCCTCCGCTTGAGCAACCACTGTCATTTCTGGATCATAGTTAATGATGTTTGCCAATCCTTCTGTAACGAGGGAGTGATCGTCAACAATCAGAACCCGAATTTTGGTGGATTGACTCATGGTTATTTTTACTCCCAGTTGACAATAACAACAATTTCTGTTCCTTGTCCAGGTTGGCTTTGAATCGCCAGGTGTGCGCCAATTCGTTCTGCTCGCTCGCTCATTCCCAGCAAACCAAAGCCATTAGGTGATGAAATACTACCAAGCCCAAAGCCCTGCCCATCATCTTTAACGCGCAAAAGACATTGAGCATCGTTGTACACTAGCTCAACCAGAATTGTACTAGCATTGGCGTATCTGATGGCGTTTGTTAAAGCTTCCTGCCCAATCCGTAGTAAATGATTTTCCACTTCAGTTGGCAGAGAGTAAACTATACCCTTGCTTTCGTAGATTAAGGTGGTCTTGGTAGTTGACCGCATTTGAGTCACAAGGCGATGCAGAGCGCTCTGTAAAGTATTCTCTTCTAACAACTGGGGACGGAGCGCTACCACTGAACGACGAGCTTCAGCAAGTCCAGTTCGAGCTAATTCATCAATCTTTTCTAGCCTTTCCAGATATATCTGAGCAGAACCCGAATCATCTACCAGCATTTGTGTTACAGATCCTACATGGAGCAAAACGCCTGTAAAAGCCTGCGCCAATGTATCGTGAATTTCTCGTGCCATACGGTTGCGTTCTTCCAAAATTGAAGCTTCCTCAGCACGTTTGCGATCGCTGATATCTGCAATTAGACCATAGTATCCTTTCACTTGACCATTGCCATCGAAATCAGGGATGAGGGAATTACTGATATATTTCTTGCCAAATACACAAGGAATTTCTGCCTCATAGGTTGTGATTTGCCCTGCCAATGCTTGATTGATGTATGGTTGTACAACTTGATAAGACGCTTCACCCAAGTTTTCGCAAACATGCTTGCCCAGAATTTCACCTGGGCTACGGTGAAACCATTCCTCGTAAGTGCGGTTGGCAAACCGATAACGCTGGTTGGCATCTACATAAGTGATACAAACAGGTAGAGCATCCGTAATCACTCGTAATTCCTGTTCTCGCTCGCGCAGTTCTGCTTCGCTTTGCTGTAAAGCTGCTGTCCGTGCTGCAACCTGTTGTTCTAAGGTGCGATTATAATCAGCAAGTAGTTGTTCAGCTTTCTTGCGTTCGGTAATGTCTTGAAAGGCAACGATTCCATAAACTACATTGCCCTGTTCATCAAACACAGGAGTACCCCATACCTCAATGGGAATGGTTGTATTGTTCTGCCGGATATCTACATCATCAATTTTGGTACGTTCGCCGCTCAACGCCCGGATGGCTGGCAGTCTCTCTGTTGGATAGATTTGATTTGTTCCGGTCACATAGAACTGATAAACCTCAGCGATTTGATCGGGTGGTACGGAAGGATCAATCGCTTTGCCCATTAGCTGGATACCCCGTTGATTGGCGTAATAAGGGCGACCCAGCGCATCGATTATGCCAATTCCCACTGGAATCGCTTCTAGAAATTGAGCCATCTGACTTTCGCTAGTGCGTAGCTTTGAGTAGAGTTTGGCATTTTCGATCGCAATTGCTGCTTGAGTAGATAGTAGATTTAGAAGTTGCGATCGCTCCGGTGTAAATGCTCCAGTTGCTAATTGATTTTCTAGGTACAACACAGCGACAAGCTTGCTTTGATTCAGTAGTGGCAAACACAAAACCGATTGAGTTTGATGGTGTTGAATATAGGGATCGTTAATAAAATTACCTTCGCTAATTGCATCATTTAAGATGATTGGCTCATGAGTCCGAATGACATATTGAACAATGGATTCAGATAAGCGATTTGTCATCGGAGTCGATTGCAGCACTTGCGTAGCACAAACGCTTTCCCCATCACAAAGTTCGCAAGCTGCCTCAATAGTCCACTCACCTGCATTTTCTAAAAGCAGACATCCAGTTTGTGCCCCAGCATTTTCAATTAGGATCTGCATTAAAGAATGAAGTAACTGTTCTAGCTCAATCTCACTTAAAATTGCTTGAGATGCTTTCATTACTGCTGCTAAATCGAAAGCAATATGTGAGGTGTTAGAAGTAGTTCCAGCAGTGGTGTGAACTTGTGTAGGAGGCACATTCAGCGACTCAGGAAAAAACTGTGGATAGCGAGTTTCTAAATCTTTGGCTTTTGCGGTTGCTCCCCACCGCTCATAGCAGTAATGGGCTTCCTTCATATAAAGTTGAGCAAATTTTTCTCGACCACGAGCCAAGTAATGTTTAGCAGCTAACTCATAGCCTAAGGCTTCTTCTTGAAGGTACTCGTTTTCTTTAGCACCTTGAATTGCTTGTTCGTAAAACTCCTCTGCCTCAAAAAAGTGACCCAAAACTCGTGCTTTCTCTGCCTCAACTAGATGAAACTTATGCAAAAAATTCATGGGGGCATGGTGTGCCCATTTCTGCATTTTTTCCTGGTTGGCGTTAACGCGATTCAACCAAGCTGCTTTTTCAGAGTTTGAAGCATCCGCCAACAAGCTCAGAAATATTAGAGAGTCATAGAAATAAAATTGAGGTACAGAGATTATTGCTGTGGCTGCGCCTAAATACTGTTCTGATAAAGTAGCCGTTTTTGCAGCTTGCTCATACTCCCCGAACAGATAGTATAAGATCAGCTTATTTAAGTAAAAGTAGTGAAGGCTAGTTCCATCGTTGACTGCGATCGCCTGTGATAGTGCTTGCTCTTCGTCATAGAGACAACCTACTAAGCGACTTGGATTTTCAGATTGACCTCGCAGGTTAAGGATCGTTTGCTGCAACATTGCGAGCCAAGTGGAAACAGTCTCTCGTCTAATTTGATTGGTGGCTTTACGATAAATCGCTGTTTGTTGTTCCAGTTGGCTCAGTTCTTGTCCTGCAAAAAAGGGGCAGTAACATAAGCTAAATGCACAATAACCTGCAAATTCAAACTCTCCACTTTCTATCCCGCTTTGATAAGCATCTGCTAAAGCGGGGAACGTTTCTTTAAGGTGGGCTTTCCAGTGAATGATATGGAAATTCACCATCAGCAATGCTTTGCAGTTACCTCTCTTGTTATTTAATCTTTTCGCTAAATTTAAGGATAGTTTGCCAAATCGATAGCCTAATTCAAGGTCTTGTACAACACCACATAGCATCATGCCATAAGCAGCATAACCGAGAAGCGACCAGATAGAGTTTCCATGAGCGATCGATAAATTTACCATTTTGCAGACAATCAGCACCATCAGAGGCGGTGACACATTAAAAGCCGCGCCTATTGTGCTTACTAAAATGTGGATTGCTGCCAGTGGCACAGGTTCAGTCATCTCTGGCAGATCGATCAAATTTTCGATTTTTTGCCCAGCCAATCGTGAAGCTGTTTCCTCCAATCCTGCTTGAACGTCTAAGTGACTTGGGGCTTCTACTAAACTAATTCCCAAGAGTTGCAGCACTTCCAAACCAGCTTTTAGCGCTTCTTTAGGGTTTCCTCGTGCCAGCCATGCTTGAATTCTGCTATCGTAAGCTTTCACTTTATCGAGTACCGTCTTCGCACGGTTGAGTACTTCTTCTACAAGCTGCTCCATTTCATCAAAGTGACCACTGAGGTATGCTGCCTCTGCTGCCCCGGAATGCAACGCCAATGTTAGGTCATACTCACCCTGCCAACTTTCCACATCAAGGAGTTTAAGCCCTGTATTAAAATACTTGAATGCTGCTTCATAAGCCATCGCTGCTAGAGCTTTCTGACCTGCTTGCAAATTCAGTTTGGCAATCTCATTCCGTTGGGATTGCTCAGTGATTAACTCGGTTCCATAATTCAGGTGGTCAACAATTTCAAACAACCGCTCTGCTATCTGCTCTGGTGAAGTCTTTTCGAGTAAATTGCGGCCGATTTGCAGATGTACCCCAAGTTTTTGCGACTCATCGATTAAGGTGTATGCAGCTTGCTGTACGCGATCGTGCAAAAACTTATATTCTTGAACTAATAGGTTTTCGTCTAATTCAGATATAGGTTGAATTAATCCACCTTGAATGGCTACTAGTAAATCTAGAGAAATTGCTTGAGGAGATTTTTCGGAAACGATCGCTAACGTATTTAAATTAAATTCAGCGCCGATACAAGCTGCTAACTGAAGAATTTGCTGTGTGTTTTCTGGTAATTTATTTAACTGGTTCAGTAGCAACTCCACCACATTATCGGTAATATCCTGGGCTTGAATATCAGCAATGTTCCATTCCCAGCATAAGTGTTCAGCATCAAATGTCAGCAGATTTTCGCTATGCAGCATTCTCAAAAATTCACCGACAAAGAAAGGATTGCCCTCGGTTTTACGCAGTACTAAACCAGCTAAGGAACAAACGGTGTCTGCATTCTCATGTAGCGTCTCGGCAATCAATTGGCTCAGTGGCTCATGCGTTAATGGAGAGAGGATGATCTCCTGAAGCACTGCCCTTTGTTTTCGCAGTCTCTCTAGCGTTAACATCAACGGATGAGTTGGATTTACCTCATTATCTCGATAGGCTCCAATTAAAAATAGGAATTGGGTTTGTTCATCAAGCAACATCAGCTCGATTAACTTCAGGGTTGCTGAGTCTATCCATTGCAAATCATCTAAAAAAATCACAAGCGGGTGTGATTCTGAACAAAACACCCGCACAAACTTCTGAAAAATTAGATTGAAGCGATTTTGAGCTTCAGTTGCTCCAACTTCTGATACAGGCGGCTGCTTGCCGATAATTAATTCAACTTCCGGGATGATATCAATGATAATTTGTCCGTTGGTTCCCAAAGCCGTTAGCAAGCGCGATCGCCATTTTTGCACTTGCTCGTCTGGTTCACCGAGCAACTGTTGTATCAATTTTTGCAGAGCATCTGCGATCGCGCTATAGGGAATATTGCGCCCAAATTGATCGAATTTACCAGAGACGAAATAACCACGCTTTGCAGTGATGGGCTTGTAGAGTTCTTGTACTAACGCTGATTTGCCAACCCCAGCGTAGCCAGATACCAACATCATCTCAACCTGGAATTGAGAATTTTCTTGATTCTTCACTCTCAATTCTTCATTCCCCGTTGCTGCTACTCTGTCAAACGCTGCTAGTAATGCTTCAATCTCTGCTTCGCGTCCATACAATTTTTGAGGAATTTGAAACCGATCCGAAATGTCTTGAAGACCCAGTTGAATGCTATCGATTTTATCGGTTTGTGCGAACTGGTGAAGACCGATTTCTAAATCTGCTTTGATGCCCCAGGCACTCTGATAACGATCCTCTGCGTTTTTCGCCATCAATTTCAAAATGATATCTGAAACGGCTTTAGGGATCGCTGCATTCAGTTGGTGAGGTGGAAGTGGCTGTTTAGCAATATGACAATGGACTAGCTCAAGGATGTCTGTTGTTGGAAATGGCAGGTGTCCGGTTAGCAGTTCGTAGAACGTCACACCAAGAGAGTAAAAATCGGTGCGGTAATCGAGCAAACGGTTCATCCGCCCTGTTTGCTCTGGAGATAAGTAGGCGAGTGTGCCTTCTAAAACATGAGGGTTCTTAAAAGTCGGATTCGTGCGGTTAAATTGGGTGGCAATTCCGAAGTCAATAATTTTGACAACGCCAGTATCCAGATTGAGGACTATGTTTCCAGGGTTGATATCTTTATGAATGATATTGGCTGCATGGATTCTGCCTAGAATTTCGGTGAGGGCGATCGCCAGACTTAGAAAAGTGGATAAAGGCATGGGGCAGAAGATATCTGGGCGCTTGTGCATCCATTGCTCTAGGGACTCTCCTCCAAAATCTTCTAAGATAATCACCAGAGTGCGTTGATAGTCCTGCTGGCTGTATGCCTTGATACTTGCGGGGGGACAAAATGGTCTAGAATGCTTATCTTACAAAGAGTGTAGCAATTTGTGGTAAAAGAAAAAGAGCATTTATTCGCAATAAGCTCTATTTAA
>NZ_JACJRV010000005.1 GCF_014697475.1 Nostoc sp. FACHB-152
GATTCTGTTCAATGTGGTTCAGTATGTCGCACATTTTTCTGTGTAAAAAAAGCTTTCTGATGTTCTTTTATCACAGAATGATACTATTTTGGAGATGTCTATTTAGGAAGACCCCATCTATTTAGTGCCGCCGAAAGTGAACCGAATATCGCCGCTTCTGACTTGTTCTGTCCAATTCCAGATTCTAGTATTGGCTTAAAAACCTCTGCGGTGAGAGAGGGTAATGTATATATTCTGAATGGCACAAAATCTTCGTTAGTGACAAATGCCGGAATTGCAGATGCCTACTTTATCATTGCTCGGACGGATCTGGATAAACCATTACATGAAAGTTTGTCTATTTTTTACGTCGAGGCTAATACTCCAGGAATCAAATTTGGCAAAAAGACTCAAATGATAGGTTGGAAAGCATCTCATCATGCGGAAATTGTATTAGATAACGTCCCTGTCCCAGTAGAGAATTTGATTGGGCAAGAAGGAGAAGCAGCAAAATTACTCATGTTACTTCCAGAAGTAGCTATTGGGCTGGCAGCTTCTTATGTTGGTTTGGCTCGTGCTGCTTATGAGTATGCGTTGAATTATGCCAAGCAAAGAATTAGTTGGGGTCGTCCAATTATCGAACATCAAGCAGTTGCGTTAAAATTAGCCCAGATGATGATTGATACTCAGGCTGCACGGTTGATGGTGTGGGATGCAGCACTGACATCAGAAATTTCTCCTCAACTGGCCGCTACAGTAAAAGCACCAGCCGCGAAAACTTTTGCAGTCGATGTGGCAATCAAAAATGCACAAACAGCCGTTGAAATTCTCGGCGGGTATGGAGTAACAAAAGAATCCCTAGCTGGTAAGTTTCTTGCTGATGCAACTATAGGTTATTCTTGTGACTTTACGCGAGAAATATTGCGTTTGGGAATGGTTAACTTTTTGTCTTGAATACATACTCCAATATGAAGAAGATTGTGTTTGTCATACAATCTTTTTCATGTTGGAGTGTGTCGCTACAACGGGAGAATTATGAGCATACAATAAACAGCGATCGCAGGTATTTTAGGCATAATTAGTTAGTTATGTACCCTGCTTTTATCTCCTAGATATCTTATGTGCATAGCTAAATACTAAGATAAAATTTTCATTTTTAAATATTATTAACTTGTCTGTTTACGTTTTAACTTCCAAGCACCATAAAAAGCGATGCTCATCAGCGTACTGAATGTTAAAGTTGGTTCAGGAACAGACTTGGATGTTAGCCGAATTGATGAAGCGTTAATAATGAGGCTGCCTCCAAGTCCAGTAGGAGTTATATCATTAGTGTTAAGAGTAATTTTGCTTCCAGGTCTAGTAAGAATTAAAGTATTAGTGTTAAGAGTAATGTTACCAGCATTGCCCAGAGTATTTACATTCCTATGTTCACTAGAGATTCTGGCGTTATCAGTAAGAACTAAAGGACGGGTAATAATAGTTAGACTACCAGCCTGAGCATTGTTATTGGGTACGTATAATTGAGAGGAGTTAGGTAACAAGTTATTTTTTACTTGTAAGCTGCCTGCGGTAATTTTTAATTTGTCAGTTGTTTCGCCTGAATTTATGTGAGCCAGTGCATAATTTCCTGGCAAGAGATTTATCCCCATGATGGCGATACTGAATAAACTTCCCCAACAACTAAAACGCCAAATAGACATAGCACCTTTCTCCAAAAATCTTATGTGAGTTATTATACTAAGATAACGATAAGTTATCTATTTATCAGGATTTTGAGTGTGGAGTGTCGGGTGTAGTAACTTTTGTTTCAGCGTTGCGTAGCCAAGAAGTTTATTAATGTTCACATTTATTTCTAATTTATTGTTGATTTTTTCTCTACCCTACCATCAACACTAGACCTAACAAAGGTTTTATTTTTTCTTAATCTTTTCAGTTAAAACCCATCAAAATTAATAGAGGCTTTTTAGGCAGGTAATACATACATAAATTGGTTGCAATCAGAGTATAGTCTTTACGATTTGTGATGTAAATTTTATATAAAAAATTAGAATTTATATCAAAAAAAGCTTACAAATTTCTGAATCCGTCACAGCATAATTAATATCGCTTTTAACGAGAAATAACAAAAAGATTTAGGGATGGAAAGCTTGCGCGGTTTATTTCTCGCTTAGTTTCAATTTAAAACAGTGTTTAACACTATCTGAAGGAGGGTCTGATGGTTACAGCTACTCGACCAGAACAACAGGTAAAAATCAGTTCAACAAAGCTCCTGATCAATAATGAGTGGGTAGAAAGTGTTAGCGGTAAAAGATTTGAAACGATTAACCCGGCTACAGGCGAAGTTATTTGTGATGTTGCAGAAGCCGATGCCCCAGATGTCGATTTAGCAACACAAGCGGCTCGTAAAGCTTTTACTAGTGGAGAATGGCGCAAGTTGTCTGCTACGCGTCGGGGGGAGTTGCTCTATAAGTTAGCAGACTTGATTGAGCAGAATATTGACTCTTTAGCACGCCTGGAAACCCTAGATAACGGCAAACCACTGCACGATTCCTACGGTGACTTAAAGTTAGTTATCGCTTGCTACCGCTACTATGCAGGCTGGGCTGATAAGGTGCAAGGCAAAACTATTCCGATCAACGGCCCATACTTCTGTTATACGCGCCATGAGCCAGTGGGGGTGGTTGGTCAAATTATTCCTTGGAACTTCCCGTTACTCATGCAAGCCTGGAAGTTAGGGCCAGCATTAGCAACTGGCAATACTGTAGTGATGAAAACAGCCGAACAAACCCCATTGTCGGCGTTGCGAGTGGGTGAGTTGATCATCGAGGCGGGATTTCCCCCTGGTGTGGTGAACATTCTTTCAGGATATGGTCCTACTGCTGGGGCAGCGATCGCACGTCATATGGATATTGATAAGCTAGCATTTACTGGTTCAACCGAAGTTGGACATCTGGTAATGGAAGCGGCGGCTAAAAGCAACCTCAAGCGCGTTACTCTCGAACTCGGTGGTAAGAGTCCTAACATTGTCTTTGCTGACGCTGATATGGATATGGCCATAGAAGGCGCGCACTTCAGTTTGTTCTTCAACCAAGGACAGTGCTGCAATGCTGGTTCACGGTTGTTCGTTGAAGAAAAATGCTATGACGAATTTGTTGCTAAAAGTGTAGAAAAAGCCAGACAACGTGTAGTTGGTGATCCTTTTGATCCCAACACGAAACAAGGGCCACAAGTGGATAAAGACCAGTTTGATAAAGTGATGAGCTACATCGAATCGGGGATGCGCGAAGGTGCTAATCTTTTATGTGGTGGTCATCAAGTAGGCGATCGCGGTTTCTTTATCGAACCCACAGTCTTTGCTGATGTCAACAACGATATGAAGATTGCCCAAGAGGAAATCTTTGGCCCAGTGATGAGCATCATCAAGTTTAAGGACATCGATGAGGTGATTCATCTTGCCAATACCACAATGTATGGTCTGGCTGCTGGTGTATGGACAAAGGATATTACTAAAGCATATGCAATTGCTAACAATGTTCGTGCTGGTACAGTTTGGGTAAATTGTTACCATGTCTTCGACGCAGCAGCACCCTTCGGTGGGTTCAAGCAATCAGGCATGGGGCGTGAACTAGGTGAGTATTGTTTAGAGCATTACACCGAAGTTAAGACTGTGACGATTAAGTTGTAAATACTTAGTGATGACTTCTTCTTTCCTAGCTCATCAATGCAGAAGCTAAGAGGATGTGACTTGTTTGTTGCGAGTTGCTTCCTCAGCTTCTGTTATAGCAATCGAAGTAAGCTATTGGACATCCACTGATAATAAAACTTAGACACCAAAAGGCTTTTAACTCTGTCCCCTGTAACCTGTGACCTGTCCCCTGCTATACTTGCTGTATCCATTGCAAATGTTGGGGTAATAGCTGTGATAAATCATAGCGGTCTAGTATTGTTTGCCTTGCCTTAGCACGCAGTGCAGCCATTTGTTCTGGATGCTTGAGTGCTTCTTCAATGCGATCGCAGATTTCTTGGGGCGAAAAAAAGTCTACCAACAGACCGTTAACGTTATCTTGAATTACCTCTGTGACAGGGGCAGTTTTGGAAGCTACCAGCAAGCAACCTGTAGATAAAGCCTCTAGCATCGACCAGGATAACACAAACGGACGAGTTAGATAAACGTGTGCAGAAGACGCTTGGATAACTTGCAGATATTCATTGTAAGGCAGTAAACCGGTAAAATGAACTCTGCTGAGGTCGAGAGGATATTTTTCTAACATTACCTCTTTGTATGTTTTACCATCAGGTAACTGTTTGCCATAAGCGACTCGGTTTTCTCCCACAATCACAACATGACACTGGGGTCGTCGTTCCTGAAGTAGAGAAACTGCTTCGATAAACTGTGGAAAACCTCGATAAGGTTCCATACCTCGTGCCACATAAGTCACAATTTCTTCAGCGTGAGACAGGTCTAGATTTATCCGGGCAAGAACTAACTTTGCTCCTGGCTTGGGGCAGAAGTAATTAGTATCAATGCCATCATGAAGTACACTAATCTTATTTTGATACTCTAGGGGAAATTGTTGACGCTGCCAATAGGTGGGAGAAAGACCGCGATCGCAACTATACAAATCTGTTAAAATCGGGGTATTTTTAATGCGAATCCGGGCTTCATCGTCGGCAGTCAGAGGGTCAGTCGGATCAAAGTCTGCGTCGGAGCCATGAGCATGATAAAACCATTCAAAATAGCATAGTAATTCAGCATTGGGAAAAGCATCTTTCATAAATAGAGTTGGACCCCAACCGGAATGACCATAAACCACATCTGGGATAAAACCTTGTGCTTTGAGTTGTTGCGCCATGCGATAAACAGCCTGACCTTGAAGAACAGCATTTTCCAATGGTCTGACGTAGTAGTGAGTTTCTAGCCGAGCTTCCCGTGAAGGGCTATAAATGACCTTGTTGACACCTGGCAAGTCGCCTTCGCGGCGATTAGTACCAAAGACAACTTGATTACGCTGATCTTTCGCTAAAGCGATCGCTAAATGACGAAATTGAGCAGGAAAATTAGGGTGTAAGAATAAAATTCGCATACCTGTTTGAGTCTGCATCTATTGTGATTGTAAAACAGGAAGTTATCCTGACTTTTCACGGGATGTGGAAAGTCAGGTTTGGAGATGACGCTCCTTCTTTGGGTGTGACAATTTTTATGCACTACTGAATCAAAATCTCAATTCACGATGACAGTATATGACAGCCAAATCGTTCGTTAACTTTTATCTGTGTGCATGGATGTAGTCTACAAAGTAAAACCTCGGACTCAGCCACAATTTCAGCCAAGCGTAAGCCCCTAAACTTAGTAGTGCTGTCGCAGTTAGCGGTAAACCTAGCTTAACTTTCAATGCATCGGGAAGGAGTGCAACAGTACAAACAGTAATCGCAAAGTATATCAAAAGCAGTGCTTGCAAGCGTTGCACAATTTTCAATGCCTGCCGACAGCTGCTACAATGCTGCGTATGCTGTTTGTAGCGATCTAAAACTTGTTCACGATTTTCATTTATATTCCTGGTTGCTGACCCACTTATTCCGACTTCACTCCACGGTAGCTTTCCGTGACAAAACTTATCCAACCAATTTCTATACTCAATCACTAGCCTATCTGCGCCTGTAGGTAGTTTATAAGCAGTTTTCCAACTTTGGGATAATTGTGCTTGTTGGAGAAAATACTCTTGCTGCTGTAATAGCACCATATCTCCATCGATAACTTGATTGCGTTCAATAAGATGATTCCACCAACGAGGTATAAGTCGATGGAGGGTTTTGGCAAAGTTACGGGGAAACTGCGCGATAATCCTTGATTTACCAGGCGATACGGGCAGACAATAGGTGACAAGTCCAACCTGCTTCTCCGCATTACCGAACTTGATTGCATACTCTAAGCGACAAGGTGGTTCAAACGTGATTGTTGTTTGGAAGCGTCCCACTGTTTCTGCTTCAATCAAATTTGGCGTTGATTGCACAATTTTAATAGGTATAGGTCGTGCTTTTTCGCGATCGCCTTGCACACCGTGATGAGCAAAAGGTACATGACTGGGATCTGCTACATTTTCTACCAGGGTTTGCCAGTCATATTCTAAATCTCGGACAAAAGAAGACCAAACAAAGCCTTTACTAGCATCTACTTGGGGTGACAAAGGTAAAGGTGTATCAGCCGCTTGTTGGCTCGATTTTACATCTGGCCAAACCCAAAGTAAATCTTGCTGCTGACGAACTGGTAGTGCCACAGTACACAAATTGTCTCGATTTTTACTTACAAGTTCTGGATTTTCCGCTTGAGGAATCTGAGTACAAATTCCTTGTTCATCAAATTGCCAACCGTGATAGCTACACATTAAGTTTCCCGTTTTGTCATCAATGCGTCCCTCACTTAGGGGCGCAAGGCGGTGAGGGCATTGATCTAAAAACACCCGAAAAGTTGGGGATGATGTTGGTTTCCAAATAACGAAGCGCAGTCCCAGAAGTGTGACAGATGTCGGTTGGTTGGGATCTAAGTCTTCGATTGGTGAAAGAGGATACCACTGCTGAAAAAAGTTGAATTCAGATTCCATTTGATTAACGGAGTTTTCAATTAATGTGTATCAATTGAGCGCAAACTATTTATATTATGAATACTACTAAGTATCTCTGTATGATTAAATTAAGTATGTTTTGTTTCAACGGTTGGTGCTGCGATCGCTCTCCATCACACTAGCAGAACCCCATTTTGCGGTAATTTGTAGACTATGTTTACCTGAATTTGTATGACTGCAACTATTCCCCCAAAAAACCGAAAATTACCCTACCAAGCGATAGGTGCTAAAATTTTTCACACTATTAATATTATTAGCTTATTCCTCATGCTCACCAGTGGGTTACAAATCTACAACGCAAATCCCGTTTTTGGTGGACGTGCAGGTTTACACATCCCGCCTATATTTACTTTGGGAGGTTGGTTAGCTGGAGGTAGACACTGGCATTTTGCCGCCATGTGGTTATTTTCTTTAAATCTTTTGTGGTATGGATTTTATATTTTAATTACCCAACGTTGGCGACATCGATTTGTTGGTACTAATGACATTAAAGCATTACAAAAAAGCCAAAATCCTAAGCGTTTAGTTTATGCTTGGCATCGAATTGTTTATACATCTATCATTCCTGTCTTACTACTGGCATTACTTACAGGTATAGGTATGTATAAACCGGCTCAATTTCCTTGGATTGTCGATATGTTTGGCAGCTGGCAAGCACTGAGAATTGTGCATTTTGCTTCAGTGCCGATGGTAATTATCTTTACGATAGTTCACTCAGCATTAGGGCGAAAAGCCGGAGGTGAGCAATTAACAGAGTCAATGTTTTGGTAGAGTATATAGCAATCCTGCTTAATAGTCGTGGAGGCAGGCAATAGGCAATAGGCAATAGGCAACAGATTTGTTTGGATCTCCTACACGGGTTGGTATAACTATTTAGCAGATGGGTTTAATTCATATACGTCATTCTCAATTATCACGCCGTCGGTTTTTGCAGCTATCTGGAATTTCCAGTATGAGTTTACTACTGGGCGGCTGCGGTACACCCGTTTTTGAAGATTTAGTAGGTGCAGTTTCTCAGCCACTTAATCAAACAGTAGAGAAATTAATTTTTAATCCACAAAAACTGGTACCAGAATTTTCAGTTAGGGAAATTCAACCAGAAGCATTAATAGTTAATAGCTTTCGTTCTACACCAATTATCGATATAGAAAAATATCGTTTAATTATTGATGGAGAAGTAAATAATCCTTTGAATATTAGCATGGCAGATATTCAAAACTTATCCTTAACTTCGATGATTATCCGCCATGTTTGTGTAGAAGGTTGGGCTGCGATCGTGCAGTGGGGGGGAGTACAGCTAAGAGAAATTATTGCCCTTTCTCAACCAAAACCTCATGTCAAATACGCTTATTTTAAATCGGCTGATGGTTACTACGAAAGCTGGGATATAGCCTCAGCTTTACATCCACAAACACTCTTGGCTTATGAAAAAAATGGTGAACCTTTACCAGTTGAAAATGGTGCGCCTTTGCGTTTAGCTTCGCCAATTAAGTTAGGTTATAAGCAGAGTAAGTGGGTAACTCAAATTACCCTCACTAGCAGTTTATCTGTATTTAAAGGCTACTGGGAGGATCAAGGTTATGAATGGTTTGCCGGAATTTAGATTATCAAAGCTTTGTAACTAAACAGTTAACTTTAACGGTTTTATTCCTTGACGCAACTGTATCTGTCGCTTTAGCCAAGACTGGCGAATAATTTGACTTAGTATAGGCGGTAGCTTAGTTACTGTCCAGCGCAGTAATGCGCTTTTGCGCAGGAGTTCAGCCTGTGTCGCCTCTTGAGCTTGAAGTTGCTGTACACGCACAATCTCTGGCTCTCGTTGGGCTTGAATTAGGGGTAATACTGCATCAATATTTGTCTGCTCTAGCTTCGTTGAACGCAATACTGGAACTAAATGGTTGGCAGCAACAATCACATCTCGCAAAGCCATATTGATTCCTTGGGCGCGAATTGGTGACATCGGATGAGCCGCATCTCCCAAAAGTAATAATCCTGGAATACACCAGCGTGGACAGCGCCCAACCACCACAGACAACAATACAGGTCGCTCAATTGTTTGCTTATTTTGCTTGAAATGCTCTACTAAAAAGGGAGACGATACTGACACTAACATAGAAGGCCAATCAACTTGCCTCCAATCAGTGGCATCGCCCTGATGAAGCGACCAGCCTAATTGTAAATTGCCTTCTGCTCCCTGAAACAAACCAAACACATTACTACCATTAACAACTGAATAAAATATATTCTCCAACCCCAAAGCTGGACTATTGGCTAATTTGAACCAGAGAACATCAAAGGTTTTAGAGTAATGCTTTAAAGTTAAATTTGCTCGTTGCCGAACTAGAGAATTACGACCATCTGCACCGATAACCAAATCAGCATCAATAGTGCGCTCATCATTTAGTTTTACACCTCTGACCCGTTGCTCAATCCATAGCAAATCCTGTACAGGCACACCTTGGATGAACTCAAAATTAGAATAGGTGCTAGCTTCTTCGATTAGAGCTTGCAGCAGAGATGGCTGTGAGACAAGTGTTGTCGGTTTACCTCCAGTTTCAAATGGTTCTTCTACACGGAACAAAAACTGATTGTCTACGAAAAACTCCCAAGCATCTAAAGCACGATGAGGAATGCGTTCTAAGATAGGCAACATTCCCATTTCTGCGATCGCATCTAATCCACTTGGCATCAAACCTTCACCACGAAAAACTCGGTGGAAGTTACGAGATGCTTCAATTAATTTAACTTCAATGCCACGTTTGACAAACAAAAGTGCCAGCGTTGCACCAGTAGGCCCTGCCCCAACAATGACAACCAGAGACATCACTTTTTGCTAAAGCTGAATAACTCTAGATTAGCTTGAATAGCCAAGTGTTAATCAGTGTGGTTGCTCTCATATCTTTTGACCTATATGAAATCGTTAAAAGAATAGTGATTATATTACTACTTAAATGTTGATTTAATTATATTAAGATTTTGATTTTTTTTATCTATCTTCAGAGGTATTTTTGCTAAGTTTTCTGTCTTAATATAGACATTTAGAAATCCCCATGAGAATATTTTTTCGATAAACAGGCAGATGGCAATCTCTTCATTTCTATCAGCGACATACTTTACTCACTTGCAAATAGGAAAAAGCATCATGAAAAAAATTTTGCTTGCATTCATAATCGGCATATCAATCTTTCTCATAGCTCCAAAAGCCCTCCTTGCACAAATTACTGTTAATACTGGTAATACTAGTCAGAAAATATGTAGTGTTTTTGTCCCAGATAATTGGCGAGATACAGTTACAGTCCCTGTTACAGGATGGTATACAACTCAGTGTGACTCCTTCCGAAGAGAGGTGGGCGCAGCACAGTTTCAGCTTGGATGCTTTCAGCAATTTGGATTTTCCTTTGGTAGACCGATGACTGGTGTTCGGGCTTTACCTGAGAACTTTCCACCAAATAATAGTTGCAATTGGCAGAATGATTAACAAGACTTTTTAGATAAGTTAATCTTACAGTGCATAGCTGCTCTTAAACGTCCTTCTCATCTACAAGCAGTAGTGGGAAAAGGTTAAGAGGTAAAGGCTTCGCCTTGGTAAAAGGGAAAAGGGTCATAGTTTTTTCTGTCCCTTTTACTTTTCACTTTTACCCTGGGAAATAGTTTTAGCTGATTGACACAGAACACTTTGTTTTAAGCTATCAAGAATGGCTCTGTAAGAACTGCTGGAGCTGGAGAATAAAGAATGTCTAGAGAAACGCTAGCTTCTACCGTCTGAAGGCCACCAATTATAGGAGTTGTAGCACTTCCGGCGAAAGCCTTATCTGCTGTTAAATTAAACTCCAAAGGAACTGGGCGAGGATTACCAGCAGAGTTGATATCAATGTCAATAATCTCTCCGCCGATTAAGTTTAAGGTATTAAAAACAGCTTTAGCCTGAGCTTGAGCATCTTTCACCGCTTCGCTCAGAACCTGGAGACGTGCCTGCTGCAATGCTTCGTCTGAGGCAGTGAAGCTGATATTCTCTATGACATTCACCCCTGCTGCAATGGCTTTGTCAATTGCTCCCCCAGCTTGATCTGTTGGTAATTCAAATTGGAGTGTATTTATCCCTCTAAAGCCTGTGAGGGTTTGAGTCCCATTGTCATTGTTATAGACGGGATTGAGTTGAATAGATGTAGTTTGGAGTTCTTGCACTCCCAGGTTCTGCAACACCTCAACTACGTCTGTTGAGCGTTGAGCAACTTTTTCTTGAACTTCGGTTGCGGTTTTTCCTTCTATTTGAATCGCCAATTGCACTTCAGCTAAAGTAGTGGGAACGGAGATTTCCCCTTGACCAGTAACTTCCAATATCTGAGGCTTGTTTGGAGTTGTGCTACCAGTCAGGAGATCGATGACCCCTAGAGTCTGCCCACTCCTACCTATAAGATTATCAGTATCTGCTGAATTTGCAGAATAACCGATATCTAAAGAAACACTACCCTCTATCGTTTGAGGGCCACCAACTATAGGGGTTGTAGCACTTCCGGCGAAAGCCGCCTCTGCTGTTACTAGATTAAACTGCAAAGGAACTGGGCGAGGATTACCAGCAGAGTTAATATCAATGTCAATAATCTCTCCAGGGGTTAAATCTAAGGTATCAAAAACAGCCTCAGCCTGAGATTGAGCATCTTTTACAGCTTCGCTGAGAACCTGGAGACGTGCCTGCTGCAATGCTTCGTCTGAGGCAGTGAAGCTGATATTATTTATGACATTCGCCCCTGCTTGAATAGCTTTGTCAATTACTCCCCCAGCTTGGTCTGTTGGTAATTCAAACTGGAGTGTGTTTGTCCCTCTAAAGCCTGTGAGGGTTTGAGTCCCATTGTCAAAGCTATAGACGGGATTGAGTTGAATAGATGTAGTTTGAAGTTCTTGCGCTCCCAAGGTTCGCAACACTTTAACTACAGCTGTTGAACGTTGAGCCACTTCTTCTTGAACTTCGGTTGCGGTTTTTCCTTCTATTTGAACCGCCAATTGCACGTCAGTTAAAGTTGTGGGAACGGAGACCTCTCCTTGACCAGTAACTTCCAATGTCGGAGCATTTTTTGAATCTGTGCTACCAGTCACAGGATCGATGATCACTAGAGCCTGCTCACTTGTAACTGTGAGTTTAGCTGTGTTAGCCATCTTATTCTCCTTGCTGAGAGGATATTTGAAATCTGTGGATGTTTTAATCTTAACGTGAGTTCGATGAACCTCTCCCCAACCCCTCTCCGACGCGGAGAGGGGCTAAAACATTGTGATATTTCAACGAAAGATAAGGGTTTCAAAGCCTCTCCCCCTGTGGGGGAGAGGTTTGGAGAGGGGTTTTTTAGCTCCGTCGAACTCACGTTCAATTAATCAGGACTTACGCAACTGGCACAAATAGCGGGCGGGATGTAGCTCTGGCACGCGACAATTTAACCCTGACTTGTAAAAAACTGGCTCATATTTATTGCATATTGATTGCAATACTGAAAATGGCGGAATGAAAATCAACGACAATTTTTACGTTGACCTTGGTAAAGAACCACCAGGCCTGGCTTGCGCTCATGAAATGCGCTATCCCAGTGGGGATTTTACTTCGGATATCTGGTTATAAAAATCACATATAGCAGGTGACAGGTAACAGGGGACAGGTGACAGAGTTAAAAGCCCTTTGAAGTCAGGTTTGTGTGATTTTTGATGTCTAATCTTATGTGGCTACTGCTATATCAGGAGAAATTATATGAAATGTGGCAGGTAATATACCTGCTTTTTTTTATTTTCTAGTTGGCTGATGGATTAAATCAAATTTTTATATTATGGCTGTCTAATTAAAAATACGGTTTGTCTACCAATTAGATGCACTTTATACAGTAAAGCAAAGTATGATGAGAGATTATGTGAAATCAAGCCTAAATTCTATTGTCAGTATTGAAAATAACTTTATTTTTATTAAGCAGACTTGACAAACTTATTTATCTATTAATCAAAAAATCATTATGAATCCTAATTACTTAACTACTCAAACTCCAACCACGATAGTTATTGTTGGCGGAGGGTTTAGTGGTTCTCTAGTTGCTACGCACCTATTAAAAACTGCCAGCCAACCCCTCACAATCAAGCTGATTGAGCGTAGTCATCAAATAGGTAGAGGAATTGCCTACAGTACAGATACCAACTGCCATTTGCTAAATGTATCGGCAGGCAACATGAGTGCATTTGCTCACGATCCGGGACATCTAATGCGGTGGCTTCAGTACAACAATAACGAGTTAGCTGCATTCTTTCCTGAAGAAGTTAATGCTAGTAGCTTTATACCTCGTAAAGTTTATGGTTTATATATTCAGTCGATTTTGGCCCAAGCCGAAGCTACAGCACCTAGTGATGTGCGGCTAGAACGCTTGAGTGATGAAGTGGTAGGGATAGAGCCTGAAGGACAAAGTGCAACGATCTCTTTACGTAGTGGTCGCTGTTTTAGTGCAGACAGAGTAGTCTTGGCATTAGGAAACTCGCCCTTTGCACCTCCCGCAATTGATCGTGCAGATACTAACAATGAAAGTTATCGGCGGAATGCTTGGTCAGCCGATGCCCTAGCAGAGATTGATCCTCATGCATCGGTATTGCTGATTGGTACAGGACTGACGATGGTGGATATGGTTTTATCTCTTCATGATCGCCAACATCAAGGCAAAATTTATGCAGTGTCTCGAAGAGGGTTGTTTCCACTAAAACATCAAGCATCTCAACCTTATCCTACTTTCGTTTCTCTGGAAACTTCACCCAACACAGCGCACGGTTGGTTACGTCGGCTGCGAGACGAAGTGAAAGTTGCCACTGCTCAAGGTTACGATTGGCGAGCCGTGATTGATTCATTACGCCCAATTACTCAAAAAATTTGGCAAAAATTACCAACTGTAGAACAGCAGCGTTTTTTGCGTCATCTAACACCCTATTGGGACGTGCATCGTCATCGCATTGCTCAAAAAGTGGCAGATGTAGTGCAAGAAATGCTGGAATCTGGTCAACTTAATATTTCCGCCGGGCGAATTCAAGTATATCAACCATTGTCTGATGGGGTAGCAGTAACTATATCTGGACGCAAAACTCAGACGGATACTGTCTTGCACGTCCAACGGGTAGTGAATTGTACAGGGGTAGCAGCAGATTATCGCCGCTCGCCTCATCCCCTAATTGCTAATTTGCGATCGCAAGGATTAATCCGTCCCAATGTCATAGGTTTAGGATTAGATACAGATCAGCACGGTGCTTTATATACAGCAGACGATCAAGTTTCGGCGTGGCTTTATACTTTAGGAACTCTTCGCAAAGGTGACTTGTGGGAAACTATTGCTGTTCCAGAATTACGGCTACAGGCACAGCAATTATCTCAGACTTTGTTGCAGTCATTGCCAGTGCGTGTACGTCCTATCCCTGCTATGCCTTTATTAGATAAAGAAACAAGCAATCGCAATTTTGAATCTCAATCAACGTTCCTATTCCGTCAATTCTTTGATCCAGAAAGCAGTAGCTACACTTATCTAATTGCAGATCGGCAAACAGGAGATGCAGTTTTAGTTGATCCTGTCTTAGAGCAAGTTGACCGTGATTTGCAATCACTAGATGAACTGGGATTAAAGCTACGCTATTGTCTGGAAACTCACCTTCATGCAGACCATATTACAGGGGCAGGCAAACTCAGATATAAAACCGGTTGTCAAGTGATTGTTCCCCAGAATCCTGCTGTGACAAAAGCCGATCGCTCCCTCGTTGGTGGCGAAATCCTCGAAGTCGGCTCAGTCAATATTGAAACAATTTCTACTCCTGGTCACACTGCTAGTCACATAGCATATTTAGTCAACAAAACCCACCTATTAACTGGTGATGCCTTATTTATTCGTGGTTGTGGACGCACAGATTTTCAAGGCGGCGATGCAGGAACTTTATATGATGTGGTCACGCAACGTTTATTTACCTTGCCAGATGATACTTTAGTATATCCGGCTCATGACTACAAAGGACGTACAGTTTCCACCATTGGCGAAGAAAAACACCTCAATCCCAGATTTAGCGTTCGCGGAGCGACTCGGAACGAGTATCGCACCCGCAGTCAGTTCATTACGATCATGAATAATCTCAAATTGAGTTATCCCCAAAAGATGAATGCAGCAGTCCCGGCAAATGAATACTGTGGTGATTTTATTCCTCAAGAAAGTTTAAATACAGTTGCGAGTTCTGCTACCGATGAAGAACTCAAACAAATAGAACTTACAGTTATGACTAATACAGAAATTTACAATGATTACTTTGCTATGTACATCTAGAGCCGCTTAACCCTCTTTTGTCACTCTAGGCAGAGGTAAATAGAAATAACGGATCTTTAACGGGTTGTTGCACAAATTGCGTATAAAGTTTGCTTAGTTGTTTAGCTACACCATCCCAACTAAACTTACTTTCAACGCGCTTTCTAGCAGCTTCACCTAATTTATTTTGCCATTCTGGATTCAATAGAATTCGGTCTATAGCATTTGCAAAAGCAGGTACATCTTGCGCTGGTGCTAATAAACCTGTTTCTTCGTGAACTACAGTAAACTGAAGTCCACCCACATCGCTAGCTACTACAGGCGTACTACTGGCCATTGCTTCAATTGCTACTAGTCCAAAGGGTTCATAGTGGCTAGGAACAACGCACACATCGGCAGCTGCATAGTAAGTGGGTAAACTTTCTTGATTCAGAAGACCAGGGAAGACAGTAAACTCGCTCATCCCTAATTCTTTGATAATACCTTCGATGCGATCGCGTTCTATACCGTCGCTATTACCAGGTGTGCTACCACCACCAATAATTAACTTTAGTTTGTTAGAGTTACGTAACTGAGACTCGTTAACTGCACGTACTAAAGTTTCTATACCTTTGCGCGGATCAAAACGTCCAACATATAGTACAACTTTAGTTTCTTGATCAATTCCTAATTGGGTTCTAGCCGCTTCTCGTTCCACAGAACCAAATCGCTCGATATCTGTACCACAGGGAATAATATCAATATTACCTTTGGCAGAAACAAGCGATCGCATATGTTGTTTTTCTTGCGGACTTGTAGCCACAATTCGCTCGGCTGACTCTAATACTTCTCTTTCTACTGCTAATCTCTGGCTAGCAATTAGGGGAATATTTTTTATTGTGTTGTACTTAACTGCTCCTAAAGAGTGATATGTGTGAATCTGTTGAGTTCCTTGCAACTTTTTCAATCGCATTCCCACCCAACTAGAAAGCCAATAGTTGGTATGAGCTAATTTATAAGTGATATTATTTTCATCTTGAAATTTTCGGAAATTCTCAATAAATTCTGGCAGATAACCAAACAGATTATCTCGTGGTATGAACTCTAAAGGCCCAGCTTCCAAGCGAATAGTTCGGCAATTTTCACTGTGTTGAACAATAGAGTCTTGCTCTGCACTCACCTTACGGGTAAACATATCAACCTGCCACCCCAGTTTCGCTAGTGCTTCACCCACATTTCGTACATAAAGATTTTGTCCTCCAGCTTCTTCTTTACCAATTTCAATAGCTGGGTCTCCGTGAACTGAAATTAAAGCAATGCGTTTTTCTGTAATAATCATAGGATATCTTTTGATGATATTAAAAGGTATTTAGAAGTTTCAAGTCTGGTTCTCGTACCAACTTGAATTGTTTAACAAGTGTGAAAATTATTTGTTTATTTCAGTTTAATCATTAAAGTGGGTTTGATATATCTATTTCCAGAAATAAACTTTTTTATCTATATCTATACTTAACCTACTTTTATATCAATTGTTATATCAAGTTATAATACTTGTGATAGATGAATTTCTATTCAAGTTAGTATATTTTCAAAATACAAAATTTAATGCCACAACAACTACTCCTAACTAATTGTTAGGTTTATCTAAACATTTTTGCTCTTATTACTCTTAGCAAAAATCCCAATTGAAAAAATTATTATTTATTTGACAATATAAGCTTTTAAAATAACTAATATTATTGAATTTTAGTTATTTATTATTTAGTAATCACCTAAACTGGTATTGTTTTGAATTGTAATTATTTATATTAATTGTAAATTTTTAATTAATTTGTAATTTCCGATACTCTTTTTCTCAAAAATGATGTTTTTTATCTATAGCTATGATTGATACAAACAAATAAAGATATATAGAATGTAAAACTCTGGGAAAATTTAAGTAATTAATTGCACAAAATGCTTGTATTAACTTCAATAACACGAGTTAATACATCTGGTTGAATTGCCACTGCTGCGGTTTAGTCCAAAAGATAAACTACGAACAATAAAATATTCATAGGACTTAGAATGTCTCAAATCTACCTTTTTTAGTAAAACCCTTATGCTGTAAACATCTCAGATTATTCTCTAATAAAAGTGACACAACAGGGATAATCATCGTTCTATCAACCCTACAGCCCCCTACACCCAAATCAATGTTTTTGGGGCAGAACGTAAAAAACCTACACCCTGTTCATAGGGTTAAAAGTCTTTGAGTATTTAAGTTTTTTCATCTACTGATGTCCTAATACTACTGGCTATCGCTATAAATGCTTCGTACTGAAGGGTGAAAAAATGAAAACCCCTTCAGCCTCAATAGTATGAAGGGGTTTAAGTATTTACTAGTAGTACGCCAAGGCAACTTGGTGGGGTAAAGGGAAAAGGTTTTTTATCCCTTACCTTTTTCCCTTTCCCCTTTACCCAACCTCCACCTAACATTTTTGGGTTGGCAGACTACTAGAATGTTATACCTTTTTAAGCAAGGGTATAAAAGCTATTTTGACTAAAATATGCTTGAATAGTTAAGCTTTTTTAGTGTAAGAATGTAATTTGCTCTCACGCTGACGGTTCGGAACTCTGGAAGATTTGAAAAAACCTAATGGAGTTGAACCAAGGCTATGTCTAAGGCATTAAAATACGCAATTGTTGACTGAATATGGATGATTGATCTAATTGTCAATATGTGCTAGAGATAATTAAAAAACTTTATTGCTTTCTTTTTGGGTAATTACCCCCAAAATCAGCAATAGCATCTCTAAAATAGAGCAACTATACCTTAACCACATTACACTCAACAATTGCGATCGCTCTGACAACAATAGCCGCCACTCACCTTTTGATTGACTAAATCGGGATTCATAGATAATTAAAAATTAAAAACCATAAACTTGATTTTTAATTTTTAACTTCGGCCATTAGGCTTAATTTGTGGTTTGTGCTGCCAGCATTTGCTTGAGCTTTTCTAGCTCAGATGCCCAACGCGGATCTGGACGAATAGCATCAGAGTCAGTAGTACTAGTGCTACTTTCGCTGCGTCCACCACCACTGCGTTTAGACTTCTTAGCGCCTTTGTCTCGACGGTTGCTGTCTTTATTGCTGCTAGGAACAGGACTGCTAGTAGCCGCTTTAGGAGCTTGCTCTTCGCCTTCTTCACCCTTTGTTCGGGGCAATGCTTTCTCTAGCTTGATTGGGGTATCTTTGAACATCTGACCATTATATTTTTCAATAATTTGATCAGCTTGTTCATCGTTGTTGACGGTTAAAAAACCAAAACCACGACATTTGCCGGTTTTCCGGTCTTTAATTAATTTCGTGGTCACAGCATCGCCTTCGGCTGCAAAAACTGCTTGCAGGTCTTGACGATCTATTTCTTCTTTTGGCAAATTGCCTATATATAGGCGAACAGACATGAACTATACCTCCAGAGTTTGATGAACGTAGCAAGGCAAGAGAACAATCACTTGGCTTTGGCTTTTAAATAGATGCTATTAACCAAAAATTGCCATAAACCAATTTCTTTTAATCCAAACTGCCAAACTATACAATACAGTTTTTCGTTTGGATAAAGCTTTTTTATTAGGAAAGCGCACACAACGCGCAGCTAATACCACCTTAATTCTAAAATTTGTAAATTAATTAGCCTACTGTCTGCCACAGTAAACATTTTTTTTAATGTCCTTGCCCGCAGAATTTAACACCATTCCTTACATTATCACGGTATCTTCTACGTAGCTAGTTCAGAACATACATTTCTCACTAGATTGCGTGTAGATCGTAACATAAAATACATTTTTTTCTCAATAACGGATATTGGAAACAAAAACCAGCCAATGGCTGGTCAATTTGCTGCTGTGTTGGGAGGATAAAAAGATCCATTGGCGCAAGTAGCCGCTCATAATAACTAAGCTGGAATGCTGAATTATGACGGTTGCTAGGGATATTGTTAATAAATGTAACACTTGTGAAGAAATGTTGCAAATTTTGTCATTAGTAATTCTCTATTTCCCCTGCTCACGGCAGTCGCTACAACGGGGGGAACCCCCGCAACGCGCTGCCTCCCCTACTCCCCACTCCTTACTCTCAACTCCCAATTTTTTAACCAATGAGGAATATATAAGCACCCCAAGCTTGTGCTGCTATTGCCAAAATGGTTGACCAAATTGGATGATGGCTATAAACAGTTTTTCCGCCTTGAGTTTGCAAAGTGTGGATATCAATCCAAGGTGTTGCGCCGCGACGAAACCAACCTGTAACCGTAATTTGCCGACCAATCAAATCTTGAGGATTGACTTTCTGCCCCAAGCACAGCCAAGGAACGTGATGTAATTTCACTAAACCTGTGCTGGACTGGAGGATTAAGTCTTGGCTTAGGGAATTGGCTGTTCCAGGACGGCCTAATAGCTTACCCACAAGTTTCACACTAGGGCTATCAATGGGGAGACTGGAGGGATTAGCCATCAAGTTAGATAAACTATCATCAGCTTGCCCATTGGCAGTTTTGATATCAGGAAAAAAGGCATTCATCCGAATTACTAACCCGATGCTAAAACCAATCAGTAAGCAACCACTCACAAAATTCCAATCTTCGTAAATCCATTTCAAGTTTAAAAACTTCAGGGAAAAAGCGGTTTGCCAACTCAGCCAAATTAAAGCCGCAAGGATAAAACCCAAGGGAACACCCACAAAAGGAGCAATTTGGCGTAAGAAAGATTGGCGGGTAGTTTTGATAGACTGTTGCCGAGCGAGATGGAGTTCGGTTTCTACGTGCCAATGGCGGGCTATTTGGCACAAAATCTGGGCGCGATCGCCGATTAAAGGATGACTATTATTTATAGTGAACCAACGAGCATAGGGATTGAGATGATCCCACATCAAGGCACATTCAAAAGGGATATGCCCAACAACACTACCCAAAGATAAGCTTTGTTTGTAGCCTACAGGCATCAACAAATTTAAACTTTCTAATTCAGAGTTAGTTTTTTGGGCTTTTTGAACATCAAAAGCAATACCAATAGCGATTTTGAGTAAAGCACGAATTAAAGCGTTGGGATTACCAGTGATTTCGGCAGCTAGGCGATCGCTATAATTAAGCCGTAACCGAGAGAACCATAAAGCTGGCCCAGTAAATAAACACCAAATACCGTAACTCAAACTAGCCAAAATATTAAACGGCCAGCGCAAAAAACCTGGAGGTATACCATTGCCCCAATCTGATATTTGCTGATATAGCCTGTGAATTGGTAGCGTAATCAACAAAACCAGAGACATCACCAAATAATCACCAAAAGCAATGTGTCCTAGCTGTGTGGCGTAGATAGTAGCAATTTCGTCATCTGCCAGTTGATGTAGTAGCCCTTCACTAACCACAATTCGAGCGTTGCGGGGAAGATTGCCATAGGTCAGTGCTATGGGTGCAGATATTGGTAAAATTCTTAGCTGAGGTAACTGCCAACGTTTTTGTTGACAATAACGATGTAATACCCTGCCTGTTTCGCGGCTGTAATTGTGTAAGCTATCTTTAGACAAAGGTTCCTGACCATAATATCTGGCTAGTAACCAATCTAGTAGCCAAGGCGACAAGGCGATCGCACTTAACAAAATTCCTAGCACTACAAATTTGGGGTCACGGTATAGCAACTGCAATGGTTCTAGATAAGGCAGCTTATCCAAAATCAAGTTTACAGATGCCATTGCAAATTCCAATGTTGCCCGCAGCACCCAAAACAAAGCCACGATTGTTCCCAACCCTAGCAAGCGTAAGGGGTGCAAACTTGGTTTACGTAGGGGTTGCCATACTTTAGCGCGTTTAGCTTGCCGCCAATAAATCTGTGGTTGAGGTGGTGCATAGCCTTCAGATTCAACATACGCACCAGGTCTTGTGGCTAGGTTGTAGCCACCTTGAGGCACTATAGATGTTTCAATGTAATTATTTTCTAAACTTTCTGGTGGTATCGATGCTCGATAATGAGGGCTTGTCGTTTCTTTTGCTCTTTCCCTTGGAGATACTGTCGAGCTTTGACGATTTTGAGCTTCGGAATTGTCAAAAGCAACAAAGCCAGTTTCAGCTTTTTTGGTAACTTTTTTCCGTTTTTTAGCTTTTGCTAAATGTTCAAGAGCGCGTTCTGCCCAATCTTGAACTTGGCTATTTTGACTTTCTTTTAAAGTTTCACATAGGGCGATCGCCTTGCGGATTTCGCCAATGCGTGCATAGGCCATTACTAAACCAACACGAGCTTGTAAGCTAGTAGTGCCATTGACTTGACTACTAGTTACAGACTCTAGTTGAGCGATCGCTGTTTGGTAATTTCCTTGCTTGAGGGCAGTTAAACCAGCCTCCAAAGATGATTCAGCACGTGAAGGCATAGAAATTCTGGCACTCCAATCTCTGCTAACTGATTCACGGTTGTATCACAACGCGACCCCGCGATGCCGTGGACATCAACTATACCCGATTGGTCTACCCAAAATGAATTATGATTCCACTGGTTCTTGACCATAAAATACCGGGGCGATCGCGCTTAATTTTAAATCAGGATGGTCTTCTTGTAACTGATGGCAATTCCATTCATTGCGGAATAGCAATACTGGTCGATCCATACTGTCTTTGACTGTGGTGGTATTAAATAAACGTCCCACTTTGGTCAAAGCTTCCCAACCACCTTCTACCCAACGGGCAACACTGTAAGGTAATAAGTCTAAATAAGTTTCTACACCATATTCGTTTTGTAAACGAAACTGTACCACTTCAAATTGCAACTGACCAACCGCCGCCAAAATTGGTTCGCGTTTAGATTCATCAGTTGAGTACATAATTTGTACAGCACCCTCTTCTCGCAATTCCGAAATGCCTTTTTGAAATTGCTTAAACTTCGAGGGGTTGGGGTTTCTCAGTGTGGCAAATAATTCCGGTGAAAAATACGGAATCCCCTCATATTCCAGCTTTTGACCTGTGTAAATGGTATCGCCGATCGCAAACACGCCGGGATTGTTTAAACCAATTACATCACCTGGATATGCAACATCAATCGATTCTCGTTCTTGAGCAAAAAGTTTTTGCGGACGAGATAAACGCACAACTTTACCTGTGCGCGCATGATTGACTGTCATATCTTTTTCAAACCTGCCAGTGCAGACCCGGATAAAAGCGACGCGATCGCGATGTTTTGGATCCATGTTGGCTTGCAGTTTAAACACAAAGCCGGAAAATTCTGGATAAGTAGGCGGAACTTCACCAACACTGCTGTTATGAACACCTGGTTTCAGGGCATAGTCAAGAAACGACTTGAGGAATAACTCTACCCCAAAGTTGGTCATGGCGCTACCAAAGAACACTGGTGTCATTCTTCCTTGATGTACCAATTCCAAATCTAGTTCCGGGCCGACTCCCTCTAACAGTTCCAAATCATTTTTGAGTTGATAGTATAGGTCTTCTTCTAACAGTTGTTCAATTGTGGCATCGCCTAAATCAACAACTGTGTCGCGGGCTTCTTTGCTACCGTGAGCGCTACGTTCAAATAAGTGAATTTGTTGTTGCTGACGATCAAATACACCCTTAAAGCGATCGCCCATCCCAATCGGCCAATTGACCGCGTAAGTCTGCAACCCTAATTCCTGTTCAATTTCATCTAACAGTTCTAAAGGTTCTCTACCCGGACGGTCGAGTTTATTTACAAAGGTAAAAATCGGTAAACCCCGTAGTTTACAGACTTCAAATAATTTGCGGGTTTGCGGTTCTAAGCCTTTAGCAGCATCAATTAACATCACCGCATTATCAGCAGCGGCCAAAGTTCGGTATGTATCCTCACTAAAATCTTGGTGTCCGGGTGTGTCTAAGAGATTAATTTGACAGTTTTGATATTCAAACTGTAATACAGTGGAGGTAATGGAAATTCCCCGTTGTTGTTCCATTGCCATCCAGTCTGAGGTAGCCTTGCGCTGCGCCCGCCTAGCTTTCACCGCCCCAGCCTCGTGGATTGCACCTCCGTACAGCAGCAGTTTTTCGGTGAGTGTAGTTTTACCAGCGTCAGGGTGAGAAATAATTGCAAAGTTGCGTCGCAGTTCTACTGCTTGAAGAAGTTCTGACTGAAGTTCAGTTGACATAGTTGACCTAAATGTATTCGTTACCTTGTTACTTTACTTAACTTAATTTTTCTCTACTTTAGTAAGTCTTTTAATCTTAAAACAACAAGGCTCGTGATAGGGTCGTAATATTACCAACAACCTGAGTGAAGAGGAGAAAAGAATGTACGATCCAGACAAGAGAAAGCTTTTCTCTGCTTTGTGTCATGGAGCCATTTTTTTCAGTACGGCTTTTGTATCCGTCGGCATACCTATTGCTATGCTGTTTATCTCTAGCGATCCGGTAGTACTAGAAAATGCCAAAGAATCTATTAATTTCCATCTAAATGTTTGGATTTATGGAATTATTATTACAGCATTGATTTGGCTAACTTTGGGTTTGTTATTTCCCTTAGCTGGTATTGGCTATTTGCTGCATTGGGGACTAACAATTTGGGCGATCGCTCGCGTACTAACCAATCCAGATCAACCTGTTCGCTATCCCTTCATTTTCCGCGTCTTATAGCACAAACATGGTAATTGCTAAAAAAAATTCAGCATTCGCAAGATAAAACTCTCTGCGCCTTAGTGTCTATGCGTGAGCATTAAAAATTAATATTTCTTCGCCAAACTGTTAGCTATATTAAGCGACAACCAAGCAGTAAAATACAAAATTGCCCTACAGTTTCATCAAAAGTAGGGCAAAGGACAGTTAAGCACTGATTGTAGTCTGTCCGACTGCGGCAGAGTTTGTCTCTGCTTTTGTGACGCTTTGTGTTGTGTCCATCGCATTATATTCCTTACAAAACATTATGTTCCCCATACAACGCCCCCGCCGTCTGCGTAGCCATCCTCAACTGCGCCGGATGGTACGTGAAACTGTCCTGACCACAAGTGATTTGATTTACCCTCTGTTTGCCGTACCAGGTACGGGAATTGCCAAGGAAGTCAAATCTATGCCTGGAGTCTACCAACTATCGGTAGACAAAATCGTGGAAGACGCTAAGGAAGTTTATGACTTAGGAATTCCCGGCATTATTTTATTTGGTATACCTGAAGATAAAGATACAGATGCTACTGGTGCTTGGCATGATTGTGGCATTGTGCAGAAAGCTGCGACTGCTGTTAAAGAAGCAGTACCAGATTTGATTGTGGTTGCTGATACTTGCTTGTGTGAATACACCAGTCATGGTCACTGCGGCTATTTGCAAGTTGGTGACTTGAGCGGAAGGGTATTAAACGACCCCACCTTAGAATTGCTCAAAAAAACAGCAGTTTCGCAAGCAAAAGCTGGTGCAGATATCATCGCGCCTTCCGGGATGATGGATGGATTTGTCCAAGCAATTCGTGCTGGACTAGATGAAGCGGGATTCCAAGATACGCCGATTTTGTCTTATGCTGCTAAGTATGCTTCGGCTTATTATGGCCCATTCCGAGATGCAGCCGAATCAACACCGCAATTTGGCGACAGAAGAACCTATCAAATGGATCCTGGTAATGCGCGGGAAGCCATTAAGGAAATTGAATTGGATATCGCCGAAGGCGCGGATATGCTGATGGTGAAGCCAGCTTTGGCTTACATGGATATTATCTGGCGGGTGAAGGAAGCGAGTAATTTACCTGTTGCGGCTTACAATGTTTCTGGCGAGTATTCCATGATTAAGGCGGCGGCTCTCAACGGCTGGATTGATGAAGAGCGTGTAGTTATGGAAACATTAACCAGCTTTAAACGTGCTGGTGCAGACTTGATTTTAACTTACCATGCCAAAGATGCTGCACGTTGGTTGCGGTAGGTTGATTTTTGTCAGTTCTCTTGGAATCTCACGCAGAGGCATAATCGCGCAGAGTTTATCTTTGTGTTTTTGTGTTTAGGCGTGAGATTGTTTAATAGTGTTTGAGAAATTTTGACTCAATTTCATCAGCAGCTAAAGGCTGAGAAAACAAATAACCTTGTCCAAATTCACAATCAAGTTCCTGTAGCAATTGAAGCTGTTTTTGTGTTTCAATTCCTTCGGCTATGACTGCTAATCCCAACTGATTACTGAGTGCGATGATAGTTTTGACAACTTGATAATTGCGATTTTCTGATTCCATTTGATGGATAAAAGAACGATCAATTTTCAAGGTATCGGCAGGTAATCGATGGAGGTAATGGAGTGATGAGTATCCTGTACCAAAATCATCAATACTGATTTGGATACCTAATTTTTTTAATTGTTCTAAAACAATTATGAATTCATTGATATTTTCAATCAAGATACTCTCAGTAATTTCTAATGTGAGACAATGACCACTTAACCCTGTTTGAGATAAAATATCTTCTATATCTTTAACTAGAGTATTTTTACGAATATCTTGAACTGAGAGATTGACACTAATTTTTAGAGAATTGTGATCAGGAAATTGAGTTTGCCAAGTAGCAAGCTGTTGACAGGCAGTGTAAAGAATCCATTTATCCAAATTCACAATCATCCCTATCTCTTCTGCGATCGCAATAAATTCTCCAGGACAAACAAATCCACGAGTCGGATTTTGCCAACGTACCAATGCTTCAAAACCAATCAAATGGTTTTTCTGAATATCAATAATTGGTTGATAGTAAACAATAAACTCTTGTCGTTCTAAAGCTTTACGTAGGTCATTTTCTAATGTAAGTCTTCTTACCGCTTGAGTGTGCATTAGGGAATCAAAAATTTTATAGCAATTTTTGCCTTGAGCTTTGGCACGATACATCGCAATATCAGCATCTCGCAGCAAATCAGAGGCTTGATGATACTTTTGATTACCTAAAACAATTCCAATACTAGTAGCGATAAACACTTCATAGCCATTGAGCATGAATGGAGTTTTAAATTTTGCTAATATCCGCTCGGCAACTATAACTGCTTCTTCAATCCCTGCGAGATTTTCCAGTAAAATGACGAATTCATCACCACCTAATCGAGATGCTAAATCTATTGAACGAATTGTGAATTTTAGCTTCTGAGCGATGATTATTAGTAGTTCATTGCCAGCTAAATGTCCCAAGCTATCATTAATGATTTTGAACCGATCTAAATCAAGAAACAAAACTGCGAAATGATAATTTTCAATTTGTTTGGCTCGATGAATGGCTAATTCCAAACGTTCCATGAGTAAGTTACGATTGGGTAAGCCAGTTAAAGGATCATGCAGTGCGAGATAAAAAAGTTTTTCTTCTGCCTGTTTGCGATCGCTAATATTGGTGATAGTACCGACATACCCGATGATTTGCCCTGTGAGATCGAACTCGGCAACAGCTTGTCCAAATACCCAAATCACAGCACCATCAGGCTGTTGAAACCGATACTCTAGCTGAAAAGGTCGATTTTCTAAAGCCGCAAAATACCATTCATGAGAAACCTTTTCTCGATCATCAGGGTAAAGTCCTTTCACCCATCCATTACCCATAGCTTCTTCAGGAGTTAGCCCGACAATTTTGCACCAGCGTTCATTGACGTAAATACATTTACCTTGAGCATCTGTTCGGAAAATGCCAACGGGAGCGGCGGCTGTCAAAGAAGCATAACGTTGTTCACTTTGGCGTAAATGCGCTTCAGTCCTTCGTCGCTCTGCTAGTTCAGTTTGTAGTTGTTTGTAAGCAGTAGCCTGTTGGATAGCGATCGCTAACTGAGTTGAAAGTTGCTGTAATAGAGTGATTTCTTCGGCTTGCCACTCTCTAGGTGTATGGCATTCAACTACATTGAGCAATCCCCAAATGTTACCATCATGAATAATTGGCACTAAAACTTTTGCCCGAATCTGCAAAGATTTTAGTAGCTCCCGGTGGCAATCACTCATATGTGTCGTATAAATATCAGACACGACCCTAATTCGTTCATTGCCATATAAAGTAATCCAGTTAGCGGCACAATCTAGCTCGTAAATAGATTGACCCAGCAAAGAAAGACAACCATTATTTACCGTTTCTGCAACTACAACTATGCCGCCATCTGATTGGAATTGCCAAATGGCAGCGCGATCGCACCCTAATACAGCTTGCACTTGTTGAACTGTTGTTTGAAGAATATCCTGTAGGTTAAGAGAAGAACGGATTTGAGTCGCAATGGTTGCCATCAATTGTTCTCGCTCTGCTTTGAGTTTTAGTTTGGCTGTACGTTCTTGAATTTGTTGCTCTAATTCGGTATTACGATTTTGCAGCAACTCTAATTTTTCTGCTTCTAGCCGGCATACTTGATGTTCTAATAATCCAATTAAGTTAGTTAACTCCAAAGGACTAAGTACTTTCAAAATACTGCTTTGAGTAACAATCCCTAACAACTCTCCTTGATTTCCTGTTACTACTATTCGCTTTACTAAATATTGCTTCATTATCTGCTGTACTTTCCACAGAGAATCCTCAGATTTGACTGAGAAAACCGGAGTACTCATCACAACTTGTGCTGGAATATCTTCAAAATCTAGTTCTAAGGCTTGAAATTGAACAATATCTCGCTCTGTAACAATGCCAATCGGTAATTGTAGAAGTTTATTTTGTAGTTTGTTAACTTGTTCTTCTATTAGCACCACTGAGCTTACTTGATGTTCTGCCATCAGACGCGTGATATCTAACATAGAAACACTAGGAACAGCACAAATCACCCCAGATGTCATCACATCTGCTGCCCGGCGGAGATGTAATAAATCTATGGGACGTAATAATTGCTGTAAACTTTCATGAGTTAGCAGTCCCACAATTTGATTCTGTTGGTTGAGCAGTGGTAAGTGACGAATATGGTATTTCTGAAGTAAATTGACCGCAAAGAATAGATCGGTAAATGCAGACTCATGCAAGCTAATAACCGGATGTGCCATTACCTCAGCGACGGATATATTCTCAAAGGATGTCTTTTGAGAACTGAGGCGCACCACATCTCGTTCCGTAAAAATACCCAATAGCTGATTCCCATCTACAATCAATACACAGCTTGAGCGTGCTTCAATATGTATGGCATCAATTTCAGTATTTGTTGCTTTAAAAGATGGACAAACATCCCGAATACCGCTCATTTGAGTAATTACCGTCATTACAGTTGTATCTGGCGAAACCATCAAAGGATTACGAACAATCGCTAATTCCAGATCAGCCTCTGTCAAAGCGGTAGAAGATATAAGCATTCGTGTAAAAATCTTAAAAATACTTTAATTTAGATTTTTATGATGCCTGTTTCGCTATCTGACTTAACACAGTACATTTGCGAAACTTTTTTCTTTTAAAAATTGGCACAAAATTCATGGCCCAGTGTGCTATCAATTGCTACAAGATTGAGAACTTTCAGAACAATTTACTGTTGCGATCAGCCTAACTGTATGGCTTCGCTTACCGCTAATTGTCAGTCGGTGGAGACAACGGAAAAAATGTTACTATTTCCCCCTTACCATTTTTTTTGAGCAAGCCCCGTTGGGGCGGGTGTGGGGAAAAAGACAGCCCTAACAACCAGTGGGTACAAGCCCTGCCCCACACCCTGTTTTTGACTTCTAAAAGAATAGGACTTACGCACGGATAAAGAAGAACGAACAGCATAGACACGCAAGCGGCTACTCTACCCTTCGGGTTCTGCTTTAGCAGTACGAGAACGCCTGACGGCGAACCCGCAGGGTAGGACACAAAGTACACGAAGACGTAAGAGTTTGAGAGAGTTTTTGCGTAAGTCCTAAAGAAGTCTCCTAAACTCTATACCCCTACAACCGATCTCAACTACTGATACCAAGCGTATAGAAATAGTACTCCTACTCCCCACTCCCTATTCCCTACTCCTAGCCCAAGTTACTATCTTGGATTGCTACTCGGTATTAACCTTTATGCCTATTTCCTAAAGGAATTACCTCGTTTGCTAGAGGAACGGGCGATTGCTAATCAAATAAAATGATTGACAAATTAATGGCAACTGGCTGAAACGCCAATTGATTTAATAAATAATTTATAATTTATTTTAAGGGGAGCATGGAATTATGGATATGCAAGTCCTGAGAGAGCGTGCTGGACTTAGCCGTGCAGAGGTAGCCTTCAGGCTTGCAATCAGTGAGACGAGTGTTCGTAACTGGGAAGCCGGACGCACCGAACCAACAATGACACCAAAAAAATATTTAGATGCTTTGCGTTTGTTCAGATGTACACCAGAAGAATTGGCAGCCGCGAGCGAAAAGTCAATAAATCAACGGCATAAGCGTAAACCTGGCAGACCAAAACGCTTTCCTGATAATCAGGTAGCTCAGATGACGGATTCACCAGTTTGCACCTGATAGGCTGCTAAGTGTAGCATAGCCACTGATAAAATCTAGTTTATGGTGATAGCTTGGGTGAGTAAATCTGGTGTAGGAAAAAGGGGCTAGGGGCTAGAGTTAAAAAAATGTTTGAGACTCTCTAATCTCTAACCTCTATCCTCAAGTCATAGTTTTACTAGTGCGATCGCTCACGGTATTGGTCACGAAGGCACGATAAGATTTTAAAACAACAGTCGGAACTAAAGGTTTAAATGGCAGAAACATTATTTTTCAACGCTCTGCGCGAAGCCATTGATGAAGAAATGGCGCATGATTCCAGTGTATTCGTGCTTGGTGAAGACGTAGGACACTATGGTGGTTCCTATAAAGTTACCAAAGACCTATACAAAAAGTATGGTGATTTGCGAGTTTTAGATACTCCCATCGCCGAAAATAGCTTTACTGGTATAGCAGTCGGGGCGGCCATGACCGGGTTGCGACCGATAATTGAAGGTATGAACATGGGCTTTTTGCTCTTAGCCTTTAACCAAATCTCGAATAACGCCGGAATGCTGCGCTATACCTCCGGCGGTAACTTTAAAATTCCAATGGTAATTCGTGGCCCTGGTGGTGTGGGTAGACAACTAGGTGCAGAACACTCCCAACGCTTAGAAGCTTACTTCCAAGCTGTTCCAGGATTAAAAATTGTTGCTTGCTCAACACCCTATAACGCCAAAGGATTGCTAAAATCAGCCATCCGCGATGATAATCCAGTGCTGTTCTTTGAACACGTACTGCTGTATAACTTGAAAGAAAATTTACCAGAAGGAGAGTATCTCCTTCCCTTGGATAAAGCTGAAGTGGTGCGTCGCGGTAAAGATGTCACAATTTTGACTTACTCACGGATGCGCCATCATGTAATGCAAGCTGTGAAACCTTTAGAAAAACAAGGTTACGATCCAGAAGTAATTGATTTAATATCCTTAAAACCATTAGATTTTGATACCATAGGCGCATCAGTACGCAAAACCCATCGAGTAATTATCGTTGAAGAGTGTATGCGGACTGGGGGTATTGGCGCAGAATTAACCGCCTCAATTAACGATCGCTTGTTTGACGAATTAGATGCTCCAGTTTTGCGTCTTTCTTCTCAAGATATTCCCACGCCTTACAACGGTAATCTGGAACGTCTCACCATTGTTCAGCCAGAGCAAATCGTCGAAGCTGTGCAGAAAATGGTCGCAATGCGAGTTTAGGGAATAAGGAATAGGGAAGAAACTGTAGGGGCGGGTTCATGAAGAATTTCATCTCCCCACAGAATCACTGTTTAAACCCGCCCCTACCCACTCCCAATTCTTACTCATAACTCAATCAAAGAGCGTTATTATAGCCTTTGTCAGTTGCGAGTTATGGTATGCAAAGACAGCAGTCGGTATTAGCTTTAATTTTAGTTTTGGTAATTGCCGCGATCGCGGTGATTGCCACAATTCCTGTGCCTTTGGGTCTGGATTTACGGGGAGGTTCCCAACTTACAATCCAGGTAAAACCCACTCCAGAAATTAAACAAATCACTGAACGTGAATTGGATGCGGTGAAGAAGGTTGTTGAGGGCAGAATTAACAGCCTTGGTGTTTCAGAACCAGTTATCCAAACCGTAGGTGCAGACAAAATATTAGTCCAGTTACCAGGGGTAAACGACCCAGAACAAGCAGAAAGAGTGCTAGGTGGAACAGCACAATTAGAATTTCGCAAACAAAAACCTGGAACAGAAACTCAAGTGTTTGCCTTTCAATCCTCGCGCGCAGAACTGAAAGCCAAGCAACAAGAATTGCGGAATAGCAGCGACAAAGCAGCAATTGCCAAAAATCAAGAAGAATTACAAAAAAATAATCAAGCAATTCTAGAATTGTTTGAAAGCACCGACCCCCCACTCAATGGTAAGTACCTCAAAGATGCTTACGGTGAACCCACTCAAGGTAACAATTGGAATGTTGCCATTCGCTTCGACCAAAAGGGTGGTGAATTATTTGCCGAAATCACAAAAAATCTTGCAGGTACGGGTCGCAGTATTGGCATTTTTCTTGATAACGAACTTATCAGCGCGCCTGTTGTTGGCCCTGAATTTGCTGCGACTGGGATTACTGGTGGTGCAGCCGTAATTACAGGACGCTTTACCGCTCAACAAGCCAACGATTTAGGTGTACAGTTGCGTGGTGGTGCTTTACCTGTACCCGTAGAAATTGCCGAAAGACGGACTGTAGGTGCAACATTAGGTAAAGACAGTATTCAAAGCAGTATTTATGCTGGGGTCGGTGGTCTAGCTTTAGTATTAGTTTTTATGATCGTGTACTATCGCTTACCAGGATTAATTGCCGATATCGCATTAGTAATTTACTCACTCCTGACTTGGGCTTGCTTTGCCTTGTTGGGTGTAACCTTGACCCTGCCAGGAATTGCAGGTTTTATCTTAAGTATTGGTATGGCAGTTGATGCCAATGTGCTAATTTTTGAACGGACGCGGGAAGAATTAAAAGCAGGGAAATCCTTGTATCGTTCTGTGGAATCGGGTTTTTACCGCGCATTCTCCAGTATCTTAGATAGTAATGTTACTACCTGGATTGCTTGTGCTGCCTTGTTCTGGTTAGGTTCTGGCTTAGTGAAAGGCTTTGCCTTAACTTTGGCTTTGGGGGTAGCAGTTAGTATGTTTACTGCAATTACCTGTAGTCGGACATTTTTGTTTTTGGCAATTTCCCTTTCTAATTTGCGGAAACCTGAACTTTACTGTCCTAACGTGCCAGTATCGAATAAGGCTGAGGTGGCTAAATGAAACTAAGTATTAATAAATCGCGATCGCTCTGGTGGATTATTTCTAGTGTCATCATCCTCAGTGGTATCATTGCAATGGTAATTTCTTGGCAGAACCCAGAAATTCGCTCTCCCCTGCGTCCAAGTTTAGACTTTGTTGGTGGTACAAGGTTACAGTTTGAGCGCGATTGTACAAAACCAGGTAACTGCGACAAAGCAATTGATATCACAACCGTTCGAGATGTAGCCAAAGCCCAAGGTTTAGGTGACAGCAGCATTCAAATTGTTGGGGAAAATGGTATATCGGTTCGGACAAAGAATCTAGATGTAGACCAACGCACCCAGTTACAAAATGCTTTAAGTGAAAAAGTAGGGGCTTTTGATCCGCAAAAAAATCAAATAGATTCTGTTGGGCCTACCTTAGGACAAGAACTTTTTCGTTCTGGAGTCATAGCCCTGGTAGTTTCCTTTTTGGGCATTACTTTATACATGAGCTTTCGCTTTCAATGGGACTTTGCCATTTTTGCGATCGTTGCGCTGTTCCACGATATTTTGATTACGGTCGGGTCTTTTTCAATTTTGGGTTTGGTTTTTGGTACTGAAGTTGATAGCCTGTTCATCGTTGCCCTACTGACAATTACAGGTTTCTCGGTTAACGATACAGTAGTAATTTACGATCGCATCCGCGAAACAACCAAAACCCATCCCAACCGCCCAATTGCTGAAATTGTAGATGATGCGGTCAATCAAACCTTGGCGCGGTCAATTAATACGACTTTAACAGTATTGCTCACCTTATCAGCCATCTTTTTCTTTGGTGGAGAAACGCTCAGAAATTTCTCTTTGGCATTAATCATCGGTTTCACAATGGGTGCTTATTCCAGTATTTTTATTGCCAGCACTCTCCTTGCTTGGTGGCGAGAACGTACAGGTCAATCTACCCTGGCAACAAGCAGCGAAGCAATTGATACATCTGCGGAGAATTAATCAAAAGTTATTCTCTGTCTTGCCTATGCTGTACCCTCCACTCATCAATCTCCTGCTTCTCGAAATATGGATCAATCCCAACAGCCACCAATAACTGACCCATTGTTTGCTCAACAAGTTCAGAAACTACATCAGCTGACTGTATACGGCAGATGGTTGTTTGTTACTTTTCTATGGCTGACAATTGTACCGTTTTGCCTGTGGGATTTACGCTCAGACATTGCTTTGTGGCAACAGTATTTTACCTGGGTAGCGGTAAGATATGGACTTATATATCATCCACTGTCTACCCTAGGTTTAAGTTTTTGCATCGGAATGACCGTTGCAGTTTTAGTGTGGCAAAGTCGCAATATTTTAATTGGACTACCACAGGAAGAAAAGGAACGCTTAGAAAAACAAGTTTGTCGAATCCGCCAGCAAGGGCCTTCTCATCCGCTATGGAAGTTAATTTGTCAGTAAATCTTGCATTAGATAAATTTATACTTACTTGTAGATATACCTATGCAAAAATATTTAGCACAATATGACTAAACAAAAGCAAAAATACTTATTACGGCAATTGAGTGCTTACAAATGAACTATTCTCAGATTAAATTTAGCGATCGCCACTCTGATGTAGACCTTTACCAACTCCAAGAGTTATTTAATATTTCAACGTTTTGGGCCAAAGGACGTAGTATTGAGGATTTAGGCATAGCCGTTACCAACAGCGACCCCGTAATTTCTTTGTGGGATGACACAAAACTTATTGGCTTTGCAAGAGCAACTTCTGATGGTATCTATCGCGCTACAATCTGGGATGTCGTAATTCACCCAGACTATCAGAGAACCGGACTAGGCAGTAAGTTAGTTGAAACTGTGTTGAGCCATCCCCGTATGAGGTGGGTTGAGCGAGTCTACTTAATGACAACTCACCAACAAGGATTTTACGAAAAAATTGGTTTCAAACCCAACACCACCACAACTATGGTGCTAAACCAATCTAAACAACTTGATTCTCTATCGGCTGCGGAACTACAGTTTCAGGAATAGCTAGGGGGACAAAAATTTGCACCCTAGTAAGCTGTTCAATTGATTCCTTCGTTGTAATAGAATGTATTTCTAGCTTTCCTCCCATCACATCTAATAGAGTTTGATTGAGTAATAGCTTCATTCCTGGCGATAAATTGTCCTGCTCATCTTTACTTTGAGGAGGCTGGTTACTATTTTGGATTAAATCAATCGGTTCACTTTTAGGGAATGCATGGCTAGGCACATCCAAATAAATATGAACTGTATTACTGGTATGTGAAACACTACTGGAAAGGTCAATACGCCCTTCTTCCATTTGTTTAATAGCAGTGTCTACTAAATTAACTAATACTTGGCGTAGCCAACGGTGGTCTGCCAACACATAAATTTTTGGCTCAACGGGCGACACGCGCAATGAAAAATTGCGGTTGGCGGCCAACATATAAGTTAAATCTTTAACTTCCTGAAAAATTGTTTCTAAAGAGCGTGGCTGAATATTTAATTTATTCGTGCCGTATTCTGTTCTCGCTACACTGAGAATTTCATCCATCAAATGGAGCAATTTCAAAGCTTTTTCGTGAGCTTGTTGAATAAATTCGCGTTCTTCTTCCGGATTTTCACATAAATCTGACAAAATTAATTGATGCAAGCCAATTAAACTATTGAGAGGCGATCGCAGTTCATGGGTAGTCCGCGCCAAAAAACCCGCTTTAAACTGGCTCATTTCCTGTGCCATTTGATATGCTAGCTGCGTTTGCTTAATTTCTTGTAGCAGTTCTGGCACACTTGGTTGCTCTTGTGATTCTATGGGAGATGAATCAGAGGCGTTATTTCTAGACCTTGCCAATAACTGGCTTAAACCCATTCCCAATACTAATCCAACTCCGATATATACCCAATTGCTCCAATTCATAATTTGGCGATTAATAACTTTTTAGGAAAACACAATCATACAAAATCACAGATTAATCCAGTGTGATTTTACCCTGTCGCAAAATTTGCCAATTCGTCCCTGTCCACTTAGCAACGGTAGAAGGTACACCACCACCTGAGGCTTCTGTTGTTGCCAACGCCAAAGCATCAGGAAACTGAACAGCAATTTCAGCCATTGTTTGTAGCGGCGGTTGACCAGAAAAATTGGCACTTGTTGTGGCTAAAGGCCCGGTTTTCGCCAAAATAGAACGTGCGATCGCATTGTCAGGTACTCGAATACCAATGGTAGTTGGGTCAGTCGGGTTCATTTCTGGAGGCAGGTGGTTACTTGCTGGCAACACCAACGTTAATCCCCCCGGCCAATATTTTTTCACTATTTGTTGCCAAATTTCATACTCATGCTCACTACTTTTGACATAAGGCCATAAATCCTCGGCACTAGCAGCCATCAAAATCAAAGGTTTATCCTGACTGCGCTGTTTAGCAGCAAAAATTAATCCTGCTTTTTCTGGTAAAGTTGCCAGCGCAGGTACAGTATCAGTAGGAAAACTCACTAAGCGGCCAGCTTGTGCGCCAGCTATGAGGGTTTCTAAGTTAACTAGGGTCACGATAAAAGTTAGGAGTTATGAATGGAAAAAAAGCGATTTTTTGTATTTTCGCTTTTATTTCACACAATTCATAACTCCTATATGAGCAGCCTGGGCGAATTCATTCGCCTATTTCCTTCATATAAGCTAGAGCAAAACGTTCAATCCCCTCCAAATCAGAGTGAATTTGAATATTGCAGTAGCTACCTTGACTTTGCAGCAGTTCTCGCACTGTATCGGCTTGTCCTGCCATCATCTCAATCAGCCACACGCCACCAGGCCGCAAATAATTGGCAGCGACTTCGATTAAATGACGAATGTCATCTAACCCATCAGCCCCACCATCTAAGGCCAAATGTGGTTCATGCTGCATGACTTCTGGTTCTAGGGTAGCCACCGTTGCTGTAGGGATATATGGCGGGTTAGAAACCATACCACTAATTTGTCCTTTCAAAGATGCCAATGGCTCCCACCAAGAACCTTGATAAAACTGAATCTGGTCAGCAAATCCCAAATTTTGGGCGTTGGTTTGGGCAATTTCTAAAGCTGCGGGACTGTAATCAACAGCATGAATTTGGGCTTGAGGTAACGCGTCTGCTAGCCCAATGGCGATCGCACCACTGCCTGTTCCCAAATCTACCCAGTGTCCTCTGTCTAAGGGTGGATTTACCGCACTATAGCTAATAGCTGCCACAGCTAAATCAATCAAGCATTCTGTTTCTGGTCGCGGAATTAAAACCGCACTCGACACCGCCAGTTTAAATTGTCGCCAAGGTGTAACTCCGGCAATGTACTGCACTGGTAAGCGATCGCGCAATCGTCTTTGCCAAAGCTGATTTAAGTCTGCTAGAGACATTGCGATTGGAATTTCCGACCAGTCTTTGAAAGACTCTAAACGTAGTGCCAAGCGGTCTAAACCAGCAATTTCTTGCAGCAGCCAATCAACTTCATATGGTGGTACAGCAGTGGCGATCGCAGCTTGCATTGCTTGATTCCGCCACTGCCAAAGTTCTATACCCGACACTACCGCCTGTTGCTCTACCATGCTGGAACTTTTTGACTTTGCAGACTGGGAATTATACCACCACTAGCATGATTTTTTGGTAGAGTTCGGATATACATTGTGCAAATCCTAAATTAATTATTTTTTAGGAGCAGGTCTATTAGCTGGTGCTGGATTAGGCGCGTTTGGCTTGGGTGCTAGTGAGCTGAGAAAGTTTATAGACTCCCGTGATGGCCACAGAATAAATTTATTCATACTTGGATCGTTACTCTTATTGAGAGTATCAATCACACTGTATAAATCCGCTACTTCAATCCCCGCATCCTTAGCTTCTTGTGGTACAGCTTTTTTAAATTCGTCTAACAAAGCTGTGGCTTGTTCTTTCTCGAAATATAAAGGGACATACCGCTCTTTGCTTTGGGGAATAGGAATGGTTAGATAACCTTTTTTCAATTTCGGTATAAACAAGGGAATACCGTTAAATTGCTGTACTTTTTGACCGTTTTGATTCAGAAGAGTTTTTGCTGATTCTAACTGTTGTTGTGTTGGTACTAAAGTATAAATTGTCGAATCTTTTTTGTTTTTAGCTTCTTGTACTATCTGATAGTAATTTGCTAAAGATAGAGGTCTTACCTGGAACGTACTGGCTAACTTAGGGTTTTCTTTCTTAATCCGCACATCTAGAAATTTCTGAGCATCTTGCTTGCTGATAAAAAACCCGACTTGTGAAATAGGCTTAGATTCGTTGTTTCTGGAGATAACTAAGAATTCGCCTTTGGTGTTAACCAGAGTAAAAACGGGTACTGGCTGTAGCTTTTTCACTATCTCATTTTGTGGCAAGGCTACTGCCCGCAATGTTCCTACTTCCGATATTCCCCCAAAAATTACGCTACCAGCGATACCCAATGTTGCGCCCCAGCGAACTAATGCTTTCATGACTACTCCTAGTGTCAATGCTTCTAATTAAGTCAGACTAATGGTTGGATTTGCACAGTATTAACTTGTTTTTAGTTATATAGCAATCCATTTGAGATGTAAAAAAGCCGCACTCCTGTTACATGGTCGCAATTAACTCGCAAAACTTGATGTTTCTAAATTCTTGAAAACTTCTATGAGATTTTGTCTCCAGTTAACTGGGATGCAACCTGCTTTTTTCAACTTTGCTTTGACTGAATTCCTGCACAAGAATTATAAATGCCTATTATAGGCCGCCTTCAAGGAATTAAAAATTTTGTTTACCGTTGAGACAGTTAGTGACATTTTGTTGGCTTTTTCAAAAACAGGTGACGAGATCGCCAAGTAATTCGTTCCATTTATCTATTTAGTTTATTACTGCCTAAATCAATACCTAGAGCTATTTCAAGCTGATTCTCATATTAGAGCTATAATTCCTAAACTGAAGACTAAAATTAAATAAATGAAATTATTTTTTACTGTAATATTTACTATTTAATTGTCAAACTTACTACACAAACCCCATTCCCGGCTGAGTTCAAATATAGTAAATTCTAATTGTGACTTAAAAATTCTCAAAAAATATCCTATCTAATAAAAAAACTCTTAGATAGGATATTTTGCAAAGTATAGATTAAAATCGGGATGACAGGATTTGAACCTGCGGCATCCTGCTCCCAAAGCAGGCGCGCTACCAAGCTGCGCTACATCCCGAAGGTCTTAGTCAAGTTTTGCTGGCTTGCTAATTTAACAAAATTAGAAAGCAGGTAAAAGTAACTTGAACTTTCAAGATTACTATCGTACCACACCAGCCACATTACTATACTAAGTTTAACATATATTTGTAAAGTACGCCTTACTTATGTTTCTCTTGTCCTAACCAAAAATTTTTGCTCTCATCCAACTTTGTGGCACAAGTATCTAGGCTTGGCTTGAAGTAAGTTGTGGCATTGAGAACTAAATATTTTTAATGAGGGTACCAAAACATTCCTTTAATACCTTCAGGATCGGACATAAAACCCATACTCCGGTAGAAATCAACAACATGAGGGTCAGCAAAGAGAGTGACATTGCTGATTTCTTCGCTTCTGAGCTTTTTGAGTACGTATTTCATTAAGGCTTTACCCAGTCCTTTACCTTGAAAATCTGGATGAACTACTACATCCCAAATCGTGGCATTAAATGCATGATCGGAAGTAGCACGGGCAAAACCAATGAGCCGCCTTTGGTTTCCTCGCACTTGCCACATTGAGGCAACGAGAAAACTATGCTCAATAGCTTTTTTGACTTTTCTCAAGGGACGGCGCGACCAACCAACTGCATCACACAGTTCTTCTAATTCATACAAGTCGATGTCTCGCTCCGTACTAAAAACGATGCGTTCTGCGTTGCGTGACGCTGCATCACTATTGGTACTAGAGCTACTGTCAACTTCTGCTGTATGTTCATCAGAGGTTGTTTTACTTATCGCTACAGATTCAGGAGTACTAAACCAAGTTTTCCAAAAACCCATGCCAACGTGGTTCGGGTAATATAACTGAGATAGGCTACCACTCTTTTTGAGTGATGATTCACGTTTTATCAAGCAAATACCATTTTATACCCCAAACACCGAATTTTTTCGAGTTTTCTTGGGATAGGCAATGGCAATAGCTTTTCCTAAGCGTGTTTCATACCAATCATTTTCAACTTTAGCATTTTGTTGTAAAGCCTAGAAGAAATTCCCCAAAAGACGAAGTTATGAGAGTCAATTGTATATAAAGGGGAACCAGGAATTAGGTAGTAAATACTGTTTATGGGGAATACTCTTTGTTAACCCCCAATATCTACTTTTTACCTAGTCCCCAGCCCCCAGGCGACAAAAGCAAGCGAGTCTACCTACAACGATGGCTTCTGGTTTAAAATCTTCGACACTAGAACTCCTAAAACGCTTTAACCGAGCGTTTCCCCAGTTTTATGAGCAATTTGTCAGTAGCGAAATTCAACTGCAAAATTTGCGGTTAGCTTACCGTCTCTATAAAACTAAACGCGCTGTTATCGAATTAAAGCCGGAAGGTAGTAAAAGCGCGCTGCATTTTGCCTACCGCAACCAGTCGTTTCTCCTCAGTGATATTTTTGGTGTCCTGGCGGCTTACGGTTTGACCATCCACGGTCTGAGTCTTTATGGACAAATCCGCCCACCAATGTTGGTTTTTATCAAACTTTTGGTGTCTCGTGGTAGCAAAGCTTTGACGGATAAAACCGCAGAAAATGTTTGTCGCGCTATTCGGGAGGCTTTAGGAGGGCGGTTTGAGGTAGAGGAAATGCTAGCGGTAGAATTTAATTTAGATGCAGGCTTAGAGCAAGTACAAACTGAGTTTTATGTCGATCCAGTATTTCATCTACCGGCTTTGGTGATTGAAGCAGATAACCAGCCAGGATTATTTTATAAAGTGATGTACGCCATCTGGCAGGAAGATCTTTTAGTAGTCAATGCTAATTTACTAGTTTGGCGGGGACGTACACGGCTGATTCTCTATTTGTTAGGGCCGAATGAAAGCTTGATTCCTGAATATTTAGGACACAAAATTGCTGAAGGAGTCCGACAGAGATTGTTAGGGAAATAGAGGTGCTTAGGATAGGGACTAGAGGCTAGAGAAGAATGTTTTCATGTTTGGTTGTGTAATTTTTTTATGAATAGCTGATTTAAAAGTGCTGATGAAAATACTAGTTCCTAACCCCTAATCTCTAATCTCTAGTCTCTACTTTTGTATTTAGTCGTACCCATCCTTAAGGGTACGATAGAAATATGGCAACTATAGAAATCTTGGGCGTTCCACACGCATACGAGTTAACGGCTCCTACGTCATGCTCCCATGCTTTAGTATTTATCCACGGTTGGCTAAATAGCCGTGGGTACTGGCAACCTGTGATTTCCCGTTTGTCAGTTGATTTACAGTGTTTATCTTATGATTTACGAGGTTTTGGCGAGTCGCAAGCCCAGCCAGAAACTGATGTAAATCGAGTACAAACTAATTTTGGGCTGACATCCAACTTGCTTGATGCGTCTGGCTCACAACTTGATTCTCTGTATACACCAACTGCTTATGCTCAGGACTTAGCCAGTTTGTTACAAGAGCTAAATATTACCAGTGCTTGGCTAATTGGACATTCTTTGGGTGGAACGATCGCTCTTTGGGCAGCAGCCCTCATGCCTGAGCTTGTTCAAGGCGTTATCTGTATTAACGCTGGTGGCGGTATTTATCTCAAAGAAGCTTTTGAACAATTTCGTTCAGCCGGTCAGAAATTTTTACAAGTTCGTCCGCGCTGGCTATCTCAGTTACCTTTGATTGATTTGCTCTTTACCAGAGCTAGTGTATCTCGTCCCTTAGACCGCTACTGGGCGCGTCAAAGGGTAATAGATTTCGTGGTTGCTGACCCAGAAGCCGCTTTGGGTTCACTACTAGACTCCACAACAGAAGAGGAAGTTAACCGCTTACCTCAGTTAGTCTCTCAATTGAAGCAGCCTGTTTACTTTTTGGCTGGTGCAAATGACAAGGTAATGGAACCCAAGTATGTTCGTCATCTAGCCAGTTTTCATCGGCTTTTTCAATACTGTGGTGACAATGTGATTGAAATTCCTGATTGTGGACATTTGGCAATGTTAGAGCAACCAGATGCAGTTGCGAACCATATCCGGTCAATAGTTAAAAGTCATGAGTCAATAGTTGTTAGTCAATAGTCATTGGTCAAAAGTCAATAGTTTGTCATAAAACGCAAATGACTAAGGCTTGTAACTCTGTCACCCTTCGGGTTCGCCACTTGCTTTATGCCGGGAAACCCGTCCACCGCAGTGGTCTCACCTGTAACCTATAACCTGTTACCTGCTATACAACTTCATAACTTGGCTCAGGGATAGTCGTGATTCAACACCCAATGTCAAGGGGGAGATATGACCACGAGATAAATGGTCAGATGCCGCACAGGCTATCATGGCGGCGTTGTCGGTACAGAATTTTAGGGGTGGGAATAAAACACGCAGGTTATGTTTACTAGCTGCGGCCTGCAAATGTTGCCTCAACCCGCTATTTGCTGCTACCCCGCCACCAACAGCAATCGTATTTAAACCGTAATCAAGGGCGCAGGCGATCGCTCTTTTGGTCAGAGCTTTTGCTACTGTTGTCTGAAAGCTGGCTGCTACGTCTGCTAAAGGCACAGGCTTGTTATCTTGCTCTAATTGCTGCACTAGCCTTAGCACAGCCGTTTTTAAGCCACTAAAACTGCCATCATAGCGATGATATCCTCCGCCAGGGAGCGAGACTTTGCCTTCTGGCAGGGCAAAAGCTTGGGGATCGCCTTGCTGTGCCAACTTGTCAATGACTGGTCCACCCGGATAACCTAGCTTTAACAACCGTGCCACCTTGTCAAAGGCTTCCCCCGCAGCATCATCACGGGTTTCTCCTAAGGTTTCGTACGTACCACACTCTTTTACATAAATCAAGCTTGTATGTCCGCCTGAAACCAGTAAGCTAAGAAAAGGGGGATCTAAAGTTGGCTCACTCAAGTAAGTCGCGTAAATGTGGCCTTCGAGGTGATGAACTCCCAAAAATGGTTTATTGTGTACCATTGCTAAAGTTTTGGCAGCAGTTAATCCCACCAATAACGCTCCGACTAACCCAGGAGCGCAGGTGGCAGCTATACCATCGATTTTTGACCAGTCTAACCCGGCTTGTTCTAGAGCCTGAGCGATCGCTTCATTTATCGTTTCTAAATGCTGACGCGATGCTACCTCTGGCACAACTCCACCGTACTGTTGATGCACTGGAATTTGTGAAGCAATAATACTGCTGTAAACTTGACGATTGTTAACAATTGCGACGGCAGTTTCATCACAACTTGTTTCGATTGCTAAAACGGTTGCCATACCAGGGTTCATCCAAATACCGACTTGGTTGAGAAGCTTTAACTTTTATTTACTTAAACTTTACTCGGTTCCCAGGCAAGAGTATGATGACTTGCTAGTTAGCCAAATAAAGGATGTACAAGCCGCTTCGTTTTGTACATAAAACTTTTTCTTTTGTAATAAAAGGAAACAACTCCATGCGACGATTGTTTGCTTTGATTTTAGCGATTTGTCTTTGGTTCAATTTTGCTCCACCAGCTAAAGCTTTAGGAGCTAACCTGACACCTTGCCGAGACAACCCCGCATTTCAAGCATTAGCTCAAAATGCCCGGAATACTACTTCTGATCCCCAATCAGGTCAAAAGAGATTTGAGCGTTACGCTCAAGCTCAGTGTGGCCCTGAAGGCTACCCTCACTTGATTGTTGATGGTCGTCTAGATCGTGCTGGTGATTTTATCATTCCCAGCATTCTTTTTCTCTATATTGCTGGTTGGATTGGTTGGGTAGGTCGTGCTTACCTCATCTCAGTCAGAAAAGAATCTGACTCCGAACAAAAAGAAATCCAAATCGATTTACCTAGAGCATTACCCATCATGCTTTCAGGTTTCGCTTGGCCAGCAGCAGCTTTGAAAGAATTCCTTTCTGGTGAATTGACTGCTAAAGATACAGAAATTCCTGTTTCTCCTCGTTAATTCAGCATCACTAATTCATTGTTCTTGGAGGCTAAATACATGGCTGAAAAAACCGATCAATCATCCTATTTGATTAAATTTATTTCCACAGCACCAGTTGCAGCTACCATCTGGTTGACAATTACAGCAGGTATTTTGATTGAGTTTAACCGCTTTTTTCCAGACCTACTGTTCCACCCAATGCCATAAGCAGCGCATTGAGATTTTACGACTGTTGCACGTGTAATTGAGAGGCAAACATAAAATTATGGCGCAAGCAGTAGATGCATCCAAAAATTCGCCGAGCGATCCTAGAAATCGGGAAGTAGTTTTTCCCGCACATCGCGATCCTCAGATAGGCAATCTTGAAACTCCAATTAATTCTTCTCCATTGGTCAAGTGGTTCATTAATAACTTGCCAGCTTACCGCCCTGGTCTTACTCCTTTCAGACGTGGGCTAGAAGTTGGGATGGCACATGGCTACTGGATATTTGGCCCCTTCGCTAAATATGGCCCCCTGCGTAATGCTCCTAATGCTAACTTAGCTGGATTATTGGCGGACATTGGCTTAGTTGTGCTATTCACAGCCGCACTATCTTTGTATGCCAATAGTAATCCTCCCAAAGCCTTAGGTAGTGTTACTGTACCCAACCCTCCAGATGCTTTTCAATCAAACGAAGGCTGGAACAATTTCGCCAGTGCTTTCTTAATTGGTGGCATTGGTGGTGCAGTAGTTGCTTACTTCTTAACTAGCAATATTGCGCTGATCCAAGGTCTGGTCGGCTAATTTGGTTTTTGGTAATTGGTAATTAGTGATTAATGGAAGTTAATAATCAGAAATATAACTTTTGGTTATAACTTTCTAATTACTGATTACCATTTACCAAAATCTTATGGCAGAGAACAGGGAACAGGTTATAGATGAAAGATGACAGAGATAGACTATCTAATATAAAAATGTATTCTCACCATAAAAACATTTGAAGGACACATAATTCTATGTGTCCTTCATTATTTGGTGTATGAAATGCTTGGTTGTGATTATTCAAATAAAGCCGCTTCGATCGCCTGAATAGCAGTTTCAAAATCGTCATTCACGATTTGAACATCAAATTCATCAGCTGCTTCAATTTCTGCTTTAGCAATGGATAGGCGACGAGCGATCGCTTCTTCCGAGTCTTGGCCACGACCACGTATCCGTCTTTCTAATTCATCAAAGGAAGGCGGCAAAATGAAAATGCTGAGGGCATTAGGAAAGGAAGCGCGAATTTGCCTTGCCCCTTCCAACTCAATTTCCAGCACTACTAACTTACCCGAATGAATTTGGTTTAGCACAGCTTCACGCGGAGTACCGTAATAGTTCCCCGCAAATTCCGCCCACTCTATAAACTCACCTTGAGCAACCAGCTGTTCAAACTTATTACGATCAATAAAGTAATAGTTTTTGCCGTTGATTTCTCCAGGACGAGGAGAACGAGTTGTCGCGGATACAGAATAATAAAGTTGCGGATGACGCTGCAAAAGCGATCGCATTAAGGTACCTTTGCCGACTCCACTAGGGCCTGTTAAAACGATTAACTTGCCTGTAGACGGGCATTCTTCGGTGGTAGTAGCACTTTTCTGGATGGGTAAAACTTGCATCATCCGTTCAACCTGTGAATTAATCAGTAAACATGATTAGTGAGTTTATGTTCGTTGCCAGAGCTACCTCGACTAACGAATTTGTAGCACTGTAGCACTGGTGACATAACACCAGTTTAATTCACATGGTACTGCCGATATGGTGCAAATAATCTGAGTATTTGTCAACTATCCCTAGTTAATTATCTACCGCATGATGATCACGAGAAATCACGAAACGATTTGCTACCGTTTCTGGTTGAATCGCGGAAAGAATTACGTGGCTAGAATCAGTGATAATTACAGCCCTGGTTCGACGGCCATAAGTCGCATCAATCAGCTGCCCTCTGTCTCGCGCATCAGTAATGATTCGCTTAATTGGGGCTGACTCTGGACTAACGATCGCAACTACTCGGTTAGCCGACACAATGTTGCCGAAACCAATGTTTATTAATTGAATATCCATAAAATAACTGACACTAAATGTGACACTAGAATCCAGTAAGGACTTTATTTCCATGTTATCCATAAAAAACAGGAGTTACAACGCATCACATCTAGCCTGCTTTAGTTTTTATAGAGCAAACGCTTTTTTTTAGCTATTTATTTGCCAAATATACTGAAAATCATCCTAAAGACATATGCAGAACTACAAGAATGTAATCTAGTAGCGTTAGGAGTAGAGAGTAGGGAATAGAGAGTTGGATAGACAAACAAGAGAAGAACTAATCACCAATGACGATTGGCTATTGACTATTGACTTTTTTTTAAGTCCCGCCATTTTTGGCGTAATTGTTGCAAGTTAGGCGTATGACCACCATAACGCCAGCTAACATAAGCTTGACTAATTTCATCTATTACCTGCGCGGTGGCTGGGGCATGATGTTGATATGAAACTTGGGCATACTCTAGCGGTGTTTGTGCTGGATGCTTACCTAAACCTTTGGTTGTAGTCCATTGCAGCATTTGTTGATAAAGTTTTTCCATAGGTGGCAATTTACTCAACCACCTATGCTTTAACCACTCGCGCCACTGTACCCAACCTAGCCAACCAAAGAAAGCGATTGTAGTGGCTAAGGTTAAGCCAGTTAGCACACCTAGCCAACCTTGAGTGAATAAAGCAATAAACCAAGCGATCGCTTTTGTTACCCAGCTAAAGATTGCCCCAAATACATTATTAAGTAACCCAGTCACAGGTGTAGGTAGCCAACCAGCTACCCAATTCCAAAATTGACGCAAAACACTAAAAGTTTGCGAATCTTCTATTGATGGGGGTATTAAAGGATGGTTGGGAATTGGGTCAAAGGCAAACCACCCATAGTTGGGGAAATAAACTTCCGTCATCGCGTAAGCATCGGTGTTACGGACAACATACATCCCTGTAAAAGGATTAAACTCTCCAGGACTAAACCCCGCTACTAACCGCGCTGGAATACCAATGGAACGCAGCATCATGGTTAGTACTGTTGAGAAATGGTCTGGGTAGCCTCCTTTGTATTTGAACAAGAAAGCTTCTACTAAATCTTCTTTTTCTTCTAAATAAGGAAAATCGAAGGGATTTTCAGGAATAGAGTAACGTTGCTTGAGGTACTGCGCTAGGTAAAGTGCTTTTTCATAGGTTGAATCCAAAGTTTTTGAGACTCTAGATACATTGTCTCGACTGTAGTTAGCCAGAATTTCTTCAGTTAGCTGTCGGACTTTGGGGGCAATTTCTGGCGGAATTTGGAGATAGTATTTTTTAATATGCTGGGGATAGTCAGTAGTAGCTTTTCCTAACGCGGTACGATCGCGGTATGGTACTTCCGAGATGACGGTGTAGGTAAGGTCTTCAGATAAACCTACAGGTGATCGCAGTCCATCTTCTTTATCTACAGCGACAACTGGTGTGGGAAAATAGATTTCTTTGGGATAGGTCATCGCCGGAATCAAGTTCGGCAAATCTGCTACCACTGTGTAGGTTTGTACTACCTCTCTGGTTTTACCAGAGGTAGCAGGTGGAGACAGATAAATTTGATAAGACCAAGGCGATCGCTTGAGAGTGGTAACATCTTCATTGCGGGAAATTTCCCAACCTTTACCTGTGTAGCGATCAAATGCTAATACCCGCCAAAATCCTTCTGCCTGCGATCGCACCCGCATTACTACTTTGGGTGTCATGGTTCCCCGCAGGTTTTGATTCATCTGGCTATTAAAGCCGTAATAAAAATTATCGTCTATCTTGCCGGGTTGCCCAGCTTTGCCTTCACCTGTGCCACTACCTTGATTTTCGCCATTACCTTGGCGGACATAGCCAGGATTAATAATACTTTTTCCAGTAAACCCACCTTTGACTTCAATAGGTGAACTAACTGGAAATGTGCGTAACTGATAACCAGGGAATCGGGGTAAGATAGCAAAAATCCCTAACCCTAGCACAATAACTACAGTAAATAATAAAAAATAAAACGGTAATTTTGATGTTATTTGTAATTTTTGCTTTTTAACCGTTGGCTGAGTTAAACCCAGTTGAGAACGGTAATTTAGAACTAAAGTTGGTAAGGCGATCGCTAAAAATAAGAGTAATACAGGTGCAAACGCTAAAGTTTGACTTAGCGTTGCTGCCACACCCAATAAAATCAGTCCAATAACTATTGAATAACCCAAGTCCTTACGCCTGGGTATATCAAAGCTGTGGAGTATTTGAAGTTGAATTAATAACTCTGCTAAAGCCAGTCGCGTATCATTCAATTCTCCCAACAACCGCCCAAAGAATGCACCTAGTGCAACTAACATTCCAATGGCGATGCAAAATTTAACTGGAATATTGGGATGGCGACGATAACGGTAACTCCAAATCGCACCGACAACATTTAGCGGTACTGACCAAAGACTAAATTTGGTATTGGCGGCAATATCTACAGCCACCGTTCCCATAATTACCAGCCCTAACACGAACATCCGCAGGGAAATAGAATCTTCCACGGAAATTAAAGGCGACCCCTGGTTATTTTGCCGCCAATTAGCAACTATAGGTAGACGCGAAAACCGACTAATCCTGGATGAATTAAACATTTAAAGGGTAGCAATGGTGTAGATGCAGTCAAACAATTTTGGATTTTGAATTGCTCAATGACCCAATCTAAAATGGGCAGAGTAAAACTATCTACCTAGTTGTAGCTCATACCCTGCGTAAATTCCTATTCAGATAACTGTAACTCCCCGAAGTCAGTCTTTGGGAGTCTAATATTTTTAGCCCTAATGATCGTTTCAAAAACGTAGAAGCCCTAATGATCGCTTGTTAAAAAAGGCTAAGTTCCAAAACCACAATAATTTTTTTAATTTCTCAGCGTTCTTCAACCAATTATGGTAGCTTTGGTAACTTTGGCTAAGTCGTGGGATTAATCACAAACAACAAAGGCTGTTGATCTATTTCAGGAAACTCAACTTCTAATGTATAAGTTGGGTTAAATTCCTCACATGATAACTCGACATTCAAGCAGCCCGCACTTGAAGACTGAGCCATTGCCAAAGTACCATCTGCTCGCAATGTCACAATACCTTTGGTAGGTAAATCAGCCTGAACTTTTAACTGGGTTTGTTTACCGCGAGATTGGTATTCTACCCGCAGAGTCAAAAGACCCTCACTTGTAAACCATTGTCTTTCTACTACTGGACTGTTTGGTGTGACTGGTAGACTTAAATTTTCTAGCAGTTGTTTAGCGGCGAGTAGAGACAATGCCATTTGTTGACGTGGTTGTAGATCTGGATAATCGCTCTCGATATTGAGTTTGTGATCGAGAACATCCGCAGACCGATAGGTACTTCTCAGCACCAAACCAGCGATATCATTGATTGCCTGAGGCTCTTGAGGAAAGAAGCTTTCCACTGCTTGAACTAATTTAGCTCCCAAAGGCATCGAAGCAGTCAGCAGTGTTTGGCACTTTTCTAGCAATTCTCGAAAAACTTCTTCTGGCAGAGAAACAGGCAGATTCAGCTTAGATTGTTGTACCTTCCAGCCCCACGCAGGAACTAATGTGAGCGATCGCTCTTCCAAACGCTCAGGATATTCCATCATTTGTGTTTCCCAAGGAAACAAAGGTGGCTGGTTTTCGATTTCGGTTTGTAACCGACGCTTGAGTACGGCTTGGAAACGGTCTTGCACAGTAGGAATGTCTCCCAGTTTCAAGGTTTGGGGTTTCCCTCTCAACTTTGGCTCGCCACTGGCGAAAGTGGCGGCTTGTTTGAGAGAGTTATCAACCCCGTCAATCTCCTTAAACTCGCTCAATTTATCTTCACTGGTGTTGACATTATTTGCCAACAGCCACGTGAGTAATTGGTCATTTAAGGATTCTGAGTCACTATTCATGAGTAGATGCACCTGATCCGGACACTAATGAGTTACGAATTTCCCAAGCTTGCTCCAGAATCTTAAACCAGCGTTTTTGCAGTTGTGCCATTGATAACCCTAGAGTTTTGGCAATCTTATCGTCGGGTTGTCCTTGCTGCTTTAAGTCGAGTATAGACCGTTGTTTCTCGTCCAGTTGAGAGGTGTAGGCTTGCCACTGTTGCGGAGTTAACCCCAAATTTGTGTGTAGAGAAGCTTCTAACCATTCATGAACTAGTTCCCAACGGTGTAATAAAGCGAACCTAATCAAATGATACTTGAAGCGTTGTTGTAAGTAATCTCTCTGACGAGGGGTGAGATTTAAAATTGTCTCAATTTCTTGTGTTGATAAATCTTTAAGACGCAGGGAGAAGTAATCAGCACAATCAGATTGTTGTTTCTGCTCCAAATAATTCATTAATTCTGTAATCACAACCGAACGCAAAGTATCTTCTTCGGGTTCTGGTTCTGGTTGTGTCGCCATTGTGGAGCGTAATTGGTGTACTGCTGGCTCTTCCCAAGAACCATCGCCATCACTAGAGCTACCTTCAGCAGCTTGTTCTATATCTACGCTCGTTTCGGGGGGTTGCTGTTGAGAGAAGGTCTGCGCCCGCAGAATAATTAGCTGTTGCTGACGGCCTGGTAAAGGAATGCGGCGTTTACCATAGCGTTCGGTAAAGGCCATGTACTCGGCTAATTCTAAGAGAGTTTGTGGACGATAGGTTGTACCTAGTTGATTCTCCCGCCGGAAAGCGTTTAATGCTTCGAGATAAAAACTTTGTAGAAAATCTTCTATGATTGTTAGCCGCCCTTGATAGCTCAATTGCCGTTGGGGAGGATTAATGTAACGATAAATAATGGCACTTAAAGTACTGTGTAATTCAACTCTGCCTCTATTGGAACCTAACTGGTAGTATCGGAGACATTGTTGTAGGCGGTGTCTAGCTAGGGTCATTGCCGAGCTTTCGATAGCACCAGAAGCTTGGATGCGTTTACTTTCGCTGCAAATTCGGTATACTTCGGTAGTAATACGTGTTGCCACATCATGGCAATTTTGTTCTGAGGCTTTGGTTGATTGCCGAAGCTCCTTAAACAGGAGTTGAAATATCACCTCCACGCCGATAGTATGTTCTCCCAGAAAAGTTGTGGTTGGAATAGTTGCGGTTGCGGCTGAATTCATAGTCTCGGTGTTTAAAAGACCCTATACATAGAGATAACCTGTACGACTGTGGGTATTAGCTGTGTGTGTTTTGCTTATAAGCTAAATGCAGACCAATCATGTATGGAGGTATGACTGATTTTATTATTCCCAACTTAGAAGGGATTTTTCACACTTTGCCTTGCTATTACCCAAGAGTCGGTGACAAGTGATTATGGATGTAGAAACACAAATTCAATTGCTGATCGACAATGCACCCCGCGATGGTATTACACCACATCTTGTTGCAGCAATTGCTCCTGCTCTGCGCGCGATCGCTCAACAATTACGCCACTCCCAGTACTATATTCTCCAAAAAGAAGGAAACTGGGTCTTAACTACATTGAGCCACCGTGCAAATCCTGGATTGGAGAAGCAGGTGATTTACGCTTTTTCTACCATACAAGATGTTTCCCTAATTTCATCTGCTGGGCGAGACCCTCAGGTGGTGCCTACACCCATCGCTGCAACCCATATTTTGTTCCAATTAGTAGCGTTAAAACCCGTAGATAGCATAGTTTTTTTAGAAACACCGGGTACACTGAATAATGCCTTTGAAGTACAGCGTTCCCAGTTTGAAAAAATTCTTCAAAAACAGCTAAAACCAAAGCAGCCGCAACAGTCTAAAAATATCCCACCCAACATTGCTTAAAAGAAATTTGGAGTTGGAATTTTGGATACAACCCAATTTTCCAACTCCAAACTTTAACATTAAAAATTTACAATTAAAAATTTTTAATAAAGCCGACTTAATACATATTCGGTGATGTCGGTTAAAGCTTGCCGTGATGCTGACGGTGCAAGCACTGCAATATCTTCAGCTGCTAACTTCGCATGGTGAGCAGCCAATTCTCTTGCCTTCTGTATTCCTTGGCTATCTTGAATTAGTTCCAGTGCTTGCTCTAAATCTCCTTCCTGGGCAAATTGACGTTCAATCAGCACCTCTAGATATGGTTTTTCTTCTAAGGCAAATAGAACAGGCGCAGTGAGATTGCCACTCTTGAGGTCAGAACCCGCCGGTTTACCTAAAGTATCTGTGGTACTAGTGAAATCTAAAATGTCATCAACAATCTGAAACGCTAAACCTAGATTACGCCCGTAGCTATATAGATGCAGGGCGGTTTCTGGAGCAACTTCACTAAGTATTCCTGCTGCTTTAGCACTATTAGCAATTAGTGAAGCTGTTTTGTAATAACTCTTTTGAAGGTAATTTTCAATTGGCAAGCTACTATCAAAGCGGTTCATGCCTTGCTGAATTTCTCCAGTAGCCAGATCCATAATTACTTCTGAAAGCAGTTTTACTACTTCCAAATTATCCAAGTTTGCCAAATACCAGGATGATTGAGCAAAGAGAAAGTCTCCGGCTAGTACAGCAATGCGGTTTCCGAACAAGCTATGAACTGTAGGCACACCACGACGCATTTGTGATTCATCTACCACGTCGTCATGTACTAGGCTTGCCGTGTGAATCATTTCTGTGATTTCGGCTAGGCGGCGGTGACGCTGGGTAATTTCTTCTTCTAACATTGTCGCCCGCGATATTAGCAGGACGATGGCTGGTCTGATGCGCTTTCCCCCAGCTCCGAATAGGTGTTCGGCGGCTGCAAAAAGAATGGGGTGGCGATTGCCAACTAGCTGCTTGAGGTTATCGGCTAGTATTTGCAAATCTGCTTCCACAGGGGTGAACAGGGAGGTAGCTGGGGTCATGGATGGCCGGACTCTGGCTTAGGTTACGAAAGTTTACATATCCTATACTCATTTTAAGATAACCCTGTGCCAGCGCAAAGTTTTGATGAGAGAATACTTCTTCTTTCTCTGTAAAGTCATTACGGAAAGTAGATGCCGTTGCGCTCTCATCAAGGTATTTGGGCAGTTTTGGGATGGTAAAAGTTTTTTTAGTGCTAGATGAATTATGAGAAGCTATAGTTTTCGGTTAAGGCGAAAAGGGAAAAGGACGGATAATATCGTGTCCGGTGAGGGACTTCCAACTAAAAAATATCCAATCATGAGGGGTAGCAGAGGGAGCAGAGGAGAAAGATTCTAGAAATCCCCTGCCAAAAGGGATACAAGCTCCTACATTTATTTATGCTCAAAATAAAAGGGTGTAGGGCAAGCCACCCACCAGGGGGAGCCAGTCTCGTGGGCGGGTTTCCAACCGCCACTTGCTTCAACGGGGGGAACCCCCGCAAAGCAGTGGCTCGACTTGAGAGAACTGGCGTTGGGGTTTTAGCCTACCTTGGGAGACAAGGATTTTTTCGCCCACATTCGCGTAGCGTCTCCGCAGGAGAAGGGGCTTTATAAAAACATTTATTTCTCGCCGCGCTTCGCGTCTCAAAATAATACGTCCTTATTTCAAGCCTCCACATTTATGTATGGGGTTTTTACCCCTGCCCCCTTGTCCCTTGTCCTCTTCCTGACAGCGTATTTAGATAATTTTCAGTATTTCTCGCTTGCTTCTTCCTGATTCCCAATGTTCTGCTCACCTCAGTAATTCAGTGTATTCACTAGTATAAATTAGCCAAGTATCCTTGCTTACTGATTAAATAAGCATTGTTTCCTAAAGATTGCTTGCTTTTTCATAATAAATTTATATTTTCTTCTATTTGTGAAGGTAGTATTAAGCACAATATTAAAATATTACAGTTTGATTATTCCTCATAACTTTTGACACAAATAATATTTTTGACTAAATAAAAATCTGTTATGCCTTTGAATTTAGCCTGAGAAAAAATCCAAAAATTAGCCTCAAAGGTGGCTTAAAGTCAGGATCATTGTGTTACGCTAAAATGTAGGAATTTTAAATTTTTCAGGTATTGGCAATGTGAAGGTCAAGCACTTTTATGTGATGTTGCCTTCATACTGTTGGAAGTCCAAAATAGCTAATTGCTGTCAAATACTGACAAGAAAAAACTTCTTGTGGTTTTTTAGCGGCAGGTAAACTTCTTGGGATGGAGTTAGGCGGTATCCTTAAAGGAGTTCGCTTTCGGCTTACAGCTTGTGCTGCAAGTCGTGGTATATCCTACCACAGAGGCTTGAAAAAGAATAATGCAGACTAAACAAACTGCTGAGGAGCGCAGTTAATGATGCCGTTTGGCAATTTAACTGTTGTGGTGTTTGTAGTCTGCAAATAGCTCAATTGAATAGTTAGTTTGGCGACCGGAGAGTAATAGAACTTGACGGCAGAATTTAGTATAGAAAACCACGGCCATTAAGAATTTTCTTAAATGGTTGAGGTTCGATTAATTGTATGGAATTTTTTATTTTTCTGAAAAAAGTTGGTAGCACAATGATGTACGGAAATATGCCTATGATGATTTTTATTTTAGCTGCTGGATACTTATTCACAGTTTATTTATTATTAGCATTAGCAAAACGCAGTGGTCAAAAATCTGCTCCTCGAAATTTTGTACCTATAAATAACGAGAAACATCAACAGGAAGTTTCAGTAGAATCACAGGTGGCTGAGATGGTTAACAATCAAGAGTCAATAGTTACCTGAATTATGAAGTATGAAGTGTGAAATTTTGTACTTCATACTTCATTTTTTTTAGGAGAGTTGGGAGAATACTGTATTCGTTAAGTCTACGACTTCAACCATTGGCGTATGACCTAACCATTGAACTGCGGATTGAGCAAACTGTTGGGGACAACCGCTAACCATAAACCGAGTAGGTAATGGGGGATAAGTATTACTTAAGCCAAGTAAGTCTAACTCTTGATTACAAGCGGCGACGACATGAACAGCTGGGTCAACTAACTTGATATGAGCCGGAAGCAGCGATCGCAGTACTGGTGCTAAGTGAGGATAATGAGTACAACCGTAGACTAAAGTATCAATTTCTTGGTGAAGTAAAGGCTCTAAATAAGAACGTGCTACCTCAGTGGTGTAAGGGTCGTGAATGCGATTTTGTTCAATTAAGGGGACAAACTCTGGACAGCCAACTTGCCAGACTTGAACTTCAGGATCAATTTCTAAAATTGCTTGCTTGTAGGCATTACTTTTAGCGGTTGCAGGCGTAGCAATCACGCCAATACGCCTTCCTTGCTGCACCGCCGCCTTAGCACCAGGGAGAATTACTCCTAAAATCGGGATGTTAAATTCCTCTTGCACAATTTCTAAGGCGAGGGCAGAACTGGTGTTACAAGCCATAACCACCATTTTTACGCCTTGCTGTTGCATCCAGTCCAAAATTTCGCGGACATACTGGAGAATTTCGGCTTGTGAACGGATACCGTAAGGCAGTCTTGCTGTATCGCCAAAGTAAATAATCGATTCATTTGGTAGTTGGCGGTAGATTTGTCGTAATACCGTCAACCCACCCACACCACTGTCAAAAACGCCGATAGGAGCGCGTTGAGGTTCTTTATCAGAAAAATCGTAAAGATTACCTTCAAAGAGAGAAGATGAATACACAGGCAGATATTTATTTAGGTTTGGCATTTAAAATACAGAATTTAGCAGACAATTTGTGAACTGACCACTAAATTCTTGATACTTAAGAAGTTTACATCCGACCTCGTTAATTAAAAATTTGTACTATATTTTTAACTTAGCTGTATTCTTACCTTTGGCGGAGGTACTGGAGAATTCCACGAGCGATCGCATCAGCCATTCGGTTTTGGTACTCTGGTGAACCTAAGCGCGGATTATCTTCTCGACCAGTCATATAACCTGTTTCTACTAAAATTGAAGGCATAGAACTTTTTCTGAGAACATAGAAACGGGCTTTGCGTGTGCCTCGGTCTTTAATAGTGCCAATATCTTCAAGAATAGTCTTGCGAACTACTTCCGCCAGACTGTAACCGCTATCGTAATAATATACTTCTAAGCCATTAACATCAGGACGACTATCTACCGAATTCGCATGAATGCTGACAAATACAGTCGCATTTGCTCGTTCGGCAATATCTACTCTGCCTTGAAGTTCAACAAAAAAGTCGGCATCTCGCGTCAGAACAGCTTGTACACCATTTCGCTCTAAAATTGCACCTACCCGTTTACCAATGGGTAAAATAACATCCTTTTCTAATAATCCACCTAAACCAGGTGCGCCCGAATCTTTACCACCATGTCCAGGGTCAATCACTACTAGCAGTTTTCCTCTAGGAACTGGACGTGTTGCTGGTGGCGATACAGGTTGGGGAACATTTATATCTGGTAATTGACCGCTAGTTGATGGAATAGGTAAACCTACTGGCGGAGTAATTGAACGACTGCGCTGTAATTGTAAAGCCAACAACTGATTGCTGACTTGGTTAAGTTCCCCAATTTGTACCCCAGAAGCTGGTTGCAGCAAAACTGTTACGGAATCTTCTTGAGGTTGCAAACGCACTCGGAGGATAGGACTATTAGCATTAAAAGCTGGGCCGGTAACCCTCGGAGCTAACTTAGCATTAGCGATTGTAATGCGGAACAAACCAGAAGACCTATCCCAACCACCCTTGGCAGATATAGGTTTGTTAGAGCGAATTAAAAGTTGAGTACCACTATCAGCTAATTCCACAGCTTGAATTTGGGCTGGTGAGTCAGTAGCTTCAGAAATCACAGTGGCATCGCTATTTCCTGGTAATCTGACAACGCGGCTAGGTAGAAGTACGAATCCGCCAATACTACTAGTGCTTGCACGCCAGTCTGGACTATTTTGATCCACATACAAAGTCATGCGGACTGTTGGTTGTCTTGTTTCCAGTTGAGAAAATTGAATCCGACTGACACCGTAACGATTAATAGATAAATCTTGCTGCGCCAAAGTTGGTGATAAAGACGCGCCAGTGATATCAATATTAACTGCTCGTTTGTCGGAAGTGCGATTTACCTGAATTTGAGGATTACTGCTGCCGCCATTAGTACGCACAAAAAAACCATCCCCAGTGATGCGGACGCTTTCAAGTTGAGTTGTGGCGGCGGCGATGGTGTTACCAACAGGTCTGCGGCTTGGTTCTGTTCTGATGACACTGTAAATATTTCTGGGAGGAAACTGGGAATTAGATGTTGGAGGTTGTGGCTGTAGTGCAATATCTGGCGATGAGCCGACTGGCTCGGCTGTGGGTGTTGGTAATTGTACTATCCAGCGACTACCAGTGGTTGGGACAAACTTGACTTGTTGAGGGTCAAGGGTATAACCAGGAGCTAATTCTACGACAATCCGGGCTGTCTGCGGGTCAAATTGTCCAACGCGAATGGAGCGGACTCTTCCGCCGACTGGTTGTGTTAACTGCGGCCTGCCAAAGTTTGTGTCTGGCAGATCAATTACCAAACGTGTGGGATTAAATATCAGTTGTGCTGTGGGTTGAACAGCCCCCAAAGTATTAAATTCTAAGCGGTTTTGCTGGGCATCAAAACGCCAAGACTCCAGCTTTGCTGCTAAAGTTGGCGACGATAGTAAGAAGATAGTTCCAATAGTACCGGTTAGTAACCAGTGTAGTTTCACAGTCTTTTCTCCTAATTCACGTTTATGGGAGCCGTTATTTGTCAAGATATTGGTCAATCCTCACACCGTCACCGCCAGACTTGAGTTGTTTGATTCTGAAGTTTTCACAGTGTCTACTGCTAATCAGAACTTCTACGCCAGCCAAAAATCTTGATCGGGTATTCAACAATTAATGGCGCAAGATTTTAGCATGACCATCTGATTTTGCCACGCTATCAAAGTAAGGAATTCTACTGAGAAGGCATGAGATAACACTCAATAAGAATCAATCAAAATTAACTGTAAATAATAACTTCAGTGAATAACACAAAAAATCCGTAGGGATTGGTGCTGACTTGTCTAATAGCTGATAATCAATGTACCCAAAAAGTTCCAACTAGTAACAACTGATATGGTAAAGCTAGTGACATTTAATTTAGCATTTTAAAAGCAATATTATTGATACAAGTATTGTTCAATACTTAAAAAAATGTTCTCACCGACAAGTAGTGAGAACAACAGATGAGCATCAGTAAAATTGAGGTCAACTTTTGCTCAGAATCAGCAAGACTACTCTTAAAAGGAAAAATCAATTGCTGACTAAGCGGATTTTTTAAGTAAAAATACTTAATTTTTAATTATTTATCTGCGTCGGAGATACTGAAGTACACCACGAGCGATCGCTGCTGCCATTTGCTCTTGATAACTGGAACTGCGTAATTTAGCAATATCCTCTCGCCCAGTTAAATAACCTGTCTCGACTAAAATTGAGGGCATAGAACTTTTTCTGAGGACGTAAAATCTAGCTCGCCGCACTCCCCGATCTCTAACATTCAAACCCTGAAGAATGGTGTTATGCACAACGCGAGCTAGACTTAAACCACTACCATAATAATAAGTCTCTAAACCACTGACATCAGGACGACCAGCACCTGCGGAATTAGCATGAATACTAACAAACACATCAGCATTAGCTCTCTCCGCCATTTGGACTCGTCCTGGGAGGGTCACAAAGTAGTCAGAAGTCCGAGTCAAAATTACTTGCACACCATTTTGTTGCAGAATTTCAGCTACTCTTCTGCCAATGGGCATAATAATATCTTTTTCGCGGACTCCGCCAATACCAATTGCACCTGGGTCTTTTCCGCCGTGTCCAGGGTCAACCACAACTACTAATTTGCCTCTAGGAATGGGACGTATCCCTGGTTGAGGAATTGGCTGGGTATTTTCGTTAGGGTCTGGTAGTTGACCTAGTGGAGGTAAAGGGAAATTTCCTGGAATTGCGACGTTTCGGCGTGAACCTTGTAATTGCAGAGCTAGTTGGTCGCCGTCTTGGTTAATGCGCCCAATTTGCACACCAGCAGCTGGTTGAATAAATATAACTACAGTATCTGGTTCTGGTGTTTGCAAACGTACCCGCAGGATGGGACTATTGGCGTTAAAATTCGGGCCTTTAATCCGAGGTGCTAATTTAGCATTGTTAATTGTGATGCGATATAAACCAGAGCTGCGATCCCATCCACCCTTAGCAGATATAGGTTGATTAGCTCTAATAATTAGTTGCTTATTATCATCAAGTTCTAAAGTTTCAATAGTTGCTAGTTCATCGCTAACACTCCGGCGGCTAGGTGGAGAGAATTCTGGTTGATTGTTTGAGGAATTATTAGAGTTATTTCTTAGTAATGAAGCAAAGCGGTTAGGTAGAATAACTAGACCATTATTACCACTTCTTGTAGCTCGCCAGTCGGGACTATTTTTATCTACCCGCAAGGTCATGCGGACAGTGGGTGGACTAGTTTGGAGTTGGGTGAATTCAACAAGACTCACACCATGTTTATTAACACTTAAATCTCGCTGCGCTAAATTTGCTGATAAAGTTGCGCTAGCGATATCCATAAAAATAGTAGCGCGATCGCGGCTACGGTTCAGCCTCACCTGCGGATTGCCGCCGTTAGTCCGAACAAACAACCCATCTCCTGTAACTTGTAAGTTTTCTATTTGAGTTGTTGCTTGTGTAGTGCTAGCAACTGGAGGTAACTCTGGCCTAGGTGTAGTGCTGGTAACTCTGGGCAACTCTTGCCTAGCATTTGAATCCAGGGTTACTAAGTTATAAACGCTATCTGAAGAAGACTCTACTGCCTGTAGTCTGGGTCTGGGTAATTGTACCTTCCAACGGCTGGCAGTCATGCCAACAAATTTTATACCTTGGGGGTCAAGAGTGTAACCAGGAGCTAGTTCAACCACAATTCGCGCTGTTTGCGGTTCAAACTGTCCAACACGAACAGAACGAATTGCTCCACCTACAGGTTGTGTTACCTGTGGTCTGCCAAAGGTTGTGTCTGGTAAATCAATAACTAGCCGTGTGGGATTGAATATTAGTTGCGCTTTGGGTTGAACACCGCCCACAGTATTAAATTCTAAGCGGTTTTGCTTGGCATCAAAACGCCACGATTCTAGTCTACCTGCCAAAACTGGCGACGACAGTAAGCAGATAATCCCAACAGTACCGGGTAGTAACCAGTGTAATTTCACAATCCTTTCTCCTGATTCACATTCATGGGAACTGTCAATATCTCAACATATGGGTAAATCCTCCCACCGTCATTAGCTAATCTTAAGCTTGGAGATTTGACTTTAATTTCTGTTTTGAGGTAAACAACAATTAATGATCTAGATTTTTTACATAGGATGTTGCGGTATTATCGAAAGGTAAAACTTCTATTTATAGCGTTTTTCGGTTGAGTGCAGTACAAGTAGACAGAGCAAGAGGCTAGGGGTTAGAGGCTAGAGGAATGTACCTCATGGGGATGAAAACTGCTGTAAATAGTATTGGTTGCCACAAAAATCTAACCAGAATTAACTATAAATAGTCAATCCTTGCTAATTTTTGATTAATTAACCATCTATTTTGATTTTTGTAAAAACTATAAAACAATTTTTTTAGTTGAAATTTCAATGACTTTTGACTAATTTTGCTGGAGTTATAAATTATTAATTTCTAAATTTTAAGCAACATATTTAAGTAATGATTTGAATTAAAGTAAAATTGGTAACAAATAACATTGCTAGACATATAAACAACGATATCTAAGGACGTAACTAGAGGAATAGAAGTTTCCTTTTAACAGTTATCAGTTATCAGTAAAGAATAAGGTGTTTATCTTTGGCGAAACATCACACCAATTGGTGGTAGGCGTTGGTGGCGGGTTTCGTGATCACTGTTCACTGTTTTAATAGTCGGATTGAGGAAGAAAGCATGAAGGAGAAAGTATGAAATTTCAGCCTTGATTCTTCCTCATCCCCAGCCCTGAATACTTAATCTTTAATTAATTGCTCGCTTTCAGTTGCCAGTGTATCGGATTCGGGAAAGACGAAACGTAACAAAGGCGGAGCTAAAAAGGTTGTGAGAATAACCATCATAATAATTGCCGCTCCCAATGGTTTTGAGAGAACGCCACTAGCCGCGCCGACACCAGCAAATACTAATCCCACCTCACCCCTAGGAATCATACCCACACCGATCGCTAAACGATTAATTTGGGGTTGACCAAATACGCTCAAACCTGTAATCACTTTACCAATAATGGCTACTGTAATCAGGAAAATAGCCATAATTAAACCTTCGCGATTGCTAGGAATAGCTGGGTTTAGAACTCCTAAATCAGTTTTTGCGCCAACGGTGACAAAGAAAATTGGCACTAACATATCGGCAATAGGAATCACTTGCTTTTGCAGTTCTATGCGCTTATCAGTTTCTTCTAAAACTAAACCAGCTGCAAAAGCTCCCAAAATTGCTTCTAATTGAATGACGGCGGCTAGATATGCCATAACAAAGGCAAAGATAAAAGCGGGAATGATTAATTCACCCCGTGTTTTTAGGTTATCAGCGATCGCCACAAAGCTTTTATTAAAAACATTACCCAGAACGATCGCACCTAAAAGAAATGCCGTAGCACTGATAATTAGGTAAATGACTTTGCCCACATCTACTACACCATCTTTAGCAAGGCTGGCAACTACCGCTAACACAATAATTCCCAGTACGTCATCAATCACAGCCGCACCAAGAATAATCTGCCCTTCTTTGGAATTAAGCTTGCCTAGTTCTGACAAGACTTTAGATGTAATCCCAATACTTGTAGCTGTCAAAGCTGCACCCGCAAAAATTGCTGGTACAGCACCAACACCAAATAAAGTCATTAAACCTACGGTTCCAGCAGTAAAGGGTACTACCACCCCCACAATTGCGACAACAGTGGCTTGGATACCAACTGCCATTAAATCTTTTAAGTTAGATTCCAAGCCAATTTCAAACAACAGAATAATTACACCCAATTCTGATAACACAGTGATGACTTCTGATTGGGCTGCAAATACCTGTGGTGCTGCCTCTGGGCTGAGGCCCGCAGTCGTTTGGAGGAATGTGATAATTAGAGAAGTAGAACTGTCTGCACCACCTCCAGGAAATACCAACAGATGCATAACAGAAATACCTACAAATACACCTCCTACGAGTTCGCCTAAGACGGGTGGTAAGCCGACTCGGTTGGATATTTCCCCGCCAACTTTGCTGGCCAGGTAAACTACCACTAAACTCAGTAGGACTGCTGCTACTACCATAGAACCGTCTGCTGGTTCTGTTGTGTTAGTGGCTAACAGAGGAAAAGAGAAGTTGATTTCACCTAAAAACTGCATGGTTTCCGTAAAAATCCTTCTCCTTATTTTTACTCTTTTGTGGCAATTCTTGGCGTGGTTACTCTCTGGAAGGAGGATTTTGAATTATATTGGTTCTGTAGAGACGCGACGGCCGTCGCGTCTCTACATTGCTGTGAGATGGATTAACTGCTGCCAATGAGCTTCTGATACTGGGACAACAGATAATCTAGGAAGTCGCAATAAGTCAAAGTCTGTAAATTTGTCGTTCTGTTTGATTTGGGTAAGGCTGACAGGCTGAGAAACTGGGCGGATTGCCTTTAGATCAACAACTACCAGCTTGGCATCATTTAATTTTGGATCAGGGTATGGTTGGCTGATTATCTCTGCTATACCCATGATTTGCCGTTCTTTGCCAGTGTGATAAATCAAAGCCAAATCACCGGGAAGCATTGTGCGGATATGCTTGAGTGCTAAAGCATTTGTAACTCCATCCCAAACTGTACTGCCGTTTCGTGCTAAATCCGCGTAAGAATATTTATCCGGTTCAGTTTTTAGCAGCCAATACGCCATGACACAATCTCCAGAAATTATGCTGTGATTTTTTTAGTTTCCAAAAATGTAACAATACCTGTTTTTGACTACAGCAGTGTCACAGTAGAAACATCCAATCGAGCGATCGCGCTATAAGTTCTGAGTTGAACTGACTGTTAACTATTAATACTCAACAGTTAACGGATGATTGCTTGATGCAGTTTACTTATTAGCATCTGTATATATTTTTCAGAGGAGTGCAAGTTTATGCATAGAGCCGCTTTGTCTGGTTCTGGGTTTCGTGCTGGCAAGTTATGGAAATCTTTACCGTTAGTTTTACTGTTATTCGTTACGTTGGTTTTACCGGCATCTGCACAGGAAAGGGAAAAGGTGTGGCGGACTTTGACTGTTAGTGGACGCGGGACGGAATCAATTCCTACTACTTTATCACTCGTTAATTTGGGCGTAGAAATTCAAGGAAAAACTGCCGAAGGGGTACAGCAAGAAGCAGCCAAGAGAACATCTGCTGTAGTTGCTTTGCTCAAAAGCCGCAATGTCGAGAAACTAGAAACTACAGGTATTCGCCTCAACCCAGTTTATAGTTACACCAATAACGTGCAGCGCATTACTGGCTATGCTGCTAGTAATACTGTTAGTTTTCGCATCCCTACCGAGAAAGCTGGTACATTGTTAGACGATGCGGTGAAAGCTGGGGCAACTCAAATTAACGGTGTTAGTTTTATTGCTACTGATGAAGCGATCGCATCTGCTCGGCAAGTCGCACTTAAAGAAGCCACCCAAGATGCTCAACAGCAAGCTGAAGCTGTGTTCGGTGCGTTAGGATTCAAACAAAAAGAAATAGTTACTATCCAAATTAATAATGCCAGCGCACCGCCACCTCCTGTAATGTTACGCGCCCAGGCTGCGAAAGTTGCCAATGAGGATGTTTCCACTCCTGTGGTTGGTGGTGAACAGGAAGTTGAAGCATCGGTAACGCTGCAAATTAGTTATTAGTTACTAGTTAAGAGTCAATAGTCCAAAGGTTATAAATGTTTGACCATTGACCATTGACTCTTGACCATCTAAAAATTATCTGGAGACATATCGCTCATCCCGCCGTCTCCTTCCTGTTTGGAACCTAATAAATCTAGCTGGTCTACAAGAATAACTGGTTTAGAACGACTGGCTCCTGTTTGGCGATCGTTCCAAGTGTCAAACTTCAGCGAACCTTTGACAGCAATTTGTTTGCCTTTACGCACGTAATTACCTGCAACTTCGGCTGTCTTTCCCCATAGTTCTAACTCGAACCAGTCAGGCTCATCACTATTGCGTGTTCTTCTGTTCACTGCCAGTGTTAATCTACACTTAACTTTACCAGACTCAAAATACTTAATGTCTGGGTCTCCACCTACACGCCCAATGAGGTGGACTATATTAATAGTCATGTGTTTTACCCTTTAGTACTGACGTACTTATTTATTTTGACTTCTATAATAGCCAATTGTGAACTTATTGAAAATGTGTTAAAAACTTAACAACCTTGCAGGGCAGGAAAATTTGAGTTATCACTTGGGAAAACTAAAAAACTGTACGGATATATTGAATTGGTCTGAGAATATCAAAGACGTGAATGCTTAAAACTTAGGAAGTATAGCTAAAAGTCAAACAAAGACTAGCTAACTTTACTAGACTGAGGATGAAAAACGTAATAGAATCCAGCACGATTCACTCTAACATTTTTTTATAGTCAAAAAAGTATTGCGAATAGGGGGCGTAGATACGCGTGGGTCTGTTTAGGAACTTTCGCTCATCGTGGGATATGGGTATCGACCTCGGTACTGCCAATACCCTTGTTTATGTGTCTGGTAAAGGCATTGTACTGCAAGAACCTTCTGTAGTGGCAATTGATCAAATCGAAAAGGTTGCATTAGCAGTAGGTGAAGATGCCAAAAAAATGCTCGGTCGGACACCCGAAAACGTGATTGCCCTGCGCCCCTTGCGCGATGGTGTAATCGCTGATTTTGATACCGCCGAGTTGATGTTGAAAAGCTTTATTCAGCGAGTTAGTGAGGGGCGATCGCTGATTTTACCCCGGATTGTGATTGGGATTCCTAGTGGTGTCACAGGAGTCGAAAGACGGGCAGTGATGGATGCAGCCATGCAAGCTGGTGCGAGAGAAGTCTTTTTAATAGATGAGCCTGTAGCTGCGGCAATTGGAGCCGGACTACCAGTAGCTGAACCAACTGGTAACTTAATTATTGACATTGGTGGTGGCACCACCGAAGTGGCTGTATTGAGTTTACAAGGAACTGTATTGAGTGAATCTGTACGCATTGCAGGGGATGAACTCACAGAAGCCATCATCCAATATATGAAGAAAGTTCATAACTTGGTGATTGGCGAACGCACTGGGGAAGACATCAAAATTCGCCTTGGTTCCGCCTATCCTACCAATGATGATAATGAAGCCATGATGGAAGTCCGAGGTGTACACTTGCTTTCTGGTTTACCAAGAACTGTTACCATCAAAAGCCCAGAAATCCGGGAAAGTATGATGGAACCTTTATCAGTAATTGTCGAAGCTGTCAAGCGGACGTTGGAACGGACACCGCCAGAACTAGCATCTGACATTATCGATCGCGGGATCATGCTGGCCGGTGGTGGCGCATTGCTCAAAGGCATAGACACCCTCATCAGTCATGAGACAGGCATTGTTACTCATATTGCAGCTGATCCTCTCAGCTGTGTTGTGTTGGGGACAGGCCGTGTGTTAGAAAACTTCAAGCAGCTAGAACGCGTATTCAGCGCACGTTCTAAAAATATGTAGCGATAAATATTGGATATTGGGTTCTATTTAGCTGTGATTTGGGTTCTATATAAATAGAATCCGATATCTCTTAATTTATAAAAATAGGTCTAAATGGTTACTGTACGTCGTTGGTGGGGTCGCAAAGGGTTACAAATAGGATTGTTTGCCCTTTTATTAGGTGGTGCTGGAATATTACGGCAGACTCAAGGAGCAATGCTGCTGGAAGTCTACCAAGTCGTAACGCGTCCTTTACAAATGTTGCAATCTGAGCAAACGCCAGCAGAACGTTTGGAAGAACGCTTAAAAGATGCCCACTTTATGGAAATGCAAACGCGTATCCAAGAACTGGAAAGCCAAAACAAACAATTACAAAGCTTGTTAGGCTATGTGCAAACACAGCCAGTTTCATCACGTCCAGTTCCAGCACAGGTAGTAGGACGCAGTGCAGATCATTGGTGGCAACAAGTTACTCTCAACCGTGGCTCAAATTCTGGCATTCAAGAAGGATTTATTGTTAGGGCTGAGGGCGGATTAGTTGGGTTGGTGGACTCTGTTACTCCTAACACTAGCCGTGTGTTATTAATTAGTGACCTAAAAAGTCAAGTGGGTGTAACTATTGGTCGCACCTCAGCTAAAGGCGTTTTGCGCGGCGATTCTTCAGCAGAAGCTGTGCTGGAATTTTATGAAAAAGTTCCCAATGTAAAGGTAGGAGATTTAGTTTCTACTTCAACTTACAGTCAAAAATTCCCCTCTGGTTTACCAGTAGGTAGAATCAAATCTTTAGACTTAAAGAAACTCCCCGCATCAGTGGCGAAAGTTGAACTTTTTCCACCGATTAGATCATTAGATTGGGTAGCTGTCTATCCGAAACCGACCAGCCAAGAACAAGAAAATCCTGAGTCGGCGAAGCAAGAACAGGCACAACAATCGCAAAAGTCTAATTAGATGCGAGGAAATATCTCAAAACAATGAAGTTACCCTCATTGAATGGTCGCCGACAACAAAAGCCAAAATCTTCGGAGCGAAAATCTAAGGCTTATCGCAAGCCAAAAGCACGTTGGCATCCTCGCGCAGTTCAACTGTTAGATTGGACAGTAACAGTTGGGTCTGTGCTGTTATGTTTGCTGTTATTGCCAACTCGCTTCCCTGGTACAGAATTGTTGGGGATTGGGCCGAATTGGTTGTTAATTTGGGTAGTGGCTTGGAGTGTGAAGCGTTCAGTTTGGGAAGGAACGATAGCGGGTATACTTCTGGGGCTACTTCAAGATGCCATGACATCACCTGATCCCACTCATGCTGTAGCTTTGGGGTTAGTGGGATTTCTGACTGGAATACTTCACAAACAACGATTTATTCAGGAAGATTTCATTTCCATAGCTTTAATTGTCTTTTTAATGGCAATTTTGGCAGAAACCATTTTCGGCGTGCAATTGAGTTTGACTGGCGATCGCAAGGTGGAATACATTTGGGCTTATTACCAACGAGTCGCCCTGGCTTCAGCCATTCTCAGTAGTCTTTGGGCCCCTGTAGTTTACTATCCTCTGAATCGTTGGTGGCAAAAAAGAAAAATGCTAGAGCAATAGTTACAGTAGGAGATAATTTTGAGTTTAAATTTGGGAGTGAGGATTTAGGGTCTATGCCCGTAATTCCTCACTCTTTTTAATGGTTAAGAGTCAAGGGTCAATGGTCATATGTCATTAGTTGTTTTATTTCTTACCCCCCCTGCTCCCTCTGCACCTCTACTTCCCCTGCTTGTCTAAATGTATAAAACTGAAAGAAAACAATATAAGTAAGCACCCCGACAGCGAACAATAGCTTTGAGATATTACTGTTGAAGTATCAAGAAGCCGACAAGGTGCAAAATATTGAAATTCTTAGCCAAAACTTATGGATAATTCTCAAGCTATTCTTCAAGCAGATACATCTTCAACAATTTACACTCAAGAAAATGGGCTGCTAGTGCCATCGGCAGTTACATCTAATTCACAAATGCAAGAAACTATGGGCAGTGAAGCTGACTTTGACTCCCGCATGATGCGGCGGTGCTTGGAACTTGCCCGTCGTGGGTTGGGACGCACTTCGCCTAACCCGATGGTGGGGGCGGTTGTAGTTAAAGATGGGGAAATTGTCGGGGAAGGGTTTCATCCCCGTGCTGGAGAACCCCATGCGGAAGTTTTTGCACTGAGGGCAGCAGGCGTTGGCGCAGCCTCTCCTGAGGAGAATCGCGCTCGTGGTGCTACAGTTTATGTCAGCCTCGAACCCTGCAATCACTACGGCCGCACTCCTCCTTGTTCGGAAGGTTTAATTGCAGCTGGTGTGGCTAAGGTGGTAGTGGGTATGGTTGACCCGAACCCCTTAGTAGCTGGTGGGGGAATTGCCCGTTTACGCGCTGCTGGTATAGAGGTGGTGGTCGGGGTTGAAACAGAAGCTTGTCAGCAGCTTAACGAAGCTTTTGTCCATCGCATTCTCCACAAAAAACCTTTAGGCATTTTGAAATATGCCATGACTTTAGATGGCAAAATTGCCACTACTTCTGGTCATAGTGCTTGGGTAACAAACCCAGCCGCCCGGAGTGAAGTACATCAACTGCGGGCGGCTTGTGATGCGATTATTGTGGGTGGTAATACAGTCCGGCAAGATAATCCCTACTTAACTAGCCATCAAGCGGGGGCGCATAATCCCCTGAGGGTGGTAATGAGTCGCCAACTGAATTTGCCAGAAAACGCGCGCTTGTGGCAAACAGAAGAAGCCCCCACTTTAGTGTTAACCGAAATCGGAGCTAACCCAGATTTCCAAAAGTTTTTGCTCAAACGGGGCGTGGAGGTTGTAGAATTACCCGCACTGACACCCGAACAAGCAATGGCACATTTATATGAACGCGGTTTTTGCAGTGCTTTATGGGAGTGTGGCGGTAAATTAGCCGCCAGTGCGATCGCTCAAGGCGCAGTACAGAAAGTTTTGGCCTTTATTGCTCCTAAAATTATTGGTGGTAGCCATGCGCCTACACCTGTAGGTGACTTAGGTTTTACCAATATGACTGAAGCATTGCCCCTAGAGCGTGTTCGTTGGCGCGTAATTGGTTCAGATTGCTTAGTTGAAGGTTATTTATCCCAAAAATTTGGTCAATAGTTATAGTTAACCATTAACCATCAACAAGATGAACGATAAAGGATGAAAAAACGGATAAATACCCCCACATTTAATCGTTTTTAATTGATAAAAAACTGTTTCGAGCTACATAGTGCGAAAAACAAGCCATATTTTTTCAAGCCCCTCATTAGTTGATGAGGGGCTTCATATTTCATCCTTGAGTTAACGCTGAACTTATCAAGGCTATAGCTAAAACTCTCGTTCATAAGCAATATCACGTATGAGAGTTAGCCGAGATTGGATATAGTCACACAAAAAATCAGTCTCGTTAGGATCTAACAATACTTGTGTTGTGGTTTGTTTTACTAACCATTGCACCAAGCTAGCATCGTCCAGCTGCAAAAGGGTCACGGTTTGGGAAGTTTCAACCACGGACCAAAGCTGACGCAGAATTTTAGGAGTCATCAGACCTCAATTGAAAATTAGCCTAGCTGTTTTCAGGTTACACAATTTTGATAGGAATTTACGCCATAAATGTAGAACTTGAGATAAGTATTATTAAAAAATTAATATTAGGATTTATAACTTTATGAACTTTCAGAAATGTGGCAATCAACCTATCAGTTCATAAAAATTTACTGTTACAATCCTGTAGTTAACATACTGCTATCTAAATGACATATATCATAAGAAATATTCTAATTGCAACTATTTTTGTGTGATACATTGCTTAACAATCTATTAAAAATAAATAGTAAAAAATACAGATAAATTATGGGATTTTATCTGTATTTTTACTGAAGTTATAATATTTATATCGCAAACATAAATGAGATTAAAACAAATCTATTGCCTGCACCGACAAGTAATTTATGAATGACATAGGATTGCTATACCTTACTCTTCATACTCTACCCAGCTATTGGGTGTTTCTGAAACTTGAACTTTCAACTGCACATTTGGTGGTACTCGCTTCTTAGTTTCATCGTAAATGTACTTAGCAATCATTTCAGCAGTAGTCTCATATTCAGGAGGCATAACTTCATTAAGAATGCCGTGGTCAAGCCCTCCTTTTGTCACATCTTGCTTTGCCCAGCGTAAAGTTCTAAAATCAGCTACCATCACTGGGTGAGGGCAGTATTGTGAAGAGTGCAGTTGTGTTGAGATGGCTTCAATACGGACTTGATAATTATGCCCATGCATCCGACCACAAGGGCCATCATAATCTTTGATGTAGTGGGCGCTATTAAAGGAAAATTCTGTAACTACTTTCCATTTAGGCATTTTATTATCACCTCGTGATAAATTATTAAGTTAATTCTGATGCCACTTTATCTTAACTAAAGTGATGAAAAGGATATTTACCAGTATTGCTTAATACTTGAATTAAGAAGGAGAAGGAAAAAGCGATCGCCTGTGACCATCACAAATGTTGTAAATATTCTTTTCCACTAAACATCAATCAACCTATTACATTTATTTAATGTTAAAAAATCTACAAAAACTAATAAATTAATATCAATTTGATGCTGAAAATTCAGAAAAATCGGTAACTTATGTCCCTTCACTTGGTCAAATTGGACAATAATTCTTTAAAACTGACAATAATTATTTAATGGACAAATGGAGAATAGGGAGCTCGAATCCCTGACCTCTGCGGTGCGATCGCAGCACTCTACCAACTGAGCTAATTCCCCGTTATCACAGCATATTCTAACATTCACTTACACTTGGCTGCGGTTCTTTGCCAGAAAAAACATTTTGAACTCGTTCTAGTTCCAAATCAGTCAGATAATCTACAGTCCAGTTACAACAACGCTGAAGCATATGAAAGGGGTATGTATTCGCTACGCCAACTACCTGCATTTGTGCTTGTTTTGCTGCTTGGATACCTGCGGGGGTATCTTCAATTGCTAAACATTCTTGCGGTTGCACATCCAATTCGGGATAGTTTTGGTTGAAGCGTTCTACAGCTAATATATAACCATCTGGTTGTGGTTTACTGGTGGTGATGTCGTCACCTGCAACGATAACTGTAAAGTAGTTTGCTAGTTTGGTATGATTGAGTACCAATTCTATTTCTTTGCGTAGTGCGCCACTGACTAAGCCTAGTTTTATATTTTGAGAACGCACCTGATATATTAAATCTTCAACACCCGGATATATCGGCAGTTTATCTAATTTTTCTAATTCCAGCACGTAAGCTTCAGCTTTACGGTTAAGTAGCTGATTTAGATACTCATCCGTTACTACTCTACCGCGATTCGCCAGCAGTTCTTGAAAGCAAGCGCGATCGCTCCTTCCTAAAGAACTCTGACGCTCTTGGACTTTTTGGGGTTGGAGATTTTCTTGAATGAGAATCTCATCTATCAATTGCAGGTGGATGCGCTCATCGTTAATGATGACACCATTAAAATCAAATAGAACTGCCTTTAAACTCATGCCGTTATGCCAAAAACTGGAGATCCTAAACCCTCCAAATCATTATTATCTATTGTGTTGTCTGTTGATCCCCTGTTGTACTGGCGGACTTTTGCTTGCATTGAGTTTTTGACAGGAGTTGGCTTTATTCCACTAGAGACTTGATGTATCCACAAAATATCCTCGGTGCGTACCGCCTCAAACCCAGCAGCACCTATACGTGCGTCTATACTGTCAGCAGCATACTCATGAATATACGGTTCCGCAAAAATATTGTTGAGCCAATCTAACTGACGTAAAGTTTTCTGATTTCCATCTAAAATTAAAACTTGTCCACCAGCGACTAATAAGCGAAAGCTTTCTTGCAAAATTGCTTGAGTAACTACACTTGGTGTTTCGTGAAATAGCAAGGAAGCTGTGACTAAATCAAAAGAAGCATCTGAAAAGCCAGTTTTTTCTGCATTTCCATGTCGCCAGTTGATATCTAAACCCGCAGTTTTGGCTTTATCTTCTGCTCTGACTAGCATATAAGGCGATAAGTCCAAGCCAATAACTTCTGCTTGCGGAAAAGCCTGCTTTAACAGCAAAGTGGTAGAACCCGTACCACAGCCTAAGTCAAGTATGCGCCTTGGCTGAACTTTTACCGCATCAATTAAGGCTTGACGTACCCAAGTTTCATTTGGTGCTAGGGCGTATTCCGTAATTGGGTCATAGCTCACGGCTGCACTAGAATTAAGATATCCTGATTTGATTCCGTGAAATTTTTGCTTGTAGTACGCAGGAATTGTCACATCGGCAGAACGGATACGTGCGCTTTCTTTTTCCCAATCAATACTTTGCGCGTATCTTTGTAACTTCTCCTCATCAATCAAAAATCGTACTACTGGAGATAAAAAACGTTCCCAGAGGGTAGCTTGAGGGACAGCCATAGAATGGATTTTGAGTTGATGAACTAGTAACTTTCTTTACGAATTTTAATATATCTTGCCAAAATCTGCTTTTCTTACTGGAGCGATGATTGACACTCATATTTACATATATTACATTTGTAGTATATGCGGACAAATAATTAAAACACAATGCAGAATTTAATTTCGTATGGATTCATCAATATGATGACTGTTCAATACAAAAACCAAAGGATTACACTTAGATAATTTCTCAACACAAATACAGAAAATTATGCCTTACGAAAATTTAGACATCAACACACCATCACCCGTTTTATCTTGGGCGAATCACCCTTTAGCCAGCGATGAAACCAAGATGGCTAAAAATGTGGCATCGCTACCATTTGTGTTTAAACACGTAGCATTAATGCCAGATGTTCATTTAGGGAAAGGTGCTTTAGTTGGTTCTGTAATTGCTACAAAAGATGCCATCATTCCTGCTGCTGTGGGCGTGGATATTGGTTGCGGTATGTGTGCAATTAAAATGCCATTCACAGGCGAAAAATTAGAAGGTAAACTCAAGAAAATTCGCCAAGATATTGAAGCAGTAATTCCTACAGGTTTCAACGAAAACAAAGATATTGAAAAGTCAGTAACTAATTGGCAACGTTGGCAAGATTTTCAAGACTTGCATCCTGGTGTGCAAGACTTACAAAATAAAGCCATGAAACAAATGGGTTCTCTCGGCGGGGGTAAAAGATTGCCCCTTACTGTAGTAATACAGTAATCAAAACTCGTCCAAATCGGTGAAAGCTGGGATTGCTAATACCGAGGGAAGCGGTAAAACGCCCCGTAGAGAGCAGAGGGACTTGGGCATCCTAAATAATTAATAATTTAGGATGAAGGTGTGCTCCGAACTATACCGAATAGGAAGGTATAGAATCAAGCAGAAATGACTTGATCGATTGCAACTTTCATTTATGATATTGTGGTTTCATGGAATCCACTGATATCACTCTCGAAAACCCCTATTATGCCTACTTATTTGGCTTCATTCAAACTGACGGTCATCTATACAATAGCACTCGCGATCGCGGTCGTCTAAGTATAGAAATCAATAAGCAGGATGAACACATACTTTTGGCTTTCAAGAATTTCATACCTTTTCATTCCTCCATTACTGAACGTGTACGCACAACTAATTTTAGTGCGAATCAAAAATCAGTTATTTGGAGAGTTTATGATAAAAGGTTTCGAGATTATCTTGAAATGTGGGGTTTACCGAATGGTAGTAAATCACAGTTAATAAAGCTCCCTAGTGGTCAGTTCTCTAAAGTTGATTATTTTCGAGGTCTGATAGATGGAGATGGTTCTTTAGGGCTTACTGCAAAAGGATTTCCTTTTCTATCTCTGGTTACATCTAGCTCCAAGATTGCTGTTGGGTATATAGAATTTATTAACCAGGTAACAGGCAAAGTAAAGACATCTACAAGGAATACTAGAGATAGCGTTTATAACATAGTGGTTTACAAGGAAGATGCTCAAATATTAGTTAGACACTTGTACTATGATAATTGCCTAGCTTTATCTAGAAAACTAATCAAGGCAAGTGAAGTGCTGAGTTGGAGTCGTCCTACTGATATGAGAAAGGTGAAACATAGAAAATTATGGACACCTGAAGAAGATCAGTTTATTAAAACCCATTCAATTGATTGTTCAATGGAAGTGCTTAATAGAAGTCGAAATAGTGTAGAACTAAGACTATGGAGACTAAATAAATTAAGCAAGCAATCAGTAACAAACTGAATCACTTTATTGAAGTGTGCCTCGATACAGAAAACCAAGTTTGGCTGATGTTACATTCTGGTTCACGCAACATTGGAAATAAATTAGCCCAATGTCATATTAATACTGCCAAAGAGTTAGCCAAGATGGCAGGGAATAATTTACCTGATCCTGATTTAGCTTACTTTGTCGCTAATACACCAGAATTTCAAGCTTACTGGAATGATTTGCAGTGGGCGCAAGACTATGCACGTGTCAACCGCGATGTGATGATGGCACGTTTTAAGCACATCATCGAAAAGCATCTGGCGGGTGGAAAAGTAACTAAACCTTTATTGCAAGTAAATTGCCATCATAATTACGCCGAAAAAGAAGTTCATTTTGGTGAAGATGTGTATGTAACTCGTAAAGGTGCAGTCCGCGCTCAAACGGAAGATTATGGTATTATTCCTGGTTCAATGGGAGCAAAATCTTTCATTGTCAAAGGGAAGGGGAATACTCATAGTTTCTGTTCTTGTAGTCATGGCGCAGGCAGATTATTATCTCGAAATAAGGCGAAAAATGTCTACACTCTTGATGATTTAATAGAGCAAACTAAAGGTGTAGAATGCCGAAAGGATAATGATGTTTTAGATGAAATTCCTGGTGCATATAAACCAATTGAGCAAGTGATGGCAAATCAAGCAGATTTGGTGGAAGTTGTCGCTACACTTAAGCAGGTTGTTTGTGTGAAGGGTTAAATTAAAAATGGTGGGTGTATGCCCACTTTTTTATTTTTTAACGCAGATTAACGCTGAGGTAGGCGCGGAGGTGCGCTGAGATTTTGTAGGTGAGAGGGGATTTGAATTTAGGGTGTTGTGTCAAGTTGCTGCTCTTGAGTTGTGAAATAATTTGAAAGATATTAGATAAAGCAGCTTAATATCAAGCAATAACAATATTAACTGCTGCTGAATTAGAAATTTTAACCTACCAGTTGAGGTAGTGAAATTGGTTTTTGTATGAAGATTGTGTGAAGTTTTTAGGTATTTCTGCTTTGGCATTTATTTAAGTAGGAAGTGTCTACTTCTCGTATCTCGTTATTCCCTACGGGGGTAGATTTAATTTACGTCCTGATGTTCTGCTTGGTTATTTGCACAACATAATTAATTTATCCTTATCTAAGGATTTTGTGTAACTAATTAAATAATATCTAGGGCTGTTTATGTATCGTACATAACAATTTTTTTTATACTTAATGACCTACAATCATTTAGCTTAGGGGAATAATTCTCACGAAGTCTAGCTGAAGTTAGAATACAAATGTGCTTTTCCCTGCAAAAGTCCATCTCTAGGTACTGTGTAGTTTCCGCACTATGTTCTAAATTCAAGATATGAAATTGCTATTCACCGTATTAGCAATTGATAAGTTAAAAAAATCCCACTTTTATATTTTCTTTGTTATTTTGTATTTAACGGGACAGTTCTCCACCATACGGTGAGTTTAAATATCAATTAAGTCAACATTCCCGCATTTTGTAAAACAAACAAGCATTTTGTACTTGGAGAACATATGTCTGCAAGTGCAACCTAATCTGCTGAAATAAATTGCGGGTTCAGACTTAAATCTGCAACGCGCTAGTTTATCAACCTGAGAAAATTCTTGCTAACGACTATGCTTAAAACAACTAATCTACATATTATTCTTGCTGCTTTTATTCAGCCTGAAACTTTAGATGAAACTGCGCCAGTCGCTAAGAAAAAAGCGTTGGCTAACTCTAAATATGATGTTTTACAACCATTACGACAATGGCTTGACGAACTCGAAATCCAAAATCGTAAACTAGCACACTTTATTGCTAAATTGATCCCAGCACAGTGTCCTTTCGAGCGCGACATTGTTTTGTTCGGTCGCACAATAGCTCACATTCCTCCTATGTGTAAGCTTAATCCTCTTTACGATCAATTTGTCGGCTTGCGTTTTCGTGCTTTGTGTTATTTAGTAGATGAGTGTGGAGAAGATATCCAATCCTACTGTTAAATACAAACCGAGAAGACTTAAACATGGAAATCAAAGTTGAGCATCAACCCAGTCAAGAATATCTACAAAACTTGGGTGTGTTCAAATGGGCGATTTGGGAAAAAGAAGTCTCCAAGTTTCCCTGGACTTATGATACTGAAGAGACTTGCTACTTTTTGGCAGGCGATGTAATTGTTACGCCATCTGGCGGACAACCAGTGCAAATGGGTAAAGGAGATTTGGTGACTTTTCCTGCTGGTATGTCCTGTATATGGGAAGTTATCAGCGACGTAAAGAAACATTATTATTTTAGTTAATCCATAAATAGTCAAGGATTATTTCTTTTGCATCCTTGAATGATCCCAACGCAAGTATGCCTCAGTTTACTTGTATAATGGTTCGCAGCGATCGCCTAATTGCAAGTTTCACAATCCTTTGCAAAGCTCGTTACGAGATCACCAAAACAGTCATGCCAAAAATAAATAGTCTAATTGCGATCGCGCGAATGTGTAGGTGTACAAAAACAGGTTTCTAGCAAAATGCCTGTATCCTTTGCTGTGTAAGCTTTTGCGAAAAAAATAAATTAAAATTAGCCGCGCATCTTTACCTGTAAGGTTTTTGGGGTTCTTGCGTAAATCAGTTGATATTTTATAGTGATAAAATCAGACCATCCGCGAAACTGAACCATGAAAACCTAATAAGCATTGACTTTCAGCCTTCCGCAGTTGAAATTACACCGAATCCCTATCAGGGATTGAAACAATGGAACAGTTGAAAAAACTTTCTGAACGCCTTAAAGTTGAAATTACACCGAATCCCTATCAGGGATTGAAACATCTGGCATTTCGTAATATCCTTTAGAGGCTAGAGTTGAAATTACACCGAATCCCTATCAGGGATTGAAACTCTAGCTCAGTGATTGTTGTAGCCGAATTTTTTGTTGAAATTACACCGAATCCCTATCAGGGATTGAAACTTTTCCGATTAGCATAAGCCAAAGCTCCAGCACCCGTTGAAATTACACCGAATCCCTATCAGGGATTGAAACCTGTACCATCACCATGTTTTTCAAAGTCGTAAGGTTGTTGAAATTACACCGAATCCCTATCAGGGATTGAAACGAAACGCCAGGAATGCTAATAGTTGGAATTGAAAGTTGAAATTACACCGAATCCCTATCAGGGATTGAAACTTGTTTTTTTCAGACAAGATTCTACTCTTTAGTTGAAATTACACCGAATCCCTATCAGGGATTGAAACGTGTGAAATTTAAAATTATTGAACTTCTGCAAAGTTGAAATTACACCGAATCCCTATCAGGGATTGAAACCTTTTTTCTATTAAATACCTACTTCTCCAACCTCCTTTAAGTTGAAATTACACCGAATCCCTATCAGGGATTGAAACCAAACGTACACACATTTAATCAAACATAAAGGAAGTTGAAATTACACCGAATCCCTATCAGGGATTGAAACCTTCTAATGGATACGGTTTAGCAGCTACCGGAACTCAAGTTGAAATTACACCGAATCCCTATCAGGGATTGAAACTAGCAGCTACCGGAACTCAATGGATAAATGTAGAAGTTGAAATTACACCGAATCCCTATCAGGGATTGAAACTCTGTATCCTCAAACGTGAAATCAGGTAATGCGTTGAAATTACACCGAATCCCTATCAGGGATTGAAACTGAAGTACCAGAGGCTAATTTCAAAGCAACAGCTTATGTTGAAATTACACCGAATCCCTATCAGGGATTGAAACACATAAAAAAGCGCGGCTGGCGCGCTTAACAATTGGTTGAAATTACACCGAATCCCTATCAGGGATTGAAACAACTTATCCAGGGTTTAGACTTATTTAAAAAGTCACGTTGAAATTACACCGAATCCCTATCAGGGATTGAAACCGGATTATGCCTTGTCAGCGTGATGTTAAGAACGGGAATGTTGAAATTACACCGAATCCCTATCAGGGATTGAAACTTGCAGCTGCATTGTTTTTGCTTCAGTAGCCGCAAAGGTTGAAATTACACCGAATCCCTATCAGGGATTGAAACGCTCTGGCTTGATTGGAGACTTCGCACCAGTGACTTTAACGTTGAAATTACACCGAATCCCTATCAGGGATTGAAACTAAAACGCTGAAAGCCTTATTCTATAAGAGTTTAAAGTTGAAATTACACCGAATCCCTATCAGGGATTGAAACCTAAAATTTCTTCCTTACCCTGGACTAATTCTAAGGTTGAAATTACACCGAATCCCTATCAGGGATTGAAACAGTTTCTAATTGTGATAATGGGACTGCTTCATAATGTTGAAATTACACCGAATCCCTATCAGGGATTGAAACCTGCATTCATAATTGGGAAAGGATGCTATACAGCAGAGAAAGTGGCCTTTCACAGCAATTGAAATGAGGACGTAGATAAAAATGTTATTGCATTTGAGTACTTGGCAGGAAGTTGAAACTTATCTACAGCAGTCTAAGGGGATAATTTTCCCGATTGGTTCTACAGAACAGCATGGGCCGACAGGATTAATTGGTACTGATGCTATTTGTGCAGAGGCGATCGCTCGCGGTGTGGGTGAAGCGACTGGGGCGATGGTTGGGCCTACAATCAATGTAGGGATGGCATTACACCACACAGCGTTTCCTGGTTCGATTAGTTTGCGTCCTAGTACAATGATTCAATTAGTACGAGATTATGTGAGTAGTTTAGTCAAAGCTGGTTTTACTAAGTTCTACTTTATCAACGGTCACGGCGGTAATATCGCTACTCTCAAAGCAGCTTTCTCCGAAACTTACGCCTATCTCGAAGATTTACAAATTCCCGATGCTCATCAGGTGCAATGTCAGGTAGCTAACTGGTTTATGTGCAGATCTGTATATGAGTTGGCAAAAGAATTATACGGCGATCAAGAAGGCTCTCATGCAACTCCTAGTGAAGTGGCTGTGACTCAATTTGTCTATCCTGAAGCAATTAAGCAAGCACCTCTCTCGCCAGAAGTTGCGGGTGGACACAAAATTTATAGTGCAACTGACTTTCGCAATCGTTACCCAGATGGACGTATGGGTTCAAATCCTGCTTTAGCGACACCAGAACATGGTAAACAGTTTTATGACTTGGCAGTGAAAGAACTTAGTAATGGTTATTTGGAATTTGTGAACTCGGATTAATACCGTTTCAATTTAAGTTTGATACAAATAGTCCGCAAGGGGAGACAGCGTGGTGGGCGGTTTTGCCGACTTGTAGCAAGTGTCACGCGTTAAACAGTGAACAGTAATCACGGCGTATGATGGAGATTTAAACCCGCCACCAACGCCTACCACCAATTGTTGTGGTGTTTCGCCAAAGATAAACACCTCATCCTTTACTGATAACTGATAACTGATAACTGTTAAATTCTGATCCATTTCAGTACATGAGGATCTTTGTCATAGCGGTAGGCAAAGCCATCTTTAGCTGTAATCGTCTCTCCTTTGCTTGCCTTACTCCTTATAGTGTTAATGGCATAGAATGTTAATTCACTCATTTCTTTATGAGAAAGCCCTTCACTTAGACTATTTTGAATCAATCTTGTTGATTTATTTTGGTATTCATGATTAGGCAAGCTGTCTGTAGTAGTGAGAGTATCTTCATTAGAGTTCTGGGTAGTTGTTTTTTGGTTGCGATAATCTTGTACTTTCAAAAGTTGCCAATTGGAATCTTGTGTCAGTTCTAGAACCCATTGATGATAATCAAATAAGCTTTCTCGATGCCCAACACTAATAAATGTTGTTTTTGTTTCTTGTAATTGTTTATATAAATTACCTTCGTTAGTTAAATCTAATGCACTTGTGGCTTCATCTAATATTGTGAACCGAGGATGAGTCACTAATAGTCGTGCGAAAGCAAGGCGTTGTTGTTCTCCTAATGACAATATATTTTCCCAAGGAACTTCCGTGTCAAAACCCTCCACTCGACTGAGTAAGTTTTGGAGATTTACTTGTTGCAAAACTTCTCTCAGATGTGCGTCGGTCATTTGACGGTTTGTATTAGGATAAAGCAACTGTTCACGCAAAGTTCCCAAGATGATGTAAGGACGTTGGGGTAAAAATAACACTTCTTCTAAAGGAGGCCTGACCAAGCGACCAGTTCCCGCATTCCACAAACCTGAGATCGCTCTTAGTAATGAACTTTTACCTCGACCACTTGGCCCGACAATTAATAAACCTTCTCCTGGTTGAACAGTCAATGTTAAATGTTCGACAATTACCTGCTCAGAGTTAGGCGTTTTTAAGGTAACATCTTCAAAAGCCAGACGGTTTTCTTCTATTGTTTTAATGCTACTAACCTTCTCTGGTTGTTTGGTAACACCTTCTAAAGCATTTGAAAAGTCTGATAACCTCTGAATGTAACTCGAAAATCGCCCAGAGTTGCCAAATTCATTGATTAAATCAGCCATTGCGTTAGCAAAAAAGCCAGCAGCTAAACTGCCTTGGCCAATTTGTCCAAAAGTAATTTCGCCATTAATATATAAAGGCCCAAGAACTATAAACGGAAAAACTTGAATTAGAGCCTGATAGCCTCTGTTGAAGATGTCTTTGTTTCTTTCCCAATTAATTTTGCGTTCAATACTTTTCAGAAGTCTACTAAATCTGCTCCCAATTATATTTGACTCTTTTTTTTCTCCCTGAAAAAAAGCTATTGATTCAGCATGAGTTCTGACATGAGTAATAGTGTAAGTATACTCTGCTTTCAAATCTAGTTGTTCTTGATTAATCTTATTTACTTCTTGAGTTAAGTAAATAGCAATCAAATTACCTATGATTGTATAAACAACCAAAACAACTGCAACAAACTGGGAAATCGACCACATAATTACGAGAAAAACCAGCATTTCTAGCACTTTTTCTAAGGTAGTAGCTAAAAAGCTCAAAGTATTACTAGTTAGAGGTTCGATTTCTTGAGATATGCGTTGATCTGGATTATCAATATCAGATTTAAAGTTAATTTTATAATAAGCTCGATTGCTTAAATATTTATCTAAAATTTGATTATTTAGCCATTTGTACCAGTCCAGCGCCAGCTTTTTTCGCACAAGTCTAGTGAATCCTAGCAAAATCGTGACACTGAGCAAACCAACGCCATACACACCTAACGTTTGATAAAACTTATCAAAATCTTTATCTTCAATGATGACATTGACTAAATAGTTACTTGCGAAGGTATTGAATGCAGTTACGCCCACAAGAGCGATGATTAATAATATCAGGAGACTAAGCATTCCCCATGTACGCAGAACCTCAGAGAACGCTCTACCTCCTGGCTCTGTGGGATACCAATATGGTGCGGCGATCGCTTTGACATCCTCCCAAAATTGATTAAAATCCGAAAAAGCAGAGGTACTATCTTTTAAGGATTGATTGCGAACAGCTTGAGCTTGCATATTTTATAATTAATAGGTCAAAAATTTTCTATAACTGGATCACTGACAATCGAGGCAGATATATCCTTAAAACTTTACTGAATCAGATTTTGAGTATTGCTTGGATATAAAACATCATGATCGGGTAGTTCGTCTTCGACAAGTCTAAGACGAGGGTAGAAGTAGGCAATAAAGGTGATAGAAATAGTTAAGATTCCCATAATTACAAGCAACAGTCCCATACCACGACCTATACCTACACCAAGAATTTTTCCGATACTACCTGCTAATAAACCATTAGTAGCCATTAAAGGTTCAAAAATCTTTTCTGCTAAGGGGCCAATCGTAATGTAGCCCAGAGGTAAACCTACGGCTTCGATCGCTCCTTTGATAGAAAATACTCTACCCTGGACTGAAGGTTCTACTTTCGACTGAAAAATAGCTTGGGTGGAACTACCAATTATGGGTCGGAGCAAAAAGAATAAAAATACGCCGATAATGAAAACAAAAATAGAAGGTTGCAAACCAGCAACAATCAAAAACGCCCCGGTAAGGAGCATACAACCGTAGATCATATTTATGTTACGCTCTAGACCACCCCAGATTCCAATCAGCAACCCACCTGCCAAAATAGCAACGCCAAACAGCGAAAGAATCGTTCCTAAAACTGTGACGGGAGCAAAAGATAATATCAGGGGTGTAGTGATTACCTGAACTCCTCCGACCAAAAAAATGCTATAAGCTGAGATGATTAACACTCCTAGCAGTCCTGGTCGAGCTAGTAAATATGTCAGTCCATAGGTTGTTTCTTTGACAAAAGAATTTTGGGCGATCGCCACAGCAGCAGTAGTAGATTTAGGGAACTGAAGCAGTAACAAAAGAGTAATCCCAAAAAATACACTGGTTAAATGCAGCACTATCACTCCTGGTAGAGAAATCACGCCTAGCAGCACTCCTCCTAATGGTGGTGCGATTAGCTTCGCTGTACCGTTCATAAAACTCAGCATTCCATTCGCACGACCAAGGTGGTGTTTTGGTACTAGTAAACTGATGGAAGCATAAAAAGCGGGTATTTGAAAAGCCATGAAAATAGCACTGAAAGTATTGGCTAAGTAAATGTGCCACACTTCCAAGCGACCGAAGCTAAATAAAATTGCGATCGCTACTGTTGATAAAGTTGCAAATAAATCGCTGAGAATCATTGTCCATTTACGATCCCAACGATCCACTAATAACCCAGCTACAGGTGCAAGTATGATCAGGGGTAAAGTATTGGCAAGGGTAATCAAAGCAAATTGGGTGACGGAACCAGTATGTTCGTAAACCCAAACATCCAAAGCAAATGCAGTGATGCTGCTACCAATAGATGCAACCAGCTGTCCCACCCAAACAATGATAAACAGCTTCATCTCTCGAAAAATCGTCAGTGGCGTTTTTTCTATACTTGCCAACATGATTAACTCCTAAGTGTAGGTGCAGTCAGATTCATCATGGCGTGGTAATAATGCAATAGCTTTTGCGCCTGATGCTCCCAATCAAACTTTTCAATGGCTTGTTGCCTTCCTGCTTCTCCCATCGCAATGGCGAGATTGTCATCTAAAAGCAACCGCAGCATGGCTTCGGCTAAAGCATCCGCATCACCACGTTCTACTAATAATCCTGTTTTTCCATCTTCTATTAATTCAGGGAATGCACCGCCATAAGTCGCAATCACAGGTAATCCCATTGACATGGCTTCAATAATTGGCATTCCAAATGCCTCATTCCAAACAGATGGAAAAACAAATATATATGCTTGTTGATAATATTCAAGTAGCTCGAAATGAGGAACTTTGCCCAGAAAAAAAACTGAACTGGCGGCGTTAGGATTAATTCGCTCTTCTAATTGCGATTTATAATTACCTTGATAATAAAGCAGAATCTTTTGCACTTGTGGGTCTTCTCTATCCAGTGTGTACCAAGGTATTAAGGCATTTTCTGAACCAACAAGTTTTAGTTGTACTTGGGGATAACGAGATACTACTTTATTAAAAGCATCAATTAAAATGTGTACACCTTTCTCTGGTGAAATTCTGCCTACAAATAATATTTGTTTAATATCTTTATTTTTAACTTTTTTATAGGAATTATTCGAGATAGTAAAGTGACGAGTATCTGCACCGTTGTAAAGAGTTTCGCTCTTCACTTGAGGCAAATATTTACGAACTTGATTTATTAGGTAATTGCTACATCCAACTACTAAATCAACTGACTTAAGGTGCTGTTCAACTATTACTGGATCGAATAACGGTAGAAAATCACTGTGGAGATGTAAAACTATCTTTGCATGGGGATTATAGGCACGCATGAGGGGGACGAATTGAAACACGATATTCATGTGAATTACATCACATTTTTGGGCTTGAATATCCTTAGCCACTTGACGATAAAATTCCCGAAAAAATAATGTGGAGGCGTAAAAAGGTCTTTGGGGGTGGGAAATTCCCCAGATATCAAGAAGGTTTAATGGATCTAATATTTTATCTATCCATGAGTCGGGAATGCGGCGATAGGTAATGCCATCTTCGTAATATTCCAATTCTTGATAGTGACCTTTGGAGCCATAGAATAAAACTTCATGTCCAGCACGAGCTAAACGTAGTGCTAAGGCATAAGATACTAGGCGAATTCCTCCGGTTTTAGGGGGTTCGGCTAGGGTAGCATGATAATCGAAAAAGGCAATTTTCATAATTTGGAAGATGAGAGTTTTTTCACGCAGAGGCGCAGAGGCGCAGAGAGAATTTAGGAGTTTTAAAAAATAAAAATATTGTGGTTTTATTATGTGAAAATATTGAAAACTAGTTAGATAAATTTAGAAGTTTTAGGTTAAAAATTGGTTTATGAAAAGTATTTGTTTACCATCTGGTCAATTGATACCGAGATTGGGAATGGGGACGGCGGGATTGGGTGAGGCGATCGCACAACAGGAAAATGAAATTGCTGCTTTGCGTCGCGGGATTGATTTGGGTATGACGTTGATTGATACGGCAGAAATTTATGGTGATGGTGCAGCAGAAAGGTTAGTTGGGGAAGCGATCGCTAATTGTCGTGCATCAGTTTTTCTCGTGAGTAAGGTTGCGCCTCGCAATGCGGCTGGACAAGGGGCGATCGCAGCTTGCGAGAACAGTTTACGGCGGTTGCAGACAGATTATCTCGACCTTTATTTGTTGCACTGGCGGGGGAATGTACCGTTATCAGAATCTTTGGCAGCATTGGAGAAGTTGAAAGAATCAGGCAAGATTCGAGATTATGGGGTGGGCAATTTTGATGTTGCGGATATGGAAGAAGCCTGTGCTTTAGCTGGAGATAAAGCTATTGCTACTAATCAAATCCCCTACAATTTGCAGCATCGCAACTGTGAGTGGAAGTTGTTATCTTGGTGTCGGCAAAGAGGAATCCCAATCATGGCGCATTCACCTTTGTTACAAGGTGAATTACTCAAGCATCCTAAATTGCACTCAATTGCCCAACAGCGCGGGGTAAGCGTTGCACAGGTGGCGATCGCTTGGTTGTTGCAGCAAGAGGTGATAGTCTTTCCCAAAGCCAGCAGTATCGCCCACGTTGAACAAAATCGCGCCGCCCTCGATTTAAAGTTAACAACAGAAGAACTGAATGCTTTGGATGTTGCTTTTCCTCCCCCATCTGCACCTATTGCGCTGCTTGATAATTGGTAATCTCCTTTATGTAGGGTTGTTAAATCTTTTTGCCAAATCTTCGGTTTTCTGTTTATAAAATTCCTTGGTGAGTATTGGCGGATATTTAGGAGATTCGCCAGCATCTAAGCAAGTTTCAATACAGGCAATTTCTGTATCATCTCCAGGAGAGAGAAAGAAAACTAAGGAGTATCTTTCTGGAAGACTACGGACATTAGCTGGCATTAATACCCGATGTTTGGTAGCCGGGAGTTTATCGTTTGTCCATCGCTGCATGACATCGGCGATAAAGACTATTGCTGAGTTAGGGAGGGGGGGCGCAGCAATCCATTCTCCGGCATTAGTGCAGATTTCTAGCCCGCCATTTTCATCTTGAAACAGTAAGGAAAGACTGCCCCAATCTGTATGTTCCTCGAAACGTGCTTCGCCGGGTTGGGGAGGTTCGGATACTTCATAGTAGCGATGTAATAGCCCATAGTCGGCTTGTTGAGGATGGCGATCGCTAAAGTAAGATTCTGGTAAGTTAAGGGCAAGGGCGATCGCTTTGAGGATACTATTACCAGCATTATGACAAGCTATAAATAATTGTTGTACAGCATCACAAAAGGCGGGGTGCTGTCTAAGGTGTTGATGAACCTGCTGCGCGACAGTGGAATCTGTATATATCTTGTCTGTTAAAACGGCTTCGCCAAAGACGAAGGCTTCTCTAAAGTCAGCGTTATATTTACTGTAAAAGTATCCGAGTGGTGCGCCGTCTTTCCAAGCTAGCTGTCTTTTTTCTAATTCTGGTAGTGCAAAGAAGCCATTAGTATGGGCGAAGGCTTGGTCAATTGCATTTTGGGAGACACAATTTTTGAGGTAAAAGCAGCCTACTTCTTGAATTGCACGTAATACGCGATCGGCAGTCAAGTTATGCAAGTCCAGTATGGGAATTTGTGTAGAACTCGCAGTAGGTTGTGCGAGTTTTTGAATGGTGTTCATGGGGTGTGATTGGAGTAAACTTTTTTAAACGCAGAGGGGTATGAGGTTAGCGCGAAGGTACGCGGAGTTTCAATTTCGACCGTATTTTGTGGCTCGGTCTTTGGTTCTTTTGAGCAGATGATCGCCTACAAATGTTGGGGGATATTTGGGAGATTCACCGAGTTTTAAGAAACCTTCTAGGCAAGTGACTTCTATTTCGTAATTAGGAATGACAAAAAAGCTAAATGAGTATCTTTCTTTTACTTTTTGGAAGTCAGTTGGTACAGAGACTTTATGAGGTGTGGCGCAAAATTTATCGTTAGTCCAGCGTGACATCATATCGGCAGCCATGACTAAAACAGTGTTCGGAACTGAAGAGGTAGTAATCCATTCTCCTTGAGGTGTGTATACTTCTAGCCCTCCTCCCTGATCTTGAAATAGCAGGGTGATGCTGCCTAAATCAGTGTGTTCATAAAAGCGAGTTTGTCCTGTTTTGGGGGCTTGGGAGATGTTGGGATAATAATTGAAGACTCCGGCGTGGTTTTGCTGAGAATGTAAATCGGTAAAGTAGGAATTTGGTAGTTGTAAAGCGATCGCAAATGCTTCCAATACATTCAAAGCACATTCTTGGGAAGCCTGAAAAAATTGTTGCAGGACTTGACGAAATTGGGGCGGATTTTGCGGCCATTGATTTGGAACATCCAACATCTCTGCATAACTATCAATTGCGGCTTTGTTGGGGTCAAGTTCATTAGCAAAACTAAAAGACTCGTGTAATTGTCCTGGTTGAGTACCAATGAACATTTTCTCAAAGGGTATGTAACCGCGACTCCGCCCGGTTACTGCTGAGGCTACTTTCTCTTTTTCTGCTAATGGGAGTGCAAAAAACTTTTCGGCTTGGGTAAAGGCTTGGTCAATTAAAGTTTGAGAAACTCCATTTTTTAAATAGAAGCAGCCCATCTGTTGAATAGCATCAGAGATTTGGTTTGCTACTGCTGCTTTGGCATTGCTATCACCCGTAACAAATGGATATAAATCAATAATGGGAATCTGGGATGCTACAGTGGTTTGCTTTGTCAGTTCATTGAGTGAGGTCATAGTTAAAATTTTCCTAAAAAATTGATGATTTCTTCTTGAGTAATTAAATCTTTTACCTTCTGTAAAACTTATTCTTCGTCACGCATTAAATCACAAGTGCTACATAGCGGAATTTGCTGAAATTCATATTCATCTGTTCTGCCAAGGTAGTCTTTCACAGTACCAACAATACCTGTGCCGTTCACATCTATACAGCAGGTGTTGATGCTGCCATCCCATAAAACTACAACTCGCTTTTTCGTTTCAAAAATGCAAGGTTTGTACTTATCTAGCGTCATCGTTAAACTGCGACGGGATGTAGTATTAGAAGTAACTTGCCCAGCCCAATCATGCTTTTCTTGCTGATGAGGATTATAGGTATAGACAATAGATAAAGGGATGGACTTTTCTTTAAACATTTCTTGAATACGTTCTTTCTGCCCAACAAGATGTTCGGAAAGATAAATATCACGCACACCTAATTGGGCTAAACGCCGCGCCTTTTCTTCGTCAAGAAGTATCCCGTTAGTGATAAACTTGCACTCGATGCCTTTGGTTTGGGCATAAGCAATAAAATCAAATAACTCTGGATGAATTAGGGGTTCACCAAAATTATTTAGAAATAAATCTTTCTGTCCACATTCAATTGCTAATTCTACAACATCTACAAATGTAGAAAATGTCATATTTCCTTTCGCTCTACTTTGAGATGGGTGAGGACAGTAAGAGCAAGTAAGATTACAAAAATTGGAAATTTCAACTTGATAAATATACATTGTTTTAATTGCAAATTAAGTAGAACGGCGTAAATATTTGTAGTGGGGATAAGGCAGGAGGCAGGAGGCAGAAGGGAAGAGGTTTTTAGCTTAGTTAAATTTTCGTAACATAGGTTTTTTCTCACCGACTTACTTAGTCTTCAAGCTAGTAACATTTGTGGTATACGGCGCGATCGCCACCCGCAACGAAGGTATCAATGCAGTTCCCGCGAGCAACCACAGCCGGGGCAGAAGTACAATAACCTCCGAGATGCTGCCAATCACTCCAGGCTGAACCATCCCAACTCTGACGGTACATTGCACCATCACAGCCAACAGTAAAGATATCTAGCCTATTTTCTGAGCTAGAAGTAGCACTCACACCATACTGGCAATACCCGCCCAGATTTTGCCAACTACTCCAATTTGAGCCATTCCAGCGTTTGTGATAAATCGCACCATCCCCGCCTAACACAAAGGTATCAATACAATCCATCCCACGAGCCACCGCAGCTGGCGCAGAAACACAGTAACCGCCGAGATTTTCCCACTCATCCCACGCTGAACCATTCCACCGCTTATGGTACATCCCACCATCAAAGCCAACAGTAAAAATATCTAGCAAATTCTCACCACCAGAAGTGGCGGCGACTCCATAATGAGAGTAACCGCCCAAGTTCTCCCAACGGCTCCAACTTGAACCATCCCACCATGTTCGGTATGTGGCGCGATCGCTACCCAAAACGAAGGTATCAATGCGGTTCTTCCCCCAAGAAACCGCAGCTGGCGAGGAAATACAGTAACCTCCCAGTCTTTGCCAATCGCTCCAAGTTGAGCCATCCCACCACTTATGCCATAAAGGGCCAATACTCGCAGTCAGTAAGACATCTAGCCGATTCTCTGACCAAGAAGTAGCTGTTACACCATATTGACAGTATCCGTCTAAATATTCCCCATCACTAGAAAATGTGGGCATATCTTCTTTTGATGCGGGACTCATCGCCGGAAAGGGCATACCAATTGCTGCTGTAATTAAATTGCTTGTTGTCATTTCTCTCTCTTCAACTCCTACTCTCTGCGCCTCTGCGTGAGACAAATTCTTAATTCCCCACCCCATACCACTTGTGATACACTGCGCGATCACTCCCCAAAACAAAAGTGTCAACACGCTTTGGTGCTGAAGTAACCGCAGCCGGCGCAGCAATCGAGTAACCACCTAGATTATTCCAACCAATCCAGTTAGAGCCATCCCAATACTTCTGATACACAGCACCATTACGAGCAATAATATAGATATCTAGCCGATTCTCCATCCCAGAAGCAGCCGCCACACCATACTGAGAATAGCCGCCGAGTTTTTCCCCACCAACCCAGTTTGAACCATTCCAATACTTGTGATAGACTGCGCGATCGCTACCCAATGCAAAGGTATCAATCCGGTTTAATCCCCAAGAAACCGCAGCTGGTGTAGAAATACAGTACCCTCCTAGCCTCTCCCAATTGCCCCAGATTGAACCATCCCAAGACTTTTGGTATATCGCACCATCCCAGTTAACGATAAACACATCCAGCTGATTCTCTCCGCCAGAAGCAGCCGCCACACCATACTGGGAGTAGCCGCCAAGATTTAGCCAATCACTCCAGGTTGAACCATCCCAGCTTTTATAGTAGACGGAGCGATCGCCCCCAATCGCAAAAATATCAAGTCGGTTTTCTCCTCTCGAAACCGCAGCAGGTGCAGAAATACAGTAACCCCCAAGTCTTTCCCAATCACTCCAAATAGAGCCATTCCACCTCTTGTAGTAAACAGCACTATCCTTGCCAATCGTCAAAACATCTAATCGATTTTCTGCCCCCGAAGTCGCAGCAATACCATACTGAGAGTAGCCGCCAAGCTTTTCGCCATCCATAGCAAACCTTGGCATATCTTCTGTGGAAGCAGCACCCATCATCGGGTATGGGGTTGGTGGAGGATAGGGCATACGTAGTGACACATCTGGAATTTCCATTTCCAGAGGTGGCATTTCATGAGATATTTGCTCGGTGGTTGTTTGGCTCATGTGAATTATGAATTATGATTGAGGGTATTTAAAATTACTTCGGCTGCTAGTTGATGTCCCGCAGCATTCCAATGACCATCGATATCAAAGTAAAGCTTTTCTTGGTTGCTATTTTTCCTAAAATCATCTGTTAAATTGACACAAGTTATATCTTGTGATTTAGCCAGATCACATAAACGCTGATAACCAATTTCTTCATTTTTAAGTAAAGCTACACTTTCAGGAAATAATTGAGCGTAATCTTTGATATAGGCTGATTCTTTTGAAGGTACAAGAAAAACAAACAGCTTAACTTGGTTTTTCTTTGTTAAGTTAATAATTCGTGTTAATGCCGCTTCTACTTTGACAACACCACCAGATGTTAAATAATCGCTATCTACACCTACCCCTGATTCTGGTGCTGCCAGCCCTAAATTAAATAGAGTTAAACCATTTTTGGCTTCTTTATAAATAGAATTTGCGGTTGCTGCTGGCAAGCTTGTTTTGTTATTTTTTAAAACAAATTGATATAAAAAACTTTTTTCATACCAAGGTGAAAAACTTCTTTGTTTAAGAGTATTATATATCTTTTGACCAATATCCGATGAATAGTTAGTCAAATCATTAGAAACTATAGATAAGACTACTCTCTGAGGTTTATATTTTGCAATCCATTCATTAAACAATGTTTCATATTGGGCGAAAGAATAACCAGGAACACCTAAATTAATGACTGGCTGCTGCAATTTTGCTTCTACAAGTCTGGGAAATGTTTTTTGTTCATTTACCCATTGCCCCCAGGTAAATGAATCTCCAATAAAATATAAATTTGATTTGGTATAATCTCTGCCGAGATTGCGAAATCCATAACTATCTGTATTGGCGATCTCCGTAACTTTTGCTTCTTGCCAAACAGTTTTAAAATCCTTCAGGTTTGATTTTGGCTTGTAGCCTAATTGAGTATCGGGTTGAATAAACTGATAAAAAATTTGCGCCTTGGACTTTTGCGGGGTAGCAACTCCGGTAGTAATGGCAAAAGTTTCAACGATTAACAGCCCGACTATAACTCCAGCCAGCATGAGGAATAAATTTTGTAGCCAAGGCTTGATTTTTCGCATTACTTGTTACTCTTTTAATTACGAATTATAGATTGTTGACATAGTTGTTTAGCCACAATTTCTCCTGCTAACTGATGTCCTAAAGCATTCCAATGTCCGTCGCAGCGAAAAGTATTATCAAACCCATGCAAGCAAACATTATTTTGCTCGGCATAAGCCTGAAAAGTTTGTCCTAAATTGATTGTGGTAAAACCTTCTTTTTCTCCTAACGCTGCTAGTCGTTTTTCTGGGTAAAACCAATCTGTTACTCCTGATACCTCCTGACGCTGACGCACGCTAGAATCGGGATTAACTTGCAGAGGAGTTGTTAGCGTAACTACTGCAAAACTCGCTTTTTTAACAATTGTTTGATTATGTATTAAGCGAATTAGTCCTTCTGTTTGTTGCCATGCTTGTTGCCATTCAGGATCGGTTGCAGTATTGTAAACAAGCCATTCTGTTTGCTTCAAGAAATTCTGCCATTCAGGGTCAGTGACCGGAGATAGTATTGCGGGTTTGGTTGCTAACTGAGTGTCTGGTTTTTTATTCTCTTGATGCGGAAGTGGGAAAGCGTATTTTGCTTGTTTGATCAGTTGTAAAATCCGCAAATGGTCTTGAAGTTGGAGATAAGTTTGATGCCACCATGACTTTTGTGAACGATAAATATCCATATTGACAAATGAGTCATCAACCACCCAATCACCTTTTTGATTAACAAAAAAAGGTTTCATCAGTGAGCTATCATCCATAGCAGTTGTACTCACCATTTTTTCGGCGAGAGTGCGGGAGTTGTTGATCAAATCATTGCCGGGATAGAAATTTAAAAGTACAAAGTCTGGTGAATAGTTCCAAACTTTTTCCTGTAAGGTGATGAGTTCTTGGTCAGTTCCATAACCATTAACTCCGAAGTTCATCACTTCTACGTCATGACCTGCGAGGGTGGGACAAGTTTTCAGTGCGCGTTCGATGACGGCGGCGATTCCTTGTGCTTGTGGGAGTTGGCGTGCTTCTGTAAAAGAATCTCCCAACAAGGCAATACGGAAAGTATTAGGTGGCTTAATCGGGGAGTGTTCTCGGTCGTGGAAACCTTCACTGTTGTATTGGATGTAGGCTTCCCCTTCATCATGCACCCAGCCAGCTATATATGGTCTTCCTGCCCAACCTCTATGTTGGTCGTAGGTATAAAATGTCTTGGATTCAATGCCAGCAATGCGTAAGCCAATTTCTACGACAGCCAGCCCCAAGACAATTCCGCCTAGCAATAAAGCTAGGGTCAGCGTTACCGCTACCCACCGCTTTAAGGGTAATGACGATGTTGCCACCTCTCTTTCCTCAAAATAGTGTGTAAATAAAGGGCGCAAGTACGGAGGACTGTGCAAAGACAATCAGGACACCTAAAAGTAATAATGTGACGATGAGGGGAAAGAGGAAGAATTTACGGCGTTCTTTCAGTAATCCCCACAAATCTTTAATTAAGTCTTGTGTTGTATCAAACATTAGAAAGGGTTCTCCATTGTGTTTATAGGTTTTACTTGATTGATAATGCGATAGGTTTTTGCGTCAGCATCGAACTTTCTTGCCATCGCATCATGACGGAATAAGAACCGCATCACTATACCAATTGGCATGATTAAGGTATAGAAAAGAATACTGAGAATTATCCGAGTATTAATCCAACCTAAAACCAGTCCAATTCTCATCCAAATTTGGTAAAGACCATTGAGGGTAGCGGGGGCAATGAGCGCCCACACCCACAGGATGCCAGCGATCGCCCAAGGTAAAATCGGTAAGGGTTCGTGATGGAGTAGGGGTAAGAGGCTACCGAATAATCCGGCAGCGATCGCACCGCCAAGCAGTCCAAAATCCCGTAGTCCTTTGCGATCAAGTTGTTGTATCTCGTTCATAGGCGTTAATCTAATTCAAATTCTGTTTTCCAAGATTCGTCTTTCTGTACCTGGGGTTGGTCGGATTTGGCGAGGATAAAGTTTTCTAAGACCAAGTAATCCATCTCGGTTCGCATAAAACAGCGATAGGCATCTTCGGGTGTACAGACAATGGGTTCACCCCGGACATTAAAGGATGTGTTGACCAAAACTGCACAACCTGTTTTGGCTTGAAAATGCCGCAGCAGGTCATAATAACGCGGATTAGTTTGTTGATGAACAGTTTGAATCCGCGCGGAGTAGTCTACATGAGTGACGGCGGGAATGTGCGATCGCTTGACGTTTAATTTATCAATCCCAAACAACTCCTCCTGTTCTGATGTCATGGGAATCCGCAGTTCGGGGTGAATTGGTGCAACCAGAAGCATATAAGGGCTGGGACGGTCAAGTTCAAAGTAGTTAGAAACCTGTTCTGCTATAACAGAAGGGGCAAAGGGACGGAAGGATTCACGATATTTGATTTTCAGGTTCATCACCGATTGCATTTTGGGATTGCGAGGATCACCAATGATTGAACGACCACCCAAAGCGCGGGGGCCAAACTCCATCCGTCCAGAAAACCAACCTACAACATTACCTTGTTCGAGAATTTCCGCCAGATGAGGCATGAGTTGATCATCTTCTAAGTATTGGAAAGGCGCATTCACGGACTGGAGATAGTCTTGAATCTCTGTTTTCCCAAAACAAGGGCCGAGATAACCGCCCCGCATCGCATCCCCATCATGAGGAATGCGCGGCTTTTCGTGATATTGATGCCAAATAGCTAAGGCTGCCCCAACTGCGCCTCCTGCGTCTCCGGCGGCGGGTTGAATCCAAATGTCTCGAAAACCTGTTTCTCGTAAAATGCGACCATTAGCGACGCAATTTAGAGCGACTCCTCCAGCTAAACAAAGATAGTCTGTGTCCAGTTCCTTTTTGACCGTTCTCGCCAAACGCAAAACGACTTCCTCTGTCACCTCTTGGATGGAACGGGCAATATCCATTTCGCGTTGGGTGAGTTTCCCTTCGCTTTCCCGTGGCGCACCACCAAATAATTCATGAAATTTCGGGGTAGTCATGGTCAACCCCGTGGTGTAGTTGAAGTAGTCCATATTCAACCGAAATGTGCCATCTTCTTTGAGATCTAAAAGATGGTTGAGGATATGGTCTACATATTTGGGTTCACCGTAGGGTGCTAAACCCATGAGTTTGTATTCCCCAGAGTTGACCTTGAAACCTGTGTAGTAGGTGAAGGCAGAATACAGCAGTCCTAGAGAATGGGGAAAATCAATTTCCCATTGGGGAGTAAGTTGATTATCTTCTCCTAACCAAACTGAGGTAGTTGCCCATTCTCCTACTCCATCGAGACACAGTACCGCCGCCCGTTCAAAAGGACTGGGGAAAAAGGCCGAGGCGGCGTGCGCTTGGTGATGTTCAGTAAATAAAAGTTGGGGTAATTGCGTTTTTTTGCAATCTCCGAGGGTTGATAGTTCTTTTTTTAACAGTGATTTTAGATAAAGCTTTTCCTTTAACCAAACTGGCATCGCTGCAATAAAAGAAGCTAATCCCTTGGGTGCGTAGGCGAGATAGGTTTCTAGGAGTCGTTCAAATTTGACCAATGGTTTATCGTAAAAAACGATTTGGTCTATTTCTCGTAATTTAATATTTGCTTGTTGGAGACAATAAGCGATCGCACTTTTAGGAAATCTCGCATCATGTTTTTTGCGGGAAAAACGTTCCTCTTGTGCGGCGGCAATAATGTCACCATCCACAACTAAGGCGGCGGCACTATCGTGGTAATAAGCTGAAATTCCTAGAATACGCATTTTTATATAAAACTCCTATTTTTAAAAAGGCAGGAGGAAAGAAAGTTTTAGTCGTATTTATTTTTTTTCACTTAGAGTATGTTTTTATTGTGCGTTCCCTGTTTTATAAATCTATATCGCTCAATTTCCACAAACCCAAACTCTTTTGTGGGTAGTCTTTTCTTTCCGTGGATTCTTCATCAATAATTTCCAGCACATCAGGAAAGTTGTATGGAGGTAATCGTAAATCGATGGCTCGCCAATCACCGGTAACAATATCTTTATTTTCGATTATTCCCGGATAAGTTGTTGTTAATAGATATGTAGAATTGCTTTTTTTAAAGTTTTTAATTACAGCCAGAGCATCTTTAAATGAAAGATGTACGAGACAATCTCTACAGAAAATTAAATCAACTTGCGGCAGTGGATCTGTTGCTAAATCGAGATTGATAAATTCTCTGATTTCGTTCCCATAGCTACTTTGATTTGTGGTAATTAAATCAGCAACAATATCACATCCGATATATTTTTCTAAATTAAGTTGTGCTTCTTTTAGCCAATAAAAATCTCCACAGGGAGCATCAAGCATTATTTTGGCATTAAGTTTTTCTAGTAACCTTGGTAGTTTTTGGATAATTACCGATGTTTGTTTCAGAGTAGAACCTCTGCCAGAAATAGATTCCTGACCACCCCATCTATTACGATAATATATATCATTAAAAACTTCTTTTCTGTTTTTACCTCGATACGATAAAAGCATTAATTCATATTGCAGGTTAAATGATACATAGTCAAAAAAAGACTTAATTGGTTTTAAAATGGTGTTTTTACTCATGATTTTTAATTAGGATAAATGTCAAAGATAATTAAAACTGAAAATAGACAAATGGTTGAGGATTGATTGCTGTAAATCTAAGTATTAGTGAAACTAATGCCCCATAAAAAACGGCAAAACTCCATTTAGGAATTTTCTGCCACCAGTCTGTTAACCAACCCTTATAAGCAGCCCAGTGCAGAATAATTAAAGGTAGAAAAAACCAGGCAATTTGAATATTTATATTTTCAGAACCAGGAGAATTTAGGAATAAAAAAGCTTTCTCTATTTGTATGGCACTGATAATATCGTTACTGCGAAAGAAGATTGCCGAGGCACAAAACCAGTAAAATGTGACGGGAAGACCTACAATATTTCTCAGTGGCAACAATTGCTTATAAGGAGCAAGCCAAGATGACCATTGCTTGTGAACAATTAAAGCGATGCCATGCAAACCTCCCCAAATTACAAAATGCCACGCCGCACCATGCCAGAACCCAGAGGTAAGCATCAAAATGAGAATATTTCTATACCTAAAAAGTTCTGTGCGTTGTTCTCTAGGACGCATTTTCATCAAAGGGCTATAAATATAGTCTCGTAGCCAGGTGAAGAGGGTAATGTGCCAACGTTGCCACAATTCAGTAATATTGCTAGAGAAGTAGGGAAAATTAAAGTTGAGGGGTAGCTTGTAGCCAAGTAACCCTGCACAGGCGATCGCCATATCTGAATAGCCAGAAAAATCGCAGTATACTTGGATTACAAAAGCAATTACAGCAACCCAACAACTTAAGGCAGTATAAATCTCCGGATTCGTGAAATATTGGTCTACCAACGGAGAGAGATTATCCGAAATACAAGCTTTCTTAAAATATCCCACCAAAAACAGCGTTAAACATCCCCGAAAATCAACGTCGTTTAAATTTTTGGATGTTAGTAATTGCGGCAAAAATGTAGATGCCCGGACAATAGGCCCGGCAACCAATTGTGGAAAGAAAGATACAAATAAAGAAAAATCCCAAAAACTTCTAACAGGTTTGACTTTACCTAGATACGCATCAATTGAATAACTTAGGGTTTGAAATGTGTAAAAACTAATGCCAGCCGGCAGAATAATTTGCAAGGTTGTAACACTAACAGATAATCCTAAAAAAGTTAATAAATGTAAGGCAGAGTCAACAAAGAAATTATAGTATTTAAAAAATCCTAATAACCCTAAATTTACAACTAAACTAAGTATCAACCATCCTTGGCGTTGCTGCTGATTTAGTGGTTTAGTTAGCAGGGCATCCCAAGAAAATAAATTTTTCCATCCCTCCTTAATAGCCTCGCTTGTGGGAATTTCTGCTTTTGCTGTGGCACTATCTACCTGTGGTCTAGATAGCATCAAACCCACAAAGTAATCAACCACTGTCGAAAGCAAAAGCAGGGAGAGAAACCGCCAATCCCAAGCACCATAAAAGATATAACTACAGACTAGCAACCAGGTTTTACGATGATTTTGTTTCTGCAAAGCCCAGTAGACGCAGAAAATAAGAATAAAGAAAAATATAAAACGAAATTCTGTAAATACCATATTGATTTTATGGGAAAATTAACGTCTACAACATCAATTCTGACTTATAGATATAGGCGATCGTTGAGATATTCCATTTTGAGATAACTTCAGATGTTTAGAAAACTCTGTTGCCAAAATCCGGGTAAATTCTTCAGCCCCTTGGTGATTTAAATGCCTACCATCAGCGCGGCGATCGAGTTCATATAAAGTGGCGAAAGTATTAGGATTATTGAAAGCAAATAGTGTTGAAATGTATCCTAAATCGTAAGCTGTCATAATAGAATTAGGGTCAGCATCAGAATCTAGGACTGGAGGAATCAAGAACACAGGTACAATTTTATTATTGCTAGAACTTTCCGATTTATCAATTTTATGAATAACCTTATTAATGATTTTAATACCAGAGGAATTTTTTGGATATGTAGATGATTTATTTTGCTCAAAAACTCCTGATTTTGCTTTTTCTAATCTCTGTTGATAACTCTCCAAATATTTAGATTGGAAAGTTTTATTCCATTCCTCACTATCTTTCATCCAATCCATTGCATAATATCCAGCTTCCTGTAGTAATTTGTCACTAGAGGTTACTTTTTGTAATCCAGTTGCTGGTAATTTATCCGGGCTTTGCTGCCAAAAACTAGAAAAATAACCAATTCCTAACCATCGATAGATAAAGCTGATTGAATTTGCATAAAATCCTCTAATTTTTTCTTTGAAGTCATAGTTTGATTCTGCAATTAATTGAAAATTTTCTATTGTTTTAAGAGGAGTATGCCAGTAAACATTTTTAGCCGCAGTTGGCGCATTCTCCATAAAACCGTTAACTAAACAATCTAAAAATATCCATTTTAAGTTTGCTGGTTTTAAAGCTAAAATTTTTTCTAAGTAAAAATCCATTTCAGCTATATTTGCCCCCATAATTCCAAAGTTGAAAGATTTGATCCTCCTACCATTAGCTGCCATTGTTTCATCAAATACTTTGGGGACAACTCCTTGATATGTGGTACTAGACCCCAAAAAAATCACATCATAATCATCTTTATATTTAGCAAAATATTCAAATTTAGTACTAATATCATCAAGATTTTGAGGAATATTAGAAGATGGTAAAAATATATTAATTAATCCAGCACTTGAAATCACAGCAAGCACAAATATCATGCTATAAAAAAACATCACTACTGGTCTTGGTATAGTCTTGGTTAAAATATCTATATTCATTGTCGTATTTTTGTTTCATGCAAAGACGAACAAGTTTAATTTTTGTAGGAAGTTAAAATTGATGTATTGTTATTATTTCTTTGGATATAAAATTCACTTGTTAAAATCGGTGGATATTTTGGAGTTTCATTTGCGTCTAAACAAGTTGCGGGACAGACGATTTCAGCATCATTATTAGGAGATGCAAAAAAAGCAAAGGAGTATCTTGGTTGGATTTTTTGGGTTTTAGAGGGGATAGAAACTTGATGTTTTGTGGCATAAACTTTATCGTTTGTCCATCGCTGCAAAACTTCTCCTGCCATGACGATAACCGTATCAGGAATTAAAGTGACTGGAACTCTCTCTCCAGTTTTGGTACAAATTTCTAAACCTTCTATTTCATGTTGAAATACATAAGTAATAGTATTTCCATCTGTATGTTCTCCCAAGCGAACATTTTGGGCTTGGGGAAGTTGAGATGCAGCAGGATAGTGATGCAATCCTACAGCATGATTTTGCTCAAAATGTAACTCAGAAAAATAGGAATCAGGCAATTTCAAAGCAATGGCTAAAGCTTCAAGAACTTTCAGCGTACTTGCATGACAAGCAACGAAGAATTGCAACATTACTTCCCGAAACTCTGGTTGATTTTGTAGCCATTGGTTCGGTTTGTGAAATGGATGATTTAGCTTATCTAATTCCTCTGGTTTCATTTCTCTACCAAAGTAAAATTGTTCGCTGAGTATACTTGAACTACCTATAGGGATATATCCTCGATGACACTGTTCTGTTAAGGCTATCTGTTGTTTTTCTTCTAATGGCAGTGCGAAAAAATGCTTGGCTTGAGCAAAAGCATGATTAATTAAACTTGGGGAAATATCGTGATTTTTAAGATAGAAACATCCTATTTCCTGTAAAGCACTGGCAATTTGATTAGCAACTAATTCTTTAGCAACTCTGTCACCTGCCAAAAATAGATGGAAGTCAATAACAGGAATCTGTGTGGAAACAATAGATTCTTTTGAAAGTTTGTTGATTAGGGTCATTATTAACGAACCACAAAGGACTCAAAGGACACAAAAAAAGAAGGTAAGAAGAGAAAGTTTATTTTTTCTCAGATGTATAGCCTCCTGTAGTCACTTGATTGATATATTCATGAGTGAGAATTGGTGAATATTTGGGCGTTGTGTTTACTTCTACACAACTTTCTATACAACTAATTTCCGCATCATAATCAGGAGACTCAAAATAGATAATTGAGTATCTGGGTTTAGTAGGAAATTGAGAAGGTAAAGGAACTCGATGTTTAGTGGCGGGAAACTTATCGTTTGTCCAACGCTGCATTAAATCTGCAAGGATAACCAGAACTTTACCAGGTAGATAGGGTGCTGCAACCCATTCCCCTACATCGTCGCAAACTTCTAACCCTGCTGTCTCATCTTGAAATATCAGAGTAATACTACCGTAATCTGTATGTTCGGCAAACCTTGTCTCTGTAGGGGACAGGGGTTGATTTATAGCCGGATAGTGATTGATGGAGGTGTTGAAGTTACGTTCTTTATGGAAATCGGTGAAGTAGGATTGTGGTAGTTTTAAGGCGATCGCTAGTGCCTGTAAAATCCTAAAAGAGGCATCACGACAAGTTGCAAAAAATTCCAATAACAGTTGACGAAACTGAGTTTGATTTTCAGGCCAGCGATTTGGTTCACCAAACTGCTGCTGAGTTACACCCGCTTCAGTTGGCGTAACGTCTAAACCAAAATTGAATGCTTCTAATAATATCCTCTCTTTACCACGAGCCACATAGCCGCGACTAGTACCAGGAAGTAGGTTTACTTGGTCTTTTTCTTCTTGTGGTAATGCGAAAAAACTCTGCGCTTGAGCAAACACTTGCTCGACTAAGGTTTGAGGTACACAATTTTCCAGATAAAAACAGCCAACTTCTTGAATAGCAGATAAAATGCGATCGCTTACTGCTTGTTTAGCAGCCATGTCACCAACTATAAATGGATGGAAATCAATAACCGGAATCAGTGTTGAAACAATTAATTGAGGTTCACGTTCTTTGATTGGGTTCATTGTAAAAAAATCCTCTGTATAATTCGTATTTTTTTTTACGCAGAGAGGCGCAAAGTAAACGCAAAGTAACGCGGAGTTTTTATTAATTATTGATAAGATTACTTTTTAATTCATAAACATTCCAAAATGTTCCTTGTAAAGCTGAGTGTTTTATGCCTTGAATGCGATTGCGTACAGAAACCATTGATAATGAGTTAACTAAATAGATAAACGGTAAATATTCCTGACTTAGTCTTTGAGTTTCTGCATAAATTTGTTTTCGTTCTGCTTCCTTTGCTGCTGCACCTTGAATGTAGAGGTCAGAAATATTTTGTTCCCAATCTGCCACTCGCTGTTTAGTAATTGGTACTTGTCCGGCTTGAGGTTGGCGATTAAAAAAATGCCAATTCCCTTTAGTAGCCCAAATATTTACTGCTTCGTTGGGTTCTATCGTCATGGGAAAACCATCAATAATTTGACAATCCCAATCGAGACGATTTGTTAATTTATCTACAACTAATCCCACTGCAATTAAATTCAAATCTACCTGTATTCCTATCTGACGCAAATCTTCTTGAATTAGTGGAGCCATGTTTTGCAAGACTTTATTAGCGACATTAGCGGTGAGTGTAAACCGGACTCGGTTCCCATCGCTATCGAATAACTCACCTTGATTGTTGTATCGAAAACCTGCTTTGATAAGTAATGCTTTTGCTTTTTGTGGGTTATAGTCGTAGACTGGTAAACCTGCTTTTTGAGAAAGATAGTAAGGGCTTTGCACAGCGATGGGTGAATTTTGTAACGCTCCTACCCCCGCATATAGGTTATTGACCATACGCTGACGATTGATGCTGTGAGCAACTGCTTGGCGGAATGCTACTGTATTAAACCAACGAGATTTAATCGGATTAACTAAAGGCTGATTATTTCTCACCCCTGTATTCAAATTAAACATCATTGCTGTAGTTCCTATTTGAGAACCACCGTTATAAACTGTGAATTTGCCTTTTTTTTCTTCTCGTTTTAATAATGAAAAATAGTTGGAATTTACATCAAGATAGTCAAGTCTGCCAGAACGAAATTGAATTAATGCTGTATCATTATTACTCACAGTACTAATAATAATGCGATCAATATAAGGCTGAGAGTAGTTTTGATTATATTTACGCCAGTAATAAGGATTTTTACGAAAAGTTATCCGTTCACCTGGAATATAAGATTCTAATTTATAAGCACCGTTGCTGATAATTTGGTTTGGTGGTGTGTCTGTACCCCAAGTTGAAAGAAATAATGGTCTACCTGCGGAGTCTTTTTTGGTGATACTATCTCGTAATATATGCTCCGGTAAAATTTCAAGTTTGGTTGTCCGCAGAAAGGGAGCAAAAGGTTCTGGCAGTGTAAATTCAACACGCAAATTATCCAGTTTTTTAACTATCGGAAATTGGCGATTTTGTCCTATTTGTAAGAAATCTTTGGCATAGGAAGGAATAGCCGGATTGGTATAAATATCTTGATAAGTAAACACTACATCATCAGCAGTCAGAGGTTTAGCATCTGACCATTTCAATCCTTTTCTAAGCGTAAAAGTAATGTGCTTTTGGTCTTCAGAAATTTTCCACGATTCGGCTAAGGCTGGTTGAATTTCTCCTTGACCATTCTCACGAATTAACCCTTCATAGATAAAAGTTAAAATACCTGCTCCCTGCTCCATGAGTTGAGGGTTAAAGGTGTTAGGTTCGACAGAACTACTAATAATAATTTGAGAGTCGTTTACTGGTTTGGCTAACAGCTGAGTTTGCTCACAACTAGCTACTGCGATTGCCACAATCCCCAGGATAAATCCTAGTAGAACTGGCAATCGCCATTGGCGTATAGAAGTAAATTTCCTTAAACTTGGCATAGTTGTGTTCCCAGATTCTTTCACCTTGATTACATCGCGCTGTATCCCCCATCCACCATCAAGACTTCCCCTGTTACATAAGAAGCTGCTTGAGAGGCGAGAAATATCACTGGGCCGATGAGTTCTTCTGGTTTACCGCGTCGTCGCATGGGAATCACAGCACTGAGGTGTTGCTGATCTTCTTGTGGTGGACGGCGAAATTCTTCCGTACCTTCCATAATGTTGTCGATATAACCAGGAGCAAAACCATTAACGCGAATATTATGATCTGCCCATTCTAGGGCGAGCGATCGCACTAATAAATTTACACCCCCTTTCGATGCTGTATAAGCTGCTGAACCAGCAATCCCCACTACACCGCCGATGGAGGAGTTCATAATAATTGAACCGCCTGTCCCTTGTTCAATCATTTGTTTAGCTGCCAGTTGAGCGCAGTGGAAGTATCCTTTGAGATTGACGTTGATGATGTTATCCCACTCGAATTCGTCTAAAACAGCCGCCGGTTTGATAATGTCAATGCCGGCATTACACACCATAATGTCGAGTCTGTGATAGTTGTCTAGAGTTTGTTCAATTAGGCGTAAACAATCTTGGTGATTTCTGACATCGGTGGGGATGGCGATCGCTTCGCCTCCAGCTTCCTGAATTATTTGTGCGGTTTTTTGGGCTTCGGGTGCTTTAATATCGGCAACTACAACCTTTGCACCTACAGATGCTAATCCTTGTGCGATCGCTCTGCCGATACCTCTTGCAGATCCGGTGATAATGGTGACTTTACCTGTTAGGTCAAAAAGGGAGGGTTTCACAGTTTTTTTGTTTGAGTGAGGGTGGTTTTAAGATGATTTATCACGCAGAGGCGGGGAGGCGCAGAGAGAGTTTAGCCTCTGTGTCTCTGCGGCTCTGCGTGAAATAAATATTTGTTTAGTAAATTGCTGATAGTTTTTGCTTGTTGGATAATAGTTGGTTTTTCAAATAGGAAAGTTAAGGTTAGTTCTATTTGCAAGGTTTTTTGTATTTTGTCTGTGAGTTCTAGAACGAGTGCAGAATGTCCTCCCAGGTCAAAGAAGTTATCTTGTGTGCTGATATGTTCTAACCCTAAGACTTCTTGCCAAATAGCTAATATGGTTTCTTCAATGGGGTTTTTAGGTTCAGTAAATTCGTTATGTTTATTTACTAATAATTTGTGATTTTGAATTGGTAAATTCGCGCCTTCGTTTAAAAAGGGAAGTTCATTAAGACGTTGGTTAGGATTAGTAACTATATGTTCCAATAATTTTTTAAATACTTCTATCATCCTGGTAACAGTATTAGCTGCAAATAAATCAGTTCTGTAGACTAACGCGCCTTCAATTCCCTGGGATGTTTCTTGGAGTGTTAAATTCAAATCAAATTCGGCTGTGTCTTTGGTATCTGTGGCTATAAACTCCTCTTTTAAAGTCAAATTTGCTAGTTTTAAATCATCTTCGGGAGTGTTTTGAAAAACAAACATCACTTGCGCTAGTAGTGTGTAACTAGAATCTCTAACTGGTTGTATTTCTTCTACTAGTTTGATGAAGGGCATTTCTTGATGTGCGTACACTCCTAAAGCTACTTCTCGAACTCGCCGCAGTAGTTCGCGGAAGCTGGGATTGCCTTCTAAGTTTGTGCAGAATGGCAATAAGTGGACAAAGAAACCAATCAGTCCTTCTGTTTCTCTTCGGGTACGATTAGCAACTGTACTGCTAACCACGATGTCTGGTTGTCCTGTGTAGCAGAAAAGTAATGTCTTGAGTGCTGTTAACAAGGTCATAAATAAGGTTACGCCTTCTTCCTGACTCAAGTTTTTGAGTGCTTTGGTTAAGTCTTTGGAAATAACTATGGGATGACGCGCACCTGTGAAGGTTCGCACAGTTGGGCGTGGATGGTCGGTTGGTAGTTGTAATATCGGAGGAGTAACACCTAGATGTTGTCTCCAGAATTCCATCTGTGATTGTAAAACTTGCCCCTGTAATAGTTGCCGTTGCCAATGGGCAAAGTCTGCATATTGGATGGGTAACTCTGTTAGCGGGGAGGGTTTAGCTTGCGAAAAAGCTTCGTACAGCGTTGCTAATTCTTGAGTCAACACGCTAAAAGACCAACCATCAGCAACAATATGGTGGGTAGTCACAACAAGTAAATGCTCGGTTTCACTTAACCGCCAAAGCTTACTTCGCAATAATGGCCCCCGCGCTAAATTGAAAGGTTGCTTAATTTCTTTCTCTGCTTGTTGTTTCGCTTCCGCTATATCTTGTACTTCTATAACAATAAAATCAAATACAGGTTCAGGGGAAATTGCATAAACTACTTGTCCATTTTCTACTTTAAAGGTGGTTCGCAATGTTGCGTGGCGGCGGACAATTTCTCTTAAACTCTCCTCTAACGCTTGTACATCCAGCGCACCTATGACACGATAAACTAGCGGTAAGTTGTATACAGGATTACCAGGATAGAATTGCTCGAAAAACCAAAACTCTAGCTGAGTTAAGGAAATTGGCTGTGTTGCCTCTGGTAATTGCACAGGCACAATTTCCGGCAAATTTTCTTGTTGTGAAGCTGTTTCGACGATTTTTGCTAATGATGCGATCGCAGGAGATTCAAATAAACTCCGCAGGGATAATTCTATCTTAAATGCTTTGCGCGTCAGGGAAATTACTTGTGTAGCTAGTAATGAATGTCCCCCTAAATTAAAAAAGTTATCGTAAATCCCAACTTGTTCTAACCCTAAAACATCCCGCCAAATACCTGCCAAAATTTCTTCTGTGGGAGTGCGGGGTGCAACAAAGGTTTGCACTAATTCTGGGCGGCTATTTGTCGGTTCTGTTAAAGCGCGACGATTGACTTTACCATTAGGGGTTAAGGGAAATGACTCTACCTGCACAAAAGCCGATGGAATCATATAATCGGGCAACTGGTCTTGCAGAAAATCACGCAACTCTTCAACGGTGATTGTCTGTCCTTGAATGGGGACAAAGTAAGCGACTAAATATTTTTCTCTAGCACTTTTTCCAAACACCTTAGCGACGGCTTGGTTGATGTGCGGATGTTTGCTCAAAACGGCTTCTACTTCGCCAAGTTCTACCCGAAAACCCCGAACTTTGACTAAATCATCTATCCGTCCTAAAAATTCGATGTTGCCATCTGGTAAATATTTAGCTAAATCGCCTGTTTTGTATAGTTTTGTTTGGGAGTGCTGAGTGCTGTCTCCTGCCTCCTCAAACGGATTTGGCACGAACTTCTGTTCTGTCAAATCTGGGCGGTTGAGGTAGCCACGGGCTAAACCATCTCCGCTAACATAAAGTTCGCCAGGAACGCCAATCGGTACGGGTTGTAAATTGCGGTCTAAGAGATAAACTTGCACGTTAACGGCAGGTTTACCAATGGGGGGATAAATTGGCCATGTTTCTGGTTGCTGGCTAAAGGTATAAGCTGTAACCAAGTCTGCTTCTGTGGGGCCGTAGAAATTGTAAAGTCTACAATTCTCTAGACGTTGAAACAGCTTAATCATGGGTTGGGTAATTTGCAATTGTTCGCCACAGGCGATCGCTTCTCTAATGTTGTTAAATAGATGTACTTCTTCTCCGTATATTTCTGCTAATTGTTGCCAAAGGGTGACGGGAAGAAATACTTTTCCTATTGCTTCTTTTGCTAGTAACTTAATTAATTTATCTAAATCTTTGCGATCGCCTTCGCTAATCATATACAGCGTACCGCCTAAACCCCACGCCGCAAACATTTCGTGATAGCTAACATCAAAGCTGAGGGAAGCAAACTGAAGCACGCCCACGCCTGTAGCCATCTGTGCTTGATGGTATTCTACTAAGTTGGTGAGGGATCTGTGAGGGACAAGCGTACCTTTTGGAGTGCCGGTAGAGCCGGAAGTATAAATGATGTAGGCTAAATTATGCGCTTGTGCATCAGTTTGAAGATTGATATCAGATTCTTTTCCTATCTCCTCCCATCCTTGATCTAACAAAATTAGATGGTGGTGGAAATCTTTCTCTAGCAATGGCTTTAAACTAGCCTGAGTTAATACGACGTTAGCACGAGTATCAGCCAGCATAAACGCTAAACGCTCTGGCGGATATGTAGGGTCAAGGGGAAAACAAGCACCGCCAGCTTTGAGGATTCCTAAAATGGCAATTGCCGCTTCTAGAGAACGTTCTAAACAAATCCCTACAGGCGCATCTGGTTTGATACCCAAATTTTGCAGATGGTGGGCTAGTTGATTGGCGCGTTGGTTTAACTCTTGATAAGTTAATTGTTGATTCTCATAGACAACCGCTACAGCTTCGGGTGTTTTTTCAACTTGCTGTTCAAATAATTGATGGATGCAATCTTTGATGGGATAGACGGCTTGGGTAGCGTTCCATTCTACTAACAGTAAATCTTGTTCTGCTGGTGTGAGGAGTGGTAGTTCGGCTGCACGACGATGCGGATTTGTGACAATTCCCTGCAATAGTGTCAGCAAATGACCAATCATTCTGTCAATTGTATCTGCATGAAACCGTTGGCGATCGTAGTTAATTTTAATTGCCAGTTCTTCACCGGGAATTGCCACCACAGTTAGCGGATAATTCGTTTCGCCCAAAGCTTGGCGGTTGGCTATTCGCAAATTTCCCGGAAGTGCTTGCAGCGTGGCGTTGACTGGATAATTTTCAAACACCACAATGCTTTCAAACAATGGTTGATTGCGAGGAATTTCGCTTACGCCTTGAATATCTACCAGTGAGGTGTATGAATACTGTTCCCTTTCTATGTGTTCTTGTTGCAACTGCACAAGCCAAGGCAACAAATCGGCTGTTTCCAGAATTTTTACCCGTACAGGTAAAGTATTAATAAACAAACCTACCATCGACTCAACACCAGATAAGTGATGCGGACGACCGGAAACTGTAGCCCCAAATACTACATCAGACTCATCACTGTAGCGACTCAATAACAATGCCCAAGCTGCCTGCACCAAGGTAGAAACGGTGAGATGATGTTGTTGAGCAAAAGCTTTTAATTTAGCAGTTGCCTCGGCTGATAAATTTTGGTGTCGAATATAACTAGTTTGCTGCTGAGAAATCTGCCCTCCAGTTTGTTCTACAACTAAAGGGGTAGGTGCATTAAAACCTTCCAGAGTCCGCCGCCAAAATTCTTTTGCATGAGATAAATCTTGCTGCTGTAACCAATTAATATAATCTCGGTAAGGGCGAGATGGCGTTAAATATAATTGTTGATGATTGGCGATCGCATCGTAAAAAGCAAATATTTCTTTAAAGAGAATCGGCCAACTCCAACCATCAAGTAATATATGGTGAAAGCTCCAAATAAAATGATAAGTCTCGTCTGTTAACCGAAACAACACAAAGCGCATCAAGGGAGCTTTATCCAGTGCAAAACTTTCTTCTTTATCGGTGATTAAATAAGAATTAATTTCTGTTTGCTGTTCCTCAGGTGAGAGGAAACGTAAATCTTTGTTAATCCAAGGTAAACTAACTTGTTTCCTTACTACTTGCAGTGGCTGTTTGCGGTTATTCCAAACAAACAGAGTGCGTAAAGCCGAGTGCCTCTGCACCACCTGTTGCCAAGCTTGCTCAAATGCACTTTGATTTAAGTTGCCATGCAGCGTAAAGCGAAACTGCTCAAAGTATATTCTTGATTCTGGCTGATAAAGAGTGTGAAATAGCATCCCCTGTTGCATTGCTGAGAGGGGATAAATGGCTTCGATATCTTTATTTTTACTTTGATTTTGTATAGCGACCATTGTTTTATTTATTAAATATATTTTTATTAAATCTAACTAAATCACTTAAAAAGCTGCCGTCGATAATCCACCATCAACTGGAATAGTTACACCTGTGATATAACTGGCGCATTCTGAACTCAGAAAAGCTACTAAATCAGCCACCTCGCTAGAAAGTCCACGACGACCTATAGGAATGCTGTTATCTATTCCTGCTATAATCTCCTCAATATTTCGGTTTTCTTTTTGGGCGAATACTTCTAAATATTCTCTATGTCTTGGTGTATCAATAATGCCGGGATTAACAGAGTTAACTAATACATTCCACTTGGCAACTTGGGTAGCTACAGATTTGGTAAAGTTGATTAATGCTGCATTCGCTACACCTGATTTGATTAAACGTGGCGAAGGTTCTTTACCAGATGTGCCAATAATATTGATTATCCGTCCCCATTTCTGATTTTTCATAGTAGGTAAAACCAGATTAGTCATGCGGATATAGCCCATTAATTTCCCTTCAAATACAGTTGACCAATCTTCATCAGATATATTTTCTACTGCAACGCTGGCAAATTTAGCTCCATCAGAATTGTTAACTAAAATGTCAATTTTATTAAATTGATTGAGGGCTAACTCCACTAATTTTTCAGAGTCAGTTGCTTGGTGAACATCAGCACAACAGGTAATAATTTTGCCTGGAGAATTCACCAATTGCTGATAGGCTTGTTCTAATCTTTCGGCATTCCTACCACAAATTATTAAATGACAGCCGGCTGCTGCTAGTTTTTCAGATATGGCATAACCAATACCAGCACTAGCACCTGTCACTAAAACTACTTTCCCTGATAGTCCTAAATCCATACTTAATAGTCCTCTAGGTAGCAGTTAGCGATCGCGCAGTTATTTTAGCTTCTTGTTCAGCTAAATTAGAACAAGGAGGAATCAAAATTTTGACCAAACTTACTGTCTCATCAGAGGAATTATATCCTCTACATAAAATATTAGCTGGAGCATAATAAATACTACCATATTCTATTAGTTGCTGTTCCTCTTTCACAGTTATTATCAATTGACCGTTGAGGATGATTCCCATTTGTTCTTTATTAGATTTATTAATCGGTATTACTCCTCCCGGTGGTATTTTGATAATCGCGATTTCAAACCAAGAAGCAACAACATATTCGCAGAAAAAGCCTGTAGTTTCATCTTTTTTCGGCGTTACATTGATAAATACTTCATCTACTTTTACTGATGGGGAAGAATTGATAGTACGTTTGACATCAAATACTAGTGCTGTCTCTGGAAAAATATTTACAGAACCGTGAGGAACATAAGCATTAGCAATATAAGCTTGTTGTAGTGGTTCAATAATTTCTTTAATGCCGTTAACGTTCATTTCTAAACGTCCAGAAATTATCATCCCCATTTGACTTTCGAGATGTTGATGTAGGGGAAAAGTTGCCCCTGGTGCTAGATACACTAGTTGCACAAGCGTATCTTGACAATCGAAGGCAATTAACTCTACATCTGAGTTGAGTTGTGTAACTTTGGGTGTAGGAAAATATTTACTCATTAGTTTATGCTATTTTTTTTATAAAAAATTGACCAACTCATAGGAATTTTCCCATAAGTAGAAATAAACTCTAAATCATACGCTTCCACAGCATTTTTATTAGTAATGGCTAGAGTTGCTAAACCTTTTTGAACTTGAATCGCTGCATCGCTAGTAGAAGGAGACAAATCAACTTGAATTTCTGATTGGTCTTCTGATTCTGGTAAAAGTTTCGACAATAAAGGTAAGGGTGCAGGATGGGTAACAATTCTTGCTCCTTTAAAATTTACCTCTGTATTTTTCTTTTTAGCTAATCCATAAACTGGAGTTGGATAGATAAAAATGAAGCCTAAATCAAGGCTTGGCTCCATATAAAACTCATTAATCGAGTGGTAAGCATGAGGAACTACAGCCAAATCTACTTTGCCTTGGAGTAAGGCTTCTTTGACATCTGGGAAGGTATCAAATAACTGAATTTCTCCTGATAATTTCTCTGATTCTAATTGTTTAATTATATGAGTTGAAGCATAGTCACTACTAGTACCACTAGGCCCCAATGTCCCAATAATTAAAGTTTTGCTAGGAGGAGTAGGAGGTCGAAATTCAATTGAAAATTTCAGCATAGTTTTAACCAAAATCTAATATTGAAAGAAAGAGAGTTAAAAATATTAATACTTAAACATCGTCTGTACCAAATATTAATTTTCGGTCTATATATTGAGACTTACTCTGGCTTAAAATCAATGCAGTTAGTACTAAAGCTGTGCCAATTAAACCGCGTACTCCAAACTTTTCTCCTAGTAGCCAAAAGGAAAAAACAGAGGTGAGTACCGGATCGAGGGTACACAATAGCGCAGCTTCAGAAGCAGAAATCCATTGCTGACCTATTGTTTCTAACCAGATGCAGGCAGCAGTCCCGACTAAACCGAGGTAAAGGATAACACTATAGTTATTGCTAAGAGTCTCAAATTGTCCGACTATCTCTGGTGCAGCCCAGATGGCACTTAATACTGCTATACTCCAAAGTTGGATAGCAGTGAGGGTAAGGGTTGAATGGCGTTGTACGGTTCCCTGAAGTACTAGCATATAGACCCCGTAAAAGCAGGTATCGCCAAATAACAGCAAGTCACCCATACCTAGAGAACCATTTTCCCAGCACATAATACCGATGCCTGTGAGGGCAATTGCGGCGGCGAGTACCGTTTTCAGCAGCAAGGACTGACCAAAGAAAGCCCCTAGCAGGGGTACGATGATTACATTCAGGCTGAAAATAAATCCGCCTTGGTTGGCATTGGCAGTTTCTAACCCAACCGCTTGGCAGGTAAAGCAAACGAAAAGTAGTAGCCCTAAAACTATGCCATCGCGTAATATCTCAGCGTTGAGGGAACGTAGGGATGGGGTAAATATTGCAGCAGCAACAGTGAAACGACTAGCGGTAAGTACAGCTGGCGAAAAGCTAGTGACTGCATCTTTAGTTAATGGAAAAGTCGTCGCCCAGATCAGGCTAACGATCGCGATCGCAATTATGCCCCAAATATGCAGGCCGTTTTGCGTGGATTGGTTGCAGTCATCTACTTTCATGTTACATTTATCACTTGTTTATAAAAGGCAGGAGGCAGAAGGTTTTTCCCCTATTCCATACTCTCTACTCCCCACTTCGCTACAGGTTGCAACGCGCCAGAACTTCTCAGTTCTGCCAAGCTGGTATTGCCAGTACAAAATAAAGCTGTTTCGAGTTCAGCAATCAGAATTTCGGCTAATTCATCAACGGCGGCTTCTGATGTGACGGCGGCTGCTAAAAAAGGTCGGGCTAATCCGGCTAAGTCGGCTCCTAGTGCGATCGCTTTGGCTACATCCAATCCGTTAGTTAGCCCACCCGAAGCAATTAAGGGAATTGTCGGGGCGATCGCGCGGATGGAATTTAGACAGTCTGCGGTTGCTAAACCCCAATCTGCAAAAGTTTGCCCCAAACGGCGTTGCTTGTTATCTTTGGCGCGTTGGCTTTCTACTTTTGCCCAGGAAGTTCCACCAGCCCCAGCAACATCAATAGCTGCAACCCCGGCATCAATTAGCTTTTGTGCCATCACCGCAGAAATGCCATTGCCCACTTCTTTAGCAATCACCGGGACGGGTAGCTGTTGACAAAGCTGGGCAATTTTACTTAACAATCCCCGAAAATCGGTATCTCCCTTGGACTGTACGCACTCTTGCAGGGGGTTAAGATGCAAAATTAGTGCATCCGCTTCTAGGGAATCTACCAAATGCAAACACTCATCCAGCCCGCAGCCATAATTTAGTTGCACCGCCCCCAAGTTGGCTAACAATAAAATGTCAGGCGCAAAGGAACGGACGGCAAAGGTAGAGGCTAATTGAGGCTGTTCGATCGCAATTCGTTGTGAACCTACCCCCATTGCTAATCGGTAGCGTTGAGCAACTGTTGCTAACCGAGTGTTGACTAGCTTTGCTAATTCTGTTCCCCCTGTCATCGAAGAAATCAATAGAGGCGCACCGAGATGCTTACCCAGAAAGGTTGTTTGCAGGTTAATATCGCTGCGGTTGATTTCCGGGAGACAATGATGTGTAAAGCGATAGCATTCAAATCCGCTAGTTACTTGCTGAAACTGGACATCTTCTTCTAAGCAGACACGCAGATGGTCAGCTTTGCGAGTCTCAATTTCTGTTGCAGGATTGAATAATGGCACAGTAGAAGTCATAAGGGTTTCCTTTGATGACTGGTGATGGGCAACTTCAAGCGGATAGCCTCTTGAAATTTCGCCACATCAAACTCGGCAATACTGAATACACCTGTTTTCTCAAACAGTCTTGAGGAAACACTGTCTTGACAGATATAGTTAACGCGAATGTCCTCATGTAGCGATTCCACCAGTAGTTGAATATTTGCGCTTCGCGCCTTTTCAATCGCTGGAGTTTGAGGATCGTCAGGATCGAGGACATGGCCATAACTACGGACGTGAAAACGAGCTTCTCTCGGCCCGGCGGGAACTAAGGAAAAAGTTTGTACGTGTTCAGGAAATACGCTCAAAGAAAAAGGCATGGGGATTTCTTCTTGCGCCGACATGGAACAGAAGGCTGAGAAACAGAGGGATTCGGGTAAAGAATGATTTTGAGAGGCGTACTCTTGTAATTCTTGTTCGCGTTCCCAAGAATGGTGAGCGATCGCTTTAGCGCAATCATAATATTCGCGCTCGATTGGGGTTAAGCTGGGTGAAGCCGGATCGCGCATGGGAATAATCATGCCGTTAATGCCTTCACAATCGCTCGACACTCCAAACCGACGGGTTAAACCCTTGTGCATCATGGGAAAGTGGTAATCTTCTAAAAAGTTTTCCCACAGTAGTTTGTAATCCACCTCCACATTAATGTCATAGCGACCGACACCACCAATCGGCTGCATTTTTTCGAGTTGGTATGGTTCTAATAAGCCCGGTTGATACCAACTCTCGGCTAATCTTAAGCCTTCCCAAGTAAAGCGAATAAAAATAAATCCATAAAAAATGTCAATATCAATAGGTTCTAAACCGTAGTTGGGTAAACCAAATTGCGGATAGTTCCCCCGTTGTGTGACATCAAGAAGTTTACCCGCGAAAAATTCCCCATTGGCGGTGCGAATAACGTAGGCGCGCAAGCCTACAATATCTAACCAAGTAAAGTTACCTGGTTGGGGAATTTCGTTGACATGGCAAACAAATTGCCAAGTTGGTTTAATTAAATGCTCAACTTCTAAAGCAAACAATGACGCATCGCCATAAATCCAAATTGGCAATGCTTGTCTTCTTTCATCTGTTGGGGAATCTTCTTTATGATCAGGCTCAAATTTCGGGTATTCTCTCGGCTGGCCAATCAACTGCTTTTGCTCGTCAAAGCTATAAACTCTTTGCACCACTTCATCCAATTCTGAAGCTAACCCATCACTATCGACGGTAAGAATAGCTTGTCTCAGTTCCCCAAGTAATGAATCTAACATTAATTGCTGGCTAATGCTTGTTTGTCCTTGGTTGATGTCTGCAATTAGTTGTTGTAGTTCCGCCTCTAAATAACCTATCCTCAACCAGAGGCGAATTTGTTCTGGAAGGGTGGCGGTTTCCCCATCTGCATAGCCAGGACTGACAGAATTGAGCAGATTTGTAATTTTTACCCCGATGTTTTGATGGCTTTGCGGCGGTGTTTCTAGGGGGTGGTGATTATTTTGGACAATCTTGGCAAAAACACGTTGATTGTCATCAATTTTGACCTCAAACTCCTGCAAACTATAATTTTTGAGGTCAAAATCAGCCCCAAACTCTCCTCTATTTGCCCCTGGTGCATTCTTGCAATCACCATCGATACCAAACGCCCATCCATGATAAGGACAAAGAGCCGCTTTATCTACGCCTACACAACCGTGACCTTCAAAGACTGGTGATTGGCGATGAGTGCAGACATTGAGAAAAACGCGAATACTTCCGTCTGCTTGACGTACAGCCACCAACGGTTCTTGAAAAATCTGCACAGTCACAAAATCCCCAGCCTGGGGAATTTCTGTGGTGCAACAAATAAAATACCAGTCTTTCTCTAATTTTGATGGTTCCACAAATATGGAACGAATAATTTTAGCGGCAAAGTAATTATAAACAATTTTGATATCGACTTCTGTGTGATGACGTTGATTATATTTATCAACTAAGTTTTCTAGACATTTATAGGCTGTTTCAACAGCAGGTTCGCCCTTAGATGATAGTAGTTTATTAACAAAACTATTCCAAGCTAATTCATCATTTTGAGCAAAATTTTTACCCATAAAAGCAAGGGAGTATTGCTGTCGTCCCACTTCCACAAAAAGTTTACATAATTCCTTTTCTTTGGCTAAAACCATTTCATTTTTACCTACTTTTTATCGCCAAAATCAAATAATCTATAACAAACCGTGTAGGAGAGCTAAACAAATTTATTACCTATTACCTATTGCCTATTACCTATTGCCTATTGCCTATCTCCATAACTAGTTTTAAAATTAAGTATAATTGCTATACAGGCAAACAGTTATTGTGTAATTGTGGCATTACTATAGAATTAATGTAACCTAATTCTGCTAATTTATTTAAAATTTTATTAGCACTTTCGTTAACACTTTCTTGATTAGTTTTACATTCCACATCTGGGTTAAAAGGTATTTCGTATAAATCATCAATTCCTGTGAAGTTTTTGATTTCGCCTGCTCTAGCTTTTTTATATAAACCTTTTACATCTCGCTGTTCACAAACTGCTAATGGTGCATTGACGTATACTTCAATAAAATCGCCAATTTTCGCTTTCACTTCTTCTCGAATTGCTCGATATGGTGAGATGGCTGAAACCAGGACGATGACATTATTTCTAGTTAACAAATGCGCTACAAAACCAATCCGCCGAATATTTTCGTCTCTATCCTCCTTACTGAAAGTTAAACCTTTACTTAAGTTTTGCCGTACTACATCGCCATCAAGCACTTCAATTTTATAACCTTGCGATCGCAATTGAGCTTCCAAAAACTGACTGATGGTAGTTTTACCAGCACCACTCAAACCAGTTAACCAAATTGTTACGCCACGCTGTTGCTCCACCATCCCACCTCAACAATTTTACTAAACGGCTGGTCTAAAAAAATGTGTTTTGCGAGTTTTAATCTTACCTTTTTCAAACGAATAGACATCAGCAAAAAGCTCATCTATTTGACAGGCTTCTTTGCTAACACCTATAAATCTTCCCCAACAAGCACCATAACTCCCATCAATTGTAATATGCTCAATGTAGTGTTTACCTGATGCAATTACTCTTTCCATCTGATAAAACTTGAGCAAGCGTTCAATGCCAACAAAAGCATTGTAACCTGGACGTTCATAAATTATATTACTATGAAAAACATCTGTGAGAGATTCCCATTTACAGGAATCAACAACATGAAATAATTCAATCACTAATGCACTGTAATCTGTGAGTATTTGCGAATTGCTATTGGCATACATAATGACACTCCTGTTATGCATTTCATTTCGCTTTATCAATCATTTGCTAATAACCAATAGTTGATATTAACCATATAGCAGTTGCCAATAGAGTAATCACAAAACCCTAAAGAGTAGTTGTAATTATGTTTCCTATAACCTGCTATAACTAGCAATTTACTATTAGCCATTAGCAATATTTGATATTATTCTTCAATAATCGGTTCAGGAATCATTGGTACTGGATGATCAAGACGATAAGCTTGCCAAGGTTTGAGAAAAGCTTCTCGTCTCATTCCTGAAAACCTACTTATTTGCTTATGATATAAACTTTCATAAAAATCTAATTCTTTCTTTAAATAATATGGAGCTTTTTCTCCATAAACTTTGACAAACATTCTATAAGTATTATATTGTTTAGCAGACACATCCTCTGCATAAGACATCAAATCATCTTCGATGTCATTTAACACCTCTAAAGGCCACATTAACCTTAATTCTTCATTTAACTCATCTTGTTGGTAATTTAAACCTAACATTTTGAGCAAGGTGCAATGCAAAATTCGATAGTCAGAAGAACGTAATTCCGCCGCCTGTTTAATCATGCCATGAGTAACATGAGAACTGGCTAATAAGTGAGTTTCCAACTCGAAATACTCGCCTAGCTTCTGCATATAAAATTCTACTTTGCAATGCTTGAGATTATATTCTTCTAAAACAGCCAATATCATTTCCTGTTTAGCTTGCCAAGGAGAATTTTGCAGTGATTCACAACCATCATGTTGGATTCTTTCTACTTCGTCATCAGTTTGATATACCAGAGCTTCGATAAAACCTAAGATGGGATAAAATCGAAAAAAGTCATTCATTGAGAGATTATAAATAGGAAAATAATAAAGAATAAATTCTCTCAATACTCTGCTAGACCGACGGATACTTTGATAAGAAATACAGGAGATTTTAGAAGCGAGTTTATTAACTAAAACTCCTGAATCCCGCGTGGTTGTGAGTGTTGCTTTCGAGATGGTCATAAATAATGAATATGATTGGTATGAAACAATGGACAAAGTGAGAACAAGTCTTCTCTTAATAGAGATGAGTTGTGAACGACTTTATTCAATTTCTGCTAGCAGTTCATCCAACGCTTCTTGGCTAAAATTAACTTCGGGAAAATCTGAAGGTGTATAACCTCCTGCTTCTGTTAATAAGCAGTGGTCAATAATCGCTTCTAGGGTTTTCACATAGTTGTTAGCCAAGTTTTCTACCGTAGACTGATGATGGAAAGCCGAGCTATATTTCCATTCCAGTTGCAATCTACCTTCAATTACTAATCCACTCACATTCAACAAATGACGGCGTTGTCCTTTGGGACTGTGAATAGAACCGCTAGATTCTTGAGCATATTTCCAACCCAGAGATGCTAGGTGCGGTTGGTCGAATTGACCCAAGTAATTGAAGCTCACTTGAGCTTGAGGAAGCAGATCAAGTTGCTTGTGTATGGTTGCATCTGAGCTTAGATACCGCAAAATACCGTAGCCAATACCTCGGTTAGGAATACGTCGCAGTTGCTCTTTGACTGACTTGAGAGCCTCCCCCGGATGGTAAAGGCCTGCTGTTAAGCAAACGGGAAATATACTCGTAAACCAGCCTACTGTACGTGACAAGTCTACATCTGCAAATAAGTCCTCTCTTCCATGACCTTCTAATTCAATCAGTAGAGATTCGTATCCTGTCCATTGGGCAAAACTCTGCACTAATGCGGTCAATAGTACATCGTTAATTTGGGTGTTGTAGGCAACAGGGACATCCTGTAGTAGAGCGCGAGTCTGTTCTACACTTAGGGATACAGAAACAATGCGACTTGAACCGACAGTGTTGGCTGATGCAATAGCAGGAAAATCTAACGGTATAGGCGCAACTGCAAACTGCATTGAGTTGAGCCAGTAGTCTAGTTCTGTTCGCAGTTCTTCATCGTCTGCATAGTTGTGCAATCGAATTGCCCAATCTTTAAAAGAAGTGGTTTTTGCAGGAAGTTGGATGCTATTCCCACTATCTAATTGTTTGTAGATTTGAGATAAATCCTCTAGCAAAATCCGCCAGGAAATCCCGTCTACAGCCAAGTGATGGATGACGACCAGTAGCCGACCAGGAGAAAATTCGCCTAAGTTAAACAGTACGACCCGCAGTAACGGCCCATCTGTTAAATTTAGCGATCGCTGGATTTCATCTGCCTGACTCTCAATGGCTTTAGTTTGTTCTGCTGGAGTCAGACCAGATAAATCAGCAATAACTAAGGATAAGCGATAGTCTACGACCGAACACTGTTGCCATTGCGCTGCTTGCTGCACATACCTTAGCCTTAAAGCATCGTGATGGTATAACAGCTTTTGCAATGCTTTTTCTAGTAATTCCGGTTTGATATTGGGCGGAACTTCTAGCAGAACAGACTGGTTAAAGTGATGGGGTTCGGGTAAATTTCGCTCAAAAAACCAATGCTGAATCGGTGTTAAGGGAACAATGCCTGTAACTAAGCCTTGTTCTGCCTCTTGAGAGGTCGTTTTCACCGCTACAGCAGCTAACTGGGCGATGGTTTGATGCTGAAATAGCTGTTTTGGAGTTAGTTTTAATCCAGCTTGATTGGCTCTGGCGATAATTTGGATGCCAATGATGGAATCGCCACCCAATTCAAAAAAGTTGTCATGAATACAAACTTGTTTTAATAGTAAAACATCTTGCCAAATTTGCAACAAGATTTTTTCGCTATCGGTGCGGGGAGCAACCAAGCTAGTGGAATCATTGAACTCGAACTCTGGTACTGGTAAGGCGCGACGGTCTACTTTACCATTGGGCGTAATCGGCAACGCCTCCATAATTGTGAAGGATGCTGGCACCATATAGTCGGGAAGCTTTTCTTGAAGGAACGATCGCAACTCGCTACTACTGGGCTTTGTTCCTTCGGGGATCACATAAGCTGCCAAATTTTTGCTCCCCGGCTTGTCTTCTCTAGCAATGACAACAGCATCGCGTACTTGGGGATGTTGGGTTATAACTACCTCAATTTCCGCCAGTTCAATGCGGAAGCCCCGGATTTTTACTTGGTTGTCAATGCGACTGAAAAATTCTATATTACCATCGGGTAAATAACGCACCAAATCCCCTGTTTTATACAAGCGATCGGCATCTGGATGACCAAAAGGATTAGGAATAAATTTTTGCTGATTGAGTTCGGGACGATTCCAGTAACCCCTAGCTAAACCAGCACCACCAACACACATTTCACCCCAAACCCCGACTGGTACAGGTTGGAGATTGGAGTCTAATATATAGACTTGGGTATTACCAATCACACGACCAATAGGAATTGATTTCTCAAGTTGAGTGTCTGCCGTTATAGGGAAGCAAGTAGTAAATACTGTGTTTTCCGTCGGGCCGTAACCGTTGAGGAATTGGCAATTCTTCAATTCTCGCACAACTTTTTGGACGTGAGCTACAGATAATACATCACCGCCACTCATCAGTTGACGCACAGGTTGTAAATCCTGCAATCTTTCATCCACCATCAGATGGAATAAGCTGGCTGTGAGCCATAAAATACTTACCTGATAGCGTTGGATGATTTCACCTAACTCTGCCAAAGATGGCTTTTGACTAGGCATCAAGACGAGTTTGGCTCCATTCAAAAGACAAGGCCAAATTTCCAGTGTGGAAGCATCGAAGGAAAGAGGGCCGAGTTGAAGAAAAACTTCTTGTGGTGTTAATGAGGCATAGTTTGTTCCCTTAGCCAAGCGGACAACATTTCTATGGATAATGCAGACACCTTTGGGGATTCCTGTAGAACCAGAGGTATACATGATGTGAGTGAGTTTATCTGGTGTCACCTCTGTTTTCAGGTTCTTTTGGCTGTATTGGGCGAAAATTTCCTGGTCTGTGTCTAGACAAATAACCTTGGCTGAGTTGGGTGGTAGTAATCCCATCCACTGCTGTTGGATGAGTAGCACTGATACCCCTGTGTCTTGGAACATATAAGCCAAGCGTTCTTGGGGATAGGCGGGGTCAAAGGGAACATAAGCACCGCCGGCTTTGTTAATAGCCAGGATACCGATGATCATTTCTAGGGAACGCTCAACGCATATCCCTACCAATACCTCTGGCTTAACTCCCAAAGTTTGTAAATAGTGCGCCAGTTGATTGGCGCGGTGATTCAATTCCCGGTATGTGAGAGATTCATCCTCATACACTACCGCCACAGCATCAGGTGTTTGTCTTACCTGTTCCTCAAATACTTCATGAATACACTTGCTATCAGGATAGGGTAAGTGAGTATCATTCCATTCCACTAACAACTGATGACGTTCACGCTCAGTTAGCAGTGGTAAAGTACCTACCGACTGCTGCGGGTTGGCGACAATTCCCGCTAATAATGTTTGGAGATGACCACTCATTCGAGCGATTCTGTCTTCATCAAATAAATCGGTGTTGTATTGCCAGAACCCTTGTAAACAGTTACCTTGTTCCCACATTTGTAATGTCAGATCAACCTTGGCATTAACATTATCTAGATGGAGAGGAGTAACAGCTAACTCAGGCGTTTCTAATTGTTCCATTGGCGCATTTTGCAATGCAAACATCACCTGAAATAAAGGACTGTGGCTCAGACTACGCACTATTTGTAAAGCCTCGACAATCTGCTCAAAAGGTACGTCTTGGTTAGCGTAGGCATCCATGCAAGTAGAACGTACTTGTATTAGGAGTTCTGAAAAACTCGGATTACCTTTTAGGCGAGTTCGCATCACCAAAGTATTGACAAAAAAGCCAATTAACCCCTCTATTTCTTGTTGATTGCGGCTAGCGATGGGCGTTCCTAACAGAATGTCTGACTGACCACTATAACGGAAAAGTAAGGTAGCATAAGCCGCCATCAAGGTCATAAATAGGGTAGTTCCTGACTTGTGGCTGAGTTCTTTCAGGGATGCTGTGAGTTCTGCATCTAACTGGAAGGAAAAACACCAACCCCGGAAAGTCTGCACGGAGGGGCGAGGCCTATCTGTTGGTAGTTCTAAAAGTGGTGGTGCGTCTGCTAACTGTTGCTTCCAGTAATTGACTTGGGTTTGTAATGCTTTGCCTTGCAACCATTGACGCTGCCAAATCGTAAAATCGGCGTATTGAATTGGTAACTCTGGGAGGGAAGAAGTATCACCAGCTAAGAAACCTCGATACAAACTCGATAATTCTTTGATAAATACTCCCATTGACCAGCCATCACCGATAATGTGGTGCATGGTCAATAACAAAGCATAAGATTCTGACTCTAGTTGTACTAGGGTCACTCGCAGTAAAAGTCCTTTGGTGAGATCAAAGGGTTGCAATTGATCTTGAGTGGCTACGTCTTGCAGTTGTTGTAACTGTGCTTGTCCGGAAAACCTTTGCAAATCTACCACCGCAAGTTTCATCGTGGCGTGCGGCGCAATTATTTGTACAGGCGTTCCCTCTTCAGAACTAAAAGTAGTGCGTAAAATTTCATGGCGGCGGATAATCTCGTTGAGGCTATGTTCTAAAACTTCTATATTTATCCGTCCATCCAGACGAACTGCCTTAAACATATTGTAGAAAGGGTTGTCCGGCTCTAATTGTGCCAAAACCCATAACCTCTGTTGGGCGAAAGAAACAGGGAATGTCTGGGATTCTGTTTTACTTCCCCGACGCACTTGCCGAATAACACGGTTATTGATTTGATTATCTGTTCCCTCTTCCCTTCCATAACCCAAAGACTCTGCTAACCGCCAAGCCACATCACTTAAGAAGTCGTTGTTGTAATACTGTTTCCAACTATTTACGGTGCTGGGATTAATGGTCTGATGTTCGTGAAATTTCACATCCCCCACCATCCTAGACTGGGCGTAAATACCATCAGTCATGCGCTGCTTTTTCTCTTTGTATGGTTGCAGCATATCGGGATGGAAGTTTACCCCTAAAAATTGGCATAGTCTTTCTACAGTAGTCTTTGGTTGGATAACTATATCTTCAAATTTGACTCTATATTGCCTTTGTTGAGGAATTTCTTGCAAGAATTGGCAGATATTTTGATGGCTAATTAGCCATACTAATTCAGCGAGTTCTCGTCTATTGAAAGGATGTTTATAGGGGAATGTTTGCTCTACTCTGGCTTCTTCATACGATCGCATAGTTGCTAATGGATGACGTATCAGATGGATGTAGAGAGGGTTCTGGAAGTTGATTTCTGCTCGTTTGAGGGTTTCTAAATCTATGGAATAAGAGGGGGTTTTGTCTATTAAGATTTTATCGCCTAGCCATTGCTGAATAAGGCGATAGAATTGCTTGGTGGTAAGATTTTGCGCTTCCAATTCTTCCATCAGTGCGATCGCATCTTCAGGACTGCACCTTTTAATTTGCATGATGGTGCGAATCGTCCCTTCCGCCCAAAAGCTATAACGTCCAGAAAATGCTGCTTTTCTTTCTCCCAGAGTATTAAATGTCAGCAGTTCTAATTCTGGTGGCGCGAACAGTTGCGGGTTTCCTCCTAAGATAACGCGGAGTAAGGTAGAGCCACTACGATGAGGCGACAGGATAAAGATAGCTGGCGGGTTTTTCTCTGCGTCGTTATCTATTGGGGGAGCGATTGAGGGGATTAAGCAGCGCATTTGCAAAACTTTAGTTTCATCGATGCGCTCTTGTGATGACTCAATAATTGCTGTAGTTTCTTTACCTAATAGTTTGGCTGCTGTCTGTGGATAGTTTTCTTCTATGTAAGCTGCTAGGTTTGCTACTGTTTTAGTATCAAATAAAACTACAAAGTGAATAATTTCGTTTAATTGAGCTTGTAATTTATTAATGAGGATGGCTCCCCGGATGGAATCGCCACCTAATTCAAAAAAGTTATCGTTAATACCTACTCTGTCAAGTTTGAGGATTTCTGCGTATAGATTAGCGATCGCTTTTTCTAGAGGAGTACGAGGCGCAACAAATTCTATCTCTAACTGAGAACGTTGGCGTTGTTGTCGAGATGTAATCTCTTTGAGGATGAGTTCAGGGCTGTAGAGATTTAAGGCTATGGGTTCAAAGAAGTCGGAGGGGAGATTTATTTCACGCAGAGGCGCAGAGGCGCGGAGAGTTTGGAGAGGTTTTGCTTGTTCAACTACTGTATGTGTATCGGACATTAATAGAAAATTACTCTTAGATGCGGTTTGAGATGGAATATTGAATAACCAAGCATCATTTTTTTCTTGCTGAAATTTTTTACCAACACTAGTCAGAAAGTCTCTGGCTGGTTGGTTTTTCGGCGTAGGTATATACAAAAGTTGGACTCTTTCTAATCCTCTTTCTTGGGCGAGTTGTCCTAAATAGGACAGCATTTTATGCTCTACACCCCGACCAAGTACCCGACAACTCAACAAGAATGTGTCTATAACTAGAGCATTTTCTTCAACTGCAAACAACATCAGACCTACTAAGCCATAATCACCAAAGCGGTCTTTTACCTTAACTACACGACACTCTAATTTTCCTGAATTACAAAGTTGTTGAATTTCCGCCTCAGACCGTCGAATTGTTGTCAGGTTAAACTGATTAGTGCGCCCTGTAAGTTGAGCAACCCGCGAAAGTTGCTCGTTTTGCATGGGGTAAATCTCAATTTCTAACTCCAGTTGGGCGAGGAAATCTGCAAAGGAAAGCGAATCCTGTTGTAAGCGTTGGCGTTGGATATTCTGTTGATAGAGATTGGTTCTTTGTTGGTCTTCTTGGGTAGCTTGGAGTTGGTCGAAAGCCCATGTATGTTGTAAAAATTGGGGGATGTGACTACACTCTTGGGGGAGTTGCAGAGTCAAGACTTCTGGACAGTTTGCTTTCACCTCTGCACATTCAACTGGGTTGTCATCAATGAAAATGAAACTATCTAAACCCAGTTGCAATTCGTTAGCTAAAAACTTCAGATTCTCTGATTTCGATTCCCAGTTAATGCGCCAATTGACGAGATGATGACGCTTTAGCACCATATCTGGATGTTGGTCAAAGACTGCAAACACATCTTCTTGTTGATTCTTACTACACAAACAAATCAACTTTCCGGCTGCTTGCTGTTCTACGATAAATTCTTGTAGCGCTCGATATGATGGGTCGATTTTTACTCCTGCAACTCCATCTTCTCCACAAACACCACTCCATAAAGTATTGTCACAGTCAAGGGCAATCACTTTATAAGGAGAGTTTTTCAATGCAAATATCTTCCGCGCTAGCATGGTTCCCAAGGCGCAGAAAAAGGTTGGAGTGTAAGGGATGTGTCCTAGTTCATCGCCGTAGGGGTCGTAGTAGTCCTCTACTGGATAGATACTGGTCAATTCTTGAGTTTCGATCAGATACATCCCTCTAACATCTTTGAGATCGGCTACTAAAAGTTCCTGCATTCTCTCGTATACGCTGTTAGTTGCTGTATCAATATTTGGAGATGGAGGACATACACAAATCAAAGAGGAAATGGGCGATCGCATTGCTGCTGTTTTTAAGGCACTGCTAAAATCTTTAACGGTTTGCTCTAATTGCTCGGTGTTTTTGGTTTGCTGTAATTCTGGGTAGTTTTGGTTGTAGCGAGTCGCATAAATATTAAAGAGTCCCGAACCGTGTAGTAGAGACTCTTCATCCACAACAAATTTAAAACCTTTATCTTCCAGCAAGCGCAAGACCTGTTTAATTGTAGTGCCTTCTTGGTCATGCACCTCCATAACTATCTGTTTAATCAGAGGCCAGTGATTGTCTTTTATCCCTTGGAGAATAGCTAACTCGCTTTTTTCTGCATCTAGCTTCAGTAAATCAATCTTTTCAATTTGATATTCTTCGATAATTTCAGAAAGCGTCCGCAGTTGAGCCTGATAAGTTTCTTTATCTAATCTATCTTTAATAAATTCATCGGCCAAACGCTCTAATGTCTCTTCATCTAAAGAATTATCGCGTTGCAGCATATTTATAATGACTGAACGAATAGCTTTTTCGTCTTGCTCTGCATCAGCTGCAAAACTGGAGAAAACTGAAGAACGTGGGTAAAAAGTGAAGGTTTCTTCTCTAGATTCGCCACCCAATCCGCAGTTAAAAAGATGCGTATTTTGACAATAAAGCTTGGCGTTAGTCTGTAATTTATCAAAGGCGTGCGGTGCAGGTTCAAAAGCATAAATAGTCCCTTTTGGGGACTTTTGTTGAGCAAATAAGGTGAATAATCCAATATTCGCTCCAACATCGATGATGCAATCATCTTCATTAAAGACGATTCCATGCTTTAAATAGACGCGATCAACGAAGATTTCTTGATATAAATACTCAGTTTCGTACTGATTTAGGTGAGCAATTTCTATGTGATTGGGTAAGATGTGGCGTAAGCGATCGCTAAAAATTTCTTCTTTTAAAGAATCATCAGCCTTTAATTGTAGACGATTTTTATTTGCTTCCCAATCCTCAAACCTCACTAAAACTACATTGACTCCATCATGATTATTAGCTAAAAGGCTGACTGGATTTAGCAGTTCTTGAAATACTTGGTTGTAAGGTGCAAACTCAATTGAATAAGGTATTCCTATTTCTTGAAGCCAATAACATAAGGAATCTTCAACTGGTTCGCTTGTAAATGTCGCCGTAATAACAACTTTTTGCTGAGAGATTTGTTTTAATATTTTTTGTGCAGTCATATACTTAATATTTAAAATATTTATCGTAATTAAGAACTATAATTTTTATTTATTTAGTGATTTTTGCAATTATCTAGTCAATAATCTCAGATTCATCAATAAAACACAATGTCAGTTAAGACAGTTAAGAAGACAGTTACGAAGACAGTTAAGACATTTAAGACAGTTAAGAAGAAAGTTAAGACCGTTAAGATAAATAAAAAACTACTAAATTAATTGGCTGATTTTGAGCAGCCTACATTAAAATCTCTAAATTGAGATTTCAGATGTTTGACAACTGCGCGCAAACCGACGCATCATCTCCTGTAATATCATGTCCGACTAATCAGTTCTAGTTCGATACATCTGTGCAGAAATGACAAAAGCCTCTCTCCTTGTGGGGTAGAGGCTTCTAAAGCCTAATTTTTCATTTTAGTTAAGGATATTTCAGCCCATCTCCGCCTCAGAGAGGTTTGGGGAGAGGTTCATCGAACTCACGTTAAAACAGAAATGTACTGCGAATAATACCAATAGTAATTGGGTCACTGTCTGGTGTATGACCTGGTTCTAAGATATGAATTATACCTGGTGTAATGCTAATGTTATCTGTAACCTGAAAACGGTAAAAAGCTTCAATTTGTGTTGTGCTTCCTGGTTGTCCTCCCGCACGTCCCAAACCTGTATTGATAAAGTCAGGAACATTATTACCCACAGGTAGAGTGCTACTAGTAATTTTCGGGGGTTGTCCGATATAAATGCCGCCCAAGTTACCCTTAGCAAACAAATCAGGAAAATTCAAAAATACCATGTAATTCGTCGTTTCGACATGACCCGATCGCCCAGGAATATTTGATTTAGTATAGCCACCCCAAGCACCTAAAGTCACACGGGGCGAAATTTGCCAATTGACGGTAGCACCATAAGCGTTAGTTTGTAAAGGTGCTGACTGGCCAGTAGTTTCGCTAGTCGCTGTTAAACACTCATCACCCACAAAGGTCAACAAACAACCATCAGAAGCGTAATTGTTGACATAATACAAACTCACATCCACCGCATCAACGGGTGTTAAGAGCAACTGTATGCCTGTTGTTGTATTGCCATCAAACAAACCATTGCGTCCATCAGGATCACCAGGAGTGTAACTAGAGTACAAAGCTTGCAAACTAGCACGTTTAGCAAATTGCCAATCGATCGCAATTCCACCATGACCAAAACCTATATTTAAGATAGGGTTTCTCTGAGCAAAGTAGGATAATGGGCCTGTAGCTCCACTTTCATATCGGTTGGGGCCACGGAAAGCCGTTGTCATACTTACGCCTTCTGTTCCCACCATGAGAGCTAAGTTGTCCGTAACTAACCAGTGATAATTTAAGTCAGTGATAGTCAAGTTATCTGTGGGATATTCATAACCAAGCACAACGTCATTACTAAATCTCGGCTGTGTACTACCTTTTCCCTGTAACAAACCTGTATATAAATAACTGCGGGGCGTTAGTTGGCTGGTTAAAGATAGCAGTGATAAAGATATAACATTCGCGTTTGTGCCTGCATCTTCTGTATCTTTTACGCCATCTCTAGGATTAATATCAGCACGATTACCTGTCCGTCCTTGAACACCAACAACTGCTAGCCCACTCAGTTTAGTTGTAGGAGAAAATTGGTTAGCCTCGATTTCTGCGGTGCGTACTTCTAAGCTATCTATTCGCCCACGCAAAGTAGCTAATTCGCTGCTAAATTCTGTTTGCAGGCGTTGAATAGTAGCTAAATCTGCACGCGTTACTACTTCTGCTGTTGTTGCTGAAATGATTTGATTAATTTTGTCTAAACAAGCATTGACACCTGCGGCAAATTCATATCTGGAAATAGCGCGATCGCCCCGAAATTGGTTACTAGGATAACCAGCAATGCAGTTATAGCGTTCTACTAAAGATTGTAAAGCAGCAAAAGCCCAATCACTAGGTTGGACATCATTGAGTTGCGAAACCGATGTGACTTGTGCCATCGATTCCGTATTTTCTCCTAGAAAATTACCTGTTAATAATGTAGAAGATTTATCTTGATAATTTGTAATTGAATTTATTGTTTGTTCTACTTCTGTACTGACGTAATCTTGAGCGAATGCTTTTTCTGATACACTATTGCATCCCGCAACTATTAAAGATGTAAATAACCAGAATTTAATATTATTCACAATTAGCTTAGGTTTCAATTTTTTATACTGTACACACCATACTGAAGTTTGAGTGTAAGCAAAAATATCTTTTTTAGCATGAGAATTTGTACCGACTTTGTACAATCTGGGACAAAAAACGAACTGGGCAATCAGGGAAAACGCGAGTATAAAAGAAAAGATAGCCGCCTACCAACTAGATTGAAAGAGAATTAATATGGCACATTGGTCGCACAAGCTATCACCAAAATTTTTGAGACGCAATCCGGCTTCCCCAAAGGCTGAAACTAACGTGCAGCAACCACAGAAAGGAGGTCTGCTGTCATCAACATTGGTGATCGCGCTTTTAATCAGTAGTGCTGGGTTAGTTTTGATTTTTGCTTGGTTGAGTATTCTATTTATCTTTAATCCAGAAAAAATAGGCTGGATGAATAAGTTTTTACCAGAATGGGCGCAAATTTCCTTCGGCTATAGTGAACACCCCCACACTCTGGCAGAAATTAAAGCCAGTTTGCAGCAACAGAAACAAACATCTGGGGAACAATTAGTTTTGGATGAGGGCGAAAACTCTTTTTTATTGCCAGTTTTTCAGCAACGTGTCAATTGTCAGTCTGAGTGTCAAGAACTGGTAGCACTGCAAGTTTATCAACTAGCAAAAGACGCTGAATTACAATCAAAAACAGAAAAATATTATCGTTTAGCTACGCAACTATCGGTCACAGGTCTAGAAAAATCTTTTATTGAAGGGACAGCAGAACAGGAGGAAACCAAAACTTTTTTACCTTTAACCCAAGTGCAACGCTTTGAAGGCGACACACCTGCAAAGGGAGTCTGGTTTTATCTGCGGGGTCAATATCAACAAGGCAAAAGTGCGCTCGCTTACGGTCAGATTTTGTACTACAATCCAGAACGCACTAACATACAACAACTTTTATCGTGGAAAAGTCCTACTGAGGAATTACCTCAATGGCAACAAATCACTGGTGGCGGTGATAAAGAGTTAGTTATCAATCTAACAGTGGGTTTAGAACCTCACTTACAAATTTACCAGGTCAAACCTACCAAGCTTTATCTCAACCCGATTCAGTTAGAAAAAATCAGTCTCGCAACGCCAGCTATTCAGGATACTGCTTACCAAAATGCATTAAAAATTGCCCGTAGTGGTCTATGGACACCAGCTTTAGAATCTTTAAAGTCAATTCAAAAACAACGCAAAAACCCATTACCAGCAACAGCGCAAGCGCAAATCGATCTCATTGGTCAATATGCTCAAATTACGCAAACTCAAGCTGATAAAATTTGGGCGAGTCCCAGTGAACAAGTATTGGCAGATTTAATCGATGGTCGTTGGGGCAAAGCTTTAAAAGTGTTTGCAGCATCATCGCAAAATATCCAAGAAATTGCTACCTTGCTGAAAGCAGACAAGGGCAGGTTATGGAATCGCACAGTAGCAGCATTGCAAGTTAATCCAGAACAACCAGAGGTACTTGCTTGGGGTGCGTTGATTGTAGCTGTTCAGCAAGGGGAAGACAGTGCTCATTCTTGGCTACAACAGCAGCCAAAAATCACAAAAGCAAATCTCGCTGAGATTCAAAGCTTATTAAAACGTCTGAATACTGAGGTAGCAAAGGCCTATATCCCAGCTAATCATCCTAGTCAAATTATTGGTGCAGCAGAAGTAATTTCGCAAGTCAAATCTCACCAATGGCTGCTAGCAGATTCTCAGTCTGACCTCAAACTTCCAGACAATCAAGTTTGGTATCGAATCACAGTCAGTGCATTTCAAGATGGTAAAAACTGGTTGAATTACCCTTTTGAGGATGTGCATTCTCAGAAAAATGACCCAGGTAAATTTCTTTGGGCTAATTTGGGTCTGAATGTTGATTCTGCCATTCAAATAATTGCCCGTTTACCAGATGGAGAACAAAAAATCTCTACCGCCACAATTAAGGGAGTGCAATTACACAATGGTAATTTACAGTTGTTGGCAGCTGGCGAACCCGTACCTGAAAATCACAACACTTTTGGGTTGCGTCCGTTAGCTTTAACTAATGATGCACTCGAATGGGTGCAACCATCTCCTATTACCCTAGCGGAAATGTCTCGCCAAAATCCTCAAGGAGTCAAGACTTTATTACCAATCCTCTGGCGTTATTTGCAAGACTCTGGCGAGTTAACTGCGGATGAGTCTCCTAATTTTTCTCAACTGGAAGAAATTTCTGCTGACTGGCCAGTGCAAGTCATTGATTTAAACAATGATCACAAGCCGGAGACTGTGCTTACTATCTCAGAGGCTGCGATCGCTACATTAAAAAATTCTTCACTAAAAACACCTGCCAATCAGAAACAACAGTACCGTCCTCGGACTTTAATCGTTTCTGATAGTGGTAAAGTTATTTACACCGATTTTCAAGGCAATACCCAACAAGCCTTAACAGCGATCGCCAGAGTATCTGATGAGCAATCTTTAGCTTTACTCGTAGAAAATGAGCATAATTATAGCCTCCAGCGTTGGTCAGACAAAACTCAACGCTTTGAGTAAAATCGCTCAACATTCAGATTAAACCAAAGCAGGCGATCGCCTTAATTAAACCAAATTTATTCGTCTGACTCAGGCGCAGCCAGTCTTTGCTCTTTCAAGTTTTGCAATTGTTGCAACAGAGAGTCAATTTCTGCTTGCAAATTTTTAAACTTCGCTTGCTGATCTGCTTGATAAAAAGACTTATTTAAATCACTCACCAAGGTAGCTTGGCATTTTCTTTCTGAAACAGGAGATGAAGTAGACATCGCTTACTAACTCAATACACAACTCAACTCACACCAATATTAAATATTATAGTAATGTAGGTTTAAGGATTGTTAAATTATTGTATATTTTCCATCATATACTCTAATAGTTTATGTGTTTTGTGATAAGTGACAACGATAAGTAGGGTTTTGTTCCAGAGCTAAAAAGTTTTGGGTAGAAAGTTGGAAATGCCGATCACAAAGGCAATACACCAAATTTAGCTCCAAGATATTCTGACTTTTGCAAAAAAATAATACCTGTTGCATCTAAAACTCGGTGCTACAGCAGGTTATGGTAAACTAACAATCTGCTTAAAATAAAATCATCACTAAAACACTTAGACTAAAAGAGATAATATTCTTTTAGAATCCAAAGTTTAATGGCAGCAGAAGGCAGAAAATTTGCTTTCTGAAGCTTCCTTATCTGCAAATCTTTAGCGAAAAACTGTTAAATCCTGTGACTGTGAGCTTGTCTGTTGCTAAATCTCATCGCCAACCCTGGCCCGGACTGATAGAAGCCTATCGTGAGTACTTACCTGTCAGCGAAAAAACGCCTGTTGTTACTCTCTTAGAGGGTAATACTCCCTTAATTCCGGTGCCAGCGATCGCAGAGCGTATTGGCAGACAAGTAAGTGTGTTTGTAAAGTACGACGGTCTTAACCCTACTGGCAGCTTCAAAGACAGGGGGATGACTATGGCCATTTCCAAAGCGAAGGAAGCCGGGGCAAAGGCAGTAATTTGTGCGAGTACAGGTAACACCTCAGCAGCAGCAGCAGCGTATGCGCGGCGTGGTGGCATGAGTGCCTTTGTGTTGATTCCTGATGGTTATGTCGCGCTTGGCAAATTAGCCCAGGCTTTGGTGTATGGGGCTGAAGTGCTGGCCATTCAAGGAAATTTTGACCAAGCCTTAGAAATTGTGCGCGAGATGGCAGAAAGCTATCCGATAACCTTAGTTAATTCCGTCAATCCTTATCGCTTAGAAGGGCAAAAAACAGCAGCCTTTGAAGTAGTTGATGCTTTAGGTAATGCCCCAGACTGGCTATGTATCCCCGTTGGTAATGCCGGGAATATATCAGCATATTGGATGGGCTTTTGTCAATATCATCAAGCCGGGAAGTGCGATCGCCTACCGCGCATGATGGGATTCCAAGCCGCAGGTGCCGCACCTTTAGTAAATGGTCAACCTGTAGCGCATCCTGAAACCATCGCCACAGCAATTCGGATCGGCAACCCTGCAAGTTGGGATAAAGCGATCGCCGCCCAATCTTCCAGCCAAGGCAGTTTCAATGCTGTTACCGATGCTGAAATTTTAGAAGCTTATCGACTTTTGGCATCATCAGAAGGGATTTTCTGTGAACCTGCCAGTGCGGCTTCTGTGGCAGGCTTGTTAAAAGTTAAAGACCAAGTACCAACAGGCGCAACAGTAGTTTGTGTGCTGACAGGTAATGGACTCAAAGACCCAGACACAGCCATTAAACACAATCAAAGTCAATTTAAACAAGGCATCCCCGCAGAACTTAAAGCTGTAGCTGAAGCAATGGGATTTTGATAGGTGACAGGTGACAGGTGACAGGTGATAGGTGACACAATATGGTTCGGTTAAGCATTTTTAACTTGTAATCTGGTTTTGGGAAAAGGTTAAAGGGTAAGGGTTAAAGGTTTTCTTCTACTTTTGTCCCTTCCCCTTTCCCCTTTAACCGAAAGGTATTGCCTAACTACCTTGCTTATTGCTATATGAAGTGTGTACTTTATACTTCAGACCTTTCTGCCCTTTCTCTTGCCAAGCCATCAATAGCATCACCTAAAGCGGTGGTGAGGCTTTTGCGAGTTTGGGCATGACTTTCCTGTTCAGTTTTAAAAGCTTGCAGCAGGCGATCGCGTTCTTTGGTAACAGCGATCAGTTTCGCCTGCAATTCCTCGACAGCTTGAATTTGTTTGATTTCGGCTTGTATAGCAGCTGTGGCTTTACCGTCAGCGAGTGTTGCTGCATCAATACCCTGGAGTTTGTGGATTTCTGCCTTGAGGGATGCGATCGTCTGCTGCAAAAGATGAGTATCTGTGCGGCGTTGTTCGGCTTCGGTGTTGTAAAGTTTACGCCATTTTTCCGCACTTTCCCAAGCAGAATTTAGGTCATGCTGCTTTTGGGCAAGTTGTTGTCTGAGTGCTTGTATTTCTTCTAACCACTGTTGTGTCAAATCTTGCGCCATAGATGCTTACCTGTTTTGTTTATCAAGACCTTTGGTTAATTATAGGAATCCGGTTTGATTACTGAAAATACTTATGTAGAGAGGCAATAGGCAATAGGAAAGAAGGAATAAAGGTATAGTGAGTTTTTTTCAGAAATCAAATATGAGTCCTATAGTTATAATTCCCACAATCATTGCACCCTACCCCCAACCCTTCGACCTGTCACCTATCACCTGTCACCTGTTAGACCATTAAGCTTGGACTACAAAATCTAATGCAGTGAGTTTGGGGAAACTAGTGAGTTGAGCAAATTGACCGCCATCGCCAAATCCCGGCAAAATACCATTGGCGTTGTAGAATAAACGACCGTTAGTAGAATCGTAAACGATCGCTCCTTGGGTAATACCTTGTAGCAATGGCTGTCGGTTATGACAGCAACCAACTTTAACAAAATCAATGGGATTGAGACTATTACCAGGCGCAGTTGTGAGTTCAGTAAATGTACTTGGATCTAAGACAATCTTGTCGCGTTGGTAACGACGAAAATCAACAATGGTGTCTACCCCTAAATCACCACGAGTAAAAGGTTGATGGCTGTTAAACACAAAGCGATCGCTACCAGCCCCACCAATAAGAGTGTCATTCCCAGCACCACCGTTGAGAATATCATTAGCACCCTTACCTAAAAGAGTGTTATTACTAGCGTTGCCAATCAAAATATCATTTCTAGAAGTCCCTGTAAATCTATATCGCGGCACGATACTTACAGTAGTAATAGCCACCTGACTAGTATTTGAATGTGCTTGTCCATCATCAACCACAAACTCAATATTTCGGCTGCTGGGGTTGGCAGAGGTAGCAGTATTGTTATAAGTAACAGTCCGCAAAACTTTTTGGTAATTCGCTACTGTATTCTGACCAACCAAAGTCAAAGTACCATTTGTGCGATCGTACCTGGCAGTAATTCCGGTACCAGTTGTGTCAGCACTGAGACTTTCGGTTTCCCCGTCATCGATATTGGTAATTTTAATAGTGGCTTGCTGAAGTGTAGAAGTGTTGCTATCACTAAGGCTAAGGTTAGCAGCATCGATAACTCTTACCGATGAACCATTAAAAGTAGCTGCATAATTAATACCTGCTCGATTACCATTGAGATCCAGAATAGGTGCAGCATTGCCGTAGATAACGTAACCTTGTCCAGCATTACTAATATTATTGGGTGCAGCCAAATATGCGCCAATAATTACATCATCAACACCATCATTATTGATGTCTCCAGCTTGACTGACAGAAACGCCAGAAAAGTCGTTCGCAGAAATCCCATTGATGGCAAAACCATTGTTCCCATCCAAGTCTGAGAGGTTAAGGGAACCACCACCGCCGACATTGGCACCACCAAACACCACATAACTTTGCCCAGCCCTAGAATTATCGTTAGGGGAAGCTCTCAGTGCGCCAATAATCAAGTCGCCATAGCCGTCTTTGTTGATATCTCCAGCACCGCTAACAGAAAGGCCTAAACCATCATCAGCAGCAATACCGTTAATCGCAAAGCCATGATTACCATTGAGCGCAGAAAGATTGAAACTCCCATTAGCTCCTACTTCTGCGCCGCCAAACACTACATAACTTTGCCCAGCCGCAGAATTACCATTAGGAGCAGCACCATCTGCGCCAATAATCAAGTCGTTATAACCATCACCATTAACATCTCCGCCACTACTAACAGATCTGCCTGATAAGTCACCGGCATGGATGCCATTGATTGCAAAGCCATTACTACCATTGAGGGCGGAGAGATTAACACTACCATTACTACCCACTCCGGCACCGCCAAATACCACATAGCTTTGCCCAGCCCCAGAATTAGCATTGGCTGAGGCTCTCAGTGCGCCAATAATCAAGTCATCAATACCATCACCATTAATGTCACCAGCATGGCTGGCAGAAACACCTAAAAAATCGGTGGCATTCAAACCGTTAATTGCAAAGCCATTGCTACCGTTTAAATCAGACAGATTAATAGTGCCACTACTACCTACATTGGCTCCACCAAACACCACATAGGTTTGCCCAGCTGCGAATTTTCTATTGGGGGCGGCAAAATATGCACCAATAACTAGGTCATTATAGCCATCGTTATTAATATCTCCGGCATCGTTAACAGAGATACCTGAATCGTCACCGGCATTGATGCCATTGATTGTAAAGCCATTGCTGCCGTTGAGGGCAGAGAGATTAAAAACGCCGTTATTACTAACGTTTGTGCCACCAAACACTACATAGCTTTGCCCAGCACGTTTTTTGCCATCGGGATTAGCATAGTTAGCCCCAATAATTAGATCAGCAATACCATCTCCATTCACATCTCTGGCATTGCTAACCGAGTTACCTGAATAATCAAACTCAGATTTGCCGTTAATAGCGAAGCCATTAGTGCCATTGAGGTTAGAGATGTTCACAACTCCATTAGCACCGATATTTTGACCACCAAATACTACATAGCTTTGCCCAGCATCAGTTTTGCCGTCAGAACCATCAGCAAAATTAGCTCCAATGATTAGGTCATCAACACCATCATTATTAATATCCCCAGCATTACTAACGGCAACACCTAAATAAGCATTCGTTTGAGTACCGTTGATAATAAAGCCGTTAATACCGTTGATATCAGCGAGATTAAATACCGAATTAGCCATAATTTAAGTTGTGTTTAACAAAAATATAAACAATGTGAAGGCGATCGCTTCCTATTAATAAGCACGATCGCTTCAACTAATCAATAGCTCGTCAGGCAGAATAATGGTTAATAACCTTGTATAACCACTATTTTAGGAATAACAAAAATGATGATTATTCTTAAGTAGTAATTTTGTGCAGATTGAAAAAATTTAAATAAGACCAAGCTCCTTCAAAGCGGTGAATGGCAACTTGGATAAGATTTTGGAGTCTATTAAAAGGTAGAACCTGCAAATTTTATTTATGAAGAATATAAGAAGATTTTGTTAAATGATTTATGGGAAAAAAGTAAAATTACCCAAATTATTCTAATTTTTATGGAGAATTTTTCCTCATTTCTTAATAAAGGTGGGCATGAAAAAATTAATAAGATAGATGCGATCGCGGTGACAGATTTGGCAGATTATGAGATGATACTCAGCAGAAATCAAGATAAATCATGGTTCAGCCTCGTTTTGTCCGCTTCTTTCGCCATCTCAATGGGCGCACAATCAAGAAAACTGTGGCGAGGACAATTGAACGACGACTTTTAGGACTGGCCGCAGAGATTGCCTTTAATGCCATGTTATCTTTATTTCCGGCAATCTTGGCTGTACTGACAGCAATCGGCTTAATGGCAGAATCTTTACAAAATACGTTTAAACAGTTGGCGGCGTTATTAAGTCAAGTTGCACCAGAAGAAGCGATGACCTTGATTCGGGATTTTGCTACTACAGAAATTGCCAACTCTAAAAATAGTAGTTTGTTTTCTCTGAGTTTTGCGATCGCCATTTGGACGGCTTCTGGTGCAGTTAGTACAGCAATGACTGCTTTTGACCAAATTCATAAAATGCCGCCAGAGAAGCTACGCCCCTTCTGGAAAGCCAAACTCGTTTCTTTAGGCTTAACAGTCGGTACAATTTTACTTTTGATGTTGGCTTCTTTCTTTGTCTTTGTTAGCGACTTAGTATTGCGACTAGTTGTGTATGAGCATGGCTCTTTACTATTTTTGCTGCATCTTTGGCAATTGTTACGCTGGCCTTTAACCTTAATTATTGTTGCCACCGCCTTTAGTTTTATTTATCGCTATGGCCCCAGCAAGTGGAACCCAGGAACCCCAATCATGCCAGGGGCAATTTTGGCAGCAGTTTCGTGGGCAGTAATTTCGGCACTGTTTCGGCTGTATGTGGCCAATTTCGGCAACTACAATCGAGTTTATGGTGCTGTCGGAACTTTTATAGTTTTAATGCTCTGGCTGTGGATGAGTGCGGCTGTTTTGCTGATAGGTGACCAGATGAATGTGATTGTTGGTGAAGATATGCGCCATCATAAGGAAGAAGGGGCTAGAGACTAGAGGCTAGAGTTAGGGGTTTGACAAATGACCATTGACTCATAAATTAAGTATTAGGACAAACTCTTGTCAAATAGCCATACAAGATTAAAATATTGAACGGTTCAACCTGAAAAAAGCGATCGCTTTCATGCCTGATCCTTACTCACAAATTCCTCATATAGCTCCTGATGCTACATCCTCATTAAGGCGACTGCGCCAACTGAGTCGAGTTCTTGATCAAGCCTTTACTATTCCTGGCACAAGAGTTAGTGTCGGGTTAGACCCACTGTTAGGGCTTATACCTGTTGGCGGTGATGTTTTAGGATTGGTATTTTCCAGCTACATCATTTTAGAATCAGCACGAATGGGTGCATCCAAAGCTACGTTAGGTAGAATGATTTTGAATCTAATTATTGATAGCTTGGTTGGAAGTTTACCTGTAGGCGGAGACTTGTTTGATTTTGCCTGGAAATCAAATGAATATAACATTAAGCTATTAGAAGAACACTTAAAAAGTCCCCGCAGTAACCAAAAAGCAGACACTTGGTTTGTTTTAGCAGTTCTGGTTGGATTATTATTAATAGGCATTGTCTTAATTACAATACCAGTAATATTAATTAGCGCACTGTGGCGATTATTAACTGGTGCTTAGATATTGATTAATAACAGCATGAAAGATTGGTGGCAAGCAACTTTTCCCCAAGGGCGGCAAAGTTTAATTATTACTGATGCTCAAGGATATCCCGTACAAATTGCTTATGGTGAAATAGGTACAGGTAAGCCTTTAATTTTATTACATGGGATGGGTAGTTGGAGCTATAACTGGCGTTATAGTCTTGAGCCGCTATCGAAATATTTCCGTGTTATTTGTTTTGATGCTAAAGGGTTTGGATTTTCTGAAAAACCCTGTTATCGTCGAGAAGATGATGGACATCAAGTGATTGAATTAGAGCGCATTATTGAGGGTTTATGTGATGAACCTGCTGTTGTTGTGGCAGAGTCGCTAGGCGGTTTAGTTGCTTTAGCACTGGCGCAAGAAAGACCTGATTTAATTGCGCGGTTAGTAGTAGTTAATGTACCAATTTTTGCTGAACGGCTGCCTCATTGGGTAATGTATGTACTCGCGCAAACACCATTAGAAATATTGCAAGCCATAGACTCTTTACGTTTGCCATATTTAGTAGCCCCGCTAGTCAGAGAAATTATGGCGATCGAAAGACGCAGAGTATTATTTGATCCATCAATTTTGTCACAAGAAGATGTGTATTGGATCACCTATCCTTTTGTTGAATTGCCGGGAACTGTAGTGAAAGTTGCTGAAGATTTACAACTAGCAGCTAAAGAAATTGAAAACTGGCAAATAAATAAACCCAATATGCTGACTAGAATTCAAAACAAGCTATCTACTATTGAATGTCCCACGCTTATTTTGTGGGGCGATAAAGATAGTTGGTTTCCTGCTAGTCATGGAGAAAAACTACATAAATGTATTGCCAATTCCAAGTTTCAAATTTTAACTGACTGTTATCATGATGCTTCTACTGGTTCTGCAAAAGTTATAAATGCCTCTATTGTGGAGTTTTTGCAGGAAACAAATTTTATTTAACCATGTCCTACCTCAGGGAACGCTCCGCGTGGATTGCTTCTTTGATGCCAATTTGCCGATAAGCAGCTTCGATTGAAAGCTGCTTTTTGCCCCCTGTCTTGACAGAGGTTTTAGGACTTCCCGTGAAAAGTCTGAGTAACCGCAACGGAGCGATCTTCTCCTCAAGGAGACGCTACGCGAACACGAGTAAATTTCTTATCCGAAGCGTATTGGGGTAGCAGGCGAAATGTCGATAAAATCTAAGATGAACAAAGAACGAGATAAATCATTAAACTGAGAGTTAGTTGCCCTGCTGGGATTGACCATCCCCTACATAAAATGACTAAAGAAACTACGAGAATTGTGATCCTTGGTGGAGGCTTTGGTGGCCTTTATACTGCTTTGCGCTTAAGCCAGTTACCTTGGGAATCTCAACAAAAGCCCGAAATTGTACTGGTAGATCAAAGCGATCGCTTTCTATTTTCCCCCTTACTCTACGAATTACTCACTGGTGAACTGCAAACTTGGGAAATTGCCCCGCCGTTTGCTGAACTTCTCCAAGGTACAGGAGTACGCTTTTACCAAGCCGTTGTGTCAGGCATTGATATCGACCAGCAACGGATACAATTACAAGACGGCCCAGAAATACCCTACGACAGATTAGTGCTGGCCTTAGGTGGAGAAACACCATTAGATATCGTTCCTGGCGGCGCATCCTACGCCCACCCCTTCCGCACAGTTAATGATGCTTACCGTTTAGAAGAACGCTTACGAATTCTCGAAGAATCTGAGGCTGACAAAATTCGTGTGGCAATTGTTGGGGCTGGTTATAGCGGTGTCGAACTTGCTTGTAAATTAGCTGACAGATTAGGCGACAGAGGTAGGTTGCGGTTAGTTGAAATTAGCGACCAAATTTTACGCACATCCCCAGAGTTTAACCGCGAAGCCGCTAAAAAAGCTTTAGAAGCAAGGGGTGTATTTATTGATTTAGAAACCAAAGTTGAAGCAATTACCGCAGATACCATTTCACTGGAATACAAAAATCAGGTAGATACAATTCCTGTAGATTTGGTGATTTGGACTGTAGGTACAAGGGTAGCTCCTGTAGTCAAAGTCTTGCCTTTAAAGCAAAACCAGCGAAATCAAATTAGTACTACACCAACGCTACAAGTTCTCGACTATCCCGAAATCTTTGCTTTAGGTGATTTAGCCGACTGTTGTGATGCCGAAGGCCAGCAAGTCCCGGCTACAGCACAAGCTGCCTTGCAACAAGCTGATTATACTGCTTGGAATATTTGGGCTTCCTTTACCCAGCGACCTTTACTTCCCTTCCGCTATCAAAAGTTAGGCGAAATGATGGCACTGGGAATAGACAACGCTACCTTAACTAGTTTAGGCATCAAATTAGATGGTTCTTTAGCGTATGTTGCCCGTCGCCTTACCTACCTCTATCGGATGCCGACTTTCGATCATCAACTCAAAGTTGGTTTTAATTGGCTAGTCCGTCCTATTATAGAGACACTTTCTCAGTCAATCTAAATCTCATATTCAAAATACATAATCACAAACAGTTTGATGGAACGACCGAAAGTTATTTTCCTTGATGCTGTCGGCACAATCTTCGGCGTAAAAGGCAGTGTGGGCGAAGTATATAGTCAAATAGCCAGAGAATTTGGTGTCACCATTTCTCCGGCTAGATTAAATAAAGCTTTTGTCCACAGTTTTAAAGCAGCACCGCCACCGATATTTCTCGATGCAGAACCAGCAGACATCCCGCAACGGGAGTTTGACTGGTGGCGGACAATTGCGCTCAATACCTTTGAAACTGCTGGCGCTCTCAAGCAATTTCCTGACTTTTCGGCTTTTTTTAGTGAACTTTACATTCACTTTGGTACTGCTGAACCGTGGTTTATTTATGCTGATGTGTTGCCATCGCTGATGAACTGGCGGCGTTTGGGTATTGAAATGGGAATTATTTCTAACTTTGATTCTCGAATTTACTCAGTATTGCAAAGTTTAGGACTGAGCGATTATTTTACCTCTGTCACTATTTCTACCCAAGCACGCGCAGCGAAACCCGATCCCGAAATTTTTACTGTTGCTTTAGAAAAACATAATTGTCCGCCAGAGGCAGCATGGCACATTGGCGACAGCATTGTCGAAGACTATCAAGGGGCGAAAGCAGTTGGGATGAGAGGAATTTGGATAAATCGGGAACAAAAATAGAATGTCTGCTAGAGACAAATTTCATAACGCTGTCAAACAAGGCTTAGAAAAAGAAGGATGGATAATTACTCATGATCCATTACGTATTGAATATGGTGAAGAGGATAAAATTTCGATAGATTTAGGAGCAGAGCAACTTCTAGGAGCAGAAAAAGCTGAACAAAAAATAGCCGTAGAAGTTAAAAGTTTCCTAAGCGATTCAGCGATTTTTGATTTTCATCTAGCTTTGGGGCAATTTTTGAATTACCGTCTAGTTTTAGAAGAAACTGAACCAGAACGCCGTCTGTATTTAGCTGTTCCTATTGAAGCCTATGATTCATTCTTTTATCGAGATTTACCCAAAGCTTCTATTAAGAAATATCAACTTAAATTAATAATTTATGACTCAAGAAATGAGGTAATTGTCAAATGGATAAATTAAACAAATATCGCCAATATATTCAGCAGTTATTAACAGAAGAATCTCAGGGAAAAACGTTAGGAGGAGATATTGAAACAGAAACAGTCTTTGATTTAACCAATGATCGTTATTTATTAATTGACTTGGGATGGAATGGACATCAGAGGATTTACAACTGTGTGCTTCATTTAGAAATTAGAGAAGAAAAAATTTGGATTCAACGCAATCAAACAGACACACTAATTACCGATATATTAATAGCCAACGGCGTTGCAAAAGACGATATTATTTTGGGGCTTCAACCTCCATATATTCGAGAATATACGGGATTTGGAGTTGGTTAAACAAATTAGTATAAGTTAAAGGGAGTTTTAGTAGATTGAGTGGAGTAACCCAACGATGATGTTGGGTTCCACTTCGTTACACCCAACCTACTAGCTGTATAGAGCAGGGTAGAGAAATTTATGCTATGGATTCAGACACCAATCCTGACATATCTAATACTCGCTCTGACCAAGCGTTAGATTGTTCTGATATTTTTTTGCGTTCGCTATCATTAGACCAAATACTATCTAAAGTTAATTTCCATCGTGCTAGTTGAACTTGAATGTTAACCAGTTCTTCCGCATATTCTGGTTCAATTTCTGCTGCTGTCCATTCAATAAACCACGTGGTTTCCTCTGCTAAACTCTCAACAGCTTCTTTATAAGTGCTGTTACAAAATGTTCTAATCCTGGCTAAATTTGAAGCTATATGACCTAAGCGAGTTGATGTATTAACACTTTGAAATCGTGCTTTTTTTTCATCTAAATTCTGGTTCATATCCCCCAATCAACTCCTGAGTGATTTTTTGTACACGTTCTTGAATTACTGGGTCTTGAATTAACATTGAGCGATTATTTTGGCTGGGGCGAATATTGATAATTGATTCAAAAGCTATTGATTGGTTAAAGGGAACCCAATCAGCACCCCAAATATCTCGCTGTTTACTACCGTTTTAGTAGTATTAAGCCTATATTTAAGAGATTTGTTGTCTGATTCAATTTTTGTTATTTGTTCTTTTAATTGTCGCTCTGTTTTATAGGTTTCGTCATTAATCTTTCGCAAGTAGGAAAACTCATCTTTTCGATTTTGTTTTATTTTGTTCTTCATCAATTGCTTTCCTATCTTACAATAAAGCATCTATTGTATCAAAAATTACAATAGATGCTTTATTATATTATGATGCTAAAGAATTTATTTTGTTAAGATTTGGTATAGAATGGACTAAGTGAGTTAAACCTCTCAAAATATCAAAAATATCAGCCTTAGATTTAATCTTAAATTACAGCTTATGGAGGAGACTGTCTTTGTTGCAGCCTCCAACTTATATAAGCTGTATAATAAGACTTTTAACTAACACAAGAAAAGCTATAAGAACTGACGTGCTAAGAAAAAGCTCGTAATTGATTTTGCATCTATTGGTTCGCCTGCTAAAATTGCTTTTTCCAGTTCCTCTGGTGTCATTAGCACAGTTTCAATATCTTCGTCTTCGTCTTGCTTGGGTGGTGTTTCTAGCTTTTGTAAATCTTGGGCTAGAAAAGCGTAAATAATTTCATCAGAGTAACCAGGCGCAAGGAAAAATTCGCCAAGTTTGCGCCATTTTTGCGCGCTATAACCAGTTTCTTCCTCAATTTCACGCATGATTGTATCTTGAGGGTCTTCGTTGTATTCTAAAGTACCAGCAGGAAATTCTAATATCCTTCCTTGAACAGCAAAGCGATATTGACGCACCAGTACTAATTTCCCTTCTGGTGTCACAGGCACAGCTAACGCCCCTCCTGGGTGACGAATACATTCCCATTCGCCTTCTGATTTGTTAGGTAAACGCAAGCGATTTACCTCAAAATCAAATTTACGTCCTTTATAAAACAGGCGTTGTTTTAACAGCTGTGGTAATTCTCTACCTAGTGGCATAGTTATAGTTTTATCTTTTCAAAATACACAGACAAACACTGCGGTCGTTTGCAGAATCAGAGTTTTGCGTGTTTATGGGTGGTGACTTAAATTGCTCTTCAGTAAATGTACATCAGAACAGTCTACATCTTTTACCAACTGTTTGATCGCATATCCGGAAACTGGTTCTATCCAATCTGGGGCAATTTCGGCTAGGGGGACTAAGACAAATGCTCGTTCACGCATCCGTGGGTGAGGAATTTGGAGAGTTGGTGTGTCTAGAATTACCTGATCATACAACAATAAGTCTAAATCCAGTGATCGCGGCCCCCAACGTTCTTGTCGCACTCGCCCAAATTTCTGTTCTGTGGCTAACAAAGTATCTAATAATAACTGCGGTGTCATTGCTACTTGCAATATGGCACAACCATTAATGTAATCTGGTTGTGGTGGCCCTACTGCTTTGGTTTTATACCAACTAGATGCTGATTTTAATTCAATTCCTGGTAGTGCAGCTAACTGGGCGATCGCTGTTTCTAATATTGTTTGAGAATCACCAAGATTGCTACCCAGAGCTAACGCAGCCAAAATAGGCAACTCATTCCCAAAGATTTTTTGCCCACTATCTTTAGACTGATTTATTATATTTTGATCCCCATTATCGTTAAATATTTTTAACAATTTTTCTTTACTCAATTAAATATAACTTGGTGGAAAATCTTAAAAAAATCAACTAGTAATTTGACAAAAGATTTTATGTATAAATGAATTCAGTTAAAAATTTATAGGATAATATACTAACACGAACGTAGTGAGCTAACCCCTAAACTCTGTTTTAGGCGGAGAGCTTGCGCCGACTTGAAGCGAGGAACTAACGTGGGGAAGCGCACCTCCTGGTTCAAGCAACAAGCACCAAATTTTGAGTGACTTTGGCAAGGAGGAGCTGCGATTGTCGCCTGGGAATCAATACAAGAACAAGGAATCCACTCAAGAAAGCTTACCCCCAAGCAAACTAGCAAAGGTAAAGCAGCTATTTGGCAAAATGGGTAATGTTCCATCTGGGATATTGACCACATTTAGCAGTCGGGAAAAGCCGTTCTATCGTCGGTTCTGGTTTTGGGCAATACTAACAGTAGGTGGTGGGGTAGTAGGGACAAAATACTTCATTACCTCGATAGATAAGACTTTGCCGGATAAATCGGAACTCCAAGCAGTTGTTCGAGAGCAAACGTTAACAATTAAAGCGGCTGATGGTACTATCCTTCAGCAACAAGGAGAAGCTAGTAGAGAACAACTCAAAATAGAACAAATTCCCGATAAATTAAAAAAAGCTTTTATCGCCTCAGAAGATCGCAGATTTTCAGAACATAAAGGTGTTGATCCCCAAGGTATTTTGCGGGCAGGTTTAAATAACTTGCGATCGCAAGGTGTGGTAGAAGGTGGTAGCACCATCACTCAACAATTAACGCGTATTCTCTTCCTCAGCCAAGAGCGAACAATTTGGCGCAAACTCAAAGAAGTCCGCCTCGCTCAAAAAATAGAAACAGAACTGACCAAAGACCAGATTTTAGAGCGTTACTTAAATCTGGTGTATTTAGGCTCAGGGGCTTACGGTGTTGCAGATGCAGCCTGGGTTTACTTCAGCAAACCAGTAGACCAACTTACCTTAGCAGAAGCAGCCACAATTGCAGGTTTGGCACCAGCACCCAGTGCCTACTCCCCAGAGAACAATCCTGAAGCAGCTAAAAAACGGCGAAATCTCGTATTGCAACGGTTGCGGGAAGATGGAGTAATTACCGAAGCCGAAAGACAAGCAGCCTCCCAAGAACCGCTAGTTGTTAAAAGCAGTCCACCGAAACGCCTAGAAAAACAATCGCCTTACTTTACCAGCTACATCCAACAAGAATTACCTAAATATGTACCTGCTGATGTGTTATCTACAGGAGGTTTAACTGTAGAAACATCCCTAGACCCGACTTGGCAAAAAGCAGGCGAAGAAGCAGTGGCTAAAGTACTACGTAATCAAGGGCGTTGGGAGAACTTTAAGGAAGCAGCCTTAGTATCTATTGATCCCCGGAATGGGGAAATTAAAGCGATGGTTGGTGGTAAAGATTTTGATAAGAACCAATTTAATCGCGTTACCCAAGCCAAGCGTCAGCCAGGATCAACCTTTAAAGGGTTTGTCTACGCGGCGGCGATCGCCGCCGGCAAAAACCCCTACAATACCTATGTCGATGCTCCTTTAGTAGTTGATGGTTATGAACCAAAAAACTACGGTGAAACCTTCCGGGGAGAGATGAATATGCGAGATGCCCTCACTCGCTCGGTGAATATAGTTGCGTTAAAAGTCTTGTTAGATGTGGGGTTTGAGCCAACCATCGAACTAGCGCATAAAATGGGCATTAAATCAAAACTCAATCCCCATTACTCTCTAGCTCTTGGTTCCAACGAAGTCAATCTTTTAGAATTAACTAGTGCTTACGGTAGCTTTGCCACTCAAGGATTACACACAGAGCCACATGGAGTGCGACGCATCCTCAACCGCCAAGGTCAAGTTATTTGGTCAGCAGATTTTAAACCTGAACGCGCACTCGATTCTGAAAGTGCCGCAATTATGACCTGGATGCTGCGTAACGTTGTGGAAGCTGGTACTGGTGGAGCCGCTCAACTAGATAATCGACCTGTAGCAGGCAAGACTGGCACTTCTGATGAAGCCAGGGACTTGTGGTTTATTGGCTACATTCCCCAAGTAGTAACAGGGGTTTGGCTAGGTAACGATAACAACCGCCATACCTATGGCAGCAGTAGCAGTGCCGCCTACACTTGGCACGAATTTATGGAAAAAGCTGTTGAGGGAATGCCAGTCGAAAAATTCCCCGCCCGACCAAAGTTAGAAGGTCGTAAAGGGACTATTAAAGCCCAACCCATCAAGCCAGGGAAGGTACAGAATCGTTCAATATCCTCTGATGATGATGACGATTCAGAACGGTCAAATTACCGTAATGACGATGATAGCGGCTCATCCAGACGCAGACGCAGAAGTAGTTATCGTTACCAACAGCAAGAGGATAATACAGAAACAGAAAGACCAAGAAGAAGACAGCGTTATCGTAGTGTAGAAAACGACTCCAGCAACACGGTAACAGAACAACCTCGTCGTAGAAGAAGATATCGGCAAGCTGAATCAGATTCTCCTACACCCCGCAGGTCGCGCCGAGTAGAATCAGATTCTCCTACACCTCGCAGCTCTCGACGGGCTTCATCTTCTAGTAGTGGTAGTTCTAACTCTTCAAGTTCTGGTTCTGCATCAACACCTTCTTGGCGGGAAAGACTCAGACCAGGTTCTTCACAATAATTAGGGAATAGGCAATAGGCAATAGGCAATAGTAAAAAGTTATTTATTGTTTCCTGTTGCCCTTTCCCTATTCAAAAAAATACATTCTTGTTCCCTGAAAAAATGCTTTCATGACTGCTGAGTTACCATCACCTGTTTCATCTGAGTTGTTTGCTACTTTATTACAAGCTGGAAAAGATAGCGATCGCCCATCTGCTACGGTAGTAGTTGATGCTCTATTACAAGCCGAAAAAACTGCCAAACAACAACGGCTTACCTATAATTTTGATTCTCTTGTCGGAAAATGGCGACTATGCTTTGCTACTGGAACTCGCAAAGCTAAACAGCGAGGCGGAATCATTTTAGGTAAAGGTTTTTATTGGCCTAAATTTACGCCAACTTACATTACCTTTACTGGAAAAACACTCATAAATGAAACTTCAGCCAAAGCAGAAATTAGCAATCAAGTACAACTAGGGCCAGTGTTGTTAAAACTCACAGGGCCAGCCAAATATTTAGGCAAAAAAAACCTTTTAGCATTTGACTTTACCCACATACAATTTAGTTTATTTGGTCGTACTATTTACAACAAACCTATCCGTAATTCTAAAACGCAAATAGAAGATTTTGACAACCAACCCATAGGTAAATTACCCTTTTTCGCCTTCTTTTTAGCCACCGAAAATTTAATCGCAGCACGTGGTCGAGGCGGCGGACTAGCACTATGGATAAGAGAAAAATAATTTACGAAATCTAAAAAACTCTGCGCTACTCCGCGCTACGCCAGTTACTACAACGTGGCGAAGCCGCTCAACGGAGTGCCTTGGGAACCCGCGCAACGCACTGGCTCAACTTTGCATACCTCTGCATTTTAAATCTCATAGTACCAAACCTCTTCTTCTCGTACCACAATGCGATGTAGAGATAAACGGTCAATCAAACCTCCCTCCTCAAATTGACCCAAAATTCGAGTGATAGTCACGCGCGTAGAACCAAGCATTTCAGCTAAGTCTTCATGAGTTAACCGCATATCTATTAAACGTCCTTTCTCAACTTCACAACCAAACTTTTTAGATAACCATGCTAATAATTTAATCAGCATAGTATCTACTTTTTTATAACTACGAATCACCATCAACTCTTGAGCCTGTTGAATATGTGCTAAAAGAGTTTCTTGTGGTTGATACCATTCTTCTATAGATAAAGTCTTTACTTCTACTTTTGTTAAACACTCCATCTGATAAGGTTCCATTTTTGACAAAACCTTACCAACCGTATCTCCAGGCCCCCATAATCCTAGAGCAACTGTTGTACCGTCTTCTAAATAAGTGAATGTCCGCACGAAACCCTTTTCAATCTGCCAGAGAATATTTTCATGGTCTGGCAAGAATGAACGCCTGGTAAAATGCTGCTTGGCATTTCTGGTAGATGGGTTAGACAAGCTGGAGTGTAAAGACACCATGATGTATAGACCGATTTTTCGATATATTAACCGTAGTATACATATATATCAAATTTCATGAGTCTATAGGTCTTTAAAAAACTGTTCTTCCCAGTCAGGAGTAAAAGAAGCAGGGGGAGCAGAGGAAGAAACTACCTCCCCTAATGTCTCCAGCCTCAGCTTGTAACATTTATCCAAAAATCAGCAGTGATGATTTTACCATTGCGATTGAACTGACCCCAAAGCTTATACTTTCCTGGCTGTGGAAAGCTAGTCATAAAATGAACCTGTCCAGTCGGGGTATTTTGTAGTGCGTGAGCATGGATGTAATCTGCTGCTGTTAATGGGGTTGAATGTCGCAGGATAACTAAATGTCCTTGTTCTCCTAAGTAAGGCTGTAAATCTGTAAGCGGTTGATTGTTAGAAGCATCTTTTAAGTGAAAAATTAAAGTGACTTCTTTACCTGCTTTTACAGTGGCTTCAGAGAGAGCAAGATTGACTTTAGTATCACTGAAAGTTTTACTACGCTTAATGTCAATTTCTGGAGCAGCAATAGTTATTCCTGGAACTTGTGTTTTCAATACAGAGATTTGTTCTGCTTGACCAGTAGGTTTGTAGTCACTAAAAAATGTGTAACCACCAGCTTGGGGAAAATTAGCTTCAACTTCAAACTGCCCATTATCTTTATATACGGGATGAAGATGACTAAAATACTGAAGATCATCACTGACAACAATCAAGTGCATTAACTTTTCTTGGAAAGTGTCAAAATTTGTAATTGTCTTTCCATCAAAATCGTGAACCTCAATCAATATCGGAATCCTTGTATTCTGGCTAATGGTACTAGAAATTGTGAGTTTTGCCTGAGTTACTGCTTTCTTTTCACCATGAACTGTGCTACTTGTTGAATGTTCTGTATGATGGTTATCACTTATTAAAAAGTCTTCATGCTGATGTGTACTAACAGATATTGCTTTTTCTTCAGCTTTAGGTAATAACGAACAACTTTGAGCAATGAATAAAGTAGTAGTTATTGCGATCGCATTGATAAATCTTTTCATTGACTTTGCTCCATTAGTGAATTTACGAATTATCTACTCAACATAAAATCACTTTAAATTGTCTAGTTAGCTGGAGAGTCAAGAGGAAAAATCAAATAATTATTAGTTGATTCTATATTAATAAAAAATCACGTTTATTATTTTTAATAAACGCGCATTAAGATTTATATCTCCTGATTATTTTGCTAACTCACCTGCTGGATATTTAGCCTTTGGTAAACCTGCAAACCGCATACGAATTTGGCTAATCACGATATACAGGATAGGTACTACAAACAAACTCAAGAAAGTAGCAACGAACATTCCACCAAAGACAGCAGTACCAAGAGATTGACGGCTAGCTGACCCTGCGCCTGTAGCGACAACAAGCGGCCAAGTTCCCAGTAGCGTAGAAATAGCAGTCATGATAATTGGTCGTAAGCGTTCTCCAGAAGCTTTGACGGCTGCTTTGGTAATTGAAAAACCTTGGTCGCGTAATTGGTTAGCAAATTCAACAATTAAAATTGCATTTTTACTAGCTAAACCAATTAACATCACTAAACCAACCTGACAGTAAACATCGTTATACAAACCACGCCATGATTGAGCTAATAATGCTCCTAAAACAGCTAAGGGAACTGATAATAAAATAATCAAAGGGTCAACGAAGTTATTGTATTGAGCAGCCAGCACTAGGAAAACGAAGAAAATTCCTAGACCAAAAATAATTGGTGCTTGACCACCAGATTCTAATTCTTCTAAAGTAATCCCTGACCATTCGTAGCCCATATTTTTTGGTAAGACAGTAGTGGCTAAACTTTTCATCGCTTGGATTGCTTGTCCAGAACTAAAACCAGGTGCAGCTGCGCCATTGATTTCTATTGAACGATACAGGTTGTAGTGGTTAATTGTTTGCGGCCCGGTAGTTGGTCTTACTTTAACCAAACTACTGAGGGAAATCATCTCACCTTGTCTAGAACGCACATATAGTTGTCCAATATCTTCTGGGTTGGCGCGAAACTGTTGATCTGCTTGAACATAGACTCGGTACGTGCGACCAAAAGCATTAAAGTCGTTGACGTAGCGTGAACCGATGAAAGTCTGCAATGTGCTAAAGATATCTCTAACAGGGACTTGTAAGGCTTCGGCTTTTTCTCGATCTACTTCGATAAGTAACTGCGGTGCGTTAGCGGTGTAGGTACTAAATACTCCTTGCAGTCCTGGTGTTTGATTTGCTTTGCCGATTAAATCATGACTGATTTTGACTAAATTATTGATGTCGCTATTATTTCTGTCGCCTCTATCTTGCAACTGAAACACAAAACCACCCACACTACCTAAACTTTGGATAGTCGGAGGATTCACCGCAAACACGGCTGCGTCTTTAATTGCTGACAGTCCACCTCTAGCTTGATTCACAATTGCTGATGCTGTTTGTTGGGCTGTTTTTCGCACATCCCAAGATTTGAGAGGTGCAAATATTAAACCTCTGTTGGGAGTGTTACCACTAAAACCAACACCACCCATTGCAAAGGTACCTTTAATCTCTGGTATTTTCAGCAGTGTTTTTTCTGCTTGCTTCGCAACTTCACGGGTGTAGTTGAGTGAAGTGCCATCTGGCCCCTGTATTAAGTTAATAAAATAACCTTGGTCTTCTTCTGGTAAAAATGCTGTCGGTACGCGCAGGTAAAGCCAGCCTGTCCAAACCAAAGATGCAATAAATAAAACCACAACAACAATTTTTAAGTGGATAAGCAACCGGAGAATTTGTTGGTATCCTTTTTGCATCCAGTCAAGTAACCAATTAATCGCTCCAAAAATCCAGCCTAGTAAACCGCGTGGTTTTTGAGTTTTCCGCAACAACATAGCTGCCAGAGCTGGAGTTAAGGTAATAGCAATAAAAGTCGAAAGTACAATTGAGAAAGCAATTGTCAGTGCAAATTGTTTATATAGTTGTCCCGTTGTTCCAGGGAAGAATCCCACAGGAATAAACATAGCCATGAGTACGAGGGATGTGGCAATTACCGCCCCAAACAGTTCTGTCATGGATTCACTAGCCGCCCGCCGGGGATTCATCCCTTTACTCTGGATAAAGCGGTTAATTTGTTCGACGATGATGATTGCATCGTCTACCACCATCCCCGACCCTAAAGTCAAACCAAACAAAGTCAAGCTGTTAAGTGAAAAATCGAAAATTTTTACAAAGGCAAACGTTCCAATTAAAGAAATCGGAATTGTAATTGCGGGAATGAGGGTAGTACGCCAGTCTTGTAAGAAAACAAAAATTACTAAGACAACCAGCACAATTGATTCCAATAAATTTTTGACAACTTCCTGACGAGACGCTTCGACAAATAGTGAAGAATCATAGGGAAATTCGTATTTCAAACCAGGTGGAAAGTCCTTTGCAATTTGCTCCATTTCGGCTTTTACCGCATTGGCAATTTTTAAAGCATTGCTCCCAGGAATTTGCAGAATTTGATAGCCGACAGCAACGTGACCACTATAGCGAGCAAAGGAACTGTAATTTTCTGCCCCAAGTTCAGCACGACCAACATCTCTTAGTTTCACAAGTGTGCCATCTGTATCCGCTTTGATGACCATGTTTTCAAATTCGTCAGCTTCTTTTAGTCTCCCTTGAGTTTGCAACTCGATTTGATACATTTGCCCATTTGGTGCGGGTGGCTGTCCAATACTCCCAATACCCAACTGTAAGTTTTGTTGGTGAAGGGCGTTAATTACATCCTCTGTCGTCAGTTTGCGATTGGCAAGTTGAGTCGGGTCAAGCCACAACCGCATCGCATAGCGGCGATCGCCAAAAGTTGCAATATTACCTACACCTTTAATGCGTCTGAGGCGGTCTAAAACATAAAGGTCGGCGTAGTTACTAATAAAAGTGTCATCATATTTATCACCTTCGCTATACATAGCCATCGCTAAGACGATACCACTGGATTGCTTTGTGACAGAAACGCCCGTTTGTCGGACAACTTCTGGCAGTTTTGGTTCTGCAAGCAAGACGCGATTCTGCACATCATTAGCTGCAACATCGATGTTATATCCTTGCTCAAAAGTGACAACGATGTTACTAGTACCATCACTGCTGCTGGTTGAGGTGATATATTTCAAGCCCTCGACACCATTAATTTGGCGTTCTAAAACTGTTGTTACTGTATCTTCTACAACTTGAGCGTTAGCACCAATGTAATTTGCAGTGACATTGATTTGCACAGGACTGATATCTGGGTACTGCTCTACTGGTAGTAGCGGAATGCTGATTATACCTACCATGAGCATTACTAAAGCGCAGGCGATCGCAAATACAGGTCGCTTAATAAAAAAATTCGCAAACATAAACTTATTCTTTGTAAATAAAAATCTGGATTTAGCTAAGGCTCAGGAATAATAGGAGTGCCATCTCTTAAATTGATTAAACCGGAAACAATAATTTTTTCTCCTGCGGTTAAACCTTTCAGCACTTGATACTGATTACCCTGGATACTACCTAGCTCTAAAGGTTTGAGCCGTGCTACTAACCCCTGTTCCTTAGGTGAAAATTCAGCTACATAAACAAAGGTTTCTGCACCCAAACGGATAACAGTTGTTGTAGGAATTAATACTCCTGGGCGTTTGTCCCAAACCACTTTAGCTTTCACGAATTGGTCGGCTCGCAACTGTCTCCGGGAATTATCAAATAGTGATTTGACTAAGACTGACTGAGTATCGTTAGCGGTGTTGGGAGCAATGAAAAATATTCGACTGCTTCCGAGATTTTTACCTCGTTCGTCAATTAACTGCAATGTCATTCCAGGACGTAATCGGGTTGCTTGCTGAACTGGTACGGAGATATTGACTTCTAGAGTTTGATTTTCGGTGATAGTTGCTAATTGCGTCGAAGTATCAACAAAATCACCGATTTTGATGGGGATATCGCCCACTTTGCCAGCAAAAGGAGCAGTAATTTTGTAGTATTTCAACTGGACTTGTTGTTGCTTGGTAGCTGCTTGAGCTTGCTGTACTGCTTTTTCGGCTTGAGAAATCGCAGCTTTTTGGGCTTGAATTTGGGCATCCATCGCATTCAAACTGCCTTTAGCTGTAGCTAGTTTGTTAGCGTATTGATCTTGAGTTTGGCGAGATATCGCACCTTCCGCAGCCAGATAAGAGTACCTTTGGTAGTCCAACTCGTTTAGCTTGACATCAGCTTGCTTAGATAAACGTTCAGCTTCTATAGATTTGAGAGTCGCTTTAGCATTTTCGAGTTGCGATCGCGCCGCCATTGCTGCTGCATCCACACCGCTAACTACTGCTTTTTGTTCTTCTGCATCTATTTGTAAAATTGGTGTACCTGCTTTTACTTCATCGCCGGATCTCACAAAAATCTGGCTGACTTGTCCTTGAATTCTGGGACGGAGAGTGACTGAGCGGCGAGATTGGAGGTTAGCAATAAAACTTGAACTTTGTTCAATTGTGCTTGCTTGTAGTGAGGATAATTTAACTTTTACGCCAGGAGGTGCAACATCTGTAGCTACTGGGGATTTCTGGGTGGGAGTCAGCACTCGCCAACTAACAATACCTCCACCTACTAAGAATAAGGTTAGCAATAGCCAAAGCCACGGTCTTGTTAAGTGCGGTAACTGTAATTCAGTCTCGAAATCATCATTTATATCTAGAATAGGGGTTTGGTTTTCCAAGGGGTTCATGTTTGAGGAATTCCTATAAATTCAATTGAGAACTTTCTATCAACAATTAGTCTTTTGCCAACTGTTGATAGACTTTAAAAAACCCTATATTGATGGATAACTAACAGAGTTTTAATTAATTTACTCAACTTGGAATTAGCTTAAACTCTCCATCATCCTGGAGAGTCAAGAGTAAAATCAAAAAAATCAACCACAAATAAACAAACAAAAAGTCTGAGCGGAAGCTTACTCTGCTCAGACTTTTAACAACAGATGTCCACAAATACATCCTCGTGTTTATCTGTGTGAATCTGTTGTTTTATATATAATTAACTTTTTATTTTTGTACTAAAGACCGTTGATATTTATATCTCTAGCTTGACAAAACTATTTATTCATTTTCGATAATTGGGCAAATAGTTGAATGGTCATTATCAGGTTTTATTTCCCAACCAGAAAGCAACCCTGATAATTCTTGTCTCAAAATCAATAATTGCTGAATTTGTTCATCAATAGCTTTTACCTTATCTTCCAGTTTAATTTTGATATGCTCACAAGGTAATTCTCCCTCATCATGAACATTTAAAAATTCCTTAATCTCTAACAAACTTAATCCTAAACTTTGAGCGCGTTTAATAAAATGCAGTCGCTCCAAAACTTCAGAGTTAAATAATCTAAATCCACCCTCAGTTCTGCCTGATGATTTAAGTAGGCCAAGTTCTTCATAGTAGCGAATAGTTTTAATTGGTACGCCGCTTTCTTTGGCGACTACACCAATCTGTTTTGCTTCTGCTTGGGCTAACATACTTACCAAACCTTCAGTGAGATATGATTGCTAATTTTAATCCTAAACTCTCCATTTAGCTGGAGAGTCAAGCATGAAAAGTATCGTTATTTATAATGCTTACCCACTCATGGTTTTGGTCAGCCATTCGGTTGAATAAGTAAGCGAAGCCGTAATAAACTACGTCATCATTATGATTTTCAGACCATGTACATCCCAACCGCTTTTCGAGAAGATGACATTGAGAAACTGGTCGCTTTCATGCGTGCTAATAGTTTTGCTACGTTAGTATCTATTTTGAATGATGTCCCTGTTGCTTCACATATCCCGCTTGTTGTCACAGTACAGAACGGTGTTGTTAAGCTGTCAGGACATCTTGCTAAACCCAATCCTCAATGGCAAGGTTTTGGCGTTGGTCAGACACTTGCTGTCTTTACCGGGCCTCACGCTTACATCTCACCATCTTTGTATGAGAAGGAACAGAGTGTACCGACGTGGAACTTCATCGCTGTACACGCCTACGGAGTACCTCAAATTATCACCCTCGGAGATTCGCCAGAACAGATGGATAAAATAATTGACGAGATGATTGATACTTATGAATCTGAGTATAAATCTCAGTGGCATAACTTATCTCATAACTTCCGCGAGGGAATGATGAATGGCATCATTGCTTTTGAGATGACCGTCACACGCTTAGAAGGGAAATACAAACTTAGCCAAAATCGCAGTCATGCTGACCAGTATAATGTTGCACATACACTGCTACAAAGTTCAGAGCCAACTGTTCAGGCTATAGGTGCAGCAATGAAACAGAACCTTGAAAAGGATGGAGATTCGCCCAAATAATCGAACTGATGATTTTTGTGCAGAAATTTATTCCTTGACAGTGCCTAAAGATTTGGGTTGAAGTTTGATCATCGTTTCATCTTTAATAGCGATCGCGCCTTGAATGTCTGATGCTTCGGCTTGGATTTCACCGCGAAACATATTCATTCCGCAGGTGAAAAGATATGTTCCGGCTTGTTCGGGTGTAAATTCCACAATTGTTACCTGATTAAGCGGTAAATCTGCGGCAATATGAAAGTCTGGAATTATTACTTGTTCTAAGCAACTGCTGGGATCTTTGCGTTCAAATTTCAGTCGTACTGGTGTCCCCGTTTGCACTACAATTCGACTTGGTTCATATCCGCCATCAACAGTAACGGTTACTTCCTGGACATTTCCACCTGTTGCAATTGCTTTTTGAGATTTGGATTTACTCAGCAAGAACCACCAGAGTTCTAAACCAATGAGTCCCAACCCGCCGAGGGTGACGGCCACCTTCCTCTCTAAGGGTTGATCAATACGTTGAAATTGATTGGTTTGGACTGAGTGTGTCTCATGGGATGTTTGTGTTGCTGCTTCACCAGATGCAATTGCGAATAAAATGCCTAAACTTGCTATACTGCCTATAAGTGCTGTTCTGTTCACCATTGAAAAATCTCCTGTGTTGAAAAAAGGGGCTAGAGATTAGGGGCTAGGGACTAGAGAAGAAAGTGTTAAGTAAAACACAAAAACTAACCTCTAACACCTTTAGGTTGAAATTTACGTAAACGCAGCGCATTGGTGACTACAGAAACTGAACTAAAAGCCATTGCTGCACCGGCGATAATCGGGTTAAGTAACCAACCGAAGAAGGGATAGAGAATACCAGCAGCGATGGGAATACCAGCAACGTTATAAATGAAGGCAAAGAATAAGTTTTGGCGAATGTTGCGAATTGTGGCGCGACTGAGTTGAATTGCTGTAACTATGCTTTGCAAATCACCAGAGATTAAAGTGATGTCACTAGCTGCGATCGCCACATCTGTACCAGTCCCAATCGCAATTCCCACATCGGCTTGAGCCAAGGCTGGTGCATCATTTATACCATCACCAACCATCGCCACAATTTTAGATTTTATTCTCCTCTGCTCCCCTGCTCCTCTGCTCCCCTGCTCCAGTTGCAGCACTTTAACTACTTCGGCTTTTTGATCCGGGCGGACTTCTGCTAAGACTCTTTTGATACCAACTTCACGAGCAATACTTTCGGCGGTGCGCTGGTTATCACCTGTAAGCATTACAACTTCTAAACCGAGTTTTTGCAATGCTTTTACAGCTTGGATGGAAGTAGGTTTAATTGCATCAGCAATCCCCATCACTCCTTTGATTTCGCCATCAACTGCTAACCAAACGGCGGTTTTACCCAGATATTCTAAGCGTTCTTTGTCTTGTTGCAAAGCTTGAGTGTTAATACTTAATTCTTCCATCCAACGTTGTGTCCCAATTTGCACAAGACAGTTAGCCACTATACCTTGCACGCCACTACCTGCTACAGCCTCAAAATCTCTAACATCTGCTAATGGTACTTCCTGAGATTGAGCGTACCTAACAACTGCTTCTGCTAAAGGATGCTCAGAATTACGCTCTACCGATGCGGCTAGTTGTATCAGCTTAATTTCGTTACCATTAGCTGTACCGTTAACTGTGACAAAATCTGTAACTGTCGGTTTACCTTGAGTAATTGTGCCAGTTTTATCTAACACAATTGTTTGAATCTGGTGCGCTAATTCTAAGCTTTCGGCTCCTTTAATTAAAATGCCGTTTTCTGCACCTTTACCTGTACCTACCATGACTGAGGTTGGTGTAGCTAAACCCAAAGCACAAGGACAAGCGATAATTAACACCCCAACTGTAGTTATCAATGCCAGGGTGACATTACCTATGATGTTGTACCAAATTATGAAAGTGAGGATAGCGATCGCAATTACCGCCGGTACAAACCACCCAGTAACTTGGTCTGCTAACCTCTGTATAGGAGCTTTTGAACCTTGCGCTTGTTGCACTAATTGGACAATTTGCGCCAGTACAGTATCCTTACCAACTCTTGTCGCTCGAAATTTGAAACTCCCAGTTTTATTGATAGTTGCGCCGATGACTTCATCCCCTGGTTGCTTTTTCACAGCTACACTTTCGCCAGTCACCATCGCTTCATCAACTGTCGATGTCCCGTCAACTACTTCGCCATCAACAGGAATTTTCTCCCCAGGACGAACCAGCACCACGTCACCAATTTTTACTTGTTCAATCGGTATATCTATTTCTTGTCCGTTGCGAATCAACCTTGCTGTCTTCGCTTGCAAACCAATCAGCTTGCGGATAGCCTCTGAGGTTTGCCCTTTGGCGCGGTTTTCAAACAGCCGTCCTAACAAAATCAAAGTAACGACAATTGCCGCCGTTTCATAATATATATCTGGACTTAAACCCTGAGCAATAAAAAAGCCAGGAACTAAAGTAGCAAATAGTGAATAGAAATATGCTGCACTTGTGCCTAAAACAATTAACGTATCCATTGTGGCAGCATGACGCTTGAAAGCCTTCCAGGTATTGGCGTAAAAGGAGTAACCGCACCAAAACTGTACAGGAGTAGTCAGAACTAATTGCAACCAAGGGTTATGCAACCATGCTGGAATGAAAGGTAGGTTTAACCCTGTCATCATTGGTAGTGAGCCAATTATCAACACAGTCCCAATGATGCCCCCTACTGTCACCTTTCGCTGCAAATCACGAGATTCTTTCTGGCGATATCTTTTTTCTTCGTCATCTTCTCCCGCCATCAAGTTTTGTTCTTGGAGGGGATAGGCAGAATAACCTGCTGCATCCACCGCATTTTGGATAGCTTGTAAGTCTGTTGTTTTGGGATCGTAATCTACTGTTGCCTGTTCTGCCCCAAAATTCACGCTACATTCATTTACACCTGGGACAGAACGAATTGCATCTTCTACACTTTTGGCACAGGAAGCGCAACTCATACCGCGTAATTTCAGTGTGGCATTCTCCATCTGTCTACTCCTATTACTAAGTAGGACTAAGCTGAAACACATCTAAATTAACGTGAGTTCGATGAACCTCACCCCAACCCCTCTCCGACGCGGAGAGGGGCTTAAATATGTTTAAAACTCAACACAAAATAAAGGTTTTGAAGCCTCTCTCCTTGCAGGGGAGAGGTTTGGAGAGGGGTTTTTTAGCTCTGTCGAACTCAGGTTAAATTACATAACCACTCGTAAAGGTCGTCCTTTGTCATTAGTCATTTGTATTTACAAAGGACAAATAACTAATGACAGCCTCAACCAGAGAATGTGCAACTTAAACGCATACCAGCCTAGCTAACAACTATCCTTATCTTGAATCCTCCAGTGAACTGGAGAGTCAAGAGGTAATTTTGAAGAATTCCACCTCAGTTCAAATCCTGTACTTAAAATGCTATAAAAGTCTGTTCACCAAGGACTTTTCGGTTCAGATTATTTTTCTAGGAAATTTATCCTTTAAATAACTTAATAATTCTCAGCTTTCTTCTTGTGTATCCTCTATTTTTTGAAAAATTCTCTCCATATCCTGCGCTCCATGAAGGATACGTACAATCTCTATCCCTTGTTCTATGGAACGGTAGAAAATAAGATAACTTTCAACGGGAAAGCACCTTAAGGAAGCCGCTAAATCAGATCGCTGCCTTCCCATTTGTGGAAATTTCGCTAACTTCGGAAATTTTTCTCTGAGCTTATCAAAAAATTGTCAGCAGCCTGGGGATTGTTTTCGGCAATATAATTCCAAATATTTTCAATATCTTGCATTGCCTGTTGAGAAATCTTAAAGCGGCTCATAGTGTGCTGTTATCAGCTAACTTCTTTCTTCCCCGTGCGGCAATTTCCTCAAACAAAATAGAAATAGACTCTTCATTATATTCTTTGTATTCACCATTCTCTAACTGCTCTATGCCAATGGCGATTTCTCGCTTTAACGCTTCTAGCTTAAGTTGTTTAAGTTCTTTTTCCATCTGTTCCAATTGATCTATCATCTCCTGAAACGCTTGTGCTTCCTGCACTACAACCTCAGCTTTACCATTAACGGTTAGCACCAGTGGTGATTTTGTTGCTTTTATATGCTCTACGTAGTCTTTAGCATTCCGCTTAAAGTCTGTAAGAGTTTGAATATTTTCCAAATTAATTTTATTAACCATAGCATCAAATAAAGTGCTTTATAGATATTATATTAGATGTTTAAACCGAAATGAATGCTCACATAATCAAGAAAGTCAAATTTAATCTAGAGGAATTCGGTTTGATTACTTAAAATACTTGTGTAGGGAGGGAATAGGCAATAGGCAATAGGCAACAGAAAACAAGGCAGGTAACGATGTACCGATTTTTTTCAAAAATCAAATATGAGTCTTATATTTCTTTGTAAAGCTGCGCTAAAACTGCAAAAACCCAGTTTTTTCAAAAAACTGGGTTTAAGAATGAGTAAATTAAAAATTTACAACCAATCTCGATAAGCAGAGATTTCATGCACACTAATTTCTAACGGCTCACCTTTACCAAAGGGGGGATAAACTTTGATTTTGGCGTTGGTGGTAAATCTCTCTAATCTATTGCCTAATTGGGCAATATTGCTGACTATATGCCAGTAAGATACGATGTCAGGGCAATCAATTACTAACAACACTTTCGTGTTTTTATCAGTTAAATACCACTGACAATTATTGAGTAGAGCTTGAGTAATGCGATCGCAACTGTGATAAAAACATCGCCCAATCGATTGCTCTAACTCTAAGTGCAGCATTCCATCCTCTTTTGTTACCTTAGTTGGAGGTAAATCATCGGGTGGAAGCTGGTTTAATTTAGACATAATTGCGTACCTCTTGGTTGTAGCACTGCAAACTCTCGATGTTTTTTTGCATATCAAACGACGTGGGTTTGAGTGCTAATGTACCCAGATTCAATTCGTCTTGGAATTTTTTGATTTTGTCTCGACAAGTGATAGCATCACCAATGATTGAATTTTCAATCAAATAGTCTTCGTCAAAACAAATGTTTGTGCGGTCAAATGGTTTATGACCGTTGTTAGTGGAACTATTCTGCATTACTAACGCCGAATTAGCTTTCATTTTTTGGCTAAATTGGCGGATGAAAGGCATTGCTTCACTGATGGCGGCTTCGTTAGTTTTGGCAACAAAAAAGAAACGCGCTAATACAAAGTTATCCGCACCACTAGGATTAATATCTCGATATTGGCTAACGGTCTTTTTCAATCTCTCTAGCGCAAAGGGTGGCCCTCCCATCAAGCTAAAGGCATTTTTAGCCGCGAATTCTATGCTTGTATCATCACCACTGGCTATATATACCGGAATTTGCTGTTGCAAAGGTTTGGGGTGAACGGTGAGGCGATCGCAGTGATAATATTGCCCTTGAAATGAAACTTCATTTTCATATAACAGCTTTTGAATCAAAGCTACTGCCTCTAACATTCTGGCGCGAGATTCTCCCATCGAAATCGCAAAATGTTGATTTTGCTGAGGGAATGGCCCGCCTTTGGCAACTCCAAATAATAATCTGCCATTGCACAAGTTATCCAAAGTAGCAATATCTTCTGCTACCCGAATCGGGTTGTGAAAGGGAAGTAAAACCGCCGCCGTGCCTAATTTAATTGTTGAGGTAACACCAGCTAGATGTGCCATCAATACCAGCATCGAAGAACTGAGATTGACTTCACTAAAATGATGTTCACTCACCCAAGCTTCGGCAAAGTTTAAGCTTTCGGCTTGTCTGACTAAGGCAACTTGTTCAAAAATAGCGCGACGGGGATTTTTGTGATGATTTTCGTAATTGCAGAAAAGTCCAATTTTCATTGTTTGCTATTCTTAGGTTGCTACCATTTGCAACTCCAACCACAAGCGCGGATCGGTATCTTTTAGCTTCGATTTGGGATCTCGAATTAAGCGTTTAGCGTTCATACAAACTACTTGAACTAATCCCATATTGTCTGCTATATCTCTGAGTATTCTTTGTTGTTCTCTTACATAAGGCAGCATTTCCTCAGAGCAATAAATACCTATGTATTGCAAACGTCTAGGAGGCCTTCCCCAAAAACAGGTAATCACTTTCACATGACACCCGTCTAGTAGTTCCCCAACTTTTGGATAATACTCGCTGACGATTCTTTTGAATTCTGTAGCGATGATATCTTCAGTAATCATTTTAACTGATATTTCTGTAGCGTTCATCACGCTATTTAATATAACATATATTTGTCAATTAAGCATGACATAAAGGGTATTTTATATTACTATTTATTGTTAAATAATCTATAGAGACTATGGCAATTTATTTATTAAATTCTGGGGGAGATAGAGAGTAGGGCGTGGGGAGTAAGGTCATTCATTTAGGATAAGATAAACTAAGATCCCCGACTTCTTTAAGAAGTCGGGGATCTAAAACTTCATAACTTTTGATAGATGTTCTAGATAATCAAGTTTATTATCGAGATTTTCGCTCTGCTACTAATACTTCAGCAACCATTTCAGGTAAATCACAAAGGTCAGAAAATCCCTCTTTACCACTGATAGGAGAAATAAAGGTATAGCTTGGATCGCACTCTCCTGTATCGTAGACTTGAATAAACCATCGATCAGGAAAGCCTTCTATACCTAATTCTACAATGTACCAATACTCGCCAACTAAACAAGATTTTATAATCGTAAACCACTCTCTGTATTCGTCACGAATATTCCAGTCTGCTAAGAGAAACTCTAACGCTATATGTCCAGCATCAGTTGCCGTCAGTAGCATGATTACTCCTTATTTGGCACTTCGGAATTTTTTAAATCTGGGTATAAGCCTAATTGTTTGGCAAGCTCACGCGCTACATGAAATAAAAATTGTGCGCCATCTTGATTACCTTCGTGAGCAAACATAGTTGCAACTCTAGCCATTGCTTCTACGAAGTTAGCATCAATTAATTCTGAATGAGCTTCTAAAACTTCTGGTTCTTGACCATTAGGACAGTGAAGTAATTTATCGATTAAATCAAAATATTGGGCTTGCCGTTCGTCTGTCATGTTATTTTGTAATTTTGTAGCGTGAATAGCTTATTTTTCAATACTTTGTTGCCAAAGTCTTTCTAACATTTCTACTTGTTCTTGAAATACGGCAGCGCGATAAGCTAAATACCTGTCGTATACAAGAATTCCTAACCCGATACAAACTGGGGTTAGCAAGATAAACCATTGCAAGATAATGGCAGCTTTATATACAAAATCAGTAGTTAGCGGTTCGTTCACGACGTTGCGATCGCAATAATTGACGCTAGCCTGATGTGGCGAGTAATGAGTAATTGCAGCCGCAGGATCTAAGGCTTGATTTACTTCGTCAATCTTATTAACTTCACAAGTTGAATTCTGTGCCTTAACTAACTCCCCATGTTTTTCCCAAACTACTTTTAGGACTACCATCGCTGGAGAAATTACTATTAATGTTACGAGGCAAACCGTGAGAACATTTAGAAGTTTAACTTTCATCCTGGAGGTAGAATCTAGATACTAGAGGTTAGGTGCTAGGGGCTAGATAAGAGCGTTTTATCAGTATTCAATAACTAAAAAATAATAGTTTTTTGTCTATTAAAAGACACTAGCTATTAGCTGGTGACTAATTATCTGGTTTATAAAAATTCTATTTTTATACCTGTAGACTTAACGCCTTTTCACCCAGAAATGCTGTTTTATATCTTGAGCAACAATGTGGGAGTTAAGAAGTCCCCCCTAATTCGCTAGCAAGCTAGAAAACTTCGGGGGGTAGAGGGGAATCTCTGCGTAAATCCTATATGTGTTATATCAGCCGACTTTCTCAACACCTGTTTAGTTGGTGTAGGTTAAGTTTATTAAATTGATTAAAGTTGTACTCAAAGCCGCAAACAACCACTGCACAAGCTTTGCAAAATTTTTGCGGGAATGGGTGCTAGTATTTTCGGGTAAAGGTACTAGTATTGCTGAGGTGGGGTTCGGGGATTTTTGCACTCAGCCTCAAAGCTAGACTGGTTATCATTAAAAACGATTTTTTTGAACAAATTTTGATGAATAAATTTTGTACTCAAGATTAAGATTGAATGCCTTAAATAACTAAAATTAATTAAAAGTTCAATTAAATAAATTCAAAATCTCAAGTTGTAATTATTTAATATATTGCTGTGTTTAATTTACATTTTAGAGCTTTATATTAGGAAATTCAGATATTTAATCAAACTGTTAAATAAGCTGTTGATTTTATTTTTAAACTATTGAAGAATATGAAGGGGATTTTTATCATCCTGCTTTATTAGACGGAAGTAAGCAAATTAAGTTTCAACAAACAAACTGAAGTTTAGTATTTCACAATACTTAAAAAGTTAAATTTTAAGTCAATGGTAGTAGACAATACGAATTTAGGTGTAAATTAACCAAAATTATTTCTTGGGATTACATATTTATGCTTTAGTGAGAGTAAATAGGTTTGGCGATCGCTCACCCCAGCAGTTACCCAAAAATGATTGTTATAAGTAAAGATGCTGCTTTAAAATTAAAGATTTTAGGAGTTAATTTATGCGAATTGCTAAAGATGTTACAGAACTTATCGGCAGAACTCCGTTAGTTCAACTTAATAAAATTCCGCAAGCAGAAGGAGCAGTCGCGCGGATAGTTGCCAAACTAGAAGGTATGAACCCAGCCGCTTCTGTTAAAGACCGGATTGGCGTGAGTATGATTAATTCAGCCGAAGCCGAGGGTTTTATTAAACCCGGTAAAACTGTTTTAGTCGAGCCAACCTCTGGAAATACCGGAATCGCCCTAGCAATGGTCGCAGCAGCCCGTGGTTATAGCTTAGTTTTAACTATGCCAGAAACCATGAGCCAAGAAAGACGCTCGATGCTGAGAGCCTATGGTGCAAAACTAGAATTGACACCAGGCCCAGAAGGAATGCGCGGCGCAATTCGCAAAGCCGAGGAAATTGTAGCGAACACACCCGATGCATATATGCTGCAACAGTTTCGCAACCCAGCTAACCCAAAAATTCACCGCGAAACCACCGCCGAAGAAATTTGGGAAGATACAGATGGGGAAGTAGATATTGTGATTGCTGGCGTTGGTACTGGCGGGACAATTACCGGAATTGCCGAAGTATTGAAACAACGTAAACCGAGTTTACAGGCGATCGCAGTTGAACCCAGCAATAGCCCTGTCCTCTCTGGTGGTGAAGCAGGCCCCCATAAAATTCAAGGTATCGGTGCAGGATTTGTCCCCGATGTGCTGCGCTTGGAACTAGTTGATGAAGTCATCAGAGTCAGCGATGACCAATCTATGATTTACGGGCGGCGTTTAGCTAAAGAAGAAGGTTTACTGTCTGGGATTTCTTCGGGTGCGGCTTTGTGTGCTGCATTGCAAGTAGCAAAACGACCAGAAAATGCTGGTCGTTTGATTGTGATGATTCAGCCTTCCTTTGGTGAACGTTACCTCAGTACAGCAATGTTTCAAGATTTGAGCCTTAGTTAAGAAGGCGAAAGTTAAAAGGAAAAAGTAAAATTAACCCCTCTCCAAACCTCTCCCCTACAAGGAGAGAGGCTTAAAAAGCTTATGATCTTGCTCCTCCCTCTCCTACAAGGAGAGGGAGGCTGGAAGGGAGAGGTTACTTATTTAATGTTTGCAATTACCATGACCGTGACCATGTTCATGGTCATGGTGGTGATTACCGCCGTGGGCGCAGCCTTGTAAATCCTTGCTCATCAGGTCTTCACTCATCTCTTTGAAGGATTCATCTACAGGTTTTAAGCCAATCCAAGCGTCAAGCTTTTCCACTTCAAAACCGACTTCGCGGCGATCGCCTACTTGAAGTAGAGGGCGACGAATTAATAACGGGTCGCGCAACATTTGTACCAATGCGGTTTCTGCATCGATGGTTTCAGGAACGATTTCACCAGATTTAACACGCGGCGCAGCCCGGTTAAACCATTCAGCTACAGGGCGATTACCAAAAAATGACCGTAAACGCTCAATTGTCCAAGGTTCGGTTAATAAGTTGTATGCAATTACTTCATGACCAGCCGCAGTCAGCAAAACTTTTTGTCTAGTACCATTTTTACAGCCTGGTTTTTCATAAAAAATTACTCTTGCCATTGTGCTTGCTCCCAATCCACTTTATGGTTTAGGGCTTACGCAGAGAACCCTCTAAGGTGAAAATAGAGGTTAGAGACTAGGGCTAGAGACTAGATAAGAGAGATTTTAAAGGGCTGAGTACTGAATAAAAATAGTATTCCCTAACCTCTAGCCTCTAGCCTCTAGTCCCTCCTTAAAACTTCCGTGCAGTCTGGGTTACTAAATCAAACTCAAATCTTTGTTTTGGATCAGTTTCCCCATAAATATTGAAAGTTACAGTTGGTTCATCACCGACTGCTTGCACGCTATGAATTGCATCGGGAGTGAAGCTGACAATATCTCCTGGAGATAAAGTTATTTCTCCCGTCTGTTCAATTTTATCTGGAGATTTTGAATCGTTGTTGCGTCGCCAAAAAGTGTTTTTTTCTTGACCTTTTAACACCGCTACAACTCCCCAAGTTCCATGATTATGTATTGTTGAAGTTGTCCCTGGTGCAAAAGTTACTGTTTGGACAGTCAACGGAAAACCTAATTCATCGTATAAGAGAATAACAGAAGTACCTGTTTTCGGACAAGGCTCTAGATGTTGACTTCTGACCCAGTAGGAATTGGCAATTAAGCGTCTCACCAACATCCTAATTTCTGGCAGACGGCTAGACTCATCCTCAATACCATTGAGAACATCTTCCACCTCAGTCAAAAAACGATAGAGGCGATAATTATCTCGCAATAAATCCCATGCTCTTACAGATTTACAGATTTGATACTGACCTTCTCCAGTGAGTAGCCAATCCCTACCTTGCATAACTTTTAAAATCTAAATTGAGAAGCTGAAGGCGTGACAATTACTGGCATTGCATACCAAGGTGAACTAGTATCAGGAAAATTCACAGGAGATAAGTTAATACTAGTGGGGAATGGATTTTCTGGAAACTTAAATGTGGAAAGAGGTCGATACACAGAAAAATTGTTCATCATGGTTTGTAAATTTTGACCGTTGAGTGTTGGTAAGTATTTGTTCTTGGTAAATTGTCAAATTACTATTGACAATTGACTTTTGACTGTTCAATCATCTTCCTCTGCTGGGCGTGTCAAAATATCCAGGAGGATACCAGCACCATAATCATTTTTGGGGTCAATTTCTTGCACCCTGATGCTGATTTCTTTAGCTTGTTCTAGGTTTCCTAATTTAGCTAAAACCAAACCAGTAGCAGAGTAGGCATTTAAGTACAATCTGATTTGGTTTTCTTCCCTCCGATTGATAAGTATGGGTTTTAGCTGTTCCCAACTTTCAGGAAAATTTTCTGCTTTCTTAATTTTATCTAATAATTTCGATGTTGTTTGCAAGGCAAGAGAATAATTATTTTTGTAGTAAAAATATCTATATGCTGAAACTAAAATGTCTGTATTGTCTCCGGCTTCTGTGATAGCTTGTTGCATATATTTCTCGGATTCAGAATTATTATGCCAAGTATCTGCTGCTAAGATTAGTAACTTTTTGACATTTTCTGGTACTTGAAACCAAGAAAATCTATTGGTATCGATTTGCATATTTGTGAATGGGGAGTGGGGAGTAGGGAGTAGGAAGTGGAGTAATTTACTACTCCCTACTCACTTTTAAAACTGAGTCAGAATGTACAACAAAGAAAACAGAACAATCCAAATGATGTCTACGAAGTGCCAGTAAATTTCTGCCATTTCGATGCCGGTGTGTTTGGTGGCTGAATAATGGCCGGGACGCTGCGATCGCTTTAATACTCCTAAAATCAATAACAGTCCCACAAATACGTGCAAGCCGTGGAAGCCTGTCATGATGTAAAAGCAGTTGGCGAAGACGTTGGCTGTCATGCCATATCCTAAGGTTAGGTACTCATAAACTTGACCTAACAAGAACAGCGCGCCCATGATGGCGGTAATTTTGTACCACTTTTGCATTCCGGCAACGTTATTCTTTTTAATTGCGACATCGCCAAAGTGAATGACAAAGCTACTAGACACCAGAATGATGGTGTTAATTGTCGGTACGAGTAATTCTACTTCTGTTCCTTCTGGCGGCCATACTGGTGTAGTGCCGCGAAAGAACAAGTAAGTAGCAAAGAATCCGCCGAACATCAGGGATTCTGAGATGAGGAAGGTTAATAATCCCGGAACTCGCAAATCTGGATGATGTTCGGCATCATGTCCGTGATGTTCGCTGGGTGTGGCGACTGTCATATTTTTACCATTTGAAATTCTTTGACCTCTTCCCTGATTTTGAGGGAAGAGGAGGTTTTTAACGCAAAGTATCGCGGTGAACCAGCGCTGCGGGAGGGTTTCCCTCCGCAGGCGACTGGTGAACCCTAAGGGAGGTTAACGCAAAGGTGCGCGGAGTTCTTTAGGTGCTGGCTTCTGGTGTTGCGGTGGGTTGTACTTCTACACTATGACCGTAGTCGTAGGGGCCATGAGTTACTACTGGTAAGACTTCCCAGTTCTCAATTAGAGGGGGTGAACTGGTTGTCCATTCTAAGGTTAAGGCACGCCAAGGATTATCACCAGCGACTTCGCCTTTACTCCAACTCCAAAGAATATTGATGGTAAAGGGGATGACTGATAAGCCTAAGACAAATGCGCCAATGGTACAAAGTTGATTCAAGCTAATGAATTGGGGGTCATACATTGCTACTCGTCGGGGCATTCCTTGCAAACCTAATTCGTGCATAGGTAAGAAGGTGAGGTTAGTCCCAATGAGTGTGAGGGCAAAGTGAACGCGTCCCCAAGCTTCGTTTAGCTTGCGTCCGGTCATTTTGGGGAACCAGTGATATATACCTGCGTAAATACCAAACACGGAACCGCCAAATAAGACGTAGTGGAAGTGTCCGACTACATAGTAAGTATCGTGGACATGAAGATCAAAGGGGGCTGTTCCCATTGTCACGCCGCTTAAACCACCCATGACGAACATCGACAACAAGCCAATGGCGAATAGCATCGCGCTGGTGAAGCGGATTTTGCCACCCCAGAGAGTAGCAACCCAGCCGAAAATCTTCACGCCAGTAGGAACGGCAACAATCAGGGTAGAGATGGTGAAGAAAATCCGCATCCAACCGGCTGTACCACTGGTAAACATATGGTGTACCCAGACGAACAAACCGACAACGCAAATTGCCAAACTGGAATAAGCGATCGCTTTATATCCGAAAATTGGCTTACGCGCGTGAACGGGAATCACTTCGGACATGATGCCGAAGATGGGCAGAATCATCAGATATACTGCCGGGTGAGAGTAGAACCAGAATAAGTGTTGGTAAATAACAACGTTACCACCTGCATCTGGTTTAAAGAAGGATGTGCCGAAGTTGAGGTCAAACAACAGCAGCACTAAACCCGCAGCTAATACAGGTGTGGAGACAAGTGCTAGGACGGAGGTGGCTAAAATTGCCCAGCAGAATAAGGGTAGTTGATCCCATTTCATACTGGGGACTTTCATCATTAGGATGGTGATGACAAAGTTTAGCGAACCCAAAATTGAGGAAGTTCCGACTAAGACAATCGCCAAAATCCACATAGATTGGGCAATTGGCGCGGTGACTAAACTTAGTGGTGGGTAAGCTGTCCAACCTGATTGGGAACCACCAAAGAAGAAACTTCCTAACAGGAGTAATCCGGCTGGTGGGTTTAACCAAAAGGCAACTGCATTCAGCTTGGGGAATGCCATATCTCTAGCACCAACCATCAACGGTACTAAATAGTTACCAAATCCCCCAATCGCACTGGGAACAATCCATAAGAAAATCATGATTGTTCCGTGGTTGGTCATGAAGGCGTTATACAGATTGGGGTCGAGTAAATCTGCCTCTGGTGTGGCGAGTTCGGCGCGAATTGCGATCGCCATCAATCCACCGATGAGATAAAACAAAAACGCCGTGACTAGATATTGAATCCCAATTACCTTATGATCTACGTTGAAGGTAAAGTAGTCGTACCATTTCCACGCCTTGGGATGTAAGTTATGGGCAACCGTCACTTTGGGATTCTTATCTGGTGGTGTATTCCGAGGTAATTCTGTTTGTGTCATAAATTAGTCCTACCCGGCGGGAAGCCGCTAATGCGTCTATGTCATTGGTCATTGGTCATTTGTCCTTTGTCATTGGTTAGTTAATTCAGACTTATGCACAGATAATGGAAAATCGAACCACAGAGGCGCAGAGAAGCCGGTGCGTTGGGCGGGTTCCCCGACTTGTTCGCCTTGGTCTCCGATGAGGAGAAGCAACTGGCGCGACACTGAGGAATAAGAGTTTCAGAGAGTTATTGTGTAAGTCTTAGTACCATTGACTATTGACCTTTGACTATTGACTCTAGAGTTGTTGCACTTACGCCCAGGTGTTGGATGTGGGGTGCAAGAAACTCGGATGTTGATAAGTCGGCTGGATTAACTGCAACAGCTTGATGCAAATCAGGCTTTTGGGCAACTTGGCTTTCTTTTAACCAGCTATCGTATTCTGCGGGTGTGTGGACAATGACTTGCGATCGCATGGAACCGTGATAACCTCCACACAGTTCCGCACAAACTACAGGATATGTACCTGTTTTTGTGGCGGTGAATCGCAGTTCGGTGGGGATACCTGGAAGCGCGTCTTGTTTCAGGCGGAATTGAGGAACCCAAAAGGCGTGAATCACATCCTGTGCTGACAAATTCAACTGGACATCAGCACCAATAGGAACGTGCAATTCACCAGTAGTAACGCCACTGTTGGGATACTCAAAAATCCAAGCAAACTGCATTCCGGTAACGTTCACTACTAAATCAGCAGGTTTGCTTTGGCTGTTGCGCGCACCAATGCCAATGCTTGGGGCTGTTTTCGATTCTGCGGTATTGTTGAGAGTTGCCGCTATTGCGCTTCCTGAAGCAACATGAGCCGGAGAATGAGGATGATTTCCTGGCTCAAAACCTCCCATCTGATTAAAAACATCTACGCTATAGATGCCTAAGCCAATGACAATCACTGATGGGATGGCTGTCCAAAAAATTTCTAAGGGAACATTGCCCTCTACTGGTAAACCATCAGTATCATCACCGCGACGGCGACGATACTTGACTAAAAAAACGAGAATAGTTCCTTCTACAACCAGAAATAAAGCGATCGCAATGGTAAACATGATATTGAAAAATCCGTCTACCAAAGGTGCTTGTAGTGAGGCTTGTTCTGGTAATAGCGTGTGGTTGTGACCAATCCAAACACTCAAGGCTGTAACTACTATGCCAGCAACTAGCGTCCATAGTGAAACAGGAATTTGTTGCATAAAAGCTCCTGTAAGTATGAAGTATGAAGTATGAAATGTTATAGTTAACGCTTCAATTTTTATACTTCAGCAGCATCAATAACTCCATCATGGAAAACAGTACAAAAGCTCATCATCAAATTTTTACGATATTTGATTTTTAACTTTTGACTTCTACTTATTAAAGTTGTATCTCATCCCCTATAAAAATTGGGGGAATTTTCCAGATCTCTTCAGATCCTTCCCCCAAAACTTAACAATATTTCTAATGACTATCACAAGAGTACCTTCTACTTCTACAACAGTTAGTTGTTTAAAGAGGGTGCTATTAGTTCTAATATTGAACAGTAAAAATAGCAGCAAGTATGATTTAGTTAGTAATAAACAATTTACAATTTACGCATTCGTTTACTATGAACTTTTTATCCAGTTCTAGTAAATATATAGCAATTGAAGCATAGTTTAGCCCATTAACAGATACACAAGAATTTTAACCCTGTCACCTGTCCCCTGCTATATAAATTCCCCTCTAGTTACCTTGCTTAATCCCCCCCTTATCAAAACAACAACTGTGAACAGTCACCAAATATTTAGTTGTTTAATTCAGCGTGGGTGTAGCAGTTCTTCGGACAAATCCGGGCGCAAGCTACGCAACCAATGCAGTTCTCTGGATGAGCAACTACCATTACTTTGCGCTCGATTTCATCATCTTCTTCGTCTTCTACAAATTCGCCTTCTTCATTGAGTGCTTTTAAATCCAGCACACTATAGCCACAAACTTTAATGCATCTGCCACAGCCGATACATTTATCTTTGTCAATCTCCTGGGCAAATTTAGGTGTCCAGGTCTTACCTCCAAATGTCAATCCTGTTAGTGTTGCCATGAATAAACCTTCGGCGATTTTGCCTATCTAATCGTTTGTACTTAATTTCATACTAACTTAATCTAATTGTTTTGTTTTGTTGTGAAACGATTAATTTTTCTTTCATTAAAGTTTGATGACTTTTATCCTAATTTCAAATTTTATTTTATTAATTAAATGAGATTTTATAGCAATAAATTTTGGAGAATTTTCATAAAAAGCCCAGCATTAAATCATGTGTGAACTACAAGACTCCCAAATTGTTTAAGAATTTGGGAATCTGAGACATATATACTAAGCCAAATAAATTCCTAGCAAGGTAATTACTACCTATATTAATAATGAAATTACTTCGCAGCTTTAAGCCGAACTTAAAAATCTAGTAATTCGCTATACACAACATATGTTATTCAGTTACATAAATATATTTTCAATTTGTATTAGCCAAGTATTGTTAATTAATAATAAAAATGCACGAATCATGGTAATAGAGAGGAATTTAGGCATCTTCAGTAAAAATGTAACTTTTATAGCAGCAGTTAGCATGATATTAAATATTAAAATTATTAATAAATGCTATTTTTAGAAATAATTGTGTATATAAATATTCGGCAAAAATCTTTAGGGTAAGCTTTTGAAGGCAAAGGTTAAAGATTAAGAATAAAAAAATATGAAAGCTTAAGAAAATTTCCTAAGCTCATGATGAACAAAATCATCTAAATATTTATGAAATTTATAGTTAATGAGGAACTAATATTCGGCTCGGCTTAAAAGCCTGACATAGCCTCCGATTGGATGCAAAGTCTGAATATGGATGTGGGCAATAGACCTCCTGCAAAAATAGTTTTGCAAGAGGGGGAAAGGTGAAAGGGAAAAGGGGAAGAAACCTTTACCCCTTCGCTTTTCCCCAAGGTGAAGCCTTTACTTATTGCTAGGTAAATAATGTGGTTGCGAGTGATTAATAAACAGGACACATCCAGGGGGAGACTTGAGCCAAACATCTCAACGATTAGGTGGGAAGAAGTTTTATGCCTTATACAATTCCTAACAACAGTTGCGTTGGATGTGATAACTGCCGTCCCCAATGTCCTACGGGTGCGATTCAGTTAGAAGACGATGAATATTGGATTGATCCTTGTCTGTGTAACAATTGTGAGGGCTTTTATCCTGAACCCCAGTGTGTAATAGCTTGTCCGACAAATGCTCCCATACCTTGGCAGGCGAAAAAGGGGAGATGTAAAGTCGAACCGCGAGATCCTACCAGCCCGGACTTATTTTCTAATGGGAAGAATAACCCTTTTGCTTCAGCGATCGCAATTTGGGAAGCGTGTAATGTATTGGCTCAACGCACCTCCTTAAATTGGGAACACGATGCAGAAGGATATTTATGTTACAGCCGACAAGTCAGCCAAGGCAAAGGTGCGATCGCCTTTCACATTCAACATCCTTTCCAAGTTAGCGATCGGATCACTAATTTAGAAGCGATTGAGACAATGGATATTAGGGCAGCTTGTATCCATTTAATATTTGCTGCCTATGCTACAACCTTAGAACAACCTTGGGAGCAAGAATTTTCTCTAGATGAACGGCAAATAGAAAAATACTTAGGGCTAGAAAAACGCAAAGACCTAAGTAAAACTGCCAAACTTACCTTAATGAAAAATCTTGTCCAACAAGCTTGTTCCCTGTTAATTTCCATTGACTGGCCGCAACAAGGCCGCGTCAAAGGATTTTCAGTTACTAAATCTCGCTTGTGGCACTTAGTCCATATTCAACACCACTTCCAAGAAGACGACATAGGATGTAAATACCTAGTTGGGCTAACCTTCAAAATTCGCGCTGGAGTCTGGGCGCAGTATTTTTTAAACAAACAAGCCTGTAAAGAGCGCACCGCCTTCTATCAATACGGCAGTTTGCCAAAAACCGTGCTAACCACCGTCATGAGTATTTGGCAGCAACACGAAGGCGCAGTCCGACTCATGCTGTGGTTGCTCTTTAAAACCAAGATGGGTAGAGAACAACGCATCACTGTTCCTACCTTATTACGCATCGCCTATGGAGAAGAAAAAGTTACCCTAGCCTCCCGACAGCGAGAAGAACGCAAACGGCTACTGCGGACATTTGAAAGTGATTTAGAGGTGCTGAATCATTTGGGAGTCAAACCCATGTTTGACCCTGTAACTTACCCCTTAGAAATTCAACCATTGTGGGCAAAGTTAATGGGGATACCTGAAGATCCAGACGAAGCCTTAGAATTTTGGATTAATGATGGTGGTGGCGAAACTCGCCTGACAGATTCCGGCCCTCGCGGCAAATGGAACCTGCTAATGAATGCGCGGATTTTGTCATTTGAACTCCCGCCAGAATGGGAACAGCAAATCTCTGACTCTGAAAAAAAGCAGCGCCGCACTATCAAAAACAGAAGACGAGTCAGAATTACAGGCGATTTAGTTGGCGAACAGATTTTAGAAGCCCGCAAAAACTTAAATCTTTCCCAACGAGAGTTAGCCAAACTCACTGGCAAAAGCCAAAGCTGGATTCGAGATGTCGAAAATGGTCGTCTGAAAGCGAAAATAGAAGACCAAGCACTGTTACGCAAGGTGCTAAATCTCGCTTAACTGGAGTATTGAACGCAGATATATATAAATAAACACAGATGACCTATTAGCATCTGTGTTTTTATCTGCCAATAATTTGCAATTTTTGGCACTTCTTACCGCAGACTTACTGAGTCTAATAGTTTTTAATGCCAAGTTCTCTATAGTTAAGCCCACTGGGTATCAAAAGCATCCTGACCAGTTCCATAAACTAAGTCGCCATATTCTTGCCATTTAGCTACTTCTTCAGGGGAGAGTGGCGGAGTATGCAGAACGCTGAGGTTTGCTTCTAATTGCTGCTGAGTTTTTGGGGCGGTAAGTGCTAGGCTGACTGCCGGATTATGTAGTACATAACGGTAGCAGTCTGCTGCTGTCGGTGGTTGCATCTGCCAGTTTGGATGCTTGGTAAGTAGTGAACCCCAACGTGTACAAGTAAATGCTACTAAGGGAATACCAGCTTTGTGAGCGTTGGGTAAAACATCTTCTTCTGCTTTGCGGTGTGCCATATTATAACGGTGCATTAACACGTCACACTGCTGGTGCTGTATCATCTCTAATGCGATCGCTCGATTATGGGTGGTAATTCCTACATAGCGTACTCGTCCTTTTTGTTGCTGCGATCGCAATTCCTCAAGCACTGCCAGAATTTGTTTGCTATCATCACCAGGAAACACATATTCCACAAAAAACACATCTACGCTATCAACATCAAGACGCTGGCGCACAGAGTCGAGGTAACGACGTAAAGAATTAATATCTCTATTTTCGCTGCCAGTGGCAACTAAAACCTGTCCCTGGTTAGCTGCTAGGAGGGGTTTGAGTCCATTGAGGAAGTTGTCATACTCTAGACTATAAAAGAAAAAATAATTAATTCCGCCTGCAAAAGCTATTGAAATGGATGTACTATCTAGCTGCGGTTGTGCTGCTAAACCGAGAATGCTGGCTTTTTGTCCTTGACGGGTGACTAATTTCACGGTTAACTTCCTCCACTCCCTAATTTCACTATAGAGTTTAGGGAAGATGAAAGTTAGGTATTGCGATCGCAAAAGCTATTTCAGTGACAGCAATCATAGATTTTGCCTTCGCATTTGTTGTTTTTGCTAAATAATTTTCTATTTCAGTGACAGCAATTATAGATTTTGTGATCGCATTTGTTGTTTTGGCGATCGCATAGCTTATTTCACAATCCTATATTTACAGGCAATAGCATTTAGATAGGATAGGATTAACAAGATATTGTGTGTCTCAGTTATATGAGTAGTTCAAGCGATATTGATGCTCAAGTGACATTGCCGAGGGAATTATATCAGGCGATCATACAACGAGCGCAGGTTCATGGAAATTCGCTGAGTCAGGAAATTGTAGCATTACTTACTCCTTTACTGATGCAAATACCTGATGAGCTAGAAGAAGAATTTGCAGCATGGGAAGCAGCAAGCGATGAGGATTGGCTAAGTACAGGAGAAATGCTGGCATCTCTGGGAGAATGAGATGGCGAGAGGAAAAAGACTCTGCGTAACTTTGCGTTTACCTTAGCAAGCCTCTGCGTGAAATAAAATTTATACTGTTATAGACAAACTCCCCACCTTTTGCGTCAACCACTTGTACCAACTATCTAAACCCTCACCCGTCATCGCCGACACTTGAAAAACCTGAATATGCGGGTTTACTTGTTTAGCATATTCAATACAACGTTCCACATCAAACTGCACGTAAGGTAATAAATCAATTTTGGTGAGAATCATCATTTCACTAGCGCGGAACATATGGGGATATTTTATCGGCTTATCTTCTCCCTCTGTGACAGACAAAATCACAACCTTCGCCTGTTCTCCTAAATCAAATAAAGCAGGACAAACCAAATTACCTACATTCTCAATCATCACTATAGAATTTAGTGGCGGGTTGAGTTGTTGTAAACTTCTTTCTATCATCGACGCATCTAAATGGCAGCCTGTACCCGTGTTGATTTGCACAACTTTACAGCCTGTTTCTTTGATTTTTTGAGCATCGTTAGTTGTTTCTTGGTCGCCTTCAATTACACTAATTTGTAATTGCTGTTTTAAATCATTAATAGTACGAGTTAATAATGTTGTTTTCCCTGCACCCGGAGAACTCATTAAATTTAATGCGAGAATATTCCGACCTTTAAACCATCCTCGGTTTTGGGCTGCTAATAAGTTATTTTTTGCTAAGATATCTTGTTCTAGAGATATGGTTGTGCCGTGAATTTTAGCATGAACTTGTGATGGTTCATCATGATGATGGGAATGGGTAATTACAGTCCCATCAGGTAAGGTGTGAGTGTGGGTATGATGGTCATGATGGTGATTAACTTCACCTGTTTCGAGATTTGTAATTTTGCCTTCAGCATCATCAGAGCAGCCGCAAGTTACACACATACTTCCTCTATTTCTATTTCTTTAATTTTGAGTTCTTCGCCAGTTATTAAATCAAGTTGCACACTACCACAAGTGCAAATACCAAAAGGTTTTTCAAGAGCAATTTCCGCACCGCATTGGCGGCATTTTGCTAATCCTGGTATTTCGATAATCTCTAATATAGAATCTTCTAAAAGTGTGCCTTTAGAGCAAATATCAAAACAAAATTTAATAGCCTCAGGCATAATGGCTGAAAGTTTGCCAATTTCTAATACTACTTTTTGCACTTTCATGCCTTTGGCGTGTTCGGTGACGATGGCTACAATATTTTGAGTTATTCCTAGTTCGTGCATAATTTTTTGTTTCGCGCAAAGGCGCAAAGAGCGCAAAGATAAGAAGATTCTTTAACAAATTCTTGGTAGTTGGTCGCCAACTAACATATCTACGATACGTTCAGCACCAAAGGCAGTTTTGAGGAAGACAACGCCTGGAGGTGAGGCGATAACTTCACCAACTATACAAGCATCTTTGCCAGCAGGATGAGTTTTCATTGCTGATAATACTTTGTCGGCGTTATCTTGTTTTACTACTACGACTAATTTACCTTCGTTGGCTAAGTACAATGGGTCTAAACCTAAAATTTCGCAAACTCCTTTGACTTCTTCTCTAATAGGAAGAGTGTCTTCATGAAGACGAATGGCAACATTAGAAGTTAGGGCAAATTCATTTAATACTGTAGCTAAACCGCCACGGGTTGCATCCCGCATGGCATGAATTTCGGGGCAAACATTGAGGATGGTTTCTACTAAAGTATTTAAGGGTTGACAATCACTTTTAATATCTGTTTCTAAGGCTAATTCACCACGAGCAATTAAAATTGCAGTACCATGATTACCTAATTCACCGTTAATAATAATTGCATCTCCAGGTTGAATATTGTGAGCGGAAATATTCACGCCTGTGGGAATGACACCAATACCAGCAGTGTTAATAAATAATTTATCAACAGCACCACGATGTACAACTTTTGTGTCGCCTGTGACAATTTGCACGCCTGCATTTTTCGCTGCGGCTTGCATACTTGCGATTACACGGCGTAGGGTTTCTACAGGTAATCCTTCTTCTAAAATAACGCTACAGGTGAGATATAAAGGTTTAGCACCGCTAACAGCTAAATCATTAACTGTGCCGTTAATTGCTAATTCTCCAATGTCGCTACCAGGGAAAAATAAAGGGTCTACCACATAAGAATCTGTGGTAAATGCGAGTCTATCTCCCTGTTGTAAAAGATTAGCTAAATTAAAGCTGGCTTGGTCTTCTAATTGAGAAAGTATAGGATTATCAAAGCTACGAACAAAGACATCATCAATTAAATCACGCATGGCTTTACCGCCACTACCATGTGCCAAAGTTATGTGAGTATCTCTAATTTTAGGTTGGCGACGGCGGACTTGTTCAATTTTTTGAAACAGGGGATTTTGTAATTGGTTTGATGTTAAATCCATATAGAATTGATTAAAATAATTTATGATAGATAGGTGACAGGTGATAGGTGACAGAGTTTTTTTGATTTAATAACTATTAATATCTTCTGCCTCCTGCCTCCTGCCTTCTAAATAGTTTTATCTGCCTGTTTCGTCATGTCTACCGCGATGGCGATCGCAGTGCAATATACCATTAACAGCCCAATTTTCACGCTCGAATTCATCAATGTGAATAGTTATCCATTCTGGTTTGGTATCTAAAGATGTGACTAGGGCGTTAGTAATAGCTTCGACTAGATGCCGTTTTTTTTCGATGGAGTGACCACGGGCAATTTTAACTGTAACAAAAGGCATAATTTTCTACTCCAATCCTAAATTTTTGTCTTGTAGCGTTCGGATTGCTCACTTTTATATTAGGTTATGAAGTTAGGGTTGCTGTTTGTTTTTCAGATAACTTTTTCTGGTTAAAATTAGAAAAGCGTCCGTATTTGTAATAAGCTGCACAAGCACCCTCCGAGGAAACCATGCAAGTACCTATAGGTGTTTCTGGTGTGCAAGCTGTACCAAATACTTTACACTCCCAAGGTTTTAAAACTCCTTTAAGGATTTCGCCGCATTTACAAGCTTTATGGTCGGCTACTTTTTGATTAGGTATGGTAAATTTTACTTCCGCATCAAATTCGGCATATTCAGTCCGAATTTTTAAACCTGAATAGGGTAGTTCACCTAAACCACGCCACTCAAAAGTTTCGCGCACTTCAAAAACTTCGTTCATGGCTTTAATTGCTATTTGATTTCCAGCTTTTTCGACGAGTCGGTTATATTGGTTTTCAACTTCGCAACGTTTTTCAACTAGTTGTTTCAATAGCATCCAAATTGACTGGAGAATATCTAATGGTTCAAAGCCAGAAACGACAATTGGCTTATAATATTGTTGGGCGATAAATTCGTAAGGTTCAGTACCAATTACCATACTGACATGACCTGGCCCAACAAATCCATCTAGTTGCAAATCAGGGTTATCTAATAAGGCTTTAAGGGCGGGAATAACTAAAACATGATTGCAAAACATACTAAAGTTGCGTATGTTTTCTGCATCGGCTTGAAGGATGGTAAAGGCTGTGCTAGGGACTGTGGTTTCAAAGCCGAGGGCGAAGAAGACTACTTCTTTATTAGGGTTATCTTTGGCTAGTTGTAAGCTATCTAAGGGCGAGTACACCATGCGGATATCTGCACCTTTAGCTTTGGCTTGCAGGAGGCTGTCTTTGGAACCGGGAACGCGCATGGTGTCGCCAAAGGTTGCTAATATAACCTTAGGATTTTTGGAGATAGCGATCGCATCATCTAATCTCCCTTTTGGCATTACACACACTGGACAACCAGGCCCGTGTATTAGTTCAATATTATTCGGCAATATTTCTTCAATACCATATTTAAAAATAGAATGAGTATGCCCGCCGCATACTTCCATAATTTTGATATGTTTATCTAGCTGCTGGCTGATTTTTGCAATTTCTTTTCGTAAAGCTTCAGCTTTTTCCGGTTCCCGAAATTCATCAACGTATTTCATAAACTCTAAAGGATAGTTCTCAATAAAAACTCTGCGTAACTCTGCGTTTACCTTCGCGCCCCTCTGCGTTAAAAAAATTAACTCATAGCCGCAATTTCCTCTAATAGCTTTAAAGTCTCCACCGCTTCTTCCTCATTAATTCTATTCATCGCAAAACCAACATGAACTAATACCCAATCCCCCAAACAAGCTTCGGGAGTATGTTGTTCATCAACGATGCAAGCAATGTTAACTTGACGTTTAACACCAGCAACGTTAACAATGGCTAACTTTTTTTGAGTATCAGTGATTTCAACAATTTGTCCGGGAATTCCTAAGCACATTTCTATTTTCCTTTTATAACGTAGACGCGGTAGCGGCTTCCCGCAGGGTACCGCCAAGGCACAGAGTACGCAGAGAAAAAGAGGTTAAGAATTTGTAATTAATTTTGCAACTGTAATTATGGCTTGTCCTAAAGATAAGCCGCCATCGTTAGCAGGCACTAAGCTATGAGTTAGTACGTTAATTTTTAATTCTTGTAACTGTTGAGTAACCAACTGAAATAAGATAGTATTTTGAAATACTCCTCCTGTGAGAACTACTTGAGAAATTTGATATTCTTGACACAGAAGCTTAACCATGTTGACTACAACATGAGCTAAACTCTTGTGAAATTTAGCAGCTATGACTGATTGAGGAATTTGTCGCTGCAAATCACTGAGTAAAGCTGACCACATTGGTGCTGAGTCTATACAATAAATATTATCGGAAAAGTTAAAATTTAAAGGATAAATTAGCTTTTCTTCATTATTATTTAAGATGTTAACATCTACTAGGTTTTCTAAGGTGATCGCAGCTTGTCCTTCATAGCTACATTCTTCTGTGCAGATACCAATAGCGGCTGCTACAGCATCAAATAATCGTCCTACTGATGAGGCGGGAGGTGAGTTAATGCATTTTTCTATAGCCTGATTTAGTAAGCTTAGAGGCTTTTGCGCTAAAAATTTTAATATTGCCAAATCAGAATATTCTTGTTGGCACTTATCCCAAAGATTAGCTGATATTAAGTGGGCGTAAGTGTTTCGCCAAGGTTGATAAATTGCTTGTTCACCACCAATCATTGCAATTGGTTTAAATGTTGCTAGTCGCTGAAATTTATGATAATCAGCTAAGAGGAATTCTCCGCCCCAAAGTGTGCCATTTTCACCGTAGCCCAAACCATCAAATGCAATACCTAATACTGGTAATGTATTTAAAGGAATACCATTTTCCGCCATGCAAGCGGCGATGTGGGCGTGATGATGTTGAATTTGATATAGAGTAGTTTGATTTGCCGATGCGAGTTCTTTACCGAGTTTGCTAGAGAGATATTCTGGATGTTTATCAATAGCGATCGCTTCTGGTTTATGCTCAAATAAATTCAAGTATAAATTCAGCGTATCTTGATAGGTATTAAACGCCGCAGCATTTTCTAAATCACCTAAATGTTGCGATAAAATAGCCTCTCCATCACGCAACAAGCAAAAGGTATTTTTTAACTCACTACCCATTGCTAAAATTGGTGGTACTTTATCAAATCCTGGTGGTAAATTAATTGGTGCTGGTGCGTATCCTCTCGCACGGCGAAGTATTTGGATTTTCTCACCAACAACCCGCGCCACTGAATCATCAACACGGTTAATAATATCTCGGTTATGTAAAATAAAATAATCAGCAATCTTCCATAACTTTTCTCGCGCCTCATCATTATTAATACACTGCGGTTCATCAGAAATATTCCCACTTGTTAACACAATTGGTCGATTCATCCGCCGCAAAATTAAATGATGCAAAGGCGTATAAGGTAACATGAATCCGAGGCTATTTTGCCCAGGCGCAACAGATTCTGCTATACAATATTGCTGCGTATTCTTATTATCTACAGAACTTACACTAAAATCCTCTAAAACTCTTCTTTTCTCTTTTCCTTCGTGTACTTCGCGTTCTTTGCGGTTCGTTTCTTCTTTCTTCCGCAACAAAACAACTGGCGCAGCAGAACTAGCTAATAACTCCTTCTCTTTCCTACTGACTATACAATACTCTTCAATTACAGCCAAGTCTCGCGCCATCAAAGCAAAAGGCTTATCATAACGCCTCTTCCTCTGACGCAATTTTTGTACAGCCGCTTCATTTGTCGCATCACAAGCTAAATGAAATCCACCTATCCCCTTAATTGCGACAATCTCACCCTTTTGCAACAATGTACAAACTGCATCTACATCATCCATCATCGAGAACATAGAAGCAGTCACAGGTTTACCATCAGCACGTTCTAGCCAAGCAGAGGGGCCGCAAACATGGCAAGCTGTAGGTTGAGCGTGAAATCTGCGATTTTCTACATCATTGTATTCCTCTGTACATTCGGGACACATGACAAACGCAGACATACTGGTATTGCATCTGTCATAAGGAATGGCGCGAATAACACTCAGACGAGGGCCGCAATGAGTACAGTTAGTAAAAGGGTAACGATAAAACCGACTAAAGGGGTCAAAGATTTCTTTTTGACATTGCGGACAAGTAGCCGCATCTGGTGTGATTTCAGTTTTGATTTTGTTGCTGACACTCTGGGAAATTACAAAATCATCAAAGTTATACTCTTCTGTACAAGAGGTTCTGATTAATTCTTGAATTCTTGCCAAAGGTGGACATTCGTGCTGTAATCTAGCAACAAACTCTGCTATCGCTTCCTCACTCCCAGAGGCGCGAATTAATACACCTTGTCCATCGTTACAAACATCCCCTCGCAACCCGCAAGCTTTAGCCAGACGATAGACAGTTGGACGAAACCCTACCCCTTGAACAGTACCCTTAACTCTGATTTCTTCACTCGCCATAGTTAAACCGCCACAGCAAAATTCGGTTATTTCCAGAATCAGCAATTACCGCCGTTTTGCCGCAAATTTTGACTCCATAAGGCCAATTCACACTATCTCGCGTCGGGAGTCCATAATTGCGGTTTTCACTTTTGCTTTGACAACTGTTTTGTCCAATAATTGCAGAGGCGATCGCACCTTGCAATGATAATATTGACTCTGGCTGCTTCCATCCTAGCAACCGCGAATTTGCCGTATCTGCAACTAGCAACCATTCCTCAGTTGTCGCCACCCCATAAGGCATACTTAAACTACTTGCACTCGGCAAATAAACTCCTTGATTCATTTCTACAAAATGGAAGCTATTTTGTCCTAACACTACCGCACAAGGGGCATTATTTTCTGTTGGTATACCTTGCCAAATCATCACTCGATGATTACCCGCATCAGCAACAACTAAATTATTATTCCACACAGCAATATCGTGACACCAACGCATACTCGCCGCCGTTGCCGAAGCACCGCCATTTTCATTACGAGAAATCATATCTGGTTGTCCCAGAACTAAATCAGCAGGCTGACCATTTTCTGTAGGAAATTCCCGCCAAATTAACAACCTTCTATTACCTGTATCCGCAACAAATAGCTTTTCTTGATAATAAAAAACACCGTAAGGCCAGTGCATGGTATTTGCATCTGCTTGCTGACTGCCGCGATTTGGTTCATTGTCCACAAAATTAGCCTGTCCTAATACCAAATCGGCTGGAACATTGCTATCTTCTGGCACATTTTTCCAAATCAAAATTCGGTGATTCCAAGCATCAGCCACCGCTAAACCTTGACCACAAACACAAATTCCTGTAGGTACACTAACCGTTGTTCTTCCTGGTGTAACTTTAGCATTTTGTCCTTCGTGGTAAAAGTCTGGTTGTCCAATTACCCAGTCCGCAGGTTGATTATCTTTTGTGGGTAAATTTCGCCATCCTAGTAAGCGATGATGTCCTGTATCTGATACCCATAATGGCCCGGTTTCTGATATTAAACAAGCACCACGGGGGCCAAACATTGTTATTGGACTAGGTGCTATTGGTATCGCTAATTGTTGCGGTTCAAGAGTAGTACCTAAAATTACCTCTGCACCGTTGGGTAATAAAGGTAAATTTGCTAAAGAATTACTGCTATTGGAAATAGACATTAACCGCAGATGAAAACTCATATTTATTTAAGACTATTGTTGTTTATCTGCGTGTATCGGTGGTTGCATTTTGAAAAAGAATTATTGGTTAGTAGAGACGCAAAATTTCGCGTCTCTACTGGTTATTCACGAATGATTTATAAATGCGATCGCAATTCAACCACGCACTCAAGATTTATAATGAAATCATCCAACGCCAGCGAGATAACGGCTATGCTTTCCCCCGATCTCAAAAATGCGTTACCCAGTACTGATGAACTGCCATGCTCTGACGATACACCAGTGGATAACGAAGACCAAAATTTATTGCCCAACATTTTATTATTTTTACTTAACTTAATATGGGCAAATCGCCAAGATTGGTATTTCGGCGTTGATATGGGAGTCTATCACACCACCGGAGTTAACCCCAGAGTGCCAGTAGTGCCAGAGGCGTTTTTGAGTCTAGGCGTAGAACGGAGAAAAGGCGGTAAATCACGCAAAAGTTACGCCGTCTGGGAAGAAAATGAAGTAGTTCCCATCCTGACATTAGAGATGGTATCCCACACACCAGGGGGCGAATACGACGATAAAATGGCAATTTATGCCAAACTCGGCGTATTGTACTACGTGATTTACAATCCCGAATATTGGCGACGTGACCAACATCAACCGTTTGAAGTGTATAAGTTGATAGAAGGTAACTATCAGTTACAAATAGGTGAACCTTACTGGATGCCAGAAATAGGTTTGGGTATTGGTAGATATCAGGGTGCAGTGGGTGGCATTCCAATAGAACTACTATCTTGGTATGACGAACGGGGTACGCGCTATCTCACCTCAGAAGAACAAGCCGAACAAGAAAAAATACGTGCAGAACAAGCCCAAATTCGTGCCGAACAGTTAGCCCAGTACTTGCGTTCTCTTGGTATAGACCCAGATAATTTACCTAGTTAGCAACTACCTATAGGTCACGTTCTTTAAGAAAATTGCACAAATACCTTATCACCTTTAATCTGAACTCGATATGGTTGCAAAGGCACATCAGCCGCAGTGAGACATTCTCCTGTTTCTAACTTATATTGAAACCCATGTACCGGACAGGTGATGATGCCATTTTCTACCTTACCCGTGTCTAGGGGCGATGCTAAATGAGAGCAAGCATTGCGGTAACAGGTAATGCGATCGCCTTGTCGATATAAAATTAGCGCATGACCAGCAACTTTAGTAGCAAATATTCCTAAATCTGGAACTTGGTCAATAGTTGCTACCCGTACCCAAGCCGCCTTAATTTGAGGAGAAAAGGGGCTAGTTATACCAGTATTGCTATTATCAACCGTAGGGCGATCGCTCACCGCCACAACTTTAGTAACTTCTGGGCAATAATTCTTAATTGCTTGTTCTACTCCCTGGGTTAATGTCAAATTAGAAGCCGGACAACTACTACAAGTACCAATGAACCTAACTTCGACGGTATCTGGTGGTTTAAAGGCTACTAATTCTATATCCCCGTTATGGCTTTTTAACCCTGGACGGACTTCTTCTAAAGCTGTTTGAATGCGTTGTAATATCGGGGGTAGTGGTGGTTTAACTAAGTCGTGATATAGCAAAACTGCATACACGATTTCATCCTCAACAGCATGACGCAAAGCTGACATAGACTCTTGTTTGAGACTTTTAATCAACCTCGTCAATGCTTCCTTGTGCAAATCTTCAATTGCCCTTTTTAGACCGACTGCTACACATCTTTGGCTTTCATCCCAATCAGATATAATCGCCTCAAAACGATTAATTTCTGCAATTAATTCCTCAAGTTTAGTCATTAGTTATTAGTCAATGGTCAATAGTGATTACAAAGGACAAATGACAAATGACAATTATCTCGTTTTGAAATCTTTGAGGAGGAAGGGCATAACCATACCTGTAACTAAACTAGACAGGGTTATGGGAATACATAAAGGAGTTTCTGTTTGGGAAAGTGCAATTAGTAACAGCAATCCAATACTAACCCCAATGGTAGTTTGACGAATAAAATAAACGGGATCGCGTATTAGTTTACCTTGAAGAAATAGCTTGGCTGAATAAAACCCAATTTTAAGCATTATGCCTCCTAATAATTAATCAGCAAATTGAGTACTGCAAGACCTAAAATAATCGCTGGAATTGCACCAGCAGGAGCGAAAAATGCACCTAACATCGCTGAAAAAGAATAACCAATATCTTTTCCTGCTAATATCATGCCGCCAATCGCACCGCCAACCATAGAAATGATTGTGGCAATGATGATCCAAACGAATCCGGTAACTATATTGATGTCGCTAGACACCATACTTGTGAGAAAATCACTCACATTAAAATTACTCAAAATCTCACTCATTTTTTCTTCCTTCGTGTTCTTTGTGTCCTTGGAGATTCGTTAATATATTCCTATTCTCCCGTCCGAATTTCCGCTTCCACATCTTTCAATGCCTGATTGACTACTTCTGCTTGTTCAAGTTGTTGATTATCGGTAAATATTGACCAAGCTTCTTGATAGTATGCCCGTGCTTGTAAAAGATTATGAGGATTACCTAATTCTGGTTTTTTGGGGTCGTCGGGTAAGTTGAATAAGGCGTTAGCTTTGTTAGAAATTGTATTAGCGTATTCTAGAGGTGTGTCTCTGGCGTTACGCACTTTTAAGGCTTCGTCATAGGCAGCGATCGCCCTCATGTTATTCTCTACAGGATGGGAACTAACTAAATATTGCAAAGCATTACCCAAGTTGTTTTGCAACATCGCATATTCTCTAGGATGGTCAATCAGATTAATATGCTTGAGGGCGACTTCAAATGATTGCACAGCCAACCCTTGACGCAAGTATTCCCGTTCTGATGCCATCGGCATAGAAAGATAGGCGATCGCAATATTGTTGTATAAAATCGCATAATCCTGGGGGTAATCTTGCCAAGTAAACACCCGCAAGGCTTCATGATAAGCTTGGATGCTGTCGCTAATTCGCGCCAAGTTATAAGGTGCTAACGCCTGCAACACCAGTCCAAAATTCATCTGCGCCTCTGCAACTTCTTCGGGTGAAGCTAACCTTTGTAAAATTGGTAACGCCTCTTCATAACCCGACTTCGCTTGCAATAACATATCCGTCCCCGCACCGGGAATTGCTTGTAATGTTCCAGCCATCCCCACCTGGGCGCGAGCTTTCAGTAGCGGATACTCCTCACCACACATTTCATAAGCCCGGTAATACAGTGAAACTGCATTCCGCAAATCTTGGGCAGTTTTCGGCTTTTTTTGAAAGCCTTGCGCCATCTCGATCAGCATTTCGATTTTTTCTGCTGTTGTGGCTGACTCTGAAGTGATAGCCGCGATCGCTGCCTTTACTGCTGAATCTGTAATGCTAGGTGTCATAAATTACCATACTTTAGCTGCTTGAGGAATTTAGTATGCAACACCCACGAAAAATAAAAACACATCCTCACATTTAATCAAAAACCATAATGATTGACGCAGGCTTTGATTCCCTTAGGCGTAACCATCCTAATATTGCTTGAAACTAAGTCTATATACTAGAAAAGTCTTTCCAATACCTATTTTCTAGTACTCAGGTTCTCAAATTGAGTGCATCAGTTTTTTTACTATAAAACACTCTATCTCTAAAATTCTAGAGGGAAATTGACAATATTATTATCAAATTTAAATACTTTGTTTATCAAAAAGACTTTTTGTATCAGCAGTAAACAAAAAACTTGCCATTCAAAATAATGTATAAGTATTTTTAACTATAAATTTTTCAAAAATAACAATCATTTTGTTCATAAATAGTACATTTTAATCTAAACAAAGCTATAAAATTAAAAATAGAAACCCTTGATAAATAAATCATCTAAGCTTAAATTCTAAAATTATTCTAATTCCAGCATCATGGTGATGGCGTATGGGTATTAACGCTTTTATCAAGCAATATGCTATGTAAAACCATAGCCATTATTTTTCAATTTAATTCGTAAATAATGCCAATTATTAATTTTTATTTAACAAAAGATAAAAAAGAAAAAAAAATACATTATTCTAAAGAATAAACATTGAATAACAGGTGAGAATCTACAAAGCTGTAGCGGCTTGTCGCCACAAATCACCTGCATCATGCATGGTAAACAATAGAAAAACCCATAGCCAATGACGAACGTACTCTGGCTGCAAGGTGGTGCCTGTTCAGGCAACACCATGTCGTTTCTTAATGCCGAAGAACCGACAGTCTGCGACCTCATAGCTGACTTTGGCATTAATGTGCTTTGGCATCCTTCCTTAGGATTGGAATTAGGCTACAACTTACAAACCCTATTGTGGGAATGCATTCAAGGCAAAATACCTTTAGATATTTTGGTATTTGAAGGCAGTGTAGTAAATGCGCCCAACGGCACAGGCGAATGGAACCGTTTCGCCGATCGCCCGATGAAAGATTGGCTAACAGACCTGGCCAAAGCTGCAAGCTTTGTTGTAGCTGTAGGCGATTGTGCCACTTGGGGCGGAATTCCCGCAATGTCTCCCAACCCTAGCGAATCCCAAGGCTTACAATTTCTCAAACGTCAAGAAGGCGGCTTTTTAGGTAAAGACTTCCGCGCCAAATCTGGTTTACCTGTAATTAATATTCCCGGATGTCCAGCGCACCCAGACTGGATAACGCAGATATTAGTGGCGATCGCTACCGGACGCATTGCCGATATTGCTTTGGATGAACTTAATCGTCCGCAAACCTTCTTCAACACCTTTACCCAAACAGGTTGTACTCGCAACGTTCACTTTGCCTACAAAGCCACAACCGCCGAATTTGGTCAACGTAAAGGCTGTCTATTCTACGACTTAGGCTGTCGCGGCCCCATGACTCACTCATCCTGCAACCGCATCTTATGGAACCGCGTCTCCTCCAAAACCCGCGCCGGGATGCCGTGTTTAGGTTGTACCGAACCAGAATTCCCCTTCTTTGACCTCAAACCCGGAACCGTATTTAAGACACAAACTGTGATGGGAGTTCCCAAAGAAGTACCTCCAGGAGTGAACAAAAAAGACTACGCCTTCCTGACAATGGTCGCCAAAGATGCAGCACCAGCATGGGCAGAGGAGGATTTTTTCACAGTTTAGTTCGTAGTGATGAGACTTATTGCGAAATTCCTTCTTTCCTTTGCGCCTTTGCGCCTTTGCGTGAGGCAAAAAATATTTATGCAAGAGGTCTACTAACCAATGGGAAAACAAACATTAGATATATCACCCGTCGGTAGAGTCGAGGGTGATTTAGATGTTCGCGTCGAGATTGCCGACGGGTATGTAGTTAACGCCTGGACTCACGCCGAACTCTTTCGCGGCTTTGAAATTATCCTCCGTGGCAAAGACCCCCAAGCTGGATTAATTGTCACACCTCGAATTTGCGGTATTTGCGGTGGTTCTCACCTCACCTCTGCATCGTGGGCATTAGATACCGCTTGGGGTACAGAAGTCCCACGCAACGCCATCTTAGCCAGAAACCTTGGTCAAATCGTCGAAACTATCCAAAGTATCCCTCGCTACTTTTATGGATTGTTCGCTATTGACCTAACAAACAAAAACTACCGTAGTAGTCGCTTCTATGATGAAGCGGTCAGACGCTTTTCTGCCTTCACCGGGAAATCTTATGAACTCGGCGTGACCATTTCCGCCAAACCTGTAGAAATTTACGCACTCTTGGGTGGTCAATGGCCTCACTCTAGTTACATGGTTCCTGGTGGTGTGATGTGCGCCCCTACCCTCACCGATATTACCCGCGCCTGGGCAATTTTAGAATATTTCCGCACCAACTGGTTAGAGCCAGTTTGGTTAGGCTGTTCTTTAGAACGCTACGAAGAAATCCAGACTTACGATGACTTCATGAACTGGTTAGAAGAAGACATTAAACATCGTGAGTCAGACTTAGGCTTTTACTGGCGTATGGGTCTAGATATTGGTCTAGATAGATATGGTGCAGGTGTTGGTAAATATGTTACTTGGGGTTATTTAGCCCACGAGGATAGATACCAAAAGCCCACCATCGAAGGGCGGAATGCGGCGATGATTATGAAGAGTGGCGTGTATGATAGTTTCACCGACACTCACACCTTGATGGATCAGTCCTTCGCGCGTGAGAATTTAACTCATTCTTGGTACGATGAAGGGACAGCAGATATTCATCCAAGCGATCGCACTACAAAACCCATTGCCAATAATACAAAAGACTTCGACAACGCCTATTCTTGGGCAAGTGCAGTCTTACACAAAGACTTCGGACGCTTAGAAGCAGGCCCCTTAGCACGTCAGTTGGTAGCGGGTGGTAAGCATGGAGAATCTTGGCAACACCACGACGGGTTTATCCTAGACGTGTTTAAAAAGATGGGTGGTGCAAATATTCACGTCCGTCAACTAGCACGAGTCCATGAACTCGTGAAACTGTATCGCCAAGCTGAACGTTGCTTGCGCGAGTTCAAGTTGAACGACCCTTGGTATATTAAACCCACAGAAAAAGACGGCAAAGGTTGGGGTGGAACTGAAGCGGCGCGGGGTGCTTTGTGTCACTGGGTAGAGATAGAAGGTGGCAAGATTAAGAACTACCAAGTCATTGCCCCTGGTACTTGGAATATTGGCCCCCGTGACGGTGAAGGTAAACGCGGCCCGATTGAAGAAGCGTTGGTAGGTACACCTATTGCCGATCCTACTGACCCGGTGGAAGTAGGACACGTTGCGCGTGCTTTTGATTCTTGTTTGGTGTGTACAGTTCACGCGCACGATGCGAAGACTGGTGAGGAGTTGGCGCGTTTTCGGACTGCGTAGGTTTAAACGCAGAGTGGCGCGAAGGTTAACGCAAAGGTGCGCGGAGGGTTTTATATGAGTATGGCTAATGGCTAGTTATTTAGTCATTAGCTTATTGAGTGTATGGTTTTATAAGTAATAAGCAATCAGATAATATTAACTCAACTTATAATAATTCTCGATATTTCTGTTGTAATATTTTTATATATCTGTAGTTAATAACTAACTTATTCAAAACCAACTCTTTTTACTGGTAACATAGGTGTTCACAAAATCTTGATCAGACTTTGTTAGATAAAGTATGCCCTCGATAATGCTAATAATAGCTATGATAAATGCGCCATAACCAAAAGTAAAAAGCGATAAACTCAGCATAATCAAGCCTTCTTGAGTGTAACCCAAAATAAATTTGTGAATGCCAAATGTTCCTAGCAGTATTGCAAGAACTCCAGCCTGTAGTTTTTTCTCAGCCCCTGGAATATAAAAATTTTTAATTATTTCTGAATTTATTTTGGTTGGATTTGAATTTAAATGTGGCATCTTTGTATAATAAGATGATTGATTTATTATTTCTAATTTTTTTAGCTTAAGAGTTTCTAAATCAACGGGATTATTTAAAATTTCATCCAATTGATCAGTTAGTTCACCCGCTTTTATCCACAGTACAGAAAGTACGGTATCAAAGTCGTATGATTCCTGACTTATTGAGATAGGTTTTGTAGGGGTATTAGGAAATTCACTTGAGATAAATCTACCTATAGGTTCGTTTAATGCTATTCCTGCAAGTGTTCCAAAACCAATTAAAAAAGCATCGCCTAAGCTTGAGCGTTTAACTTTTAGACTCAAACATTCAAGTGATATCTCATAGTAAAGCATAATTTTATTGATTAATTCTGTTAAGTAAGAACATACTTTGCTATCAGGAGAACGTTCAAACTTTTGAACTGCTAATTTTGCCATACCTAAAACAGGCGGTAAATCATTGTAACTAATACCAATAGATGTTCTAGCCTTTAAATTCATAAACTGCTCTAGAACGTCTTTTGCAAGGTTAGTTTGTAGTTGATTTTTATTTCCATTACTTTCGTCAAATGTGAAAATTTCGTCATTCCTTACTTTTCCAGCCAATTCAAGCTCTTGATTCCACGCAGGAAATTCATCACCTAAGCATTTTCCGTAGATATTAACTCTCTCAATCAGGCTAGTTTCTAAACCTATAATTCCCTTACGAATAAATGTAACCAAAGCTTGTTGATCTGGCACTTGAGCAGATTCCAGCATAATTTGCAAACAACCATCCTTAAATGCTGCTTTTGCAATAATATTTTTGGATTTGAGGGAGTGGTTCATCAATGCTGCAATAGCCTTCGGATCACCTTGCTTGGCAAGTTGTAGAAGCTTAGGTTGTGTGTTAGTCATAGCTATTTTAGGGAAAAGTAGTAAAGTTCTTACTTCAGAATTCCCAAATTTAGTTTACTAATCCCGCATCGACAGATAAAACTTTGTGTTGGCTAAAAGTGATAGCTTTGAACACTCATAAGCGAGATCGCTCCCCCAACGCAAAGAGCTATTAATAGAATTTGACAGCCATAATTAGAAGCGATCGCATACAATCACCACAGGCGACCATATCCATAACAAAGTAATACCTAATCTCTGCGACTTTTCCAATATCCTGACTCTCGGCTACAGTGCATAACTGCCAAAATCAGAATGTAATCTTGTTCAATTGTGTAAAGAATGCCATACGGAAATTTACGTGCCAAACATCGCCGAACGTCTTCATTAACTACGCTCTAACGATAAGGAGACTCTCTAATCTGATAAACTGCATCCTCAACAGCATTAATAAATGCTTGGGCTACCTCAGTATGCTGTTCTGCGTAATACTGGACGGCTTCTGCATATTCGGTCAGTGCTTCAGGGTGAAATACATATTTCATTACTCAAGCAGCCGCCTTACTTGAGCTAAAGCTTCATCTCCTGGTATAGATTGTACAGAGCCACTTCTAATCTCATCTCGTCGCATCTTTGCTTCACTAGTCCAAGCAGCTTGGATAGTGGGATCTGTATCGAACTCCAGACTTTCTATAATCTTTTCTGCCAAAAATACCCTTGATGCACTAGGCAAAGATAAAATTTCTTCTGTTAGTTGCTCAATTGACAGCATAGCTTGTTACAGAAATCTGAATCTTGCTTTCATTTTAACCATAATCTAACATGGCAGTAACATAAACCGTTTGTCATGACTCAAGTGTTAAATAACAGCGATCTCTTCGGTGGGATTTACCAATGCACAAAATCTCTACAGGCGATCGCTCCTTTAAAATTGAGCTACTTTCCAAAAGCTATACCAACAAACATATTAATCAACGCTTTACTAAAAAATAGCCAAACTAACCAAAATCCAATATGAATAATTACTATCATCCAAAACACGAATTGATAAGAGACTTTGCTACTTTTGTGATGTAATTTCCATTGACCAACAAACCCACCTAACCAACCACCCATAAATTCACATAAATGTAATTTACTTTCTGAAACTCTCCATCGCTTTTGTTTGGCACGAGATTTATCGTCAGCGTACAGTGCAAAGGTAATTACACTCATAACTGGATAAACTATTAAAGGAAGTGGGTTGCCAGTAGTTATGGCAAAATGAATTGCACCCAACACAGGTATTACAGATAAAAGTAATGTCCGTGATACTGATGATGAATATTTAACTCCAGGCTTGGATGTATACTTAATCGATTTTGTAGAAGATGAGGGATTAGATATAAGTTTTGATGTACTCTCTTCTAGAGAAGCATGACACGCGCGCACCTTGCCATCTTTCTCAAGTGCGAGTTGATAACAAATAACATCACCCACTTCGGGACGACGGTTAAGATTTTGAAATGCTGAGATGTGAATAAAGACTTCTTGGTTGCTACCACTGGGTTGTATAAAACCAAAACCTCGATCATCTTTCCACTTGGTTAGTTGCCCCTTGTGCAGAATAGGTTTCATGAATAAGTTGTATATCTATACTTACTTTATAGTTTGCCCCTGTTTAAATGGAATTGATAGGTGTATAAATATTTAGTTAGTCAGTTCACTTATATTGTTAAATACTCTTGACATCGCCTACAACGGTGTATCTCTCTTTACTATCCCAGACAGCACAACCAGCAAGTAGTATATTTTGATAGTTTTAACTAAAAGCGATGGCTACGCCAACGTCATTAGCGAGTTTACGAGCGTCAGACGAACGCCGCATCAATTAATTTTCAACTTTTCATACCAACTATAAGCCTCATCAAGTTCATCACGAACTTCTGGACGAAATACTAAAACATAGTCCATTATTCTCTTTTAATCGAAGCTTTTATTTCTTCCCATGTCATTACATTATCTGGATTAGCTTCATAATCATTAATGCGACGATCAAGTTCTTGTTTTTGTGTCTCTGTAATATAGGGGTAAGCCTGTTCTGCTGCAATGCTATCCCAAATGGCTTGCACAAGACGAATGCGTTCTTCAATACTGAGCGTTTTAATTTCATTTAAAGTGACTGTAATATCCATGCTCATCAAACCAAAGGGAAACGCTACGCAATATTTTAGCAAATAGAGTGGAAGTAGAAAGATAATCATTGACCTTTGAAGAGAAAAGCCATCATTTAAAAACAGACATTATTTTATTTATTCTTTTCTAAACTGCGTAGCCGATCGCGATCGCACAATTTAACTGTGGTACCATTCATCTCAATTATTCCTTCTTGACTGAATTTATAAAAGGTACGTGAGAGGGTTTCGGGAATTGTGCCTAGTAATGCGGCGAGTTGTCCTTTAGGTAAATCTAACTCGAAGACATCAGCATGGCCTCTGCGATCGCTTAATTTTAATAAGTAGTGTGCTAACCTTTCCGGGACTTCTTTAAACGACAGAGTATCAACTAAATGGGTTAATTTTCGCAGATGTCGGGCAAAAGTTCCTAAGATGGCAAGGGCGAGGGCTGGATGTTCCTGCAAAACTAGCAAAAATGCTGTCCTGGGGATAAATACCACTTCGGAATTTTCTAACGCCGCAGCTGAGGCGGGGAAATTTCCCCCATCAAAGGTAGGAACTTCGGCAAAATAATCTTCAGACCCAAATATATGGAAAATTTGTTCTTTGCCACCGTTGGCTACTTTAAAAATTTTAATTCTGCCGGATTTAATAATAAATAATCCTGTGCCTTCATCTCCTTCCCAAAACAGGGTTGCACCTTTTTTATAAGTTTGGGGAATGGCAATATTGGCTAGGGCTTGCAATTGCTCATCTAACATATTTTGAAAAATCGATGTGCTTTGCAAAAACTTTTTAACTTCTAAGACTCGTTCGCTTACAGCCATGAGGTTTTGATTTGGTAAGGTTTTTAAACGCTGAGGTGCGCTGAGGTAAACGCAGAGGTACTTAGTTAATTTTAGCGAGGGTCAAATTTTTAGCAGTCGAAGCAAAGGTTAGGACAAAAATCATCAAACCTGTAACCTGTCCCCTGCTATAAGTTAAGAAAGTTTACCTTGGTTTTTGACTTAGATCAAGGATTTGCCGAAAGGGGGTGAATACTCTGGAAGTATCAAGATTGGAGTGATGAATCATGTTCTGTAATCAGTGTGAACAAACAACCCGTGGCGATGTCTGTCATCAGTGGGGAGCCTGCGGTAAAAGTCCTGAAGTTGATGCGTTACAAGATTTATTGGTGCATTGTTTGCGCGGGTTATCACAGGTGGCGTTGCAAGCAAAATCTCTAGGAATTGCCACACGAGATACAGATGAGTTTACCTGTGAGATGGTGTTTTCCACACTGACGAACGTGAATTTCTCGGAGGATGATTTTATTGGGTTTGTTAATCATGCGATCGCATTACGTGAAAGTCTGAAGTTACAAATTCAAGCAACAGGTAATCCAGTTGTTGAGTCTGCTATCAACCTTTTTCAACCTGCAAGCACTCCGCAGCAACGAATTCAGCAAGGCAAAGATTTAGAGTTTGAGTTTATTAGTCAGTCGGCTAAGAATGTAGATATTTTCTCACTTAAGCTGACAGTATTATATGGACTTAAGGGCGTTGCAGCTTATGCGTTCCATGCGTCTGAACTGGATCAACACGATGAAAATTTATATGTATTTTTCCATGAAGTTCTAGCTGAGTTAGATGCCCAAGATAAGAGTCTGCAAGATTGGGTTGGTTTGGCGTTGAAAGTTGGGCAGATGAACTTAAAAGCAATGGAACTGCTTGATGCTGGTAATACTACAACTTTTGGACATCCTACACCGACCGTTGTCAAACTTGGTACTACATCTGGCAAAGCAATTTTGGTGTCAGGACATGATTTGCTTCACTTGAAAGCTATCCTAGAGCAAACCGCAGGAACAGGCATTAAGGTGTATACTCACGGGGAATTGCTGCCTGCACATGGCTATCCTCTGCTAAAACAAACTTATCCTCACCTTTACGGACACTACGGTACGGCATGGCAAAACCAAACCCATGAGTTTGAAAAGTTCCCTGGCGCAATTATCATGACGACAAATTGCCTCATGCCTCCCCATCAATCTTACAAAGACAAAGTGTTTACTTTGGGGCCTGTGGGTTATCCTGGTTTGCAACACATCAGCATTCGTGATATTTCACTTGCAATTCAGAAGGCATTGGAATTGCCTGGATTTACTGAAGAATGCGAAGGGCTACGCCCCGCCGGAGGCGAACGCGGTACTGTAACTACAGGTTTCGCTCGTAATGCAGTGTTGGGTGTGGCAGATCATGTGGTTGACGCTGTGAAGCAAGGCCAGATTCGGCACTTTTTCTTAATTGGTGGTTGCGATGGTGCTAAACCCGGACGTAATTATTACACCGAGTTAGTAGAACAGATGCCAGATGATTGCGTAGTGTTAACCTTGGGTTGTGGCAAGTTCCGCTTCTTCGACAAGAATCTCGGTGACATCGGCGGTATTCCTCGCCTGTTGGATGTTGGACAATGTAACGATACTTATTCAGCGATTCAAATTGCTGTGGCTTTAGCAGATGCCTTTGGTGTTAGTATCAATCAACTACCATTATCGTTGGTGTTGTCTTGGTATGAACAAAAAGCGATCGCAGTTTTGCTAACACTGTTTTATCTCGGTATCCAAAATGTTCGCATTGGCCCAACATTACCAGCTTTCCTTACTCCTAATGTTGTCAAATTACTCTCAGAAAACTTCAATCTTAAACTTATCACCACTCCAGAACAAGATTTAGCAGCTTGTCTTGGCTAAATTCCTTATTTCGAGACAATAGCATGGGAAAATACAAGGCTGGTCATAATTGTGACCAACCTTTTTGCTTTCTCTACTCCCAAACAAGAACAAGGACTAATGGCTAAAAAGTTTCATAGCAATTCACAACTCCCTGCGGATAATTCAAATTCTAACTCTCGCATAGCACAGCCAAGTTCTGAGTTCTACTCTGTTTTTTCACAAGAAGAAGTTTTAGAAATCATTCATGCGTTAGAAACTAGGTGGGAAATTCCTTTAAAGTATTCTTATAAAGGTCAAGGTGCAAAAATTTGGCATAATTTTTATCAAAAATTTTTGCTGCCCAAATGGTATCGCAAATCAAATGTTGAAATTGACCTTTTAAGGGATAACTTTGAATACATTAATAGTAATCTCCAAAATTTTAGCAAGGTCAATGTTATAGATGTAGGTGCAGGCACTTCTTATCCTGCTAAGGAATTTGTTGCGAGACTTCATCAATTAAATAAACTTAATAAATATGTTGCCTTAGATATTAGCGAAGGCTTGCTAGATGTATCCAGAAAAAACTTTACAAGTTGGTTCCCAGAAATCGAGTATAACAACCAACAGCTTGACATAGAAAATAGCTCTATTCCTGAGATTTGTCCAGGAAATTACAATCTTAACCCAGAAGATACCGCAAAAATAATATTGCATATGGGTGTGACAATGGGCAATCATCACAATAGAGATAAAGTACTCAAAAACTTTAGAATGAGTATGGGTAAAAACGATTTCTTAGTATTTACTAACGAAATCGGTTCTAACTCTCAATGGGATGGCATCGCAAGAGGTGGCTGTAAGTATCATGCAGAAGAAATATACCAAGCAATAAAAAATAAAGTTGGGATTAAATCTCAAGATTGTCAACTTGTAAGAAAGTATGACTTAGAAACAGACAGTGTAGTTGCTAATATCAAATTTCGGCACGATTACACCATAAATTTCAGTTTTCAGGGAATAAATAAGCAGATTGAAATCCCCGCAGGTAAAGAAATTACTATTTGGAGACATCATAAATATGAAATGCCTGAACTTCTCCAAGAAATAGAACACGCTGGAATGCAACTTGTTCACTACACTACTAATAAGTATTCATCACATATTATGGCAATTTGTAAAGTTGCTAATGATGATAGGACTAGTATTTGATTTTTGAAAAAAATTGGTATGGTGATGACAAAACCCTCTCCCCTGCCTCCATACTTCCCGGCGGCCTTAATAATAAGTCTTTAACCGGAAAGGATATCAGGCATCCTTCATTGCCAGTTTCCAACTAATACATAAGGAGACCAGTAAACTGGATGATTATATAGTGGATCTTTTAAAAGAGCTAACTGTGCATTCCGCAAAGCTTCTGCTTTCATTTTTTTTGGTTGTTGCAATTCTTTGTAAAATTGATCCATAAGAGTGGATGTGGCTTCATCATTAACAGACCATAAAGTTGCTAATGTACTACTAGCTCCTGCTCTAATGGCTAGTCCTGCTAATCCTAATGCAGCCCGCTTATCTCCTGTAGCGGTTTCACAAGCACTGAGAACTAAAAGGTCTATTGTCTGTTGCTTTCTCTGTTGGGGAATTTGTAAAAGATTATCTAAATCATTAATTCTGAGTCGGTCATTCCAAGTCAAAATAAAGGTTTCAATTGCTTTTGAGCTAAATTGACCGTGAGTAGCAATATGTATTATGGGGAAAAAATTAGATTTAATTTGTTTTTGTAAATTCTCTTGTGTAAATTCTTGATCTAAAAGTACTACGCTCTTGACTTCAGCATTAATTTTCTTTAATTCTAGTTCTACATACTCAAGGGGTGAAAAACCTTGTCTTGCTTGAGTTAAACCAGCACCAAGCACTCTAATATTTTTAGTTGCTAACTGCTGATGAGGTTGCATTTGTAGACCAGGAAATAGGGCAATATTGTACTTTTGGAGTAAAAATTGATTACCGTCATGTAAAGCCGCCATTGGAATATTTCGCAAAACTCCGTCCAGCACAAACACTAATGTTTTTACACCACTTTTAGTAAGCTCATCTTCTGATGGACGAAGCAAGTGGCTATATATTTGTTGAGACAAAGGCATAAAGGAATTTTTAGTGCGAATGACTAAATTTTGACGCAAGTCTTCGACAAGGTTTTCTAACTGGTTTTGTGTAATATGACTAGTGTAATGCTGTAATGGTTGGTGGGGCAGGCTATAGATAATTTCTAAGCGATCTGCCAAAATAATAGGATAAAAAATTGCTGCTTGAGTATCAATACGATCAATTTCTGCTGGTTTATGATCGACACAAGCTTCTCGAAAAAAATCTTCTAACTCAGCTAATTGCAAAGACTCTATGAGTTGACGTGCTTGCTGGAGAGATTTTTGGTTTGGCTGTGTACCTGGTTTTAAAAGCAAGCTAACTAGTTCTCGATAGACAGGTTCCACACTTTCTTGAAAAGAAAATTGAATATCTGGAGCAACTGCTATGAGATCGCTTCGCAAGGATTGAAGATGATTAACAGCTTGAGTATAAGCAGCGAACGCACCTTGAATATCTCCTTGCTTTGTTAAAATTCTACCTAATTGCCATTGCCAACGATAAGCTATTTCGGGTGCATTGATAGTTTCAGCTAAGGTCAAAGCTTGCAGCGTCATCTCTTGAGCTAAAGACCATTGCTGTGTTTTTTCATACAATGTGCCGAGTTTTCCCAGCGCGTAACTTTGGGCTTGTTTATCTCCTAATTTTTGAGCTTGCATAACAGTATTACCAACGAACTGAGCAATAGTTTTTAAGGTAGGAGAATCTGAAATATTTGCTTGGTAGAGACGTATTAAACTTTGAGCAAAATTTAATTGAGCATATATACTTGCACGGGTTACAGGTAAATCAGTTATTTCCCCTGGAATTTTCTGCCATAAAGACTGGGCTAAACTCCATTGTTGTGTATCTATAGCGACACTAAGTTGATTGAGTTGGGGGCGAATTTTTAAAAGCTTTGTGGAGGAAATCGCTGTAGCTTGTTGGTATAAATTTAAGGCTAATTGAGGATTTTGATTAGCACGAGCAACATTACCCAACTCAATTAAAGCCGCGCTAATCTCTGGCTGAGATTGGAAATTTTGCGCGATCGCTAAACTTTGTTGCAAAACCTTTTCAGCTAACTGGAAACGCCCAACTAAGCTTAAACTAGTACCCAAGCTACGTAATCCAGCAGCTTTAATTAAAGAATCAGGTTGTTTTTCTAAGATTTGTCTAATCTGGGTTAAGCTCTCTAACGCTTTGCGATACAATCCTAAAGCTCTCAAAGCCTGGGATTGGTTGAGTAGAGTGCGAATAGCTCCAGTCTCATCTTTGGCTTGAAGATAGGTTTGGTGTGCTTGTTGCCAGGTTATTAGTGCGGTTTGACTATCTCCTAGGGCTAATTGTAAACTTCCTTGAGTATTCAAAGTTTGAGCTAAAACTTGTAATTGTTCTAGGGAGTTATCACCCTGCTTTACTTGTAATAATTGCAAACTTTCGTTAATCGCTTGGGCCGCTTGTGACCATTGTCCCAGTTGTTGATAAGCTAACGAAAGATTATTTAAAACTCTGGCAGAGTTAAGCTTATCTGACTGAGACTTATAAATATTAAGAATTGGTTGCCAAACTTGGATTGCTTGCAAAAATTGCTCTGCTTGGTAGTATTGTCTTCCTTGCTCTTCTTGTTTGGCTGTATCAGCAATAGTCTGAACAATAGATAATGGTGGAGCAGCTTGGCTATAATTTGAAACTATGCCTGTCTCTGCCAACAAAAGTATTGAACTAGCTCCTAATAAAATCCCAAAAATAAATTTAAGAAAGTTTCGATTATTTTGCCATTTTTTTTTCAAAAAATCACAGCAATATCTAAAATATTTTTTAGGGTACATAACAATCTGAAGATAGCCAGAAATTAGGGTTAGTATTTGTAGGAGTCTGTGTCGTCAAGAATATTCCACCTTGGGGATTAGCTAATATTTTTTGGGCTTCTACAAAGGTGCTAGAGGCTGAATTAGTTATAGTTGGAGAAACATTACTGCCAATCTTTGTTTTCCTTGGTAGGGGAATAGTTCTTAAATCTTCTAAAATAAAATCACCACCAAGAATGCTTTCAGGAGATGCTGGTAAACCTCCGCGACCGACAACTATAAATCTATTAGCAGCTTGATTTCTATTAGCTTTGCAACCTTGAGCTATTGCATTTGATACATCTATGACTGTTGTAGGAAGATTAGTGAATCCTTGAATTGGCTGATCATCAACATTGTAAAATTGCACAATCCCATTGGTACCGTAAGTAGAACTAACAGTAATATCACTTAACGGTGTCAATTGGTTACGAAATTCAATACCAAATATGCCTTGAGCAGTAATTCGGATCTTGCCTCCTCGTCCCTTAAAAGCGTTAGCAGTAATGTCACTATTTTCTGAAGTTCCTGCCAATAAAAATTTTGTATTAATATTGATATTGCCTCCATTTCCTTGCCCACTAGTAGCTCCAGCACTAGCAGAAATTAAGCTATTACGACGCATATTTAAAATATCAGCTACCTTTAATGAGATGTCACCCCCATCATCAGACGCAGTTTCAGCTGATATTTCTGCGTTTTGATCTAGCAATAAAGAACGGCTTTGTAATTGAATATTACCTGCTTTACCATTGCCAGTTGCTTGCACAAATAATCCGCTATGTGTTGTTCCATCCGCAGAAGTGCCAATTAACTCTACCTGATTATCACTATCAATACTGATATTGCCACCTTGGCCAGCACCAGAGCTAGACGCGGATACTCTAGCACCATCTAGAATGAATAAATTACTAGTTTTAATAGTTAAATTACCTGCCAGAGCATCACCCTTGGTTGAGGTAAATAAACCACCAGGAGACTGATCAATAGCAGTCCCTTTAAGTTGAATTGTATTGGCTGTTACATTCAACTTACCACCAGGTGCTAAACCAATAGTTGCTGCTTGGATTTGCCCACCGTCTTGTACAACTAAATCTTGTGTTTTAATATCAACGTTACCTCCTGCGCCAACACCACTTGTAGATGCAGATATGAATGCTGTTGCACCCTGAAGCATCAGGTTATTAGTCTTGATAAAGACATTACCTCCGTTACCTGTGGCATTATTCTCGTTGACTTGAGCAAACAAACCACTGCCAGACAGGCTAGATTCTTGACCTATTATATGAACCCAGTTACCAGCTTCCACAAAAATACTGCCAGCATTACCAGAACCAAGTGTACTTGTTGATATCTGCGCTCCATCTTGAATATTTAATTTTTCGCCATAAAAAGAAATGTTGCCACCTTGACCAGTTGCATCCTTTTCAACTTGGCTAAATATACCACTATTTTGATTAACAGACATACCCTTCAAGTCTGCTGTTGTAGCGTTAATAATTACATTACCTGCTGTTCCATTAGCAGATGTAGAAGCTAATATTCTAGCTCCATCTCTAATAGTCAAATTAGCTGTTGCAATATCGACTACGCCTGCTTTTCCAGAGCCACTAGTTTCTACACTTAGACGGCTGGTGTAAACATCACCAGAAAATTCTCCCTCTCCTGCTAAATCGATAGAGTCTCTAGCTTTGATTGTTATATTTCCTCCTGCACCTCCAGCACTAGCATTAGCTACTACTTGTGCGCCATTACTAACTGTTAAGGTATTAGTATTAATTGTGATATCACCGCCCTGACCTAAACCTTTGCTTTCAGTACCTACAAGGCTCAAATCAGTAACTTGTAAATCGTCAGCTGTAATAAATAAGTCTCCACCCTTGCTTGCATCCCTTGTCTCTGCTGCTACTGTGCTATCTTGAATTTTGACTTTTTGACCTTGAATCTGAATTTTACCTTCAGTGGAACCAGTCACATCTATTGAAGATCCGTTGAGTTGCACATCTCGAAAATTATTAACACCTGCATAACTAAAAGCAAATCCTTGGGAGGTGGGGGTGAGGCTGACAAAAGTGTTTTCTCCTACACTACCCAATACAATCTGACCACCAGGGACTGTTATATTACCAGAATCTCCAACCACTCCACCACCCAGCAGTGCCAAAGTTGTATTCGATGAACCTTGGAGTCCCACGGGTTTGTTCTGGGCATTTAAAGGGTTTTCACCGCCAGTGTATTGTGATCGATTGATGATAGATGTAGGAATATTGTTAAATTGCAGGCCAATAGGCACACTAATAGTAAGTAAAGGCGTTTTGGGATTAGTGGTGCTGAATTCATCTCCGTTGGAAAGTTTTAAGCTATTAGCTGTAGTTGCAATAAAAGAACCACCTACATTTAATGAGGCATTTGGCCCAAAGACTATTCCATTAGGATTAATGAGAAATAAATTTGCATTTCCATTAGTTTTAATTAAGCCATCAATGCTGGAAGCCAAACCACCAGTTACACGACTAATAATGTTTTGAATACTTGTGAGGTTATTAAAATTGGCAGAGCCTCCTGTAGGAACAGAAAACTGTTGAAAGCTATGAAAAAGGTTATTCCCAACTTGTGTACCTCCCTGGATTTGAAAATCTAAGCCCGGTTGTGTGCCAGGTAAAACTTGAGTTGGGGTAGCAAGGGTGTTATCTGGAGAAATTTGAGCGATCGCTGGATAATTGCTGATCAAGCAGCAAAGAAAAATCCCACTGATTGTGCGAACTTGGGAAACATATCGTTTTCTTTTTTTGATTTCTGAGTTGGAATCAACCACCAAAACCTCCTATAAATAAGGACATTACGATCCCAATTTTCAAATAAGCACTCTCATCTGGAGTTATCGTCTCAGAACAAGTTAAAGGGTAAAGGAAACAAGACTCATACATACTCATTCCTTTCCTGATAACCCTTCCCTCTTAACTGAAAGTTATTGCATTATAATCTGTCTAGCAAGGCTTTATGAGAATTACTTCTGTATTCATACGTAGATTTGCAATTATATCAAAACATTTTATCGAAGCTTTTGTAAAGCAGTATATAGATTAGTACAAATTAAAAGTTAAGCAAAGAAGTATAGCAGTCCTAAATCATTTGTGAAATTTATATATATTTCTTTCTTCTTTCTTACCTTTGCATCCTTGGCGGTAGCCTGCGGCAAGCCGCTTACGCGTCTACGTTCCCTTATCTATATTTTTCACTACTTATTTGAGTTGGCTATATATAACCAATACTTTTATGTTAAAGGGCAAAGAGACAGCCTTTTAATTCACTTATATCTTTAAACTTTTCCCTAATACACTCTATCTTCAATAGTACTTAAGTAAAAATTATTAAGTACGCAACAAGTCGTTATTTCTTTTTATTACTTGTATCTACTGACGATCATCAATTAATATTAAATTAAATTTTATTTGCTTAGTATTTGTTTATACATTTTATTACATTGTTACACTAGGCATTAAAAGGTATTTAATTCGATCGCATAAAAATAATTAAGTATTAACCCTTACTATTACTTAAAGTATATTTACTATTATCAATTTAAATTTATCAGCAACTAATAAACCTAAATCGGTAAATTTTTCTGAGAAAATACGCTTTGTTTTTTCTTATTTTGTTTAGACAATTAAGATTACGAGTGTTTACTCAAACCTCAGTAATAAAACCTAATAAAGTTTTATTTTATATGTTTTCCCTATAATGATTTGTGCAAAATTATTCAAAATAATGCCAGAAATAATTATTTGTAAGAAAAATGCTCTCAAATTAGTTACGACATTTAACTTAGCATTCGCAGTGTTAGCTAGTGCTAATGCTCCTGCCCAGGCATTACAATTTAACTTTACCTATGCTCCAGATACTCGCCAGGAAGTAATCGACGGCTTTAAACAAGCAGGCAATTTTTGGTCGTCCCAACTCAAAGATACCTATGTAAACCCTACCTGTCGTTGCAATACTCAGACTACCGTCAATATATCCATTAATTATGGCCAGCTATCTAATGCCAATGCTTTAAGCGGAACTCGCCCAAGAATGGTGCGCTTAAGTTACCAAGATTATCTAACTCAAGCTTTTCAAGATATTACTTCAGCAAGTGATTTGCTGGCCTTTCAAAACCTACAAATTGGTAGCAACAACAAATCTATTATTGGAAGTATTTTACAAGGAAAAACTCTCTCTCAAGTAAATCTCAATGATATTAAGAAGCTGAACAGAAACTCTGTTCAGTTGGCTAGTTCGCAATTTAGTATGCTGGTCAACACTTCCAGTCGCCTCACTTTTGATAATGCTCAAAACCTCAAATATATAGGTAGCAACGCAGTAGTTGATAATAATGGCAATGATAACAATCAGAAAATTTGGCTGACTAGTGCTAATGCTAAAGCCTTCAATCTAATTCCAGGTAATAATAAGGGTTTTGATGCCCAGATTATGATCAGCAATTCTATGCTGACTAATACAGGCGATTTCATCAAAGACTCGATTTGGGATTTTTCTAGGGTCTACAATCCTGAGCTAAAAAAAGTTGATGCAAATAAGTATGACTTTGTAAGTGCTGCTGCACATGAAATTGGTCATGCGTTGGGGTTTGTAAGTGGAGTTGATGCTTTTGATATCCTAACCTCTGTAGCAGCCAATAGTGGTAGCAATCCAATCACAGATAAGGACTTGACTTATGTCAGCCCACTAGATCTGTTTCGCTATTCTGACGACAGTAAGCAAAATAAAGTGTTTGATTGGTCAAAGGGCGGAAACAAATACTTTTCTATTGATGGTGGAGCAACTGACCTTGCTAATTTTGATGGTAATAATTATCAAGGTAGTCATTGGCAAGCAGCAAATAATGTAAGTTCGATGTTGGGAGTCATGAACCCCACATTGAAAAAAGGTAATGTATTAAGTATTTCCAATCTTGATTTACAATTGCTGGATGTTATCGGTTGGGATCTAAATTCAAAATTTGTAGATCAAACAGGCTTGAAGCTTCATAAAAACATAAAGGTCGATATTACCTCTTCTTTGTTTGACAACGCTATTACTCGGAGTACTAGCACTAGCAAAGCTACGGGAATTCGCTACTGGCAAAACATGGATGACAAGTATATGGAAGCCAGTCAATACACCGAAACTCAACACATTGAAGACCCAAGTGTAGAAAATGCCAGTTTAGATCAACTTTTTGATGTAGATCATGATCATGATCATGAACAACAAACCTCTGTTCCAGAACCAAATGCGATCGCGGCTCTGAGCCTTATTGGTTTATGGGGAATTGGTAGGCTATTTAAGCGTCATCGAAAATAAACCCAGATCAGCAAAAATACTAAATTAATCTATAATTTAAGTCTTTAAAAGGAGACTAATCTAAGCTTTGAGTATGGTTGTTAATCAAATCTTGCTTAAGCGTTTACTTTGTTATCTTTACTGATTAATTTGCAAACTTAATAGTGTTATGAAACCACTAATTACAAAATATATATTTTATTTAAGATATATTTTAAATATTGCTGGTGTTTTTTTATAAAAATTTGCTTTTAATTTGCTATTCTCAATAAAATGAGATATTAATTAAGCAAGTATGAGTAAGCATCAGTATTTTTTACTTTATTTGCTAAAAAAAACAATGAATATCAAGATTTTTTCTCCTATATTTTTATCATCCTTACTAGCTTTTTCCTGTGCTTTACCACATCAGGTGTTAGCAGAATCTACACCAAAGGGTAGAGAAGGTTTACCAGGACGAAGGATAGGAGGGGGAACGCGTGGAGGATGTTCATTGAATAGTGGGCAATTAACTGCTTTAATCCCCGAAAATAACTTAGGGCTAACACAAACAGCCCGTCCAAAGCTATTCTTTTATTTGCCCTCAACTTCTACATCAAAGTTAATTGAATTTGTTTTACAAGATGAAAACGGTAATGTGATTTATGAAAAAAATTTTACGACTACTGGTAATAAGGGAATTATAAATATTAACTTGTCTGATTTGGCATCTACACCTGCGCTAAGTGTCGGTAAAAATTATCATTGGTTCGTTTCTATTATTTGTAATCCCCAAAGACGAGAACATGATATTGCAGTAGATGGTTGGATTAAACGAGTCACATTAGACGCAAGAACTGCTCAAATATTAAAGCGTGCTAAACCTATAGACCAAGTAAATTTTTATGTAAATCAAGGTCTTTGGCAGGATGCGATCGCCACTCTAGCACAACTTAGAGATAAACAACCAAATAATTCTCAGTTGTGGGCAACTTGGTCACAGCTATTGAGTTCGGTTAAACTGGATGCGATCGCTAAAGAACCTCTTTTAAATATCGAAAGCCAGCCCAAACAATTATCAAAGTTGAAATAAACTAATCAAGGTAGTTATTATAAAAGAAAATTAGCCAGTTTTTTAAGCTGTTACACTGCTAAATTAGAGCGTGAATCAATTATCCAAACATGATATTCTCGCTTCTAGAAAAATGTCAGACTTGCAGAAATTTACCTTTTTAATAGCCTTGGTAATTCCTAAGTTATTCAAAAAAAATCATTCCCTGGCATTTGTAGCCACTTACTTCAAGCAACTGTTACCCACACTGAGCTTGAAAACTTCTGTGATTGCTATCAGTATCATCACAACAGGATTGGTATTAAGCATTAGACAATTAGGATTTTTAGAGTTTTTGGAATTGGTTACTTTTGACCAAATGGTACGTCTTCAAGGGGATGCTGGTGCTGACTCACGACTGCTGATAGTAAAAATCACGGAGGCTGATCTCAAACAACAAAAACAATGGCCAATTTCGGATCTATCTCTTTCTCAAGCACTACAAAAGCTACAGAAGGCGCAACCAAAAGCTATAGGTGTAGATTTATATCGTAATCTTCCTAAACCACCGGGTAGAGAAGCTTTATTGAAGGAACTGCAAAAGCCTAATGTCATTACTATCACTAAATTAGATGATATAAACGCTGAAGGTGTTGCGCCTATGGCTGGTATTTCCGCAGAACAAATTGGTTTTAATGATTTTATCGTTGATACTGATGGGGTTGTCCGTCGTAATTTAATCTATGCCTACCAAGGTAAAGAACAGTATTATTCTTTTTCTCTACAATTAAGTTTAAAGTACTTAGCAGAGCATAATCTTGCATTTAAAGTTACACCAGATGCGTTGCATTTAGGTGATACTATATTTCCTGCCTTGTATTCTCATACGGGCGGTTATCAAAACCTAGATGATGCTGGTTATCAAGTATTGATTTCTTATCGTTCACCCCAAAAAGTAGCACAACAAATCACATTTACTGATGTGTTGGAGGGTAAGTTTGATCCCAACTGGGTTAAAAATAAAGTAGTGCTAATTGGCACAACAGCCCCTAGCTTAAAAGATTTATTTTTTACTCCTTATAGTGCAGGTAACTTATCCAACCCTGGTATGCCAGGTGTGATGCTTCATGCTCAACTAGTCAGTCAAATTTTGAGTACGACTCTAGAAAATAAACCATTATTTTGGTTTTGGCCAGAATGGGCAGAAGCTTTGTGGTTTTGGCTTTGGGCTGTGGTTGGAGGTATTTTAGCATGGCGACTGAAACATCCACTGCCTCTAGGAATCGCTGGATTAGTGTCTTTGGGGGCTTTATTTACTATTTGTTTGTCTGTATTTGCCCAAGCAGGTTGGATACCTTTATTACCTGCTACATTGGCATTGATCTTAACAATGGTAAGTGTTATTAGTTATAAGCTATGGTACAGTGCCTTGCATGATAGCTTGACTAAACTACCAAATCAACTTTTGTTCTTGAAGTATTTGCAACAAGCAATCAACCAAACAAAAATTCATCCACAAAATCGCTTTGCTATCTTGTTTTTAGATATTGACCGTTTCAAGCTTGTGAATGAAAGTATTGGTCATCATGTAGGCGATAAATTATTAATCAACTTTGCCCAACGATTAAAAACTTTTATGGGGCGTAATGGTATTGTTGCCAGGGTTGGAGGAGATGAATTTGCAATTTTACTGCCCAATATTACTGATAGTAGTGAAGCAACTAACTTCGCTGATCAACTCCAGCAGCAAATGAGCATACCTTTTAAATATCATAGTCAAGACATATTTACTACTATTAGTACTGGTATTGCTTTTAATCAAACCCAACTCCACCATCTCCCAGGTGATTTGCTGAGAGATGCACACACTGCTATGTATAGAGCTAAAGACTTGGGTAAAGCCCGTCACGAAATCTTTGCAACAGGGATGCATACTCAAATTCTTCAGCTTTTTCACTTAGAAACAGATATGCATCACGCCCTTAATAATCAAGAATTTTGTCTTAATTATCAACCTATTGTCTCAATAGAAACTGATAAAATTATTGGTTTTGAAGCACTTGTTCGATGGCAACATCCGCAGCACGGATTGATTTCTCCAATCGAATTTATTCCTGTTGCAGAAGACACAGGCCTAATTATTCCTTTAGGAAAGTGGATTTTACAAGAAGCCTGCCATCAGTTATCTGTTTGGCAAGCTCAATATCCGAGTGAGCCACCTTTAATGATGAGTATCAATCTTTCTGGGAAACAATTGACTCAACCTGATTTAGTTGAATACATAGAGGAGATTCTTGAGACAACGGGTTTAGATGCACATAGTTTAAAGTTAGAAGTTACTGAAACTGTAGCGATGAAAGATGTAGAAAGTGCAATCTCTATATTATTAAAACTGAGAAGTTTGAATATTAAACTTAGCATTGATGATTTTGGTACTGGATATTCTTCCTTAAGCTATTTACACCGTTTTCCTGTTAACACCTTAAAGGTAGACCGTTCCTTTGTTAGCCGTATGGGTGATACAGATGAAGATGCATCTATTGTTAACACAATAATTATGCTGAGTCACTCTCTAGGTATGGATGTTATTGCCGAAGGTATAGAAACGAAAGCACAGCAAACAAAATTAGAATCTCTTGGTTGTGAGTATGGACAAGGTTATCTTTTTTCTAAGCCTCTTGACAGTGAATCTGCAACGGCTTTGTTAAATAGATATATTTACAAATAAGGTAAAAAATTATATAACATTTTAAACCGGCTGCAAATTGTAACTAATCACACAATTTTTCTGGTGATAATTGATGGTCTATGTCTGCTTCAACAAAGGTTTGGACATAATAGGAAAGCCAATTCTATACTTATTATTTAAATAGAGAAATTTAGGTATCTGATGCCCAGCAAAGAAGTTCAAGTCAAAGAGTACACTGTTCGAGCGCACAAACGGCTGATCCATACGCGCATCTTTAACTTTGTCTGTAAGCAATGCGAACAAACGACAAGCCGAGAGACTTTTGGCCCACGCCCTCTATATTGTGAAACCTGCCGCCCTCCTGGGCCGCCCAAGAAATCTTCTGCACCTGTACCTGCTAAGAAGGGCAAGCCTAGAGCCAAGACTTATAAAAGTGATGTGGACTTCAATAAATAGTTCAAGTTCATTGGCGATTATTGACTGTCTTTCATAAATAAAATGCTTCTGGCTAATTGCTTACCAGAAGCATTTTACGTGTTTTGCTTTGGACAATTTGAACTATTGACAGTACATTGGTACCATGCGGTCACTTAGGCTATCTATCTAAAACTTGATGATTTAAGCTCATAGGTGATACATTCTATTTTTGTCCTACACCAACGGGAATCGTTTCCCCAAGAACTTTGGCGAATCTTTGTAAATAGAAGTCCACAGGATTTGCTACTGTCTGAATTGAAGAGCGATCGCTCACCAACTTCCACCATGTCTGCAAACGAGGCGTTTGGGCTGGTAGTGTGAATTTACGAAAATGTTCTAATAGCGGTAAACGTTCAAACCAAGGATAGAAACTAATATCAACGAGGCTAAATTGATTTCCTAATAAATAATCACCTTTGCCGAATGCTTCTTGTTCAATATATAGAAGTGCTTCTGTGAACTCTGTTCTTCCTTGTTCCTGTTCTTGGCTATCTTTACCCCGGAGAAATTTGTTAAAAGCTGGGACAAAGCGAGTGTTGGCGTAATCTATCCAAATGCGAGCGATCGCCTTTTCGGCAGGATCTTGAGGTAATAACGGGGGTTCAGGGAACACTTCATCTAGATATTCATTAATAATGGCAGATTCATAAATAATCACATCTCCATGTTTGATAGCCGGAACTTTGCCATAACGCGAAATCTGCGTGTACCCATCGGGTTTGTTCTGTAAGTCAATTTCTATTGGAGTAAAGTCAATACCTTTCTCTAGTAAAACCACACGAGTACGTTGCGCGAAGGTAGAGGCTTTAGCATAGTACAGTTGTATGTTGCTCATAAAATCCTTTCCTTGTAATTATCGTGAATACAGACTATGTAAGATTGCATATCTCAAACTAAAGCAATCAGCACAGAAACTAGATGTGTTGATTAGAGCAGTTAAATAATTTGACTAACAGGTATTTACATCTTTTAGATGATATATTACACTTTGTCGGTCGATTTATTGTAGTTTAAATCATCATACAGCCTTTCTGGTAATATGTATACCTAATTATTAGTTTTGCTAAATATAGCAATCCTAAATCAGTTGCAAACAAATCTATTGCCTATTGCCTCTTCCCTATTGCCTGCCCCCATGAGCAGTTTGTAAATCAAATAGGATTGTTATGCTTGTCTTACCTGTTCCCTGTCTCTATGAGTAGTGCAGCGAACCGGATTCCTATAGAGCAATTTGATACTTTGTATTTTGTGAAAATGATGTAACCTAACAAGACCTTAAAGATGAGGAGAAATCTAACAAATGGCAAACATTGCATTGATTGTAGGGGCTGGTAGCGGACTGAGCGCATCTTTAGCGCGTTTGTTTGCAAAAGAAGGTTACACCATCGCTTTAGCCGCACGACAGATTGATAAACTCAAGACATTATCTAATGAGATTGGAGCCGTCAGTTTTGCGGCTGATGCTTCTCAACCAGATGAAGTAGAACAACTATTCCAAAATGTTGAACAAAAATTAGGAGTGCCAACAGTAGTTATATATAATCCCAGTTGGCGAGTTCGGGGTTCGTTAGTGGAACTTGAGCCAGCCGACGTTGCCAAAACATTAGAAATCACTGCTTATGGCGGTTTTTTGGTAGCACAAGCCGCCGCAAAACGTCAGTTGGCTGTAGGTGGGGGAGCGATTTTCTTTACAGGTGCTTCTGCCAGTGTTAAGGGTTATCCTGGTTCTGCACCGTTTGCTATGGGTAAATTTGCTTTGCGGGGTTTAGCGCAGAGTATAGCGCGTGAACTTGCTCCTCAAAATATCCATGTAGCGCATTTCGTAATTGATGGAGCAATTCGTTCTGCGACTCGGATTGAGCCAGAAGATAAACCAGATAGCTTGCTTGATCCAGATGCGTTCGCGAAGCGTCTCCGAAGGAGATTCGCTCAAACTTATCTCAACATTCTACGCCAACCTCGCAGTGCTTGGACATGGGAAGTAGAATTGCGTCCTTGGGTAGAAACATTTTGATGAAATAGCTTAATGATAGGAGCTAGGGCGTGTTTTCAAACTACAACCAAAGCAAAATTATTGCGATCGCAAATACACAACTCTCCGAAAATAATTAACTATAGCAAACCGTGTAAGAGAGCCAAACAAATCTATTGCCTGTTGCCTATTGCCTGCCTCTACAACTAGTTTGTAAATTTAGTAGGATTGCTATATCAGTTCAAATTTTTTTTCACACTAAACCATTTATCGTATAACGCTTGATAAGTGCCATTCTCTCTGAGTTTCAGCAAAGCACTATTAATCGGTTTACGGTAGGGGCTGTTATTAGGCAGAACAATGCCGTAATTTTCTTCGCGGAAGACACTGCCCACCACCTCTACTTGTCCTTGACCTTGATTAGCACTATAGAACAGAAGTACAGGAGAATCAAACACAACAGCATCAGTTTTTCCTGTTTCCAAAGCGTTGTAAGCCTGCTCAATTTTGGCAACTTCTAAAACGGAAATTTTGTGTTCTTTTAAATATTTTGCGGCTGTACTGCCAGTTGTTGTTGCCACTAGCTTACCAGGTAGATCTTCTACAGAGTTGATATCTCCTTGTAGCTGTTGCACAGTTAGTGAGGTGGTAGCGGCAGCTGTAAAGTAAGCGACAAAAAGAACGCCGATGAACATCCAAATAATCGCTAACACCCGGCCCATAACTCCTTTAGGCATTTCATCAGCTTGAGTAGCTAAGGTAGCCGCCGCCCACCAACAAGCTTTGAAAATCCCTGGAAAATACGATTTGGGAATCATCTCTTCGGGGTGATGACGCTCAGATAACCAAATCACGTGAGCCGCTATGACAATGAGCAATAGTGCTAATCCGAACACTTGGAACAGCGCAGGTGAGAAAAATAAGGACAAAATATTAGGTGTGCCAGCAGTATTGAGTTTTGTGTTGCGGATCAAAATTTGTAACCCCCCAGTAAACATGGGTAAGGAAAAATCAAATTTTTGTTGACGTTCGGCAGTAATTGAAATGGCGGCAATGCCTGCGTCAGCTTTACCACTCTCAACAGCTAAGAGTAAATCAGCTACGTTTGGATACTCGACAAATTTAAACTCTGCACCAATTAGGCTGGCAATGTTACGCCAAAGTTCAACACTAAATCCTGATAGTTCACCTTTGTCAGTAAATACAAAAGGGGGAATGGCTCTGGTTGCTATGATTAATGATTTTTGAGATTGTTGAGCATCAGGTTTTTGAGACTGCGCTGGATAAACTATCAGCAATAACACCAAAATTCCGCAGACTAACCCCAACCAGATCTGAGGTTTCAGGAAACGCTTCATGTTCCTAGTCGCAAGAAATTGAGAGAATTTCCGGGCGAATGCATTGATCATAAGTATTTTCTGAGAATTAGATGCAATATCTATCATTCCCAAACAACGACAAATATCACATAATTCCTTAAACAAAAGTGAGATCGATGAACCTCACCCCAACCCCTCTCCGAGACGGAAAGGGGCTTTAATTCTGCGACTAAACACACAGGTATTGAAATGGCTGAAATTTCCTGGCACTTTGGAGATATTATTTGGATTATCCTATTTTCGCTCTTGTATATCTTGACAATCCCTTAATTTTTAATCTCCGGAGTTAGTCCTAGCTCAGTTAAACATCAATAAAAATTAGCAATAATCCTGGGCTACAAGCGTTACATTTATAAGAAATCTATGTTGCTCCATTAGCTTGGGGAGCAGTGTTGCTATGGAAACTTCTGCTTCTGTTCAAGGTAGCTCGTCTCCCTTTGATTTTTTCAGCTTTGTTACGACACCTCAACCTACACAAGATGCCGACATACTCAAACAGTTATCATTTGTTCCAGGGTTAAAAGAACTCTTAATGCTACGGCAAGTTCACGCCCTAGAACACGCTACTGTTTGGGTTCTCAGTGAAACGAAAAATATTCATGTCCCCCCAGGAAGACCGAATAAAGTTCAAATTGATAACGAATTGTTGGGTGGTTTGTCTACTGACCAAGGCTTTTACCTCTATGGTGAAGTCAATATCAGCGATTTGCGGCGTGCAGTCGCTCAGGCGCTCGTGCGGCTCACTCATGGCGAATGGGATTTGGCTGTGCATCCCCGGTGCGGCACAAATTTATCAGTGGCAATGTTGTTAACTGCTGGACTAGCTGTAGGCGTGAATTTATTGCTACCATTTCGTCCAGTTGAACAGTTGATTGGTTTAGGGTTAGCAGCTACGACAGCAGCAGAAATCGCCCCAGATTTAGGTTCTGTGACGCAGCGATATCTTACAACTGCTATTCCCTTTAATCTCGTAGTTGAAAATATTACGATTAGTCGTGATGTTTGGGGCAGGGAGGGGCATTTTGTCAAGGTAAAATGGCGAGATTAATGTTAATTCGTAATTGATAATGCGAAAACTCTATTTTTTATTGCCTGGAACTCATGGCAAATTTGCTTGTGGTGGTCTTTGGGCAGAGTTAAAAACGTTGAAACTGACTCAGCAAGTTTGTAATGCTGATGTGGTTACTTACCGCCAAAGAGAAACAGATAAGCTTTTTTTAGATGACCTGCTCAAAGAACCTAACTTAGATGATGTAATTTTTGTGATTAGTTGGGGGTTTGATATAGCTAAATTAGCGAAAAAACTTAAGCCCTACAATGTTATTTATCATGCCCATAGTGCAGGGTACAAATTCAAGTTACCTGCTAGTATTCCTATCATTACTGTGAGTCGTAATACCCTAGGGTATTGGGGGCAGAAGTCTCCTAATAGTCTTATTTATTATTTACCTAATGAAATTAGCCCAGAATTTAAAAATTTACATTTAGAACGAGATATTGATGTTTTAGTTCAGTCCAGGAAATCTTCTGAATATTTACTAACAGAATTAATTCCAGCTTTGCAGCAAAAATGCAAAGTCTTCGTTGTCAATTCTTATGTGGAAGATTTACCTGGTTTATTTAATCGCGCTAAAATTTACCTCTATGATTCTGCTGAGTATTGGGCGCAAACAGGTGTTAGTGAAGGTTTCGGGTTGCAACCACTAGAAGCTTTAGCTTGTGGCTGTCAGGTATTTTCTAGCGTCAATGGTGGACTTTCAGATTATTTAGATCCGGGGTTTAATTGTTATAAAATTGCTGGTTATTCTCAAGAATATGATGTTCAGCGTATTCTAAATGTGTTGAACTCTCCAGTATTTTCAACATTGTCAGAACAAGTGCTAACAGAGTACCGCAAGGAAAATATTATTCATCGGCTGCAAGTGATTCTCAAGGAATTAAATGAGTTTTTTGATCACAAACAGCATCATCAAGGCAATATTAAGGATTTAACGCAAGGGCGTTTAGTTAGTTTACTAGTTAAAAGTATCTATAGTAAGGTGAAGAAAAAATACTTGCGTACTTGATATTTTCATCAGACTCAAGCCTGTTGATGTTGACTCAACAGGCTTCACTTTTCAATATATGCCCCGATCGCGTGTTCCTTGCTTGCGGATAACATGGAATTGATGTTGTAGCTATCTCACGTAACTTAAAATCAGGGTTTGAAGTATGAAACTCCCACTTGTAGCTTTAGCTGTTGTGGTTGGTGCGTTAGCGCAGCTTACCGAAGGTATCGCTCTAGCTCGTCCTGTCTATGCCCAACAAGAGAATATTGATCCTATCATGTATCAACGCCACGAAGCTGCTGCATTGCTCACTGAGCCAGCCACAATTAACAGTGGTGTAAATAACGCTGTAATAATATATCGCGTTCGTAGCTTGAGACAAATTGCTGAGTCTATCGGTAAAGTCCGCGAAGAGAAAGGATGTAAAAATATCAAACCTCTGGAGATACTCAACAATCCGGAGGCTGCAATTAAGGAATGTGAGAAGCCAGCTAAAAACCAAACTCCTCAGCGTAACGGTGAACCAGTTGACTATTTAAAGGTTCCTCGGCTGGATTCTGGTGGGGTGCGTTTGACGGTGACTCAGTTCTAAAAAAATCTCTTAGACAAGCAAATATTCAACTAATCGTCTCTATTTAGCCTTCTCTGTAAAGGTTGGCTGTGGGTAGGGGCGTAATTTTTTTTGTGCGATCGTATTTACTTTAGCTGTCATGAGGATATCTAATTAATACTATCCAACATTTTTTGTCAAGTCTAGTTGACATTTTGTAACAAACTTGTTAAATTAATTTACATAAGTTAACAACCACAAGAAAACATTATGTACACCACCATTGACGAACAAGGTATTTTAAATAACTACGCTACTGAACCCAAAGTTTACTATGCGGCTTATCCTTCAGCTGAAGAGCAACGTAAATACGTTTTTCAAGGTGCGATCGCTACTTTATTCCTAACTGCAATCATTTTGGTTGCTTTAGGCGTTAGCTAAAATCTTCTTTTCCTTGGTATCGCTGTATCTAAATCGTGAATGGAATCTCTCTCAAACCCTGGTAACGCCGGGGTTTTTTGTTAGCATTTGTGGAATTGAAATGGTCAAGGTGTATTTATCAAATAGTCATTACATCAATTACTTGACCCATGAAAGCCGTCATCTCTAATATTGCGCTGTTGGGATTGAGCGCAGGTTTACTAGCTAACAGTTCCGGTGTTGTTGCACAAACAGCTAATAGTGAAAAATTTATTGCTCTGGGTACTGAACCGTTTTGGAGTGTTACTGTCAGCAAAAGCGGCATTGTTTACTCTTCACCAGAGGTAAAAAAACAAACCTTTCCTTACGTCGCACCCTTAAAAGCACAAGGCCGCCCCGATGATTTTGTGAGAGTTTATCGGCTGAGAGGCAATAACACGTTAATTATCAAAAAAGATAACACCTGTAGTGATGGGATGTCCGATAACAAATATCCTTACTCAGCTGTTTTGATTTTGGGTAACAAGGTTTTGGAAGGTTGCGCTAAGTAAGTTGTTAAGCACCTAATTTGCAGTTTAGACCGCAGGGGAGAAATTATTTATATTTTTAATTAAGTGAAATAGTATGAGCTAGACATGAGCAAGAAAAAATATTGATTTTAACAATACAATCAGGTTGTCCTTTCCCAACTTTTTTAGCGTGTTAGGCATCCTGACGGTTCTTCTATCCTCCTTTTTCTTAGCGTTTCACAACGTTACGGTGCGAGTTTTGTTTTCCGAACATCTCGTGCTGGGTTTATTTTTAATAGGTGGATACGTTAAACCGGATTTGCAGAATTCATTCTTGTTAATGTTCATGCGAATGCTGCTTGTAGTTCCACTCATGGCTTCTCTAGCATTTAAGCTTTATCCATCTGGTGGCGAAGAAGTGCGAGATTTGTTCAAGCACAAACGCACTGATGTTCTTATACAAGCATTTGGTTGTGGGGTGCTGATGTTTGTATATATTGCCTCACTCTACATTGCGATTGGCTTGATTCCAACGGGAATTGCCATTACTCTGTTTTTCTCTTATCCAGTATTTACAGCGTTACTGGCTTGGAAATTTTTTGATGATCGCCCTACACCCTTTCGTTGGTTGGTGATGGGCATTATTCTAGTAGGTAGTGTTCTCACCGTTCCTCAATCTTCTACCAGCTATAGCAATTCTGCCATTGCGATCGGCATTATCACCAGCGTGGGTGCTGGCATAGTGTATGCCTTCTATAGCGTCATTGCTCAAAAATGTTTAGAAAAATTCCATCCAGTTCCTTTTACTTGGATCAGTTTTGCTTCTACCTTGGTGCTTTCCGGCGTTAGCTTACTGTTCTGGCCGCTTCCCAATAGCCAACTTGATTGGACTCCTATGTGGATTGGTAGTATTTTTTCGGGTTTAGTCAGCTTTGCTGGACACACACTAAATAATCAGGGAATTCGCATGATTAGTGCCACTAAAGCCTCGATAATCGGTGCTAGCAGTCCAGCGATGACAGCAATAGTCGCATGGGCAACAATTAGCGAAACTTTAAATGTAATTCAGAGTGTGGGGATTGGGATTGTTACACTAGGTATCGCGTTGCTGAGTGGTGAAAGGCAAAAATCGTAGTAAAATCTCAATCTCTTCAGTACGCACTACGAATTAATGTAATATCATGCCCGGTTAATAATTGATAATTCGGTAAATCTGTGCAGAAATAGCAAAACACTCTCCCCTGCTCCTCTGCCCCTCCGCCCCCCTGCGGTCTTTATGACAAGTCTTTAACCGAACACGAAATATATGCCTGCTAACGCTATCCTTTTCGATTTAGATGGGACACTAACAGACCCTAAGCCTGGAATTACTCGTAGTATTCAGTTTGCGCTGTCTGAACTCGGTCACAAACCACCGCAGACTAATGAATTAGACTGGTGTATAGGCCCACCGATCAAAGAGAGTTTTTCTCAGCTACTAAACACTTCAGATAACACTGTGCTGGAACAGGCAATATCACTTTATCGCAGCCGTTTTTCCACAATTGGATTATTTGAAAATACTCTTTATCCTCAGATTGTAGAAACTCTGAAAAATATTCGTTTTGCTGGTTATCAAACTTTTGTAGCCACTTCAAAACCTTATATTTATGCAACACGCATTATTGATTATTTTGGCTTATCGCCGTTTTTCGATGGCGTTTATGGTAGTGAATTGGACGGAACGCGGAGTGTCAAAAGTGATTTGATTCACCATATATTATTGACAGAAAATATTTCGCACTCTACTGCATTTATGGTTGGCGATCGCAAACACGACATGATAGGAGCAAAGTATCATAATTTAACTGCAATTGGTGTCACCTATGGCTATGGAACAGAGCAAGAATTACGGGATCATGGTGCTGATTTTATTGCCCATTCTCCAGATGAGATTGCCAGAATTTTAATTTATAATTTGTAGCTTAAACGTTTTTCTGTTTTGACTTAGCTAATAGTGCTGTCCCGTAAGCGGCTTCTGTATTTACCGATGCAAACACAGGCACTTTTAAACAGCGCTGACGAATCGCATTCCAAGTGGAATTTGCTGCACCACCGCCTGCGGTATATACAAGTTGTAATTTATCTGCACCTAAGTTTTGAAGTAACTGGTAGCCGCGTGTTTCTATCCGGGCAATACTTTCTAGCAAACCGTGTAAAAATTCTTTGGGGTTATCTGGGCGTGGTGTGAGTCGCGGGGCTAAATTGGGGTCATTAATGGGAAAGCGATCGCCTGGCTTCAACAAGGGATAATAATCTAACTCACTAGCTTTGGTAGCATCAATTTCACTGCTTAAGCTTTCTAACTCTGCATTTGTAAAAAACTCTCGTAATACAGCACCTCCGGTATTGGAAGCACCGCCAGTTAGCCACAAATCACCTAAGCGATGGCTGTAAATTCCGTAACGTGCATCTTCTACACGGGTACGACTTAATAATTTCAGTACGAGTGTCGAACCTAAAGATGTCACTGCTTCCCCAGGTGATTTTGCACCACTGGCAAGAAAAGCCGCAATACTATCTGTTGTACCAGCGCAAACAATACATTTTTGTGGCAAACCGAACTCAGACGCGATTTCTGGGCGAATTTCAGCGATGAGAGTTCCTGGCGGTAAAATTTTTGGTAATTCAACAGGTATTTCTAATTTCTGCAACCAGTCTGGATAGTGCAAATTTTCTACGTCATAACCCAGCTTTAAAGCATTGTGGTAATCGCTGATACCCAATTGCCCATGCAGTAAAAATGCTAACCAATCTGCCTGATGTAGAAAATATTTAGCTTCTGTAAAAAATGGTTGTTGCGACATCCACAGCAGTTTGGCAAGGCTAGAAGTAGCACTGATTACAGTATGGTTGGGCGGTGCAACAGTTTTTAACCGGTCTAACACAACTGCTCCCCGCGCGTCGTTGTAGAGTAAAGGTTCATCTATAGGTTCACCAGCCCCATTGCACAGCAGGACAGTGGAAGAAGTACCATTAATAGCGATCGCTTTGATTTCGCGCCGTAATTGCTCAGGAATCTGGGCTAATAGGTTCCACAAGGCTTCTTTCCAGTCGCTAATTGCCTGTTTTTGCCAAGGATAGCGTACCTGGGTTAGCATATTCCCTTCATCATCAATCACAACTGCCCGTGCGCCAGATGTACCGTAGTCGATTCCCAAATACAAATCCATATTTTTATAAATTTTTCTTATAGAAAGTAACTAATGACTACTGACTAAGAACTGATTATGTTGCATCTTGTAACAAGATATTCCACTAGCTTGGCAAAACAGTGAAAAGTAGTAAACGTAGTCATAATCCATTCACGTCAGGAGATTTTCAACTATGCTGATCTCAAATGCTCTAATGCTTGGTGTGACCTCTATTTCTGACACTCAAGTGTATATCGCTCTAGTTGTTGCGCTAATTCCAGGCGTTCTGGCTTGGCGTTTATCAACAGAACTTTACAAGTAACACCATGCTCTGATCACATGGTCAGAGCATAATACTAAGTGCCACACCCTTGCACAACAATCAGGTTAAACCTGATTGTTGTGTTCATCTGAGATATAAAAATCAGCAAAAAGACGCTTCAGCCCTGGCAAGAGTAAGCTCTTAATCACCTAATTTGCAATTTAGACCGCAGGGTAGCAGGGGAGAGGGTTTGAAGTTTTTACCCAAAATTTTAATTGTGCAACTTCTAAGCACAAAAGCTTAATTATAAATTTGCAACAGCAGAAGTCGAAAATTTAGAAGAGCAATATTTGAATAATTTGTAGATACTAAAAAGCACTTAAGTACTTTACTCACTTAAGTGCTTTGTCGCATAAATTTTCACCAGTTCACTTGATTGCTAAAACATTTATTATTTACAATACTTCTTTAGATAGATGATATATTGTAAATTTTATTCGTATCTAACATCTAGCGAAAAGGTATCACTCCTTGCAATAAATAAGGCTATCGTTTATTGGGTAAAAGCAAACATCCACAGAGTGACACTTTATCAACTGCCACTATTAAGAAATATCTCAACTAATGATATTGAATCAGACAGAGCATAACCGGAGGAAATTATTAGATGTATAAGTAAAAGGTAGAATTAATGATAAATTGCTAGTTAAATCAAAATAAGAACAATATAATTGCAAACTATTATTCAAAACAGTAAGATATGGGGCATTTAATCCCATTTCCATATGAAGACGCATAAAAATAACCCCACCGCCTGCGGCCTATTTGTATCAAACTGAAAGAGAAACGGTATTAGGTGCTGAACTATGCCCAAAGATAAAGTTATAAAAGCTCTAATTCCGGCTGCTGGTTTTGGCACTCGCTTGTTTCCAGCCACGAAAGTTGTGAAAAAAGAATTATTTCCCATTATTGACCGAGATGGCAGGGCTAAACCTGTAATTTTGGCAATTGTTGAAGAGGCAATCAGTGCTGGAATTACAGAAATTGGCATTGTAGTACAACCAGATGATGTCGGGATTTTTACAGATTTATTTAAAAACCCGCCACAACCAGAACTTTGGCAAAAGCTATCTCCAGAAAATAAAAAATATAGCGAATATCTGCAAGAGATTGGCGAAAAAATTACAATCATCACTCAAGAAAGTCAAGAAGGCTATGGTCATGCAGTTTTCTGTGCAAAAGATTGGGTGCAAGATGAACCATTTTTGCTGATGCTAGGCGATCATGTTTATGCATCGCAGACTGACGAATCTTGTGCTATTCAAATGCTGAATATTTATCAAAAAGTGCAGCAAAGTGTTGTGAGTTTAACTACGATGCCAGCGAGTGTAATTCATCAAGCTGGGTGTGTAACCGGAGTGTGGCAAGAAAATAATTCAATTTTGCAGGTGACACAACTTGCAGAAAAGCCAAGCGTTGAGTATGCACGTCAAAATTTACGTGTAGCAGGGATAGCAGAAGACGAGTTTTTATGTATATTTGGCTTATATGTGCTGACACCAAGAATTTTTGATTGTTTAGCAGCACAGATTCATCAAAATTTACGCGATCGCGGCGAATTTCAGTTAACATCATCTCTCGACAGTCTATGTCAGCAAGAGGGTATGACTGGCTATGTTATTCAAGGGAAGTGTTTTGATACAGGCTTACCTGATACTTATCGACAGACAATGATTGATTTTAGAAATATAGGTAACAGGCAATAGGCAATGGGCAATAAGTAATATTACGGTATTCCGGCCTGTTGAAAAATTTGTGCGGGCGTAATTTGCAACCCTTCAAGTAACGCATCTTCTAAACTATCTTCACCCGTTTTTGTTTGTGGCCGTGCATCAGGATAAAAGACAGTCACCGTCTTAGCTTTAGCATCCACAACCCAAACTCTCAATACACCCGCATCTAGGTAATCTGTAGCTTTTGCACTCATTTCGCCAAAAGTTTGGTCAGGAGAGATAATTTCAATTGCTAAGTCTGGAGGTATAGGACAAGGTTCATCTGCAATCACATCGCTATTCAGGCGAGAGTAGGAAACAAACAGTAAATCTGGTACGGGAACCCAGTCTCGACCTTGGCGTTTTAAAGTGACCGCCCACTCAATACCAACCTCACCGCGATTTTTCGCCCAAAGTGCAAGAAATTGGCTAAGAGTAAGGGTTAAACGTGAATGAAATCTTTTTGGAGCCATTTTTGGTTTTGCTTTACCATCAACTAATTCGTAGGTTATATCGCCTTCTGGTAAGGCTAGAAATTCTTGTAATGTAAGTTGAGATTTGACAAGAGTCATAGCGATCGCATTTTCTTAGCCATTAAACATATTATGTCTTGTTGGGCAATTTTGACTTGATATTCCGTTGAGAAATATTCTTTAACTACACAATCAAGTTATTTTGGCTGAAGGTACTAGCAATAAAGTTATTAAGTATAGCTAAAGTATTAAAAATTGCGCTGCCAGCAATGCCATCAGGGTCAATTTGGATTAAAGTATTTGACCCTGATTGAATACCTTGGATGTAACCGTCAGCAATGGGATTTGTGCCGATGTAATTTAAATTTATTAACAGAGTTTGTAGTACCAAAACATCATCTGTACTGCTGAAGTCGGTAATGGTATCAGTTCTTTCATTCAAATTAGTAAAGACAAATTTATCATTACCAGCGCCACCAGTTAGGCGATCGCTACCAGCACCACCAATCAGGGTATCATTTCCAATATCACCACTGAGAATGTCATTACCAGCCCCACCATTGAGAATGTCATTGCCAGTACCACCGTTTAGGGTGTTATTAGCGTTATCGCCTGTAATACTGGGAACATCAAAAATAAGTACACCAGTGTCTTTTAAGATGGCAATATCAAGTGGAGATATATCATAGCGAACTCCCCGCTCATACACTACACCATTCATTAAGTCTGCAATTAAATCACGTCCTGGACTGGGTAAATCATTGCCTACATGAGTAATATTGCCAAACGTCAATGGCACAGGAGAACCGTAAACATTAATGGCTTCACTTCCTACAAAGAAGAAATTTTTACCATCAAAAGTAACTTGTTCATCAAATGTAGATTGATAATTTCCTGGGAGTTTCCCTTTGATGCCATCTTTCCATCCATTGATGCCAAAGACATGACCAAACTCATGGAGAAATATAGAAAAAGCATCTATTTTGTCTTTTGGTACAGGGCTAATTCTTGCTGATGGATCGGGATCAAACCACAGGTCATTGACTAGATAATCAGGATTGAAGTTAAACTCAATGTCAGGAGTCACACCATTAGGATCGATTTGGGTGCGAATTTCTGCTGTTGCACCTGGCTCATATACATCAATGCTGCCGTTATTATGTACAAAAGATGAAGTCAAACTTCTCCCTGTAACTGTTGGATTAGTGTTAGAAAAACTCACCACTATCTCTAAGCTGGCATTACCGACAATATATTTATCCCAATATGAGCCAGCAGCTAATATGTGAGACTTGATAACAGAGTAATAGCGAGAAAATTTCCCCGATGGATCTTTAAAGGTGATATTAAAATTTAGGGCAGCTTGTTCCACAGCGATTGTTTCTCCTGCGACAATTATATTTGTCAAAGTTTTTTGTAAAAATTCTGGCTAAATCCTAAGAGGATGTCTGAGAAGTATTAAATATTTCGCTAGCTCCCCCCTAGCTGCGGTGTATACACAAGTTATTGAATCACTACCAGCCCTTGAATTACCCCACCCTAACCCTCCCATTGGAAAGGGGAGGGAACTAGATTTGTTAGTTTCCCCCCTTGGCAAGGGTGGATTAAGGGGGGTAGCCTTAAAAAGGCAGGAATAATCTCAAAGTCCCCCTTTTTAAGGGGTATTTAGGGGGATCGGGATATGTGCAACTTCACATTAAATTGGTATAAGATGTCTACACTTCACCGACAGTTAACTGCTGAAGCCGAAGTTACTCTTTTTAAATCTCCAGTAAAGATGGCTTTGTAAATATAAGGTGATGAACCCGCGCAAGTCATAGGGCTTTTGTCAGCACGACGAGGTGACCACCATGATTGTCCTGATACAGTTAAATTTGCTCCATTCCAGGACAAATTATTGACAATTAAAGAGTTAGTTTTACCATCACTCGGTTTTTTAGCAGTGACGAATGTGGCATAGTTAACGTTGCCATTAGTAGGATTAATCCGGGCTATGATTGCTACTTTTGGGCCACCACCTGTACCATAGCTAGTAAGCCAACGCCCAAGAGCAAAGCGGCGAAAATCATTACCAATCTGGCTACCTGTAGCAGAAAAAACACCATACAAAACGCCTTTTCCGTCCCAAAGTAAGCCGTAGCCTGTACTATCATCCTTTGTTGTTTCGTAGTCGCTACGACACCATTTTTTGACACCGTTATCAAAACGGATGATGCGCGGGTTTTTGTTGACTAATGATACTTGCTGATAACCGATGTAGATAGTTGTTCTGCCAAAAGTTACTTTGGGCGGATTTTTAAGTTTAATGGTGGACTCTTTTTCACTGCAAGTAAATGGCACACTTGTACCGATAGATTTCTGGACAGTAGTTTGAGCAAGAACTGGAAGAGTTGCAAAATGAGAATTTAGAGCTAGTGGTAACAGTGCAAATCCTAGATATTTAAACAATTTATAGTAATGAATCATGGAACTGTATACAATTTGCCGAGTAAGGGAAAAGCACAAGATAACATAAAGCTTTATCAGTACCTAACCGTGCATTTTTGTAGATTGTGAGACAAAAACCTTGAGAAAAATGACACATCGCGTTAAGCTTCCTTAGCGTAACTGCACGCTGTGGCATCTAGCGATGACAAATCAAAACTCCCCGCAAATTCCTTCCTGTACTTGGAACCGTCCCATTGGTCTTGGCTGGGACAAACCTTATACAGTTCGCTACGCTAGTAATATTGATGATGGCCCTTGGCATGGTATGCCTTTGGGTGGCTTTGGTGCAGGTTGTATCGGTCGTTCTTCACGGGGAGATTTTAACCTGTGGCATATTGATGGCGGTGAGCATATTTTCAAAAATATCCCGGCTTGTCAATTCAGTGTGTTTGAGTCTTCTGAGACATCTTCCCAAGCCTATGCTTTGTCCACGCAAGCACCGGAAGATGGCAATTTACAAGCTTGGCAATGGTATCCGGCTAGTAGAGGCAGGGGAGAGTCTGCTTCTTTGCAAACAGGTAGTTACCATGCTCTGTATCCTCGTAGTTGGTTTGTGTATGAAAATGTGTTTCAAACACAGTTAACTTGTGAGCAGTTTTCACCTATCTGGGCAAATAATTATCAAGAAACTAGTTACCCTGTGGCGGTGTTTTTGTGGCAGGCACATAATCCTACTAATGCACCAATTACTGTCAGTGTGATGCTGACTTGGCAAAATATGGTGGGCTGGTTTACTAATGCGTTGAAATCGCCTGGCGTGCAGATACGTGATGATGGTAGTCCAGTTTATGAATATCAGCCGCGCTGGGGGGAGAGTCAAGGAAATTACAATCAGCTAAGTGAAAATTCAGAATATTTGGGTTGTGTTTTTGGAAGAGAAGGTATTGCGGAACCTCTGCAAGAAGGCGATGGTAGTTGGTGCATTGCTACGCTCAAACATCCGCAAGTTGAAGTGTTTTATCACACAAAATGGAATCCGGTCGGCACGGGTGAAGAGGTATGGCAAAGCTTTGCGGCTGATGGTTCTTTGCCTAATTATATAGATGCAACACCAGCAGCAGCAAATCAACAGCTAGGAACTGCGATCGCCGTTCGTTTCACTCTCCAACCAGGGGAAACTCTGGAAGTTCCTTTTGTGCTGGCTTGGGATTTGCCGATAACAGAATTTGCGGCGGGAGTTAATTATTATCGCAGATATACAGACTTTTTTGGCAAGAGTGGTAATCAAGCTTGGTCAATAGCGACGACTGCCTTACAAGAATATCAAAACTGGCGATCGCAAATTCAAACTTGGCAGCAACCAATTCTCAATCGCCAAGACTTACCCGACTGGTTCAAAATGGCTTTATTTAATGAGCTTTATGACCTGACTAGCGGTGGAACTCTCTGGAGTGCAGCATCAGAACTCGACCCCATCGGTCAATTTGCGGTGTTGGAGTGTTTAGATTATCGCTGGTATGAAAGTTTAGATGTGCGGTTGTATGGTTCCTTTGCTTTGCTGATGTTGTTCCCAGAACTGGAAAAATCAGTGATGCGGGCTTTTGCACGGGCAATTCCCCAAAGTGATGATCATCAACGAATTATTGGCTATTACTATACCATTGGTGCAGAAACCACAACTGCCGCCCGTAAAATTGCCGGGGCGACACCCCATGATTTAGGCGCACCAAATGAACACGTCTGGGAAAAAACTAACTACACTTGCTACCAAGACTGCAATTTGTGGAAGGATTTAGGCAGTGATTTTGTATTGCAAGTATACCGAGATTTTCTGCTGACTGGTGCTGATGATGTGCAGTTCTTAGCAGATTGTTGGGATGCAATTGTGCAAACTCTTGATTATTTGAAGACTTTTGACAAAGATAATGATGGGATTCCTGAAAATTCTGGCGCACCAGACCAAACTTTTGATGATTGGCGGTTGCAAGGTGTGAGTGCTTATTGTGGTGGGTTGTGGTTGGCGGCGTTGGAAGCTGCGATCGCAATTAGTAATATTTTAGCGAACCACAGAGAGAACGCAGAGGAGTTTGTTCAGCAAAAGTCTATTTATGAAGGTTGGTTAACTCAGTCTCGCCCTATCTACGAAGAAAAACTTTGGAATGGGCAATATTACAAATTAGATAGTGAGAGTGGTTCGGCTGTGGTGATGGCGGATCAATTATGTGGTCAATTTTACGCCCGACTACTCAATTTACCGGATATTGTACCAAGCGATCGCGCTCTCTCTGCCTTAAACACTGTGTATGATGCTTGCTTCTTGAAATTCCAAAATGGTCAATTCGGTGCAGCAAATGGTGTACTTCCCGACGGTTCACCAGAAAACCCCAAAGCTACCCATCCTTTAGAAGTCTGGACAGGAATTAACTTTGGGCTGGCAGCTTTTTTGGTACAGATGGGAATGAAAGATGAAGCTTTTAAGCTGACACAAGCTGTAGTGCAGCAAGTTTACGACAACGGACTACAATTTCGTACCCCAGAAGCCATTACTGCGGCTGGCACTTTCCGCGCCAGCACTTATCTTCGGGCTATGGCAATTTGGGGCATTTATTTAATGATGAATTAGCAACGTTCATAACCAACCCCAAGTCCTTCGTCACAAATGAGTTGAGTTTCTCTATGGATGAGGTCTCGTTCATAACCAACCTTATGTCTTTTGCCCTATTGCCTGTTGCCTATTGCCTAAGTATTAATTTTTAGAAAAACCGCAAATCTCAATTTCTTCTTGGCTAAAATTCTCCATCAATATCTTGCGGAGAACACGCTGAATATGAAGATGTTTTCCCGGCTTGACTTTTGTCAGTGTCAACAGCAATAGATTATTTTCTCCAAAATGTTCTATGCCAGCCACTCGCGTAGGTTCTAGAACATTTTGTTCATCCATTTTTAACTGCTGTCCTACTTTTTCAACTACTCTATATACATGATCTAAATTTGAATCATAGGCAACGCTAACTTCCACCCTGGCATATATATACTGCTTGGAATAGTTTACAATTGAGCCAATATCTCCATTACGGATAATCTGTAATTGTCCATCAGGATGACGGACGTGAGTAGTTCGCAATTCAATCGCTTCTACAATTCCCTCTATAGTTCTTTCTTCTAATTTCCCAACTTCAATATAATCACCCACCAAGTAATAGTTTTCAAACAAAATCAAAAATCCACAAACAACATCATTAATCAGGTTTTGTGCGCCAAGCCCAACTGCTATACCTACGATTCCTGCACCTGCTAAAATCGGTGCAGGATCAATACCAATCAGCTTAAGTATAGTCACTCCGGCAGTAAAATAGATGAAATATTTGGCAACACTCCGCATTAAAGGAATCAGTGTTAGCCGTTTCTGTCGCTGTGAGTCATTAGTATTTGTGGTTTTTAAGTAAAACTCATCAAGCATGAAGTAAGCAACTTCAGTCAAAACATTGCTAATAAAGAAAACCCCAATAATCTGCACAATTGTCGGGGTATAAGCACTTATCCAAGCAATAGGTTTTATTTCGGGAACAACGAGATTTACTATTCCAACATAAAGGACATATTCTAAACACTTTTTGAATAGGGGAATTAAATGGCGTAAATGTTCGTATAAATTAAGTAAATTATTTGAGCTAGAGTATTTAAGACTCAAAGCATCAAGAGTATCAACAATAGTAGCAACAGCTTTAACAATAAGTAACCCAGCTGAGATAGTAATGTAGATTTTTAAAGCAATGAAAAGGTATTTAGAAACGATTTCTGGCAGGTAGAGAAATTTAGCACATAAAATAGCAGAGGATATCCATATAGAATGAATAATAATCCTTTTTAAAACTTTAAAAAAAGCATCGATGCTTTCATCATTAGCTTTGATGTGATCGACTTTTTTAGCGTAATTGCAAATCCAGTCTAGACAACGGCTTAAGGGTGATATGCTCAGTTTGACTAGCAATAGCAAACTCACAGTTTTTAAACTTGCTGTGAGCATATTGAGCCAAAATTGAGTAGGAAAGCTGCGAAGAAGATTAAGTTGAAATTCTTGAACGTTTCCGCCGCGATATATCACCATCCCATTTATCCCAACAATCGCCAGGGATAGCACTACAGTAGTTAAAATTAAAATTCTGCTAATACTCTGGCGGAGTAGAGTTATATTAGCAGTTCTTTTTTGCAGCCACGAAACCTTAGTAAATCTCTTGAATATTAAGCTAATCAGCCAGTTAAATAACCAGAAAATAGCTATTAAGGATATGACTTCGCCCAGAATAATTACTATATTAATCATTTAAGTATAAATTTTGCAAAAGACAGTTATATCCCCAATTTCTCAAAAAATTGGGGATATAGTTTTAACCTACCTTGGGAGACAAGGATTTTTTCGCCTACGTTCGCGTAGCGTCTCGTAGAGAGGTGCGAGGTTTAAAACCTCGCTTCGGGGCTAATTTTTTCACTACACCCTACACCCCACACCCCACACCCGCCCCGTTCGCGTAGCGTCTCCGCAGGAGAAGGGGCTTTATTAATAAAATACACTCACAGATCCAGAAACTAGAAAGCCTCTGTTTATAGATATTTTCAACATCAAAACAAAAATGCAAGGAAAGTTAAGACAGTTAAGACATCTAAAATAAATAATAAGATTTATGTAATACTCAAAAGCTTTTTATAATCTAAGCTTATCTATAATTAATACCAGCAAAAGCAGAACTATGCTGAGAATGCCATAACCAAAGATGTCTGCACTACTTTTGAGTCGGTGTTGGATTGGATTAAGTAACTTGTAATCAATTAAATTAAATTTATTTTTTTTTAATGTCTGATTATCTCAAAAATTTGCTTAACTGTCTTAACTGTCCTTGCATATTTCCAGGCGATCGCTAGATCATACAAGCATGGTCTGTAAAAAACCATCAAAGGGATAGCTAGATGAAAATCTACTTCTGAAAGCAATCTATACTTTGTAGCGAATCGTACATAGCCAAGGAGTTAAAACAATGACAATTGCAACACAAGGCAAAACTGGAACAACTAACATTACAGATTTAGTGGTTAACAGCAAAAAGAATTGCTACCATTTGTTTTCCCAACGCATGAACGAGATTCAAAACACAGGAGTCAGCACCCAACTTCAACCAGGGATTCATATTGTCAGGATTCGCAAAGGTTCTTTTGATTACGTCCAAGGTGATGCTATTAAGGGCGAACCGATAGTCATGCTGTGGATTTATGGTGGTAAATTCAAGAATTTAAAAACTAACGTAGAAGTTCCAGCCGGCTGGTCAACTTTGAACGGTTATGATGATACCTTAACCTTGGCAGTATCAGAAACCTCGACACTATGCGCCTTCTTTTTTGATGTTGAAGTTGGCGATAACGACGGCGATGTGACCATTTCAGTGATTAAAGCTGGCGAACTTAACGATTTGAATTAATTAAGGTTTTAGACAGAATCAGAAAGTATAATTCCTAGCCAAGCATTATACTCACCGCTTCCCTTTGTGCATGAGCGAAAAACAGATTTTTCGTGAATTCCCTGAGTTATTAATATATATATTCAATGAGGCAGAAAAATGGATCTGGAAAACATTGCTCAGATTTCTAAACGAGATTTAGAAATTATTCAACTACATCAATTTCAACAACCCATCTACTGTTGTAATGTTACTGCGATCGCCTATGCTTTTACTGCATTGGGTTATCTAACAACTGTTGATGAAATTTTTTACACCACCCAACTGCCCATCGCATCAGTATTAGATGATGGCATGACATTAGCAGAAACCTATGACACCTGCAAACTTTACATTGAAAGAAAAGAATTGCCTTTATCCATTCGGCTAGAGCATTTTGATAAACCGAGTATGACACTCGAAGCCTTCATCCGTGAAGTTGAAGCAGCCGTTTGTGATGAAACAGATGTTCACATTCTCAACTTCAACACTCGCATTTCCCATGAGAACCCCAGTTTAGAAGGTGGTCATTTCTCCTTATTGGCAGATTATGACCCGAAAACGCAAGAAGTTACCATCGCAGATACTAATCCCAAACGGTATAGTCGGTTTTGGAAATGCCCTATTCAAAGGTTATATGCAGCTTGCGTCGATAAAGATTCCGCATCAAATCGCTCTCGCGGTATGATTGTACTCCGCAGGCAAACGACAGCTAATATTGCAGGTACTCCAGTAACTCATCCATCAGAAATCGCTTTAAAAGTTCTCCATTCTGAAAATGTTTAGGTAACGTTGCCGTAACGCAACGCCAGTTACTTTATACCGGGGAACCTGTCCACCGCACTGGCTCCCCTACTTAATTATATTTACTATTGCCTATTGCTTATGATTGCTATACTTGCATAGGCAAACTAATTGTAAAAGTTGCCCCTTGATTAGAGAAACTGCTGGCGGTGATACTGCCTTGATGGGCTTCAATAATTCGTTTAGCGATCGCTAATCCTAGTCCATTACCGCTACCTTTGCGTGAAGGGTCTGTTGTATAAAATTGTTCAAAAATTCGAGGCAAATCTACTTCATCAATACCTTTTCCTTGGTCTTGAATTTTAATAATTGCTTTTTTTCCTTCGCTGTACCCAGATATAGACACTTGAGAATCGGGGCGTGAGTGTTTAATGGCATTATCTAATAAATTGAGAATCGCCTGTAACAACCTTTCAGAATCGCCTTGTATTTGTAGTTCAGCCACATTGACTTGCATAGTTACACCCGCAGCTTGCATTCGCGGTTCCACTGCATTCACAGCACGGTTAATTAATCCGCGCAGTGAAATTGTTTGCTTCTCTAGTTCTGAGACTCCTGCTTCTAAGCGTCCTAAATCTAGCAGGTCGTGAATTAATCGTGATAAACGTTTGGTTTCGTTCTCAATAGTTTGAAAAAAGCGATCGCGTAATTCCGCTTCTTCATAAGCACCACCTTTGAGTGCATCAACTGTCACCTGAACATTACTAATAGGCGTGCGTAATTCGTGGGAGACATTAGCTAAAAACACCCGGCGTTCTTGGTCGAGAGAAGCTAACCGTTCACTCATCCGGTTGAGTTCGGCTGCTAACTGATCCAACTCATTATTTTGCTGGATAATCAGCTTGTCACCAAAATGACCGCTACCCATACGAATCGCAAAGTTACGCATAATCTCAATTGGTTTGGAGAGACTGCGTGCAAACCGACTGCTAATTAGCGCACACAACAGAATTGTTACTACTAAGGTGCCTAACACACTCCAAATCACCCTTAAAAACTGACGCTGAAATTGTTTCAGCGTGATTGACATTCGCAGTACACCTAAAAATTTACCGTTACGCTGAATTGGTCTAGCGATATAAAGGCGATCTTCGTTGCTTAAAACTCCTTTAGCAACTCCTTGTGCTGCAACATTTTGAAAAGCTTGCTGCATTCCCGGAACTTTGTACCAATCACTCACCCGTTTATCTAATTTGGGGTCAGAAGTCGCTATGAGACTGCCTTTGCCATTAAAAACACGCAACGTCACAGTCTGCGGTGCGCCGTAGCGTTGCACTAATAACTTTACCCGTGAAATATCCTGTTCTTCTAAGGCATCGGCAACACTCTCACCCAATGCACTTGTCCAGTTATCCAAATCTGTTTGTCTTGTTCTCATGAAATAAGCATGGAACGACCACAGGATATAACTAGCCATAAGTGACGTTCCAAAAGCCGTCAACATGAGATACGTGGCTAACAGCTTGGCATGAATAGTATTTAATTTTAGACGTGATCTCCAGCCCTTCATACAGGCTGTTCCCCAGAACGACGGCGCAACACAGCCTTAATTCTTGCTAATAATTCACGGGTGTTAAACGGCTTAGTAACATAATCATCTGCGCCAGCTTCTAAACCCCAAATTTTATCTATATCTTGATCCTTAGCAGTCAGCATCACAATCGGCACATCAGAAAATGCCCGAATTCGCCAACAAACTTCCATCCCGCTAACTTCTGGCAACATGATATCGAGCAAAATTACATCGGGTACTTGCTTGTGGAACTGTTTGATGGCACTATGCCCATCGGCAGCTGTCGTTACAGTGTAGCCTTCTTTTTGTAGTGTATAGCTGAGACTGTCACACAGGGCTACTTCATCATCTACGAGTAGAATATGGGGCATTTTCCATTTCTAAAGTTAACTTCTATTTATAGGTTGTGCAGTTGGTGGTAGGTTTAGCATCCTTCTAGGGTTACAAAAACTATTAAAGAAAGAATAATAGTCACGAAGAAGGGTGTGGGGTGTAGGGGAAAATCAATGAGGGCTTGTACCCAGTTGGCTACGGGGCAGGGTGTACAAAACATAGCTTTCTTCCTCCAACACCAAGCACCACTAACCTTGTTTTAGTCAAAATTCGAGCTTATAACTTGAACTATTAACAGTTAAACGAGAAAGGTTTTGTTCGGAACGTGAAACTCCGTGTTCGGAACAAGAAACTCCGTGTTTGGAGCATGAAAATTCGTCTTCGGAACTGAAATTTTTCAACTCAAAACAGATGAGAGGCTTAGATCCCCGACTTTTTAAAGAATTGGGGGATCTCTTGTTGTTCACGAATGATTTAGAACTGCTATAGATAAAATCGAAGAAAGATAACTAAAGCAAAATATCAGCTAGGGTTTGGCAAGCTGAGAGGACAAATTTCATTGAACTGACGTTAATTTATCCAACAGCAACTTTATATGCAGACACTCGATAAAAAATCAACAAAAAAAGCCTGGGCAAGTGCAATATCTCAACCTGCAACAGAATTTCCTCTCACACCACTGCCAATTCTCTCTGGCAAAATCCCAGAAGGTTTACGTGGCACACTCTATCGCAATGGGCCGGCGCGATTAGAACGGGGCAATATGCATATGGGACACTGGTTTGATGGCGACGGGGCAATTCTCGCTGTTAATTTTAATGATGTGGGGGCTACAGGCGTTTATCGCTATGTGCAGACTGCTGGCTATCAAGAAGAAACTGCTAAGGATAGATTGCTTTACGGCAACTATGGCATGAATGCACCTGGTCCAATTTGGAACCAATGGCGCAAAGGAGTAAAAAATGTTGCTAATACATCTGTGTTGGCATTACCAGATAAACTCTTAGCACTTTGGGAAGGCGGCCATCCTCATGCACTGGATTTAGAAACGCTGGAAACTCAAGGTTTAGATAATTTAGGCGGTTTAAATCAAGGATTATTCTATTCTGCTCACCCTAAAGTTGATTACCAAACCAAAGAAATTTTTAACTTTGGCATCACTCCAGGGTTAAATGGCACACTGAATATTTACAAAAGTGACAGCACTGGCAAGGTTATTCAAAAAACCAAGTTCAAATTATCAGGTGTTCCCCTAATTCATGATTTTGTCCTAGCAGGACAGTATCTGATATTTTTTGCTCCAGCGTTGCGGGTGGATGTGTTGCCTGTGATTTTGGGAACCAGCACCTATAGTGATTCATTCAAGTGGCAACCGGAATTAGGTACTCAAATTTTGGTGTTTGACCGCGAAAATCTATCTTTGGTAAGTCGGGGAGAAACTGAACCTTGGTATCAATGGCATTTTGCCAATGGCTATGTCGATGCCAGTGGTTCGGTAATTGTAGATTTTACTCGCTATGCAGACTTTCAAACAAACCAGTATCTTAAAGAAATTGCCACCGGAGAAACGCATACACCTGCTAAAAATACATTTACGCGAGTAGTGTTGCAACCCAAAACTGGCAAAGTGACGGCAATTGAAACTTTATTAGACAGAACTGGTGAGTTTCCTAATGTGCCACCGCAAACTGTCGGGCAAGTCTCGCGCCATGCCTATATGGCTTTATTCCGCCAAGGAACAGATATTAGTCAAGAAATATTAAATACGATCGCCCGCTTTGACCACAATACCGAAACTCTCACCGAAGCTAACCTGGGCGAAAATCGCTATCCTTCCGAACCGCTACCCGTTCAAGATGCCAACAACCCTAACCAAAGTTGGGTACTAACTGTTGTCTATGATGGTAATTCTGATCGTAGCGAAGTTTGGGTGTTTGATAGCGATCGCCTAGACGCAGAACCAGTTTGTCAACTAGGTTTGCCCAGCGTTATTCCGCACAGTTTCCACGGTACATGGAAGGGAAGGGTGTAAATACGGTTCTGAGTTCAATACTTTTCGGTTAAGCATTTTTAACTTGTAATCTGGTTTTGGGAAAAGGTTAAAGGGTAAGGGATAAAGGTTTTCTTCTACTTTTTCCCCTTCCCCTTTCCCCTTTAACCGAAAGGTATTGAATACACCCCATCTCAACAACTAACTTTTGTGGCTGATTTCTGGGTGTTTAATAACTCCTGCTTCTTGAAGTGCAGAAAAGGCTGTGTCTGCAATAATGCGGTGGGCGGCGGTTGTCGGGTGAATGCCATCCCAGAATAAAAATTGGTCTGGGTTGCCGCAAGGACGAGAACTCGACATACATGAATTAATGACGTTACTAAAGCCAAAGGCAGAAGGATTAGCGATCGCATCTCGATATAATGTATTGGCATCTAACGTTACAATCTCAAGGTCAGATTTTCGCTGAGAAATTACTTTAAGCGATCGCCTCAAGCCTTGATTATGGGCTTGAGTTAAAGAACTGAGGTGGGCAGCATTGCTGTTGTGGATTGTGGCGGGTAACTTGCCTAAGTCTGGTAAATTTGCCACTAATATTTTTTTTACACCAACATTAGTTAAAGAAGCGATCGCTTTTGTGACGTTCTCAACCGGAACTGTGGCATTATTTACCCCTTGTAAATAATCATTTGCCCCTGCCCATACTACATATAGAACCCATTTGACATCTTATGAGGTTTTGAATTAAGGTACTCCTCAGCATCTAAAATCCAATGCTAATGGCGTATTCCAGCGACTTCACTGATGCAG
>NZ_JACJRV010000050.1 GCF_014697475.1 Nostoc sp. FACHB-152
AGAAGAGCTTATGGTTTAACTAACTTTGATAATTTTAGAAGAAGAATTCTACTCAATTGGTATTTCTGCTACTAATTTATCATATCTAGTCTGGGAGAGCCATCTTTTTTTACCTAAATCATTCATGATTTTATCTCCTGCTGATTGATGAGGCTATATACATACCCTACTAGGGTAAACTATCCTAAAAATAGCTACATTACCAGCAGAGACACTGAAATTAATACCATTTCACAAGCAAGTTGATTGATACATAGTCAAAACAATACGATAAGTCCATAGCATTGCTTGAGCGGATCTGTATGATTCAAAAATTTTGTGAAATGGTATAACAGAAGACTGTTGTAATTTTACTTCTCTTCGTTCTTAGTTTCGGTTTCCTCATCTGGACGTTGGGTAGCTGGAGGATAATCAACAAATTCTTGGGTTCTCGTGATATTTGTAGTAGCCCCTTCTAGTAATACATCTTCAGGATTCACGTTATCATCGGCTGCCATATCCAGAATACCGTCAGCATTAGTATTAGGTTTGTTTCCAGTTCCTTTATGACTCGCATGACCACTAGGCATAAATTTTTTCTCCGCAATGATATGGTAGATACATACTCTCAATCTAAACTGACTGACTGTGTAGAAGACACTATCAGAAGGCTCAAATCTAAGTTGGAAGAATACTGATTTCTCTGTCGTAAGATAGCTAATTGATAGGTCTGTAGTTTCCCTCATTCAATATTTGCAACTCCAGTTTTTGAAATTAATCACCCGCTTGAATACAACTTACAATTCAACACACACTGATTCAATTTCATTTGCTTGAATAGCTATATTGATAGAACTAAAATTCATGATTCTGAACTATGGCAAGTAAATACGTTGACGTGCATGAGTACACGGTTAGAGCGCATAAACGACTAATTCAGACTAGGGTTTTTCATTTTGTCTGTAAAGAGTGTAATCAGACAACTAAACGCGAGACTTATGGGCCGCGTCCTCTATATTGCGAAAGTTGTCGTCCACCGCAAGCACCGCGCAAGTCTTTGCAGCCATCTCAAAAAGCTAAACCAAGGCCAATGACTTATAAAAGTGACACTGATTTGGGTTAATTTAACGATTTATGAAAGAACAATTGCAAATAGAACCTCCTTCTCAGACTTTAATCTCCCCTCTATTGGAATTACGAGACTACTATGCTGGGCTTGCACAAGAGTACGAAAAACTTTACCATCAGGCGCGATCGCAACTCACCAATGTAGAATCTTTGTTGTCTAGTTGGTCTTCGCAGTCAGAAGCTAATAACAGGCTACTTACTGTTGAAGTAATGAATGGAATGCTGTCGGGTTCTAAAGAAGACTTGCTCTTATCGCCATCAGACGAAGGCAATTTACCAGAGTCTGACAAGTTAGAAACTAATGATTCTGCTTCGGCTGCAACAGACACCAAAGAGTTTCCCCTAAACGACAATAACTCCCTCAATAATGTAGACATTCCGATGATTGGTGAGTATGCATCTCTAACTCGGATGGATGCAATTATCAAGCTGTTGCAAGAACATCTTGGTAGTGTTTGCCATATAGATTTTATTGTGCGATCGCTTTATGGTGAGTTACCACCTCATGTGTTTAAAGTAGTCAAAGGTAGAGTCCAATCTTCACTCACACAGGGTAAAGAAAGGCAAGCTTGGTTTGGGATTAAAAATGAACCAGGTTGTTACACTCTGGATTTGAGTTTGGTAAATGCCAATAATTCTAATGGTCGCTCTAAGTCTACCAACGCTAAAAAGAAACCACCTGTAGTCCAACCGCAAACAGAAGTTGTTCCTATGCTTAAGCCATATGAGGGGCTATTTTTGATTGATGCTCTGACTGCTTTCTTTCGCCAAAATCCGGGGAAAGTTTTTAGCGTTGCAGAAGTCATCAGTGGAATCTATGGAAAACTGGATGCAGAAGAAATTAAAGAAGTCAAAAGTAAGGTATTGAATGAGTTATCACGAGGTTTTAGGACAGGAAGATTCTCCAGAATGCCGAATCAAGTGGGCTTGTATACTTTGGATTTCAAGCTAATTTGATGATCAAAAACCTTTCTCCTGGCAGGAGGAGCCACGGCGTTGGGCGGGTTCGCCGCTTTGTATCAAGTGGCGCGCGACTTCAGTCATTTGGTGCAAGAGGTGAATGAAGAGGACTTCAGTAGCGAAGCCCTGAAGAAAGCAAGTTAAGACCACAGAGAACCAGAGGAGCGAGAAAGAAGACAATCATTTTTAGCTCCTCAAACTCTCTCAATCTGCCCAATCTAGGCTGCGCTGAACTGCTTTTTGCCAGGTAGCAAAGTTAGCGACAATCTGATATCTGCTTTGGTGTGGCTCAAATATACGGTCTATCTGCCGTTGGCTGACTAATTTTGTGTAGCTATCCCAAAATCCAGCTACTAAACCAGAGGCAAATGCTGCACCTTGTACGGTTGTATCGCGCATTTTTGGGCGTTCTACAGGGATATCTAAGACATCTGCTTGGAATTGCATCAGAAAGTTGTTTTCACAAGCACCGCCATCTACAATTAACCGTCCCATCGGTGTAGGAGAACAAGCATTGATGGCTTGAACTACTTCCACCACTTGATAAGCGATCGCTTCTAAGACCGCACGAACTAAATGTTGGGGTTGGACGCTGGCGGTAATCCCAAAAAAGGCTCCTCTAGCAGACATATCCCAATAGGGCGCACCTAGTCCGCTAAAGGCTGGGACAAAATACACGCCGCCATTATCGGTCACTTGATTAGCCATTGCTTCGGTTTCGGCAGCAGTAGTTATCAGTTTGATACCATCACGCAACCATTGAATACAAGCACCACTGGTAAACATACTGCCTTCTAGGGCATAACCAATATCTAAATTCCCCCTGTCGTTTGTTTGTGTCCATGCCAAGGTCGAAATCAGCCTATTTTGAGAACGCACAATTTCAGTGCCAGTGTGAGCTACTAAAAAGCTACCTGTGCCATAAGTGCATTTCATTAAACCAGGGCGATCGCATCCATGACCAAACAGTGCTGCTTGCTGGTCGCCTAAAATCGCGGTAATCGGAATTTCTGCACCCAGCAAGGCTTTATCTGTAACGCCAAATTTGCCTAAGCTGGGTTGAATTTGGGGAAGAATCTGAGCGGGAATTTGAAAGATTTCTAATAATGCTTCATCCCAGGCGCAGGTTTTGAGATTCATTAACATAGTACGACTGGCGTTGCTGTGGTCAGTGGCGTGGACTTTCCCACCTGTCAGGTTCCACAACACCCAAGTATCAATAGTTCCTGCCAAGATGTTGTTGAGGTCAATACCTGTAACGTTGTCTAATAACCATCTCAGCTTGGTGGCAGAAAAGTAAGCATCAATAACTAAGCCAGTACGTTCATAAATTTCCGCAGCGTAGCCTTGTTCTTGTAATTGATGACAAAGTGGGGCAGTGCGGCGGTCTTGCCAGACAATGGCTTTATGTAGTGGTTTACCTGTGGTTTTATCCCAGATTAAGCAAGTTTCTCGCTGTACAGTTAATCCCAAGGCGGCTATTTCTGCTGGGGAAATTTCGGCATTAGCGATCGCATTCTGCATTACCCTGAAAGTATCTTGCCAAATTTCTTTAGGGTCATGCTCTAACCATCCCGGCTGAGGATAATACTGTGTTAGCTCTTTATATGCTTGTCCAACAATCTGGCCGGCTGCGTTAAACACAAAAGCACGGTTGCCTGTTGTACCCAAGTCCAATGCCAAGATATAGCCTGATGCTGTTGTGCTGTCCAAGGTCACTATTAAGTATGAAGTGTAAAGTGTAAAGTATGAAATACACTTTATAACAAGAGGTTGGCTGGAAATAACACTTGATGTATTTCTACATCATTTGCCACTCTTGTTGGCTAATGCCGTAAACTAACACTTCGGTTCCGAAAATCTTGGTTGTGCCTTGTAGTTTTTCGCCTAATTTTTGAGCAACGCGGATCGAGGCAATATTTTGGGGATTAATCAAACTAATTAAATGCGATCGCTTTAACTGAGTAAAAGCATAGTTCATTGCTGCTGTTGCTGCCTCTGTCGCAAAACCAAATCCCCAATAAGACCGTCGCAACGACCAGCCAATTTCAAAGCCAGGCCAGCCTTCTGGTTGCCAAAAGCCCACCCGACCAATCATTTCACCCGTTTGACTTTCCTCAACTGCCCACATTCCATAACCCCGTAGCTGCCAATGACCAACTATCATTGCCATATTCCGCCAAGCATCACTACGGGATAAAGGTTGACCTGCACCAATATAACGCATCACTTCTGGATTACCGCACATATCGGCGTAAGCATCCAGGTCTGATTCACAAAATCCCCGCATAACTAAACGTTGGGTGGCAATTTGAGGAATCATTATTAGGAATTTGAATTTTAATGTTTCAATATAATATGTTTTTTGGCATCAAAGCAAATTAAATTTTGTTGTTGTAATTTACTCAATAATCGGGTAATTGTAACTCTAGTTGTGCAGCAAGCACTGGCAAGTTCTTCGTGAGTAAAGCGAACACTCAGGCGTGTACCATTGTCTACTTGTTCACCAACTTCTTGTTTGAGAAGTTGTAATAAAGATTGCAATCTATCTTCTACTAATTGCTTTCTCGAAATAGCTAAAAATGATTCAGTTTGTTGTAAACGTTGCGTGATTTTTGGTAACAAAATATGGCTGAGTGCTGGGTTGAGAGCTAGTTCTGTTACGTAAATCGGGACTAACTCAACATCTGATAAAGCTGTAGCTTGGTAAATTGATAGAGAAGTCATATTAGAGCCAAACACCATTTGAGTTTTTGCTAACCCTAGCAGAACTTCTTCGCCTGTTTCACCAAAAGTGCTGAGTTTGACCCAACCCCGGCAAACATACCACATCAATGAGGTGTTGAGCGGAATAGTCTCGCCTTTAGAATGTTTATAGATAGGACGATTTTGAATGAGGTCGCTGTAATTGTCTGTTAATTTTAATTCTGTTTGCTGGCGATCGCCAATATTACGCACTAGCCAAAATAAATTTGTGGCTTGTCCCTGTTGATTCCGAATTACTGTTACTGTCAAAGCTGCATCAACATATTCGCCATAACGTTGTTGCAAGCGCATCAATAACTCTTTAGATTTATTTGGATGATGTAACTGATTTAGTTCACTACGAAAGTGCTGACGTTCTTCCATACAGACAAAGTTAACCATAGCTTTGCCTACAAGAAACTGTTTAGGTATATTCAGTAATTTTGTTATAGTCAAGTTAGCATCTTGAATGACTCCTTCTGTGTTAGTGACTAAATAGCCCTCTGGTGCAAAATCGAATAATTCCTGATAATATTCACGCTCTGTTTCTAATAGGTTTTGTGTTTTTATTAGTTCTTCGTTTTGCTGATATAATTCCTCTGCTATTAACTGTAAAACTTTAGAATTTTCGTACAACTCTTGATAAGCTTGCGGCAGTAAATCAGATGGAATCCAAGGTAAAATGCTAGCAGTTTGATATAATTCTGCTAGAGGTTTATGCATAGATTCTAAATGTTTAATCAATCGTTCAATAGTCACTTAAATCCCTAGCCTCTACTTGCATACAAATTTGATAAAAATAATTCAATTCTATAATTAGATAAGTTAACGATTTTTTATCGTACACATATTAATTATTCACGATAGGACTCATATTTTATTTGTGAAGAAAACTCACTCTACCTTTATTGCTTCTTTTCTGTTCCCTACTTAAATATAATGAGGAACTACTTGAAGATGATTCAGCCATAATCTTTCTTAGTCTGAATCTTATTGTTTAGAAGTTCTTTATGTATTTTTAAGTTTTGTTAGTACATTTGTTTTTTACGAGCTTCTATTTTTAAAATTAAGCCTTATTCTTTTGTTCGGCTTCTATCTAAAGAGTTAGGTAAATACTCTTTTAGATATAGATATAGATATAGATTTTTTGTTAATTTTTTTAACATCTTCTTTGCTTCAGTTTTAGCAGTGTGCATTTCAAGATGATTAAATTTTAGAAGCTAAAGAAACTGCACCTAAATACTAAGCATTAGGTTTATGCCTATTGATAAGCTACAGGACTAGTACCGCAAGGCGGAAGTTAAAAGTATTATGGAATAAGCTTCAATCAATAATTTGAATTATTTTTAAATTTTTCATAATTACTCATTTTTTTATAACTAATTTAAAGTATGTTTGCCTGATAAGCAGTTGAATATCAAAATTAAAACATAAAGATTTCATGAATAGATTTAAACTTTCTGTCAGTAACTAATCTTTAGCCAGCTAATACACGCCTAGTTTGCTAATTAAGTTTTAAATTTAAGATGTAAGCTATAGTAAAAATCTTCATTGATTCAAACTTTATCAATTTAGTATATTTTGCTAGTTAAATACGCTAATAGAAAACATTCTGATAAAGATTTATAGAAGCAAAAAATCAGTAATTTTTCTCTATGGTTCTCAGTAGACTTGCTTTTATATTGCTGATAGTTGCGTTATGAGCCTGTGTGAGCAAATCCAACATTTATTAAACAGTGTGTATCTCTAAATTACGTTTTTAGTTGCTTTTTAAGTCTTTTATATCTGATTAATTGATTTTACATAGCAACATAATGGTTTATTTGTCCTCAGGATATAGCTCAGAATTTTAGGTATAAAACATAACGCAACTAGTGCTGAAGTTCAAAATTATCTCAAGATAATGAAGCAATATAGTTTTACTTTGCTAGTTCTGCTGTTAAGTGCAGTTTCTAACTTTATGGTCATTCCATGCCAAGCTCAAACTGCAAGCGATTCAAAGATTAACACTACTAATAATATTTCATCTGAAAAAGTATCCACTAATGATAATCGAGAATCGCAAGTGAGTAATGCAGATAATTCTGCAAATGGGAAGTCAACTGTAATCTCTGAAAATACTGAGAAAACATCTCCTGTGAGTGCTAATAAAGCTAATTCTCGGATTCCTATCGGCAGTAGAATTTTTGCTACAGCTTCTATGGAACAATAGAATCGAGATTTTGGTTAATATGCGAAAAAAGAAACCCCCAACTTTTCTAAAAAGTTGGGGGTTTCAGCCTTTTATTTAGTTAATTGATCTGGAAGCATTGTTTTGCAGAAGAACTTGCTCATAGAGTTTTCCGGCGGTATCCCAAGTAAATTCTGTTTCTACTAATTGTCTGCCGTTGTGAGACAATTCATGACGCAGTTGGGGATGATTAAATAATTCGCTAATAGCTGTAACGTACTGGGTTGGTGTATTTGCTCTTAAAGCACGTAATGGTTTACCAGCAATATCTACAGCTAATCCTTCTAAACCGCGATCGCTTGCTACTACTGGTACACCAGAGGCCATTGCTTCTAGGGTTTTGTTTTTAATTCCAAACCCAGTTCTAAGTGGAACAACGCAGACACAAGACTGATGCAAATATTCTGCCATTGAAGGTACGCGACCTGTCACGACAACTCCCGGAATTTTCTGCAAGTCAAGAACTTCTGGTGTCGGTCTAGCACCAACAATACTAAATGTGGTTTCTGGATAATGTTGTTGCAGTTTAGGTAAGACTTCCACCGCAAAAAAGCGTGCGGCATCAATATTATGGGATGCATCCATTGCACCGACAAAAATTAACTTATGTCCACCAGGGTCTTGCTGACGGTAGGGAAATAGTTCTAAATCTACACCGTTAGGAATGACTTCGATTTCAATATCAGGACGCAGTTTCAGAAATTCTTGGCGATCATCTTCTGTCGTAACCACAATATTAGAAAATTTATTGCAGTAACGCTGCTCGTAGCGTTTGAGAACAAGAGAGAGATAAAGGCGATCGCGCATTGCATTTTGCGCCGCACCCATTTCTAAATGGTCACGAATCCAGCCATAAACCGAACTGTGAACATCGACAACCGTATTTACACGGTGACGAAATTCCGGTCTAATATAAATTTCATTTACACTGTGTTCACAAGTAATTACATCACACTTTTGAGAACGCACATAATCATCGACAAAAGCTTGAATCTCCGGGGAATAGCGATACAGAACGTTTGGCGGCGTGGCTTTTAGCACAGATTCCACAAAGCGCGTAGTTTTGCCTAACAAACGAGCGATCGCATTTTTTTCTTGGGGTTGTGCTGGTATCGGGAAAACTATCAGTTCACTTACATATTTTCTTAATTCCTCTACCTCTGCACTTGAAACATCCTTATGAGTTTGCGTAATTAAAGTTACACAATGTGTGCCTTGAAGGTACTTAAGTAAATTAAACGTTCTAATTTCTGTTCCACCGCGACTAGGGGGATATGGGAAAGTAGAAGAAAGCATCAGGATGTGCATATAAATTCGATATTCCTTTTAAAAGTTAGTATTTTTTCTACTCAGTAGATGCTATCTGTAAACTATAACTGCAAATAATCAAATCATCCAATTTTTGGTCTGAGTCGCTTGAAAGCATTCAGACATAATCCTTCTAATGTGTATAGCCAGATTTTACATATACCTGTAAAGCAGACATCTTACTTACCGCTACATTGATATTAAGAATCTGGCTTGATTACCGAAAATACTTGTGTAGTCAGGCAATAAGTAACAAGCAATAATGTAGGTAAAATCAGTAAATTTTTAAAAAAATAAAATCTAATTTCTAAATTTAAATATTTTTTTGATTAAAAATATAGACTAAACCTAGCAAACATGATAAATAAACTTAAATCAGCTTAAATTAAAACTTATATCATCAACAGATGAATAATAAACCGCTTCTATCAATAGTTACTCCCACCTTAGGAAAATTTTCTAATTATTGGTTAGAGAATCTTTTAAAAGTAGAAGGTTCTGTTCAGTTCATTTTAGTTTATCCACCTCAAGTAAAGATTAAAGTTATAGATGACCCCAGAGTTACAGTAATAGTTAGCCCATATAAAGGCGAAATGCCTCAAAGATTCTTAGGTTTGCTGAATGCTCAAGGTGAATATGTTTTAGCTTTAGATGATGATGATTTTGTTCATCCGCAAGTATGCGAATTAATTAGCAAATACTTTAGTAGATTTCCTACAAGCTGGATTCTCAGATTACAAAAAGCCAATATAGATTTTAAAGATGAACAGCGCATCAAACAACCTTGGGCAGCAATTCCTGAGGCTAATCAATTAGAAATCTGCAAAAAAACACCAGAAAACCCTTATCCCTACCAAAGAGGTAATTATAAAGGTTTATTAGAAGTTCCTATTGCACCTTTAAATAAAAAATTTGACTGGCGTTATCTTATTTGGCCTTTTTTAAATAGGCAAGATAATAATGGATATCATTTTGAAAATTTCAATAATATAGTTTGGAGAAACGATTTAATACAGCAAGCCCTACCTGATCTTGCAAAAGCCACAAAAGTAGTAGGTGCAGTTACTTGGATACCATCAAGTGGTTTTGATAGATTATCAGGCTTGTTTATGCAAGCCAAATTTTTCGAGCAAGAGGCGATTATTGGACATTGGCTACCTAAGCCAGAACAAATTAGATATCTTGATAAAGACCCAGCCTTAAAACCGCCTAGATTCCATGTAATATCTGATGCTTTATTAATTAAGCATTTTCCCCAATACGGTTATTTTTGGAATCTTGTATTTAGTAAGTTTTACGATGTGCCTAGAACTGTAGCTAAAGCAGTTAAACTCAAGTTTTTCAAAAAAGAACAGCAGTATTCTTGATTACTATTTCTAAATTAATAGTTAGAAATTTATTTATTTTGTGGAAGAGTTGGAGTAATTTGACGATGAGTGTTTAAGTATAGTTGAGTAATTATAAATCCTACACTTAAAGCTAAACTAATAGATAGGGCGATCGCTACATAATTCTTCTTCCAAACACTTAGCTTCCCTTGTTGATATGCGGTATTAGTTATATTAACTTCATGCCTAGCCTGTTCCAAAATAGACTGGAGAGCATTTATTTGTTCATCATCTAGCTTGGAAAATTTATCTTGATTGAAAGCTGCTTCTATAATTTTGATCTTTTCTTGTGGTGATACTTGTGCTAGTTCTTGTCTCACAACTTCGTAAGGATTACTTTGCTTAAATTTTAGATAACCCCCTCAGTAAAACTATCAATAATCTTGAGCATTGTTTTTTCACCTAAGCCTTCAACACGTTTAACTGTGTTACCAAAAGATTGAAAATTTCCATTTTTGCGTTCTTTAAGGATTGAATCTATTATTTTTTGGCTAACATTAGCTCTTTTTAACTTAGAAGTAAGCTCAGATATACTTAAATTGTTTAGTGCATCTAATGGTTCAATAGGCTTTGGAAGCTTACTATCAATTTCATTTATTTTATTAGTAATACTTTTAATTTCTCGTCTCCACTCTTCTTGTAATTCATCGGTGCGCTTTTCAATTCGGGATTCTAAATTTGTTAATCGAGACTCGATATTTGTAATCCTTGATTCCATATTTATATTGTGAGATTCATAAATATTTGAATTATCGTTAATAATTTTATTGTCAGAATGGTGTTTTTGATTTCTGAGTAATTTAACTTGTTCTTCGATAGATTCTTGATTACTAGGCTCTATGATAAACGCTCCAATCATTTCGCCCTTGCGTAAATCTATTTCTCTAGCTCTAGCCGCAGCATAGTATTCAAAGTGTCCATCAACGACCTCGTAAGATTCTATACTCGTACTCCGAAGTATTAAAGGATTAATAATTCCTTCGCCTTTTAAAACTAAATTTGCAATATGTTCTATATCTTTATCTGAGAAATTAGAACGTGGCACACTAGATGTAATTTGTTTTACAGGTACAAATGAAATAGACAGTAACATTATTAAATTCCTGTTTTTTGTAAAACTTCTATAGCTAGTAACTCAAACTCTTTAGCCGAGTCACCATGTGGCTTGTATTCAAATACAGACCTGGGATCAGGAACTTCTAAATCTCCTATTTGTTGAACTTGTTCTAGACATTTTGCAAGTTCTTCTCTTTGATAAATTACAGTATCTAATACAGGCAAATCATAGCGTTGAGAAATTGCTGCTATTTGTTTAGGTAATGTATGTTGTACAAACTTAGGAAAAGTTGCAATTTTACATGCAAGAACTCCTAGTATTGTTAAAGGAGGTTTATTTAATGAGCTTCTAAATTGATTAACTTCATATTTAATGTATTCTTTTACATTAATTAAACCCTGATTAGCAAATGGTTTCAAATCTGAAGGGATAATTAGATAGTCTGATGTAATTAGTGCAATAAAAGCAAATAAATTTAAAGAAGGTGGTGTATCAATAATAACAATATCATACTTATCCTGTACTTCTTTGAGTTTGTTTATTAATCTAGTATGGCTTGATCTCAATTCATTTAATTCTCTTTCCATTTTCATCAGATTAATATGTGATGGAATTATATCTATTTCTGGATTTGTAAATACAGATTTTCTAGCTACTTCCGTAATAGTATCAAGTTCTACTGAACGCAATATATGATAAACATAATTATCTTTTATATTATCTGAAATTTCATCATCAAATTTAACCAATCCAGTAGCAAATGTAGTATTTGCTTGGCTATCTAAGTCTATTACTAAAACTCTTTTACCTTTCTTTCTAATAGCTGCGGCTAGATTGACTACAGTAGTAGTCTTGCCTACTCCGCCTTTATTATGGTAGACAGCAATAATTTTCATCGAATGTTTCTCCTTAATTTCACCCTTATAACTATCTGGCACTACTAAAGGTTCTGTTTTATCCAGAGGTTCCTTATCCTTTAAAGTATCTCTACCAATAAAACTTTTAATTTCTTCTATTTTTGTCTCTACTTCCTTTCCGGAACATAAAAAAACTAATCTAATATCATCAGCTAATTTTTCATAAATTCTAATCTCTTTACCATTAGTTAATAATCCATATTTCACATTTAAGCTTGTTAAATAATGCCTAAGCCTGAGAAAATGATTATTTAAGTTTTGTTTAGGATGCTTTGCCTCCATCACAACACTCAGTGGCGAGTTAGCATCTATGACAAAGGGAAGAACTTGTGCCGCAAATGCTAGAAAATCTAAGCGGATGCTACCAACGGCGACTTCTTGATGCCAGGTATCGGGAGTATATCCTAGCTGTGGTAGCAAATATTGGACTATGAGTTTGCTTTCAACTTCGCTTTCGTTACGGCACAACTCAGGATTAAACGGCAATTTATTCTCCTCTATAAAGTTTAGGTTATGGGAAAAATACCTATATTTATTTGTTTGATTTTGGCACAAGTATTATAGGTAAAAACCTTGTGTAAATATTTTTTAAGTATTTGTAAAAAAAAGAAATATCTTAAATTATGAACATAGTGATTGCTGAAAGCCTCAGATACCTGACTTTTTTAATAAGCCGGGTATCTCTTTGCTGGCTGAGATTTGAGACTGCTATAATCTGACAGCCTCAATTTTTGAGTTGCTGCAAATATTAAATTTAACGAAAGTTTTAGTTATTCAGGATGGGTGTACGCTACCTAGATGGGAATGCGTCATCAGAGGAATTAACCAATGGGATATGTAATTGCTACTGCAAATATGAAAGGCGGTGTCGGCAAAACTACTCTCACCGTCAACTTAGCTACCTGTTTGGCGAAAAATTACGGTAAGCGGGTGCTGGTATTAGACTTAGACACTCAAATCAGTGCCACACTCAGTTTGATGTCGCCTTTAGATTTTGCCAAGCGTCGTAAACAAAGGCTGACATTTAGGTATTTAATCGACGATGTTATCAATCCAGATCCTAACAGTAAGCTAACAATTAACGATATTATTCAAAATCAAGTTTGTGGGCTTCCCGAACTTAATTTATTGCCGGGTGATATCGATTTGTATGATGAGTTTGTTGTGTCAGAAATGCTGCACAAACAAACAGTTGCTTTTGGCGAACAAAACTTTGAAGCAGTTTGGAACCGTTTTGAACGAGTTTTGTTAAACAACATTTTAAAACCAGTGCGCGATCAGTATGATTTTATTCTTTTAGATTGCGCGCCTGGTTATAATTTGTTAACCCGCAGTGCTTTAGCTGCTAGTGATTTTTACATTCTCCCAGCCAAACCAGAACCTTTATCTGTGGTAGGCATTCAGCTTTTAGAAAGACGCATCGGTCAGTTAAAAGATAGTCACGAACAAGAAGCGAAAATAAATATCAAAATGTTGGGAATTGTTTTTAGTATGTGCAACACAAATATACTCACTGGCAGATATTACAAACAAGTTATGCACCGAGTTGTAGAAGATTTTGGTGTAGAACAAATTTGTAAGGCACAAATCCCAGTTGATATTAATGTTGCTAAAGCTGTTGATAGTTTTATGCCGGCTGTTTTGAATGCACCTCAATCAGCTGGTTCTAAAGCATTTTTGCAGTTAACTCAAGAGTTGTTGCAGAAATTATAGAGGAGAGGTGACAGGCGATAGGTGACAGGTAATAGAAAATGATCTGTAACCTGTAACCTATCACCTATTTCCTAAAAACTACCAACTAAAGTAGAAACGCAGCGATCGCAAATTTATGGATGCTCTGCTGATTCTCCCACATTGGTAGAGTAGTTCCAACAGCGATCGCGCTTAAACTAAAATCAAGATGGTTTAGTCAAGGTATGGGTTGGAAATTGAGCAATGGTCACAGAAACAATTACGCTGCAAATTCCACAAATACTCTATCAACGTTTAGTCAACTTTTTGATATAAAAATACCTAAATACAGAAAATTATCCATATTTAGGTATAAGCTGTTACACATTTAAATTGCATAACCAGGGCGGGCAAGATGCCCAACGCCACTTGCTTCAAGCCGGGAAACCCGTCCAACGCAGTGGCTCCCCCACAAGAATTATTAAAGTTTCTGATATGCAAACTAAATGTGGTTTAGCTTATCAATTTTTAGAATTCACCAGCTAAAGCAGAAACGCACCTTTCGCAAATTAACGGATGCTCTGCTGATTCTCCCACATGGGTTGAGTAATTCCAGCAGCGATCGCATTTTTCACCGTCTGCATTCACAACCCCAATTCCCCAGCTATCAGACTGCGAGTTGTATTTCACATCTTGCAGTTTTTCAGGTGAACCTACTAGGTCAACCTGGGAAGATAAAAATAAATAACGGAGTTCATCAATACCGTTACCTACAGCAGGATTAAGCGTATTTACAGAGGAGCGTAATTGCTCATCTTTCACGTAAAGCAAGATTTTTGACTCTAGAGAAGAACCGATTAACTTTTCTACCCTCGCTTGTTCTAATACTTTGTTCACATCGGTACGAATTTGCCGGAGTTGTTGCCAAAATTCCGCCAGTTCAGGATTGTGCCATTTATCCTCTAACTGCACCCAACCAGCTTCAAACACTGATTTGTATGGTGTTTTGTAGGGGAGATATTGCCAGATATCTTCGGCAGTGTGGCAGAGAACAGGTGCGATCGCTCGTGCTAAATTCTCTAAAGCGATGTGTATTACTGTCTGACAACTGCGACGGCGAAAAGCATTCGGCGCACTGATATATAGCCTATCTTTGGCGATGTCTAAATAGAAGTTAGATAAATCCACCACACAGAAATTCTGCACAGTTTGGAAGAAGCGGAAGAATTGGAAACTATCAAACGCTTCCGTTACTTCTTGAAACACCTCACGAATGCGGTGCAGCATATATTTATCTAACTGTGGCAAATCTTCAAAAGGAATAGCATCTTTTTCGGGGTCGAAATCGTGCAAGCTACCCAACAAGAACCGCGCTGTATTGCGAATCTTGCCGCGCACATCGTTAAGTTGCTTGATGATATTTTTACCAATACGGACATCACCGGAATAGTCTACTGATGATACCCACAATCTCAATACATCTGCACCATAAGCTGGGTCTGATTTTTGATTTTTCCCACCTTCAATGATTGCATTGGGGTCAACCACATTTCCTTCAGACTTGCTCATTTTCCGCCCTTGCTCATCCAAAGCAAAGCCGTGAGTTAACACAGTTTTGTAAGGCGCAATTCCATTTACCGCCACACTGGTTAGCAAACTCGACTGGAACCAACCGCGATGTTGGTCGGAACCTTCCAAATATATATCGGCGGGGTAGCGTAACTCTGGACGTTGCTTAACTACAGCTGCCCAAGATGAACCAGAATCAAACCATACGTCCATTGTGTCTGTACCTTTGCGGTAAGATTTGCCGTTGTTACGATAAGACTCTGGTAACAATTCTGCTACTGACAATTCCCACCAAGCATCAGAACCTTTCTCAGCGATGATGGCTTGAACATAGGTGATAGTTTCCTCATTTAGTAGAGGTTCGCCTGTGGCTTCATCGTAGAACACTGGAATTGGCACACCCCAAGCACGCTGACGAGAAATACACCAGTCAGAACGTTCCGCCACCATTGGCGTGATGCGATTTTCACCTTGGGCTGGTATCCATTTTACCGATGCGATCGCCTTTAATGCCTCTTCCCTAAATCCTTCCACTGAAGCAAACCACTGTTCCGTCGCCCGGAAAATCGTTGGTTTCTTCGTCCGCCAGTCATAAGGATACTTGTGTGCGTAAGCTTCTTCCTTCAACAGCGAACCCGCCGCCGCCAGCGCATCAATTACCGCCTGATTTCCATCACCCAACACATTTAACCCAGCAAACTGTCCCGCCTCTTCGGTAAAGTTGCCGTTGTCATCCACTGGCGCAAGGATAGGCAAGCCGTAACGCTGACCCACAATGTAGTCTTCTTGACCGTGACCAGGCGCAGTATGTACCAACCCAGTACCCGACTCAGTAGTAATGTAGTCACCACCAACTACAACCGCACTTTCGCGGTCATATAAAGGATGACGGTAAGTAGTATGTTCTAAATCCTTACCCTTAAAAGTCGCCTTCACCGTCAACTCAGCCACGATAGTCGCTGCCAACCGTTCCACCAAATCCGCCGCCACAATGAGATATTTGAAATTACTTTGCGTCTCTGCGCCTTTGCGTGAGATTTCCACCACCGCGTAATTCAAATCCCCATTTACCGCCACAGCCAAGTTACCGGGAATTGTCCAAGGCGTAGTAGTCCAGACAGCCACACCCAACTCTGACTGATATTCGCCCAAAGCCGATTTTGCTGCTTCCGACAAACCCGTAACAGGGAACGCAGCATAGATACTGCGTGAAGTATGACCTTCTGGATATTCCAACTCCGCCTCAGCCAACGCTGTCTTAGAACTCGGACTCCAGTGAACAGGCTTCAACCCACGATAGATGTATCCTTTCAACACCATCTGCCCGAAAACACCAATCTGTGCCGCCTCGTATTCCGGCTTCAGCGTCAAATATGGGTTATCCCAGTCACCCCAAACACCATAGCGTTGGAAACTTTTACGTTGGTCATCTACCGTTGCTAAAGCAAATTCTTTCGCTTTCTGACGCAATTGCAAAGGCGTTAAATTTTGCCGTTCTGCTGACTTGAGATTTTGCAAAACTTTCAGTTCAATTGGTAAGCCGTGGCAGTCCCAACCAGGCACATAACGAACCTTACGCCCTTGTAACAACTGGTAGCGATTAATAATATCTTTAAGAATTTTATTTAAGGCATGACCAATATGCAGAGAGCCATTTGCGTAGGGAGGGCCATCATGCAGTATAAATAATTCGCCTGGATTTTCTTGCGACAGGCGTTCAAAAATTTGATTTTCTGCCCAAAACTTTTGAATTTCGGGTTCACGCTTGATGGCGTTAGCCCGCATCTCAAAATTAGTTTTAGGTAGATTTACAGTGTCTTTGTAACTTCCAGTTTCCGTCACAGCTTCATGCCTAAGAATATATGTGCAGGTTTTATCAATTATAGAAGATGGCCGGAAGTCTAAAATTACCTCTTTTGCTCAACCGCATAGACTGCGGTAATTATTAGCACTTTAAATATGAGAAATTGAAAAAGTACGGATTCCATCTCACAGAAATTATTAGATTATCTTCAGTTAATATGCTGCCAAATGCTGAAAATGCAGTTGTTGATATTCGTAAACTACGAGATTACTGTCTTAATCCAGAACATCCGTCAGGAAAGAATAAAGCTCGTCTGTTTTTATCAATTCTAGGCATGACTGCTGATAATGCAGCAGAATTACGCCAGATTATTTTAGAAAAAGTTAAAACTCAAGAAGCGATTTTAAATCGGTGTGATGAATTTGGTCAACGCTACACAGTAGACTTTACTCTGCAATAGCAAGATAGAAGCGCGACTATTCACACTGGTTGGATTATAGAAAATAATTCTGATTTTCCAAGGTAAACAAGTTGCTATATTAAGTTGTAGAATTCCTAGATTATACGCAATGAGTAATAGTACAACTAAGTTACTATAGGATTCATATTTGATTTCTGAAAAAAACTCAGTATCCTTTTATTCCTTCTTTCCTGTTCCCTATTGCCTATTGCCTGTTGCCTCTCTACACAAGTATGTTCAGTAATCAAATTGGATTCCTATAGATATAGTAGCACTTACAATTGATCTGCCTGAATATAATTTGTTGCGTGGTCAAGTTGGTACGATAGTCAAAATATTAGCGGATGGTGCTGCATTTGAAGTAGAATTTAGCGATGCCTGCGGCGGGCTATGCCAACGCCACGGTCAAACATACGAATCTGTTGGTGTCTAAGTCCAGAGCAAATTATGGTGTTACATTTTGAGCCAGCATCACCTAATTCAGTTGCGGAAATGGTTACAGCATAAGTCAAGTTTAGGCTAGAGTCAGGCATGAAATTTCAAGCGATCGCAACAGAAGAAGAATACGATCGCACTCTAGAAACTGTTGAAAAATTAAGAGCAATTAGTAAAGCTCAAGCAAAAGCATTAGGATAATTTTTTCATGTTTCTCCGCATTGTTTATTTAGTAGCTAGTTTCAATTGAGCGATCGCAACTTTGATATTAGTAAAACCCAACATGATATTAAATTCAAGCTGGGTTTTACTTTATTTAACCAGCCTAACTATTTGGCGGTATTTGTTCTGGTGGTGCTTCCGCAGGGGGAGCAAGCACCGCATCAGGCGCAATTTCTTCTACAGGGATTGGTTCTTTATTTTCCGGTTCAGGATGTGCCTGTGCAGCTTCTACCAATTCGGGAGATGGTGGATGAGGTGGAATTACTTCCGGTACAGTTTCAGTGTCTGTAGTAGTAGTTGCTGCCTCTGGAGTTTGTTCAGGTACAGTTACTTCCTCTTGAGGTTGTTCTGGTGTTGCAGTGGTCTTATCGATAATTTCTACAGCAGGTTTCTCAGGTGGTGCAGTTTCAGGAGTCCTTTTAATGATAGGCTTTTGTACTTTATTCTTGGCTCCACCAAAAACGCCACCCAAACCCTGTTGCAACTTACCTAAGCGTTCTTGAAGAGATAACTTATTCACTTGTTGCTGAAGCGAGGCTGTTACTTGCTCAGAACTAGGTACGGGAGTTTGTTGTATCTGTGGTGTGACTTGTCTCCGGAGTGATAAAGTTTGCCAACCAAACCAAACTAAAAGTGCCACACTCGCTACATGGCCTAGTAATAAACCTCCCCCAATCCGAGGTGCAAAAATCCATAATACTAAGGCATAAAACAGACCAATACCACTCCAAATAAAATCATTCTTACGGTGGATTTCGGGAAAAAAGAAAGCTGATATGTAAAGGGCTAAACTACCAAGACCAACTACCAAAGCTAGGATGTATGCCAGCATTTTTGGTTACTCCTTAATTGTTCATTAGAGGCTAGGATGCTCAAGGTTAGAGATTAGAATCAGAAGTTACTATAGTCCCTAACCCTTAGTCTCTAGCCTCTTTAACTAGTTATTCCAATTTTGCAAATTTTGCACGAAAATTGTTGAATTAGATACAATTTAAAATTTGTTATATGTGATGTTAGTTCTGAGCTTTTGTCAGTCAAAGCAACTCTTAATGTCTTCTTTAGGGGAGAAGAGAAAATCTCGGATTACCCTTAAAGATGAGAAAGAAACTGCAAGAGTTAGCCAATAAGTTATGACACTACAAAGCTTTGGTGTGATTGGATTAGCCGTTATGGGCGAGAATATCGCTCTGAACGTAGAGCGTAATGGCTTTCCAATTGCAGTATACAACCGCTCCCGCGAAAAAACCGATGCCTTCATGGCACACCGCGCGCCAGGAAGGAACGTCAAAGCCGCCTTTACTTTAGAAGAATTTGTCGCCTCATTGGAACGTCCCCGCAAAATTCTGGTAATGGTACAAGCTGGTAAACCCGTAGATGCGGTGATTCAACAGCTAAAACCCTTGCTAGATGAAGGTGATATCATCATCGACGGTGGCAACTCTTGGTTTGAAGATACCCAAAGACGTACTGAAGAATTAGAACCACTAGGTTTGCGCTTTCTCGGTATGGGCGTGAGTGGTGGTGAAGAAGGTGCGCTCAACGGCCCTTCACTCATGCCTGGTGGTACACAAAGTTCTTATGAGTACCTCTCGCCAATTTTCAACAAAATTGCTGCTCAAGTCGATGATGGCCCTTGTGTAACTTACGTTGGCCCTGGTGGTTCTGGTCACTACGTGAAGATGGTACACAACGGTATTGAGTACGGCGATATGCAATTGATTGCTGAAGCCTACGACTTGCTGAAAAATGCTGGTGGACTTGACCACAATCAGCTTCACGAAGTATTTGCCCAATGGAACACCACTGACGAACTCAATTCATTTTTGATTGAGATTACAGCAAATATCTTCCCCTACATTGACCCAGAAACCAGTCTACCCCTAGTAGATTTAATTGTGGATGCGGCAGGTCAAAAAGGTACTGGTCGTTGGACTGTACAAACTGCTTTGGAATTAGGCGTTTCTATTCCTACAATTACAGCCGCCGTGAATGCGCGGATCATCTCTTCCATTAAAGATGAGCGTGTAGCAGCATCTAAGCAGCTGACAGGCCCCACTGGCAAGTATAGCGGTGATACCAAAGAGTTTATCAACAAAGTACGTGATGCTCTGTACTGCTCTAAAATTTGTTCATACGCTCAAGGTATGGCGTTGCTATCTACAGCTTCTAAAACCTTTAATTGGAATCTAAATCTGAGTGAATTGGCTCGCATTTGGAAAGGTGGCTGTATTATTCGCGCTGGCTTCTTGAATAAGATTAAGAAGGCATTTAACGAAAATCCTGCATTACCCAACTTGTTATTAGCTCCCGAATTTAAGCAAACAATTCTAGATAGACAAACAGCTTGGCGGGACGTAATCGTAACAGCTGCACAACTGGGTATTCCAGTACCAGCGTTTAGCGCATCTTTAGATTATTTTGACAGCTATCGCCGCGATCGCCTACCTCAAAACCTCACTCAAGCACAACGCGACTACTTCGGCGCACACACCTATCTGCGTCTTGACAAACCAGGTGCTTTCCACACAGAATGGGTTCCCATCGAAGAGGCTAAAAAGTAAACTTTCACTTCTCTAAATTATGAGTATATTGTGAAAGTTTAAATTGCTCCGGACTGAACACTAGCAAGTGACTCTGAGATTCAGAGTCACTTTCTTATTCAGAATTAAGAATTAATAAATATAGCAATAATTAATTAGCTAGGATATCGATAAATGACAAAACTTAAAAACTTAAAAACTTTTACCTCTGTTCTCTGTCACCTGTAACCTGTTCCCTGCTTATTTACGGATTTTGGTTATTACCCAAATATTTAGCTTTTAATTCTTCTAATTCTTTATCTATTTCACTTTTACTAGCAGGCTGAGAATTTTGATTTGCTGGCTGTACTTTATTGGGTTGAGGTTGATTGTTTCCAACTATAAATTGTGTTTTCAATTCTTCTAATTCTAAATCAATTTGGCTGGGTGTGCTGCTCACAGATGTAGGCGGTAGAGTGGGAGTTGATATCGCTGGGGAATTAACTTTTGGTGGTTGTTGATTTAAATCTTGCAAAACTTCATCTACTGTTTGATAGCGTCTGGCTGGGATGCTTTCTAGCATTTTATTCAGAATGCAACTTAAATGATTACTGACAGGAGTTTTAAGATATTGCTGCCAAACCCAAGTGCCATGATTAGTATCATAAGAATCGAATGGCGATCGCCCAGTCAACAAATTAATACAAGTAGCTCCCAAACTATAAATATCACTGGCAAATAATGCCCTACCTCTAATTTGTTCTGGGGCAACATATTCAGGACTACCAATACTAGTACCAGTTCTATTTAAAGCTGTACCCGCAGCAGATTTAGCCGCACCAAAATCTACTAAAACTAGTTTGCGATCCTGTTCTCGTAAAATAATATTCTCTGGCTTAATATCGCGGTGAATTACTTGTCTAGCATGGCAAAATTGCAGCACTGGCAATAAATCATGCAACAGTTGCCAAATCTGCATTTCATTAAAAGCCCCCTGTTGTGCCAATTCCTGCGCTAAATTCTGCCCATTAATAAATTCTTGTACTAAATACTGCCGATCATCTTGGGTAAAATATGCCAGCAATTCAGGAATTTGGGAATGTTTGCCCAATTCATCCAACTGCACTGCTTCTTGGTTAAACAACTCCACAGCTTTCTGCACAGTATTTGTGCCTTGAGCTTGCGGATAAAATTGCTTAATAACACAAGGTGGTTTTGACGGTTTATCCTCATCAACTGCTAAGAAAGTTCTGCCAAAACCACCTTGTCCTATCGGTTTGATAGCACGGTAGCGTTCTTTAAGAAGTAACTTAGCACCACAAGTTAGGCAAAACCTGACATCATTCGGGTTTCGCGGCTTTGGACAACGGGGATTAAGGCAATAACTCATTGACAGGATGGCGCATTACATCGCTTTTACTGTCTTTATTTTGCCCTGTGCTAGTCCAATAGTGGTTATATTCGCAAATTATCTATATTAAGACTGCTCAACTTGACTTCTCATCAACCTCTGCACACTTACCAACGCCCGATTTAATTCGTAATTTCGCCTTTGAGGATTTTGTAAATAAGCTTGTTGTTCTTCCTCAATCATCTGCACATCTTGAACTACCAAGCCTTCAAGTAACTTTTGTGCAGCATTGAATAAACTATCTTTAATAAACCTCCGAAACCAGATAGGTAATTTATGCAACCGCCAAAAGGCATTTAAGGATGTGAAATGAATTAAGTAAGCCTTAGTCTGTGTTTCATCCACCGGACATAGTAAACAGTAAATTTTAAAATCTTTGCCTAATGTAGAAACCCAATGCGGATAAACATAACTCACCTCTAAAGGTTCTGGATGCAACCGCCGCAACGCTGGAAAAAATAATTGTGATATAGACCAAATTTTGTCTATTTTGTAATAGCTTTGGGCTGTATAATGAACATATACACGGTTCTCATCTTCATCAATATCTTGTAATGAGGCTTCTGCCCAAGCTTGCAAATCCTGATGCAAATGTCCATGATACATATCCATCAGGTTTTCAATTAAATAAGAATAATGGGCTTTACAGTTAATTACTGCAACTGAAGCAATATAATTTAAATGCTCCCACTCTGGTAAACCTAAAGGTTCTACAGATGGTTCTAAATTACTAGGAAATAACCAGATAAAACCGTCTTGTTCTTTAACTGGATAACGGCGAATTTTACAATTTGGTAGTTTCTGATTTGCAGCTAAATAAGGAACAACTGCACACTCTCCAGATGAATTGAAACGCCAACCGTGATAAGCACATTCCAATTCATTACCTATAACTTGCCCGTGACTCAGTTTAACTTGGCGATGAGGACAACGATCTTCTAAAGCGTGAACTCTGCCTGTACTATCACGGTAAAGTGCGATCGCCTGATGCCAAAGTGTTACTCCCAAAGGCTTATTTGTGACTTCGCTACTACGTGCAACTACATACCAATGATTAGGATTAATACCCAATTGGCGAACATCACAAGTTTGCACAGCTTGAGAGAGAGATGACATAGTTTAAGATATCCTTTTTGTGTGCTTGAGGTGCAGTAAAAGTATCTTACAAGCAATGTTTGGGAAAATAAATTGTATTGTTTTTAACTAATCAATACCCTAGATGGTGACTGATGACCAGATTATCACCTAGGGAGCTAAAACTAATTTTGCGTACAAGTTATAAAGTATGTGTAGATAAACTAGTAAACTTATTGGGTCAAAAATCTGTATGACAAGCTACCAAGAAACCTTATCTAACGACGAATTACTTAAGGATTTAATTGAGGAGACAGCAACTATCAATCATGTAGAAGTAATTGAAAACGTCATCGACTCTTTAGAACAAGATGACAGTGCGATGGTTAGCCACACGCCAGAGGGTGGTTATCTCTGGAAGTTTAACTACGGTAGCGTGGAAGTGTTTGTCCAACTCACTGGAACAACCGATGAAGACACAATCACAGTTTGGTCTGTGGTGCTAAAGTTACCTGTCAAAGATGAACCCAAATTGATGCGCCAACTTTTGGAAATGAACTGTTCCAGCACTTTTGAAGCTCGTTTTGGGATAATTGACGACAAAGTAGTGGTGATCTCAACACGCACCCTAGCTGAATTGTCGCCTGGAGAAGTTTCGCGGTTAATTACGATTGTGGCGACGATCGCCGATAACAACGATGAAGTCTTACAATTTGAGTTTGGTATAGCTTAAGTATTATTTAATGTCCAAAAAGCAGGTTTGGCGACTGATTCCTTTACTAGAATCCTCTGGTACAGTGCAGATGGCGATTGATAAATGGCTATTAGAACAGCACTCTTTGGGAAAACAACCCTCTACTCTGCGCTTTTATACTTGGTCGCCACCTGCTATTTCTCTTGGTTATCATCAACGCCAGTATCCTCAAGCTTGGCAGAATTTAACTTGGCAAGGTAAAAAACTCCATTTAGTTCGCCGTCCAACTGGGGGACGAGCAGTATTACATCAAGGTGATTTGACGTATGCTGTGATTACATCGGGATTAGCTGGGAAGCGTTTAGAAGCATACGCAAAAATTTGTGAGTTTTTAATTCAAGGATGGCGATCGCTCGGTGTGGAATTAAGCTATGGTACAGCTGGGCGAGGCTATATTCATAACCCTAATTGTTTTGGAACTGCGACAGGTGCAGATTTAGTTTTACCTAATGGTGCGAAATTTATTGGTAGCGCGCAGATGCGGCGGGGTGGTGTAATTTTGCAGCATGGTTCTATGCGTTTGCAACCTGATGCGGAATTATTTGCGAAGGTGTTTGGTGCAGAGTCGTTGAGTGATGTGCAGTTTCTTTTGAGTTTAGAAGAGATTATGACGGCTTTGGTTGTTGCAGCGAAAGATTGTTTTGCGATGGAGGTTGAGGTGCAGCCTTTATCAGAGTTGGAGTGGGGGGAGATTTTAAACGCAGAGGTACGCTAAGGTTAACGCTGAGGCGCGCTGAGGATTTTTTTAATTAGCATAATGATTTAGGTTAATGGGTAGCGAATGATTTTTATCTCACGCAGAGGCGCAGAGGCGCAGAGAATAACGCAATAGCGATGAGTTTTATTCATTATGACAATATAGTAGAGTGAAGATAGTAAAAAAATAGTAGTTGTATTCTTCTAAATATTTAAATGAACGGAATAGATTGGTTAAGAACTCTACATACAAAGCAACTTCTCAGAATCAAGAATGATTATTCTAAATATTTCCTTTACTATGGTTATATGATCTATGAGTTAGATGATTCCTCTAGGGATTCTGGCATTAAGATTACCTATGAAGAATTAAAACAGGCATTAAGTGAAAGACCTCATATACCTAATGCAGCCGAAACTAAACGCATTAGACAGATAGCAGCAAAGCAAAAAGTAAGGTCTCATCAATCTAGTAAATTCTAAAATCAAATAATAACCGCCAACACTCACGAATCATCAACTCGACTTCTTGCACAAGTCAATATTTGCGAGCTTTTCTTTGCGTCTTTGCGCCTTTGCGCGAGACAAAAAAGATTTATGCAAGAGGTCTATTCATCCGTGTGCATCGGCGGTTAAAAATTTAATTAACAGTAGACTTGGCAATTACTCCTAACTGCAACCCTGGCGGGTAACTACCTTCTTCTTTAACGCGCTTAATCTCAACATCAGTAAATGGAATACCTAACTTTTGTGCTACTGCACTGACAATATCCCCTCGGTCAATAACACCAGCTACCGCACCAGCAGGGGAAAGCACGGTGATGCGTGGTAACTGTTCATTTTCTAATTTGTTGATTACGTCAGCAATAGAAGTTGATTCGGCAACGGTCGGTATTTCTGTCAAGGGATGGACAATACTGTGTAGAGTGCGGGTTTCCCATTCACTTCTTTCTACTAAGCGTAAATCATCAATGGCAACCATACCCCTGTAACGCCCATCAGAAGCGGCAAAATAAATTTGTGGTGCAGCACTATCTAATAGATAAGAGTCGGCAAAGGCGCGTAATGTCTGATCAGCATCCACTACGCGAAAGTCACGAGTCATTGCATCATTAGCGACAATCTTCAGCAAGGATTCTTGTAAAGTAGTTACGCGGTCATAGGTTTTGGCGTTACGAATTCCAAACCAACCTATCAGCGCAATCCATAAACCGAGTACTAATTCTCTAGTGAAGAAATCTACAGCAAATCCTGCGGCGATCGCCACATAACCTAAAATTTGCCCTGCTGTCGCTGCCCAGTGTACCGCTTGAAAGCGATCGCCTGTTACTTTCCACAGTGCTGCTTTTAACACCTGACCGCCATCCAACGGTAAGCCAGGAATCAAGTTAAATAAAGCGACAACTAAGTTAATTCTTGCTAAGTCCCCCACCATAATACTGAGCGGGCTAGTATCAGGAATAGCCATTGCCACCAGCCGCAATAAGAAAAATAGCCCAACACTTACCAAAGGCCCGGCGATCGCCACTTGAAAGGCTTTACCTGGAGTTTTCGATTCTTCTTCAATGGCTGCAATTCCACCAAACAAAAATAGAGTAATGGAATTAACTTTAATGCCTTGTGATCGCGCTGCTAAACTGTGACCTAATTCGTGTAACAGCACAGAAGCAAATAGCAGCAGTGCCATGACTATTCCTGCACTCCAAGCTATAGTAGAACCCCATTCTTGGTAAGCTACCCCAAAATTTAAGGTTGCTAGCCCTAAAATCACGAACCATAAAGGGTCTAAAAATAATGGGATTCCGAATAAATTTCCGATTTTCCAATTTGTTTGCATTACATTGTCCTAAAACTAGATATGTTCAGCAGTTAATCCTAGATTTATGTATTTTTTGAAACTCAAAATCTCCAATTAATCAAAACCCTAGAGAACAACCACCTAATTAACGGTTGTTGAATAGGCCCCTACTTCCAGAATAGACAATTAAGTCTCTGGAATACTAGATTCTATGAGCGGTAACAAAAATTAGAAATAATGTTTAAACTATTGTTTTGCAGAGATTTTTAGTATTAATCAGCTTTAGCCTTGTAAAATTTTTATCCAAGAAATGATTGTTAAAATCGTTGTTCTTTCTCCAGTAAGAACAAATAAATTTAGTTGTCAGTAAAAATATGCTATTCCATCTGTCTTTAGTTAACAAAAGGAGCAAAATTTCAACTGAACTACAAATCAAAGTCGCATTACCGGAGAAAGAACAAGAATGAGTTTTCAGAATTGGGGATTTGCAGAGAGTTTTAGTTCTCTGTCAACTCCGATTTACAGACGACCAATATTAGTCAGCCCTAAAACAATACCAACGCCGATAATATGACCAAAAGCCATAGCCGCGATAAATGTAGGCACACTCACGGGTAATACAGGTAACTTTGGCCCTACTTGAGGTTTTTCAATTCTGGTAGATAGCAAAAGGATGACTATGCAGCTGATGCTAATAATGATTCCGACTGTAGGAGTCCACGCGGGGGTAGCGGGAACAGTGTCAACTGCTGCCAGTAAATTTGATAACATCAAGGTCTCTTCTCCTAAATGACAAAATTCATGAAACCTTCAAAATTATAGAATTACTGAGTAAGCAACCAAAGATTATTAGCAAAAATTCGCTCTTTAGAATTATATGCGGGTCAAAATTTGCGGCATCACTCAACCACACCAGGCTACGGCGATCGCTTCTTGCGGCGCAACAGCCCTAGGATTTATTTGTGTACCAGCCTCGCCCCGTTATGTTACTGCAACCCAAATTCGGAAAGCCGTGACACAGCTACCAGACGATATTGACAAAATCGGTGTGTTTGCCAACGCTGAAATTGAGGAGATTAGTCAAGTCGTTCATGATTCTGGTTTAACTGGTGTGCAGTTACACGGAGATGAAACACCAGATTTTTGCAACCAAGTACGTCAACAAATTCCTAATGTAGAAATTCTAAAAGCTTTAAGGATACGTAATTTAGAGCATCTTGAGCAGGCATCTATCTACAGTCAACACGTAGATACTTTATTACTAGATGCCTATCATCCTCAGCAGTTGGGTGGTACAGGTCAAACATTAGATTGGGCAATGCTAGAAAAATTTAATCCTAGTAGCCCGTGGTTTTTAGCTGGGGGATTAACACCAGAAAATATCTTAGAAGCTTTAAGCCAGGTTCAACCTCACGGTATAGATTTATCAAGCGGCGTAGAAATTCAACCTGGAGATAAAGATTTAAATAAAGTAGCAGAATTATTCAAAAAATTAGGGAGTAGGAAGTAGGGAGTGGGGAGTGGTTTCACTACTCCCGATTCCCCATTCGCCATTCCCTACCTAAAAGAATGATGGTTGGTGACGAATCAAGTTAAAGAATTCTTCGCGGGTTTTCTGTTCTTCTTGGAATACACCTAGCATGGCACTGGTGACAGTCCAGGAACCAGGTTTCTGCACTCCCCGCATTACCATGCACATATGACTAGCTTCCATGACTACTGCCACACCTTGAGGTTCTAAAATCGTCTGAATCGCTTCGGCAATTTGGCGAGTTAGCCTTTCCTGAACTTGCATCCGCCGAGAATACATTTCCACAATTCGGGCTAGCTTACTTAAGCCGACCACTTTCTGGTTGGGGATGTAAGCAACGTGCGCTCTACCCATAAAAGGCAACATATGGTGTTCACACAGGCTAAAAAAGTTAATATCCCGAACTAATACCATCTCGTTATGGCCTTCATCGAAGATGGCACCGTTTACAAGTTCTTCTAATGATTGGTTGTAGCCACTGGTTAAAAAGCGCATAGCCTCAGCAACGCGTTTGGGAGTTTTCAAAAGTCCTTCGCGGTCTGGGTCTTCGCCAACGCCAATGATCATGGTTCTAACGGCATCCATCATTTGCTCCATCTGTTCCTCAGAAGGCGTGTGCAAATCTGGTTGTCGTCCGTCGTGGGTGTTGCGATCGGGTCTGGTATCGATGGCATCTGCCAAATCAGGAATCAGTGGAGATTGAGAACGATTGGAACCGTTAGAACTAGCAATAGTCATGATGTAACTTACAGTTAGATTTTGGATGTTTGTTATCGGTCAATAGTCAATAGTCATTGGTCATTTGTTTTTGTGATTCACTCATGACTAATGACTAAAAAGTGCCTGCATTGGGCATTAAAATCAATTCCTCAATCACTGCTTGTGATGGTAACAAAGCAGTATGGAGAATTGAGTCAGCCACAATTTCTGGAGTTAACATTTTTGAACGGTCAAAGTTGGCATTAACAGTTTCACTGTCCCAAGCTTCTGTGTTAACAGAACCAGGACAAATGGCAGTAACGCGGATACCGTGAGGGCGTTCTTCTTGTGCCAGAATTTGGGAAAGGGTTAGGATTCCTGCTTTACTGACACAATAGGCTCCCCATCCAGGAAAGGCTTGCTTGGCCGCAATTGAGGCCACATTGATGATTATGCCTGTGCCACGATCGCGCATTCCTGGCAAAATTCCTTTAATGCACTCAAATACGCTGGTAAGATTCACGTTAATAACTTGCTGCCAGTCGGCTAAACTGGTTTCACTTAAAGTGCCTGTGTAGACTATTCCGGCATTGTTTACCAAAATATCTATGTTGCCAAAATCTTGGGCGATCGCTTTTATTCTTGCTTCTACTTGCGATAAATCGGCTAAGTCCAGCGTATAAGCTTTAGCTTCTACTCCGGTTTGCTTGGCTGCTGTTGCTACCGCCTCTAACTTATCAAAAGAACGGCTGACTAAGGCAACATCTATACCTGCCTTGGCAAATGCCAAAGCGGTAGCTTTGCCAATTCCGCTACTTGCCCCAGTAATTAAGGCACGTCGTTTCTGCTCAATACTCATGCTTTCTCCAAATTTTTTGGCAGTTCCGCAAGCACCTGGCCACCAAATTATTCAAGTCTTTCGGATTGGATAGATTAAACTAACCTTAAATTCCGATAATTTTTTTTGACAATTGCTATAGTTAATTGTCAATGTAGGTATTTTTCTCGTCAGTTTTTCCCAGTTATGACACTAAATTGTTCATCTGGAAATTTAGACTGTCTACTTGCCGCAAACTAAATACTACACAAATCTCTCATTTAACTGAGCCGATTTACCATACATAAGAATACCTGTGAATGAAAAGATTGTTAAAAATCTTTACGAATCACAGGTAATTATAACATTGCTATTCAACTAATGCTCATCTTTAACTTTTTAGTGGGCAACGTCTGTAAAAACGCCAATTTTGCGGAATTTATCGTAACGCAGTTGCCGTCTTTCCTGAGATGTTAATCGTTTGAGTTCGTCCAAGTTATCTAAAAGTGCTTGCTTGAGGATGGTTGCCGCTTCTAGAGGGTCAGAATGAGCGCCACCAATAGGTTCAGGCAATATTTGGTCAATAATCCCTAAATTTTTTAAATCGTGGGAGGTAATTTTTAAAGCGACAGCCGCTTGCGGAGCCTTGCTAGCATCTTTCCACAAAATCGCTGCACAGGCTTCAGGGGTAGCAACAGTGTAGACAGAGTGTTCAAACATAAGAAGCCTATCGCCGACACCAACACCCAATGCGCCACCAGAACCACCCTCACCGATAACTGTGCAGATAATCGGCACATCAAGCGAGAACATTTCCCGCAAATTATAAGCGATGGCTTCGCCTGCACCTTGCCTTTCCGCGACTACAGTTGGCAAAGCCCCTGGCGTATCAATAAATGTTAAAATTGGCATCCCAAACTTGTTGGCGTGTTCCATCAGTCGCATTGCTTTACGATAGCCGCCAGGGGTAGCCATACCGAAGTTTCGGGCAATATTATCTTTAGTGTCGCGCCCTTTTTGATGGCCCAACATGACTACAGGTTGTCCACCTAAACGAGCCACTCCACCAATTAAAGCAGGATCATCACCACCACAGCGATCGCCATGCAACTCCATCCATTCATCGGTAATTGCCTGAATGTAGTCAAGAGTACTAGGGCGACGGGGATGACGGGCAACTTGCAGTCTTTGAGCCGGGGATAGCGTACTGAAAATCTCCTCGCGTAATTTTGTGGCGCGTGCTTCTAGTTTGCGAATTTCACCAGATACATCAACACCATTTTCATCTGCAAGTTGCCGAATCTGATCAATTCGGTTTGTGAGTTCTGCTAACGGCTTTTCAAAATCCAACAGTAGTGGTTTACGCTCGGTAGTAGCCATAGTTAGGAATTGGAATTTAGGGACTAGAAGTTAGGGGCTAGGGACTAGAGATTAAATAGTGCTAAGGATTAGGGTTTCAGGATGAGAAATAATTGCCAGCAAGCTGATTTTAATTTTAAAGGTCTAAACTCCAGTCTCTAGCCTCTAGCCTCTAACCCCTAGCCCCGATTTACTAAAGCAACAGTGGTCTAAAGCCATGTTTCACCGATGCTTGACCAATCTGCTCCATTTTGTCTACGGTAATCTGATTACGCCCCCAAGAAAAGTTCGTATGTAACTTCTCAAATTCCAGTAGCATAGCTTCGGCGAAACAAGCAAATAGCTGACGTTCTGGCACTTCCATATTGACGATTTGCATGATTTTCCAGTCAATATCCAAAGAATGCTCAACAATGCCGCCGTTGAGTATATGAACACCAGGATGCTGAATTTTCGTCGCTAAATTTTTGGGATAGCCGCCATCAATAAGTATACAGGGTTGTTTCAATACCTTAGGGTCAATTTCTACACCTTTGGGCATACTTGCTACCCAAACTACAATATCAGCTTCCGGCAAGGCTTCATCCAAAGCCATGATTTTTCCCCGCCCTAGTTCGTCTTGTAAATTTTTGAGGCGTTCTTGGTTACGGGCGATGAGCAAAAGCTCTTTGACATCAGTTTTGGCATCTATCCAACGTGTGACTGCACTACCAATATCCCCAGTTGCGCCACATATAGCAATAGTTGCTTTCGACAGTTCAATTCCTACCTGTTGTGCTGCTGCCTCGACCTGCCGACAAATAATATAAGCGGTGTGTGTATTGCCTGTAGTGAAGCGTTCAAATTCTAATGTGACGTTGCGGACTTGGCTAAATTGTTCTAAATTAAAGTTCTCAAAAATTATTGATGAAAAACCACCTAAAGCTGTGATATCAATACCATGCTTCTGAGCATGAGCCATAGCATTCAGAATTTTCCGGGTTGCTGCTTTAATCCGACGGTTAGCCAGCATTTCAGGCAGAAAGCAGGATTCTACATACTTGCCTTCTATTGTTTCTCCAGTCAGACTGGTAACTTTAATATGATCAACAATTTGCGGCGGGGCGCTGCACCAAAAATCTAGCCCTTGATCGGCGTATTCTGGGTATCCCAATTGTTGAGCTACCGCTTGCGCGTGTTCTAAACTAGTCAGATGTCCAATTAGACCAAACATTAGTGATTTATTAGGCGTGTGCTGCGTCGAAAGCGTGGAAGTTAGTAGCTAAGTGACAATACTCAACTTTAAAAATACAATAAAGTACGAAGTCTAAAATTTCATACTTCAGACTTCATACTTCAGACTTGTTTTAAGCAGCGGTAAGTCCGTAGGCTGATAAGCGCATGATATCTCTTGTTGTGAAGCCAATGTTACTTAAAGCTTCACCGTATTGAATCATGAAGTCTTCGACTAAAGCATCTTTTTCCATTGCTAAAATCTGGGCATCGTCTGCTACTTGATTGAGCATTTTCCAAACTATAGGTAAGTTTTGGCGATTTGCTTCCTCAAGTTCAGCTTTGGATGCTTCAAAGTTTTCTTTGAGCCAAACTTCACCAAAGTTTAAATGGCTGTATTCATCTTTAACTACGCCCTCAGTAATCTTCCGAGCAAAATCATCGGCAACGGGAATGTAAATGTTATATGCAGCGATCGCAAAACATTCAATAATCAAAGATTGAATTAGTAAGCAAGTAACGACTTTACCTTCAGCTGCTGCTTGTTTAAAATTATCGTGCAGAGGTGCAAAAAACTCCTTAGCAAATTGTAGATCTGGTACAACTTGCAAATTCCGCCCACAAGCTTCAAAGCCTTTTTTGTGGCGGCTTTCCATTTTTGACAAGCGAATCAGTTCATCATGATTATCTGGCAGCAGTTCGGCTAGTTTAATGTAATTTTCGTAGGCTTCTTGTTCCCCTTCAATCACGATCGCATTAATGCGGCTATAGGCATCTTTGTAAGTTTCACTGTGGAAATCAATTGCTAATTCGGCTGCCACCTGCTGCATGGTATGTTCACTCCTGTACAATGAATTAATTGATACTAACGTTTAATTTACCCTAGGAATTTCGAGTAATCTTCACTGTTGTTTAATTTAACTTAACAAGTCACCATGTAATAGATTAGCTTTTGCTGGGGGCGATGCTCTACTACTAAAGCAACAAATGTTGAGTCATCGTTATTTGTCAATGCTCAATATTGCTATTATCTCTAGCCCCTAACCTCTAATCTCTAGGCCCCGCTGTCTCTAATTATGACCAAATCAAATTGGAATCAAACATCTGGCGATATTGTTAGCTTAGTAGTGCTGCTACTTGGAGCATCGATTGTCTTACTACCGCTTTTGATTGTTTTTCTCATATCTTTTGCACCCCCAGGCGCAACTCCAGAACTATGGTCTAAAAATTGGTCTTTAGGTAACTACCATGATGCATGGCAACGAGGGAAGTTCCTGTTGGCATTTGCTAATTCTACGTTAGTTGCAATCGCAGTGACCGCATTTGGGTTAATTACTTCTGCATTGGCTGGTTACGCCCTGGCTAGATTAAAATTTCGCGGCAGACAGGCCCTGCTACTAATTGTCTTAGCTACCTTAGTAATACCTTTTCAGTTGTTGGTCATACCTATATTTTTGGTATTAAAGTGGGGAAGCCTGATCAATACTTACGGGGCACTGATTTTACCCACTGCTGCCAATGGCTTTGGCATATTTTTATTAAGGCAGTATTTTCAAACTATTCCTGTAGAACTGGAAGAAGCAGCCACTATTGACGGCGCGAACAGGTGGCAAATATTGTGGCGAATATTATTACCTCTAGCCCGCCCTGCTTTAGTAACGTTATTTTTGTTCACCTTTATTGGTGAGTGGAACGATTTGTTTAAACCTTTAGTATTTACCACCCGCCCAGAGTTAAGAACTGTACAGTTGGCGTTGGCAGAGTTTCAAGAGCAATTTACAAATAATTGGCCTTTGATGATGGCAGCAGTGACGATTGCCACAGTACCAGTGATCATACTGTTTTTTATTGGTCAGCGTCAGTTGATTCGCGGTATTGCCACCACAGGCATCAAAAATTAATCACCATAATAAAAAAATAAATGCCTCCATGAACCGGAGGCAAAGCGTAAAGCATCCTAAATATTTCTAGTAAAAAAATAACATAGACTTACTGATCTTCAATGAGGGTGATCACCCTTCACTGTAGGTATGTACGTTTGTGCATTACTACCTTAGAGGTTGGAAAACCTACGTTCTAAAAAACTGATAATTTCTGCCCAAGCAGAGGTGGCCGCAGCTGCATCGTAGCGATAACCATCATCACGCATGAAGGTGTGTTCTGCTTCATATAAGAATACTTGATGAGTTATATTAGCATCTTCAATTGCTTTAATTAAGGTGAGGCGATCGCTTTCAGGGATATGAGGATCAAGAGTACCAAGTATCAGCAGCATTTCGCCTTTAATTTCATTAACTCTATGGATAGTATCAGCTATTCCTTTACCGAGTTTGCAACTGGCAATACCAGTTGGGTAGCAGCAGACAGCAGTTTTAATTTCGCTGTGGAAGGCGGCGCGAAAAGATAAATGTCCGCCAATGCAAAAGCCGAGAGTCCCGATTTTATTAGGATTAATCGCAGTTTCCGTTTTGAGGAAATCAATTACAGCACGACAATCTGCATCATACTCTGCGATCGCTGTTCGCCGCGCATCATCATTACCCCGCATTCTACCCAGATCATCCGGCTCAATAACTGTACCTATTGGTTCCAGCCGATGAAAAATTTCTGGTGCAGCTACAACATAACCAAATCCTGCTAGGTAGTTAACCAGACGAATCATTGGGCTACCTAATTGATAAATATCGCTATAAAACAAAATGCCTGGGTAAGTTCCATCTGGTTTGGGAGAGGCGACATAAACACGCATTAAGCTGTCATCGACTCTTAACTCGACATTGCGCTTAGTAATTTGCACTTGTTTAACTCCCAGTCATAGGTGTTTTGATTAGCTTTGACGAAATTGGATAATGAAATCTAGATATTTAAGATATTGACTTCTAATGTTGAAACTTGCGGTATTTACTGTAACCCTTGCTGATGATCTGACTAATTTCACATTGATCAATTAGCTTTCTAACATTAACTGCATTGCAGTGCTATTTTGGACACTTAATTTTCGATGAACTCTGATTTGATTTTGCTGAAATTGATATAAGAACAATGTAAAAAATAGTTAAGTCTATACTTGGTTTTACTTATTAATAACGCATTATTTACTGTTTTAATTAGTTCTCAGTACCATATCAGTAGTAATAAACAAATTTTACTTAATCTTCAATGAATGCTACTGACATACCAAGAAACTAAAGACACAATTAAATTTAGGCTGATCAAAATGCAGAAAAATAATTTTGCAATTAAAGCTAGGAACTTTAACTGATTTATTATGCGGATATTAATTTATTCTTACAACTACTATCCAGAACCAATTGGTATTGCACCGTTGATGACAGAATTAGCTGAAGGGCTAGTCAAGCGAGGTCACGAAGTGCGGGTTGTTACAGCTATGCCCAATTATCCTGAACGCCAAATTTACGAAGGTTATCGGGGCAAATTTTATCTAAATGAATATAAAAATGGTGTTCAAATCCAACGCAGTTATGTTTGGATTCGCCCTCAACCGAATCTATTAGATCGGATAATGCTAGATGCCAGTTTCGTGGTCACAAGTTTCTTTCCTGCTTTGCTTGGCTGGCGACCAGATGTGATTCTTTCAACATCACCATCACTACCTGTGTGCATTCCTGCTGCTTTGTTGGGGTGGTTACGTGCTTGCCCTGTAGTACTTAATCTGCAAGACATCCTCCCAGAAGCAGCCGTTCATGTCGGACTTCTGAAAAATAAATTTCTGATTAAAGTATTTGCTGCATTAGAAAAATTTGCTTACCATTCAGCCTCAAAAGTTAGCGTTATTGCTGATGGGTTTGTGGAAAATTTGCTGACTAAGGGTGTAAAAGCAGACAAAATTGAGCAAATTCCTAACTGGGTTGATGTGAACTTTATTCGCCCTTTGCCCAAAGAAAACAATCCTTTTCGGGAAGCACATAATCTCAACGGTAAGTTTGTAGTGCAGTATTCTGGAAACATTGCTTTAACTCAAGGCTTAGAAACTGTAATTCAAGCTGCCGCTACGTTACGTGATATCCCAGAAATTGCTTTTGTAATTGTTGGTGAAGCTAAAGGTTTACAAAGATTACAGCAGTATTGTTTAGACTGCGGTGCAGATAATGTCATTTTACTGCCATTTCAACCTCGTGAACATTTACCCCAAATGTTAGCTGCGGCTGATGTTGGTTTAGTTGTGCAGAAGAAGAATGTTATCTCTTTCAATATGCCTTCAAAAATCCAAGTTCTGCTTGCTAGTGGTCGGGCATTAGTTGCATCTGTACCCGAAAATGGTACCGCAGCCAGGGCTGTCAGGCAGAGTGGCGGTGGGGTTATCGTTCCTCCAGAAAATGCCCAATCTTTGGCAAATGCTATTTTAGAACTTTATAAACACCCAGAAAAAGTAAAAACTTTGGGATACAACAGCCGTCAATATGCTGTAGAGCAATATGCTTTTGATCAAGCTTTAAATCACTATGAGACTTTATTTGAATCCGTGACCTCTGATAGCCAAGCAATTGAGGTTAAGGTTATTTCCAAACAAGAAGTGTAAGGAAAATACATAAAACACTGAGAAAACTCATCATGGCGCATTAGAGAAGTCGGCTTTGGAAAACTTAATAGCTGTAATGCGCTTAAATGAATCCTGAAAAATATCATGGGTGCTTGAATTTTATCAATGATTCCCAGTATAGGTTGCCGAAATATGCTATCTGGGCAAACATAATTCGATTAAATTTGAAAGTTTAGATGAGTAAATAATATTATTTACTCATACTTTAGGTAGAATATTGGATCTCCTAAGGTTTTCATCGGGAAATTATTCGCTACAATTCTTGGTAAAAGTTTACTGTTCCATAGTGATCGGCACATTAGGTAGTAGCTATTTGGCGTGATTCTGATTACAATCCAGACAGTTAATTGAAAATCAACTCCATAAACATACGTTTTTTTGTTAGTATTCAAAAAAACAGTTGTTGTTCAATTGTTGTTTGTGAGTAATTGTAAAACAAAAGGAATCAAGCACCTGAGGTTGAATGTCTGATTATATCCAAGGAAATTTCCCATTAAAATCTGTGTCGGAGATGAACAGTTCACTTAAAAGCCTAGAGGCTGGAATAGAAGATTTGAGTGGACAATTAGCTGTGACTGTTGCTGAAGCAGCAGCAGACCGCAAAGCAGGGGATATTTTGGTACTGAGGGTAGCAGATGTATCTTACCTAGCAGATTATTTTGTGATGATGACAGGCTACTCTAGAGTGCAAGTCAGAGCGATCGCCCAAGCAGTAGAAGATAAAGTAGAAACCGAATTACAACGTCGTCCCTTGCGAACAGAAGGCAAAGCCGAAGGGAGTTGGGTACTCCAAGATTACGGTGATGTAATCGTCCACATCATGATGCCTAAAGAGCGGGAGTTTTATAATTTAGAAGCGTTCTGGGTTCATGCAGAACGTATTGCCGTTCCAGAAGCTGATGATGGTGAGGGTAAGCCAACATGATGAGGTCTTCGGTGTCAAATTGCCCAGTTCCTACAGACCAACAACCACTTAATGAGTATGAAGAATTAAAAACTTCCTGGCTGTTTCGTGATTGCACCTTAAATTGGCGGGAATTCATCACGAACATAGCTTGGGTTTGGGGTTTTTCATGGCTAGTCTCTGGGCCAGTAGCAGCCGCAAGCTTTCCACCACAAAAATATAGTCTACATTTTGTCCTGTGTGGAGCCGCAGGAGCCAGCCTAGGCGTAATCTTCGTATTAGTACGTATGTATCTAGGCTGGCTTTATGTACGCGATCGCCTCTACAGCACAACTGTCTTTTATGAAGAGTCCGGTTGGTATGATGGTCAAACCTGGATCAAGCCGCAAGAAATTTTAACTCGCGATCGCTTAATTGTTACATATGAGATTAAGCCAATTATCCAACGGTTACAATTTACATTCGCTGGCTTGGCGGGAATGTACGTAATTGGTACTATAGTTTGGCATTTGTTTTAAAGAGTCCACAGTCAAGAGTCAACAGTCAATAAACTCTAGACTATAGACTGTTGACTTTTAACTAAATAATAAAAGAGATAAATTTTAACCCATGACAATGGGAAAACGCACTCAAGCCACAGTACTGGAAGTACGTCTACTACGAGAAGGGATTATCGAATCGCGGCATATAGTCCAAGCGGCTGTATGTGATGACAGAGGACGGGTGTTATCCGTTGCGGGTAATGCTGAAACTGCTACATTTGTTCGTTCAGCCCTTAAACCGTTTCAGGCACTAGCTGTTACCACTACCGGAACACTAGAACGCTACGATTTAAGTGATCGCGATTTAGCAATTATTACAAGTTCTCATAAAGGAAGAATAGAGCAAGTCAGACAGGTATTTAACATCCTTTGGCGTGCCGATGTTGATCCCACAGCTCTTCAATGCCCAATTCCTGAAGGTAAACGGAGTCCACTGGAATACAATTGCTCTGGTAAACACGCCGGAATGTTAGCTGTGTCTCAGCAACGCCACTGGCCTTTAAATAACTACTTAGACCGTAAGCACCCCGTACAGCAGTTAATTTTGGGTAAGGTTGCAGAGTTATTGCGAATGCCTGCTGAAGAATTTATCAGCGCGCACGATGACTGTGGCGCACCAACATATCTAATGCAACTTGGGCAAATGGCATCTTTATATGCGCTGCTAGCCTCTAGTAACAATTTGGATATGGAGCGCATCGTTCGTGCGATGACTCATCATCCATCCTTGGTGGCAGGAGATGGAGAATTTGATACAGAACTGATGCGTTTAGCTCCTGGGGAAGTAGTCAGTAAATCTGGTGCTGAAGGCGTACAGTGCATTGGTAGGTTGGGTGAAGGTATGGGGTTAGCAATCAAAGTCGTAGATGGGGCAAAGCGGGCAAAGTATGCAGTAGCTATCCACCTACTGCAACAGATGGGTTGGATTAGCCCTAGTGCCGCAGAAACCCTCGCAGAAAAGTTTATGACCTTCGGCAAATACAAGCGTTTAGAAGTTGTTGGAGAATTATCGCTTTTATAGTTGCCAAACTCTAGACTTTGTGGTTATACTAGAAAAGTCAAGAGCGACGCGGGATAGAGCAGCCTGGTAGCTCGTCGGGCTCATAACCCGAAGGTCAGTGGTTCAAATCCACTTCCCGCCACCAAATTAAATAATAAATAAAAACCTGTATTCTTCCAAGAGTACGGGTTTTTATTTTGCATATGTATCGGGAACAGGTAACAACTTTAAAGGAAGATAGGAGAGCAAGCTGCCGTTATTCAAAACCTCAAGCATGGGTGGGGAGTGTTAAGACCAGTTGGCGATCGCTTACCTGACGATTTAGTATTTGACGTAGGGGGAAATATTCGGACTTCGTAATTAAGAGCGTTAACTAAGAATTACGAATCATCTTGTCTTCCTCGTAGATGTGTTCATAGGATATGGTAGCGAAATCCACCTTGTTGAAGCTGAAAAACGACAGCGTAAACATCTTTCCGCACAATACCGTGATGCTTTGAGTTTAATTTTACAAGTATCTTTCGGTAAAGAAAATTGTGTATGTTCGACTGTTTGATTTGCAAAGCAAGGTTTTGATCTATTCTGAAGTAAAACCTGCCAAAAAGCGCGGAGAATAATGGTTGTGAAGTTAGACCGACCAATTTTAGTGGGAGGATTAGGTCTTTCCTTTTCCCTTTGGATACTACAAAGTTGGCATGATTCCATATTACAGCTAGGTGAATTTGGTTTATTAAGTAGCCTAGCGGTTGGTGGTGGCTTGTGGTTATGGCAGAAAAGTCGCCCAAAAGCCAGTGTAGAACAGGTAGATTGTACACCTGTAGATCGGGCAACAGCAGAAAGTGCGATCGCTAAAGCCGAAGCAGTAATTAATCAACTAGCACAAGAAGCAGAAAACCTTACTGCCTTAACTAAATTGCGAGAACAATTAACACAGTTGTTCTCTGAGTTAGACAGACAAGAGTTAAAAATTGCTGTGACTGGCGGTAAATCTGTCGGTAAAAGTACTTTAGTGCAATTACTTAAGTCTAGTGGTTGGCAAGAAAAATTCCAATTTCAAGAGACAGTACCTTTGTTTAGAGAGACAACTGATAAGTCAGATGCAGCCGTTTTGGCAGAAGTGTCAAAATCTGATTTAGTTCTGTTTCTTACAAACGGTGACTTGACAGATACAGAATTTCAAAGCTTACAACAACTAAAGGCAGCAAATCAATCTATAATTCTGGTGTTTAACAAACAAGACCAGTATTTAGCCGATGAACGTGCTAGTGTTTTGCTGTCGTTACAACAAAGAATGCAAAGCCATGTAGTAGCTACGACTGTATCTCCCATTCTTATCAAAGTGCGGAAACATGAGACTGATGGTTCTGTACAAGAATGGATGCAACAACCAGCACCAGACATTGAACAACTAACGCAGCAATTAAATGCTGTTTTGGTGCAGCAAGGTCAAAAGTTAGTGTGGACAACCACCATGAGAAAAGCTTGGGCGTTGAAAGCTGAGTCAAAAAATTGGTTGAATAAAACCAGATGCGATCGCGCTACTCCAGTTATTGAACAATATCAATGGATAGCTGCGGCTACAGCCTTTGCTAACCCAATACCAGCTTTAGATATACTGGCGACTGCGGCAATTAATGCCCAAATGGTAATCGATTTAGGTAATATTTATCAGCAGAAGTTATCTCTAGAACAGGCACAAACTGTAGCTGGAACAATGGGAAGTTTGATGCTGAAATTAGGTTTAGTAGAACTTTCTACTAAAGCCGTCAGCACGGTTCTTAAGAGTAACGCTATTACCTTTGTTGCTGGTGGTTTAGTACAGGGTGTTAGTGCTGCTTATCTCACCAGAGTAGCAGGGTTGAGTCTAGTTGAATATTTTGAGCAACAAGAAATAGCACTAGATTCTGGAACTGCTTTAAATCTTGATAAATTACGCCAAACACTACAAAAAGTGTTTCATAAAAATCAGCAGATGGCTTTTCTGCAAGGTTTTGTTAAGCAGGGTGTGAAGCATTTATTGCCACAGACACAGCAGGTTGAACTCGTTGGTGCTGAGAAGGCTGTTGGTTAATTTCGCGCAAAGGTGCTAAGAACAACTTTGCGCCTTTGCATTTTTACGCTAAAAATTTAATTTCCTAAAAAACCTAGTTTTCATTAAATACTGATTTATAAACAAATAATATTTTGTTTTGATTTTAATTAAAATAGTTACAATAATTAAAGAAAATCAAAAGCTCTGGAAGATTAAACTATAAAAGTAGCTATTTTTGAGAGAAAATTGTCACAAATATAGTTTAAAATATAAAAAACGACTTAATATTTTATAAAGTTTAATAATCCTTTATTGGCAGAATACTCAATGGCAGCAGACTATCCAGATATTGATATTGCGCCATTCATCGATCACGCCCTGCTAACGCCTACGGCTACTCCAGAGCAGGTTGAGCAATGGTGTGAACAAGCATATAGATATAATTTTGCAACAGTTTGCATTTATCCTACCCACGTCAAGCAAGCAGCAGAATTTCTTAAGGGGAAAACGCCAAAAGTTTGTACGGTGATTGGCTTTCCGCATGGGGCGACAACTTCAGCAGTTAAGTTGTATGAGGCTCAAGAAGCTGTGGAAAATGGAGCGACTGAGTTAGATGTAGTGCTTAACTTAGGCTGGTTAAAGAGTGGGAAAACAGAGGAAGTTCATCAAGAAATTGCCGAGATTTGTGAAGAAACCGGGCAAACAGTCAAAGTAATTTTGGAAACTAGTCTGCTGACAGATGCAGAAAAAAAACTAGCCACAGAACTATGTATGGATGCGGGGGCAGCATTTATCAAAACTAGTACAGGTTTGAATGGTGGTGCTACTGTAGCAGATGTACGTCTTTTGAAAGAATTGGTACGAGAAAGTATAGGAATTAAAGCTTCAGGGGGTATTCGGACTTACGAGCAAGCTTTAGACTTAATCCTAGCGGGTGCTACTAGATTAGGCACATCTCGCGGTATCGATTTGATCCGTCAGCGCGATAACCTGGAAAAAGAAAAATAGTCATTTGTTGTTTGTAATTTGTTCTTTGTCTATGACTAATGAGCAGTGACTAATAACTAATGACTAATGGCTAAGAGTAATGAATAGAACTTATAAAGCAACTGGAATTAATCTGAAAACCCAGGTACTAGGAGAGTCAGACAGAATAGTGACTATTTTGACACAAGAGTTCGGTCTAATTCGCGCAGTAGCACCTGGGGCGCGTAAGCACAACTCTAGCCTTGGCGGTAGGAGTGGGATGTTTGTCGTAAATGAGCTATTGATTGCGAAGGGGCGATCGCTTGACAAAATTACCCAAGCCCAAACCTTAAAAACATATCCTGGTTTAGCCAAGGATTTAGGAAAATTAGCGGCTGCTCAATATTTAGCAGAAATAGTCCTGTGTCAGGCTTTGAGTGAACAACCCCAAGAAGAACTTTATGATTTGCTCAATGAACACCTTGAGCGGTTGGAAACTTTGCCAAAAACAGAAACATCAGGTATTTATGCTTACCTATCTCATGGGGTATTTCAGCTTTTGACCTTAGCAGGACTAACGCCACAAATACAAAAATGTTGTCTGACTCAACGTTCTCTTAAACCAGACCTGACAAATCCCAACTGGCAAGTAGGGTTCAGTGTCCCTACTGGTGGAGCGATTTGCTTAGAAGCCTGGGAAAGTTTACGTAAGCAACGGGAGAGGGAAAGATGGGACAATAAAGAAAATCCAAAGCTTTCTGCATCCCCGAACACTTCTATCCCTAGTTACCAGACTGTTGTCCATCGGCAGGAAATTCCAGTAATTTCTTGTCGTTTGAACGCTAAAGAATTTGTGATGCTCCAACAGATCTCACAACCAGAGATAATGCAAATTGATGCAGTTAGAGATAATGACTGGTTATCTATTGAGCAAATTTTGCGCCAGTATGCTCAATATCATTTAGGCCACTCTATTCGCTCCGCTACCCTGATTGACTCTTATTTTGCTGCCAACCATGATGCAACCATCTAATTTGGATAGAAAAATCCAGCCTTTATCACCAAGTAGTACTAAAAAACCAGATAAGCCACCATCTTCTACAGTAAATAATCATTTAAAAGTAGTTCCAACTTCTACAAATAGTGCAATGCATAACCCCGAAATGTCAAACCAAGACATTTCGGCAAATGACACAAGCTGGGTATCAGAAAAGTCAAAAACTGATGTGACTAGAGAATATGAAGAACAAAATGCTCCCCAGTTAATTAATGCTGATAAAAGTGACAATGGGCATCATTTGCCAGTTGATTCTAGCTTAGAAAAAATAGGATCAAATGGCTCTGGTGGGACAATTAAACCAGAGAAATCACAACCAAAGGGATTTTTGCCTGTTTTGAAAAATCCCAATTTTTTAGCACTTTGGGGTGGACAAGTCTTTTGCCAACTGGCTGATAAAGTTTATTTAGTATTAATGATTGCTTTAATTCATGCTAATTTCCAAGCAGGCAGTCAGAGCATTAGTGCTTGGGTTTCAGCTTTGATGATGGCGTTTACAATCCCAGCAGTATTGTTTGGTTCTGTTGCTGGAGTATTTGTAGATCGGTGGCCGAAAAAGGCAGTTTTGGTAGCAACAAATATTTGGCGGGGACTTTTGGTGCTAGCAATTCCTTTTCTGCTGTGGTTGACCCATGATTGGAAACCCATCGGAGTTTTGCCAGTAGGTTTTGCAATTATTTTAGGGTTAACATTTTTAGTTTCTACGCTGACGCAGTTTTTTGCCCCAGCAGAACAAGCAGCAATTCCTTTAGTGGTGGAACAACAAGATTTACTTTCTGCCAACTCCCTATATACAACAACGATGATGGCATCGGTGATTATTGGATTTGCAATTGGTGAACCTATTTTAGCGATCGCTGATGGAATTTGGGAGCAACTTGGTGGTAGCAATGGATTGGGTAAAGAAATTTTGGTGGGTGGCAGTTATGCGATCGCTGGCATAATTTTAATGCTGTTAGTTACACAGGAAAAGCCGCACGCTCCTGATACCGAATTTCCACACGTTTTCTCAGATTTACACGATGGTTTTTCTTACCTCAAAACCAATCATTACGTCCGCAATGCTTTAGTTAGACTGATTATTTTGTTTTCTGTCTTTGCAGCATTAACTGTCTTAGCAGTTCGTATGGCAGAAATCATTCCTCATCTTAAAGCTTCACAGTTTGGTTTTTTACTAGCAGCAGGTGGTGTTGGTATTGCGGCTGGCGCAACAATGCTTGGTCAGTTTGGACAACGCTTCTCCTATTCTCAACTGGGATTATTTGGTTGTTTAGGTATGGCTGTATCTTTAATTGGTCTGGCTTTATTTACGACACAACTATGGCTAGTTCTTTTGTTGGTGGCTACCTTGGGTATCTTTGGCGCATTAGTTGGCATTCCTATGCAAACTACCATTCAAACAGAAACTCCACCAGAAATGCGGGGTAAAGTATTTGGGCTGCAAAATAATGTGATTAATATTGCTTTGACCTTACCTTTGGCATTAGCAGGTGTAGCAGAAACATTTGTAGGTTTAAAGGTAGTTTTTCTAGGATTAGCTGCGATCGTGTTCTTTGGTGGTATCTTCACCTGGTATAACTCTAGAAAGTATTTATAAATCAATAGGATTTCTCACTAATAATTTGAAACAGACAATAATAAATTATTGATTTTGATTTCATGGTAAACTGAAGTCACAAATAATTTAGTGCCTAATTGCTGAGAATAAACCTGATATCGCCCAAAAGAAAATTGCATTTTAAGTGCAGAATAGCTACTTAGTCAGTAAAATTAACCAAGCTGGAAATTAATTGTTTTTTTGAGCTAATTACTGGCTATAGAAATTTTATGTATGTGTATTTTTGATACCAAAAGCATCAAATAAAATCAGGATAGAATTAAAACAGCTAAGGCGCAAAACTAATAGATAAAACCAGCTTTCTTATTACTAACTTTAAAGAATGCGTATAGCTTGGATTGGAAAAAAATCACCGTTTTGTGGCAATGTCACCTACAGCCGAGAGATTACAAATGCTTTGCTAGATAGGGGACATCAAGTTAGTTTCTTACACTTTGCTCAAGAAGAGCCTGAACCGGATAACTGGCCTAAATTCCAAGAAGTTCCTCTACCCTTCATTTACAAGTCTCAGGTTTATACAATTCCCGCGCTGAAAGCAACCAAAGTTCTAACAGAATCTTTAAGAGAAATTAAGCCTGATATTGTTCATGCTTCTTTAACTTTATCTCCCCTAGATTTTTTCCTACCAGAAATTTGTGAACAAATAAATGTGCCTTTAATTGCGACTTTCCATACACCGTTTGCAGGTAAAGGGGCAAAACTTATATCGGGAACACAACTTTTAGCTTATCAGTTGTATGCGCCTTTTTTAGATAACTACGATCGCGTAATTGTCTTTTCTCAAATTCAGCGAGAATTGCTGGCAAACATGGGTGTGCGGCGAGAAAATATTGCCGTAATTCCCAATGGTGTAGATAGTCATAAGTATTCTCCAAAATATTCTCCAGTTAAAACAGAATTTAACGCAGAACGTTTGTTTGTTTATCAAGGGAGAATAGCACCAGAAAAAAATGTTGAAGCCCTCCTCCGTGCTTGGAAACAATCGTATATGGGTTCCGAGAGCAAGTTATTAATTGTGGGTGATGGGCCTTTAAGAGCTTCTTTAGAACCATTTTATGGTTTAGAATACGGCATCATTTGGTTAGGGTTTGTAGCTGAAGAAGATAGACGTATTGAAATATTACGTGGTGCAGATGTATTTATTTTGCCTTCTATAGTAGAAGGTTTGTCTCTATCTTTATTAGAAGCAATGTCTTGTGGAGTTGCTTGTATAGCGACAGATGTAGGTGCAGATGGCGAAGTATTAGAAAAAGGGGCAGGTATAGTTTTAAATACTAAAACAGTGCGATCGCAATTAAAAACCCTATTACCACTTTGCCAAGACCATCCAGAGTTAACAACTCTACTAGGACAAAAAGCTAGAAATCGCGTTTTAGAGCGATATACCTTAGATAAAAATATTACTCAGCTAGAAGAATTGTATAAGGAAGTATTAGTACAGCGACCTGTACATCTTAGTTGGGGAGCTTAAAAGTTTATTGTGGAGTACTTCGAGGCGAAAGCTGGTAAAAAGGGATATCAAGCACTAATTAATCAGATATTGACAGAATATATTCTCACCTCCTCATCTTTTCACCCATTTACCCCTAATGCCCGACATGGGTCAATTCATCTTTGAATTATCAATTAAAGGCCAGCCTAAACTTGTTGGCTGTTGATAAACTCGCTTCAAAGTATTTACATCTCTAGAGGAAATAGTCGGCGGGTTGCGAACTTGGGAAAAATACAAAGCATCAGTTTGTGATAGACTATGACCCCAAATTCCCAAGGCGTGGCCAAGTTCATGGCGTGCAGCCGCAACGACATAATTACCTGTCTGACTAGGACTCAAGAGAATAGTAAAACGGTGGAATAAAAAGTTGTTGCTGGTATACAACTGGTAACTAGTTAAAGCAGAACGCGCACGAGGGATTTTTTTATCTGGTGAAAGTTTTAATGGCGGTGCTTTTCGCTCAATTTTAATATCAGCAATCTCTGGCTTTTCTACTACTGTTAAAGGTAAGTAAACACTCCATTCCTGCACAGCCTGCAAAACACTTTTGACCCACGCTTCAGCCTGTTGATTATTTACTGCTGTTGGTTGTTCTACATAAACTCGAATTGGAAATTTTGACCAAATTAAATAACCTACTTCGGTTGTTTCAACTTGGGAAAAGTAATCACCACTGTTTGTAATATCTTTCCACTGAACCAAGGTAGATGGTAAGGGATGGAGTTTTGGGGAAGGTAAAGAGGTAGCGTTGGATGGAAAGTTAGCCAAAATAATTAACAGCCCTGTACTTATAGTTAAGACAAAGGCTGTTAGTAATTTTCTATTATTTAATATCGGGTGTAGGGTAATTTTCCCCATTTCCCTATCCTTATTTAGGTAGCCAACCTGCACTCAAAACTACTGTTAAACCAAGGAAAATGACTGTTAAAGCCCAAGTAATTCGGTTTAAGGTATTTTCTGCACTCTTGGTGCTGCTAAATAATTGGGCTTGTCCACCAATAGCACCAATACCATCGCCTTTAGGACTGTGGAGCAATACTAAAACAATCATTCCCAGGGCAGCTAATGCCCAAATAATTTGTACGATGCTTGTAACTGTCATGCTAATAATCTCATTTATAACGGTTTGAAAACGAAAAAACTAGAACAGAGAAAACAGCTAACTGTTTTCTCTGAAAGTTATTTACAGACCAATTGGCATAGGGGTGCGATTCCGCTTTAAGTCAAATTCTACTGGTTTGACCAGCGATCGCCCGGTCATTTCTTCTGGCTGAGGCAGCTGTAAAATATCAAGAATGGTAGGTGCAATGTCAGCTAGCTTGCCATCGCTACGCAGTTCGACATTTGTCCCGTGTCCAGGTATTTTAGCTTTTTCGCCTTCCACCAAAATCAATGGTACTGGATTGGTAGTATGAGCCGTCCAGGAATTACCCTCTTCATCTAGCATATACTCAGCGTTGCCGTGATCGGCGGTAATAATTGTTGTACCGCCAGCTTTGATGATGCTTTCCAGGAGGCGACCTACACAACGATCTACTTCTTCAATCGCTGTGATTGTGGCTGGCATTTGACCAGTATGCCCTACCATGTCTGGGTTGGCATAGTTAATCACAACTAAGGAGTATATGCCTTTTTGAATAGCGGCGATCGCTACATCTGTGACAGCTTCTGCTGACATAGTAGGGGCTTTGTCGTAAGTCGCTACCATCGGACTGCTGACAAGTTCGCGGTCTTCGCCAACGAAAGGTTCTTCTAAACCACCGTTAAAGAAGTAAGTGACGTGAGCGTATTTTTCTGTTTCCGCAGTCCGGAACTGATTCAGACCATGATTAGCAATGACTTCACCGAGAATATTCGTCAAATTCTGCGGCTCAAAAGCTACCGTCACTGGTAGGTCTGAATCGTACTGAGTAAATGTAACAAAGGATAGTCGCTGAATTGGCTGGCGTTCAAAACCTGTGAATTCAGTACTTACAAAGGCTTGAGTCAACTGTCTAGCACGGTCAGGCCGGAAGTTGAAAAATATTACCCCGTCTCCTGGTTCAACTGCGCCAGGAGCAATGCGGACTGGGTTAATAAACTCGTCTGTCACCCCTTCAGCGTAAGATGCTTGCAAGACTTGTGCGGCTGTTCGTCCATCGCCTGCGCCATCTTGTGTCATGATATCGTAAGCCCGCTTGACTCGATCCCAGCGGTGATCGCGATCCATTGCATAGTAGCGGCCGCTGAGGGTAGCTATACGCCCAATCCCCACCCGATTAATGTAATCTTGCAGTTGTTGGATAGCTTTTATCCCTTCGCTAGGGGAAGTATCACGACCGTCAGTAATAGCGTGGATACAAACTTCTGAAATTCGCTGATCCTTGGCTAAGTCAAGTAGTCCAAACAGGTGGGTAATATGCGAGTGTACCCCTCCATCAGAACAAAGACCAACTAAGTGCAGCTTGCCATTTTTAGAGCGAACTTCCTGGCAAATTTTAACCAGTGCAGGGTTACTGAGGATTGAACCGTCTTCCACGGCATCCGAGATGCGTACAAGTTCTTGTGGTACAACTCGCCCAGCGCCAATATTCAAATGACCAACTTCTGAGTTACCCATTTGACCCTCTGGCAAGCCTACGGCTTTTCCTGATGTGCGGATGAGGGTATGCGGGTACGCCGCCCATAAGCTGTCCATTATCGGCGTTTTAGCCGCCACAATAGCGTTGCCTCGCGTCTCCTCGCAGTAGCCCCATCCGTCTAAAATGACTAGCACCACAGGAGCAACAGGTGCTTTGGTCATAGTAAAATTGCCCTTTACTTTTTGTAATACCCGAATGATACCACTGCTAACCACAGGTGCAAGTGGATTTCTGCTTATTAACTTAATTTATGACTTATTGACAAAATTTTTAGGCTTTTTTTACTTTTCGCAGCTTTTGCATATATTTTGTGATATTCCAAACCAGTTGATCAGTTAGTAGTGAAGCAGATGTGCTACTACTAACTTGATATTTTATTTCTTCTTTGCAGAAGTTTTAGCAGCTTTGGAAGCTTTTTTAGCAGCTTTTTCCGCAGCTATAGCAGCTAATCTTGCTTCTTCTTTTTCCTCAGCAATTTTAGTCAGGTAATAGTGATAATCTCCTAAATAAACTCGGAATTCACCATCCCGAATTTCCACAATTTTGTTGGCTACCTGAGAAATAAAATAACGGTCGTGAGAAACTACAATTGCAGTCCCATCATAGTTTTGCAGTGCTTCTTCCAACATTTCCTTTGCTGGAATATCTAGATGATTGGTAGGCTCATCTAATATAAGCAAATTCGCTGGACGCAATAGCATTTTTGCCAAGGCTAAACGTGCTTTTTCTCCTCCGCTTAAAGCTTCAACCGATTTAAATACAGTATCGCCTGAGAATAAAAATTTGCCGAGCAGGGTACGAACTTCCTCGTTTTTCCAGTCAGGAACCTCATCATGAATAGTTTCCATAACTGTTTTTTTCAAGTCCAAAGCTTCGGCTTGATTTTGCTCAAAATAACCTGGAATAACGTTATGATCGCCTAAATTTACTATGCCTTCGGTGGGTGTTTCCGTACCGATAATTATTCGCAATAAGGTAGATTTTCCTGCACCGTTGGGGCCTAAAAAAGCAATGCGATCGCCCCTTTCAATAAGCAGATTTGCTCCCAAAAATAAGATTTTATCATCGTAGGTATGAGTTAAATCTTTAATGGTCACTACTTCCCGTCCGCTACGGGGTGCGGGAGGAAAACGAAAATGCAGGGTTCTCACTCCAGAGGTGGGTGCTTCAATACGCTCAACTTTGTCCAGTTGCTTTTCCCGGCTTTTCGCCTGGGTACTGCGGGTAGCACTAGCGCGGAATCTGTCAACAAAGGCTTGCTGTTTTTCCAGTTCTTTTTGCTGACGTTCGTAAGCATTCAATTGTGCTACTTGATTTTCCGCTTTTTGTTGCAGGTATGCTGAGTAGTTACCTAAGTATGTACTAGAAACGCCGCGTTCAGTTTCCACTATTTGAGTGCAGAGGCGGTCTAAAAATTCTCGGTCGTGGGAAACTATTACCATCGGCGTTGTCAAGCCTTTCAGGTAATTTTCTAGCCACTCGATAGTTTCTAAGTCTAAATGGTTTGTAGGCTCGTCTAACAGTAACAAATCGGGTGCTTGCAGCAGGATTTTACCCAAACTCATCCGCATCTGCCAACCACCAGAGAAAGCACTGACGAGGCGATCGCCATCTTCTTGCTCAAAACCCATCTCTGGTAAAATCTTGCCGATGCGTGCTTCTAAACCGTAACCATCCAAAGCTTCAAACTGACGCTGCAAACGATCTAACTTGTGAATTAATTTATCCAGTTCCTCTGGTGTTGCAGTTTGCATATCGTGCTGCACTTGCGTCAGAGATAACTGTACTTCGTTTGCTTCCTTAAATACTGTCCAAAATTCTTCTCTAACAGTGCGAGTGGGATCGACTTCAAACTCTTGATTGAGGTAAGCAATATGCAAACTAGCAGGACGAATGATTTCGCCGGCGGTAGGTTCAATTTCCCCAGAGATGATTTTTAACTGGGTAGATTTTCCTGCACCGTTAACGCCAACTAAGCCAATGCGATCGCCTGGTTTAACTTCCCAGTTGATGTCCTTCAGGACTTCGCCTGTAGGATAAATTTTACTGATATGTTCGAGTCGCAGCATCGAGTTTCTCTCTGGTAGGAAATATATGGTTAAGGACGAAGTACCAACACCGTGTCCAATATTAACAAAAATTAACCAAGAATTCCTCCGAGTAAGCTGTAATAAAACTCTGATACCGCTTGATTTTAGTTAATTACGAATTTTGTGCGGCTTGCTGTACTTCTTCAACAGTTAAACCAAGTTCCTCAGCCACTTGTTCCACAGATAAACCCAGCTTCAAAAAGCGAGGAACCATTCTTAACTTTTCTTGACGTTGACCTTCTTCTATACCTTCCTGTTTACCTTCTTCTTTGCCTTCCTGAAAAACATCCTGAAAATATCTGGTATTCCTTAATTCACTGAGGTTAAACATTTCCTCCATCTCCTCTTTAGTGATTGTTGGAAACTTGTACAACAATATAGTCTCTATTAATTGTAATAATTGCTGTTGTCTGATTGGGGAGTTTATCTCTAATTTTGCCCTTTCTAGCAGTTCCCTAGCCTCTGCGATCGCTGCCTCCTCAGATGTCACAATTAATTTAACAGTGGCAATACCAATAGGTAGGGATGCTTCGGTACTTAATTCATCAAGATAAATCCGCCTAACTCGCTGACTAATAAAGAATTCTCTGTAGTGTTTGATATCTCCTATGTCTACACTTCTGTTAGGGTATAAAACTACAGCATTCCAATCATTTGCTGGTTGATTTTGCCGCAAGTACAAGCAGATTTCTGCCATCAAGCGTGCATAAATCCTTTCATCTGCTTGAAACTGCACTTCTACAAAGTAAATTGGCTGCTCACTTTCAAAATTCGGAACAAATACCCCATCAATTCTGAAGGATGTTTGTTTAATCTCAATTGACGAAAATTGGTAAATACTTGCAGTATCAGGAGAATTCCCAATCAATTCAAAGAAGATATCAGGAAATTCTTGAAACAAGCGATAAAATATGGTCTCTGTTTTCACAAATTGGTACTACTAGATAATTTTCTGTAGCTAATTATGTCTCTTTTTCTGCTTCTGCACCATCCCGGACTTCTTGCACACGCTCTTTAGATATTCCTAAAACCCGTGCTATTGGTGCTAACAAACTATCATCAATAGGTTCTCCAGCATAAATATTATTTAGTTCTGTAGGAGAAATTTTAAATGTATCGCAGAATTTAGTGAATTCCTGATTGTTGAGGTCAAGTTCTTTTTGTCGCTCTTGAAGTAAAAGTGCGATCGCTCTCGTCCCAAACTTAGGACGTTCACTAATTTTTATATATTTTTGTATTAAGTGGTTAACCTTACTAGTATCACCACCAGCCTTTTTTAGTAAATCAGTACAGGCTTTTTTTAGAGCTTTCTTTAAAACTTCTTCTTCATTTAAAAATTGAATAATTTCATTCGCATATTCTTGTTTAAAAAATCCGACTAAATTACCTTGATGATATATCGGTACGTAAAGGTTATTCGTTTCAACTTGCCAATCTAAAGGTTCATTGCGTAGCGACATAGATAAAACCCTAAATCATTTAATGTTTCATTATTTTAAAAGCATTTATATTTACCTACCAGTGGTTATAGTTTGATGAGATATATAAAAAGCATTTTGAGGTTAATCTAGATTCTTGTTCCATTTTTGCTAGAACTCCAAACTCAACCAATCGCCTTCCTTGCTGATGAACAAGTAACTCAAAGGATACCAGAAGAGCGTTTGGCGGTTTTATGAGGCTTTTGTTAGTTATTTAATCATAGTGGGCATACTGTAGATATCAAGTAAATAGCATCTAAACAGAGTAAACAGTATGTTGACGACAACGTGGCAAGAAGAAATTGCATCCTTAAAACAAAACTTGAACAAAGAAATAAAGCAAATTTCGGGTGGTTCAGATATTAATATACCTAATCATATTTGCATTAATAACCTGAAATCCAAGTTAGAGCGATTAGATGAAATTGAAAAAATTCTTAGTGTAGATAAATATAAGATTGCTTTTATAGGTACTATAGGTCAAGGAAAAACGACAGCTATTTGTCATCTATTTAATTTAATAAGTGAATTTAAAGTTTCCAAAACTATTGCTGGTAAAACTAAAGATGTAACAGAAATTAAAGAGTTACTTTCAACAGGAGCAGGTAAAACTACTATATGTGAAGTAATTATTAAAGCTGCGGAAAAAACATATATAGAGATAGAACCTTATACAGTTGATGAAATGGAAGGTATTATTCTTGAGTTTTGTGACTATATTGCAAATAAAGATAATAATCAACCAGAGCATAAAATAATTATTTCTCAAGAAATGGAGAGGGCTATTAGAAATGTTATAGAACTAAAAAGAATTAATAAATCAGTTTCTGATAACGGTAAAACTAAAGTTATTATAATTGATAAAGCTAAGGAGCTATTTGAGGAATCAGGAGTAGAGATACTGAAAAAAACTGCCTTAAATAATGCAAACCTTGAAAGTAGAACTTTGACTCAAATTTATTTTGATAATCAAAATAATGAACAAGCATGGATCAAAAATACCTTTGCTGCACTTAATAATGTCCAGTTAAAGGAATTTGCTATTCCCAGAAAGATATATCTTTATGTGAGCTATGATGTTTTATCTGGCTCAAACTTGTCTCAGTTCGATTCAGTAATTGATACAAAAGGACTTGATGAAAACCCAATTCGTAAAGATTTGCAGAAATATATAGAGAGTGAGGACACAATAGAATTTGAAAAAGCTACAGCAGTTTCCTGTGTTATGAGGTACAGTAACAGCAATTAGTAAACCAGTTTCTTAAATGTTGAGGATTCATTAAGTTGAGTGCAACTGAGATAACTGT
>NZ_JACJRV010000051.1 GCF_014697475.1 Nostoc sp. FACHB-152
CTGCATCAGTGAAGTCGCTGGAATACGCCATTAGCATTGGATTTTAGATGCTGAGGAGTACCTTAATTCAAAACCTCATAAGATGTCAAATGGGTTCTATATCGATACTCGTTAACACAAAACTGTGTCGATGTTTGCTTAACAGGTTTGACTAGACGCGAAGAAATTGATGCGGCGATTGCTGGAGTCCAACAAGGGAAGCTAACAGACACTGAAGTTGAATACTTAAACCTTTACGGTGATTTACATCGTAACAAGCTCAAAATTCCAGAAGTTTCACCTGAACAACTACTTTACCGAACTTAGAAGAAATTGCAAATGACAAACATTAAGATATTCAATTTTAAAGGAACAACAAACATATGACCGAAATTTTAGAAAAAAACGCCAATTTGCTGAATGTGGGGAACCCCTACAAGGAAGTAGCTGCGGAATTAGATTCCACAGAGAAATTTGTACTGCCAGAAATTTCCCTAGCGACAAATGAAGAAATTATTGCTTACCTGCGTCATTCTTATAAAATTGCTGAAATTGCAGTTTTAGCTGAACGCGATGAATTGGTTTTAAGTATGTGTGAGCAGTTTGACATCACTATTTCCGATGAGGAATTGCAAGCAGCAGGAGATACATTTCGCTTAGAACACAAGTTGCTAGGAGCTTCTGAAACCTTAGCTTGGCTTCAAAAGCAGCGAATCACTGTAGAAGATTGGACTCAAGGTATCAGAATGTCACTACTTACAAATAAGTTAAAAGAACATTTGTTTGGAGATAGTGTAGACTCTCACTATTTGAGCAATCGTAATCATTATAAACGTGTTGCTCTATCCCAGATTTTAGTTAGTAATCTAACAGATGCACTCAAAATTATCCATGTTATTAGAGAAGAAAATGCGTCCTTTTGTGCTTTAGCTCTGGAACACTCAAAAGGCAAACATTCAAAAGAAAATGGTGGCTTTGTAGGCATTCGTTTTGTATCAGAATTAATGCCAGAAATTGTACAGGCTATTGCCCAAGCAAAAGAAGGTGAAGTGATTGAACCTGTCCAAACAAAATTAGGGTACCACATCTTGAGAATTGAAAAATGGTTTCCTGCTGAATTAAATGAAATTAGAGAACAAATTTTAGAATTACTCTTTCAAGCTTGGATAAAAGCAGAAAGCATCTCCGTTTATCATACTGAACGGCATCAATAAGATGGTCAATTTCTAACAGAATTATTAATTGTAAATTTTGAACTTAAATAAAATTGCTACTCAAGCTTTTGCTCCATAGTAGTCAACAAAAAAGCTGTTTAATATAACTTTTGTACTTGCGGCTAATACCATTTCACTAAAAAAATTATGCAGAGAACGCCTGATTGCCATGCATTTAATCAGCACTCAGAGGGTGGATAATCATAAAAGGTAGTTTATATCGAAAGAAAAGAGCAATTTCATTGTTTTAGAGTGCAGCAATCTAATGTTGGTTTAGTGACAAAATTATTTAAACCAACAGCTTGTAATAGCATTTCCCAAGAAGTATCTCGTGGATTTTTCCGACGCAGTTCCTCAGCTTCGCTCAACGCGTCATGCCAAATACCATTGGCAGCATAAAGAGTTACACGCTGGCTTGGCGATGCCTTTTCCAATTTAGTTTTAAGAGTAGAATTCAATTGTTCTCGTTTTATATCTCCTTCCACATACGCAATAATTTGCCGATCGCTCTTACAGTAAATATTAAAATACCAATGATATTGTTTGCCTACTTCCAAAGGTTTTGCGCTTGATGGTAAGTCAAAACTAATCACTCCTGGTGTATTTGGCAAAGAAGCTTTATAAATAGACTGATTTTGTGCCTCATCTTCCAGGACAAACTCTCCATCAGCAAAAGAAGACAAATAAGGAACATAAAACCAAAAGCGAGGATGTTCTGTGCTTGCAGTTGCAAATACCACGTCTGACTTTGAATAAACAGGTACTAGGGCTGTAAGATGTTCTGACGCAGCAGAAGTTGAGGGTTGATTAATGTCTTGTTCACAACCACGACTACCTGCTTCCGCTCGCTTACCCGGTTCACCAACGCCTTTTGGTGGGGGTGGTGCAGTGAATATTAACGAGCGGTTTATTTGTGCTTGCACTTGTGTTTGGCTAAAAAATATTAAAATTATTAGAAAAAGTGGAATTTTATCTAAATAAGATTTCATGATTTTTATACCTCAATTTGTAGCAATTAATTGTTGCTGAGTTTGTGGTGACTTGAAGTAAAATACACTGCTTCCCGCAGTGATTACTAAAACCAATAGTGACGGAACAAAAGGAACCCAAACGCCAAAGTAAAAGAAAATTAAACAAAGCAAATATAAAATACTAATAGCACCGCTACTCAGTAATAATAGACGTATTCCTGAGCGATGCCTACGGCGGGCTGCGCCAACGCCCACTGCAATTACACCACCAATCACAGCCCAACTCCAAATCCATAACACTTCACCCCAAACAGGCCAAACAACTAATATAGACCGTCCATCTTTCACCGCACTCACAAGTTGGCTGACCATCTGTGCTTGCAAAATTACTCCAGGAATTTCCAGGTGAGAACCATCCTCATCTAGATAAGGAGTAGAAATATAATCGCGGAAGCTTTGAGCAGTAGTTCCAATCAGGACGATTTTATCTTTGACTTGAGCAGGATTTACTTTTCCTTGTAGTACATCTGTCAATGTGACTATAGGAGCAATCTTTAAAGGAGAATCCCCATAAGAACCGTAATTAAGTAGTATTTGATAGCCTCCTGTATCGGCTTGTTGATAACCGCCTTGATGCAGTTGCACTCGTTGAAAAAGAGTATTCCCAATCTGTAAATCCCCAGATTTTGTATACCGAGCAGAAATTCCTTCCTGCTGTAGATAGTGAAATGCTAGTTGAGCATTTAGGGCATAGTGTGCAGTGCAAGAGGATGTAGGTTCTGCTGGTTGCATTGCTAGTAAATGGCGACGCATCACCCCATCTGCATCTAAGACAATATCACTAAACCCTTGACGTTCTTGTGGTATCCCTAAAGGTGCTGGAATTCCGGGACGCTCTTTTGTGGGTTCTTTAACTTTGCAAATCGCAAACAAATTGCGCTCGGCAAAAGTTGCTGGATTAAGTTTAGATGGCTGATCACGATAGATGTCTAAACCAATAGTTCGTGGTTTTAATTGTGCAAGTTTCTCTAATAGTCGAGCTAGTGCTACATCGGATAAAGAACCGCTTCTTAACTTCTGTTCTGGTAGTTGAAAATCTTCTTCAGTGACAGTAACTATCAATAACCGCGAATCTTGCTTTTCTTGAGGACGCGATTCTCCAAAGGAGACACTTCGTGAACGCACTAATTGGTCATAAGCTTGCAATTCCCATGTCTGCAAAATTCCTTGATATCTTAATCCTAATACACCCAATGTACTCAACAAGCTCAAAATTAATAAATTCCTGAAGCGATAAATATTAAAAAATTTTCGCGGGTTGTTCCACTTCATCGGCACTATACCAGGATGTTCACAAATCACTGGCAACCAAGTAGCACCAGGATATTCTTTTTCTAGTCCAGCAAGCCGTTCTCTAGCAATGCGAACCGCCGCGTATATAGACTGTCCCGAAGAAAAAGCTTCGAGAAAATGTTTCAAAAATTTCTGAGCGACTAAATCTGGTACTGGCTCCCGCATAACAATAACTTGCGGAATTTGCAAATCTTGTAACTCTTTTGCTAAACCTAATCCATCACAAGAGTTAAAGATTGCTAACTGCAACCCTTGAGCAACAGCTTGTTTCAAAGCATACTTGAGGTCGGTAATTGTAATACTATCTGTGGCATTAATATAGATGCGACCAGTATCACCTTCTGTTTTACTATGACCTGCGAAAAATAAAATATTCCAGGGTTGTTTCCACAATTGGTCGTTAAGGTCTAAACGCTGAGGGGCTACTAAAAAAGTTGTAGTAGCACTAGGTAATTTCGTTAGTAATTGACGGTCTTGCTCAATATCAATACCTTCACTATCGCCCAAAATCGCTAAAATTTTAACTTTCTTTTGACGAGAAAATGATTGTAAGCCTGATATTATTTGCTCTGATTCTGGAACGCTCAAAGCAACTTCAGCTTTTGGATAATCCCTATCTACTAAATCCCATAAATGCCAAGGAAGTTTATTCAGTTGTGAACAAGCCGTGCGGATTAATATTCTAACTTCATCCTCTGGCATTAAGTGCTTCAGCCATTTTTCCCGCACGGGACGAAAAGATTCACAAAGTAACCATTGATTTAAATGCGATCGCAACTGGTGAGTTAAGTTGTAGCAATCCTCGCGTCGTTGCGAAATGGAACCATCATAAACAATTTTTTTAGCTTTAATCCGAGTAAATTTCCACAAACTACTATAGGTTGATTGCCACTGATCAATTGCCTTTGCTATGTCTGGATTTGGCGGTAAATGTCCTGAGATTTCTGTAGTGGGACGAAAGCCTTCTTCTCCAATCTCTAACGTTACCCGTACTCCGGCATTTAAATTACCATCTAGCTTCAGTACAACTAACTTTCTCATGACAGAACCTTTGTATCCGCTTTAGATGGCAAAATTTTCTATAGCACTAGTATCTTCCAAAACTAGTTTAACGCTGAAATGTTCTCCTATTTCACCGCTAAATTGTAATTGAATATTCTTATTAGTATTTCTGGTTTGGGCTTCCATAACACACACTCCCTCAAAGTCCAGAATCTGGAGTTGCAAATTGGCAGGTAAATACAGTTCTTTTTGTGTGGGATGTATTTCTACTATAATGTCAACTTCTTGTTCCGATTCTGGAGTCAAGGTGACAACTAAAACTACTTTTGGAGCGGTATCTCCTTGCCCCAATTCAACTAATTTACCTCGGCTTATAAAAGTGCTGCTAGTATTTCTGAGACTGCTATCTGCATAAATAGCTTGGCTACCTAAAAGATATTCAATTTCTTGCCAACCAGTATCAACAATATTTTCCAACCACTTTCGCAAGTTTACTAAGGAGTTATTTATTGGAGATTGAATGGCTGATTTTGCTATATTCAAGCCGTTTAAATATTCTAAATAGCTTAATAAATTTTCTAAAGAGCTTAATTGGCTAATTGCTAATAAATTAGTTGATGCTTCTTGAACAAATCCTAGCAGCTTTGCTTCTCGCAATGATTTATGAATTTGCACGACCACATAGCCAATTCGGTTAGTTAGTGCTTCGGGTGGCACATAGACAAACTCTTCCCCTTCTAACACCGGACGGCATTCTAAAGAACCTATATTTTTTATTGATAGATCAGCTACATCCATAAGTAACTGCTCTACAGGATTCCAAGAGTCACTTGCTTCTAAATTTGTCTCAAAGCCCATATATTGTAAATATGAATTTACAAAGCCTACAGCCAAAATATTTAAACAAACTTGTTCACCTTTTTGTGGTGTAGCTTGTTGACTAGATAATTTTTGTGCTAACTTGCTAGCACTGAGAGGTATAATCCCGGAATAAGTTAAAAAAGCTGTTTGGTTCCTCATAATTTTTCCTGTTTCGATGAAATGGAAGAAAATCTATACATATTCTTTTAATTTAGGGGCAAATTTTTTAACACATCTTTGAAAGAAAGTATTTAAGGTTGTGATTCCAATCCCCCATTCTTCCGATATATCTTTCCAGGAAACTCCAGAGTACCTTCTTTTCGCTATTGATTGAAAATTTACTTCTGGACGATTTTTTATGTGTTCTTTGGTAAAAATGCCTTCGGGATCATCTTCAATACATTGAATAATTTGTTCAAATATAGATACAGATTCAGAGGAGGAAAGATTCTCTATATGACTCTTTTCCAAAGATATTTCAGTTTTTTTCCCAATAATTTTAGGTATAGCTTCTGGGAAAAACCGTTTGCTAAGTAATACATTCACCCATGTTAAAAATTCTCCCCGCTCTGGATCGTATTTACTAATATTGTCATCTTGACAAAGGTAAAAGAATAAGTTTTGTACTGCTTCTTCATAAATATCTTCATAATTCATTAAAAATTGACCGCTATAGGGGTGACAAAGTTTACCTGATAGCCAAATGGTACTAATTAGTTGTGTTAAAGCTATGCGTCTCTCTTTGCTTAACTTTGAATGTTGTTGAGCAAAAAGTGCTAATTCTTTTAGTTGTTCATCTAGCTGTTTTCTTGACGAGTCGTTACTCATAAGCGGCCTCGAATACTATCGCACCCAGTAGCGAATCTCTATTTCTCTCTGCTATAAGGCGCAATTTTTACACAAACGATTGATAAATGTTACAAAAATATATATTTAGATAATTACCTACGCCCGCCCCAACGAGGCTGGTATCGAGCGCAGTTGTTGGGGCTGTATTTCCCCTACACCCCACACCCTACACCGCCCCTTTGGGGCTTGGTCAAAGCCAATTCCCTAACAAAACGTAAGGGGCCCAATATAGAGGGCGTTTATACTGTGGATTTTGTAAAAGAGCTAATTGAGCGCGTCGGAGAGCTTCAGCTTTAGTTATTTTTTTATTTGCCAGTTCTTGGTAAAATTTCCCCATTAACAGCGCAGTAGATTCATCATCCAAATTCCAGAGAGAAGCAATTGTACTGCGCGCTCCTGCTTGAAAAGCAACACCCGCAATTCCTAGTGCGGCTCTTGCGTCTCCAGCAGCAGTTTGGCAAGCACTTAAAACAAGTAATTCAATTGCTTCTGGTTTGTTTTGCTCTACAGTGCGGAATAAATTATTCAACTGTTTGACGTAAATGCGATCGTCCCAAGCTAGAATAAATGTTTCTTCAGCTTTAGAACTGAATTGACCATGAGTTGCCAGATGCACTACTGGGAAAGGTAGAGAATTAATGAGGTCTTGCAAAGACTTGCTAGTAAATTCTTGATTAAGAAGAATGCTGCTAGGTAACTCAGAACGAATTGTCTCTAATTCTTGTTTTACGTTTGGTAATGCAGAAAATCCTGAGCGTGATTCACTTAATCCCGCAGCGATGATTTTTAAGTCTTTCTGCAATGGTTTGGGTTCAATTAGATTCTGTCCAGGACTCAGGGCAACTGCATACTTCTCAATTAGATACTGTTTGCCATCATAGAGAGCCGCCATTGGAATATTTCGCAACCAACTATCTAAAACAAACACTAAACTAGGAATTTTATTCTCAACTAAAGCAACTTCACCAGGTTGAATCAACCAGTTATATACTTTTTGGGATAAAGATTGAACCTGTCGCAGTGTGTGGGGCTTGCGTAAATCTTCTTGGAGTTGTTTTAAAGTAGTTTGGACTTCTTGTTCATCGATAGTTGTACTGTAGTGCAACCAACGATTTTGCGGCAGATTTACTATGACTTCTACTCGGTCTGGCAAAATAAATGGATAGATAACTGCTGCTGTTTGATTTGTTTTTTTAGTTATAGTTCGAGTATTTAAACAGGTATTGCGGAAAAAGTTTTCCAGTTCTGCTATTTGCAGCAATTCTATTGTTTCGCTGGCTTTTTCGATATTTTCGGGATTGATTTGAGAATTGCCTTGGGGTTGCAATAGCAATTGTACTAGCTCTCGATATACAGGTTCGACTTCTTCTCGAAAGGAAAACCTGACTTGGGAATTTACTCTAGCTAAGTCGTATCGTAAAGCTTGGAGATAGTTAACAGCTTCAGTATATGCTGCGATGGCTGCGCCAACGTCTCCGACGAACGCTCCTTTGATATCTCCTCTAGCCTTGAGCAAACGCCCTAATTGCCATTGCCACCGATAAGCGATATCTTTAGCATCAATAGCTTGAGCCATTAACAAGGCTTGCTGAGTTAATTGTTGAGCATCATTCCACTGCTGAGTTTGTTCGTACACCCCACCCAAAACACCAACAGCATAAGATTGAGTGCGTTTATCTTCCAAGTTTTTGGCTTGTTCAATAGCAACTGATAATAATTGAGCAATATCTAACCATGAAAGAGTGTCGGTAGTATATTTTTTTTTAAATTGCGTCAGAGTTTGAGCAAAGTTGATGCGTGCAAAGATAGCTGTACGACTAGCTGGTAAATTGCTAAGTTGAGCTTGGATTTGAGATGACAACGCCGTTAAAGCTGGAATTTGCTCTGTTTCTAGCAATAGCCTCAGTTGATTAACTTGAGCTTGGATGCTTGTACTAGGGGAAGTGGCAGCATTAGCAGCTTGTTGGTAAAACTTGATAGCTGTTGGGATATCTTGTTCGGCACGGGCTGTGTTGCCTAAACTGAGTAAAATCTCAGCTACTGCTTGCTTGTCTTGTAACGATGAAGCTACTTCTAAACTTTGCTGTAATATCTGCCGAGATGTTGCTAAATCTCCAGTAACTTGTATCACATTGCCCAGACTACGTAACCCAGTGACTTTTAAAGGTGAGTTCGGTTGCTGTTGTAGAATTTGGATACTTTCTTCTAATGTCTTTTGGGCTTGGCGATAATAACCTAGTGTTTGTAAAGCTTGAGCGGAGTTGATTTGGTTACGAATAATTGCATTAGTGTCATCTATTTTTTGATAAATACTAGCTGCCTGTTGCCAAATATTTAGGGCATCTTCAGGTTTGCTTTGAGCTAATAGTAAACGCCCTTTGATATCTAATATTTGAGCTAAGACTTGAGGGTTAGGTTTTGTAGCTTTTAACAAATTCAGACTTTGAGATATGGCCTCTTCTGCGGCATTCCATTGTCCCAGTTGCTGATACGCTAATGATAAATTGCCCAAAGTCATGGCTAGTGTTAATTCATCTCCTTGAGCAAATGCAGAGATAGCTTGTTGCCAAGAAGCTGCTGCTTGGGCAAAGCGTTCAGCTTCATAATGTTTTCTTCCTTGATCCACCAAATTTTGAGCATCGGGTAAGCTTTGAACAATGGATTTTTCTGCTGTCGTATAGGCAAACGTGGGCGACAATAACCCTGTACCCAAGAGCATAACTAAAAACAGCATGATGCTAAACAGGCGTTTGATTTTACGTAATCTAAATTTTTTCCTAACCATCTTCTTGCCCTCATCTTAATTCTGACAACCAGCAGTGGGGCGAACATTAGCTATAAGAGTCACTTTACCATTGGTATCAATTATCCAATCCTGAGCGTTGACGGTAGAATTTGGTGTTGAAGAAACTGCTACTTTAGGATTAAGACTAACTAAATCTACCTGAACTGCATCAGTGTTGAGAGCTTCACCGGGGTTAGGAGGCAAGCCACCACGACCAACAATATTAAATTCGCTCTTAGCTATAGAACTACCCGCAGTGCAACCTTGGGCTATCTCTGTATCAACTGGTACTGCTGGCAAATTGACTAATCCACTGTTAGGGTCAAGGACAGGAGTGTTGAGTTCTACAGTACCTTGTGTACCAAATTCTGAACTAGCAGTAATGTCACTGAAGTTAGTTAGACTTTCACGGGGCTGAATACCATAAATCCCAAAAGCGTTGATATAAACTCTCCCACCTATGCCTGTAAAAGCATTGGCAATGATGTCACTATTTTCACCAGGCACGGCAACAATGAAGCCTGACGGGGCATCAATATTAATGTTGCCGCCGTTACCACCAGCCTGTGCTGTGCCTGCGGTAGTGGTAATTTGAGCGCCACGACGGAGAAGGAGTAAATCAGTTTGTAAGTTGATGTTACCACCGTTTCCCGATGCCGATTCGGCATCAAGTCTGCCACTGTTGTCTAAGGTAACTCTAGGTGAGGTAACTATAATATCTCCAGCAGTACCTGTCGGACTTTGGGAGTTAACGAACAAGCCACTGTTAAAGTTAGAGGCCTTGCCAGAAATGGTGAAAAAATCAGCAGCATTAACTTTAATTATGCCAGCATTTCCTTGCCCAAAAGTTTCGGCAGACAGTCCAGCACCATCTTGTAATGAGAAGGAATCAGAGTTAATAGTAATATTGCCACCATTACCAACTGTCCCTGTTTGCACCCGGCTGCGAATCCCACTGGGGAAACCATTTTTCTCTCCAGCAATATCAACAGCACCAGTAACATTAACATTGACATTCCCCGCATCTCCCCGTCCAGCTGGCTGGGTATCAGATGCACTACGAGTAAGAGTTTGCAGTTGAGCGCTATCAGTAAGTGACAGGGTTGCAGCATTGATGTCGATATTGCCTCCCTTACCTATACCTCCTCGTTCGACCGTGCTGAGGATGCTAGCATCTACAAGGGAAACAGCATCGAGTACACGCACTGTCACATTTCCTGCATTTCCTCGTCCTTGTGTTGAGGCAGAAAGTTGAGCGCGATCGCGTAATGAGAAGGAAGCAGCATCAATAGTAATATTTCCCCCATTACCTTGTGTCCCCATGCTGACAAAGCTAACAATCGCACTAACAAAACCATTTTTCTCTCCAGCAATATCAATAGTGCCAGTAACATTAACATTGACATTCCCTGCATCTCCCTGTCCTGCTGGCTGGATAGCAAATGCTTCACGAGTAATGGTTGCTAGTTGAGCACCATCTTTTAATGACAGGGTTTCAGCATTGATGTAGATATTACCTCCTTTACCTACACCAGAAGCTTCTACCGTGCTGAGGATACTAGCATCTGCAAGGGAAACAGCATCTCGTGCCTGCACTGTCACATTTCCTGCATTCCCTTGTCCAGAAGTTAAGGTAGCAAGTTGAGCGCCATCTCGTAACGAGAAGGAACCAGAATTGATGGTAATGTTACCCCCATTACCAACTGTCCCTGTTTGCACACTGCTGCTAATCCCAGTAACAAAACCATTTTTCTCTCCAGCAATATCAATAGCACCAGTAACATTAACATTGACGTTTCCTGCATCCCCCCGTCCTCCTGGCTGGGTAGCAGATGCACCACGAGTAAGGGTTTGCAGTTGAGCGATATCTTTTAATGACAGGGTTGCAGCATTGATGTCGATATTACCTCCCTTACCGACACCTCCTGCTTCCACCGTGCTGAAAATGTCACCGCTTTCAAGGTCAACAGCATCTCGTACCCGTACCGTCACATTCCCGGCATTCCCTTGTCCATAAGTTGAAGATAGAAGTCGGGAGTTATTTTGTAACGACAAGGAACCAGAATCGACAGTAATGTTACCCCCATTGCCTTGCGAGTTTAAGCGCACCAGATTGCTAACACTACTCGCAGTGCCAACAACTTTAATTGACCCGGTAGCATTCAGCGTAATATCTCCCCCAATTGTTTCAGGTGTCCCCAAACCTACCCCAATACCACCGCTTAAAAAACTTCCTCCCAATATCTCTAGATTAGAGGCATTGACTGCAATATTACCGCCACCAGCCCCTTCTACATATATACCTGCTTGATTGGTAAGAGATACCTCAGATCGCACAACATTCTCAGGAAATATCAAGCTAAGATCATTGCCATCTACACCTAACGCTACAGTACCAGGTTCCGCCAATCCCCCTAATTCAACTCGTCCACCATTAGCACTTAATTCTCCCCCATCCATGCTGACATCACCACCCACTAGCAGTAAACTTTTACCATCTGGTACTCGTAAACCAAATGCATAAAAGCCTGCTGGATCTTGTCCTGCAAATGCAACTGAGTTATTTTGAATCGCTGCGTTTTGATTAATCTGATTAAACAGCAATGCTGAAGGATTAATAGTCAACAACGGTGAAGGGATATTTTTATCAGTAGCACTAAAAAATCCGAGATTCCCAAATTGCAGTGCATTAGCTGTTGTAGCTACAAACGAACCGCCAACATCTAAACTGGCATTAAGTCCGAAAATGATGCCATTGGGATTCATCATAAATAAGTTGGCATTACCCAATACACCGAGTGTGCCTAAAATATTGGAAGGACTACCCCCTGTAACTCGGCTGAAAATATTGTTAATTCCATCTGGATTGCTGAAATAAGCTCCTCGTCCTTCATCAATATTGAATTCTCGAAAACTGTGGAATAGGTTTGCTCCTCGCTGTGCGCCACCATCAATCACGATGCTAGGAGTATTATTAATATTAACGTTGGGTGTAACGATAGAACTTTCAGAGCCTAGTGTATTATCAGGCGTAATCTGAGCTAGGGCGTAATCTGTCCAAAAAGCGATCGCTCCACTTATTGCTAAAAAGTTGAATATCCCTAATTTCCAGTCCCAAAGTTGCCAGTATTTATTTGTTCTGGACATTTTTCCCCCTTGATTAGTAGTAGTTTGCCAAACTACTACTCCTTCACGTTCAGTATGAATAAGTAGCTAACGGTGCGGTTGGCAAGCGATTATTACTAACATTTATGTTTGAACATTATCGGGAGCATCTACCGAAAGCATATCTTTGGTAGAGAGAGATTATTTTCCCTACAGATACTACAACTAATCTTTATAGTTTCCAAGTTTCTGTAGTAGTCTAATTTGAGCTATGAGCAGAGTTTTTAAGAGAATTTTTTAGAACTCCGAAGCAAACAGCAGAAATCAAGATTTTGCAAGTTGTAAGAATTCTTTAACTAATACTGAATTTTATTCCTAAGTAGGTCGTCGTGAATATTTATCGTCAGAATAAGGCAGGAGGCAGGAGGGAAGAAGCTTTTAGCTTAGTTAATCTTTCTTAACATAGTTAGGTTTTTTCTCACCGACTTACTTACACTTCATACTTCCGCCGTTTTTTTGATACGATGAAAACTCTGACCAACAGTTCTTTAAGGTAGAAACTCCCAGATTTATCTGTGGAATCAATCTCAAATCTCAAATCTAAAATCCACAATTATTTGACTCGTTACATAACGATAGACGTATGAGTAAAGGTACTTTATTTGATAAAGTTTGGGACTTACACACGGTTGGGACACTTCCTTCCGGGTTGACACAACTATTTATTGGGCTGCATTTGATTCATGAAGTCACCAGTCCCCAAGCCTTTGCTATGTTACGGGAACGGGGTTTAAAAGTTTTGTTTCCGCAACGTACTGTTGCAACGGTAGACCACATTGTCCCGACAGATAATCAGGCGCGTCCGTTTGCCGATACGGTGGCGGAAGCCATGATTCAAGCACTTGAACAGAACTGTCAAGAAAATAACTTAACTTTTTATAATATAGGTTCAGGCAATCAAGGTATTGTTCACGTCATCGCCCCAGAATTAGGATTAACTCAGCCAGGAATGACGATCGCTTGTGGTGATAGTCACACTTCTAGTCATGGTGCCTTTGGTGCGATCGCATTTGGGATTGGTACTAGCCAAGTGCGGGATGTTCTCGCCTCTCAAACCCTTGCCCTGGCTAAACTCAAAGTCCGCAAAATTGAAGTTAACGGCACACTCAACCCCGGTGTCTACGCTAAAGATGTGATTTTGCATATTATCCGCACCCTCGGTGTTAAAGGTGGTGTAGGTTACGCCTACGAATTTGCGGGAACCACCTTTGAACAGATGAGTATGGAAGAACGGATGACTGTCTGTAATATGGCGATCGAAGGTGGCGCAAGATGCGGTTATGTCAACCCCGATCAAGTCACATATAATTACTTGAAAAATAGAGACTTTGCCCCCAAAGGTGCAGATTGGGATCAAGCCGTGGCTTGGTGGGAATCAATCAAGAGTGATGCTAATGCCGAATACGATGATGTAGTCGTCTTCAACGCCGCCGAAATTCCCCCCACAGTTACCTGGGGAATTACCCCCGGTCAAGGTATCGGTATCAATCAATTCATCCCCAAAGCCGAAGAATTACCAGAAGAAGACCGCTTTGTTGCCGAAGAAGCTTATCGTTACATGGATTTGTTACCCGGACAACCCATCAAAGGCACAAAAATCGATGTCTGCTTTATTGGTAGCTGTACTAACGGCCGCATCAGTGACTTGCGAGAAGCCGCAAAAATTGCCCAAGGTCGCCAAGTTGCCGAGGGAGTCAAAGCCTTTGTTGTGCCTGGTTCAGAACGAGTTAAACAAGAAGCCGAAGCTGAAGGACTAGACAAAATCTTTGAGGCGGCTGGCTTTGAATGGCGTGAACCAGGATGTTCGATGTGTCTGGCGATGAACCCCGATAAACTCCAAGGTAGACAAATCAGCGCGTCCTCTTCTAACCGCAACTTTAAAGGACGGCAAGGTTCCGCCTCCGGCCGCACATTACTCATGAGTCCGGCGATGGTGGCGACTGCGGCAATTAAAGGTGAAGTCGCCGACGTGCGGGAATTGCTGTAGGAGGGGGCAGGAGGCAGGAGGCAAAAAGCTAATACTCAGCGTCACTCTGCGTTTACAGCTATTTTCTAGTAATCAACCCCAATCTTTTTTTATCTCACGCATTCGGCGGAAGCCGTTCTCGAAGAGTAGGCGCAAAGGCGCAAAGAAGAAAAAATTATGGACAGCAAAATTAAACAAATATCCGGGCGTGGTATACCCTTAGTTGGCGATGACATCGATACCGACCGCATTATTCCGGCGCGTTTTTTAAAAGCCATCACCTTCGATGGCTTGGGTGAAGGTGCTTTTATTGATGATCGTACAGCTTTGAAAGGCGAACATCCTTTTGATCAACCCCAATACCAAGGGGCAAATGTGTTAATTGTCAACCGCAACTTTGGCTGCGGTTCATCGCGGGAACACGCACCACAAGCGATCGCAAAGTGGGGTATTCAAGCGTTAATTGGTGAAAGCTTCGCCGAAATTTTCTTAGGTAACTGCGTCGCCATTGGTATACCTTGTGTGACGGCTGAGGCGGCTATAGTCAAACAGCTACAAGAACTAGTAGCAGCTAATCCCCAAGCAGCAGTAACAATCAATTTAGAAACCTTACAAGTACAAATTGGTGACTTTACAGCCCCAGTCTTGATTAATGAAGGTTCCAGAAATATGTTCGTTTCTGGTAGTTGGGATGCTTGCGGTCAGTTAGTTGCTAACGCTGAAAATATTCGAGAAACAGCTGCAAAGCTGCCTTATATCGGTTGGGGTAAGTTAGCCAGTTAGATTAAAGTAACTGGGTATAGAGGTATAAGGGTGTATATGTTCCACAGCCTTACATCCTACACCCTATCTGACTTTTCAAGTTATGTGGAAAAGTAAACTTGAAACCTAACCCCCTAACCCCCTTCCCTTCGAGGGAAGGGGGAACATTCAAAGCCTCTCTCCGCTTCGGGGAGAGGTTTGGAGAGGGGTTGTTCAAATCCCGTGAAAAGTCAGACACCCTTACACCTTTACACCTTTACACCCAATCTCAACAATCAGTCTGAGTGCGTAAGTTCTGTTTAATTAACTACTTGACTCCCATGAGTTCGGGGGTCAACTTGATTTGTCGGTGCAACTTGGGTGGAAACTTTAGAAGTTTTACCACTAGCTTGGGCGTAGGGTAAGGGCGAACCTGCTACTAACGCGTCTAAATTACTAGCCATGACAGTACGGGGTATATCACCGATCGCCTGGGCTATATCTTCTCCATCTTTAGATACAAATACAAAATGGGGAATACCATCTACGCGATATTTCAGCATTTCGGGTAGCCATTTAGTATTATCTACGTTCAGCATGACAAAATTCGCTTTGTCTGCATATTGCTGTTCTAATTGAGCCATATCTGGTGCCATTTTTTGGCAGACAGTACACCAGTCAGCATAAAACTCAACTATGGATGGTTTACCGTTACTTAAAGCCACATCTAGGGGTATAGAGTTTTTGCCTAACTCGGCCACAGATACAGAATTTGTCTCAGTTCGCAACCCTAAGAAGAGGGCAACGCTAAGGGCGATCGCTACAATTACAATTAAGAGGTTTCTGACTCGCGCCCCAAATGTCGATTCTGGCTTGGCGGGAGAATTAACGGGTGCTTCTTTTGACATAGCTAATTTATTAAAACTTATTAAGTATTGCCATTATTTAGTTTATCGTCTTCCTTCTGTGTAACCTCTATCTGCTAAATCTGTGAAAAAACGAGTTACTCTCACCTTTCCCAAACGCGCTATCCAAATGCCAGTAACTTATGTACTGGCAAAAGATTTTAATGTAGCTGCCAATATTATCCGCGCCCAAGTTGCCCCTAATCAAATTGGTAAACTCGTTGTAGAACTATCAGGAGATATCGATCAGTTAGATGCAGCGATTGAGTGGATGCGATCGCGTCATATCGGCGTTTCTTCTAGTTTAGGAGAAATTGCCATTGATGAAGATGTGTGTGTAGACTGTGGTTTGTGTACTGGGGTATGTCCCACAGAAGCACTCAGCCTCAATCCTGAAACATTTAAGCTGACATTCACGCGATCGCGCTGTATTGTCTGTGAACAATGTATTCCTACTTGTCCAGTACAAGCGATTTCTACCAACCTTTAACCTAATTGAAACACATCTGCGATGACGGTGCGATCGTCCACTAACCTAGCCTCGGCTGGAGAATCATACACTACCAACAACGAAGGCACTCCAGATATATCCTCAAATAACGTCATACCCTCGGCATGATCATCTCGATTTCCATAGGGAATATCTTGCACAAACTGAGGATTATTGAGCGTATTTTCTGGAGAATTAACAGCATTTTGCCAACGGTATATTTGCACTGGCCCATCTAAATCCATTGTCGGCCCAGCCAAAATTAACAAATCTTCGCCATCCAGGCAAAAATCTCGAATTCCTAACCCATTCAACCAAACAAAATGTTTTTTATATTCCTTCTTTTCCTCACCAATGAGCGTTAATTTCATCAACCCTGGCTGAGAGTCTTGTAACTCAATTTCCAGAACCATCGCCCAACCGCGCAATACAGGGCCGCGCAAACCCAAAAAAATTCGGTTTTGGTAAATAGCTAAACCTTCAATATCAAAACCATTATCCTTTCCTGGAATTGCTGCTTTAATAAACTGACCCAAATGAGCATCATTGGCTAAAGCTGTCATTAGCAAGTTGCCTTGTTTTGTCATCTCTATAACGGCAGATTTTAACTCTTTATTTGCATCTTCAGGATGAAGACAAGAACGAAATAACTTGCCATCTATCAAAGGAATCTTAGCTAAAATATAACGGTTGGGTTCTGATTCAATTTTTGCTAACCTTGCAATATTTTTCTGATCACTCTTATCCGACTTTGTTTTTTTCCGCTTATAGCTATGAGAACCAACCAGCCATAAGTAATAATCAGCATAAGCTATCCCTTCTATATCAATTTCTTCATCTTCCGATGCCGGTAAATTAATAAATTCGGCAACGCGAAATTGTTGATGATCTGTAAATTTATCTTGTGCAACTAAAGACAGCCTCTCTATTGTTGAAGTCTCATCCGAACCCAACCATAAATACTTTCCCGCCATCATCCTGACTGCTGAAATATCCGCCCTGTGTTCTTTAAAAGTATCAGTAAAAGTTAGATAAACTTTATGTAGTAAATTTTTTTCAGGCATTCTCTTACTTCTCCACCTCTAAAAGAGGTTAATTGGAATATTTTGATGTTTGATTTAATACTTAAGCTTTGAACGTTATATAAAATTTTTCTCAATTACGACGGCAAAACAAAAACAACAGCTTGTACTCCATCTTTTACAAAAGTATGAAGATGAAAAGTGAATACTAATCTATCTCACCATATTTAGAAGTTAAAAAAAAATATCAAAAGATAGATACAGATTTTTAACTAATGCTATTATGCAATAACCTAAATAAGTATGTAATTATTATCAATCATGAAATTAGATACAAAAACCGCAGTAAAAACCCTAGGAGAATACGCCTACCAAGCGATTCAAAAGCATTTTAATAAAACCTTAAAATGGGAAAAAACTGTTAAGAAAGATGAAGACCCTGAAGCACTCCACCAAATGCGGGTAGGTATGCGCCGTCTCCGCACAGCAGTTAGTAGATTTGAATTAGTCCTAGATTTACCAAAACCAGCCAGCGATAAAAATATTGGTAAAATTGGCCGTCGTCTTGGTAGTCTGCGAGACTTAGATGTATTAAAAGAAAGTTTAGAAACTGCTTACCAACCAAAATTACCTGATAAAGAACAAAAAGCTCTCCAAAAAGCGTTTCATGCTTTAGATAAACAACGGGAAGTTGCATCATCTAATGTGCAGAAGACGCTCAAAGATGAACTATACAAATCGTTTAAGCAAACATTAGAAGAATGGTTAGAAAAACCTAACTATCATCCTTTATCATCTGTGCCAATTAAGCAAGTATTGCCTGATTTATTGTTACCTGAAGTCAGTATTTTTTTCTTGCATCCAGGGTGGCTAGTCGGAACCCAAGTTGTCGAGTCTGAATTTACTATCCGCACAGACTGGAAACCAGAAAAAGTCGAGCAACATTTAAATAATAAAGGCGCAACTATTCATGAATTGCGTAAACAAGCTAAACGTGTGCGCTACCAAATGGAGTTATTTTCTGACTTATATGGAGAATCTTACGCAGCTAATATTGCAGAGGTAAAAAGTATACAAGACATCTTAGGCAGCATCCAAGATAGTGTAGTTATGGGAGAGTGGCTGACGGATGTTTTTAAATCAGAACTGCACACTCATCTGCCCACACTTGCCAATTTATTAGCAGAAAATCGTTACCAATTATGGCAGCAGTGGCAACCTATACAAGAACGTTATTTACAAGCAGAAAATAGGCAGAATTTTCATTTAGCAATTCTAAAGTATGAAGTGTGAAGTATGAAGTATGAAATTCATCTATCCAATAACAAGTGACTATCGTAAAGACAAACTAATTGGGGCTTCTAGAGATAATACATAAACACTACTTTGGGTAATTTGTACAACACGGGTATTTTCTGCTGAACGCAAGCCTGTTACTAATCCTACAGCACTGCCGAGCATGGCTCCTCGGTCAAATTGCTCTGGATCTCCTTGGTTTAAAAAGCCAAAAGTGCTGCCGCCGATTCTACCCCAAACAGAACCATTTTCAATCGCTTTTTCGTTAGCTCGCTTGTGCGTAATCGTAGTACCAGGAATCACTTGACTAGAGGCTTGAATGGAGACAATTCGACCGTTAATTACTAAAGACTGTGCCACAATTTTCGCACCCCCTTCTTTTGGTTTTAACACGATACTTACAGGTGTATTTTCTGAGGCTATCACATTACCTTGAGCATCTTTAATCGCACTAGCTAAAGGAACAGTTAGTGGATAATCTTTCTTTTGCCCAACATCTACGGTTACAGGTGCAGGAAAAGAAACGATAATTGCAGTATCTTGAGGGATAGCAATTTCTGAACTGACGGCTTGTGGTTGAGATGGTTCAGTTAGAACTGGTTGAGCATTCACGGGTAATGTAACTGCACCCAACAAGGAGATAGAACAAGCAATACTGAATAAAGTTTGTGTTTTCATAACCGTTTACCTTTTGATTTGAGTGTTTTCTTGGGGAAGTAAACCCTGCTACTCAATCAATAGGTTTGCGGTTACTGGTTTATGCAGTTTGGGTTCAACTCTGGAACTCGTCACAAAAAGCGTAGACGCGTTCGCGAAGCGTCTCCTATCGGAGAAGCGGCTTGTCGTAAGACATCGCTAACAGCAAGCATCAAGTAGTATCATAATTTACACAGCATCTTGTGCGATCGCTTTTCTTTTCTGATTGCCTATTGCCTGTGTTGCTTGAGAGCGTATTTACTTTACTCAGCACTAAGTAGATAAAACATCACACTAAATCTGTGAGCGATCTACAATAAGTTTGCTGCATTACACAATCTTATGCTGGATTTTAAGTTCTGAATTCTTCTTTAAAGGAGTCGCATCATGTCTAATATTCTTCGTGAAGAAATGCCAGTACTTTCACGCCATGAAGGTGATTGGATAGGAACATATACACTAGTAGATTTAGAAGGAAAAATTTTAGATAAACATGAATCTCATTTAAGCTGTCAGTTTCCAGATGATAGTCCTTATTCCTACTATCAAATCAATCGCTACAAATGGTCTGATGGTAAACAAGAAGAACATAAATTTCCTGGAACGTACCGTGATAAAGCAATCTGGTTTGATACAGAACGCATCGAAGGCAAAGCTTGGGAAGTAGATAATTCTACTATTATTTTGAAATTTTCTTATAAAACAGTCCCAGGCGCATACTTATATGAAATGATTCAAATTAATCCAGATAATAACCATCGCGCCCGCACATGGCACTGGTTTAAAAATGATCAACTTTACCAACGTACCTTGATTCAAGAAGAAAGGGTAAGATAGTAATTTCAATAGTTCCGAGATAATTTTTAATTTATTCTGGTGCGTTACATTGCGTTGACCAAAACTAGGGTGTAGGGAGAAAAGAAAAATTATGTCGTCGGGATACACTCTACCCACTACACAAAGGGAAGCCCCTACTGATTTCCCTACACCCTACACCCCACACCCTTCTTCTTGACGCACCATTTTATGAAAAAATAGGTAGTCCATCATATTTAATTTTAAATTGATAAAGTAGGCGCATGGCAAAGACTGACAAAATTAACTTTTCTACTCCTAGCGGTTTTCCTGAATTCCTGCCTAGTGAAAAACGCTTAGAATTATACTTACTAGATACCATCCGTAGAGTTTATGAAAGTTACGGATTTACCCCTATAGAAACTCCCGCAGTTGAAAGATTAGAAGTATTACAAGCCAAAGGCAATCAAGGCGACAATATTATTTATGGTATCGACCCTATTCTACCACCAAATCGCCAAGCAGAAAGAGATAAAGCAGGCGAAACAGGTTCAGAAGCACGCGCTTTAAAATTTGACCAAACAGTTCCTTTAGCCGCATATATTGCGCGCCACCTCAATGAATTAACCTTTCCCTTTGCCCGTTATCAAATGGATGTAGTATTTCGTGGAGAACGAGCAAAAGACGGTAGATTTCGTCAGTTTCGTCAATGTGATATTGATGTAGTTGGAAGGCGTGAACTAAGCTTATTATATGATGCTCAAATGCCAGCAATTATCACCGAAATTTTTGAAGCAGTGAACATCGGTGATTTTGTGATTCGCATCAATAACCGCAAAATTCTTACAGGATTATTTCAATCATTAGGGGTTGCAGAAACTCAAATCAAAACTTGTATTGTTATTATTGATAACCTAGAAAAAATTGGTGAAACTAAAGTAAAACAAGAATTAGAAAAAGAAGGTATTTCAGCAGAACAAACTCAAAAAATTATTGATTTTATTAAAATAGATGGTGCTGTAGATGAGGTATTAGATAAACTCAAACACCTGTCACAAAATCTCCCAGATGCCGAGCAATTTAGTTTAGGTGTTAGCGAACTAGAAACAGTAATTACAGGTGTGCGTAATTTGGCTGTTCCTGAAAAGCGTTTTTGTATTGATTTGTCTATTGCCCGTGGTTTGAATTACTATACTGGCACAGTTTACGAAACAACTCTCATCGGCCATGAAGCTTTGGGTAGTATTTGTTCTGGTGGCAGATATGAAGAATTAGTTGGGATGTTTATCGGTGAGAAAATGCCAGGTGTGGGCATTTCTATCGGCTTAACTCGCTTAATTAGCAGATTACTCAAAGCAGGAATTTTAAATACTTTACCTGCAACACCAGCCCAGGTAGTAGTAGTAAATATGCAAGAAGATTTAATGCCAACTTATTTAAAAGTTTCGCAACAGTTACGTCAAGCAGGCATTAATGTAGTAACGAATTTTGAGAAGAAGCAATTAGGTAAACAATTCCAAGCAGCAGATAAACAGGGGATTAGATTTTGTGTAATTATTGGTGCTGATGAAGCAGCAGCCCAAAAATCATCGCTCAAAGATTTGCAAACAGGCGAACAAATAGAAATAGCATTAGCCGATTTGGCTGAAGAAGTAAAACGCAGGCTAATGTAAATCCCAAATTTATCAGGGTGCTGGTTAATTAGCCTACGCTTTACAGTAGGCGATCGCACCTATGAAATGAAATATATTTTAGAATATTTACGTACTAAAATGTTTTAGCTGAAGGATTACTCCCACATCAAATGGATAAAGAAATATTAAAAGAAGCTCTTCAAATTGACTATCGATTACGCTCTACCTTTTTCTATAGAAAGTTATATGAACTGGGTTTCAATAGCTTCTTGGCTGAAATAGATAAATTAATAGAACTGTCAGAAAACTTTAACTGGGAATCTAGACACAACTGGGGAATTTCTGAAACTGCTTGGAATATTTTGGAACAGAGCGGTATCCCTAAAATTTCTGTCTTTGCCCACCCTAGAGTACTTCAAGAACAGCCAAAACTTTCCGGCTACTATCGAAGTGTTGCAGTTCTTCCACAGAAAGCCGCTAAAAAATTAGCTTTTTCCAGCATTGATTCTATAGAAGAAGGAAAGGGAAAGTTATCTCAAGACAGAGCATTAATCCTCTGTCAACTTTATAATTCACATTCAAGCCTAATTATTGAAAGTACTAATGAGTATAGCCAAACTGATATGCAGGCATTAATGTATGCATCTGCTGGCGCACAAATTAATGGTGCTTGGTTAAACAAAATTGGAGAAGAAGCGGAATTATTAACAAGGCGAATTCTTATTCGTTCTCTCATTGAAGAAGAATATATTGTTGCTGCAATTCTAAAAGATGGTTCTTCAAGATTAGATGCGGAATATTTAGAAGATCTAGTTGATAAAGTAGATTTACTTTCTGGTGTGCGCCTAAAAAATCAAACTAGTATTCTTTTTTCTAGCGAACCGGACTTATCCTTATTAAATTCTGCTGGTGAAGCAGTAGCAGTTATTGAAGTAAAAGGTGGAAAAGATACAGCAGGGGCTTTAGAGAGATATGGTGCAGCCAAAAAGAGCTTTGAACAAGCTAAAAGAATTAACTCTAAAGTTGTTACAATACTTCTAGCTAGTTGTATAACTGATGAAGTTTATCGACGTTTGCAAAATGATGAAGCTGTTAATCATGTTTATAATTTAACGCAAGTTATTACTAGCGAAGACACTAGATATCGCTTTGCTTCTGATGTGCTTAGGTTTATAGATATTCATATAGAAATTAATAATAATATTCAGAGCAGTAACTCTAGCAAGATTTCAAAAAAAAAAGTGAAACAACTAAATCTCCCAGTTGAGGTTTACACAAAATCTAGCTCGAATTTGAAAATAATAAATTTTTCCAATGAACAAGTTTGTAATGAATCAGCTAGACTTGATTTAGAGAACCGATATGCTGAACTTCTGGAGGAAACTGAAGATTTTAATCGTAAGTTAGTAAGTTACCAGGGCAATAAAGGAGAAATTGCTCATGGTTGGATTCGATATAAAGAAGGATTTTCATTTAAACTAGTGGAAACTTTAATAAAAAAATTTGGAATTCAGCAGAGCGATACAATACTAGAACCTTTTTCTGGTTCTGGTACAACCTTACTTGTATGCAAAACTTTAGGAATTAATGCCTTGGGTTTTGAAATTCTTCCTGTATGCCATTTAATGTGGGAAGCAAAATATTATCTTGATGAGTATAATATCGAGGAGTTAATGTATCTCTTCGAGCAACTGAAAGAAACTAAACCTGATAAAACAGAATTTACATTTCCTCATATATCTATCACTAAAGATGCGTTTTCTCAAGAAACAGAAAATGACTTGATGTTCTTCTCAAATTGGATTAATACTCAACAAGTATCAAAAAAAGCAAAAGTTTTATATCAACTATTAATAACCAGTATTTTAGAAGAAGTTAGCTATACTAGGAAAGATGGTCAATATTTAAGATGGGATTATCGCTCTAATAAAGTTCAACAGAGAAATCAATTAAGAATTTCTCAAGGTAAAACATCTATCAAACAATTTTATAAAGGAGCAATTACAACTGTTAAAGAAGCTTTATTACAGATATTCAAAACAGTACTATTGGATATAAAATCAATACGATATAGTTTACCAAGTGACAGTTTTCAGGATGTGATAAATGGTAGTGTTCTAGAAAACTTACCAAAGTATGAAAGTGAAAAATTCTCTGGTGTAATTACTTCACCACCCTATTGCAATAGATATGATTATACCAGAACTTATGCTTTGGAACTTGCTTATTTAGGCACAGATGAGTTGGAGATTCGTAAACTACGACAAAATCAGCTATGCTGTACTGTTGAAAATCGATCTAAATTACATAAGCTCGAACAGATTTATAGAGATATAGGTCGAATTGATAACTTTAAAGCTATTTGCAAAGTTATTACTGAAAATAGTGTTTTTCAAGAAATCAATTCTGCTTTGAAAATCAGACAGGAGCGTGGAGAAATTAATAACCCAGGCATACTATCTATGGTAGAAGGTTATTTTTATGAATTAACCTTTCTATTTGCTGAGATATTTAGAACTTGTAAAAAAGGTGCTTACGTTGCCTTTGTTAATGACAATGTACGCTATGGTGGAGAAATTATACCTGTTGATATGCTTTGTACAGAGATAGCAGAGACTATTGGCTTTGTCCCGGAAAAAATATATGTCTTGCCTCAACGTAAGGGTAATAGTAGTCAACAAATGGGGCGATTTGGAAAAGAATCACTGCGTAAAAGTATCACAGTTTGGAGAAAACCTTAGAAAGAAAAATAAGGGTTTGAACTAACTAGATTTTGTAGAGATTACTCTAAAAATATCTATTTGTTTTTAGTGATGCTGCATAATAATTAAGCTGATTTGGAGTGTGACGGATTATGTTTAGACCTAATAGACTGAAAAAAATGCTCCAAGCCGGTTTTCAACCAATCGGTTGCTGGATTTTTTTCTCAGATAGTGACTCAATAGAACTTCTTTCTATGTGTGGGTTCGATGCCTTTATTATCGACCACGAACATGGTGCTATGGAAATGGGCATCTTAGTAGAGCAACTCCGCGCCGCCCAAGCCACAGATGTTACCTGTATTTTGCGTGTGCCTTCGCACGATCCAGTCTATATTAAGCGAGCCTTAGACATGGGCGTGGAAGGTATACTCGTTCCGACGGTAGAATCAGCCGATGAAGCGCGAGCAATTGTCGCCGCAACCCGCTATCGACCTCATGGCGGACACCGAGGAGTTGGTTATCCTGAGAGCCGAGCCGCTAACTGGGGTTTAGCAGAGCTAGAGTATCCTGCTAATTATCGGGAGAATCTACTTGTAGCCGTGATTGTTGAAACCCGTCGGGGTTTTGAGAATGTTAGGGAAATTGCCGCAGTTGACGGGATCGATATGGTAATTTTAGGAGCAGGCGATCTGATGGCAGACATTGCAGACGATTTTGCTGCACTGACTAAGTTAGGAACTTACAATAATTCAGAACTTGACCGATTGTTAGCGGAAGCCGAAGCAATAGTTCGCTCCACTCCTGATTGCTGGCTTGGAGGTGTTAGTCGTCATGTCGCAGGAGGTCGCGAACTGTTCGCTAAGGGCTATGATTTCGTACTACCTGCTGCTGATGGCTGGTTGCTGGCTGATGCGGCGCGTTCTGTGGTCACTGCCATGAGAGGTTAAAAAAGTATACAGTAACCTTGGAAAATTAGCGGCTGAACTATTCTAATTGTGCAAAAACTGAATTACTACCTCTGCTACTTTTTCAGGTATTTGATTCATCATGCAAATTGTTCCTTCGGGAAATTCAGCTACTTTGCCATGCGGAATTGCTTGAGAAAGAAAATAGCGATCGCCAGCTTTTGCTAAACTCAATCTTTCAAATTCTTTGACATCATCCATTCCCCAAATAATTAGAGTTGGACACTTGATAGAGCGAAATCTTTCGGGTGCATCTAGACAGTAATTACCTACAGCCCAAACTGCATACAAAGGATGACCAAAACATTTTAAATCGTCTAAAACCCAACGGTGATTTAACTCAGCAGAACCTACATATCGAGAACGGGCTAACCATCTTTGCATGAGGTGAGAGCCATCTTCTTTGATTTTAAAACCTTCCTCAAACATTCTGAATAACTGTGCTTGCCCACCTTCACCAAAACCAGCTACATTTCCTAAAATCAGTTTATCAATGCGATCGCCATATGCTGCTGTGACTTCTCCAGCTACAAAAGCACCTGTATGGTTGCCCATAATGCTAGTTTTTTCTATACCTAATTCATCTAAAAGTGCGATCGCTGTTTTTGCGTAGTCGGCGATTGTATACATTCTGGGTGGTTTATCCGAATCACCAAACCCCATTAAATCCATTGCTATAACTTGTCTATGTTCAGCAAGGATAGGCATGAGTTCGCGGTATTCATCACTACTGCGGGGGTTCATGTGCAGTAAAAGCAGAGGTTCACCCTCTCCACCGATGCGGTAAAGAATTTGACCATCTTCTGTGTCTAGAAAAGCTCGTTTAATTTTTTGTGTCATATTTTTGGGCGATCGCAGTTACATAGTCCTTTAAGTGGGCATTGCCCACACTAAATTATTTATGAGTTGGCAGTTGCATAATCTTCCTTTCGGGAAGTTCTCGGCGACATCTTCAAAATCTCGCGCGCCTGTGCTGGCGTTGCAACTTCCCGACCGACAGTGTGTGCCATCTTTGCAACCATCTCAACCAACTCGCCATTATGCGGCTTGCCAAAGCGAGTGTAAGCATAATCTCCCAATCCAATGCCGACGTGTCCACCCAGAGTGATTGCCCAGGCTGCCACTTTCATCACATCACCGTTCCAGCAAAGAGCCAACCACTGATTTCCCGCAGGGACTTCTGCCACAAACGCTTGCAAACCATGTATAGTCGCCGCAGCACCAGATGGCATGACTTCTCCGGTAAAGACAAACTCCCAAAGCGTTTCCTGTGGCAGAAGTCCCATTTCTTGGAAGCAACGCGCTGTTCGCATTTGTCCTACGTCCCAACAGACTGAACTAACGTAAACATTGTGTTTCTTAAAGACTTCCAGCACTGCTCTGAGGTTCTCACGAGTATTAACGTACACTTGATTGTAAGTAGTAAACTGTTTTGCCTGGGGATTCCAGAAGTCCACGTTGAGCGATCCGAAATCTACTGGAGCCATATCAACCCGCAGCACAGGATCGTCATTTACTGCCAAGATGTGCCGGACGCGATCCTCCACCCGATTCTGTGTAATGTAACCCAGCGTCGGATGGATTAGTAAATCTGTCTGTGCGCGAATTCCCTCTATCACTTCAAGATAAAGTTCAACATCGTTGCGCGGTTTCCCACTCTCTGGGTCTCGCCCGTGCCAATGGAATATCGAAGCCCCTGCTTCCCAAGCACGAACTGCTTCTTGGATAATCTCTTTTGGAGAGTAGGGTACATTAGGATTTGCCGTGCGATCAGCTATTTCGTTACAACGACACTCAATAATTAAGGGTAATTGCTCGTTCATTGTCTTCCTCCTAAATAGGTTGGCAAATTTATTGACTAAGCAGTGATATTTTTTCTTCTCTGCTTTCCCTCTATACAAAAATTCCTAATTAATTATGTACAAGCACTTACTGCTTGTCTAAAAAATCAACTACTACTTTTAATACTTCTTCTGGCATTTGATTAACCATCCACATGGTTCCACTTTCTAGTTCAACGCTTTGACCATGAGGAATAATTTCCTGGAGCCAAGATTGATTCTCAGGTTTTGCTAAACCAACTTTTTCTAACGGTTCTAATGCTTTTTCTCCTAACAAAACTAAAGTTGGACATTTAATCAAACGAAATCTTTCTTTAGCTGCAAGACAATAGTTTGCTACTGCCAAACCTGGATATATAGGAGAGCCAAAGCACTTCAAATCATCTAAAACACAACGGTGATTTAACTCCCCATTACCTATGTAATTGACGCGAGCCAACCATTGTGCCATCAAATGAGAGCCATCTTCTTTAACTTGATACCCTTGTGAATATCTCTTGTGAATTTTGTCTTGTTCTTCTGTGTCAAATCCAAAGACATTACAGAGGATGAGTTTGTCAACTCGTTCTGGATAAGCTGCTGCAAATTCTCCGGCGATATAACCCCCAGTAAGACTACCGAAAATGCTAGTCTTTTTTATGCCTAATTCATCCAAAAGCGCGATCGCATTTTTGGCATAGTCTGCAACTGAATAAACTCTAGGAGGCTTGTCAGAATCACCTAAACCCATTAAATCCATTGCAATTACTAATTTCTTCTCTGCCAACATCGGCATCAATTCTTTAAATTCATCACTACTGCGGGGAGTCATGTGCAGTAAAAGTATAGGTTCACCTTCTCCACCGATACGGTAAAGGATTTGTCCATCTTCTGTATCGAAAAATGCTCTTTTGATCCGGTGACTCATTTTTTTATACTCCTTATCTTACTGGACTTATATAGCAAGCCTAAATGAAATATAAACACACCTATTGCCTCTTGCCTGCCCCCACGAGTAATTTGTAAATCAAATAGAATTGCTATATTCAGATTTGATATACAGAATCACAATTGTCAATTTCATGTATGCTACCAAAAATAGGAAACGCGGGTTTCTACTATTTACTTCAAAAAGCAGCATGACGCTTATGAGTGGGGTAAAAAAATGACATACTATAACTCCATAGCCCAGCAGTATAAAAAATCCAAACAGTTGTCGTTTCGTCTGCATATTGAGGCATATACATACTTTCATCTGCTTGGTAATCTGGTCGGAAAATCAATTCTCGATTTGGCTTGTGGAGAAGGATTTTACACCAGACTATTCAAACTTCAAGGTGCAGCACAGGTTGTTGGTGTCGAAATCTCAGAAAAAATGATTGAACTGGCAAAGCAAGAAGAAACTAGACAATCCCAAGACATTGAATATATTCTTTGTGATGTATTTGAACTTGGTAAAATTGGCAGTTTTGATTTGGTGGTGGCTTCCTATCTACTTAATTACGCCCAAACCAAAGAACAACTACTGAAAATGTGTCAGAACATATTTGTCAATTTAAAACCGGGCGGTCGTTTCGTTACCATCAATAATAATGAATCCCAATCTCCTTCGTCTTATCTCGCTACTGAAAAGTATGGATTTATTAAAAGCATAGATTCACCATTAATCGAAGGCACACCTATAAAATACACATTTACAATCTCTGCAAGTGACAATAAATTCAGCTTCTATAACTATTACCTCAGCCGAGCTACTTATGAGTGGGCATTTCGGAGTGTTGGTTTCCAAGAGATTCGCTGGCAAAAACCAGTAGTCTCGCCGCAAGGAATCGCAGAATTTGGTCAAGAGTTTTGGCAGGATTTTCTTAACTGTGTGCCTATAGTTGGGATTGAGTGTATTAAATAAGTGTTTATCATGAATTATTGCGATCGCTCGCAGTTTATGTGCTTATTTAAAATTTTAGAAGTGTCGAAGGGGCGATCGCTCCCATCAAATTACTCTAAAATCTTTTAATATAACGCCCAGTTGGTGAACCTAAAATCTGTCCGTTATTATAAATAAGACTTCCACGCAAAAACGTACTCTTCACTCTTCCAGTTAACTCCATCCCTTCAAAAGGTGTATAACCTTGTTGTGACTCTGACTCAGCCGCACGCACCACAAAGCTTTCATTCGGGTCTACCAACACCAAGTCTGCATCATAACCAACAGCAATATCCCCTTTTTCTAACAACCCAAAACGCCGCGATGGGTTCCAAGAAAGCAACTTAGCCATATGGTTATAAGACATTCCCCGCTTGCTACCTTCACTCAATACACCCGAAAGTAAATATTCTGTACCACCAAAACCAGACTTGGCTAACCAAATATTATTTGGGTCTTTCGCACTTCTTTTTTGTTCAGCAGAACAGCAAGCATGGTCACTCACTATCCAATCTACTTGATTATTTAGTACCGCTTGCCATAAATATTCCACATCAGCGCGGGGACGAATAGGCGGGTTAACTTTTGCCCAAGTACCATTAGGGGTATCAACATCTAATAGTAAATGTCCCACAGTAATTTCTCGCCGAAAATTGATGTGAGGAAAAGCAGTTTGCATTGTCAAAGCTGCTTCCATTGCTTTGCGCGAACTCAAATGTAACAAATTGATATTTGCACAGTTAGTTTCATGTGCTAAATAAGAAGCAATACAAATGGCTAAACCTTCCGAATGTGGTGGACGCGCTGCACTGTAAGCGTGCAGTCCACTCAAGCTAGAATCGTTTTCTACTATTTTTGTATAAGCGTTGAGAATTTCTGCAATTTCACAATGCAAACTCAAACTAATAGTATCTCGCGCAGATGGATGTTCTGCCATCAAGCGAGTGATACCGCGCATGATAAATTCAAAATGGGAGAAGTCGTAGCGTTCTTCTTTATTGATCATCAAAAACAAATTTTGGTGGTCTGAGAGACCATGCAACCCATAGCCACCATAAAACATAAAAATTTTAAATGAAGATACACCATGTTCTTCAAATAATAGAGGTATTTCATCGATATGTTGACTAGCTATAGGTGCAACGTGATAGCTGTAATCAACAAAAAAATTACCTGCGGATAATGCCAGTACCTCTGGAAAGAAATCCCGGTAAGAACCGCCTTTATTTAGATAATATTGTCCGGTACGAATGTAATTGAGACTTGTGGTTACTCCCCCCATTGCGGCGGCTTTACTTTCCGTCACTGCATCATGATCGAGGGGTTGATATATGCCAATGTGCATATGAGCATCCACAACCCCAGGAAAACCCAGCAAGTTTTTAGCATCGAATACTTCTAAGGCTTGGTTTGCGCTAATATTAGGAGCAATTTCAGCAAATTTTCCATCCTTAATGCCTAAATCAAGTAGTTCAACAGCATCATTATGAGGACGAACAGCGCGCACATTTTTGATAATTTTATCTAATACAGGAGGTTCAGACACAGTAGACCTCACACTAAAATGAGTACAGAAGCTTAAGTTCTGGTGTAATCCGGAATTTCAACATAGTACCGGAACCCAAGCTAAAACCCATTATTATGTAACAGTTTTTTATTCAATCATCTTTAGGATAAAAACAATGGAAACTTTTAATGAGTATCATCTCAACCCAGAACAATTTACTTTTCTCAACAGTCTGCAAGATAACTGGCAAGTAATTAGAGATGAGTTTACTACCTTTATTCAGCAGGCATCGAATGAAGAGATAAAATTTGCTTACGATGTTTTAGGGCCTAAGAGTAAAACGATTCAAACCAAAGGCAATTCAAAATATAGTGCTTTTGGCATTTTATTCCAAGGTTTATTTATTGAAGAATATATTCAAACACATCAAATACAATATCCTGATCATGAAACAAATGAGGCATCAGAAAAAGCACTTATCTTACGAAAAAAATACTTTTCTAATCTGGCTAATGCCATAGAGAAAGTGAACTTTCACGATGATAATATCCTGAGAAACGTTTACTTTGGTACATTTCATCCAGGCTTAGATATCAAGCTGCACGTCAACGATAATCCTCACATGAATCGAGGCTATTTAGGTTTGATTGTGCCAGAGGGTGATGTAGCTATGAAAATCTGCCATGACAAGCTTTATTGGCACGAAGGAAAATTCTTGATTTTAGATCATAGCTATCCCCACTGCCCACATAATTACACCAATTACGATCGCACTGTTTTAGTTGTAGACTTTTTCAAACCAGATAAACCTAGAGAAGAAGTAATTCAATTTGAAAAAGAGCAAGTTAAGCAGCGTATGCAAGATAATCCTTACAGCTTAGGTGTGTTTGGTAAGAGTGATAAAGCTAAAGAAGAGGATTTTATCAAGTATGGTTTAGCCCATCAATTAGAGTGGGATAAATCTTTATAAGTTTTATCTTCACCCTTTCTAAATAAAATAGTTGAGTGTAAAAAAGTTGCCAAATTTAGCTGTCAATAATTGCTGTACACTTAATTTCAATAATTAAACCAGGGGTAGATAGTCCTACTACACCAAAACCTGTCCAAGTAGGAAAGTTGTTAATAAAATAGTGGTCTTTAACTTGCATAAATAGCGGTAAAAAAGGAATTACATATGGTGATTTTGCAGAATCTTGTGCTTCTGTTTGAAGTTCACCTAGTCCTGGCCCAGCTACATGATATGTAATCATCTCGACTACATTATCAAATGTAGCTCCTCCTGCTTCTAGTACCTTTTTAACATTCTCAAAAGCTTGAACAAACTGAGCTTCTACCCCTGGAACAACTTGTAAATTTTCATCTCTGCCTACTTGTCCTGAAATATATAAGGTATTTCCAACTTTAATTCCTGGACAATAATGAAACTTTTCAAATAAAACTTCCATCCCTTTGGGAATAATGACTTGGCGAGAGGGCATAATGTATCTCCTAAATGGGAAATAAATACTCAATAAAATAAGCTGGTATGAGTTATGCTCAATAATTAAGCGTTTAAGCTAGGTGAAAGCCACCATCCACAGGCAAAGCTACTCCAGTAATAAATGCAGCTTGAGGAGAGCATAAAAAAGCTACTACTCCACCTATTTCTTCGGGAGAAGCCCAACGTTTCATCGGTACATTTTCAATCTTCTGTTTCATAGCTTCACTATCTATTCCACCACTATTTGCAGTGGCAAACTGCCAAGCTTCGGTCTTAACATAACCGGGAATAACGACATTTACTGTAATTCTTCGTGGCCCAAGAGTTTTGGCATAGTATCTGGCTAAAAATTCCACAACTGCTTTAGCTTGACCTGGCATAACATAGCTCAATTTTGGAGTTTGATTACTATTACACCCAGGTGCAGATATTGCTACTATATAGCCGTTTCCATCTTCCATGTAATTAATAGCTTTTTCTACACATCTAATAAAGCATTTAGGATAGACACTCTGATAGTAATCGTACTTTTCAAAATTATTCCATTTACCAGTTCCTAATAATTGAGTGTGATCATTAGCTGCTGAAGTAGCTTGACTAGATTCATCTGATGTTGTCAGTCCAACATATAATCCAGCATTATGAATAAATGCTGTTAGTTTACCTTGAAAATTATCCTCAACAGATTTAAATATTTTTTCAATAGTCGATTCTTCTGCTACATCCCCTTTAACCAGGCAAACTTTTTTTCCATAGGTTGATTCTAATTTAGTCTTAGCAATCGATGCAGCCTCTTCATTGGAATTAAACCCAAGTATCAGGTCATATCCATTTTGAGCTAACTGCTGTGATATTCCCCAACCAATACCACGAGTACCACCTGTAACTATTGCTAGCTTTGATATCATTTTTGCCCACTAAATAGTAAGTTGAATTAATAACAAACAGAAACTAAAAAAACTAGCAGTTGATTCTGGTATAATCAACTATCAAGTTATTAATTAACCATTAAGTAATCTTCAGTCAATTAAAGAGCAATGAAGGCAAAAGCATATAGTAAGTTTATAGCAAAACAACTCACTAAGGACAAGTATAAGCACGTTTAAACTTGGTTTCTAATTTCTGTATCTGAAAGTATTAATTTTTAACATAATATTGACTTAATTTCTTTTAGATCTAACAAAATATAAACTCAGTAATTTAATTTATTACAGTTAAAAATAATGACACAGAAATCAGAAAATACATTAAAAGTTGCTCACCAAGCATTTGAGCATTTTACACATGGTCTAGCAACTGGAGAATGGCAAGCATTCCTTGATATGCTTACAGATGATTTTACCTTTTGGTTTCCAATGGGTAAATTTCACGGTTTAAATGAGGGTAAAGAACGGGCTAAAGAATTTTTTCAATATGTTTCTGAAGCTTTCAGTCCGGGAATTACGCTAACTTCCCTCGACCGTGTTACTAGTAATGAAACAACTGTTGTTTTTGAATTTCGGGATGAAGGATTGTTATTTGGACAGCCTTATAAAAATCGTGTAGCGGTTTCTTTTGATGTGCGCGGCGATAAAATTTGTAGCTATCGGGAATATTTTGGTAGCGATAGTAAATCCTACTGAGTTTTTTAACAGTTATTAGTTATAAGTTAGTGTTAATTAAGTTCTTTTAATTCTTTACACTTAACCTCTGCGGCTTGATAGGCTGCTAAATACTCCTTACCACCTAACATTACATCACCATAATATTCATAAGGTGCTGTTCCATAAATTGGTAGGGGATCATCTTCGGGATAATCTTCTTTTGATTCTTCGATAATAGCTTTTAGTTTTTTGACACTCAAGCTTTGTGCGGGAAAATACCACAGTTCTTGGGAATTTTTTTGTAATTGTGGAAAGTTGGGATCAACAATTGAATCGCCTATCTCAATCCAACTGTGTTCTACAGGTCGATAGGGCTTACCTGCAAAAACTAAAAATCCCTGAATATAGATTGCTCCCTCTGTTGCTAATGCTGCTTTGTAGGCATTGTCAAAAGGTTTATTTGCTTTACTTTTAATTTTTTTAGCAATCTCAAGTGAAAGCTTTTCATCTAATGCTTTGTTCATTTACAAAGGGAATTAAAGCGTCAACAATCATATTTTACACTTTCAGATTGTTTATTTAGTTATAATTTATGAGTATCTCTCACTTTGCTAATAGTTGTAACAAAGTGTATATATTTTGAATTATTTATTAATATTGCAATTGGAATAAATAGTACTGTTTGAGATTTATGTAACTATCTGAAGGTAGGCATTTTTTATCTAAAAACCCAAATTTGAATGAGATAGCGATCGCCAAAATAAACTGAACAGTATCACAGCTTTCAAGTCTTGATACTGTTCAACCAATGAAATTCGGCTAGCTTGTGCTTCAGTCTGGGAACGCCAAACCCGTCCTTGGGTCGCGGATATATAATCCTAATGTCAGACTACGCAACACTTCATCCCAAACAGGCGTTAACTGCTCTGCTTGATCTGCCCAATATTCAAATGTAATTAAGCATTGAACATTCGAGCCTAAACCAATACAAATCCGTGAAAAAGCTTCCCGTGGTTCTGCTTGAGTATCAATAAATTTAATTTCTGCCCAGACAATTCTGGCAGTTTGTCGCTCTACAGTATGAATTTTGCTCTTATCAATAGGGTTACGGCTGTCTTCTTCTATGATTTTTTTTAAAGTGCGTTTTAGTGGAAACTGGCTCCAGTCATTAGGCGGCAGTTGATTAAAGGATACTTCCAAACAGCAGTCATCATTGGGCGGTTTTTTATCAAGGAACTTAAATGATTTCTCTTGTGGCTCAAAAATCCAATTCTGAGGAACATTGAAGCGAACAGCCCCCCGATTGGCGACGAAAATCTTGTAGCCTGATGGTGATTCCCAACGATGGTCAGGTTTTAGTTCCAGCGTTTCTTTAATCCACTGGAGATTGTTTTTTTTACCTTTTGCCATAGTATTTTCGTAAATCTGCTGAAGACAGCGAGTTATGTTGACTAATTACGGCTTTTTAGAGTTAGTTTAACTAGCTGCGTCAAATTTTGGATCAACTCTAAAACAGAAAGTATTAGATAAGTTATATATATGTAAAGTTAATTACCTTTAATTTATGAGCCAAATGGTGTCAGTTTATGCTTAGACAACAACTGCTAGGTTGCCAGAAATCGCTGCAAATACTACTAAGCCTCAGCCTGAGCGCAATTTATCTATTTCCAATCTTACCGTCTTTAGCACAAACATCTTCAGTTCCGTTACCTTCAGATGCGCCTTTGGAACTGGGCTTATTGAACAAACCAAACGGCAGTGTAATTACAGCCAGTACCATTAATCCACAAGGATTAACTACGCCGAGTTTATGGTTAGCTCAAGCCAATTCTGAGAATAAGTTATTGGATAATTGGATAGCTTATCCTGCTTCTGCAAAACAACCTGGGAGAGTAGACTTGATCGTAAACCAGCAAGTTTGGAGCATCCTGGACTATTTAGAACGCTATAGCTTTGTAAATCGCTTAGGTAGCGTGGCTAGAAAGGATGTTTATAACCTGCGGGTTTTTAATTATCAGCAAGAACTTTTGGCAAGTTACACCTGTAACTTTCAGACAAGCCCAACACCATGCAGAATTCAGCTAAATTCTCTGAATAGATTAGGCTTGCAGCAATCTTCAGATGAAATAGGCAAGTTGAGATAAGAAAGTAACGTTATGACTGATTAACTTGTCTTAATTTTGGTAAATAAAGATTCATACTGTTTTGCTGTTGATGTCGGTAATGCCAGCAAGAATTCACTTTTATGGAAAACTTGACGATTAGCTTGTAGCAAGCTGCGTATTGGTTCTTGCAGATCGGCGGCTGAAATTTCTGGAAAAATAGGCGAATTGGTTCTCGTCTGGAGAGTAATTTGTTTAGCTATCTCTGGTTGCCAACAAAAATCAATCCATTTGGATGATATATCGCTTTTGTTCGCTTTAGTGGGACGTACCCATAGGTCTGCCCAAATAGCCGTTCCTGACTGAGGTACGACTATACCCAGATGCGGATAACGTGCTAGCAGAGGTAATATATCACTTGACCAACCAACAGCTAACCAAGTATCTCCAATAATTAGAGGTTCTAAGTAAGTATTAGAACTGTATAGTTTTACCTGTTGGTTTAATGTTTGCAGTTCTTTTTCTAAATTTGGTACTGTATCAAGATTTTCTATGTTGTATGATTTGCCGAGCTTCTTTAACACTAGACCAATCACTTCTCTAGGATTATCTAGTAAAGAAATCCGCGATCGCAATCCCTCTCGCCACAAATCACTCCAATCTTGTGGCATCCATCCGAGTTCTTTAAATTTATCCCGATTGTATACAATTACCGTACTACCCCAACGATAAGGAGCCGCCCAAACTTTACCTTGCGGTGCTACGTAGCCTTGGTCATTACGTGTTACTAGTTGTCGCCATTTTTCGTCCAATGTAGACCAAGATTTTAATTGCTTGACTTCAGCTTCTTCTAGGGGTTGAATTAGTTTCTGCTCAATTGCTGCTTTTAACCAGTAATCTCCCAATGTTACCAAATCAACTACAGCCTTTGTTTGAGGGTTTATAAATGGAATCCACTTAGTCCAATTAGTCCAAGCTTGCTTATTGGTAGTTTTTGGTGGTTCCTGCCAATTCTGCAATTGCTTATATAAATTCTGTAATTGGTCAACTGGGGCAAATTTTAACTGCGCCTGTTGTTGCAACCCTTGGCGAAATTTATCAACTACTTGACTGGGGATAGAACCTTTCAATAACTGTACGTTGAATTTTGTCTGCTTGTTGTTACCACAACCAACCAGCAGTTGTGAAAACGCCAATCCACTGATACTTAGCAAAAAAGACCGTCGATCCATTGATTTTGGATATGTAAAGTTAGATTCTAGACTATTCTCTTACAAGCATAAATGTTGGACGAGAGTCTATATTACTGATCTTTCATTGATAGAGGTCAATACAACCTTGATAAATAGTCATTTGTTTGCTCGAATCTTCATAAAGCGCAGCTTATAGTCGAAAAGCTTCTACAATAAGCATTTTCCTTTTTACTTTGTACTTTTTACTGAAAAAATGAAGCATCCTGTCAGTTATCCATAAAGTTATCTAATATAAAAATGATTGTCATAGATTTATGAATTATGAGTAGATTAGTTAGTTGACACAATCTCTGTTCATGCTTGAGTTGAAGGTAACTGCTGCTGTAATTTTCTTGAAAATCTAACCAGCCAAACTCAACAACTGTTTGTGAGTTGAGCAGAGTAAAAACCATTTAAAGCTAAAATATCGGCAAAAAGTTGCAATATTTAGCAAAAATGCCAATTTAATATCTACATCTTTATCTAGGAACATTAAAGTTTTTTCTAAAAATAAATTACACTAACTTAATATTTTGCAATATAAAGCTAGATTATAACTGCAATAGATAGTTGAGAAAGATTGATAATTAATGACTTAGACATAACATTTCAACTTAATATTTGAATAATTAAATAATTCATAAGTATCCTTAACGTTGCCAATAAATTGAATAACATGGAGAAAATATACTGACGAGGGTATTAGATGGAGCCACTACAAAACCAAATCCTGACTTTGAGCCATAAATTGGATGCCCTCTACCAGGTAATAGAGCAGCTTGACATGAAAGTAGCTCAAGCTTTCTCAGAGTGCTCCTCGGCGAATACACAAGCAAAAGATAACTATCAAGACAATAGTCAAAATTTTCCCTATCAATTCAAAGGGCAAATCAGTTTTAATCAAGAATTGGAACACAAAGATGTTTTAACAGATGGCGTTTATTTAGATATGAACCGTCAAAGTGGGGATAAGGTTTTAACGCCAGAAATTCAGATACAACGACTTACAGCGCAATTAACCGCAGCATACAATCGCATTGCGGCATTAGAAGAACAATTACTCCGAGAAAGAATTCATTAATGGTTCAATAGTCAGCATTTTAAGGATTTACCGGAGCTTTTTCAGTCCGGTATTTTTGTGTTTAGAATTGACTAAGCCGCTTTAATTGGTTTTCGATCGCTGCTAAAAGTTGATATTGTTGCCAATTTTGATAGAGATACGCTGCAACACAAGCGGCTCCAGCACCTACGCCTTCTTTAACAAAACCTTGCTCATAAGCTTGGAGTTGTGGATAGCACGAATTGGCAAAATTTAGCTGTGTGGCTACTAAAGAAGGGATAATTCCCTGATGAGTGAAGCTTTTATCTAAGCTGAGGGCTAAATCAACTGTTCCACCTGTGGGATCTTCTGCTACCCAGCGAGTTGTGCCGACAATTATTTCTGCGGGTTGCCAAAATAAATCATAAGCTTGAGAAATTGCTGTAATTAAAGCGTAAACTGCCAGCATTTGTGTACCACCCGCCAGCATTACACCACAACTACGACTAGCTGCGATCGCCATTCCTGCTACTACCACTTGCATAGGATCGCCCACCGCAACTAATAATTTAAGCGGATTTAAATCAATAGGTGTTTTGTTTAATCCAGCCTGTACGACTTCCCACTTTTGCTGATGGTTACAAATAGGATGGCTACTGTTGACTTTGCCTACTGCATCTATTCCCAAAGCAGTGAGAATAGCTAAAGCGGTAGTAGTACCGCCAACAACACACTCACTTAAGATTACATAACTTTGCCCAACTTGCGCCGCCAAGCGATCGCCCCAAATTAAACCTTGTTCTAGCAAATGTTTAACAGTTGCTAGCTCCATTGCATTACCTGTACTAATACACCTAGCAGGCGAACCTCCTAAATCAATCGCTGGTACAGCAGGAGGTTGAGGTAATCCAGCATTAAACAAATAAATTGGCATATTTAGTGCTTCAACCACAGCACGAGAAATTAGTACAGGTGATGCTCCCGCCGTTAGTGGTGGTAAAGGATACTGCGGTTGATGTTCTGCGCCGTAGTATAAAAATTCCGCATCCGCACAAGCAGTGTACTTCCTGTCTTCTGGCGTGCTACCAGCTGCCGAAATCCCTGGAATCAAAGCAGTTTCTGTAAAACCTAAAATACAGGCAAAAATCGGTAAACAACCTTGGTACTTAGCCAGCCATGCCTTGCTTTGTTCTATTTGAGTGTAAATCCGAATTGAGTCATTAGTCATTGGTCATTCGTCCTTAGTTAAATGTATTGAATCAACAACAAATGACAAATGACAAATAACTACCCATCATAATCCAGCAGCACTTGTACCCATTGTGGTGGACGGGGAATCGGATTACCTAAACGATCTAATAACAGCCATGCAGCTATGTGTACGACAAACAGATAGACAAAGTTGTTAAGTACAACCAAGGCTAAAGCCCCGATTTGAATCCAAAATACACTCGGACTGGTTAGTAATCCCAACTGTAAAAATATCCACTCAGCAATTTCAGTGACTTGGTTGATTAAATAAATCCATAAGTCTTCACCGGATAATATAGACAGCAACCACATCCGGAAAAAGAAGCCCAAACTCCCTAATAAACTAGCCAAAGTGATAGACACAATCCAAGGAACACGACGATACCAAGTTGCTCCCAGGAGTACCCCCATAAAAGCATAAGGCATAACAAAAAGTAGACTGCGAACAGGCCCCATGAGTACCGATAACAACAAACCAGAAGTGACTGCTGCCATCCATGCAGCGCGATGACCCCAACGCAGGTAAACTAGAGCGATCGGTACAGGGAAAAATATTCGCAAAAGTGGCCCTAATGGGAAGTAGAAATTAATAAACCAAATTAAACTAGCAGTGCTGGCTAAAAATGCCGTTTCTACGAGCCTCAAAGGTGCGCCGGCTTTCAATTGCGGAGGTTGCAACTTGCTGAAATTTCCAGAATCCTGTGAATTATTGCGATCGCACCCTTGACTTTGGGAAGATGGGGACTCAGAAGTTGGGCTTTCCTCTGGCTCTTCGGGCAGAGAATTTACAATACTCATTTGAGAAATTTTTAAACTATCATTTTTTCCAGAGCTAACACATCAGGAATGCAAATACTGTCTTGATCCCGCTTAATTAACCCTTTCTTTTCTAACTTAGTTAAGACTCTTGTTACTGTTTCTCGCGCCAGTCCACTCAAACTACTCAGTTCTCTGTGAGGTAAATTCGGAATTTCAGTCTCTCCTGTTTGCGCTTTTTTTCCCTGTCCCTCTGCCAAAAACAACAAAGTATCTGCTACTCGTGATTGACTATCAGATTCTCGCAACCGCAGTCGCCGGTTTACTTGCCGCAAGCGTCTAGCCATTAGTTGTGATAATCTGACTCCTGCCAAGGGTTCTGTTTGTAGTAACTTGACAAAATCTTGAGATGGCATACTTCCAATTACCGTAGCCGTGAGGGTAATCACATCGGTAGAGCGAGGCACTTCATCTAAAGCTGCCATTTCACCAAATAGTTCGCCTTTACCTAAAATATTGAGAGTTACTTCTTTACCTTCTAAATTATAAGTACGAATTTTTACCCAACCTTCAAATATAAAATAGACAGAACCACCCCAATCATTTTCTAACAAAATTACCTGATTCGCTGGGTGGGTACGGGTAACAAGGTGGGTAAGTGCCAGTTCCACAACCGCGTCAGGCAACCCTTGAAAGAAGGGAGTCGATTTGATCCAGGGATTATGAGGTTCTTGCAAGCTATATCGGTCTCCCATTACAAAATTTTATTAAAACTGCGACTTCTAAAATCAACAATCCTGCTATATTCAGCCTTAGCTAACAAAACAATCTAAACTTCCGCTCAGTAGATAAAATAACAATATAAGCATTTGTCAGCACAGTCTCTATTTAAATAAAGCAAAATTTATGCCATAACTACCTAAATGCCTCTGGAATAGTTGTGCAGAGACTAGTATTATTGCCAAAAACTTTACTTAAAAATATAGACAAACAACATTAATGATACTCAAAGTAGTTGATTTTTGCTAATGCCAAGTTTTCAGCTATGGCCTTGGTTAGCAAAATATTCCTTTAACTGTGTATTTTAGGTATTACGTTGTAATACTAGAGCTAGTGATTTTGTGTGATGCGATCGCCCTTAGTGCAGTCTCCGTCGGTTAAGAGAAGACGTTGCTGGAGGCATTACTAAAGTAACATAAAATACAAATTAGTCGCTATTTACATCGCTTACTTGCCATTAACACACTCGTTAGCTAGATTAATGGGCGCGTGTGGATGTAAAGTGGAGGGAATTTGCCTGGGATATGTTTTATATGTAACTGATGCTAGTCGGAATAAGCCTACTGACTGATTTGTTGCATTTTTTTATGTTTTTGCTAGTCAAGTCCCAGAGGCTGTAACATCGCCTGTATGGTGAGGGGCAAAGTACCTAGTCAACCACTTTGGCTGACAACTACGGAATATTTTTTGTATCCTTGTACTTCAATTAGCACCCAAGCTAATTACCGCGATGCCTAGTCATCATAAAATTGCCACCAGGAATCTGAAGGGCAGTTTCTCCGGTTAATAACTTTGATAAGCGTAAAATTTCTCACACAAGTTAAAATCCAGTTCTAGCTAAGGTAATTCAAAGTGACTTCCCGCGCTGATGAAATTCAAAAACTGATTGCAGACATTGATAACTTACTGACTAACAATGGTAAGCGACTGCCAAAGCTGCTGTCTGCCCAAGCACCAGAGGCAAAAGAGGTTTTAGAAAGAGTTCGCAACTTCCTCGTTAAGTTAAAAGAAACGGAGGAGTCACAGGGCAATATTTCCCAGCCAACTGGAAAAATACAACCATCACCTTTATTAACGAAATTTGCTGAACAAGTTAATCCGCCTTCAGATCAGCAGCAACCTGAACCGACAGAGAACGCTGTTACTAGCAGCCAACTCAAAAGTGAATTGGCGACCTTAATACAACCGCTACAAGCAGAATTAACAGCACTATTACAAGAACGCTCTACATTGATGCAGGAAATTAGGCTGTTAGAGCAGAAGCGACTGCAAAATTACTCTATAAGTCAGCAGTTGGCTAATCAAGAACAGATTATTGGGGAATTTTTGCAAGTACTGATGGGTCGTCTTGTCCCTACTGTTGCGCCGCATATTAAAGAAAATGCTGCTCAGGATACTCCTGTTGCCAGTACATTTAACTACAGTAGCCCAGAACTCACGCCCTCTAGTATTCCATATTCATTAGAATCATCAGCCCAGGTAGAACGGTTAAGTCAGTTTGCCAAGGAACTGGATCAACGTTTGCTGTCTCTAGATGGAACGCTGAATTTTGTCTTTGAGGCACTACAGCGTAACATTAATACTTATCATGAATCTTTGTCTCAAGCGCTGGCAAAAATGCACAGTACGGGATTGCAAGGCGAACAGTTGATGGTCAGCTTCCTCAACAATTTGACGCAGCATTTACAGCAACAAACTTCTATTATTCAATCAGAGGCTGTTGGGGTTGCTAGAGAAACACCACCGCGATCGCTATTCCCAACTAAAGACAATACAACTACTCTAGAATCTATCAAACCTGCTAACAAAACTCCTGAGATAGCCACTTCATCAGTAGAATTACCAGAATTAGGGTTAGAACCTGTACCTGTAAATAATCCACCAGAGGATGTGGCAGCAAATGATCTCGATGCGATGCTCTTAGAGCTGACTGGCAATTCTCCTCAACCTGAAAATACACCTGAGCCTGCCATTGAACTAGAATTTGCCGATTTAGAATTAGGTATTGGCAACTGGCAAAACTTAGAACAACCATCATCTGAAGCATTTTTTATGGAATCTCCATCAGTTAGCTCTGAGGTAGCGATTCCTTCTCAAAAAGCTTCTACTAATTTGCTCGACTCATTACCGCCACCTATAGAATTACCCGAAGATTCCGAATTAACTGATGAAGTCGATCAACTTTATGCCAGTTTATTTACTATTACTCCTATTCCAGAACCGAGCGTTGATGTTACCCCCACAGAACAAACAGAGGATTTTTTCACATTAAATACAAGTGATACCCAATCTTCCACTCCTTTTTTAGAAGAACAAGAACAAACAGCAGATTTATTTGCAGTTGATCCCAGCGATGTAGCCCAAACCCAAACATCAAACGTAGTCCCGCCAGATAATACAGTTCAGGAAAGTTCTCTATTCACACCAAATGCGGAAGATGAACCACACTCGGTGACAGAGAAGTTGCCTACTACTGAACCTGGAAATCAAGTAGATAACATTTTTACTCAGTCAGATGCAGGTTTATTGGAACTTGGTAACCTTCACCCACAACAACCTACTGTATCCTCTCAATTCCCAGATTTATCATCAGATTTTCAACAAGAATTGTTTTTTGAGGAAGAGTCTACATTACCAGCCACTACACTCAGCTATTCTCGTGCAGATACAGATAAAATCTCACTACAGCCATCTCATACAGATACTATTAGTTCCCTGACTGAGCTTTTCGCTGAGGTGAGTAGTGAAGAGCAATTATGGCCTGGCTTGTCTCCTTCAGAAATATTAGTCACCCTCGATGAACCCAGCCCGGACGCAGCTATCAAAGCCGAGACACACGAGCATTTCTCGGATACTTATATCGCTGCTTTACCCCAGGAGAATTTGCTATCCCCAGAAATAATTCAGTCGGCAAATGTACCAGAGATTTCTTTTAATGAAGAACAGTTGCAGCAATTGAATCAAGATTTAGCCAACTTTGATGAGTTGCTCAACTACCAGCCGCCCCTTGAGCCTAATTTATACAGTTTAGAGGATAGTCAGGAAGCCCAGAATGTGGCTGTTCCTAATCCTCAAACAATCGACAACGCACCAAATGTAGCTTTTTCTCGTCCGGCTGTACCACCAGTTGCACCGATATCGTTGCCACAAACTGAGGTTGATTTAAACTTTAGCCCCACAAACGAAAAAAAAAAGGAAGTCACAGTTACTGGTTCCGGTGCGGAAAACCAATTAGAAAATCCTATCGATGTGGATGATTCGGTTTGGTATTTAGGAATTGATTTAGGTACAACAGGAATTTCTGCGGCTTTGTTGAATCGTTCTCAGTCGGTTGTCTATCCAATATATTGGTCAGCCGAAAATATACCAGGAGCTACTTCTTTTCAACAACATTCGTTTCGCTTACCTGCGGAAGTTTATCTACCTACGGCTACTAGTACTCAAGCAAAAGCTGCGCAACAAAAAATTAGCCCATATTCCGCGCAGTTAAAACCTTATTTACAGGTTGCTATCCCCTACAAGAGTGAGCAACAGAAGTGGGAACCGGTGCTGCAATTTAATGAATTTTCAGCTGGGCCATTAATTTGGGTAGTGCGATCGCTCTCGAAATTACTTTTAACTTTAAAATCAGATCGGCAAAGTACAACTCAAGGTTTAGTTGCTACCGCAGTTGGGATCGATCAGCCAGCGTTCCACACAATTATTAACAAAATCGCTGGTGTAATTTGCACTTCCCCCTCAGGCTGGCCAGAACAATATCGCTTTAATGTCCGGGAAGCTTTGCTGACAAGCAAAATTATTCAGCATCCCCAGCAAGTATTTTTTATTGAAGAAGCGATCGCCAGTTTAATTAGTTTATTTGATCAAAGTAACGGCGAAATCATTCAAGTGAGCGATCGCGACGGCTTGCAACCAGTTAAAACAACCGAATCTTTACTAGGTAGTACTTTAGTGATTAATATTGGGGCAACCGCCACCGAAATGGCCTTAGTTGATATCCCCGAAAATCTCCTGCAATTAGCGCACCATGACTTCATGCTGCATAGTTTTGCCTACGCTAGTAAAGGTATTGAACAAGATATTATCTGCCAATTACTCATTCCGCCCAAATACCGACAACCACGTACAACAAATCAAGAAGATAGTTCAAGCAATACCAGTAACCTGTGGCATTGGCAACCTACCTTTCTCGAAGTTGACAAAATGCAGTGGCAGAGTTTGGAATTAGATAATTTAGACTTACCCAGAGCCGGAGAAGCGGATTTAGGCGTGCGTATTCGTTTACAGCAGCGTCTTGAAAGTTCCCTGTTAGGACAAGCTCTATTAGAAGCGGCCCTAGCTTTAAAGTTAATTTTGCAACATCAAGAAACTTTTACTCTGACCTTAGCAGACCAAAGGTGGGTACTGCAACGGCGAGACTTAGAAAATCAAGTATTCATCCCCTTTGTGCGGCGGCTTAACCGCGAACTTAACAAATTATTAGTTGCGCGGGGTATTCCCACCGAAGCCATCAATCAAGCTGTCTTAACTGGTGGAGTTGCGTCCTTAGGAGTAGTCCACCATTGGCTACGGCAAAAATTCCCCAACGCCAAGCTTATTCAAGACGCGTATCTTGGTGAAAATGGCGCACCCAATTGCAGCCGAGTTGCCTATGGCTTGGCGATGTTACCCCTGCACTCCCAGATTTTAGAAGAATCAAGGCAACAATACACAGACTATTTCTTATTTACTGAATTGCTACGACTATTACCAGAACGTACCTTATCTTTTAATGAAGTTCTTCAATTATTCGAGGCACGGGGAATTAATACCAGTATTTGCCAGCAAAGATTATTAGCGTTCTTAGAAGGTGAATTACCGCCAGGTTTGATCCCTTCACTACCTGAGTCTGCATGGTTAACGCAAAACTCACATGATAATTTAGATTATCAGGCGATCGCATCCGCACCCCTTTTTGAAAAGCAAGGTAATCTTACCTATCGTCCCAATTGCCAACAATTATTAGTGTTACGCCGCTATTTAGAAGCAGTCAAAGCCAGTACCCAGCAATCATTAGAAGAACCATACATAGTTAATTTTGCTCAAGTTCAAGCCTCTGCTAAGTAGCTCAACCTAAAAAATAAAATGTAGGGGAGGCAGTTGCGTGGGCGGGTACAAGCGCCAGTCGCTACAACGGAGGTAACCTCCGCAACGCGCTGGCTCAACTGGAACTGGCGTTGTGTTGTCGCACAGCGCAACGCACTATGATGGTATTCGCATATCTTATGGTTGCAACCTTTTGAACCCAGATTCCGCAGGTGCGCTCATAAATGCTGTATTTTTGAAAATGACCTAAATGCTGCATTTTAGAAGCATGACAGCATCACCATTAGATATCAGAGTACAGGATATTGACCACTGCGGCATAGTTGCAGGCATCTGTGATGAGATGAATCTAGTGGGTCATTTGGCATGGTCATAGCCATAGAAAAAATTTAATGGCAAATTAAAAATATGAACTGTTAAATCTAAGGAGGGCAATGTAAATATGTCACGTTGTCCAAAAAATCCACTACGCCCCTTGACTGAACAAGGTGTTGAAACTTGCCCTAATGCTGTTTTACACGCTTGGCTCAAACAACAATTGAGTGATATTATCCAGTCTTTGCCACAAAGTGCAACAGTTTTATCTATTCAGGATAACCACGCTTTATGGTCAAGTTGGCGGCAAGGATTAAAAGTTAAATTTACCTTACCTGAAGAACTCCCACCTTTGCGGATGCTACTGGTGTGTGACAATTTGGTTGGCCATAAGACTCCTGATTTCGTGGTTTGGCTATGCCATCAAGGTATTCTCCCCTTGTATACTCCTTTGGGTGGCAGTTGGCTTAACATGGCAGAGTCTATTCAACGCATTCTTAAACATCGCGCACTCGATAGCCAACATCCCAAAACCTCTGGGCAAATTATTGACTGGCTAGAAACTGTCGTACATTTTTGGAATCAAAACCCAACTCCATTTTCATGGGCAGGTAAACGATCCGCTCGTCGTTAACTTACTCGTCGGCGATCGCACCAACATCGATTAGGCGGTTCCGGAGCTTGTATTATTCGACATATTAGAACTCCTAAAACTATTTTGCAAAAATGGCTATGACCATGCCAAATGACCCACTAGTGTCAGTCTTTGAAAACTGACCCTTGCTTCATTGATCAAACAGTAAGTTTTTACACAAGTTAGTAGACGCGTACTGCTTCGCAGAACCCGCAGAGTAGCGGCTTGTCGTCAGATATTAACATTTCGTAACCCAGAGTTGGAAATTAGGAAGCCAGCAAGGATACGATCTTAATTAGGAACTCTGATGAAATCAACTTTTATGTCTAGTTCGCTCACAGAAAAAATTCTTTCCCAATTACCTGGTGATGTTTTGCAAGGTTTGCGTCGCACGGATGACATTCTGAGATCGATTCGAGAGAACACTGCACCAACACCAACAGTAGTCAAAGACAATCAACAAAATTTAGGCGATGTAGATTGGGATGTAATCATCTGTGGCGGGACTTTAGGCATTTTAATTGGTTGTGCCTTAGCTATACGGGGATGGCGTGTGGCCTTAATTGAAAGAGGAATCCTCCGAGGCAGAAAGCAAGAATGGAATATTTCACGGCAAGAATTAGTAGTGTTCTTACAGTTAAACCTGCTGACAGAGGAAGAATTAGAAACAGCGATCGCAACTCAATATAACCCAGCACGAGTTAGTTTTTGCGGAGGTACAGAAGTTTGGGTAGAGAACGTTCTGAATATTGGTGTTGATCCTGTATATCTGCTAGAAATTTTAAAAACAAAATTTCTGGCTTCTGGTGGACAGTTATTAGAAAATACACCTTTTAATGAAGCAGTAATTCACCCTGATGGCGTGAGAGTAAATAACCAATTCAAAGCTAGGTTGTTAATCGATGCAATGGGACATCTTTCTCCTATTACTAAACAAGCACGTCAAGGCAAAAAACCCAATGCCCTATGTTTAGTTGTAGGAAGTTGCGCCCAAGGTTTCCCAGACAATAACTCCGGTGATTTATTATTATCGTTTACATCATTGCAAAATCAATGCCAATACTTTTGGGAAGCATTTCCCGCTAGAGATGGCAGAACTACTTATTTGTTTACCTACATGGATGCACATCCACAACGTTTGAGTTTAGAAGATTTATTTGAGGAGTATCTGCGTCTTCTCCCAAAATATCAAGGTATTGAATTACATCAATTAAAATTTCAACGCGCCTTATTTGGTTTCTTTCCTAGTTACCGCGAAAGCCCACTAAAACTACATTGGAATAAGATTTTACTAGTGGGAGATAGTAGTGGCAATCAATCCCCCTTGAGTTTTGGTGGCTTTGGGGCAATGCTGCGACACCTGAAGCGTTTAACTTTTGGGGTTGAAGAAGCATTACAAACCAATCAGTTATCAGCGAAAGCTGTATCATTACTGCAACCATATCAACCAAGTTTGAGTGTGACTTGGTTATTTCAAAAAGCGATGAGTGTAGGTATAAATCAAAATATCAGCCCAGAGCAAATTAATCAACTGCTTTCTGCGGTATTTACACAAATGCAACAGTTAGGTGAACCAGTACTCAAGCCATTTTTGCAAGATATAGTTCAGTTTTCAGCATTAACAAAAACACTTATCAAAACGGGATTATCTCATCCAGTATTAGTTGCTAAAATAATTCCGCAAGTTGGTATACTAAATTTACTTGATTGGACAGTGCATTACAGTAATTTAGCTGCTTATACAACTTTATTTCATCTCAGTCCAATGTTAGAAAATTGGATTAAAAATCAACCAAATTCACAACAATATTATTGGCATCGCTTAATAGATGCTTGGAAATATGGTTCTGGCTCTGATTACTACAATTAATTCAGTGCTAGCAGTTTGTCTTTTATCCTGAAATTTTCATACTCAAATCCAACCATTTAGACTGAGTAATTGGCGCACTACTAGATATATAGTTAACACCTGTCTCCGCCACAGCACGAATAGTCTCTAATGTCACGTTTCCTGACGCTTCAATTTTTACCCTACTATCCTGCTGGCGAATTAACTGCACTGCCTCACGCATTAGCTCTGGCGACATATTATCCAACATAATAATGTCTGCTTTATATTCTAAAGCCTCTTTCACTTGCTCTAAATTTTCCGTCTCTACTTCGATCGTTAAAGGATAAGGGATTTTGGCGCGAATTCGAGTAATAGCTTCTCCAATTCCACCAGCCGCCGCAATATGATTGTCTTTAATCATCACCGCATCATCCAAACCCATCCGGTGATTAATCGCGCCGCCTAAAACAGTTGCGTACTTTTCCAGTAATCTTAACCCAGGCGTAGTTTTACGCGTATCCACAAACCGAGTAGGTAAATCAGCAATTTCTTTTACATATTTATTAGTTAAGGTTGCAATCCCACTCAAACGCATAGCTAAGTTGAGAGCAACCCGTTCTCCCATAAGCAAAGCATCTAATGAACCATGCATTTCAGCCACTACTTCTCCTTGTTCACAGAATGATCCTTCATCAGCAGTAGCTACAAAGCTCACGTTTTCATTCAAAAGTTGAAATACTCGTGCTGCAATTGGTAAGCCAGCAATTATTCCTGGTGCTTTGGCTATCCATTTAGCGGTTCCTGGCGTAACATCTGCGGCTAAAAGACTATTTGTAGTGCGATCGCCCCGACCAACATCCTCCAGTAACCAGCCACGTAACAGAGGATCTAATACTAACCAAGGCGGCAAAACACCCAAATTGCTCACGACTTTCTATATTCTTCAGTAACTTCAGAAAATACTATAGCCCATAACCCTTACTCACCAAGGATTACATAAGACAAAAACAAAGATGTCAAAAAAAGATGGGAAAAGTGTTGACACTTCAGTGGAGCTTCGTTATATTAGATAAGTGCCTGAGAAGCGGACGCAAAAAAGCGGCGCGGTCAGGAACCGAACCTAGAAAATATTATAGTTTGAAAGCCATTATAAAACAAGCCTGCGTCAAGTAAATAAAAGAACCAGGCTAAGGTTAAAAAAGCGTAGCCAAAGGAATCAAAACGGAGAGTTTGATCCTGGCTCAGGATGAACGCTGGCGGTATGCTTAACACATGCAAGTCGAACGGAATCTTTAGGGATTTAGTGGCGGACGGGTGA